>NZ_BBQI01000011.1 GCF_001652915.1 Cupriavidus sp. D384
CCTGGAAGTCTGGGTGTTTGGCGACTTCCAGTTTTCCAGACTCAGATCGGATGAACCACGGATACAACGTATTGAAGCTTCACAACTAGCCGGTCTGGCTACGCTCAGAACGCGGCGCGGGCCTGGATGTAGACCATGCGCGGTGCGCCCACCAGGCGGCCGGCATTGCTGTCGGTGGTGCGCGTGTAGTAGCGCTTGTCGAACAGGTTGTTGATGCCCACGGTGATGTCGGTGTTCTTGCGCTGCGGCAGCTTGAACATCGCCTGGATGTTCCACGTACGGAAGCCCGGGATCAGGCCGTTGCTGCCGTCCGCGCTCTCGGCCACCGTGTTCGCCAGATCGGCGTACTGCTTGCTCTGGTGCGTGGTGGAAACGTTGAACGTCCAGCTGCGCCAGTCGTAGCGTGCGCCGATCGTGTCGGTGGTGCGCGAGTAGAACGGCACGTCCAGCCCGGCCGTGGTACCCGATTTCTGGATGGCGCGCGTGTATGTGTAGTTGGCGTACAGGTTCAGGCCGCCCAGCAGGCTGGCGCGATCGAACGTGTAGTCGATGGCCGCTTCCACGCCGTCGTGGTCGGTGGCGCCGATGTTCTGGAACGTGGCCGGGAACAAGCCCGGCACCTGCAGGATCTGGTTGTCGAACTTGATCTTGAACGCGGTCAGCTCACCCTTGATGTGGCTGTCGGTCCAGCGCGTGCCCACTTCGAACGTCTTCGCCACTTCCGGCTGCAGCGGATTGTTCGGCGTCTGCGAATTGAGCTGCGTGTTCTGCACCGGCCCGAACGACGTGCTGTAGTCGGCGAACACCGTCCACGCGCTGTTCACCAGGTACGACACGTTGATCGACGGCAGCGCCTTGTTGTTCATGCTGTCCCACTGCGTCGCGGTGTTGCGCTGCTGGCGCGTGGTGTCGATATGCTCGAAGCGCACGCCCGGCACGATGCGCCAGCTGCCGTAGGCGATGCGGTCGTCGATGTAGACGGCATGGGCATCGGTGGCGTTGTCGAACGTGGTGGTGGGGCCGTTCACGCCGGTCTGGCGGTTCGTGCTGAACTGGTTGTCGTCGCCACGCTCGCGGATATAGCGGTAGCCGACCGTCACGTCATGCGTGGTCGGGCCCACGCCAAAACGCTGCGTGTAGCGCGGCTCGATGCCGAACGTGGTGTAGTTGCGCGGCTGGTGCGCAATCACCGTGGCGCTCTGCTGCAGCGTGCTCTGGCGATAGCTCTCGTTGAAGAACGTGCGGATCTCGAATTCCTGGTTCGCGGAGATCGTGTTCACATAACCCAGGTCGAACCCGTAGCGGTTGCCGCTCCAGTAGTCGTCGGGGCGTGTGTTCTGGAACGGGTCGGCGTTGTACTGCGCCACGCTCAGGCCGCCCGGCGTCTTCGACTTGACGTCGTAGTACGACACCTTGCCGTACACCTGCGACGTCGGCGTAATGTCGTACGCGAACTTCACGGCCAGGTCGTTCACGTTGTCGTCGCTGCCCTGGCGCCATTCGCGGCCGGTCATTCCCGAGTACAGCAGCGCGATGCCCAGCCCGCTGTCCAGCGTGGTGCCCACGAACGCGTTGTACTGGGTGTTGCTGCCGCCGCCTTCGGTGTAGATGTTCTCGCGCACCGACGCTTCGCCGCTGAACACGCCCGGAATCGGCTTGGTGTTGAAGTTGATGATGCCGCCCACGTTCTGCGGGCCGTAGCGCACGGCGCCGCCGCTGCGCACCACGTCAATCGACTCGATGTTGCCCAGGCTGACCGGGGCAAACGACAGCTGCGGCTGGCCGTACGGCGCCACCGCCATGGGGATGCCGTCGAGCAGCACTGTGGAGCGCGGCGTGTAACGGCCGGTCAGGCCCCGTACGCCGATATTGAGCGACACCGCGCTGCCGGCCGTGCCGGAGTTGTCGGTGGCCTGCACGCCCGGGATGCGGCGCATGACGTCGCCAATGCTCTGCGCCCCGCTCTGCTCGATCTGCTGCTCGCTGACCACCGTGCGTGCGCCGGCGAACGTCTTCACGCTGTTCTGCAGCCCCGTGCCGAGCCAGTTTCCGGAAACCTGCACCGTTTCGAGCATCTTTTCCGTCTCGCCGCCCTGCACCGGTCCCGCGGCGTCCTGGGCTGCCGCCCATTGCGGCGTCAGGCACAGCATCGAGACGGCCAGCGCCGTGGCGCACGGGGCAAGGTGGGGCGCGGCAAATGGCAGTCCGCGACGGCTCGAAATCATGGTCTTTCCTTGTATCAAGAAACTGACAAAGGCCACGAATGTAAGTGATAACGGTTCTCGTTTGTAGCCCAACTCCCAAAAGAAACGCTTAATGTATGCCGATGGGGACAATGTGTTGCCCATACACGACATTTTGTCGCAGATCGACCGTCGTTGAGCGCTCAAGCGTTCAATTCGCACCATCAATTTTTCAGTGCCGCACCCCACATTTGGGTGACCCCTCCGCCCCACCGATAGAGGGTGTGCGCCTTACCGGCCCGCACCCATACTGACCAGCCACCGGCCAGAAGAGCCGGACCAACCTGGGTCAGAACATGATTGCAGTCTCTTTTGTCGGATACGCGCTGGCGTTTCTGGCGGTGATCATCATTGCCGCCCGCTGGATCTACCGAAATCACCCCGCCCTGCGGGACGCCGATCCGCTTCCTCCGGCGCACCGCGAAGACGGCGCCAATGCGCCGCGAGGCGGCCCGCCGCGCGACTGATTCGCACATCGGCCGGGAACTGCCGCGCCCCATCGTTGCCTGAACCTCTTGCGCCCGCGCCACGCGGCGTGCACGCTCGCGCCTGTGAGCCACAAGAACAAAGGGAAAAAGACATGGCAACTTCCAACAAATTGCCGGCCTGGACCATCTGGTCCCCGCTGGCCGCCTGGGCCGCCTTCGGCCTGGGCCTTGCAATGACGGGGCAGGCCTGGCTGATCGCACTGATGTCGGTCGCCCTGGCCGGCGCGGTGTTTTCCGCCGTCCACCATGCCGAGGTAGTGGCGCACAAGGTCGGAGAACCGTTCGGCACGCTGGTGCTGGCGATTGCGGTGACGGTGATCGAGGTGGCGCTGATCGTATCGGTCATGCTGTCGTCCGGGCCCGAGAAAGCCGGCCTGGCGCGCGACACGGTGTTCGCGGCGGTCATGATCATCTGCAACGGCATTGTCGGCATCTGCCTGTTCGTGGGTGCGCTGCACCACCGCGAGCAGGCGTTCCAGGCGCCCGGTGCCAATGCCGCCATGGCTATCCTGGTCACGCTACTGGGGCTGACGATGGTGCTGCCTAACTTCACCAGCACCACGCCGGGCCCGGTCCTGTCATCGTCCCAGCTGGCGTTTTCGGGCGTGATGTCGCTGCTGCTCTACGGCTGCTTCGTGTTCGTGCAGACCGTGCGGCATCGCGACTACTTCCTGGTGGATGGCAGCAACGACGAGAACGTGCATGCGCCGCCGCCGCCCACGCGCGTGGCCGTGATCAGCAGCGTGCTGCTGGTTGTCTGCCTGGTGGCGGTGGTGGCGCTGGCGAAGCTGCTCTCGCCGTCGGTGGAGAAGGCCGTTGCGGACGCCGGATTGCCGGCAGCGGTGGTCGGGGTGGTGATCGCGGCGCTGGTACTGCTGCCCGAAGGACTTGCCGCCCTGCGCGCCGCGCGCTCGGACCGCATCCAGACTAGCCTGAACCTGGCGCTGGGCTCGGCGCTGGCCAGTATCGGCCTGACCATTCCGACCGTCGCCATCGTCTTCATCACGATCGGGCAGCCGCTGGAACTGGGGCTCAGCGCCAAGGAAATGGTGCTGCTGTTCCTGACGATGATCGTGGCGTCGCTGACGCTCGGCATGGGCCGCACGACCATCCTCCAGGGCGTGGTCCATATGGTGATCTTCGCCGCGTACCTGTTCCTGACAATCGTGCCGTAGGCATCGGCCGGCATCGATCGCACCCGCTCCGGCATAGCGGAGCGGGTGCCAGCAGGTGCTTGTGAAAGTTGCGACGGTTGCTACGTTGCAGCGGTGCTGCAGCGGCTACGCGTGGCCGATAAAGCCGATCACCGCGTTGCCGAACGCCTCCGGCAGCTCCCAGTTGGACAGATGTGCGGCCGGCAGCGCGACGTACCGCGCGCCTGCAATGGCTTGCGCCACCTCGCGGCCCTGGGCCGCCGTCGTCGCCAGATCCTGCTCCCCGGCAATCACCAGCACGGGCGCGTCGATCGCGGCCAGCAGGCCCCGCAGATCGGCATCGCGCACCGCCGCGCAGTTGGCGGTGTAGCCGGCAGCGCTGGCGGTTTCCAGCATGCGCCGCACCGGCGCCATCTCGTCGCGGCGCGTCAGCAGGTAGTGGTCGGTGAACCAGCGCGCCAGCACGCCGTCGACGATGGCGGCCATGCCATCGCGGTGTACCGTGGCGATGCGCGTGTTCCAGACCGATTCCGGCCCGATCAGCGCCGCCGTGTTGGCCAGCACAAAGCGCCCGAAGCGGGCCGCATGGTGGCGCGCCAGATACATCCCGGTCATCCCGCCCATCGACAACCCGCAGAAGTGCGCGCGTTCGATGCCGGCATGATCCAGGATGGCGATCACGTCGCCGGCCAGGTCAGTCATACCGAACGGAGCAGACGGCAGCGCCGAACGGCCGTGGCCGCGCGTGTCATAACGCAGCACGCGATAGTGCTGCGTCAGCGCCGCCATCTGCGGGTCCCACATTTCCAACGTGGTACCGAGCGAATTCGACAGCACCAGCACGGGCTTGTCCGCACCGCCCTCGATGACGTAGTGCAACTGGCGGGTCGGCTCCGTCGCCGCCGTCCGCTCAGTCGGCATGGATGCCCCGCTCGCGGATCAGCGCGCCCCACTTGACCGTTTCCCTGGCAAGGTGGTCCTTCAGCTGCGCCGGAGTGCTGCCAATCGGCTCTGCGCCGATGCCGGCCAGGCGCTGCTGCACGGACGGCTTCTTCAGCGATTCGAGCATGGCCTTGTTCAGCGTATCGACGACGGCCTGCGGCGTCTTTGCCGGCACGAACGCGGCAAACCACGGCGAGAGCTCGTAGCCCGGCACGCCCGCTTCGGCCACGGTCGGCACATTGGGCAGCGCCGACGACCGCTTGCTGGTGGTCACCGCAATCGCGGTCAGCTTGCCGCTGTCGATGTGGGGCTTGGCCGACGTGATGCTGTCGAACATGTAGTCCACCTGCCCGCCCAGCAGGTCGGTCATGGCCGGGCCCGATCCCTTGTACGGGATATGCAGCAGGTCCACGTGCGCCATCGACGTGAACAGCTCGCCGGCCAGGTGGATCGACGTGCCATTGCCGGCCGATGCATAGGTGTACTTGCCGGGCTTGGCCTTGGCGCTGGCGATGACTTCGGCCACCGTCTTCTGCGGATTCTTCGCCTTGTTGGTGACCAGCACGTTGGGCACCACGGCCAGCAGCGACACCGGCGCGAAATCCTTGATCGGGTCGTAGCTGAGCTTGCCGTACAGGGCCGGGTTCACGGCCATGCCATTGGCGACGATGATGATCGTGTAGCCGTCGGCCGGCGAGCGCGCCACCATCTCGGCGCCGATATTGCCGCCCGCGCCGGGGCGGTTCTCGACCACGATGGCCTGGCCCAGCGACTTCGACATGTCTTCGCCCAGCGTGCGCGCGATATTGTCCATCGCACCGCCCGCGGGGAACGGCACCACCCAGCGGATCGGATGGTCGGGATAGGCGGCATGCGCCGGCGCGGCTGCGGCAAACAGCAGCGATGCGGAAATGGCGAGTGCGGCCGGCATGCGGGCCGACCCTTGCAGCAAGGACTTCATTTGTCTCCGTTCCTTCTTTTCTGGTTGCCGATCAGCGGATCGACGACGGGTGCTTTGCCAGCGGCGTGACGTGGATCTTCATGTACGGGAACAGCGGCAGGCCGGCCAGCAGCGTGTGCAGTTCGTCGTTCGATTCCACATCGAACACGCTGTAGTTGGCGTACTCGCCCACCACGCGGTACAGCGCCTGCCACTTGCCCTGGCGCTGCAGGTCCTGCGCATAGGCCTTTTCGCGGGCCTTGATCTCGTCGGCCGTAGCGGCCGGCAGGTCGTGCGGGATCTGCACGTCCATCCTGACGAGGAACAACATGGGTGTGTCTCCGGTGTGTATTGGATGCGATGTCGGGCGGCGATATCGGCTCAGACGGCCTTGCGGCGATAGTGGCGCAGCTTGTCTTCGTCAATCGCCAGGCCCAGCCCCGGACCCTGCGGCAGATGCAGCGCAAAGTCCTTGAACACCGGCCGGTCCACCACGATGTCGTCCTTCACCAGCAGCGGGCCGAACAGTTCGGTGCCCCACGCCAGCTGCGGCAGCGTGCAGAAGCCATGTGCGGCGGCGATGGTGCCCACGGCGCCTTCGAGCATGGTTCCGCCGTAGAGCGCGATGCCAGCCGCGTCGCCCACGGCTGCCGTGCGCAGCATGCCGAAGATGCCGCCCGACTTGGCGATCTTGAGTGCAAACACGTCGGCCGCGCCCAGACGGGCCAGTTCCATGGCGTCTTCGGGCCCGGTCACGGCCTCGTCGGCCATGATCGGCACCACAAAGCGCGCCGCCAGCCGCGCCAGCGCCGCGCGATGCTCTCGCGGGGTGGGCTGCTCGATCAGGTCGATGCCGGCCGCTTCGAGCATGGCGATGCCGGTGGCGGCTTCGGCTTCGTTCCAGGCCTGGTTGACGTCCACGGTCACGCGGGCACGATCGCCCAGCGCGCGCTTGATGGCCGATACGTGCGCCACGTCGTCGCGCACGCTGCGGCGGCCGATCTTGAGCTTGAACGTGTTATGGCGGCGCTCTTCCAGGAAACGCTCGGCTTCCTCGATATCGCGGCCCGTGTCGCCGCTGGCAAGCGTCCAGAGCACCGGCAGCGTGTCGCGCACGGCGCCGCCCAGCAGCGTGACCAGCGGCACGCCCAGGCGCTTGCCCTGCGCGTCGAGCAGTGCCGATTCCAGTGCCGACTTGGCAAACCGGTTGCCGCGCGCCACCTTGTTCAGGCGCGCCATGGCGCCATGCACGTTGGTGGCGTCCTGCCCGGCCAGCGCGGGTGCCAGATAGGTGTCGATGGTCAGCTTGATGCCCTCGGGGCTCTCGTCGCCATAAGACAGGCCGCCGATGGTGGTGGCCTCGCCGATGCCCTCCACGCCGTCGCTGCAGCGCAGGCGCACGATCACCAGCGTTTGCTGCTGCATCGTCGCCATCGCCAGCTGATGAGCCCGGATGGTCGGCAGGTCGACCAGGATGGCCTCGATCGAAGAAATTGTCGCAGTCATACCTTTTCCATACAAAAACACACGTTGAACCGAGTATGGACCTTGACTTGACTGACGTCCAAGACCGAAGATGTCTCGATTCATACCTGCTGGGTATGCATCGACATGCCATATTCCCTGCCATGGAACTCCGCCACCTCCGCTATTTCCAGACTGTTGCCCAGGAACTGAATGTGACGCGCGCGGCAGAAAAGCTGCATATGGCCCAGCCGCCGCTGTCGCGTCAGATCCGTCAGTTCGAGGAAGAAGTGGGTGTGGCGCTGTTCGACCGCGTCGGCCGGGGGCTGAAGCTGACCGAGGCCGGCCGCTTCCTGCTGGAGCAATCGCTGCAGCTTACGCAGCGGCTGGAAGAAACGCTGGAAGGCACGCGCCGCATTGGCCGCAACGAAAAACGCTGGTTCGGCATCGGCTTCGTGCCGTCGGTGCTTTATGGCGTGCTGCCGGATCTGATCCGCGAATTGCGCGGTGACGACAGCGGGGTGGAGGTCGGCCTGACGGAGATGATTACGGTCCAGCAGCTCGAAGCGCTCAAGTCAGGCCGCATCGACCTGGCGTTCGGCCGGCTCACGTTCAATGACGCGGCCATCGTCCAGCAGGTGGTGATGGCCGAGACACTGGTCGCTGCCATGCCTGTCACCGCGCCGCCTCCGGCCAGGGCGTTCGACGCAGGCGATCTGGCCCGCCAGCCGCTGATCCTCTACCCCGCCCGGCCGCGTCCGAGCTATGCCGACCACGTCCTGTCGCTGTTCCGCGCACAAGGCCTGCAGCCGCGCGTGGTGCAGGAAGCCAATGAACTGCAGACGGCGCTGGGCCTGGTGGCGGCGGGCCTGGGTATCACGCTGGTGCCAGCGTCGGTACAACGGCTGCATCGCGACGACGTACGCTACGTGCCCATCGATGCGCCAGGCTTCATGTCGCCCGTGATCATGAGCTACCGCGCCGGCGACACGTCACCGCACCTGGCGCGAGCCATCGCCTGGGTGAAGAGCCAGGCCCGGGCATAGCGAATCCGGGGCCTGCGGCAGAGGCCGGCAGAGGCGGTGACACCCCGGCCGAAGTCCCCGCCCACCCTAGGCAGACACCAATTTCGACCGGGCCGCCACCTTGCGGGCTTCCTTGCGGCGGCCATACCAGCCGCCCACCACCAGCAGCACGGCCACGGCGATGATGTCGCCCGTCAAGGCCACGGGCCGCGTCGGACGGCCGCCCGCAAAGCCATAGGTCAGGCCTTCGATGCCCACCGACACCACGGCGCCCAGCACGAAGCAGAACAGGCTGTGGCGGCCGATCTGCACCACCGGGCCCATGAAGCGGGCCAGCCGCTCGACCCATCCGGCGCGCACGGCCAGGTACACCAGCCATGCCAGCCCCAGGAAGCTGACCACGCGCAGCGCGGCCAGGCTTTGCTTGGGCAGCGGGAAGGCCATCGCCGGAATCCATGCCGGCAGCCAGGCTTCATACAGGTGCGGACGCATCCACAGGTAGGCGGCGGCCATGCACATCAGCGCCACCACCACGGCCCCGCCCGTAAAGGCGCGGCGCACGATGGTCTGCTGCGGCAGCACGAAATCGGGTCGCAGCCGTGCCAGCAGACCCATGGCGAACATCAGTTGCCAGGCGAACGGGTTGAAGCTCCAGCCACGCGGTTCGCTGCTGGGCAGCAGCGGCAGCAGCGCGGGCGACATGATCCAGAGCGCCACGCTGCCGCAGATAAAGGCCAGCGGCTGTGCGCGGGCCCAGCGGATTGCCAGCGGCGCCAGCCCGATGAATACGGCGTACATCGGCAGCACATCGGAAACGAATGGCTGGCGGGCCAGCGCGAACACCTGCAGCAGCGTTGCCACCGGCTGCGCCATGAAATCAAGGGCCTCGGTGGCGCGTACCGCCGGCGCGGGAATCTTGCACATCGCCAGCAGGAAGCCGAACAGCAGCATCAGCACGCCGGTCAGCACGAACGCCTTGTAGATCTCCCAGCTGCGCCGGCGCAGACGCTTGCGCGCCGCGCTGGCGCCATCGCGCGCTTCCATCGCCAGATAGGCCGCGCCGGCCGAGCAGCCGGCCAGGAAGACGAACACCTCGGCGGCGTCGAAAAGCTGGAAATTGCGGATCGTGTAGTCGGCCAGCACACTGCCGTTGACATGATCGACCACGATGAAGAGCAGCGCGATGCCGCGAATAAGGTCGATCTCGGTGCGCCGCTGATTGTTGTTCACTGCGTTCACAGGCGTACATCCCAAAGCTTGCCTGCGGCTCGGGGGCGCCACGCGGCAATCACGGGGCGCATCTTACCGTGATCTCAGGGTTTACTCTGTATGGCTGTGTTTCAGCAGGTTACGGATGTGAACCTGCGCGATTCAAGTGGCGTATGCGGCGTGCAGGCGCGCCAGCGTGCGGCGCCCGGCATCCACCACGGCCGCATCATGCGTGGTCTGCGCGCGTACGATCATGCCCTCGATGCACACGATCGCCTCTTGCGCCACCTCGTCCGGATGCGACAGGCCCAGTTCACGGGCCGTCGCCCCCAAAAAAGCCTCCAGCGACGCCTTGTGGGACACCGCCTGCTCCAGCAACCGGGGGTCGTCGCCAGCGCCGCCACCGGATTCGGCCACCATGTTGATGAACGAGCAGCCGCGGTAGTCATCGGTGCCAAACCACTCGCCCAGCGTATCGGCCACGACGTCCAGGTTCGGGCGCTCCGCCAGGCGGCGTCGCACACCCGTTTCAAACCAGCTCATCCAGAAATCGTGGCGCCGCTGCAAATATTCGAAGATCAGATCGTTCTTCGATGAAAAGTGCCGATACAGCGACATCTTCGCCACCCCCGACTCGGCGATGATCCTGTCGATGCCGGTGGCGCGATAACCGTCGCGGTAGAACAGGCGTGCGGCGGTGTCGAGAATGCGGTCGCGGGCGGAGGGGGTGGCCATGGCGGGGATGTGAGAACTTCGGCGAGAAACAGCCGCATTATAGTAGACAGATCTGTCTCCGGACCCATCAAGGCTCACGGGATTCAGCGTCCCCCATGCTGATCCGGCATCCGTGGCGTGAAGCAACGCTGCTGGATATCGCCCCGCCGCGCCACGAGCATGGTGGACTCGGGGATTTGCTCCCAGACGCCCTGCACGTCGATCAGCGGCTCGGACAACACCAGGAACGCATCGTCGCCCGCGGCAATGATGCGCGGGTCGTCCGGATAGAGTGCCCGCAACTGGCGAAACGACGTGCTGTGGAATAGCGAGCGCGAATCGCGCTCGCTCGAATAGCGCGCCGCCACGATCTGCTGCCCGTCGGTCACGCAGACGGTCATGTTGATCGGATGCTCGATATCGTGGCGATGCCCGACCGATTCGATCAGCCCGACCATCTGTTCCAGCGCCCCTTGCGGATCACGCTCCAGCCCGAACGTCAGCGCCAGGAAGAACATCACCTCGGAATCGGTCGAGCCTTCGATCCATCGGAACAGATGCGGCGCCACGGACATCATCAGGTCGCGCCGCACCAGCGGATAGTCGCGGATCAGCCCGTTATGGGCAAACAGCCAGCGACCGAACCGGAACGGATGGCAATTGGTTTCCTGGGTCGGCGTGCCCGTGGCGGCGCGGATATGTGCCACGAAGAGCGGCGCCCGCACTGCCCGCGCCGCCTCGCGCAGGTTGGTGTCGCTCCAGGCCGGATGCAGGCATCGATAGCGGAACGGCAGCTCGGAATGCCGCCCGTACCAGCCGACGCCAAAGCCGTCACCGTTGGTCGTGGTATGCCCCAGGCGCGCGTTCAGACTCTGGTCGATCAGCGAATGCTCGGGCTGAAACAGCACAGCCTCCATCGGAACGGAACGGCCCGAATAGGCCAGCCAGCGGCACATGATGCCTCCTCCAGTCTGTGGGTGCGGGATCTTCACTTCAGCATAGCAAGTGGCCCGGCAGGATGCTGCCGCAGCGCAATCCGGGCCGGAATCCTGTGGCAATTCCTACATCGACTGCCCAGGATCGTCTTTCGATTTCACCAGGGAATGCGCCCGATCGATCACCGGAAGGGCTGCTGGTGCGCCATCCCGGCCAGCGTTCCACCGGGCACCAATCGTGCTACATGCCGGAAATGGAGCACGCATGGACCACTGGAAACCGCCTACGGCTGCTGGAAAACGGCGACGAGTACTTTCCGCGCCTGATCGCGGCTATCGCGGCCGCGCGGCGCACCGTGCTGCTGGAAACGTTCATCCTGTTCGAGGATGACGTCGGCAGGCAGCTTGGCGATGCGCTGGTGGCGGCGGCACGGCGCGGCGTCGCGGTGGACATGACCGTGGATGGGTTCGGCACCGCCGACCTGTCGCCCGCCTACATTGCTAGGCTGGCGGAGGCCGGCGTCGTCGTACGGGTGTTCGCGCCCGGGCGCCGGCTGCTGGGCAAGCGAACCAATCTCTTTCGGCGGCTGCATCGGAAGCTGGTTGCCATCGACGGCGATCTGGCGTTCGTGGGCGGCATCAACCTGTCGGTCGAGCATCTTGTCGAGGCCAGCCCGTCTGCCAAGCAGGACTATGCCGTCGAAGTCCAGGGCCCTGCCGCCCGCATCATCCACGCGTTCATGCTCGAAGCCAGCGGCGCCGCGCCAGCCCGGCCGTCGCGGCCACAAACCCGACCCGCCCGCCCTCCTCACCCCACGGACATTGCCCAGCCTGGCACGGTGCTGTTTGTCACGCGCGACAACCAGGCGCACCGCAATGACATCGAACAGCAATACCTGGCGGCGATTCGCACTGCACGGCGCGAGATCATCATCGCAAACGCGTATTTCCTGCCGGGCTACCGGCTGCTACAGGCCATCTGCAATGCGGCGCAACGGGGCGTGGATGTGCGCCTGGTGCTGCAGGGCCGGCCCGACATGCTGTGGGTGAAGCGCACCGTCGACATGCTCTACACCCACCTGCGCGAATCCGGTGTCCGCATCTTCGAATATTGCGAGCGGCCCAACCACAGCAAGGTGGCCGTGGTGGACGGCGACTGGGCCACGGTGGGATCGAGCAACCTCGACCCCCTGAGCCTGTCGCTGAACCTGGAAGCCAATCTCGTGATCCGCGACACCGCGTTTGTGGCCGCGCTGAAGGACAACCTGCGCAACCTGATGTCCCAGCGCTGCACCGAGGTCTGCGCCGCATCGCCAGCACACGGGGCGTGGTGGCATGGCATCGCCACCCCGCTGATCTTCCACTTTCTGCGCAAGTTTCCGGCGTGGGCAGGATGGCTGCCGGCCCATACGCCAAAAATCGCGTCACCTGTGGCGGCCCCCGGCACTTCGCCAGACCTGATGGTGCGCAACGCGCAACGGGACGGCCCATGATGACTGCCGCCAATCTGCGTCGGAGCCTGCGGCGCAATGTCCGATGGTCCATCGTCAAGCGCGTGGCGGGGCTGGTGTTCGTGGCGCTGGTGATCTACCTGATCTACCGCAGCCTGAGCGGGGTGGACTGGGCGCAGGTGCTGCAGGCGCTGAAGCGGTACGACGCGGCGACACTGCTTCCGGTGCTGGCGCTGGCCTGCGCCAGTTTCTCGCTGCATGCCTCGTTCGACCTGCTGGGGCGCCGCTATACCGGGCACCACCTGTCAACGCCGCGCGTGATGCTGATCGCCTTTATCGCCTATGTCTTCAACCTCAATGTCGGGGCGATGGTGGGCGGGCTGGGCATGCGGCTGCGGCTTTATTCGCGCGCCAACGTCAGCGGTTCGCAGGTGGCGGGCATCTACACCATCGCCATCATCACCAACTGGACGGGCTACATGCTGCTGGCCGGTGGCGTGCTGACACTGATGCCGCCACCACTGCCCGCCGACTGGGGCATCGCGCCGTGGATGCTGCGCGCCCTGGGCGGGGCGATGCTGGCATGCGGCCTGTTGTACTGGCTGGCCTGCGCCCGGGCCAAAACGCGCAGCGTGCGGTTCGGCCGGCACGTATTCAGGCTGCCCGGCTTCCGCTTTGCGCTGCTGCAGAACGTGCTGTCGATCACCAACTGGATTGTGCTTGCCAGCATCATCGATCTGCTGCTGCCCCGGGAGGTGAGCCTGCCCCAGGCACTGGCCGCCCTGCTGGTGGGCGCCGTGGCGGGTGCGCTGGCACATATTCCGGCCGGCATCGGCGTACTGGAAAGCGTATTTGTGGTGCTGCTGCGCCCCGTTGCCCCGGAGCACATGGTGGTGGCCGCCCTGATCGCCTATCGGGCGTTGTACTACCTGCTGCCGATGGTGTTTGCCACCTCGGCCTATGCGTGGATGGAGCTGCGTGGCGCGCGGAGCCACCGCGTCCAGCAGCAATGACCAATGAAAAAAGGGCAGGCAGCGCGCCCGCGCCACCTGCCCTTTCATCGTCAATCGGCCAATTCTGATCGTCAGGCTGCCACCTTCAGCTGTGTCAGCTTGGCTTGCGCATCGCGCAGGGCCGTGCGCAAGCCCTCTTCCACCACCGGGTGGTAGAACGGCATCGCCAGCATCTGCGAGATCGTCAGGTTCTGCTGGTACGCCCAGGCCAGCAGGTGCGCGATGTTCTCGGCGCGCGGGCCGATCCATTCGGCACCCAGGAAGCGGCCCGTGGCCCGGTCGGCGTAGACGTGCATCAGCCCCCGGTTCTTCAGCATCACGCGGCTGCGGCCCTGGTCCTCGAAACTGACCTCGCCGGTCACAAAGCGGCCCTGGACCAGGTCGGCATGGCGCTTGCCCACCATGGCGATCTGCGGATCGGAGAACACGACGGCTATCGGCGCGCGGCGCGTCAGCGGACGCAGGTTGGGCCAGTGGGCGGCATTCTCGCCGGCAATCCGCCCCTCGTCGGCCGCCTCGTGCAGCAGCGGCAGCACGTTGTTCGCGTCACCGGCGATAAACACCGCCGCATCGCCGCACTGCAGCGTGACCGGATCGAATACCGGCACGCCGCGGGCATCGAGTTCCAGCGCAGTGTTGTCAAGCGCCAGGTTGTCGACATTCGGGCGGCGCCCCGTCGCGGCCAGCACATAGGCAAAGCGCTCGGTCACCAGCTTGCCGGCCTCGTCCTTGAACGTGATCACCGCTTCTTCGCCCTCGCGGCGCATATCGGTCACGCTGGCATCGGGCAGCAGCGAAAACTCGGCATTGAAGGTTTTGGCCGCGTAGGCCCGGATTTCCGGATCGGACAGCGGGCCTACGCCCCCCCCGACGCCAAACACGCGCACACGCACGCCCAGCCGGGACAGCGCCTGGCCCAGTTCCAGCCCGATCACGCCGGGGCCGAACACCGCCACACTGGCCGGCAGGTCCTGCCACGAGAACACGTCGTCGTTGACGATCAGGCGGTCGCCGAACACCGCGAACGATGGCGGCACCGCCGGACGCGAGCCGGTGGCAATCACCACGCGGCTGGCCCGCACCACGGTATTGGCGCCCACCTGCAGCACCGTGTTGTCGATGAACTGTGCATGGCCGCGCAAGCGGTCTTCCTCGGGAATGCTGTCGACGCCGCTCACCACAAAGCCCACGAAGCGGTCACGCTCGCTGCGCACGCGGTCCATGACCTGGCGGCCGTCGATGCGAACCGGCCCGTCCACATGTACGCCGAATGCGGCGGTGTGGCGCGCTTCGTGGGCGGCCTCGGCGGCCGCGATCAGCAGCTTCGACGGCATGCAGCCCACACGGGCGCAGGTGGTACCGTACGCGCCGCCCTCGATGACCACGGCGCGCTTGCCGGCGGCGATGGCCGCGCGATACGCTGCCAGTCCGGCGGTTCCTGCGCCAATCACTGCCACGTCGGTCTGAATCGTTTTCATCTGCGTTTCCTGTTCGTGAGTCTGCTTTGCCATCAATCGGCGGATGGGATGGCACCGTCCTGCCATGGCGCGGCCAGGCGATGCCATCGGGTCCGGCGACTGCCGGCCCGCGCCGCCGGTGACCGGCGGCGTGTTGCGGGGGAGTGCGGGGGAAGAAAAGGTGCCCAGGACACCGGCCGGGGGAGCCGGGCCCGGGCGGGAGGATCAGGCAGCAGCCAGGTACTGTTCCAGCGCGGCAGCACCGCCCACCAGCTTGCCGTTGATGAACACCTGCGGCGCGGTCATTTCACCGGACATGGCGCCCAGCACCTTGCCGCGGATCTTGTTGTCGAGCGGCACGTCGATGTACTCGTAGCCCTTGTCCTGCAGCAGTTGCTTGGCCTTCGCGCAGTGCGAACAGCCGACCTTCGAGAACACCACCACCTGGTCCGGACGCTTGGCGTTCGGCGAGATGTAGTTCAGCATGGTGTCGGCGTCGGACACCTTGAACGGGTCGCCCGGTTCTTCCGGCTCGATGAACATCTTGTCCACCACGCCGTTCTTCACGACCATCGAATAGCGCCAGCTGCGCTTGCCGAAGCCCAGGTCGGCCTTGTCCACCAGCATGCCCATGCCGTCGGTGAATTCGCCGTTGCCGTCCGGAATCATCACGATGTTCTCGGACTCCTGGTCCTTGGCCCACTCGTTCATCACGAAGGTGTCGTTGACCGACACGCACAGGATCGCGTCCACACCAGCCGCCCGGAATGCCGGTGCCAGTTCGTTGTAGCGCGGCAGGTGGGTCGACGAGCACGTCGGGGTGAAGGCGCCCGGCAGCGAGAACACGGCCACGGTCTTGCCGTTGAACAGTTCGGCCGTGGTGACGTCCTTCCATTCATTGTTTTCACGGACACGGAACGTCACATTCGGAACGCGTTGGCCTTCACGGGATTGCAGCATCGGAATCACTCCTAGGGTTGGTTTGGCGCCACGTGTTGTGGCGATGGAGTGGATTCTCCAGGACTGAATGTGATCCGTAAAATTCATTGTCTCAACCGAATCGATTGAAACTTTCTATGATCAATAGGAGAAATCCGATTGTTTTTGACTATCGGGCAGGGTTTCGAATGCTTCCGCTCGCACATCGGCATCGCTATGATGCGGGCACACAAAAAACACGAAGGGACTTTCCGCTCCATGACTCGCCTGCCCATCCGGCTACCCGCCGCGACCCTGCTGGCCGCCACCCTGTTCGCCCTTGGCGCCACCAGCGCCACGGCAACCCCGCTGGCAAAGCCCGGACTCGACCAACTGGTGGCCAGCGCAACGGCCACGCCGCCCGCCAGCTTCAGCGCGTTCCTGGACGCCGCCGTCAAGGTTGATCCGAAACTCGCCGGTTCGGTGCGCGCCTATCGCGCCAAGCGGCCGCTCAAGGGCGACGACCTGGTCAATATCGGGCGCCTGCTGGGCGTCTACAACCGCGTGCACAACCAGCAGGCGGTGCTGGACAGCATCACCGAAATGGTGGCGCTGCGCACCGTGCGCGACGACAAGGTGCCGCAGCACGAGAACCCGGCCATCGTGGAGTTCGGCAAGCTCGTGGAGCGCATGGCAAAGGACTTCGGGCTGCAGTTCCGCAACGTCGACAACCGCGTGTTCGAAGTGACACTGCCGGGCCAGGGCAAGGAGACGTTCGGCATCCTCACGCATGCCGACGTGGTGCCCGTGGTGGCCGACGAATGGGTGCTCGACGACGGCACGAAGCTCGACCCGTTCAAGGTCACGCGCGTGGGCGACTACCTCTACGGCCGGGGCACCATCGACGACAAGGGATCGATTGCGGCAGCGCTCTTCGCCATGAAGACCGTGCGCGAGAGCGGCGTGCCGCTGGCGCGCACGATTCGCCTGATGATCGAGACCACCGAGGAAACCGGCGGCGACGGCATGAAGTACTACCGCGACAAGACCGCCCTGCCCGAGTACAACATCGTGCTCGACAGCAAGTACCCGGCGGTGGTCGCGGAAAAGGGCTCGGGCGCGCTGACCGTGCGCTTTCCGGACCAGCCCGCCGATGGCAGGCAGGCCGCCATCGTGTCCATGGCAGGCGCTGCATCGGCGAACGCCATTCCGCAGACTGCCACCGCACGCATTGCCGGCGGCGACCTCGGCGCCGTGGCCGCGACGCTGGACCAGGCGCGGGCGGCCTTCATCGCCCAGCACGCCGCACAGGGCAGGTTCGCCATCGATATCGCGCGCAATGGCGACGCCATCGACGTAAAGGTCACCGGTTCGTCTGCCCATGGCTCGCGCCCCGAGGAAGGCGTGAACCCCGTGCCGCGCCTGGCGATGTTCCTGCAGGCAGCGGGCGTCCCGTTCGCCGACAACCAGTACGCGCGGGCCACGCGCTACCTGACCGATCTGTACGGCATGGGCTACCTGGGCGAGAAGATGGACGTGGGTTATCGCGACGACTTCATGGGCCCCCTGACGATCTCGCCGACGCTGATCCGCGAGCGCAACGGCAAGCTTGAAGTGACGGCCAACGTGCGCATGCCGCGCGGCTCAACGCCAGACGCCCTGCGCGCGAAGATTGCCGAGCGCATTCAGGGCTGGGCCGCGCAGACCCATACCACGCTGGAGATCCAGCACGATCAGGGCGACTGGATGGCCCGCGATCCCAAGGGCGCGTGGCTGTCCACGCTGCTGAACATCTACGGCGACACCACCGGGCTCGAAGCCAAGCCCGTGCCGACGGCCGGCAGCACCACGGCCAAGCTGATGCCGAATGCCATCAATTTCGGCCCGGCCATGCCCGGCAAGAAGTACACCGCGCACAACGCCAAGGAGTACAAGGAAGTCTCCGACCTGAACCTGGACATGCAGATGTTCACGGAGATGCTGGTGCGCGTGGGCAACCTGCAGAAGATGCAGTGATCGACCGGTGATGCAGCGCCCCGCTCCCGACGCGCGGGAGTGGGGAGATAGCCGGCAGCAATACGTCAGAACCCCAGATCGCTCAGGCCCGGATGGTCATCGGGCCGGCGACCCAGCGGCCAGTGGTACTTGCGATCCGCCTCGCGGATCGGCGCGTCGTTGATGCATGCGAAACGGCGTTGCATCAGGCCGTTCTCGTCAAATTCCCAGTTCTCGTTACCGTACGACCGGAACCAGTTGCCCGAGTCGTCGTGCCATTCGTACGCAAAGCGCACCGCGATGCGGTTGCCATCGTGCGCCCACAGTTCCTTGATCAGCCGATAGTCGAGTTCCTTCTGCCATTTGCGGCTCAGGAAGGCCACGATCTCGTCGCGTCCGTTCACAAATTCGGCGCGGTTGCGCCAGGCGCTGTCGACCGTATAGGCCAGCGCCACGCGGTGCGGATCGCGCGTGTTCCAGCCGTCCTCGGCCGCGCGCACCTTGGCGGCGGCGGTCTCGGCGGTGAATGGGGGCAGCGGCGGGCGAACTTCAGGTTGGCTCGACATGGGCAGGCTCCTTGGGAATCGGAAAAAACGGAAAATCGATTGGGAAATCGGTAGCGAAAACGCGCAGATCCATATGTAGACAGATCTGTCTCATAGTGTTGGGTAGACAGATCTGTATGTCAAGCAGAAATTCGCGGAAATCCGAGGATCGCCGCTCGCTCTCCAGCCACTAGACGCGCTGCCGGTCAAACCCCGATTCGCGCGCCAGCACGATAGCCTGCGAGCGATTCTCGACCTCGAGTTTCGAGAAAATGCTGGTGATGTGGTTTCGCACGGTCTTCTCGCACAGCCCCAGATGGGCGGCGATCTGCGCGTTGTCGCGCCCCTGCGCGATCAGCACCACGATGTCGCGTTCGCGCCGCGTCAGTGCGCCAAAGGCCGGGTCGGTGGAAGGCGCCGGGGCAGGCAGGAAGGCGCGCACTTCTTCGATCCAGCGTTCCCACGCCGGCTCGGTTTCCAGCAGCAGGTGGTTGCCGCTGTCCAGCGGCACGAAGCGGGCATTGGGAATCATGCTGGCAAGCAGCCGCCCTTCGTCGAATGGCACGCGCGCGTCGCGCACCGCATGCAGCACCAGGGTCGGGCAGGTAACGAGCGGCAGCAGGTCCACCACGTCGATCTCGTTGAAGATGCGCATGAAGCGCGCCGCATTGACTGGCGACGTGGACACCCGCTCGAGCTCGTTGAACCAGCGGTGCTGCTCGGCGGTGCCGCCCGGGATGAACTGCGTGGTGAAGAACTGGCGGAATGCCGGATTTTCCTGACCCCAGCCAATCTCGGCCAGCCGGATCATCAGTTCAGCCTCCTCGCGCATGGCGTCGCCCTGGTTGCGCTTGAGCCGCCCGCGGGCGTAGCCGCCGTGCAGCACCAGATGACTGACGCGCCCGGGATGCGCCACGGCATAGGCCACGGCAATCGATGCCCCCTGCGAGATGCCCAGCAGCGCGAAGGGCTCCACGGCCATCGCGTCGACGATGGTTTCCAGGTCGCGCAGCCACGCGTCGAACGACAGGTCTTCGACATGGCGGTCGGACAGGCCGCAACCGCGTTCGTCGTAGCGGATCAGCGTGTGCTGTTCGGACAGCGCGAACAGCATGTGGCTCCAGACCGGACTGCCGACATCGAACTCGAGGTGGCTCATCCAGTTGGCGGCCTTCACCAGCGGCGGGCCGCTGCCCGTGATTGCATACGCCAGGCGTACGCGGTCAGGGCTGGTGCATAGGCGAATCTGCTGCTTGAGCATCGGCATGGGTGGGTCGCGCACGGGGCAGGATATGGGCGACGCGGTGCGCCGGCGCGCAACGGCCGGCAATGGTTCACCGCGTCCGGTCGTGCCGGGCGACTCACCTATCTTAGACAACGATCCCCAGCGCGCCGACATCGATACCGACTGCCGGCCCCGCAAAGTGCGGAAGGCCAGACGCGGTGCGTAGGTAGTGCGCCGGATGATGTACACCAAGGGCGGTGTCCCGCGACGGAAGCTGGAAGGTCCGGCCCGGCGGCAGGTGGTCTGCCGCCAGGCCGGACCCGGTGCGCTACAACACGTCAGGCCGCGCGCATCGCGCAGTCCCCCTGGGCGCCGACGCTGCGCGCGCCGTCGGTGTAGGCGTCGCGCGGCCCGATGCGGTTGCCGCCATCGCTGAATGCATCGCGGGGGCCCATGCGGGCGCCGTCGGCAAAAGGATCGAAGGTGCCACGCAGGCACACTGACTTGCTTGCGTGCAGCGTCGATCCATTCGACGGAACGAATACTTCGCTCCACGCGGCGTGGGCGGTCCGGGCAATGCCGACGGTCAATGCAGAAGCGGCTGAAACGGCAAGCAAGGTCTTTGCAACGTTGGTATACATCTCGACGACTCCAACTCTTGAACTCCAATCAGAAGGCAAACACGGACGGCCATTCGCCAGGATGGCATCGGCCGACCCGTGGAGTCATTGTCGGAAATCGCTTGCGACCGCGTACGTGACAGGTGTCCCGGTTTTTGCCGGGATCGCGGGGAAACCCGGTGCCAATGCGTGGGACTTCGGTCCTGTGCAGGCGAAAGGACCTGGCCGGTGGCGCGAGGAGGATGCCCGCAAGCCACGCCCAGCATGGCATTGCAGGTAGTCCTATCGTAATTCCCCGAGTAAACCCGCGCCAAGGACGCATGTCCCGCTTTCCGGTGCCGAATCCGATGAAAACGATTGCAGCCGGGACACCGGCCTCACGCGCGACACCCCCGAAACGTCCGAGTATCCGCCCCACGTCCTCCATGGGACGGATTTCACGTATCAAGGAGTTTCGCAATGCACGCTGTATCCCTTTCCGCCGACACACAACGCTACGCCCGCTGCATCGCCGCCTCACGCCGCATCCGCTGGGACATCGACCAGGACGTGATTCGCGACCGCACGTTCGACCTTTCGCACAAGTTCATGCCCGACGGCCTGTCGCTCGTCGACGAACTGCCCTTCCTGAGCGCGTCGGAGCAGCGCTTCCTGAGCCAGGTGCAAGGCCGTACCTACGCCAACATGTTCGGGCTGGTGGAACGCTTTGTCAGCGCCAAGGTGCTGGAGTTGACCGGGCAACATGCGCTGGGCGACCAGGTCGCGCTGGAGGCCCTGATCCGCTTTTCCGACGAGGAACTGAAGCACCAGGAACTGTTTCGCCGCATCGAGCGGCTGGCCGCCCGCGACATGCCCGACGGCTACCGCTTCGAGGCCCAGCCCAACGACGTGGCCGCATTCGTGCTGGGCAAGCGCACGTGGGCCGTGCTGGCCGTGATCTGCCAGCTGGAATTGTTCTCGCAGGCGCACTATCGCGCCAGCATCGGCACGGCGCCGGACCTTTCCGAACTGTTCAAGGACGTGTTCCTGTACCACTGGCGCGAGGAGTCGCAGCACGCGATCCTGGACGAACTGGAGTGGATCCGCGAGAACGCCCGCGTGAGCGACGCCGAGCGCGATGCGGCCATCGACGACATGCTGGCGATCGTGGGCGGCTTCGACGCCATCGTCCAGGCCCAGGCCCACGCCGATGCGGCCTACTTCATGCGCGTGATCCGTGGCGCGCAGGATGCCCCGCATGCACCAGAGGTGGAGGCGGTGGTGCTCAAGGCGTACCGCTGGACGTACATCGTGACGGGCATGTTCGAACCGCGCTTCTGCAAGCTGCTGGAGGAAATGACCACCGAGGCGCAGCGGGCGCGCATCCAGGCCGGTGCGGCGCCGCTGATGTACGCGGTGCCCGCCAGCGGCGCGCCGCAGCCGGCGATGGCGGCCTGAGCCAGCCGACGGCCCGCCAGTCTGGAGCTTTGGCTATCTGGCGGATCGTCGACATACCCCGGGGTGTTATTCGGGCGTGATCCCGGCCTGCTTGATCTGTGCCGCCCAGCGGACCATTTCCTTGCGCAGCATGGCATCGGCCTGGGCCGGGCTCATCGTCAGCGGCTCGAAGCCTTCCTTGAGCAGCCGCGCCTTCAGTTCGGGCTGGGCCAGTGCCGTGTTGAGCGTCTGGTTCAGCTTTGCCAGCACGTCCCTGGGCGTACCGGCCGGCGCGCTGACGATAAACCACGTCTCGAACGCGTAGTTCGGCAGGCCCGCTTCGGCCATGGTGGGCACGTCAGGCATCAGCGGCGAACGCTTCGGCCCGGTCACGGCCAGCGCGCGCAGCTTGCCGGCCTGCACGTGCGGCAGCGCCGCCGACAGCACCGGAAAACTCATCTGCACCTGGCCGGCAATCGTATCGACCAGGGCGGGGCCGCCGCCCTTGTACGGCACATGCAGGATGTCGGCGCCGGATTCGGTCTTGAACAGTTCGGCCGCCATATGGAACGTGCTGCCCGCCCCCGCCGAGCCAAAGCTCAGCTTGCCCGGCTGCGCCTTGGCGAGGGCAATCAGTTCCTTGACGTTTTTCGCAGGCAGCGCGTTGTTGACCACCAGCACATGCTGCGATGTCCCCATGGTGCCGACCGACGCAAAGTCTTTGGCCGTATCGAATGGCAGTTTGGCGAATAGCGACGGATTGACCGCCAGCGCCACATTGTTGATCGCCAGCGTGTAGCCGTCAGGTTTTGCCTTGGCCAGCTGGTCCATGCCGATATTGCCCGATGCACCGGCGCGATTGTCCGCCACCATGGACTGGCCCAGTTGCTTGCCCCAGGCGTCGGTAATCAGCCGGCCGGCAATATCGACACTGCCACCGGGCGCGAACGGCACGATCAGGCGGATCGGACGATTGGGAAAGCTGTCTGCGGCAAGCGAAGGCACGGCGGCAAGCGTGGCGGCCATCGCCGCAACGGCAATGCCCGCACGCTTCGCCAGGCTGGCGAAGGGAATACCCATGTTTTGTCTCCTGGTTGGTGCGCCGGGCTTGGGCCCGGTCGAATACCTGAATCGCCCCGTCCAGTGCGTCCTAGCGTTTTTACGATTTCCGGACAGGGCGCAGGCAGTGTAACCATGAAACAAAGCGCAGGGATATCCTCTTCAGAACGACATTGATGCCCTCAACTCACGAATCAATCACCGTCGGCGCTCAGACGCGGGCGTGTTCGAGCGTGGCCAGATAGTGATGAATCTGCGCCACAACGGCCGCGCCCTCGCCCACCGCGGCCGCCACGCGCTTGGTGGAGCCCGACCGGACATCGCCAATCGCAAACACGCCGGGCACGCTGGTTTCGAGCGTGTAGTCGGCCCGCTCGGTGCAGGAGTGATGCGCGTCGTAGCCGGTCATGATGAAGCCCTTGTTGTCGGTTTCCACATGGCACGAGCGCAGCCATTCGGTGTTGGGCGCGGCCCCGATGAACAGGAACACATGGCGCATCGGCACGGCCACGCACTCCGGCCCCTGCGCGCGCTCCTTGTACCTGACGGTGGACAGCCAGCCGTCGCCCTCCATGGCCGTGATCTGCGCATGGGTGTGCAGGTGGACATTCGACAGGCCCCTTAACCGGTCGATCAGGTAGCGCGACATGGTGGCCTCGAGCCCTTCGCCGCGCACCAGCATATGCACCTCGGCCGCATGCGACGCCAGGTACACCGCCGCCTGGCCCGCCGAATTGCCGCCGCCCACCAGCATTGCGTGTTCGTCCTTGCACAGCTTGGCTTCCACGGGCGACGCCCAGTAGTAGACGCCGCGCCCTTCGTACCGGTCGAGCGATGCGATCTCGGCGCGCCGGTATTGCGCGCCACTGGCAATCACCACCGTCCGCGTGGGAATGCGGCGGCCGTCCTGCAATTCGAGTTCGATCGGATTCTCGCCACAATGCAGCGCCTTGGCTTCTAGCGGAATGGCTACGTGGGCACCAAACTTGAGCGCCTGCACGAACGCGCGACCGGCCAGCGCCTGGCCGGAAATGCCGGTCGGAAAGCCCAGGTAGTTCTCGATGCGCGCACTGGCGCCGGCCTGGCCGCCCGGCGACCGGCAGTCGAGCACGGCCACCGACAGCCCTTCGGACGCGGCATAGACGGCCGTTGCCAGCCCGGCCGGGCCGGCACCGACCACAATGACGTCATAGACATGGCCCGGGTCGAATTCGGGCACCAGCCCCAGGCAACTGGCAAGCTGGCCTTCGTCAGGCGCGCGCAGCACGCTGCCGTCGGGGCAGATCACCATCGGAAAATCGCTCTGCGGGGCCTTGCTGATATCGAGCAGGCACGTGGAATCGGTGTCGGTCTCGATATCGATCACCCGGTGCGGATGGCCGTTGCGGCGCAGGAATGCCTGCAAGGCCAGCAGCAAGGGCTCCGTGCCCCTGCCAACCAGCACCGGCCCGCCCCCCTGCTCGATCAGCCCGACCCGGCGCAGGATCAGCGCCCGCATGATGCGCTCGCCCAGGTCGGCCTCGGCCACCAGCAGCGCCCGCAGGGCAGGCGGCGGAATCACCAGGATCGTCACGTCTTCCAGCGCCACGGCATCCACCAGCGCGGGCTTGCCGGTCAACTGTCCGACCTCGGCCAGGAATTGCCCCGGCCCTTCCTCGGTGATCGGAGTACGGTGACCAAAGCCGTCGCGGCGGTCGATCCGGACGCGGCCTGCCAGCACCACGTGCATGCCGCGCCCCGCATCGCCCACCTGGAAAATCAGTTCGCCGGCCTGCCACGTGCGTACCTGCCCGAAGCGCCGGATGCGGTCGATCTCCGCATGCGTCAAGGTGGGGAACATCTGATGGCGGCGCGTTTCCAGGTTCGAGAACGGCGCCTCGAGTTCGGTCAGCGTCGGCTCCGTGGCCGGTGCGTCAGCGGTGTCAGGATGGGCGTCGAGTTCCGACGTCGCCTGGGTCATCTCCATGCTTTCCCCCGTTGCTGTGAAGCGGCCGGCCGTGCCGGCGCGTAATGCATCGATCGAAGACTGCGACGACTGCGAAGACTGCCTGGCCGGTATCGCCGGCCGCGCTGGAAAAGATAGTAGCCCCGCCAGCGCCGAAACACATCCGGAGTTTGCTGCCGGCCGCAGCGGCACGGGCCCGCACCACCCTTGCGCAGGATCATGAAGCGCGGGAGAGCCTGCATGTATGGTTCTCGCCGCAACCTGTCGACACACGCTACGGCAGGGGCGTGCCACCTTCATGGCTATGAAAAATCCGACTGATTTCCAGAGCTTTAAATCATGGTGAGAATATTAAGCGGTCGCTACACTGTGCTACGCGCCTCCAAGACGCACTGTCCGTCACGGACCCACGAGGCCCCTGGCGGAAGACCAGACAGCCCCCAGCAAGGAGACTAGATGTACCGCGATCGCATTCGCCTGGCCGCCCTCCAGGACCGGATCATGTCGGCCGATGAAGCCGCAAGCCTGATCCAGGACGGCATGACCGTCGGCATGAGCGGATTCACGCGTGCCGGCGACTGCAAGGCCGTTCCCGTCGCGCTGGCGCGCCGCGCCGCCACCGATCCGCTGCAGATCACGCTGATCACCGGCGCCTCGCTGGGGCACGACACCGACAAGATCCTGGCCGAAAGCAATGTGCTGGCGCGCCGGCTGCCGTTCCAGTCCGATGCCACGCTGCGCCGCAAGATCAACGGCGGCGAGGTCATGTTCATCGACCAGCATCTGGGCGAGACCGTCGAGATGCTGCGCAGCGGCCAGATCGGCCCGGTCGACGTTGCGGTCATCGAGGCCACTGCCATCACCGAGACGGGCGGCATCGTGCCCACCACCTCGGTCGGCAACTCGGCCAGCTTCGCCAGGATGGCGAAGCAGGTCATCATCGAGCTGAACCTGAACATGCCCAGCGGGCTGGAAGGCCTGCACGACATCGCCTTCCCGGTGCAGCGGCCATATCGCCAGCCGATTCCGCTGATAGCCGTGGAACAACGCATCGGCCTGCCCTACATCCCCGTGGACCCGTCGCGCATCGCGGCCATCGTCATCACGCAACGCGACGACAGCCCGTCGAACGCGCTGCCGCCCGATGCGGAGACAAACCAGATTGCCGGCCACCTGAACGCGCTGCTGGAACGCGAAGTGCGCGCCGGCCGCCTGTCGCCCACGCTGCAGCCGCTGCAGGCCGGCATCGGCACCATCGCCAACGCCGTATTGCACGGTCTGGCCGATTCGCCATTCCATGATCTGACGATGTACTCCGAGGTGCTGCAGGACAGCACCATCGCGCTGATCGATGCCGGCAAGATGCGCTTTGCGTCGGCGGCGTCGATGACGCTGTCCGCGCCGCTGTATCGCCGCGTGCTCGACAACATCGAGCACTACAAGAGCAAGCTCGTACTGCGTCCGCAGGAGATCAGCAACCACCCCGAGGTGCTGCGCCGCCTGGGCCTGATCACCATCAACACGGCGCTGGAATGCGACATCTACGGCAACGTCAACTCCACGCACGTGGGCGGCACGCACATGATGAACGGGATTGGCGGCTCCGGCGACTTCGCGCGCAATGCGTACCTGTCGGTCTTCGTCACGAAATCGGTGGCGAAGGACGGCAAGATCTCCAGCATCGTGCCGATGGTGACGCACGTGGACAACAGCGAGCATGACGTGGATATCCTCGTCACCGAGCATGGCCTGGCCGACCTGCGCGGCCTGGCACCACGCGAGCGGGCGCTGCAGGTCATCAACAACTGCACCGACCCGGCTTACCGCGACGGCCTGCTCGACTACTACCGCCGGGCCTGCCTGCGCGGCGGCCAGACGCCGCACGTGCTGGAAGAAGCGTTCGCCTGGCACACGCACTACCGCGACCACGGCACCATGCTGACGCAAGCCGGCAAGCCGGCGAACGAGCCACTGGCGGCCTGACCGGCATCCACCGCCGCGCGATTCCTCCATCAGGACCCGCACCATGCGTTGCGGGTCCGCCAGGAAGGCGCGTGATCCGGTGGTGCCCGGTTTCCTCATCGGCGATACGCTCCACGCCACTCGCCGAGCACCGATAGCTCCACGCCTGCGGATACGCCATCCGGATTGGCGAATGGGCAGCGATCAGGAACTGCGACCCATCGCGCACCAGGTCGTGCAACCGCGATATCACCGCGATATCACCGCGAGTTGCCGGGCCGGCGACAACGCCGCCGCCTCGGGTTCGTCGAGAATATCGAACCCCTGCCCCTGAAACCGCTCGGTTTGACTTCACTCCCGATGCACGGACGACTGCCGACACATGTTCGCGCGACTTTGTGTCTTTTGTGTCCAAATCGCCATTTTCCCGACGCTGAGTGTTAGCGTTTCTCCGTCGTGCTATTTATCAACCGTTTCGTGAATTGTCAGTTGACAACTCACGGACAGCCGCATAACGTGGGAGGCCTGATGGGTCGGGAAAGACATCCGAGAAAGGAAATCGAAGCCGCAGTCCAGTACGCGGAAGGCGAATTCTGGCGCTGCAAGCTGGGCGGGGCACATGCCTGGGGCAAGCTGTATTGCCCCTATCACTGCGCCACCTGCCGCTGCGGGGAATTCTGCATCGTGTCGATCTGGAGTACGCCGCGCAACCCGGAACTGCATGCCCGGTTCCTGCGGCGGGTGGTAGACCACTGTGCCATCCATCAGAGCCGCAAAGCGCCCCCTGGTGTCTCGCACTGACAGGACAAGATGGAATACAACTTCACCCTCAAATACCAGCTGTCCGATTCGGACAACGACCACGACGACGTGGTGGAGCGCCTTGGCGCCAGCGGCTGTGACGATGCGCTGGTCGGCATCGGCATTCCGGGGCGTATTGCACTAATGTTCGCGCGGGAGGCCGACACGGCCCATGGCGCCATCGTCAGCGCGCTGGCCGATGTCCGCCGCGCCGCTCCGGATGCGCGGCTGATCGAAGCTACGCCCGACTTCGTCGGCCTGACCGATGTGGCAGAGGCCATCGGGGTATCCCGGCAGAATATGCGCAAGCTGATGACCACCTACCCCGCGTCGTTTCCGCTGCCGGTACATGAAGGGTCCGCTTCGGTCTGGCACCTGGCGGACGTGCTGCGCTGGCTGGCCCAGCGTGGCAGCTATGACCTGGACCCCGCGCTGATCGACGTTGCCGAAGTCACGATGCAGGTGAACCTGGCGCGCAGCGCGACCCGCCTGGTACCGGAAATCCGGCAGCAACTCGAACCACTGGTCGCCTGACCGGTCATTTCTACCCTGCCGGCCCTTTTTGCCGGACGGGAAGTGGCCTATTCTCTCCACACGACAACCAGTTCAAGTCCCGACGGGCGATACCGCCCAGACCACAACGACCATGGAAAAGACTGCATTCGTGTTCGCCGGGGGCGGCAGTTTGGGCGCCATCGAAGTCGGCATGCTCCGCGAGCTGGTGAACTGGGGCCTCACACCAGACCTCGTGATCGGTGCATCCGCCGGCGCCATCAATAGTGCCTACTTCGCCAGCAATCCGCACCCGGAGGGCATTGCGAAGCTGGAAGGCCTGTGGCGCAGCATCACTCGGGCCGAGGTACTGCCGTGGTCATGGCGCAGCATGTTGGGCATGATCATGGGCAATCGGGGCCATCTGGTGGAGTCGATGGCGCTGAAACGGCTGCTCAAGCGCCATCTGGGCGACGCGCGCGTGGAGGCCGCGGCCCTGCCGCTGCACATCGTCGCCACCGACATGCATAGCGGCGCCGAGGTGGTGCTGTCGTCGGGCAGCATCGTCCAGGCCGTACTCGCCAGCGCGGCCATCCCGGGCGTGTTCCCACCCGTGGAGATCAACGGCCAGAAACTGATCGACGGCGGCGTTGCCAACAATACGCCCGTGTCGACGGCCATCCGGCTTGGCGCCACCCGCATCATCGTGTTGCCGGCAGGCTTTGCCTGCGCGGAACGGCGCCCGCCCAAGGGCGCGATCGAGCACGCGTTCAACGCGTTGTCACTACTGGTGGCGCGGCAACTGGTGCATGACCTGGAGCGTTGGGGCGCGCAAGCCCACATTGCCGTGGTGCCGCCGCTGTGCCCGCTCGATGTTTCGCCCTATGACTACAGCCGTTGCGGCGAGCTGATCGACCGCGCGGCAGCGGCCACGCTGGCCTGGCTGCGCGCCGACGGACTGTCGAGCCGCCGCGTGCCCGGTGCGCTGGAGCCGCATGAGCACAATGCCGAAAACCCGAGCTGCAGCGCCGACATCGGGCTGCCCGCGGCCGGCGCTCCGCATGCCCACCCCCATACACATGACCATTCGACCACGCATGGCGGCGCTCACTGACAAGCGCACCGCCCTGCCAGGGCCGCGCGACTGGGTGCAGCGCGACGCGTCGGCGCGCCAGATCGAGCGCATCGAGGCGTTCTTCGGCGGCCATGGCTATGACATGCACCGCCATGACACCTATGCCATCGGCTGCACGCTGTCGGGCGTCCAGAGCTTTTCCTATCGACGGCACATGGTCAATAGCCAGCCGGGCGGCACTATCGTGCTGCATCCGGACGAGCCGCACGACGGCCATGCCGGCACCGACGCCGGCTTCCGTTATCGGATGCTCTACATCGAGCCCGCGCTGATCCAGCACGTGCTGGGTGGCAGGCCGCTGCCGTTCGTGGCGGGCGGACGCTCCGATGATCCCAGGCTGTTCGCGGCGGCCGGCACGCTGCTGCGGGCCATGGACAGCGTCATGGAGCCCCTGGAAGAAGACGACGCGATCTTCGATCTGGCGCACGCGCTGGCTGCGGCTGCCGGTGCGCCGCGCGGACGCCACGCTGTGGACTACCACGGTGCCGAACTCGCCCGGGCCTGCCTGCTGGACAACCTGGAACGCGCTGTCACGCTCGACGAACTGGAACACGCCAGCGGCCGCGACCGCTGGAGCCTGTCGCGCGACTTCCGGGTGCTCTATGGCACCAGTCCGCATCGCTATCTGGTGATGCGCCGGCTGGACATGGTCAGGCGCCTCGCGGCAGCCGGGCAGTCGCTGGCCGATGCCGCCGCCTGCGCCGGGTTCACCGACCAGAGCCACATGACCCGACATTTCACGCGGGCGTTCGGGCATTCACCCGGCCGCTGGCTGCGCGCCTTGCGCGGCGGCGTGGCCTGAGCCTGCACGAACGTACAAGACCGTTCGTCGGCGCCGGCGCAGACTTGGCCGCCTGTCCATTGCGCCACAAGGAGCCCCGTCATGCAGTCAACGCCAGTCACCGCACCCACCTCTCGCGCCGCCAGCGCCATCAATTTCGCCCAGAAACTGGGCCTGTTCTCCGACCACTGGCAGCCGCGCGTCATTGCCGAATGAACGACTACCAGTTCAAGATCGTGAAGATCGAGGGCGAGTTCATCTGGCACCAGCATGCCGATACCGATGAGACGTTTATCGTGCTCGATGGCCGGTTGCGCATCGAGTTTCGCGACGGCCATGTGATCGTCAACGCTGGCGAAATGTATGTGGTGCCCAAGGGCGTCGAACACCGGCCGGTGGCGGAGGCGGAAGTCCGCATGCTGCTGATCGAGCCGCGCGGCGTGGTCAACACGGGAGACCAGGGCGGCGACCGCACCGCGCAGAACGATGTCTGGATCTGACCCGCGGTAGTTGGCATTTGCCCAACGATTCCCGACACAAGGTGTTGGGAAGACATAGCAGTTTCTCCGGTTTTTGCCGCCAGATGTGCCGCACGCCGTGCATCCTGCCCCCGTTTGCCGGTGGCATGTTCCCTGCAATCAGACGCATCGAGCGCGGCGCCGCGCCTCGACCCTGATCCGGAGCGTTTTGCTCCATCCCGGAGAACTGCCATGTTGATTCCGCCACAGTTGCGGCCGGGCGTCGTCGCGCCGCCTCGGCCAAGCCAAGCCCGCACCATCCGTTACCGGATTCGCGGCTTTGTCTTGCTGCTGCGCGTGATGCTGCTCTGCTTCCATACCGCCGCCCATGCCGACAAGGCGCTGCCCGCGCCAACGGCGCCTCACCCGGCGCCAGGTTTCCTGGAAGCCGTGGCCACGGACTATGCAAATAGCCATCCGTTCCATGCGGTAGAGGGCATCGCACCGGTTCGCGAGCCTCGCGCAGTGCCGGCCGAGCCGGCCCCGGTTCCGCAGACACCGGCCCCGGCCGCCCTCAATGTGTCGCCGCCCGCAGCCAGCAATATCCGCCGCGTGAACGCCCAGTGACCCGCCGCGCACCCGCTCCCGGCGTGCAGTCTTTACATGCAGCCTCGCAAGGCTTGCATGGGAACGGGACGGCTCACATGCCATGCCGGCGCCCGCTACGCCAGTCTGGGCAAGGCCGCCGCCCGACGGTACGAAACTTGCCAGTTTCCTGAAATATGGCCGGCGGTGCGACGCGGCATGCCGCATTGCACGCACGGCGATCCCGCAACCTTCAGGAGCGCAACATGGGCGACTACCACAGCGAGCGCAATCGCCGGAATACCCCCTGGCGAGCCGATGACCGACGCGACGATGATCTTGGCGACCCCTGGGACGATGAGCGCGGTTCACGCTGGCAGGATCAGGACTGGCAACCCGAATCGTCTGGCGACAACTGGGACGATGCAAGGCGGCGCCAGCGGCTGACTCCGGGTCAGCTAAGCGAGGGCGGGCCTGCGCCGTCAGGCTATCGCGGCAGGGACGACCAGGGCAGCGATCTGCGGTACGGGCTGAACGGTGGCTATGGCACATCCCCGGACGACGACCAGGACTGGCGCCAGCGAGAGCAATACAGCAGCCGCCAATACGCCAGCGAATATGGCGACTACGGCGATCTGGGCGACGAGCACCGCCGCACCGACTACGGCGTGCAACGCCGTCAGGGCGAGTTCGGCCAATACGGCTCCGGCGGCGACGATCGCCGATTCAGCGACCGGGGAGACCGTGACGACCGGGGCGGATCGGACGACTTCGGCCGCCGCGACGACTGGCGCCGCAGCCGGCAGGGCGGCGGCAACCGGGGCGCGGGCGAACGCCGGGACGAACACGGTTTCGGAAACGCCGACCAGGCCTGGCTGCGCGCTGCGGAACGGCGCGCCCCCGCGTATCGGGGCCAGGGCGGTGGGCAAGGCAGGGGTCGGGGCGGCGCCCACACGGCCTACTTCAACGATCTGCGCAGCGATACGCGTTACTGGACAGAGCCGCGCGACGAATGGGGCGAGAGCCGCCCGCCCTACCACGCGCAGCGCTACGGGCGCGACTACATGGGCTCCAGCGCTGGCTCCAGCGGTTATGACGAGGAATTGGGCTATTCGTCATCGCGGCGCGAATCGGGCGGACGCTGGCGCGACGAGTGGCACGAGCATGACGAGAACCGCGAAGAGGACCACGGCGCGCTCTATCACCTCGGCCACCGTATCGGCCAGGCGATGAGCGACTGGTTCGGCCCCGGCGCCGTGGAAAAACGCACGGGCCCGCGCGGCTACACGCGCACGGACGAACGCATCCGCGACGAGATCTGCGAACGGCTGACCTTTACCACCGGCATCGACGTGCGCGAGGTATCGGTCGAGGTCGACAAGGGCAAGGTCACGCTCGGCGGCACCGTGCACACACGCGGCCAGAAATACGATATCGAGGACCTGGCCGACAACACGTTCGGCGTGACCGAGGTGGAAAACAATATCCGCGTGCAACGGCAGGAAGTGGATTCCGCCGTCACCGGGGCCGGCGGCTTCAACGGCTGGTAACCCGCTGGCAGGGCCGGCATCCGGGCCTGCCCAGCCGTACAGGAACGCCCCCGCTGCGAAGCGGGGGCGTTCTTTTTGCAGCTTTTTTCAACCTACGCCGCCAGCCGGAACACGCTGACCGTCTGCTCCATGCGCTCGGCCTGTTCCTGCAGGGCCCGGGCCGCCGCCGCGGCTTCTTCCACCAGCGCGGCATTCTGCTGCGTGACCTGGTCCATCTGGGTCACGGCCTGATTCACCTGCGCAATGCCGCCGCTCTGTTCGTGCGACGCGCGGCTGATCTCGTCCATCATCGCCGTCACCCGCTGCACTGCCGTCACCACCTCGTTCATGGTGGTCGCGGTGTCCACAGCCAGCGCCGTGCCGTCGGCCACACGGCCGGCCGACTGTGAAATCAGCGTGCGGATCTCCTTGGCCGAATTGGCGGCGCGCTGGGCCAGCGTACGCACCTCGCCCGCCACCACGGCAAAGCCGCGCCCGGCCTCGCCGGCACGCGCCGCTTCCACGGCCGCGTTGAGCGCCAGGATATTGGTCTGGAACGCGATGCTGTCGATCACCGCAATGATGTCGACGATCCGGCGTGAGTCGGCCTCGATCTCGCTCATGGTCTGGCGCATGCGGCCCACCGACTCGCCGCCCGCCACGGCAATGCCGGCGGCTTCGGCTGCCAGCGTGCTGGCCTGGCTGGCGTTGCCGGCGTTCTGCTGCACGATCGACGTCAATTCCTCCATGCTGGCGGCGGTCTGTTCCAGCGACGACGCCTGCGCCTCGGTGCGCTGCGACAGGTCGGCATTGCCTTGCGCGATCTGTCCTGCCGCCACCAGCACGTTCTGCGCGCTGTCACGCGTATCGCCGATGATGCCGCGCCATGCCTCCACCAGCGTCATCAGGTGGCGCTTGACGTCGCTCAGTTCGTCGCGGCCCCGCGCTTCGATATGTACGCCCAGGTCGCCGTCGTTGATGCGTGTCACCAGTTCCGCCACATCGCGCACGTCATCGCGCATGCCACGGCTGAAGCCGGCAAACAGATAGAGCGCGCCGCCCACCGTCAGCAGCGCAATGGCCACCAGCACGGCAAGCTTGCGCTGCTCGGTGGCCACGCGCTGCGCGAGCATGGCACCCGACAGGGCCGTGAACTCGCGGCTGGCCGCCGACACGGCCTCGATCGCCGCCGTGCCCTCGGCAAAGTACGCCTTGGCATCGATCGTGATCCCAGCCGACCCCAGCATGCTGACCTTGAGCGTGCGATAGAAGTTGTCCACGGCCGCCAGTTGCTTCATCGCCGCGTCCACGCGGGCCTGATACTGCGGCGCGGCGCGCTCCACACGTGCCATGTCACGGCGCGCGGATTCCAGCCCGTCCAGGATCTGGTCGGCCAGCGCAGCCAGGTCGGCCTGCTGCGCGGCGTCGGAATAGCCGCCCTGGGCGATGATGCCGGCGCCCCGGCCACGCGCCAGCGCGCTGACTTCGGCCAGCTTGGGCATCGGGCCCACGGTCAGGTTGATCAGGTAGTAGGAGCCGGCCTCCGGATCGAGGGCCAGCGACGAATGGTCGGCCACGTCGCCAATAAACAGACGTGTCTGCCTGACCAGCGCCGTATGGCGCTCGAACAGCGGCGCGGCAGGCGTGTCCAGTCCGAGCTTGCGGATCTGCTGCCACGACTCGTCCAGCTTCCGCACGTCGGGCACGATGGCAAACGATTCGATCGCGCCGGATTCGCCCAGCAGGCTTGCCAGATGCTGCGCGGCCTTGCCATCGGCCGCCTCGAAGGTGGGCCGGAAGCCGGTATTGCCGAGCAGCACGCCATTGGCCGCGCCACGGCGTACCTGCGTTTCGCGCATGAAGTCCAGCGCAATGCCAACGAGCTTGAGGCCGCGCTGTTCATCCTGCGTGTCGCGGATCGACTGCACAGACTGGTGCAGCACCGCGAACAGCGCCCCACACAGCGGGATCAGGAACAGTACGGACAGCAGCACCAGCTTGCGCGTGATGGTCAGGCGGGACATCAACCGGGTGGCGGGGGTCAGGAATGCGGTCACGATCGTCCTAGTTTTGGAGGGTCTCATTGCCCGCTGTAACGGCTTCAATTCCTGGGAATAAAGCCATTTTTCCCGCTATTTCGCTGATTATTTGATATCGCACAAATGCAGTGCGATCGGCGCACAACGCCAGTGCCGCGCGCACAAAAAACGCACGGCCAAACTGCACATTTCATGCAGCCGGCCGCGCGCAGGTGCGCTGCTGAACGGACGCGATCTTCGCGGACTTACGCCGTGGCGCCGCCGTCCAGGCCAATGGTCTGACCCGAGATATAGCGGCCTGCCGGCGATGCCAGCAGCACCGCCAGACCGGCCACGTCGCTGGCCTCGGCGATACGGCGCATCGGGATATTGGCCGACAGCGCCTTTTCGCGTTCCGGGTCGCCCCACAGCGCGTCGCGCGAGAAATCGGTACGCACCGGGCCCGGATTGATGCTGTTGACGTTGATGTTGTACTGACCCAGCGTCTGCGCCAGGTTGCGCATCGCCAGGTCGGTGGCGCCCTTCGAGATGCTGTACAGCGCCAGCATGGCCGAGCCGCGCCGCGCGGCAATGCTCGACATGAAGATGATCGAACCGTCCTTGCGCTCGATCATCTGCGGCGCCAGCGCGTTCACCAGCACCAGGTTGCCACGCACGTTGCCGGCCATCACCTCGTCGAACATCTCCGGCCCCTGCCCCAGCATCGAGCCCACCGCCGTGCTGCCCGCGGCGTTCAGCACCAGTGCGTCCACGCGGCCGAATCTGGTCAGCACCTGATCGGCAAAGGCGCGCACGCTGTCGATGCTGACGATGTCGCAGGCAATACCGGTGGCGTCGATGCCCTGGTCGCGCAAGCCGGCTGCGACCTTTTCCGACACAGCCGCATCGCGGCCCGACACCACCACGCGGGCACCGGCCTGGCCCAGCGCGCGGGCCATTTCCAGGCCCATGCCCTTGGTGGAGCCGGTGACGACCGCAACGCGGCCAGACATATCGAACAGTTTGAACATGACAGGTTCTCCTATGGGATGAGGAACGGGGTGCAACACTTCGATCACAGGCCGCCCGCTACCTTTTTGCATGACGACCAACATTTATTGAATAAAGTATGGACATCATCTAAACTCGGGTCAAGCAGCTTTTCCGGAAATTCGACAGAGGGGATATCGACATGGCACGCGCATCACGGGCAGTCGCCGATCAGCATAGGGCAGCCATCGAGGAAGCGTCGGCACGCCTGTTTCGCGTGCACGGCCTGCATGGCGTGTCCGTTGCGCAGGTCATGGCCGACGCCGGGCTCACGCACGGCGGCTTCTATGGCCATTTTTCGTCCAAGGACGAACTGGCCGCCGTGGGTTGCGCGCGGGCATTCAACGATTCGGCGGTGCGCTGGGAACAACGCATCGCCCAGGCAGGCGGCGATCGCCAGGCCGCCCGTCGCAACCTGGTGGAGCAGTATCTGAGCGAAGTGCATCGCGATACACCCGAACACGGTTGCCCGGCATCGGCGCTGGTTGGCGACGTGGCGCGCGAACCGGCCGGCAAGCCCGTGCGAGGCGCGTATCTGGACGGCATCAAGCAGTTGCTGTGCGCCTGGCAGCAAATCGCCCCGGACGAACGCGACGGAGACCGCACCGCCCTGCTCGAAATGGCGACGCTGGTCGGCGCCATCACGCTCGCACGCGCCACGGCCGGCGATGCCATTTCCGACGACATCCTTGCCGCGGCCCGCACGTGGCTGCTGACCACCGAAGACGTCGTGCCGGCCTGAGAGGGCCCCGGCATCACCCCTTTTCCTACCTCATCGCCCCCAACGGAGCCCCATGTTTGCGCAAGCCCTATCGAGCCGGCTGGACCGGCGCGGCATTCACTACGCGTGGATCGTCGCCGCCATCACGTTCTGCGTGATGCTGACCACTTCCGCCGCGCTCGGCCTGCCCGGCGCCTTCCTGAAGCCGCTGACCACCGAGATGGGCTGGAGCACCGACCAGGTGTCGTCGATCCTGGCCTTCCGCTTTGCATTGTTCGGACTGATGGCGCCGTTCTCGGCCATCCTGATGGAGCGTTTCGGCGTGCGTAACGTGGTCTGCGCGGCGCTGGCGCTGATTGCGGGCGGCATGGCGCTTGCCACGGTATCCACGCAGATCTGGCAACTGTTCCTGGCCTGGGGCCTGATGCTGGGCGTCGGCTCGGGGCTGACCGCCATGGTGCTGGCCGCGCTGGTCGCCAACCGCTGGTTCACGGCGCGGCGCGGACTGGTGATTGGCGTGCTGACTGCCAGTTCGGCCACCGGGCAACTGGCCTTCCTGCCCGTTGCAGCCTGGCTGATCGAGCATATGGGCTGGCGCGTGGCGGTGCTGCCTGTGCTGGCCGCCTGTGGCGCGCTGGCGGTGGTGGTGCTGGGCTTCATGCGCGGCCGCCCGTCCGACGTGGGCCTGGCACCTTATGGCGAAGTGCCGGGGGCGGTTGCCGTGGCAGCGGCACCTGCCGCGCCGTTGTCGTGGGCCGGGCCATTCGTGGTGCTGCGCGACGCCGCGCGTACGCAGACGTTCTGGATCCTGGCCGGCACGTTCTTTATCTGCGGCCTGTCGACCAACGGACTGATCCAGACCCACTTTATCTCGCTATGCGCGGACTTCGGCATGTCCGCCGTACCAGCCGCCTCGGCGCTGGCAATGATGGGCGCATTCGACTTCGTCGGCACCATCATGTCCGGCTGGCTCTCGGATCGGTATGACAGCCGCAAGCTGCTGTTCTGGTACTACGCGCTGCGCGGGCTGTCGCTGTTCTGGCTGCCGCACTCGGAATTCACGCTCTATGGCCTGTCCGTGTTTGCGATGTTCTACGGCCTGGACTGGATCGCCACGGTGCCACCCACCATCAAGCTGGCCGGCAGCACGTTCGGCCGCGAGCGCGCGCCGATGGTGTTTGGCTGGATCTTCGCGGCGCACCAGATCGGCGCGGCTACGGCGGCCTTTGGCGCCGGGCTGTCGCGCACGCTGTGGCTGACGTATTCCCCGGCGCTCTACGTTGCCGGCAGCGCCTGCCTGGTGGCTGCCCTGCTGGCGCTGATGGTGCGCCGCAAGGCCCCCGAAGCCACGCCCCAGCCTGCGCGGGCCTGAGGCATCCCCCTCTGCCCCTTGTCCCTCAGCGTTCGCGGCTGGCCGCCACGAACGCATCGATCAAGGCGGCGGCCGACGCCCGTTTGAGCGCCGACTGCCGCACCAGCACACCGATCTCGCGATACAGCGGCTGGCCCGGCATCGGCACCTCCTTGATGTGCGGGGTCTGCCGCAACGGCACCAGCGCCGACGGAATGATCGCGCAGCCCAGCCCCTCGCTCACCATCTGCAGGATCACGGCGGGCTCGTCCAGCTCCATGCCCTCGCGCACCCATAGCCGGTGCCGCCGCAGGTAGCGATCCACCAGCTGCCCACCCGTGGAATGGCGGTTGTAGCGGATGAATGGCACGTTTTCCAGCAATGCCTTCAGGTTGTCTGGGGCGTCGGGCGGCGCCACGGCAACAAAGCGTTCGTGGATCAGCGGCACCCATTTCAGTTCTGGTGGAATGCCCAGACGCGGCTTCACCAGCACGGCGATATCAAGTTCCCGGGCATCCACCTGGGTCAGCAGCTGGGTCGACATGCCCGGCACGATGTTCACATGGGTGTCCGGATGCGCCACGCGGAAGCGCTGCATCGCCTGCGGCAGCAGGCTCGATTGCACGGTGGACACGGCGCCCAGGTCCAGCGGCGCCATGTCGCGCTGCGCCCGCGCACCTTTCATCGATTCGTAAATGCCGACGATACGCGCGGCATCGTCCAGCATCTGCCGGCCTTCGTCACTCAACGCCACCGATTTGCCCGAGCGGTCGAACAACGTGCAACCCAGATCCTCCTCCAGGCGGCGGATCTGGGTGCTGACGGCGGATTGCGTCAGGCCGAGCCGCGTGCCGGCGGCGGAAAACGAGCCGGTTTCGGCGGCCACGAGGAAGGTCTTGAAATAGCGCAGCAAGGGTCGATTCAAGCATCGAAATTTTCGATACTTAGTCAAAAAATGATTCGTTTCATATTACGAGTTCTGCTGATTACAATCAACGGCACACCCCACAACCGCCCTGCAAAAGAGTCACAGCGATGAGCGCCACGCCCCTGTTCCACCTTGCCTTTCCGGTTCACGATCTTGCCGCCGCACGTCAGTTCTACGGCGATCTGCTGGGTTGCCCCGAAGGCCGCAGTTCCGACGCCTGGATCGATTTCAACTTCTACGGCCACCAGGTAGTGGCGCATCTGTCGCCGGATGAATGCGGCCACCGCGCCACCAGCGCCGTGGACGGCGACGACGTGCCGGTGCGCCATTTCGGCGCGATCCTGCCCATGGCCGAATGGGAGCGCCTGGCCGACAAGCTGCGCGGCGCCGGCACGAAGTTCGTGATCGAGCCGCATGTGCGCTTCAAGGGCCAGGTGGGCGAGCAGGCCACGATGTTCTTCCTGGACCCATCGGGCAACGCGCTCGAATTCAAGGCGTTCGGCGACCTGAGCCAGGTGTTTGCGAAGTAATCCCGCGTAGCAATCCACCCTACCTATATAGAGACAGAGCGAGACATGACCGATTTCGTGATCCAACCTGCGCCGCAGGCCAGCGTAGCCGTCGCCGGCAGCCAGGCCCGTTTTCCGATCCGCCGCGTGTTCTGCGTGGGCCGCAATTACGCGGCGCATGCGCGAGAGATGGGCAAGGACCCCGACCGCGAGCCGCCGTTCTTCTTCACGAAGCCGGCTGACGCCGTGGTGGCCGCCGAGGGCACCGTGCCCTATCCGCCGCTGACCGAAAACCTGCATCACGAGATCGAGCTTGTCGTGGCAATCGGCAAGGCTGGCGCCAACGTCAAGCCCGAACAGGCGCTGGACCTGGTGTGGGGCTATGGCGTGGGCGTCGACATGACGCGCCGCGACCTGCAGGACGTTGCCAAGAAGATGAGCCGTCCGTGGGACTGGTCGAAGTCGTTCGACGCGTCGGGCCCGTGCGGCCCGCTGCAGCCGGCGTCGGCAATCGGCCATCCGGCCAAGGGCGCCATCTGGCTCAAGGTCAATGGCGAAACGCGCCAGCAAGGCGATCTGACCGAGCTGATCTGGCCCGTGGCCGATGTCATCGCCTATATCTCCGAGGCCATGACGCTGCAGCCCGGCGACCTGATCTTCACCGGCACCCCGGCGGGCGTGGGCGCACTGAACCCGGGTGACGCCGTAACGGCGGGCGTGGAAGGTGTCGGCGAGATCGCTTTCACAATCGGCAAGCGCTAAGCCTGCCCTTGCGGTTGCACAAGGCGGTGATGCCCCGGCGAGGGGCGTCACCGCTTTTTTTCGTTTAAATTCAGTGAATTAGGGCCTCAACGGGCCTTGCCTAGAGCAAACCCTCCACCTGACACATCGGAATTTCTTCAAATTCTCCTTGCCTATCTATCTAGTAGTAGATACTATTCGAGCCATGGACGACGCAACGCAGCAAACACGCAAAGCAGCGAAGCCGAATCCAAGCATCACAAGTTTGTTTGTCAGTACCGGAAGCGGTCTTTTTTTTAGCGCAGCGTATCTATCTAGCAGTAGATAGCAGTAGCAAAAGAAGACGCTGATTCGCAGCACAGACATCGGCCAGCGATCCACACACAAACCGAGATCGCCTGCCTTGCAAAGGAGAGCATCATGAACGCCAAGACCATCGTTACCGCCGCCGCCCTCGCCGCCGCTTTTGTCACCGGCGCTGTCCAGGCCGCCCCCGCCGCCCAGAAGGCTGGCGAAGTCTACGGTTACAGCTACCGCGTGCAGGACCAGCGCAACGCCTTCACGGACGGTGCGCGCCAGGGCAAGTTCGATTCGTTCAGCGAAGGTGCCCGCATCGGTAACCGCGACGCCTTCACGGACGGTGCCCGCGTGACCAACCGTGACGGCCTGGTTGCCAGCATCAACGGCCGCCGTGACGTCTACACCGACGGTGCCCGCGTGACGAACCGCGACGGCCTGGTTGCCAGCATCGGCAGCCGCGACGTCTACACCGATGGTGCCCGCGTCGGCAAGGCCGACCCGTTCACCGACGGCGCCAAGATCGGCAAGTTCGACCCGTACACCGACGGTGCCCGCACGGTCGCCGGCCTGGATCGCACGGGTGTCTCGGCTGAACCGTCGCGCAGCTTCGACGTGTACACCGACGGCGCACTCGCCTGATTCCCGCAACGGCCGTGACCCGGTAGCCAAGCCGGGCCGCGGCCGGAAACAGATACCTGGAGTTTCATCATGACCTTGCGTGACACAGCCCTGATCCTGGGCGGCTGGGTGGTGCTCTGCCTCACCAGCGGCGCAGTCCTCTCGCTGGTTGCGCAGTCGCTGTCCGTCTGACCCAGGACATCCTGGCGAAGACAGAAGGGCGAACAACCGGAGGGTCCACCGCCACAAAGGCGCGGACAGCAGACATGAAAACGCATACCGTACGCGATCAATTGCTCGAGCACGCCTCCGTGCTGATCCGGCAACGGGGCTACAACGGTTTCAGCTACCGCGACCTCGCGGAGCTGGTGGGCGTGAAGACATCGAGCATCCACTACTACTTCCCGGCCAAGGACGACCTGGTGCTGGAAGTGGTGCGCCTGTACCGTGAGCGCTCGAAGGCACGGCTGGCGGCCATCGACACCTCGCTGCCGCTGATCGAGCAGGCCGAGCGATATGTTGGGCCGCTGCGCAACGACATCGAGCTGAACCAGATCTGCCTGGCCGGCATGTTGTCCGCCGAGGTGCTGGCACTGCCCGATGCGATCCGCAGCTACCTGCAGGCGCATTTCCAGGCCAACGAAACCTGGATTACCAACCTGCTGCACCGCGCCGAAGCCGAACGGGGCCAGCCGTATCCGGTGCCGCCGCAGTTGCTGGCGAAGGTGCTGTATGGCGCGATCCAGAACGGCATCATCACCGCGCGGATGTCGGGTTCGAGCGACCGGCTGGACGCCGCTGCCGACATGCTGCTGGGTGCCGTGCGCGGTTCGATGTGCGCGGTGACCGAGCACGAACCGGCCATGGCCTGAATGGCCTGAATGGCCTGAATGGCCTGAACAATTTCTGGGCGCCCCGGTTCAGGCGCCCGACGCCCGCCGTCCGCTCTCACGACGGGCGTCATCCGTTTCTCCGACGCCGGGGTCGTCCCCCGGCGATTTTTTTTGTTTACGCGGCGGTCTTCCTTGCCGCCACCCTGGTTGCCGGCTTCTTGCCCGCAGCCACCTTCTTTGCGGCCACCTTCTTTCCGGCCACCTTCTTTGCTGCCACTTTCTTCGTAGCGGCTTTCCTCGTCGCCACCTTCTTCGCCGCCACCTTCTTCCCTGCCGGCGCCTCCCCGGCGGCTTCGATCACCACCCACGCTGGCGCATGATCGCTGGCCTTCTCCTCGCCCCGCACCCATTTGTCGACGCCCGCATCGCGCATGCGCAGCCCGGGGCTCAGCAGCAGGTGGTCGATCCGCAGTCCGGAGTTGGTTTGCCAGTGCTGCCGGAAGTAATCCCAGAACGTGTAGATCTTCTCGTCGGGAAAGCGTGCGCGCAGCGCATCGGTCCAGCCCTGCGCCAGCAGGCGCCGGTAGCATTCGCGGCTTTCGGGCTGCAGCAGCGCATCCTTGAGCCAAGAGCGCGTGTTGTAGATGTCGTCGTCGGTCGGCACCACGTTGTAGTCGCCCGCAATCACCACCGGATGGCCGCTCTGCAGCAACGTCTGCGCATGGCCGATCAGCCGCTCGAACCACGCCAGCTTGTAATCGAATTTCGGGCCCGGCTGCGGATTGCCGTTGGGCAGGTACAGGCAGGCAATCAGCACGCCCCCGACAGCGGCCTCCAGGTAGCGGCTCTGCGTGTCGTCGTCGCCGCCCGGCAGGCCACGCCGCACCTCTACGGGATCTGCGCCCCGGGCCAGTATTGCCACGCCGTTCCACGATTTCTGGCCGTGCCAGATCGCCCCATATCCGGCGGCATGAATCTCGTCGATTGGAAACCCCTCGTCCACCGCCTTCAGTTCCTGCAGGCAGGCCACATCGGGCGCCTCGCGTTCGAGCCAGGCCAGCAACGCCTGCAGGCGGGTGCGCACGCCATTGATATTGAAGGTGGCGATCTTGAGCGGATGCATCGGAACGTTCTCCTTTCGGGCCGTTTTCCATCTTAGATTCCCGCGCCGGGATTTCCTGTCGGTGTCCGATCACTGTATATTCATACAGTCCCGCAATTTCCACCTCATTTGCGTCTTGTCCGCCACACCCGACCAACCGCCCCGCTATACCGTCGCCGTGCGCACCCTGTGCGAGTTCACGGCCAAGGCGGGCGACCTCGACCTGCGCTTCACGCCGTCGCCCACCGGGCAGGAGGGCGTGGCCGGGCATGGCGTGGTGACCAGCCGGCGCGGGCCCGGCTATGAGGCCGAGGTGGCGCTGTCGGGGGATTTCGAAGGCCTGCGCGTGCGCGGGCGGGCCGATGGCTACAACCCCGTGACCAACCGGGTCGAGGAAATCAAGACGGTGCGCGGCCAGAAGGTGGAGATTCCGCAGAACCACCAGGCATTGCACTGGGCCCAGGCCAAGATCTATGGCTGGCTGCTGTGCCAGTCGCGCGAGCTGAAGCAGATCGATGTGGCACTGGTCTACTTCGATATCGTCAGCCAGCAGGAACGCGTGCTCAGGGAGCGCTTCGACGCGCAGGCGCTGCGCGAGTTCTTCGAGGATAGCTGCCGCCGCTTCATGCACTGGGCCGAACGCGAGGCCGCCCATCGCAGCGGCCGCGACGCAGGGCTGGCGGCGCTGGCCTTTCCGCACGGCACATTCCGCGAAGGCCAGCGCCTGCTGGCGGAATCGGTCTACAAGGCCAACGCGTTGGCGCGCACGCTGCTGGCGCAGGCGCCAACCGGCATCGGCAAGTCGATCGGCACGGTGTTTCCGGCGCTCAAGGCCATGCCGACCCAGCGCATCGACAAGGTGTTCTTCCTGTCGGCGCGATCCACGGGCCGTGCCGTGGCACTGCACGCCACGCGGCAGCTCAGGCAGAACGCCGCCGAGACACCGCTGCGCGTGCTGGAGCTGACCGCACGTGACAAGGCCTGCGAACATCCCGAGCTGGCCTGCCACGGCGAATCTTGCCCGCTGGCGCAAGGCTTCTACGACCGCCTGCCCGCTGCCCGCGATGCCGCCAGCCGCGCACCGCTGCTGGACCGCGCCACCACGCGCGAGATTGCCCGCGCGCACCAGGTCTGCCCCTACTACCTGGCCCAGGAAATGATCCGCTGGAGCGATCTGGTGGTGGGCGACTACAACTATTACTTCGATCGCAGCGCGCTGCTGTACATGCTGACCGCGATGAACGAGTGGCGTGTCAGCGTGCTGGTGGACGAGGCGCACAACCTGGTGGACCGGGGCCGCGCGATGTACACGTCCACGCTTGACCACGCGGCGTTCCGTGGCGTGCGGCTGGCCGCGCCCGGCGCGCTGAAGCGGCCGATGGACCGCGTCTACCGCCAGTGGAATGCGCTGGCAAAGTCCGGCGATGCCGCGTACGAAACGCGCGGCGAGGAGCCCGCTGCCTTCGTCGAGGCGCTGGTCCAGCTTTGCACGGCCATCATCGACGACATGAGCGAGCATCCGCAGCGGCACGACGCCGCGCTGGAGCGCTTCTACTTCGATGCCATGCACTTCCTGCGGCTGGCCGAGCAGATGACCGAGTACGGCGGCAAGCATTCGCTGTTCGACATCACGCGCACGCCGCGCAAGCGGGGCAGCTTCGACGCCGACCTGTGCGTGCGCAACCTGCTGCCGGCCCCGTACCTGGCGCCGCGCTTTGCCGGCACGCATTCGACCACGCTGTTTTCGGCCACGCTGCAGCCGGCCGACTACTACCACAACCTGCTGGGGCTGCCCGCCAGCACGGTGTCGGTGGAAGTGCCATCGCCATTCCACGCCGCGCAGCTCGACGTTCACGTGGCACGTCATATCTCCACGCGCTACGCCCAGCGCCAGCGCTCGCTGCCCGCCATCGTGCAGCTGATGGCCGACCAGTTTGCACGCCGTCCCGGCAACTACCTGGCGTTCTTCAGCAGCCACGACTACCTGCAGCAGGCCGCCGCGCTACTGGCCGAACACCATCCCGACATTCCGATCTGGTCACAGGCGCGCGGCATGACCGAGGCGGGCCAGGCGGCATTCCTGGACGCCTTCGCGCCCGGCGGCCAGGGCATCGGCTTCGCGGTGCTCGGCGGGGTGTTTTCCGAGGGTGTGGATTTGCCCGGCGACCGCCTGATCGGTGCCTTCGTGGCGACGCTGGGCCTGCCGCAGATCAATCCGGTGAACGAACAGCTGCGCGACCGCATGGAGACCGTCTTCGGGCAGGGCTACGACTACGCCTACCTGTATCCCGGCCTGCGCAAGGTGGTGCAGGCCGCGGGCCGCGTGATCCGCACCCAGCAGGACCGCGGCGTGGTCTGGCTGATCGACGACCGCTATGCGCGCGCCGAAGTGCAGGCGCTATTGCCGGCATGGTGGGAAATTCTTACCGGCCCGCCGGCGCACGTGCGTGCGCTGTCGCTGGCAGAATGACGGTTACGCCGCTGGCGCGGAAATCGCGTGGCAGGGCATCAGACCATCACCAGACCACCATGTATCGACGGAGCCCCGACCGATGAGCATGACCCACACCTTTGCCACGACAGAACCGTCGCGCGACGAGATCGACGCACTGCGCGGCGCCACCATCCTGGAGTTCGGCACGCCCTGGTGCGGCTTCTGCCAGCGCGCCCAGCCGTTGATTGAATCGGCGTTCGGCCAGCACCCCGGCATCGACCATATCAAGGTGGAAGATGGCAGCGGCCGCCCGCTGGGCCGATCGTTCCGCGTGAAGCTCTGGCCCACGCTGGTGTTCCTGCGCGACGGCCAGGAAGTGGCGCGCCTGGTGCGTCCGAACGACACCCGGGACATTACCGAGGCCATGCGGAAGATCGACCAGTGATTTCCCGCCGCGCGCGCCTGGCGTTCGCTTTGTCCCACTGAACGTTCCATTCGTGCCTTGATGATGTGCAAAGGGCGGCGCTAAGGTTGTGCCTGCCCTGCTGGCTGTTTGCCGAGTGCAATACCTCGGCGTGACGGCCCATCAAAACATCAAGGAGACAACGCGTGTTCCAGCCCCAACGCCGCAAGGTGCTTGGCCTGGGCGTGGCCGCCGTCGGCGCCGCCCTGCTGCCCCAGATTCCGTTTGCACAACCGGCCGCCAAGTCTGGCGGCACCCGCCTGATCCTCCTCGGCACCAAAGGCGGCCCGCGCGTGGGCGGGTCGCGTTCCAACCCGGCCAACCTGCTGCTGATCAACGGCGTGCCCTACGTGATCGACTGCGGCACCGGCGTGTCGCGTCAGATGGTCAATGCCGGCGTGCCGCTGTCGGCGCTGCGCTACGTGTTTATCAGCCACCATCATTCGGACCACGACCTCGAATACGGCAACCTGATCTACAACGCCTGGGCCACGGGCCTGAACCAGACCGTGCATGCCTACGGGCCCAGCGGCACGGCCGAGATGACGCGCACCTACTGGGCGCTGAACCGCTTCGACATCGACACGCGCATCGCCGACGAAGGCCGCCCCGATATCCGCAAGCTGGTAGAGGCCACCGATATCACCGGCAACGGCGTGGTGCTGCAGAACGCCGACGTCAAGGTCACGGCATTCCGCACACCGCACCCGCCCATCGTGGACAACTTCGCCTACAGGTTCGAAACCGCCGACCGCACCATCGTGTTTTCCAGCGACACCGCCTACAACCCGAAACTGGCCGAATTCGCCAAGGGCGCTGACGTGCTGGTGCACGAGGCCATGTACGGCCCCGGCATCGACGCCCTGGTCTCACGCGTTGCCAACGGTGCCACCATCAAGAAACACTTCCTGGAAAGCCACACGCTGACCGAGGACGTCGGCCGCATCGCCGCGGCGGCAGGCGTAAAGACGCTGGTACTCAGCCATTTCGTACCGGGCGACGACGACCGCATCACCGACGAGATGTGGGCCGCCGACGTCCGCAAGCACTTCAACGGGCGGATCGTGGTGGGGAAGGATTTGATGGAGGTGCGGTAGGCTTTGACAGCCAACCCAATGGATCGACAACAATCAGCCCGCACTATGGCGGGCTGCTTTTACTCGCCAACCGCAAAATCAATCTGGCTTGAATCCCTTGAACGTCTTGGTGTCCGCTACGGCATAGTAAAGCTGTATGCCCTTTCCCTTGGCAGGCGCAAATCGACCGATATACCCGGCCATCACGAACGCCGCAGAGCCCTGCCCGGTCGATTCCACTACACATACGTACCGGCTTGTTCCCTGTGTCACGACGCCATAACCAGCGCGCAAGGGGACTTCCAAAGGTGCCGGCTTCCATCGCGTAAGTGGAATGGCCGTCCGGATATACCCGCGACGTCTGTCTACAAATACATAGTCGTTATCCCCGCCCTTGCTGACGGCGTATCCGACGCGGACACCGGGCAACCGCTCCGGCCAGGTCAAGCGGTAGCCGGGAACGTCCTCAACCACCTGATGGCCGCTCGCCCCCATCACGACAGAAATGCCGGCAGCCGTTGAATACCCGAGCAGGCAACTTTCGATGACAGCTTGCGGCGGCTGCGCGTGGGCAACGGAATAGCAACCGACAAGTAAAAATACAGATGGCGCGAATCGCATTACCTGTGCGCCTTTCCTCTGGAAATCTTCAGCCATTCGCTCCCAAATTTCCAAAATATCGTTCCTCCATGGGCCGCGGTGGATTCGTAAGTGTACGGATACGTTCCTATAACCTTTCGTTCCTGAACGATCTTTCCGCGTCGTCTTTTCTTGACAACGATCCAACAAAACAAAAAGCCCGCACATGGCGGGCTTTTCACTCGTTCATCCGCAACCCTGCTCACAAATCCAGCGGCATCGCGCTCGTACACTTGATCTCGTCCAGGCACACGCTTGACTTCACGCCGCTCACGCCGGGGATGCGCATCAGGGTGTCGAGCAGGAAGTCCGACAGCGACTTCAGGTCCTTTGCCACCACCTTCAGCACGTAGTCGATGTCGCCGGTGACCGAAAAGCACTCCTGGATCTGCGCCAGTTCGGCCACCAGTCCCTTGAATTTGGACAAATCGCGAATGTGGCCGCGTTCCATCGTCACGTGGATGAAGGCCGTTACGCCAAACCCCAGCGCGGTACTGTCCAGCCGCGCCTCGTAGCGCTTGATGATGCCGCCTTCCTCCAGGCGGCGATGGCGCCGCAATGTCTGGGCGGGCGACAGGTTGATCGCCTCGGACAGTTCCAGGTTCGATGCACGCCCGTGTTCCTGCAGTTCTGCCAGCAAGCGGCGATCGATGCGGTCAAGGTCGGTTTGTTGCATTATCGTTTCCTGAAATGGCGGTTTCACGAAATCTTATCTCATCTTTCAGGGTTTCCCTGCGTGCCTTACGAAATCCTATTTAGCGAGGCGGGTTCTACAATTTCCTCACGTTGTGCAGCGCGCCAGGCGTCTCCCACGCCACTCGCCCTGCTGCCTCACCGAAATAATATTTCCATTCCCCCTCTCGCCCCCGAGCGCTCCGATCATGGCCGACCTGTTTGAAAACCCGATGCAACTGATGGGCTTCGAGTTCGTTGAATTCGCCTCGCCCACGCCCAACGTGCTGGAACCGCTGTTCGAGAAGATGGGCTTCACGCTGGTGGCCCGTCACCGTTCGAAGGATGTGGTGCTGTATCGCCAGGGCGACATCAACTTCATCGTCAACAACGAGCCGCACAGCGAAGCCGCCTATTTCGCCGCCGAGCACGGCCCCAGCGCCTGCGGCATGGCCTTCCGCGTCAAGGATTCGCACAAGGCGTACAACCGCGCGCTGATGCTGGGCGCCCAGCCGATCGAGATCGCCACGGGCCCGATGGAACTGCGCCTGCCGGCCATCAAGGGCATCGGCGGCGCGCCGCTGTACCTGATCGACCGCTTCGAGGACGGCAAGTCGATCTATGACATCGATTTCGAATATATCGAGGGCGTGGACCGCCACCCGAAGGGCCACGGCCTCAAGCTGATCGACCACCTGACGCACAACGTCTACCGTGGCCGCATGGCTTACTGGGCTAACTTCTACGAACGCCTGTTCAATTTCCGCGAAATCCGCTATTTCGATATCCAGGGCGAGTACACGGGCCTGACCTCGAAGGCGATGACCGCGCCGGACGGCAAGATCCGCATTCCGCTGAACGAGGAATCGTCGAAGGGCGCCGGCCAGATCGAGGAGTTCCTGATGGCGTTCAACGGCGAAGGCATCCAGCACATCGCCTTCTCGGTGGACAACCTGCTCGAAGTCATCGACAGCCTGCAACTGGCTGGCGTCGAGCTGATGACCGCACCGAACGACTATTACTACCAGGCCCTGGACACGCGCCTGCCCGGCCACGGCCAGCCGGTGGACCAGCTCAAGGCCCGCGGCATCCTGCTCGACGGCACCACCGAAGGCGGCCGTCCGCGCCTGCTGCTGCAGATCTTCTCCAAGACGGTGCTCGGCCCGGTGTTCTTCGAATACATCCAGCGCTCCGGCGACGACGGCTTCGGCGAAGGCAACTTCAAGGCGCTGTTCGAGTCACTCGAACGCGACCAGATCGAACGCGGCACGCTGAAGGTGTGACGCATCCGGCCCGGCACTGATCCGGGCTGGCCCATTTCCCCTGCTTTTCCAAGCGTGTGCCGGTAAACTCTCGGGTTTTCGCCGGCGCGCACCCCTGCGTCCGGCGTTACCCGCGCCGGCGCTTTTTTCAAAGCGCCCAACCCCAAAGAGGCGCGCCGCCATTCCACAAGAATGGGTAGAGGATAGACAACTCCATGCATGCTCCTGACAGCCAAGGCACGCTCAAGCGTGGCCTGAAGAATCGCCATATCCAGCTGATTGCGCTGGGCGGCGCCATCGGCACCGGCCTGTTCCTGGGCATTGCCCAGACCATCAAGCTGGCTGGGCCCTCCGTGCTGCTGGGCTACGCGCTGGCCGGCATCGTCGCTTTCTTCATCATGCGCCAGCTGGGCGAGATGGTCGTCGACGAACCGGTGGCGGGCTCGTTCAGCTACTTTGCCAACAAGTATTGCGGCCACTTTGCCGGCTTCATGTCCGGCTGGAACTACTGGGTGCTGTACATCCTGGTCAGCATGGCCGAACTGTCGGCCGTGGGCATCTACGTCCAGTACTGGTGGCCCGGCATCCCCACGTGGGTCTCCGCCCTGGGCTTCTTCGTCGTCATCAACGCCATCAACCTGGCCAGCGTGAAGTCGTTCGGCGAGATGGAGTTCTGGTTCTCGATCATCAAGGTCGCGGCCATCGTCGGCATGATCGGCTTTGGCGGCTACATGCTGGGCACCGGCACTGCAGGCCCCGAGGCCAGCGTCGCCAACCTGTGGCAGCACGGCGGCTTCTTCCCGAACGGGCTGGGCGGACTGGTGATGGCGATGGCCGTGATCATGTTCTCGTTCGGCGGCCTCGAACTGGTGGGCATTACCGCCGCCGAAGCCGACAACCCGGGCAAGAGCATCCCCAAGGCCACCAACCAGGTGATCTACCGCATCCTGATCTTCTACGTTGGCGCGCTGGCCGTGCTGCTGTCGCTGTACCCGTGGCAGAAGGTGGTCACCGGCGGCAGCCCGTTCGTGCTGATCTTCCATGCGATGAACAGCGATATCGTGGCAACCGTGCTGAACGTGGTGGTGCTGACCGCGGCGCTGTCGGTCTACAACAGCGGCGTCTACTGCAACAGCCGCATGCTGCTGGGCCTGGCGCAACAGGGCAATGCCCCGCGCGCACTGATGAAGGTGAACCGCCGCGGCATTCCGCTGGCCGCGCTGGGCGTATCGGCCCTGGCTACCGGCCTCTGCGTGCTGGTCAACTACTTCATGCCCGGTGAAGCGTTCGAACTGCTGATGGGCCTGGTGGTGTCGGCGCTGATCATCAACTGGGCCATGATCAGCATCATTCACCTGATGTTCCGCCGCGCCAAGCGTGCCGAAGGCAAGACCACGGTGTTCCAGAGCCTGGGCTATCCGCTGACCAACTACGTGACGCTGATCTTCCTGGCCGGCATCCTGGTGGTCATGTTCCTGACGCCCGGCCTGCGCATCTCGGTCTACCTGATTCCGGTCTGGCTGGTCATTCTTGGCGTAAGCTATCGCCTCCGGCAGAAGAACGCCGGTTCGGCCATGCCCGCCGCGAGCGCCCAGATCCAGTAACCTGCCTGTGCGGCCCGTGTGCACCCCGGGCCGCCACCCCCTGAACCCGCAAGCCAGACGCATCCCATGTTCGAACACATCGAAGCCTTTCCCGGTGACCCGATCCTCTCGCTCAACGAGGATTTCCAGCAGGACCCGCGTACCAACAAGGTGAACCTGAGCATCGGCATCTACTTTGACGACGAAGGCCGCCTGCCGGTCATGCAGGCCGTGGCCGAAGCCGAAGCCGCGCTGCTGTCGGACATGGGCCCGCGCCCCTACCTGCCGATGGCCGGCATTGCCGCCTACCGCCAGGCCGTGCAGGCGCTGGTATTCGGCGAAGACTGCGCCGCCCGCGCCGAAGGCCGCATCGCCACGCTGCAGACGCTGGGCGGCTCGGGCGCGCTGCGCGTGGGCGCCGACTTCCTGAAGCGCTACTTCCCGACCGCGGAAATGTGGATCAGCGATCCCAGCTGGGAAAACCACCGCGTGGTGTTCGAGCGCGCCGGTTTCAAGGTCAACACCTATCCGTACTACGACGCCGAGACCGGTGGCCTGAAGTTCGACGCGATGCTGGCGGCCATCGAAGCCATTCCGCAGGGCGGTATCGTGCTGCTGCACGCCTGCTGCCACAACCCGACCGGCGTGGACCTGAACGATGACCAGTGGCGCCAGGTGATCGGCGTGCTGAAGGCCCGCAAGCTGCTGCCGTTCGTCGACATGGCCTACCAGGGCTTTGGCTCGGGCCTGGACGACGACGCCTTTGCCGTGCGCGAACTGGCCCGCCAGAACGTGCCCGCACTGGTGGCCAACTCGTTCTCGAAGAATTTCTCGCTGTATGGCGAGCGTTGCGGTGGCCTGAGCGTGATCTGCCAGAGCGCCGACGAAGCCGGCCGCGTGCTGGGCCAGCTGACCGGCGCCGTGCGCGCCAACTACAGCAACCCGCCCACCCACGGCGCCCGCGTGGTGGCACGCGTGCTGACCACCCCTGCGCTGCGCCAGAGCTGGGAAACGGAGCTGGCGGCCATGTGCCAGCGCATCACGCGCATGCGCCAGGCCATCCACGACCAGCTGCGCGAGCATGTCAGCGGCGAGAAGCTGTCGCGTTACGTCAAGCAGCGCGGCATGTTCACGTACACCGGCCTGTCGGCCGACCAGGTGGACCGCCTGAAAAACGAACACGGTGTCTATGTGCTGCGCTCGGGCCGCATGTGCGTGGCCGGCCTGAACGAACGCAATGTCGGCGTGGTGGCGAATGCCATCGGCCAGGTGCTGAAGGGCTGAGGGCCGCCCCACCTCGACGCACCCTGGCGTTCCAGGCAAACAGCCACCCTCGTGGTGGCTGTTTTTTTTGCCCGGACAACACCGTCCGAACATTGCCGTCCGAACGATGCCGGCCGTTCAGACCTGCGCCTGCCCGCCGTCGGCGGCAATCTCGGCGCCATTGATAAAGCTCGAATCGTCGGAAGCCAGGAACGTCACCACGCGGGCGATTTCCTCCGGTGCGCCCAGCCGGCCCATCGGCACCAGCGAAGCCAGGTAGCCCAGCAAGCCGTCCTGCGCCGCCTTGGTCTCGCCGCCCAGTTCGGCCAGGCCCACCGTATGCGTGGAACCCGGGCTCACCACGTTCACGCGGATACCGCGATCCTTCAGGTCCAGCACCCAGCTACGTGCCAGGCCGCGCACCGCCGCCTTCGAGGCGCTGTAGATGCTGAATGCCTGCGTGCCCGTCGATCCGGCAATCGAGCCGGTCAGGATGATCGAACCGCCCGCGCCCATCAGCGGCAGCGCCTTCTGCACCGTGAACACCACGGCGCGGACATTGCGATTGAACGTATCGTCGAAATGCTGCGCGGTGATCTCGCCCAGCGGAGCCATGGTGCCGCCGCCCGCGTTGGCGAACAGCACGTCCAGGCGCCCGTCGGCCTCGCGGATCGTCTTGACCAGCGCATCAAGGTCTGCCTCGCGGGTGACATCGCCCTGCACGCCCACCGCGCCGTGGCCGATGGCTTCCACGGCCTTGTCGAGTTCCGCCGTGCGGCGCCCCGTCACGTATACCTTCGCGCCTTCGCGGGCCAGGTCTTTTGCGGCGGCCAGTCCGATGCCGCTCGTGCCGCCGGTTACCAGGGCGATCTTGCCTTCCAGTCGCTTGCTCATGATGTTTTCCTTTCGTGTTGATCAGTGGATGGCGCAACTTTAGGCGTTAGCGTTTTTCGAATAAACAGCGCTGAAGTTAAATCATTATTCATATAGATGAATAATCAGGCATACTGCCTGCGGCGCCGTCGCCCTGCCCGCTTTCGTCCCGCTTTCCCATGGATCAACTGCAAGCCCTGCGCGTATTTGTCCGCATCGCCGAATCCGGCGGCTTCAGCAAGGCCGCCGACACGCTCAACATTCCGCGCCCCACCGTCACCAAGCTGATCCAGGACCTGGAATCGCACCTGCGCATCAAGCTGTTCCAGCGGTCCACCCGCAAGGTGGTGGTCACCGACGAGGGCCAGGCGTACTACCACCGGGCGGTCAAGGTGCTGGCCGATGTGGACGAAATGGATACGCTGTTTGCCGATGCGCGTGGTGCGCCGCGCGGGCGCCTGCGGGTGGATATCGGATCGTCGCTGGCCAACCTGATCCTGCTGCCGGGCCTGCCGTCCTTCCGCGCCAGATATCCCGAGATCCAGCTCGAAGTGGGCGTCGGCGACCGCCATGTCGACCTGATCGGCGACGCCGTCGATTGCGTGATCCGGGGCGGCGACCTGACCGATACGTCGCTGATTGCCCGGCACATCGCCAGCCTGGACTGGGGCACCTACGCGGCGGCACAGTACGTGGCCGCGCGAGGCACGCCAGCGCACCCGACCGCGCTGCAGACCGATCACGACGTGGCGGGCTATTTCTCGTCGCTCACGGGCCGCGTGATGCCGCTGCTGTTCGAGCGCGAAGGCGAGCGCATCGACGTGGACGTGCGCAGCCGGCATGGCGTGTTCGTCAACGAGAGCACGGCCCATCTGACGGCCCTGGTCAGCGGCCTGGGCGTGGGCCAGACCTTCGGCTTCATGGCCCGGCCACACCTCGATGCCGGCACGCTGGTCCGCGTGCTGCCCGAATGGAGCCGGCCGCTGCATCCGCTGCACATCGTGTTCCACCCGTCCAGGAACCAGAGCGCAAGGCTGCGCGCGTTCGTGGACTGGGTGATTGAACTGTTCGCGCCGTACGACTGCTCGCCCAGGCGCTAGGCTTCTGCGTCGGGGCGCCCCGCCAGACGCCACAGCAGCATCAGGACCGCCAGTACCAGCGCAGGACTGCAGCAACAAGCGCCCTGACCTGCCCGAACGGCTGCCGCTGAACCCGTACGACCGCGACACGTTCTTCGGCGGTACCGGGTGGGCCGGCGTTACACTGCCGGCCATGCCAGACGACCGCCATCAATCTCCCTCGCCCAGCCTGACCTCCTGTTTCTGGAGCGGCGATGCCATGCGCAGCCGGCGCGTGAGCGAGGTGGTCCTGTCGGATGTGGTGGACATCCCCGCCCCGCCGGGCCGGCTTTTGGCGGACTGGGCACGAGAAATTGCGTTGCAGATGACGCTGGAGCCAGGCGACGTCGAGGTCATGCCGCTGGCGCGTGCGCGGATGCGCTGGCCCGACTACGCGCGCTGCGTGCGGGCCATGGCCGACTGGACGGCAGCACTGGGGCTGCCCGGCCTGCTGGCCGAAAGCGATGTCGCGCTGATGGTGTGCCGTGGCGCCCGGTATCACCATGACGGCGACCAGTATGGCGGTGCGGCCTTCTGCAACCTGTTCCTGAGCGAAGACAAGGGGCAGGACGTGTATTTTCCGTCGCTGGACCGGCGCATTCCGCTGCGTCGCGGCACGGTGCTGCTGTTCGATACCTGCCAGCCGCACGGCGTGGTGCCGCGCGGCGCGCATCGTTTCGATCCGGCTGACTTCCCGGCAGGGCGGGACGACACGCAGTTGTTCCTGACCTGGGAACTGCCCGTGGAGGATGCCCGGGTCGCCAGCGCGCTACGCGTGGCGTTCGACCATGACCGGGCAGCCGCCGCACAGGTCCAGGAAGAACAGGTGCGGCGCGACGGGCAGAGAGTCTGGGTCTGCCCGTCCACCGGCAAATGGCAGGCCGCCGATCCGCAGGCCTGACTTTTACCCGGGCGGCCTCGCCGGCTTCGACTCAGATGTGCGTGAACACTGCCTCCTTCGGCAGGCGCGACTTCGGCAGACCGGCATTGAAGTCCTTTTCGCTGCGGCGGCCCAGCGACACCAGCACCACGCCGGTCAGGCCGCGTTCACGCAGGTTCAGCGCGGTGTCCAGCGCGCCGGCGTCGAAGCCTTCCATCGGCGTGGCGTCGATGCCAAGCATGGCCGCGCCCAGCAGCAGGCCGCCCAGCGCCAGGTAGACCTGCTTTTCCATCCATTGCGGCACATCGCGCAGCGTATAGCGGTGCAGGTCCACGTACGAGCGGCGGCTCTTGTCCTGGCCCTCGCGGGCGCCCTCCACCTTGAAGCGGCCGTCGCTTTCCTCCTGGGCCAGCACGGCGCGCAGGTGGGCTTCGTCCAGGTCGGCGCGCATGCACAGCGCGATCACGTGCGACGCATCGACGATCTTCGGGTGGTTATACGAAAACGTGCCGGTCGCCGCCCTGGCGATGGTCTCGCGGCCCTCGGGCGTCGACGCCACCACGAAGTGCCACGGCTGCGAGTTGACCGACGACGGGCTGTTGTGCAGCCACGCCAGCAGCATGTCGATCTGTTCCTGCGGCAGGGTCTGCCCGCCTTCGTAGGCCTTGACGGTATGGCGGGACAGGACGGCGTCGGTGAGATTCATGGTGGGCTCCGGGTTCATGGATTGGAAAAGGGGCTATGCGTCGCATTATCGTCGCTGCGTTATCCCCGAAAAACTGGGAAAATCCGGCAGGACTTTCACTACCAGAGTGAAAATGATCAGACTCGACGACCTGCAACTCTTCGTACGTACCGCCGCCCTGGGCAGTTTCTCGAACGCGGCCCGCGAGGCCGACCTGCTGCCCGGCCAGGTCAGCGCGGCCATCCAGAGACTGGAAAAGGAACTCGATATCCGCCTGTTTGCGCGGTCCACCCGCAGCCTGCGGCTCACCGCCGAGGGCGAGCAGTACCTGCCCTGCGCCAACGAGGTGCTGGCCATGCTGGCCGAAGGCCGGGAGCGCCTGCACGGCGAGCAGCGCGCGCTGCAAGGCACGCTGAAGATCGCCGCGCCGTCGGACCTGGGCCGCAATGTGCTGCTGCCGCTGCTGACCGCGTTCCGGGAATCCCATCCGAAGCTGGTGCTGAAGCTGTCGCTATCCGACCAGATCACCGACGTGTTCCGCGATCCGGTGGATATCGCCATCCGCTATGGCCTGAACGAAGGCGCCACCTACGTGGCCCTGCCGCTGGCACCGGACAATCGGCGCGTGCTGGTGGCATCGCCGGACTACCTCGAACGTCACGGACGGCCCGCCACGCTCGACGATCTGCCTGCGCATCAATGCCTGCCCTACGTGCTGGGTGGCCGCGTCCACGACCGCTGGAGCTTTCCGGTGGCGGGCACCCGGCGGCTGATCACCGTCAAGGGGTCGCTGCTGTGCGACGACGCCGAGATCGCCCGGCGCTGGGCGCTGGACGGGCGCGGCATCGCCTACAAGTCATGGCTCGACGTCTGCGAAGACGTCGCCCACGGCAGGCTGGAACTGCTGGTGCCGGACCAGCCCGGCGAGCCGGTGCCGCTGAACCTGGTGTGCCCGCATCGCAGGCAGTTCTCGCCCGCGGTCAGGTACCTGCACGCGGCGCTGCGCGAACACCTGTCGGCCATGAGTGCGCGGATGCCGCCCCATTTGCGCCAGCCGGCTGCCTAGGCGCGCCCGGAGCCGGAACCCGCCCCCCTCAGCGGCCGGGAAACACCAGCCGGAACGTGGTCAGGCCATCGGGCACCGACTCCACCTGCACCGCTCCCTGGTGCAGTTCCATGATGGTCTTCACGATTGCCAGCCCGATACCCGACGATTCACCGGAATTGGCGCGGGCCGGGTCGCCACGGAAAAAGCGGTCGAACAGCCGTGGCAGGTGCCCGGGCGCAATGCCGGGCCCAGGGTTGACCACTTCGATCACGACCGTGCCGGCCTCGTGCCGGCTCCTGAGCGCAATCACCGCCGATTCGGGCGAATAGTGGACGGCGTTCGACAGCAGGTTGCCCAGCGCGCGCCGGAACAGCGTGGCATCGGCGTAAAGCGTGCCCTGCGCCTCCACGTGGATGGCAATGCCGCGCGCATCGGCCAGCAACTCGAAATAGTCGGCCTGGCGGGCCAGTTCGGTCCGCAGGTCAAGCTCCGCGCGGTGCATCGCCACCTGTGCATTGTCGGCGCGCGCCAGGAACAGCATGTTCTCGATCATGCGCGACAGCCGCTCGTATTCCTCGACGTTCGAAGCCAGCAGCGCCTGGTATTCGTCCACCGACCGCTCGCTCGACAGCGCCACCTGCGTCTGACCCAGCAGGTTGCCGATCGGGGTGCGGAAATCATGGGCCAGGTCGGCCGAGAACTGCGACAGGCGCTCGTAGCGCTCGCGCAGGCGGTCGATCATCCGCTGCAGCGAGCGGGCCAGTTCGTCGAGTTCCGCCGGCAGCCGCGACGGATCGACCGGCAGCACGCCGCTGGCAAACGTCACCGACGCCGTGCCGGCGGCGATGCGGCGCAGCGGTGCCATGCCCGCGTGCAGCGCCGCGTAGCCGAGCAAACCCGCGCCCAGCGCACCCAGACACACGGCAATGGACAGCTTCAGCCGATAGTCGCGCAACAGCACCACGCGCGACGCGGCCACCTGATGAATCTCGACCCGCACCGTCTGCGCACTGGCGCCCGTGCCCGCCCGTGCCAGCATGGCAACGCCGTGCGCCGGAACGGCGCCGGGCGTCTCCCAGGCCTGGATGGCCGCAGCCGATGGCGGCGTGTCGAGGCCAATCGCGGCCAGCGCCGGCATGGCGCCAGGCTGTGCGCCCGCCTGCGTCAGCAGCGCCCCATCGGGTGCCTGCAACCGCAGGCCGAATTCCTCGTTGCCCGCAACAATGCCGCGAATTTCCTGCCAGCGCCCGGCCTGGGCGTCGCCGGCCGGCAGTTCGGCCAGTTCGGCACGCGTTCGCGCCGCCTTGCGCAGCAGTTCGGAATCGTCGCGTTCGATGATCTGCGTCGCCAGCGACCGGTACAGGTACAGGCCCACGCCCGCAAAGGCGCAACCGGCGATCAGCGCAAACGCCACGGCCAGCCGCGCGGTCAGCGAGCGGGGCAGCAGACGGGCAACCCGGCGTGCCGTCACGACGCGCGCAGTTCCAGCACGTAGCCGATGCCGCGCACGCTGTGGATCAGCTTGGGCGCGAAATGGTCGTCCATCTTGGCGCGCAGGCGCCGGATGGCAACATCCACCACATTGGTGTCGCTGTCGAAGTTCATGTCCCAGACGTGCGATGCAATCTGCGTGCGGCTCAGCACCTCGCCGCTGCGCCGCGCCAGGAAATGCAGCAGCGCAAATTCGCGCGGCGTCAGGTCGATGCGCTGGCCGGCGCGCGTCACGCGATGCCGGATCAGGTCGATCTCCAGGTTGCCCACCTCGATGCGGTCGGCCTCGCGCACCGGGCCCCGCCGCAGCAGCGTGCGCACGCGCGCCAGCAGTTCCACAAACGCGAACGGCTTGGCCAGGTAGTCGTCGCCACCCAGCTCCAGCCCGCGCACGCGATCTTCCACCTCGTCGCGCGCGGTCAGGAACAGCACCGGGGTGTCCTTGCGTTCACGCAGCCGGCGCAGCACATCCCAGCCATTCATGCCGGGCAGCATCACGTCGAGGATGATCAGGTCGTAGTCGTCCTCCAGCGCGTGGTGCAGGCCATCGGCCCCAGTACGCGCGAGATCCACCACGAAGGACGACTCTGCCAGCCCCTTGCGCAGGTATTCCCCCGTTTTCGGTTCGTCTTCGACCACCAGGATCTTCATCGCTCCAGTCCTCTGCCATCGGCGGCGCCAATCCGCCGCATTGCCTGCAGGATGGTAGCGAGCGGCGCGGCCGGGTTGGATGACAAGACTGTAATCGTTTTGACCGGAATTCACAGGGCGGCCGATACCTAGAATCGGCCCCATTCCTTGAACGATTGCCGCGCCACCGGGCGCCGGGAGAGAAAGCATGTGGATTGTCAGGCTCGCCCTGCGCCGGCCCTATACCTTCGTCGTCCTCGCCATCCTGCTTTTGCTGGGTGGCGCGGTGGCCGCCCTGCGCATGCCGACCGACATCTTCCCGTCGATCGATATCCCGGTGGTCAGCGTGGTGTGGACCTACAACGGGCTGTCCGCGCAGGACATGGCCCAGCGCATCGTCACCGGCTACGAGCGGTCGCTGACCACCGATGTCGACAATATCGAGCATATCGAGTCGCAGTCGCTGCCGGGCGTGGCCGTCATCAAGGTCTTTTTCCACCCCGGCGCCGATATCAACCGTGCGATCTCGCAAGCCACGGCGGGCGCGCAATCGATCCTCAAGCAGATGCCCCCTGGCGCCACGCCGCCGCTGGTGCTGAGCTACAACGCATCGACGGTGCCCATCCTGCGGCTGGCGCTGGGCAGCGACACGCTGCCCGAGCAGGAACTGTACGACCTGGGCAACAGCTTTATCCGCACCCAGCTTGCCACGGTGCAGGGAGCGTCGGTGCCGCTGCCCTATGGCGGCAAGGTGCGCCAGGTGATGGTGGACCTGAACGTGCCCGCGCTGCAGGCGCGCGGACTGTCGCCGCTTGACGTGGTCAACGCCATCAACGCCCAGAACCTGGTACTGCCCGGCGGCACCGCCAAGATCGGGGCGCTGGAATACCGCGTGGACCTCAACGGCAGCACGCAGAGCGTGGCGGCGCTGAACGACCTGCCGGTGCGCAGCGGCCCGGACGGCACGGTCTATGTGCGCGATGTGGCGCAGGTACACGACGGCTATGCCCCCCAGACCAATGTGGTGCGGCATGACGGCAAGCGCTCCGCGCTGCTGGAAATCGAGAAGACCGGCAGTGCATCGACGCTGACCGTGGTGTCACAGATCCGCGCGCTGCTGCCGCACATCACGGCGGGGCTACCGAAGTCGCTGCAGGTCCAGCCGCTGTCCGACCAGTCCGTGTTCGTCACTTCGGCCATCGACGGCGTACTGCACGAAGCGCTGGTGGCCGCCTGCCTGACGGCCATGATGATCCTGCTGTTCCTGGGCAGCTGGCGCGCCACGCTGATCATCGCCATCACCATCCCGCTGTCGGTGCTGGCCGCGCTGATCGCGCTGGCGGCGCTGGGCCAGACGCTGAACATCATGACGCTGGGCGGACTGGCGCTGGCCGTGGGCGTGCTGGTGGACGACGCCACCGTGGCAATCGAGAACATTGCCCACCATCGCGAAACGGGCAAGCCACTGGAACAGGCCATTCTTGACGGGTCGGGCGAGATCGCCCTGCCCACACTGGTGTCGACGATGTGCATCTGCATCGTGTTCCTGCCGATGTTCCTGCTCAGCGGCGTGGCGCGCTACCTGTTCGTGCCGCTGGCCGAGGCAGTGGTATTCGCGATGATGGCTTCGTACTTCCTGTCCCGCACGCTGATTCCCACGCTGGCGCATTACCTGCTGCGCGGCGAAGGCGTGTCACGGCCGTCTACCGGCCGCCTGGCCGGCCTGACCCGCTGGTTTGGCGCGGCGCACCGCCGCTTCGAGGCCGGCTTCGAGCGGGTGCGCGCCGCCTATGCCCGCATGTTGTCCGCCGCGCTGGCCCGGCCACGTCGCACCATGACGATCTTTGCACTGGCCTGCGCGGGGTCGATGACGCTGGTGCCGTTTCTGGGCCAGGATTTCTTCCCCGCCGTGGATAGCGGCGAGATCCGCCTGCACATGCGGGTGCGCACCGGCACGCGCATCGAGGAAACCGCGCGCATCACCGATCAGGTCGAAGCCGATATCCGCCGCGTGGTGGGCCCGCAGCACGTGGCGGGCATCGTCGACAACATCGGCCTGCCCGTCAGCGGCATCAACCTGACCTACGATTCGTCGCTGCCGATCGGCACCGGCGACGCCGAGATCCTGGTATCCCTGAAGCCCGATGCCGAGCGTTCCGGCGTACTGGTCGACCAGCTGGACGCCGCGCTGCAGAAGGATTTTCCGGGCGTCAGCTTCTCGTTCCTGCCCGCCGACATGGTGAGCCAGATCCTCAACTTCGGCCTGCCCGCCCCGATCGACATCCAGATCGTCGGCAAGGACCTGACCGGCAACCGCAAGGTGGCAGACCAGTTGCTGCGCAAGCTGGCCGGTGTACCGGGCCTCACGGACCTGCACCTGCAGCAGCCGGCGGACCAGCCCGCACTGACCGTCGACGTGGATCGCACGCGTGCGCTGCAGGCCGGTCTGTCGCAGCGCGAAGTGGCGCAAAACCTGCTGATCTCGCTGTCCGGCAGCGGCCAGACCGCGCCCAACTTCTGGCTCAACCCGAAAAACGGCGTCAGCTACCCACTGGCCGTATCGGTGCCCCAGTACGCGATGGATTCGCTGCAGCGGCTGTCGAACATCCCGCTGGGCCTGGGCGCCGATACCGTGCAACAGGGCGGCGCCGGGCAGCTCGGCCAGTTTGGCACCATCGCGCGCACCAGCCAGCAAGGCGTGGTATCGCACTACAACGTGCAACCCGTGCTGGACCTGTTCGGCGCGGTGCGTGGCCGCGACCTGGGCGCCGTGGCTGGCGACGTGCAGCGCATTGTCGACCAGGCCCGCGCGCAACTGCCGGCCGGCTCGGACATTGTCGTGCGCGGCCAGGTGCAGACCATGCGTGCGTCGTTCTCGGGGCTGCTCACGGGCCTGGCCGCCGCCATCGTGCTGGTGTACCTGCTGATGGTGGTGAACTTCCAGTCCTGGCTCGATCCGCTGGCCATCGTCGGCGCGCTGCCCATGGCGCTGGCCGGCATGGCATGGATGCTGTTCGCCACCGACACGACGATCAGCGTGCCGGCGCTGACCGGCGCCATCATCTGCGTAGGCATCGCCACGGCCAACAGCATCCTGGTGATCAGCCATGCGCGCGACGGCCTGGCGGCAGGCAGGAACCCGGTCGACGCTGCCTGGGACGCCGGCTTCAGCCGCTTCCGCCCGGTGGCCATGACCGCGCTGGCAATGCTGTTCGGCATGGTGCCGATGGCACTGGGCTCGGGCGGTGCTGGCGCACAGAACGCCCCGCTGGGCCGCACCGTGATCGGCGGCCTGGCTTTCGGCACCGTCGCCACGCTGGTGCTGGTGCCAGTCTTCTTCGCCGTGCTGCATGGCTGGATGGCCCGGCGCGCACGTCCCGACAACAACACCTCCAACGCAATCGCTCACGAAGGCCTGGCATGACCCCGACCGACCACGACCCGAACCCGTCCGCACCGCACCGCAACCCCAGGCTGACCATGCTGGCCCTGGCCGGCGCTGCCGTGGCGCTGGCCCTGACGGCCGGCATCGTGCCGCGCTGGCACGGCCACGCCGAATTGCAGCAGCGTGCGCAGGCGGCGCAGACGCCCACCGTCAACGTGGTGCAGCCCCACAGCGCGGCCGCCGCGCACGACATTGCGCTGCCGGCCGACGTGCGCGCCTACGAGGACGCCGCCATCCATGCACGCGTCAGCGGGTATCTGCGCCGCTGGTACGTCGATATCGGCACGCCGGTCAAGGCGGGCCAGCTGCTGGCGGAGATCGACGCGCCCGAAGTGGCCGACCAGCTGCGTCAGGCGCGTGCCGACGAGGCCACTGCCGCCGCCAACTACCAGCTGGCGAACAGCACGGCCAAGCGCTGGCAGGACCTGCAGGCGACCAATTCCGTCGCGCAGCAGGAGACCGACCAGAAAGTGGCCGACATGAACGCCAAGTCCGCCCTGCTGGCCGCAGCGCGCTCGAATACGTCGCGCCTGGCCCAGCTGGCGAGCTACACGCAGATCCGCGCGCCGTTCGACGGCGTGATTACGGCGCGCAATGTCGATACCGGTGCGCTGATCGATGCCGGCAGCGCGCCGGGCCAGGGGCGCGAGCTGTTCCATATCTCGGCCGGCACGCGGCTGCGTGTCTTTGCACAGGTGCCGCAGGCCGTCAGCGCGGCAATGGGGGCCGGCACCCAGGCGTGGCTGACGCTGCCGCAGGCACCGGGGCAACGCTACCCTGCCACCGTGGCGCGCACCGCCGGCGCCATCGACCCCGTCACGCGCAGCCTGCGCGTGGAGCTGGATGTCGACAGCCAGGACGGCCGCATCCTGCCCGGCGCCTACGCGCAGGTGCATCTGGAAATCGGCAGCGCACACGCCGGCCTGGATCTTCCGGCCAATACGCTGATGTTCCCGGCAGGCGGCCCGACCGTGGCCGTGGTCGGCAAGGACAACAAACTGACGATCCGGCATGTGGCGCTGGGGCGCGACTTCGGCTCCCATGTGGAAGTGCTGGGCGGCGTGCAGGACACCGACCGCGTCGTGGTCAACCCCGGCGACGGCATCGTGGCTGGCATGACGGTGCGGGTGGCCGCGCCGGCGAAGGGAGATCCGGCATGAAGTCCACCATGCAGCGCACCCTTCGGCGCACGGCGATTGTGCTGGCCTGCGCCTGGCTGGCAGGTTGCGCCAGCGTGCCCTATCACGCCCCGGCCATGCCGCTGCCGGCCGCCTATCAGGAGGCGCAGGACAGCGCAGCCCAGGGCGCGCAGCCGGACACCATCGCGCCGGACTGGTGGCACGCGTACGGCGACGCCACGCTCGACGCCCTGCTGGCCCGCATCGACGTATCGAACCAGAGCCTGCTGAAGTCCATGGCACTGCTGCGCGACGCCCGTGCCCAGGTGGATGCCGCCCGCGCCGCCTACTTCCCGACCGTCGGCGCCACGGCCAGCGTCACGAGCACGCACCTGTCGGCCAACGTGGTGGGCCATTCCCTGGCCGGGAAAACCACGCCCGACCACTTGCTGGGGATCGGCGCCAGCTGGGAGCCGGACCTGTTCGGCCGCATCGGCAACAACGTCGATGCCGCACAGGCCCGTGCCCAGGCCAGCGCCGACGACGTGGCCGCCGTCCGGCTGAGCCTGCAGGCCGAAGCCGCCATCGACTACTTCGGCATCCGCTCGCTCGACCGCGAGGCCGCGCTGCTGCAGCAGACCGTGGACGCGTACGCGTCGGTGCTGCAACTGGTGACCAACCGCTATCGGGGCGGCATTGCCGCCGAAGGCGATGTCGCGCAGGCGCAGGCACAGCTGGAAAGCACGCGGGCGCAGGTTGCCGACCTGCGGCTGGCCCGCACCCAGCTGCAGCATGCGCTGGCGACGCTGGTGGGCGAACCCGCCAGCACGTTTGCCCTGCCGGTGGCTGCCACCAATACCGCCGGCACCGCAGGCACCGGCATCGCCCTGCCCGCCACGCCCGCCGCCGTGCCTGCCATGCTGCTGCAGCGCCGCCCCGACATCTCGGCGGCGGAGCGCCGCGTGGCCGCCGCCAATGCGCAGATTGGCGTGGCGCGCGCGGCCTTCTTCCCGACACTGATGCTGAACCTGAACGGCGGCCTGGAAAGCTCCGGGCTGGCCGGCTGGCTGACCGCCCCAAGCCGCTTCTGGGCCGTAGGCCCGGCCCTGGCCGCAACGATATTCGACGGCGGCAAGCGGCAGGCCGGCGTGGACAGCGCCCGCGCCCAGTTCGATGCCAGCGCTGCCGACTATCGGGAAACCGTGCTCAAGGCCGTGCAGGATGTGGAAGACAACTACGCCGCGCTAAGGCTGCTCGACCACGAAGCCGCCAGCCAGCAAGCCGCCGTGACCGCATCCAGCCGCGCCCTGCAGCAGGCCACCGAACGCTACCGCAAGGGCGCCGCCGCCTACCTGGACGTCAACGTCGTGCAGGCCGCCGCCCTGACCGACGCCCGCGCGCTGGAAGCCGTGCACCGGCGCCAGCTGACCGCCAGCGTGTCGCTGTTCCGGGCGCTGGGTGGGGGATGGGAGGAGAAGGATGCGAAGGAAGGAAAGGCAGGGAAGGCGCCGAACGAGGGGTGAGTCACGGACGGCAAGCGCGGCGGGGGGGCGCATTGCAGCGCGCATGGCCCGCCGTGCCGCCTATGCCCCGTTTCTTGCAGCGTCGATGATGCCCAGCGCCTCGGCCTTGAGTACGAAGTCGGCCAGCGAGCGGGCGCCCATTTTCTTCATGGCCTGGGCGCGGTGGATCTTGATGGTGATTTCGCTGAGCGTCAGTTCGGCGGCAATCTGCTTGTTGAGCAGGCCACGCACCACGTAGGCCATGACTTCCTTCTCGCGTGGCGTCAGTTCTTCGTAGCGCTGGCGCAGGTCGGCGTCGCGCGTGTCGGTCTGGCGGCGGGCGGCGTCGCGGGTCAGGGCGCTTTCCACGGCGTCGAGCATGTCCTGGTCGCGGAACGGCTTTGCCAGGAAATCCATCGCACCGGCTTTCATGGCCTTGACCGACATGGCGATGTCGCCGTGGGCGGTCATGAAGATGATCGGGATCGGCATCTTGCTGGCCGCGAACTGTTCCTGCACCGCCAGGCCGCTCTGGCCTTTCAGGCGCACGTCGAGGATCAGGCAGCTGGGCAGGTCCGGCCGGGGCGCCGCCAGGAAATCGGTGGCCGAGGCAAAGGTCTCGACCTGGTAGCCGACCGAGCGCAGCAGCATCGACACCGCGCGGCGCATGGACTCGTCGTCGTCCACCACATAGACCATCGACACCCCTTCTCCAGACGGGATCGCTGTATTCATGGATTCACTTTCGTTCCGGGTAAAGACTCGGGGCGCGGGGCAAGCGCACCCGACGCCACGTCTTCCAGGAATCGCTGGACGGCCGCGCCATCGACAGGCTTGCACAGACATGCATGCGCGCCGGCACGCAAGGCTTCGCGGCGAATGGCCTCGGTGCAGAACGCGGTGATGAATATTACCGGAACCTGGCTACCCTGCGCGTTCAGCGTGCGCAGCATGTCCAGCCCGTTCATCTTGGGCATCTGGACGTCGGACAGGATGCAATGCGCCCCCGCCGCCCCGCCAGTGTCAAGAAAGACCTGTGCCGATGCGAAGGTGTGCGCCTCCCAGCCCAGCGATCGGACCAGCCGGGAAGTCGCCGCGCGGATGGATTCGTCGTCGTCGATGATGGCGACAACCAGTTTCTTGGCCAAGGCCGGTACCTCACAACAATCTTATGGCGCCATGGTAGCGGCCCGCATCGGTCGCCAACACTATGCCTTCGTATAGGCGTCGGCACGCCGCGACACGGCGCGGGCCACCCCGCAAGCACCCCCGAAAGCCCCCCCGCAAGCACCCCTGAAAGCCGCTTGAAAGCCTGCGCCGGGCCCGCTCCGGCGCCCGGCCCGGCACCCGAAGTGCATATGCGAAAGCGCCGCCGGGCGCGCGGAACGGCCCGCCACGCACCGGCCGTAGTCTCAAGTCTCACTCTCTCCTCAGGAAGACAGACATGAGCTACATCACCACCCAGGACGGCACCCGCATCTTCTACAAGGACTGGGGCACGGGCCGTCCCGTGGTCTTCTCGCACGGCTGGCCGCTACATGCCGATGCGTGGGACGCCCAGATGCTGTTCCTGGTCCAGCATGGCTTCCGCGTGATCGCCCACGACCGTCGCGGGCATGGCCGCTCGGACCAGCCCGCGCACGGCAACGACATGGACACCTACGCCGACGACCTGGCCGCCGTGCTCGACACACTCGACATCCGGGGCGCCACGCTGATAGGCCATTCCACCGGCGGCGGCGAGGTGGCGCACTACATCGGCCGCCACGGCTCGAAGCGGGTGGCCGCGGCCGTGCTGATCGGTGCGGTGCCACCGATCATGCTCAAGACCGAAGCCAATCCCGGCGGCCTGCCGATGGAAGTCTTCGACGGCATCCGCCAGGGCGTGGCGGGCAACCGCTCGCAGTTCTACAAGGACCTGGCGGTGCCGTTCTTCGGCTTCAACCGCCCGGATGCCAAGGTGGCGCAGGGCACCATCGACAACTTCTGGCAGCAGGGCATGGCGGGCGGCGTGCTGGGCCAGTACCTGTGCGTCAAGGAGTTCTCCGAGGTCGACTACACCGGAGACCTGAAGAAGATCGACGTGCCGACGCTGATCCTGCATGGCGACGACGACCAGATCGTGCCGATCGACGATGCCGGGCGCCTGTCGGCAAGGATCGTCAGCGGTGCCACGCTCAAGGTCTATGCCGGCGCGCCGCACGGCATGTGCGTGACACGGGCCGACGAGGTCAATGCCGACCTGCTGGCCTTCCTGAACCGCTGATCCACCGCCGTCTGACTGGAGAACCGCCATGCGTTCGATCCTGATCCGCACCGTCCTGACCGCCACCTGCCTGCTCGGCGCCGTGGCCGCCCACGCCACCGACCCGGCCACCAGCCCGTTTGCCGCCGACCGCTACGACTACAGCGTGCTGCCCGCCGCCAGGGCGGAGGCCAAGGCGCCGGCGTCCGTGCCGGCCAGTTGCCACGGCAGCAAGGCGGCATGCCATCCGTCGCGCTAGGCGCCCTGCCGCGCGTCACGCGCGGCGGCGTGCTGCTGATGGGGCTGGCGCTGGGATGCGCCACGGGCGTCGATTTCGTGGCGACCTCGATACTGGCTACCGGCGCGGTGCAGATCCGCGCCGGCATCTACGCCACGCCAGACGACTTCCTCTGGTGTTTCACGGCCTATGCCGCCGCGGCCATCGTCGCCAACCTGATGCTGCGGCGCGTGGCCGACCTGATCAGCTACCGTGGCTTCACCATGCTGGGCCTGACGATTGCCATCGGCGGGGCCCTGTTGTGCGCGGTGTCGGACAACATCGTGCAACTCTCGCTGGCGCTGGCCGTGCAGGGCCTGGGTGCCGGCGGGCTGTTCGCGGCCGCGCGCACGCTGATCCAGATGATCGCCGCCCCGCAGGAGCGCCCGCGCCTGCTGTGGCCGTTCGTGCTGGGCGCCATCGGCATGCTGGCCGCCGCGCCATGGCTCACGGCCACGCTGATTCTCGATGCCAGCTGGCGCCTGATCTTCATCGTGCAGGCCATCACCGCCGCCGCCACGCTGCTGCTGGTATCGGTCACCTACCCGCACCGCATCACGCCCTCTCGTCCAACTCTTTTACCCCGCCCGCCTGGCATCGACACCATCGCCGCCATGGACTGGTACACCGTGCTGCTGCTCGGCCTGGGCGCGCTGGTGCTGGTGCATGGCCTGGCCGACCTGCGGCTGTACACGGCGGCCAGCACGCCCATCGTCGTGGCCCGCCCGCTGGGGGGCGCCGTGCTGATGGGACTGGCCTTCCTGCGGCTGCACCGCCATCCCGATCCGTGGCTCAATACGCACCGGCTGGGCGGCAGGCGCTACCTGACCGGCCTGGGCTTCTATGCCACCTACTCGTTCGTGGCAGGGCTCTGGAACTACCTGATCCCCATCGTGCTGCAGCTGGGCCTGGGCTTCTCGTTCGAGACCACCGGCATGGTGACAACGCTGACCGGCGCGGCCGGCGTGGTGGCCGGCATCCTGTACGTGCTGCTGGGCGCCCGCCTGCCCGGCTCGCGCCGCTGGCTGGCCCTGGGCTACGTCATGCTGGCGGGCGCAGCCTGGATGCTGGCGACGCGCCTGACGACGGACCTGTCGCTGGGGCGCGTGGTGCCAGCGCTGCTGCTGCAAAGCCTGGCGCTGCCGTTCAGCCTGATCGTCGTCGCCCGGCTGACGTTCCTGGACACCCCGCTCGACGATTTCTCGCACACATACCAGTTCAAGAACATCGTGCGCCAGGTGGCCTCGGCCGCCGGCACGGGCGCCGCGGCCCAATGCCTGCAGTATGGCGAAGCGCTGGCGCGCACCCATCTGGTGGCGCGCGTGAACCCGTTCAGCATGACGCCGCTACCCCAAGGCGCCGCACTGATCAGCCTGTCGCAGCAGATCGACCAGCAGGCGGTACTGCTGGCCGGCGCCAACCTGCTGGCCATCGTGGCCCCGGGCTGCCTGCTGGTGGCCGGGTTCGCGCTGTGGCAGCGATGGCTGCGGTAAATTCCCAATGACCCTGCTGGCACGAGCCACGTGTGTTCTCCCCTCTGCGGCCTCGCGGGAGTGGGGAGCAGACACTGCGCGCGCTGGCACTAGCCACATGCGTTCTCCCCTCTCCCGTTTTACGGGAGAGGGGTCGGGGGAGAGGGCATGGCGGTTCAAAAGCTGACCTGCGCATCCTGAAAGGCCAGCCCTCTCCCCCAGCCCCTATCCCGCCTCGCGGGAGAGGGGAGCAAAACACTGCGCATTCCGGCGCGAGCCACGTGCGTTCTCCCCTCTGCCGTTTTACGGGAGAGGGGAGCAAACACTGTGCATTCCGGCACTGGCCACGTGCGTTCTCCCCTCTCCCGTTTTACGGGAGAGGGGTCGGGGGAGAGGGCACGGCGGTTCAAAAGCTGACCCGCGCATTCTGAAAGGCCAGCCCCCCCCCCCCCCCCCCCCCCCCCCCCCCCCCCCCC
>NZ_BBQI01000012.1 GCF_001652915.1 Cupriavidus sp. D384
ACGCCGGGAAGGGTCGGGCCGAGCAGCTCTCCATCCGCGGAAGGCGCGAATCCCCCGCTCGCTTCAAGCATAGGCAACGGGGTCACGACCCGGCGTCGACCGGATGGGGGAACGGGGTCGGCGCGCCTCATCCGTTTAATGGGCCGAAATTGCCTGCCGCCGGTCGCCCCCCGCCTCCCCTATGATGGATGTAGCCACCGCCCCTTGGCGGTGCGCTTTAGGGCGACCCGCCACCTGGAAATGGTTGCGGGTCTTTTTCTGTCCCTGCGGGCGGTGACGTCACCGGCGACGTCATCGCCCCCGCCTCCAGCCGGGACCATGCACGTCCGCCTGTTGCGTAGCGGCGACCGCGCGCTGTTCCTGTACGCGGGCGCGAGCCTGAACAGTTGCCCAGCCCCGTGCAGGCGTGGCTGGTCCCGGTGTCCACCGAGACCGTGGCCGACCTTACGCTGCCCCCCTGCTCGGTCTCGACCGGTCGATGGTGCTCGAGGCGCTGCGGGACACCGGGTATTGAGCCGTCGATCTGAACGGCATCGTGACGGGGTTCGGCACGGCGGCGGTGGAGGTCGCCGCGCGCAGGAACGCGGCCGGCAGAGCTACGGAATTGCTACGCGACAAGGGGAAACTACCCGGTAACCCGCGGCGTGAAGCCAAAATGAGGCTTCGCACCAGTCCCTCATTGACCAGATTACGCCCTACTTCAGTCATTCGGTTTAACGAATTGAACGGCTCCGATGGGTCGGCTACGGAAGTCCGGGCCGCCAGCGAGGCCTGGTGGTCGGCTGACTTCCGGATTCGGCCAGACTCGGACATTGCTATATCTCTCACGAGCGTCCGTAGTGCACCTACGAACTGACGCTACCCGAACAGGAAATGGCTCTGCTAAAGCGGTTCGATCTGGAGGGAGCCAACAAGCAGGTCCGACCTTTAGCCTCGCGAAATTAGGTGAACGTCCTCTTCAACTTCGTCTTCATAGTGGATCAAGCCGTAGAGGGGAAAATCAATCATCACGCCCTTCTTGAGATACCCCCATTGGGCCTCCGGGATGCTCCAGCGTAAATATGCCGGATCCAATATCACATACAACGACGCCTCCCTTGTCGTCGCCCATGCCAACGATGTCGCCCACCCGAACATCTTATCCATCGAAATACTTCATCGAATTCCCCTTAATATCAGTCCACGAATTGCTCAATAAGCATCGCACCTACAGGCAATTCGGCAGGCCTGACCGCCCCTATCGGTTTCCAAAAACACTTACACGGACGTGGAGTGCCTCTAGGAGCCTGACGAGCCTGAGTTGGCGCCACTCGACGCACCAGCTCCATAATTCTGTACTGCATCACAGGCCGGCTCCGCCTACTGCTATCAAGACGGTGGAGACCCGGCGCTTACACTAAACCTACCTTGGTTCGAAAGGAGATGCTGCGTTACGCAATCTCGACGTACACCTGGTCGGCAAAGGCGGCAAGCCCCATAGAGTCACATTGACCCCTTGGCGCTTGCGGCGCGGGAACTCAATTTGTTGGAGCGCGGGCTTCGTGCCATCCACGCTCGGTGGAATCCCGCTACGCCCTATATTCGGTAGCCTGGACGGCGGCGAAACCGGTATCACGCGACTGCGCCTATGGGAAGTCATGCGCTCCGACTCTTCAGGCTCGCAGCGGACATCATTGAAGGCGTTCGTCCTGGGTTGGCGGAGAAGCTCCGACGGGCAACACCACACTGGATGCGGCACACCGACGCGACCCACGCGCCGGCGAAGGGCGTTGGACTGAGCGCCGTGCGCGACAACCTGCGCCACGCCTCAATATCGACCACGTCCATCTACTTGCTGCCACCATCGCCCTGGGAATTCACAGACGGCATCATGCCTCTCGCGAAGCTCGCAGGTATCCCTTCTCTTGTATTTCTGTACTGGTAGCGCCGAACGTGGTGAGCACTCGCTCGGAGGAACGTCCGAGAAAGCTACACGTCCTGCATGTGCCGCCAAATGGGGCAAACGTGGGACACTTTTGAACTAACTTGTAAGTGTACCTGTGACGCAGAGCCACGGCCACCTACAATTCGAGGATATGCAGCCCCGTGGCATCTAGACTCTGACTGCCGGCTTTGTGGGCCGGCAGTAGTTCAATGTCTTTCTCTCCGCCGGGTTCCAGGCTGTGCGATCACGACTCATACGGTTCCCCTGAGCCATGGAGTTTGAACGCTTACGCCAGCGGCAAATCTCTGCCACGCTGTACCCGTTCCAGCAGCCGTCTTCGACAAGCCGTGAGACGGTCGGATCCGATAGAACGACCGAATCATGCGACCTCGTCACTGAGAATCGGCGCACCCACCATAAAGGACTTACGATGCCCAGCCGTGCCACTTTTTTCAATTATCAACGCGTAACATCTGTGCCACTGGTGCGACACGGCCTAGGCCGCCTGTCGTTTAAGAAGCCTGCAGGAAATGGATTGACCCTCATCCGTCTTGCGGCAACTTACCTTCACAGTGCTGTGACTACGCTCTTCGACTCGCATAGCGCCGTCAATGTGGACTGGCCTGAGCTTCAGTCGCCATCCATTCCAATGGCCAATCAATTTCGGCGATCAAAGGGAAGGCGGCGTGCCGGATTTCCGCGCCTTCAACGGGTGCCTGCCTGATGCAACCATCGTTAGTCTTTCTGCGGACTAAAAAATTTAGTCGGTCCCACGCGGTGCAAGAGAGCCGTTCACTTAACCGTTGTTTGCACTCGGGACAATAGAAATAAAAAACCCCGTCATTGCTGACGGGGTTTCTTCATCAAGCTAGGAAACCTGATTAGACTGGCTCGATCTTCGTTGCTGCGGGACCCTTCTGGCCCTTGCCTGCTACGAAACGAACCTTCTGTCCTTCCTGGAGGCTCTTGAAACCACCGCCCTGAATTTCAGAAAAATGCGCGAAGAGATCTTCGCCCCCTGCATCGGGGGAAATAAAGCCGAAGCCTTTCGAATCGTTGAACCACTTTACAGTACCGGTTTCCATGTGAGGACTCCTTAGAGATTCTCGCCAACGAAGGATGCTGACGAGGCACGACGATCAAGGAAGATACATGGAGAGAAAGTGGCCCTAACGGGGTGCAACTGACGCTGCGAGACTAGCTTGAAGATCCTGCCAGGTCGGTTATACAGGTGCAGTCGTACGCGGTCAATCAAAAGCTTCAGGGGTATCTCTCGTTCCGGCTGCCCCTCGGTGCTTGCAGTGGGGCGCTAGTCTCGATCATGCCGTCGTCCAAAGCTCGACATGCTCTCACATCGGAAGGCATCGATCGCCGCCGCAGCGGATTTCGATCAAAGGTGTTAGGATGTGACCGTTGTCGACAGAATTCGATAGCCGCGCGCCGAAGCGACATCATGACTAGAAGAGCGTTATCGGCCACTCCGGGGTACACCGGATTCTGTGGGTAGCCTCTTGCCCTAACCTATTCGACCAGCGGCAGAGCCGCACCGCAGCCAGCGTATGTACAGAAAGCGCTGACTTGCGAAAGTACGGTCTCGATTGCGTCTTCGTCCCTCTTTGCTTCCACGAAAACGAAGCTTCGGCGGCGCCATCCGTTTTTTTCACTACCAGCACCACGGCACCAGTGGCGGTCAACATGACTCGACACTTTTAGTACACGTTCGCCGTGTTGCAAAACTGAGAACAATTTGAGTTACGAATACACGCCCTTCACCGTTTCCGTCTTCCCAATTCAGCAAGAACCCGGTCTGTGGTTCGCGAACTACATGATTTCCGAGTATCGAGACGGCGCTGAACGCGTCGTCGCAAACGCTTCGATGCGCCATACCACCTATGGCTCGGAGTCAAAGGCCAAGCAGGCGGCTCGCTACGCAGGCAACCGCGCGGTGGCGCATTTGCAACCGCAATCTTATGGGCTGCGTCGCGCGTACCTCTCTACACCACTCGCGTGAAAAAACGTAGCATTTATCGAGGCGTACATGGCTAAAGAAGAACTGGTGGAGTTTGGTGGTAGGGTCTCGGACGTGCTTCCGGACAACCGCTTTCGCGTCATACTGGAAAACGGCTTCACGGTCTGGGCCTACTCCTCAGGCCGGCTAAAAAAGAACCGCATACGCGTACTCGCGGGAGATCGTGTCACACGCCATATGACCTGACAAAGGGTCGCATCAACTATCGCCACAAGTCTTAATTAATAAGACAGACATAAGATGCCTATCGACGACGAGTGGGAAGAGACGCATCTCACACCCGCCAGTTGGACTACGGGCAGCTACCACCACGCCATGGCCTGCAGTCGACGTGCCATTACCTGATGTTGTCGTCATGACCGTGCGACGAGCTGTCACTGCAATGTACGGACGTCCTTCGCGAGTTGTAGAGGAACGCAATCCGCTAGCCTCTGCTGATAAAGCATGGCGATCCGGATTTCGGAATCTAACCGCACGCACGGTGGTCACTTGCTACCGGCACCGATTTCCAATGCGACTAGGCATCGCGCACGGGCATGTAACGCATGAGTGTACATATTGAGTGTGAGGAGCGCTGCCAACGAGTAGCCCGCACAGTTATGCCAACCCATACACTATATCGATAGCGAGTCTTCCGTAATGAAGCGCCGCTTGTGATGCTGCGGCTTCCGTGAAATAGTCGTCTTCATCCGCAGCACAGTCACAATACATCCGTTCGTCGACTACCGAGTTGTAACGGATCGCCATCATATACTGCCATTTCGGACCAGGGACGTTGCTGCTTGCCGCTGCCGTAGAAACCTCAAACACCGCAGTGTGCACGAACATCCCACGGTATGCGTCGCACGTCTTATTTACTCTTGCTTTCAAGTAGATTTCTCCCGGCTACAGGAATCGAAGTCGAGTGGCTGAATCTGCTCCACCACAATAGCCGCACAACCCCGCCGTCTCCTCTGCTAATTTGTCGATCAAGTATTAATGAGATCACGAACAAAAAACTCGCAGAAAGCAACAATGAGATTGAGATAGCCCTGGATCGCGTTGGAGGGAGACCCGGGGCTGCCGCAGGTGAGCGAGCGGCCGACACTGGGTTTCTATGAGACAACGACAGTCTGCATCGTAGCCATCGTATGCACTTCGGAGAACGTTCGACGAGGTCAGATACCGGCAAGCGATGCGTCAGGTACGAGGCCCGCGATGATGTCTTCGCCTCGGCGCACTGCAGCGCGCTTGGCGGCCCCCATTTCTGTCCAGTTCTCGTCGGGCACACGGAACACTCTGCTAACGAGGTCAGTCGGCTTCTCCCCCTCTCGACAAATCACTACGGAAGCGCCGTAGGCGCGATCGGGTCGACGTTGATGCCACACGCGACGGTGCTGCATGTTGTAGACCAAGGGGTAAATGTCGAAGCCCCTACTGCTTGCCGCCGGATTGTCGTCCACTTCCTACTCCCACGAGTTAGCTTCCCACTCTACGCTTGTTGGACACTAAATAGTCAGTTATTTCCAGTGCCCGGTCCACATCCGACGCGGCGGCTCGCTTTGGGGCATCCAGGGCATGCTGCATATGCAGCGTGTTCCAAGCCATCATGGCATCGGTCAGCAGCGTCAACGAGTACGAGACCGCTGCCAGCGAGGCATCGTGTCGAACCAACTCCAAGGGAATCTTTCCATAATGGATGATGGCCCGCTGCACGGTGTGCACAGCCTCACCGCGATTCATGGCATGCTGCTTTGTGAAGCAGCGGCCCAACGACGAGAGGAAACGATCGATGGAACACAGCAAGGAGTACTCGCAGGCATTCCGCGAGGTGGTGGAGGCCATGGACGGTGTCCGGGAGGAGTTGCGCCGTATGCGGAACGGCGTGGTGGACGATGCGTGTGTGGCGGCGGTGGAACGCGCGCTCCACGCGCGTGAGCGTCTGCGACGTCAGGTTCACACACGTCAGGCCTTTGAGGCCAGTTCGCCGCATGGACATGGAGAGGGGGTTGGCTCCTTCTCATCGAACAGAGCTATGGCCTGGCCTGCGGGACTACCTCCTCTTGACGAAGGTGGATATTCCGTCGATTGCGTCCCGCGCCGATGACAAGGCCAGCGCTATAGCAGCATGCGGCCCGCTGGCGAAATGCTGGACCATGGAGGGAAGCAGTCGGCGGGAGCCCAGGCCTGTACTGACTGGTGTTATGGTTACGGTCGCGAGAAAGCGAGGTTGAACCAGGTCACCGCCGGGGACTGCACCGGGTGCGTGACCCACCTTCGCCGATACCCTGAATCCCTTGTAGATTGCGTTGTTCTGATACATGTCTGTTCCTTTGATGACCAAGCATACGTAGATATTCCGGGATGTGTCTGATTTGCTTCTTGCGACAAGATAGCAACGTCATTGCGAGCGTTTGCCTCTCCGTAGACAAGCGCCGCATCGAAAGTAGTGGGTGCCGCCCATGAGATCGCAGGATTGCACGCTAAAAAATCGTCTTGATGGGTCCTGCATTAGGACGAGTCATCGAGTACGTACTACATAGCTAAACGCTCCGGCCAAGTGAGTGAAACCAAATGCGCGCCCCTGGTCATTCATCCGGCCCAAGAATAAGGTCCACGGCGGCCCGCCCCGCTAGTTCCGCCACGAGGTAAGCCCAACGCCTAGAGTACGGCCCGCCAAAGACTTTGATTCTCTTGCCAATCGCTGCAACACCCGGTGGCCTCATTGGCCCCTCAACTTGGAACCAGACGTCGAACATGTCCTTGGACGCCAGACTGAGATCGACATGGATATCGAACCCCCGGTACTCTGCGACGCGATCCATCACAGAACTCCTCTGCAAAGGTGGCAACGAACGTAGAAACCACTTTGGGGTTGGAAGAAGTGTCTCTCCCACCGATCTTCGACTCTATCGGTCCTGGAGAAGAATTGGCTTGTTTCGGCGCGGGATTGAGCGAACGAAAATCGTCGCGGGGCGTCGAGCATGAATTTTTCCAGGAATCCCTACGAGTGACTTCAGGAATCATCGGTCCTAAGACGAATCGAGGGGGAAAGTCCCGAAAAACGAGTGATAGACGAGCCAGAAAGGGGAGCAGCGCGAAGCGATACCGCTACCAGTATAGGGAGGTGACGCGTATTGTCCTACTCACCTTACAAATTGGCCCCTGCCCCACAGATTACAGCGCCGCTTACGTGGCACGCGACCACCACCTCTCGCGGTACACTGAATTCAATTGGTAGAGCCCCTTACCACCATCCCACGTCGACGCAAGGTGCGAAATGAACCGCCTTCGGTACTCCGTGAATCTGTCCTATGAGGTCCTGGACGCCACGGCAGACTTTCTCTTGATCGTCGAAGCCGCAAAGACTGCAAGACAGTCCATCGTCTCCGAGCATCTGGCACTCACGCCAACGGTTGATGCCGCTCACCACACGCATTCACTCTGTAACCGCCTGCTCAGGATACACGCGTGCAAGGGCCCATTAGCCGTCCGCTATGAGGCTGTCGTGGACATCGACCACCGTTTTGAGGACGTTACGTCGTTGACCGAGGTGCCGGTCGCCCGACTTCCTGTCGATGTACTTTCGTACCTGGCGCCTAGCCGGTATTGCGAGTCCGACCGCACGATGGAGTTCGCCATGCGGGAGTTTGGCGGCATGCGCCCCGGTTATTCGCGCGTGTATGCGATTCGGGAGTGGGTGCGCAACCATGTGCGCTTTCTTTCGCGATCCACTAATGAGCGGACCTCAGCAATCGATACGCTCGTGGAGCGCACCGGCGTATGCAGGGACTTTTCCCACCTGATGATCGCAGTTTGCCGTGCACTGAGTATTCCCGCCCGTATGTCCAGCAGCGTGGACTATGGCGCTGATCCTGCGTTGGGCGCGCCAGACTTTCACGCAGTGGTCGAAGTGTTCCTGTCAGGTGGATGGTACCTGCTCGATCCTTCGGGGGTGTCCATTCCCGCTGGCCTGCTGCGCATTGGCACCGGCCGGGATGCTGCGGACATTCCGTTTGCCGCCATATTCGGCAAGGTCGAGTCGATGCGGCCCTTTATCGAAATCCAGCCAATATCCGACCCGGCTGCCGGGATCGACTTGCCGCTCGCAACAACGAGCGCCATCTCCACCTGGTAACCGGCATTAGCGCCCTCCGCCTTTCATCCCCTCGATTTCCATGGCGGCATTCCAATCCTCGTATGCTGCAATCGGCTCCATGGCGTCGCCAACGAACGATGCCGCACGTTCCGCGGCAGCTGCTGGCCCCAGAAGAACATCTTCCGTGCCGCCGTCCTCGGTCGTCGGAGGCACCAGCATGTCTTCGAGCATCCCGCGTAGTTCCGGGGTATCCCATGGCTTGCCAAGCCTCGTTTTTCTGTTCTGATAATGGCGAACCTCCGAGTCCTGCTCGGCGGTAAGTGGTAGGCCTCGAAATGTAGGGCCTGTGTCAGGATGGATCATGGTGTGCCTCCCGCATCGGTCGGCTTCGTTGAGTTAAGAGGCATCGCCCTGCGCCTTGCCGGGCAATTTCCTCGGCTTACGACTTCCTCTTGGCAAGACCGTCGCTCCGAACCCGCGACTGAACCGTGCTAAGTGGGGTTGCCGGGATGGAAGGTTTCTTCGGTTGCTTGGGCTTTTTTGCTTCACGGTTACCGCGTAGTTGGCTTTTTGCCATGGGAACTCCTATTGCATTGCTTGCCGGCTGGGCAACCCCAGCATACGCGCTTAATCTTCGGCATAGGGAATTAATCCGTCCTATCCATGACTTCGTATGGCACCAGCGGTGAGAGTCCCGGTCGCTGGCATTGCGACTGAGCTATTCCGCCTCGCAACCGAACGCCTCAGCGCGGACGCGCTGGCGTTCGCCGAACTTCCGCGCTCGGCTTTTGCTGTCGCTCGACATCCAGTTTCTGCAATCGGCACTATTGCGTTCATCAGCCATTCATGGCTTCGACCGGCTTGCGGAGCGTAGGACAGCGTCGGACATCAGCTTTGAGTTGCAGCGCGCACGATGTCATGAAAGGGAGCGATCTGCGCTGCTACAAGTGTGTCGGAGGGCGTGCCTCCTAAGGACATTTGCTATCGGGGGCCTTCATCATGGACACGCTCAACATACGAAGAGTAGAGCAGTATCGGGGTCTAATACTGCATATGGCGGTGTTTCAGATTGATGTCGATGATGAGCTGCCCGGGCACCATAGTTGGGGGTACTGCGTGGCAGTCGGAGAGCCGGCGAATTCAGAGAGTCCGTCTTTATGTGGGCCGTACTATCACTCATCTCCATACCCGTCCTCCGCGGAGGCCGATACAGCTTGCATGCAGCGAGGACACCTTGCCGTTGACCTGCTACTTGGCACTATCTGAGCCTCTCATGTCGCAGGCGACGGAGTTCTCCATAGCCCAGGCGTAGACACCGCAGGGTTCGCATGGCCAGCTTGACGTCGCCGCCATCGCTGAGCATCGCCCGGACTCTGCCAATCTGGGCACAGACGCGCTCCCGCGCCCGCCACACTTCATCATCCAGCTCACTAGTGCTCCGCCCATATCTCGCTCGGTATCTTGCCTCGTACATGATCCGTGCCAATCCGTGCCTATCCCATCGCCACCTTACGGAAAGTCCGGCTGTCGGGCGCTGTCCACAATGCTTAGCTTATAGACATCGCACCCTGTATAGGGCCTGCCGGCCGGTGACCTCGGCGGCGGGACCGCTACGCCGTCAGAGCTTGCGATGCAAATGGGCGATGAGATCCTCCATCCCACGCCTATTACTAAGTTTCGCTCAGATAATGTGAACCCAACGGCAGAGAAGCGAACGTCCGTTTCTGGAATGCGCTCGGTCATTCAGCGGCCCAGGTACCGTAGGCCGCTATGGGTCGGGTACGGCCTTCCGCCCAAGCTAAGCCTTTCGCTCGATGCGGAAATGCTCGATCGACTGCCCGGCATTGACGGCGCGCTGCAGCCAATCCGGCAGATCGCCAACGCCATTCCAGACGTGGTCATCGGCGTCCCGGAACCGGACCACGCCCGAGGCGGAGTCTCCGGCCACGCCGGGAGCCTCGAAGCAGCCTGCCGCCAGGAGGTGCTCGTACGTCAGCCCGAGGCGGCCATCTGGGACTTGATCCACAGGACCGCGTCAGCGCGCTCGCGCAAGGACTGGGCCCCGGCGATTTCGTAATAAGCAGTTGGCATGGAGGGTGAAGAAAACACGGGCGAGAGAGTCCGTGGCAGCCGATTCTAGCCCATGCCCACCGCCCTGCCGGATTGCCAGATTGCCCGCCTTGCGCAGCCGCAGGGAGGTGTGAATCGGCAACGTTCCGTAATGGTACAGAGATAACACATATTCTCTCTGTACCGTCATCCGGGTACCAAACTCGCTTTCGCCAAAATGCCCCAACCGGCGGCGCCAGCTTCGGGGTTGCGAGTCGATGCGCACCTCGCGGGAAAGTAAGGGCGATCGGCCGCGTGGCTGGCAGAGTGTCGAGTTCTCAATGAGATCAACGACTTACGAGCGCAATCCGAAGTGTGCGAGGCGAATTTCTGTGGTTAGAACTCCATTGCCGAAAAGAATCTTGGACTGTGATTCACAATATTCCTCGCTTTGTGCGCCTGCCAATATTGGAAATAGAATCGAAGCCATTACAACGAGAGAAACAGGCGATGCGCTAATTTTGTTCGCATAGTGATTCCCCGGAGTAGTTATCATAGATGTGGCCAGCGGCAATCTTCCTGGTTTCAATGTAGGACTGAAATCTGACCGGGGCGTTTAAGAGTTGAGCCTGTATTTCATTTGCCTCTCGGGCCCAATTGGCGCCAAACATTTGATTCAGGCATGCTGCAGCTTTTGAATATGAGTTCCAGTTTAGTTTTGCATCTGACGCGGATTTTGTTTCTAAGAGGTACGATTCGGCTGCGCGAGTGTACTGGTACATGGCAAAGCGTTGTCTACGATCCCTGTAGTTCGTATCAATGTATCTTTGGACGTCATCGCGGATGCCATTGTTGTCGCTGTCGATTCCGTGGGTTGTCGCAGTAAAGTCGGTGGACTTAACACCAGGTCTGCTACTTTGATCTTCCACTTTCACGAAAGCGCCTTGCGAAAGGAAATTTCGTTGGGCCAATCGGGAAGGGTCATTCTTCTCGCGGTGCTGAACCTCTGATTGGCTTGAATTTGGCGGCGACAAAAATTTTATAGAAAAATATATCGTTAGAAGTGCCGCCGTTGAATATACGGCCAATGTCGTCTTCTTCATGATGCCCCTGATGTATTCGTCGCGTTATATGCTAGAACTGATGAGGTTTTGTTTGCCACCCCCCACGAGGTCTGGTGCGCGATTACATTTTTATAAATCTGTTATAAGAATGATGAAATCGCTCCGATACGGCGCTGCCCTCATTTGCGTCGTCGCTGGCGTGGTTTTCGCTGTGTTACATATGCACCTTGTCTATTACGGCACCGATTCACGGCGCGCGTTTTTACTGACCGAAGGGACAAGCTACGCCATTCAATCTGTGCAGCATCATTTAGAATTCACGCTGGGAATGACGTACTCGTTGAACCCTACCGGCAAACCTCAACATTTCGCTCTTTGAGACCCGGGCCATTAGGCACAGCGCCCAACTAGCGGTTCGAATGGCTGGTTCGGAGCTATCCGACAGACTGCTAAGTGTCGTCACCGGCCGTTGCCCGGGAACCTGCAAGGGACTGCAATGGGTAGGTCACCGCCCACTCATCAAGACCCCGCTCTGTCCCGGACAGAAGCTCGGCGATTGAATCTCGGCAATCAATGAATCGGCAAGATCCGAAACTGCCCCCGCACGAAAATGTTGGTCCTATGCTTGCGCTCTTCGGAGCCTGCTGTGGCCTCGCGCGCATCCTGAAAAAGATTGGCAACTCGCTGATCCATGGAGATCTCCGGCCGTCACATGCTGTAATCCCCTTTTCTGCCATGGAGATACGCGATGGATGACCATACCCAAATTCTCGTCTGCAAATGCGGCGTCACCGTCCGGATCCGCGAACTGCACTTTGAGATTGGAGGCAACCAGGCCGTGGACTGGGCGCCATGTCCACTGTGCTATCGGAAGCTCTACCAGATGAGCGTCGAAGGCGTCGTGTCAGCGGAGTTGGTTTCGGAAGCGGAGTGGGACTAGCGCCCGCCACGTGAGAGGTTCCGGCACAGGTGCAGAATGGGCTCCCATCCACTCCAGGAGTGAGTCATGACTACCTCCCAACCATCTGTAAGCCGCCGTGCCCCGTGGAACAAGGGAAGACTGACGGGGCAGAAGCCCCTCTGAAACTGTCCGAGATTTGGGCAATCCGTACGCGCCTTCAGCTCACCGCTAGCACGAGAGACTTGGCGTTGTTCAACCTCGCCATCGACAGCAAGCTGCGCGCTTGCGATTTGATTCGTCTCCGCGTACAAGATGTCAGCGTAGGAAACCAAGTTGGCATGCGTGCGACGGTCATGCAACAGAAGACGCATCGACCTGTGCAATTTGAGATTACTGGACAGACTCGGGAATGCCTCCAGGCCTAGATACGCGCACGGGGATTGAGCTGCGGCGACTTCTTGTTCCCCAGTCGTTTGCGCTCGTCGCCCCATCTATCGACCCGACAATATGCCCGGTTGGTCCATCGCTGGATAGCGTCAATCGGCCTTGACACTTCCGCTTATGGGACGCATTCAATCCGCGAACCAAGGTCTCGCTAATCTATAGACGGACCAGAAACCTGAGAGCTGTCCAACTACTCCTCGGGCATACAAAGCTCGAGAGTACCGTCCGGTATCTGGGAATTGAGGTAGATGACGCCTTGGAGATTGCTGAGCAAACTGAAGTCTAACCATACTTCTGGCCGACAGGCGGGCGCTTGCCGGCCACGAAGAGCCGTTCGCCGATCTATCGAAGCCGACATTCAAAAAAACGGCTGGTGCACTTCGGAACCTGCCGATCCCGACACAGGCAAACGGGCTTACGCTATGGCAGGTGTTCATCGATCGAGTACCGGTCCCTGTTGGGTGAGGACATAGCCCAAAGCTGCCCGGTAGATGGCTGTCACACGGATGTGCCACCGCAACCGGAGTTGTCACCCCGGTTGACCGGGGAACGCTCCTGACAGTCCGCGCGCAAGATCGCAGGCGTCATCCCAAAGACGGCGCGTCAACACCCCAGCGTCTTCCTCGCGGGCAAGAGCTGCCGCTTCTCCCGACCAGAGCAGCGAGAGATCGTCCTTTCCCGCCTTCTCGAAGATGGCGCGTACCGGATCGATCGCACCGGTCGCGCGTGGGAACGCGGGGGCCTCGGGGTTCATCGGTCCATGCTCACGCATGAACCGCGTCATCTGCCCGCGTGCCGGTCGGCCTGTGTAAAGATTGGTGAGACGCGTCATGTCGTCGCGCCCAGCGCGTATCGCCGCGCGGTGCAGTTCGGAACGGCCAGCCTGAGGGGTCAGCAAGTAGGCAGTACCCAGTTGGACCGCGGTGGCGCCGAGCGCAAATGCCGCCGCGATGCCTCGACCATCGGCAATGGCGCCGGCGGCGACGACCGGCACCTTAACCGCGTCCACCACTTGCGGCAACAGCGCAAAGAGGCCCGGTTGAGCGCCAATGTCATCGGTCAGGAACATCCCCCGATGGCCGCCGGCTTCCGCGCCTTGGGCAATGACAGCGTCGACGCCACGCGCCTCCAGCCAACGCGCCTCCTCGACCGTGGTGGCGGACGACAGGATCGTGGCGCCCGTGGCACGCACGCGCGACAGCAGGCTCTCCTCCGGCAGACCGAAATGAAAGCTCACAACCGCCGGTCGCATCTCTTCCAGCACCTCGCACATCGCCGCATCGAACGGCGCCCGCCCGGCTGCGCGCTGTGCGGCAGACAAGCTCAGGCCAGCTTCCTCGTAGTACGGTGCCAACCGCGCCACCCACCGTGCCTCGGCTTCATCGTCCGCTTCGGGCGGCGTGTGGCAGAAGAAATTGACGTTGAAGGGGGCCGATGTGGCCGCGCGGATGGCCTGCATCTGTTCTTTAAGGTGCTCCGCCCCAAGCGCGGCGCAGGCAAGCGAGCCGAGCCCGCCCGCTTCGCTGACGGCAATCACCAGTGGGCTCAGGGAGCCCACCATCGGGGCCTGAATGATCGGGAGGCGGGACGGAAGCATGCGCATAGTTTTTTATCGGACAAGTCACTCGCGTATGACATTGTGCCCGATGCGGCAGATCCAGCCATTCCCCCCGCTCCCTTAATGGTTCTCGGCCGGCTCAGCCCTTCGCTCTGGTGTCAAATGCCTAAGCTCGGTCTGGGACGGCCGAAGTCCCTCGGACCGCGGGTAGCAAGGCGCCACCGTGAACGCCCGCGCAAGACACTAAACTTAGTCACACCGGCTGAACGACTCCATCAAGCAATGCTGGGCGCAAGCCTGACGCAATCACGTGTCAGTCGAGTCCTTCGACAGATATTTCCGAGAAACCTCTAAACAGTTCCGGTCTAGAGCCTCAAGCTGTTGGAGGTGCCAGGTGTCCTAGGATTCAAAGGGCCGCTCCACTATCAGCCCCGGTGTAACGCCTTCAATCTCCTGAGCGTCCACTACGCAATACCCATGAACGGTGAGGTCGTACAGAATCGCAGACGGACTCAACCCCAGCATCGGGGTTCTCGCATCAAGCTCCGAGTCGACGGAGGTCTCGATGGTACCGAGCCAGATCAGAGCTTCGCGGGGGACTTGGGCGAGAGTGGTGCCAGCGCGCACAAATAATGCACGGGGACCATTGCGATGGAGGGTGATGAACATGGCGACCTCAGCACAGAAAACGTCTAGCAGCTTTGCCGGTGAGCTCGTCTGAGCGTCACAAATATAGACCATCTAACCGTAACTGCGGAAGTTTCCATCACAGCGTGATTGACCGACTTCCGGAAAAGCGCCCGCTTCGAACGATCGTACGATTCCGCGCTATCGCCGCAGCACAATGCTCTTGGGCGACCCACAGTATCGGCGAGGCGTGCACCGAGCATTTGATATTTGGGGACTTATGTTTGGCGCTTCGGGACACCGCGGGAAGACCCTATTGAGCAGTGCAGCGGGATTGCAAGGCGCCAAGAGCGGGGGCGCTCGGAAACCACCGGCACGCTCGGAGCATCCACGTGCGGATAAAGCCCTGCCTTCGTAAAGTCAGTTGCACGGCGAGTATGTGATGCAAAAGCTACCAACACTCCGTAAGATCTCCATAGAGCGGCTCCAACCTGCCGGCACCACCGAAGGGGTTCTGAGTTTTCTCCTCCTTGGGGGACGCGACACGGGTTGTCATGCTGCTGCGAGCAAATAGTCGCCCCCATGAGCCTGCCGTGGACGCAAGGCGGCTTCAATAGAAACGAAATGCGTCTGCGGTGGCCGTGAGGCGCGGTGCATAGCAGCCCGGTCCCGAATGCGGCCGCCTGTCGCTGCCGTTTGCCCGCACCGAGACTATGATGGAGAAGGCGGAATCCCGCCGGCCCACGCTTTTGCGGACGGTCCCATGCCTTGACGCTCATTCCTCCGATGCGCAATCCGCGCGTCTGGCAGATGAGCGAGCCACCTGCCTGGTCGTGCTACGTGTAGACGGCAGGCAGCAACAACAATATGACATGACGTTTCGCGGCGAGGGTTCGACCATGCGCACGGATCTGCCGGGGCTGCCCGGCCTGACTGTTGAAGAGCTGATCCAAGTCTTGCAGAGATTGGCCGATGAAGGAAGTGGCAGCCTGCCGGCACACGCGTTGATGGGCGACTTGACCGGTCCGATCCGGGGCGCCGGTGCTGTGCCGTCATGGGGCGCGGAAAATCGGACCGTGGTGCTCATCATGGCCGACGAGGATGATGTCACCGCAACAACTGGGAAATGATGCCGTGGCGCTCGTTTCGCCAGGCGATACGTTTCGCTAGATCATTGGGCTTGCCATGCTGGACGAGGACGAATGGAAGGCACGCGTGATGGCCACCCGGACCCTACTGTGCCCTCGCTGTGAGTCGACACGCGTTACTTACGGCGCGTGCGCGGTGGGCCCCACCGCGATCCACCAGGAATATACGTGTGAAGGCTGCCAGCATGCGTTCTCTGGCCTGTTTGCCTTGGTGACCTATTACGACGACTTTCCGTGCCAGCGCTAGCTAGCCGCGCTGTGTCGCGTGACCTGAAAGACGGCCAGGCAGACACTGCGCGAACCATCTCATCCTCCGAAAGATGGAAGGACTCATCGCCGAAATGATTGTTCTGCCACTTGTACGTCTGCTGTACTCCTATCAGACAACCGATCTTTTCGACGAATCGTTCCAATATAGTGAAGGCCTCAAACCCATCCCGAACGGAAATCCCTCAGTACTGGTGTCAGTTCCAGAACGGGCATTTCTCGAACTCGTGAGCGACGTGGGCAAGGGCCAAACGCTCGAAGAGGTCCAGAACATCCTCGTCACCATGCGCAGCCTCCGTGCGCCTGTCCTCCACATGTTCATGCAGCACTGCACACGCATCAAAGTGCTCAAACTGGCGAGAACGCTGGGGGAGGATAGCGGATTTGACTGGGGCAAAGACCTTCAACAGTACGTCGATCAGCGTAGTCAGGGGAAGCGGTGGTCCAACAAGATGAATGACGTGCGTATCACACTAAAGCCATGAACGATAGCAGTGGCAATTGCTTGATGGCTTCCCACGTAGATGACCGAGCCTATTCCGTGATTGAGATTAGGAGGCCTTGTTTCGTGCATGATGCCGCTTCCGGGCAGACACCACCATTGGATGCGCCTCAAAGTTGGCCAGCAAGTTCGCCTTGGACTTTTCTGTCAGCAGCGAAGCCTCAATCATCTCCGGCCACGTCTTGACCGCTGCGTTGACGGTCTCCTGGATAGCTGCCGAAGCGGGCTTTTCGACAATATCCAGGGTCCGGCAGAAGCTGCGCACAATGCTTGGACCGAGGCGTTGCTTCGTCTGTCGCCGATCTTCATCATTGCCCGAATTTTCGAGCATATCTGGCGGAACAATATAGAGGGCATGACCGCTTCGCTTTGAGTACGCGCTGTACCCGACAATGTCGTATGCCGGCGAAAGCTCGGGAGTCTTACCGTCCCTATAGATCACCCCAATGTTCTTCAGATGCATATCGGGATTCCCCAGAAGTTCGTTCACTGTGATGCGCCGCAAGAGTTCGTGAATCGCCGGCTCCCCTAGAGACGGCTCGCCCATCATCACGGCGGCGATCTCGAGATAGCTCCCTTCGTACTTTCGTTCTGGTTGCACGCCGAGAATCTGGCCAAAATCCTCAACATGGAAACGGCCATTTGGTGAGCGGTCAAAGCGGGTGACCACCAAAAAATTCGTCTTCTTCGTCGCCTCATCCCCGAGGTCATAGCCGTGCTCCACCGCCAGTAGCTCAAGGGGAGCCAGTTTTGCCTCGCAGACGCTCACCCCCGCCGCCTGAGCGAGACGCAGCGACAGATCTTCCAGCTCCGGAAGCTGAGGATTTCCCACGACAGGGAGCTTTGCAATGATGTGGGTGTCTTGATTCTTTGTTCGGCCAACATATCGACCGTTCTGTTCCAGGACACCGACTTTGGGCTGCACGCCACTGACCGAGACACCTTCGACCATCGGTTCTTCGATGACGGACATTTCCAAACTGTCGTTGTCTTGCGTAACCAAATGGGTCACCTCGTCCTTCGACAGTTCGACAGGTGCCGCATAGACGTTGCCAGGCAAGTCGCGCCCCGTGGCCGCGAGCATTTCGAAATGGTCGGTCGGTTCGCAACCGCGAATCTCCGCGATTCGATCCCTGAAAACACCTTCCGGCAGCAATCCTTGAAAGAAGGCTGGGAGTAACCAGCTCTGCGACTTGACGGAGTAGGCTCCGTTGAAGACTTCGTCGGTGACACTGGCCCAGACTGCTTTTTGCTCTTCGGGCGTCTCGGCTTCCATCGACAGGGAGAGGGTCGGGGCAGAAGGTCCCAGATTGGCAAACGCGTCATCGGCGACGAAGCGGATGATCGGTTGGGTGTCCCCATATTTGAAAAGCAGGCCGACACGTTGTGTACCCAAGAAAATACCAAGGGTTCTAAGTCTCATCGTTGGGTCTTCTTTTGTGCAGTGGTGACATTGGCGGTACTGCGTTCACGCTCTTGGCCTTCACGCAGCCGGCGCAACGCTCCGCTGACTCGTGTCGGAGTACGGGCAGGCTCCGACAGGGTGTCAGCGAAGAGCGATGATGCTTCTTTCGGTACGAGCTTTACCTCGAGCCCGAGGCGGTCGGCGACGGCAAGCAGGGTAGAAACCTTGTAGTCTTGTGCGCCGGTAAGGACGTGATTCAGAGTACGGTACGTGATTCCAGAATCACTCGCCAGCTTAAGCTTCCCATACTGGCGCTGGGCCTCTCGCTGGTGAAGCAGATTGGAGATCTCTTTGAGTGACTTCATAGGTTACTAAAGTAGTATTCTGTCCGTTTATATTACTTTAGTAGCAGTACCCAAAGAGATCAAGAATGGATGATAGCGAAGTATCTTTTTGCCGAAAGATACTACTTTAGTATCATGCTGGAGGCGGGGCGGGCACGCTATCTTCTAGCGCACTCTACCTCCACTCGCCGGTGTGAGACCTTCGAGCGGGATACCCAGCCGCGCACGAATGGCGGTTGTTCGTGCAAGTCCATTGCAAAAGTAGTCTCCTGAGATTCGCCATTGGGATTGGCCGGCTAGGACTGCCGTTCGCCAATCGACTTCCTTCTCTGTGGTGATCGAGTCGCCCTGGAGCTGATCCAGTTCGGCCACGGAACTCCTCACCCACTGGCGAAAATCCGCAACGAGAGCCATGGCGCTCTTGAACTCGTCGCCGCTCTCTTCGGTCGGCGAAAGGCAACTGAGCACAACTGCCCAACTGCCGCTAACGTGCTCGTAGTTCTCCAGGATCTGTCGGCGGTTTCGCATCATGTGAACCTTGAAGTCATCCCGCATGGGCATCCTCAGGTCCACAGTCTGCTTCCACATCTCGATCATTTCGGCCAGAGCGGCCGGATCAAAGTCGACTTTCACGTGCCTTAGCTCCTCGCCTCGCGCCAGGTTTCCCTATTGAAATGTCCATTCAAGGCGGTGGGACAATTTTGGAACCACCAAGGAAGTCCCTGCTTTGTTCCCTCAAATGTCAACACGCCCCACAGCGCTTGAGAAAAGCGACTTGGCTGCCGTTTCGGTACGGACGAATCGCTCATTGTAGAGGTACCTCAGGCAAGAGCTAGACAGATGTCGGAGCTTTAACAAGCTTGCTCCCGGCGTTGACAGTCCTAAATTATAGGTAGGCTGAAAGAGCGATAGTCGCTTCACAGCCTCCATGCTCATACATCAACCTGCCCGATTCCCTAGCAACATTGCAATTGAGTTTGACCCGTCGGCGCCTGCACTTCTCGTCCTTGCTTGTTCCGGGAAAAAGGCCGCCGTTCGCGCGCCCGCCCTGCAGCTCTACCAAGGCGTGATGTACCAGACCTACCGCGCTCACGTTCGATGCGGCGCTGCGCCGGCCGTCGTGATCTTGTCCGCCAAGCATGGGTTCGTCGCCCCCGACGAGGCGCTGGACCCTTACGACCAGCTGATGACATCTGCACGGGCTGACGAGATTCTGGGGCGGCTGCATCAGTGCGTGGACCAAGTGGCTTGGCCCAGCCGAGCCAGTATGGTGTTTCTGGCGGGCGGACAGCACTACCGGCGTGTGATGCGCGCCGCAATTGGCGTGGTTGGCACGCCCGGGCTTCCCATCGGCGAAGTCAGTGGAGGGATCGGCTATCAACGCTCCCAGCTTGCCGATTTTCTTGACCACCAGGGGCCCCCTGCCCTTGCCGAACCAATTGGTGCCCTCCCAAATGGCGCACCGATCTTCCGCCGACATGGCTGGATCGAGGTCGGCGCCACGACGCGCCTGGTCTACCGTGCCGCACCGCAGTTACCTGCCTGCAAGGCGCGGGTGATGTCTCTCTTCGCGGGGCCAACCGGACCTACAGCCGAAGTGGAGGTCGAGTGCGAGACGCGCGGCCGCCCGAGACTGAGCAGGCGATGGGTGAGCGTCGCAGATCTGCGGGAGCCGTTATGAGCGATGCTGACAATCAGCGTGCGCTGCTTGAAGAAGCCCGGCGTCTTGCTGAAAATGTGGACGGCACCGCCGACCAATTGCTTGCCCTCGCACATGCGGGCTACCGGACTTGGACGCGAAACCGACGACTGCACTTTCCCGAGCCACGCCGCCACGCACTGCTGCTCGAAATCCTTCGCTACTGCGCTGCATCGCACATACTGGAGTGCCCACCGTTCGAGCAAAGCCGCGTAGCCGTGGTTGAGGATGCAATGGATGCCAGCTATCCGCGCTATGCTCGCCTGCACCGGGCGCGCTCAGGCGGGAGGGTACCCCCGCATCTGCAAGCAGCAGGCGGCGCAAAGCGCCGATAGTTGTATGGTGGAAGCGAAATTCAGTATATAAATTTCTATGGATAAACTCTGGCTCTCCGACCCTGCCAGGGCCTACGCCGACTGGCAGATCCGCGAAGCGGCCGGCGCAGACCGGCGGCCTTTCTCACAGCAATCGATCGTCCAGCACCGCGCGATGTTCGATCGGTTCCACCGACACCTGGTCGGGCACGGTGCAACGCTGGCCAGCTTCGGTGCAGACCAGATCGACGCGTTTTGGCTCAGCCCAGAGGCGGCCACGTACACGCCGGCCACTCGCATGCGCTACCTGAAGCTGCTCGACCGGCTGTGCAGGCATCTGGTCGAGGCCGGCGTACGGAAATCGAATCCAGCTTCCGAGCTAGTCCTAGCGGGCCGCTGGCCGGTAGACGATCCCGAAGTCCATTTCCTTCCCGACGAGGTCGACCTGCGCCTGCAGAACTTCGTAAGGCCGCATAGTGGGGACTTGCCCGAAATGTTGCAGAGGCGCGCGATCGTGGCGTTCTTTCTCGGCACCGGCGTCACGGCCAGCGAAGGGCGTGCCGCGCGCATTCCGGACCTGCACCCGAAAGCAAGCCCGCCATATTTTCACGTACGAGCACGCCCGCCCAAGATCTCCCGCACCGTGCACCTTGAGCCCTTTGCCATCGCCCCTTTGGCCGCTTGGCATGCTGTACGACAGGACTTGCCCGTAGATGGCGACCTGCTGTTCACGCTCAAGCGCACTGGCACACCCATCACGGACATGAGCCTTGGCAAGATTGTGCGCGAGGCCCTCGCCGCCATCGGCCAGGACGTCGAAAACATGAGCCCGAGGATCTTGCGGAACACGTACTGCCGGCGCCTGCTGATCCGTGGCGTTGCGCCTGACGCCGTCACAGAGCGGCTTGGCCTGGCCAGCAATCGGACGGTGGTACGCATTGCCGCCACTATCGACGAGAATTAACCCCTCTTTCGCTCAGCCCCGGCCGCACAGTGAATCAAGACAGTCCTCAGTCGCCCCGCGCGCTCGCAGCCCTCGCCCGTCTACATGACGCCGCCAGGTTACAAGGCCTTGTCTGCCACGCGACGGCATGGCACGGCGTTAGCGCCACGATTCTGCTTGAATGCGCTAGAGGGCATCGCTTTGAGCGCAGGGCCTACGGTGTCCTATACAAGGCGCCCGGTTGTCCCGAATGCAGCCGAGCCAGCATCGCTGCGAAGTTCGACAAGATCGTGGCGGATCGCGGCGGCCACTGTTTGAACAACGGTGGATTTCTCGGTGGCGCGGCGATCCATAGAATCCGCTGCCAGCGTGGGCATGAATGGCATCCAGAAGGGCGAAGCGTGCTGGCGGGCTACTGGTGTCCCCGTTGCGCCGGCAAGCCAACGAAGCCAACGCCACACCGACAAGCCTCAAAGTACGGCTTGGACGACTTGCACGCCAAGGCGGCCGAGCACGGGGGAAAGTGTCTCGTGGCCGCCTGGAAGACCGGCCGCGACCATTACCCATTCGAATGCGCGGCTGGCCACCGTTGGGAAGCGATGGGCTACAAAGTTCTCAAGCAAGGGAACTGGTGCCGGGTGTGCACCGACGCCCGACTAGGCGCACAACGGTCCGATGCAGACGGCCTGGCGCGCATTCACGAAGCAGCCAAAGCACGCGCAGGCCAATGTCTGAGTACCGCTTACCATGGAACCAACGCCTCATACCGTTTCCGATGCGCGGTTGGGCACGAATGGGATGCGCTCGGTAACAACATCCTCCAGGGTGGCTGGTGCCGCCTTTGCCGCAACGAGGGACAAAAGCTGGGCATCGAGGCGATGCGTGCATTGGCACGGGAGCGCGGCGGCATTTGCCTATCCGACGTCTATCTTCACGGGAAATCCAAACTCAGATGGGAATGCCATCGGGGCCACGTTTGGGACGCGACGCCCTCCGGCGTGAAGGCGGGCCACTGGTGCCCGTCCTGCGCGATCCTGAACACGATCGCGGCAAAGGGCCAACGCAAGCGAAAGCGCTATGAGGCCGTGGGAAAAGCGCCAGCCTAGCGATTTCCCCGTTGCAAAATGCGTGTCTTCTTCGCTAAGCTCTGCCGATCCGGCACGGTGCCGGCATTCTCGAAACAGGAGCTCCATGGCAACGAAGAAGACGGCCGCCCCGAAGACTGCGGCAAAGAAACCGGCAGCGCCGGCGAAGAAGGCTGCGCCCGCAGCGAAGAAGGCGGCCGCCGCACCCGTGGCAAAGCCGCTGAAGGACACGTTCAATAAGTCGAGCCTGCTCGCGCACCTGGTTGCGCAGACCGAACTGGACAAGAAGACGGTGCAGACCGTACTCGCCCACCTCGAAAGCACGATTGCCAGCGCCATCCACAAGAAAGGGGCAGGCGAATTCACGTTCCCGGGCCTGTTCAAGGTGTCGGCCATCCAGGTGCCGGCAACCAAGAAACGCTTTGGGCGGAACCCTTTCACTGGCCAGGACCAGTGGTTTGCGGCAAAGCCCGCTTCTGTAAAGGTGAAGGTTCGTCCGCTGAAGAAGTTGAAGGACGCGGCGCTGTAAGCGTACGGCGGCGAAGCAATAGAGAGCGCCGCTCCCTATTGCTTAGTCAGATTCTATCGGTACCAGTAGTCATGACCAAAACATAGACTTATAGCGAGTAGCAGCCTCGGGCCTCGGCAGGCAGCTCTCGGCAGCCATACGCGGACATTGAAAAGCTGTTGGGTCAAGGTCTGTTTCTCACTCGAAAGCCGACGTGCACAGCAATGACCAAGTTTGGTCGTGTCAGCCCCCCAACGCGGATTGCAACCTACGTTATACCCTTCACTTATCTAACGATTTGCAATCGCATGGATCTGATCTCCTGCTAGCACCCCGGCGCTTGCCATCAAGCGCAATCGTGTCGACCGCCACTCAGAAAGGCATCTAACCCTCTCCTGCAGTGCATCGGACAAAGCCGATTGCGTCGAAAGTAGCTCAAGGACATCGGCAGCGCCTTTCGCGTAACGGTTTTCCGAAGACCTTACGGCCGAACGTGCGGAATTTAGTAGTCTCTCCGACGCCGTCAAGTTAGCAAGCGCAGAAGTCGCATCAGCATGCGTCTTTACTACGTCTGTCAGCACCTGATGTTCAGTATCCTCAAATTGGGCGGCACGTTGATCCACTTCTGCGTTTGCTCCCACCACCTTGTAGGTTCGCGCAAAGCCCTCGAACAGCGGGATTGTCAGCGAAATTCCCACAGTGGTGACAGTGCTACGCGTTCGCTGAAGTCCCTGGTTTGGATAGCCGTTCTGATAAATATTGCCGGTCAAATCAACGGTTGGTCTTCCTTCGCCCCGAACCTGTCTGACCTTTGCTTGGGCGGCTTCCAATTGCGCGCGAGCTGCAGCGATAGCTGGATGTCGCGCCATCGCTTCGTCTAGCCAACCTTTGAGATCACCGACAGCATTGCCTGGCTCATCTTCCGGCATGTCGGCCAGCTCCACGAATGCTCCACCAGACAGGCCAATAGCATACGCGAGCATTGCAAGCGACTTGTTATAGTCTGCGGCGGCGCGCTGCTCGGCAAGTTGCGCCTTGGCTGTGGCAGTACTAGCCTGCAACGTATCGCTTTGTCCTGCCGCACCTCTACGCTCACGCCGCACCGTCGCCGCGAGTGCATCGTCTGCTAGCTGCCTCGATTCCGTGCGCGCTCCGAATGCTGCCCGAGCTGAAGTTGCTTCAAAATATGCACTTACCACGTTGGAAAGTGTCTTCTGTAGGGCGGCGTCATGTGCGAGCATCGCGGCAACCAATAGCAATCTCGCCGCCTCGTTATTACCTTCGCGGGCGCCGAAGTCAAAGATCCTCCAAGTCAGGCCACCATAGATCGTGTGTCCATTGACAGAACTATTGGCTTCCGGGACCCCGGGAAACTCTGTGCGAGTATGCAACTGCGACAGCGTTGCTGTCGCAGTTGGCAGGTAAGCTGCGCGAGCCTCTCCTACAGCACCAGCCTGCACTTTAATTGCGGCCCATGCTGCGTGGACCTGGGGATTCCGACACAGGGCCAAATCGACAGCGTCACTCAGAGTAAGCGGATGATTAAGCGGCTCGTTCCCCGAGCAGACAACCACTTGGTGGTCACCCGGCAAAATCGCACCTCGATCAAGGACGGGCGGCCTTGTGAATAGCGGATCTTCCATACGTTGCGGAAGATCCCAAGCGGTGGCCAGGTTAGAACCGAAGCTTAGAAGCAACGTCGACAATCCGTAAGCAACCCAAAAGTACCGTTTCCCGGTTTTACCGCTCATGCAAACTTTCCCGTCCATGCTGAATCAGAGGCGATAACACGTACTCGATCACGCGTCTCGTTCCTGTCTTGATGTCCACCATAGCGCTCATTCCCGGTGTCAGGACGACTTGTTTGCCGTCAATATCAAGCGTATTCCTGTCCAGGGCAACCTTGACGGAATAGATCAGCCCCTTCTTCTCATCCTCGATAGCATCTCTAGACACGTGAGTAACGTGCGCTGGCACGGTGCCGTACTTGGTGTACTCAAAGGCATCGATCTTGACCTGGCCTTCTTGACCTTCCTGAACGAACCCCACATCCTTGTTCTCCAAGAACGCCTCGACTTCGACCACGCTCTGTTCGGGGACGATCTGCATGAGCGGCTGCGCTGCCGGTACAACACCACCCACGGTGTGGACGGTCAGTTGCTGCACCGTGCCGTCCACCGGCGCTACCAACTTGAGGAGCTCGCTGTGGACACTGGCCCGCTTTGCGTCCTGCGAGGACTGTCCGAGCATCTTCTTGGCGTCGTTCAAGCTGTCCTGCGCGACCCGTCGTGTCTCCGCAGTAAGGGCAACTTTCTGGTTTCGAGCGCCGACAAGCTGCCCTTCGAGGTCGACCCGTGCCTGTTCCTTCTCTAGATAGGCGTGCCGCGACACGTCGTGACTGCTCGCCAATTCGGCATAGTCCCGCGCACGCTGTGCCGCCATTGGAAGTGCCTCGGCGTATCGACTAATCTCCCCATCCAAGCGCGTCAGCTTGGCCGTATAGTCTCGCCACTGATCCCGCAAGTACTGCTGCGCCTCGCGCCAGCGATCAACGGGCACTTCGTCGAGGGGTGGTAATACTGGCGGCCTTCCATTGTCGATGGCATCGAGCAATGCGCGTGAACGCGCAGCCTGCAACAGTGCCAACTGCGCATCACCAACCGCCTTGTCGTGCTCTGTATCACTCGTGCGTGCGTCCAATTCAACCAGGAGATCGCCAGTCTTGACGGTCTGTCCCTCTTGAACGTGAAGCGCGCGAACGCTGGCGACCTCGACCGAGGCAATCGTCTTCGTACGCCCCGACGGCACGATTTTTCCCTGCGCATTTACTATGATGTCGATTTTTCCCAGTATCGACCACGCCAACAGCGCAATGATCAGCAGCATAAGGATCCGCGCGACCCAGCGTCCGACCGGCGAAACCGGTTGCGCCTGCAGGGACAGTGCCGCCGGCAGAAACTCGGCTTCCTGCGGCAGGAACTTTGGCATGGTGATCGCCATGCGATGCTGCCAAGCATGAGAGAATGCGACGCCATATCGGCGCCATAGGTCTCCCCAAGCCTGAATTCGATGACGCAAACTCATACCGCGCCTCCCTGCTGAAGGGAGTAGAGGTGGGTATAAATGCCCTGCGGACTGTTCAGCAATTCCTCATGGCTGCCCATTTCGGCAATCTGGCCGCGTTCCATGACAATGATGCGATTCGCCTGCCGTACCGCCGACAGCCGGTGGGCAATAATCAAAACAGTCCGCCCTTGGCAGATCCGCCGCATATTGTTCTGAATGATCTTTTCGGACTCATAGTCCAACGCACTTGTCGCCTCATCGAATATCAGGATCCGTGGGTTCGTGATCAGCGCCCGAGCGATTGCAATGCGCTGCCGCTGTCCACCAGACAGGCCTGTCCCATGCTCACCGATGACGGTGTCGTAGCCCTCTGGCAGTTCGCAGATGAAATCATGTGCACCGGCCAGCTTTGCCGCCTCGATGACAGCCTCAAGCGCCACAGCGGGATTGGATAGCGCGATGTTGTCGCGGATAGAACGAGTGAAGAGAGTATTCTCCTGCAGTACTACACCGATTTGTTGTCGTAGCGAAGCTGTGTCGATGATGGAAATGTCCTGCCCATCAATTAACACGCGGCCTCGCTCTGGCACGTATAGTCGTTGCACAAGTTTGGTGAGCGTACTTTTTCCCGACCCTGATCGACCCACGATTCCAACCACTTCTCCCGGTGCGATGGCCAGCGAGATGCCGCGGATGACATCGGGCGCGTCGGGCCGATAGCGAAAGGCGACTTGGTCGAACCCGATGGCGCCGGCCAGCTTGGGTAGACGTGACTTTTGGCCACTGACCTCCGTACGCGCGTTCAGAATGTCTCCGAGTCGGCTCATCGAAATTCCGACTTGCTGAAAGTCGTTCCACAATTGCGCGAGACGCAAGATCGGTGACGATACTTGACCCGCTAGCATGTTGAAGGCGACCAGTTCGCCAACGGTCATCTTGTGGTCGATAACAAGGCTTGCCCCCCACCACATGATTGCTGCGGTCACTAGCTTGCTGATCAACGTCACACCGCCGTTCGCAAGCGTTGCGACGTTTGTCACGGCAAGCCCGGCCGTCACATACCCTGCAAGCTGCTGGTCCCATTTTTGGGTCCATCGCGGCTCTACTGCCATCGCCTTGACAGTATCGATACCGCTGATCGTCTCGACGAGAAAAGACTGATTCTCTGCGTTACGACTGAACTTCACATCCAAACGGGCGCGAATAATTGGTGTGACGACAGCGGACAGCGCAATGTAAAGAGGGATTGAAATTGCCACGATCATTGTTAGCCAGGCGCTGTACCAGAGCATCATCGCCAGGAAAATGAAGGAGAACAAAAGGTCCAACACCACTGTCATGGCATTGCCGGTCAGGAAAATGCGGATGTTCTCCAGTTCCCGCACGCGGGCAACCGAGTCCCCTACGCGGCGTGCCTGGAAGTAAGCCAGCGGGAGGCCGAGCAGGTGGCGGAACAGACGCGCCCCCAACTCGACGTCAATCTTGCTGCTAGTATGAGCGAATACCCACGTACGGATACTCGTGAGCGTGACCTCGAAGAAGATTGAACAGATCAACCCTATGGCAATCACGTTCAGCGTCTTCATGGCGTGATTGACGAGCACTTTGTCCATCACCACCTGGAAGAACATCGGTGTGATGAGTCCAATGATTTGAAGGGTAAGTGAAATCAAGAGGACCTCGCCCAGCAACCCACGATATTTGACTAGGGCGGGAATAAACCACGTGAAATCGAAGCGTGCGGTCTCGCCAGAAAAATTGGACTTTGAGGTTAGGAATATAAGCTCGCCAGACCATATTTCCAGAAACTGCAGTAGCGTCAGTATTTTCGGCGAGGCTCCTGGGCGCTGAATCAGAATTCGCGCGGGTTCGGATTTGGCGTCGTACCTACCCACAACGAAGTACTCCCCATCCTTATCGATACCTATGGCTGGAAGCGGTGTTTGTGCGAGGCGTGTCTCTTGCTGCTTGACGAGCTTTGCACCCATACCGAGATGATGGGCGGCGCGCAGAATTCGGTCGGTGTTGAAGGCGTCGTCGAATCCAAACTGATGCCGAAGCTGAGCTTCATCTGCCACGATGCTGTGTAGGCCGGCAATCATCAATAAGGAAAGCAGACCAGAATCGACTGGAGTCTGTGGGGATGAATGCTGCCCATTGGCTTGATCAGCCATATGGTTGGCTGTTACGACGGACATTGTAATAAACAGACGGAGGATGAAATGGACGCGAGCCGAGTGGAAACCCGGCTCGATTGTCAACGCGGTTGGCTAACCAATGATCGTCGTTAGTGCGCTGCGCCCAATAGCGGCGCCTGACTTACTGGCTGCGGTAGAAGCATCGCACTGGATTGCGCGCTCGTATCGGGCGCAAAGCTACCGAGTGCTGCGACAAGCTGATGCAAACTCGTCTGAACGGCAACGTTGACGTCCCCGCCCTGACCATCAGCAGGATCGATTACGGTCGTGTCGGATGCTACGTTGCCGTCTTCGTCGTACGTAATGGTCTCGGTGGTAACGGAGCCGTCCTCTCCAAGCGTAATGCCAACGATCTGCTGGATTTCGTCATTCGCGCCAACGGCGATATGGCTCACGTCCGCACCTGAAATCGTCGGGACAAGCATGCCACCCAGGTAGACCGAGTTGCCGCCCCCGATGATATCGACGGAAACGCCAGACCCGAGCGAAATGTTCGCACCTTGCGCATAGACGGTATTCGCTGTACCAAAAACGCCGATCGTATCCAGCGCACTGGTGGAGTGGATCGTGTTTCCGGCCCCATAAACATTCGCGTCAGACCCGCCAGTCAATGTTAAATCCGCATGGGTTGCGCTCACCGCATTGTCCTGCCCCGCGAGTACCGCCGAGCTGCCGTCACTCAGCGAGACACTATTGTGGGAGCCATTGACGATAACACTGTCTCCCAAGCTTGAGATGAAATTGTTGTCGCCCGATACTTTGTTATCCGCCAAGCCATTGACCGAAATTTCAGCGGAAGATCCCACAATATTGTTTCCCGAACCCATTACGGTTGCGCGCGAACCATCCCCGACTAGAATTTCGTTACCGCTGCCGTTCACTTGGATGCTACTGTTTTCTCCCATCGACACGGCATTGCCGCTTCCGGACACGCTACCCGATGCCCCCGCGTCAAAATTCACACCATTACCGGCACCGGCAATGGTGATGTTTCCATCATGAACGGTAATATTGTTGTCCGTTGAGACAATCTGCGCCGTACCTGTCACCTCCAGGCTCACGGACGAACCCGCCACTACCGTCGCATTACTCCCCGTGATGGAGGCGCTAGCGCCATCGCCAAGGGTGACATGCTCACCGCTGCCTGTGATAGCCGCATGCGCACCCAAAATCGACAAGTCCCCACCAGACGCATTCACGGTGACGTTGTCGCCAGAAATGCTCGCGGCCATACCGTCACCCAAGGAAACCGTATTGTTGTCGCCATGAAGGGAGACTTGTGTGCCTTGGTTGCGCAGGGTCACCGCGGCTCCGTTTGCGTCCACCTCATGCCCCGTCCCGCTCATTTCGAGCGTAGCGCCTTGCCCGGCGGACACGATGTCACCGACGCCATTGATTGAAGCCGCCGCACCGGCTTCGACAACCACAGCAGCACCCGAAGCATTGACGTTACCACCTTGGTGGACTTCTACAGTGTTGCCACCGCCCTCGAGGTTGACGCCTGCAGACTGTAGGATGACCGTACCATTGCCAACCTTGACCGTCGCCTCTCCGCCATCAAGGGTCAAAGTCGCTCCAGCACCGGCGGTGATTGTGGAGAGCGCCATGTGATCAAGGGTCGCTGAAGCTCCAGCACCGAGTTTTACGTCCAAGTCACTCCCGCCGATATGCGCATTATTACCCTCCACGGCGACCTGTCCATAGTTGGCGTAGACCGTCGAGTTATCTCCATGGACATCGATAGTATTTCCCCCAGAGAAAGCTGTAACCGTATTTCCACTACCATTGATCACCGCTGACGTATTGGAACCGATATCGATGGCATTTTCGCTACCATTTACTGTAAGCGCACCGCCAGCAAACACGCTATTGCCGTTGCCATTCAGCGTCATAGATGTGTCGCTGGAAGCCTGGAGCTTGCCGTTGTCGACGTTAATCGTGGCGCTACCGCTAACCAGATCAATGGCGATGCCTCCCGAATCCCCTGGAACACCAATGTCCACCCTGCTGCCTGGCGCCTCCGAAACGCTGCCAATCGCCGCACCGTTGGGACTAGCAATCGCGACGTTCGTTTCACCACCCGCACTGGTAACTGCGGTCACTACGGCTTGCAGCGATCCGCTCTGATCGAAGTGGTCCGTGACCACATCTCCTCGGCCGTCGTTCACATACGTTTGCGATCTGCCATCGGAGAACTTAACCTGTCCGGAGCTAGAACCGTCATTGTTAAAGACGTCCGAACCCGAAGAGTTAGTGCTGTGATCGACCCACTTGTCGGCAGTGAGGTTACCCTCCGTGTTGTAGTAGTTGGTGCGCTCATCGCCGGTGTAGCTACTCGCATATGTACCAATCACGTGGCCACTCGGATCGTATGTGGTCACTTGCGCCGACCCATTAGGGTCGTCTACTCGAAGGGTATATGAAGTCAAGGCACCGTTTTGGTCGTAATACTGAGTTGCCGTCTGCGATGCCCCGTCAACAACGGCGACTGTGTAAGCTGCTGTCGATCCGTTTGCAAAAGTCGTATTCCCCGTGGTTAATTGGCCTGCAGGATCCGTGTACTCAGTAGTACGACTCCCGTCCTCTCGAACATAGATCGAAGATTGACTTCCATCTGCATTGAACTTGGTAATAGTTTCGTTACCTCGACCATCGCGATCTGTGTAAGCAATCTCTTGTCCGCCATCGACAGTAGCAGTCTGTCTGGAAGAGTAGTTGTAGGAGCCATCTGTGCCCCAGATTTCGGACGTGTAGTCACCATTCGTTGCATTTACCGTCGACTTCTCGGTGACAATTCCGTTGCCGTCAAAATAGGTCGTACTCCGTACGCCATTCCCGTCGTCTCGATAGGCACTTGAGGTTCCGTCAGCACTAGTCGTCGTTCCGCTACTCGATCCATCCGCATTATAGATATTCGAACCCGACGAGCCGTCGGCACGCGTCCAAGTGTCCGCAGTCGGAGTTCCTGTAAGGGAGTCATAATGCGTAACCGTTGTGTTGTACCCTTGCGTCACGTTGTCATACAACGTGACCGTCTCCGTCAATTTCTCGCCGTTTGATCCGTACCCATAAGAAACGGAGGATTCCATGCGTCCGTCTGTCCCGTAGCTTTCTTCATGCGCTACCCGTCCGGCGCTATCCCGCCACGTCAGATCGGTCAGCTCACCGCTGCTGTCGTACGTCATATACAGGCCGCCGGACTCACCCTGAATCGACGTTGTGGTCGATCCATTGGCATTAGTCACATGAGCAACTTCGTCCGATCCGCCATCGCCGCCCTCATGACCGTCTTGAGCGATCTGATCCAAAGCGCGCTGCAAATCAGAGGCACGTCGAGAAATGTCGCCTGGGTAAGAGACAGCCTGCTGGGTATTAGCGATATAGTTGACAATGTCTTGGACAGACAAACCTGCCCCCGCCGTTAACTGCAGGGTCTCGCGCGTCGCCGCCGTAATAGCATTGCCCTCTAGATAGCTCAGCATGCCGTTCGGTGTTGCCTGATCGCCACGCAGCCCGGAAATATTGAACTGATTGTCGAAATCCATAAGCCGAAGCTGAAGTTCGCGATCTCCCAAAATGGCGTCAAAGACGCTCGGATTTGTCTCTCGGAGGATCGAAAGCAGTCGATCGAGACTATCGAGTCGGCGATCGAGAATGGCCGTCGTATAGGTGTTGACATCATTACGGTGCGCATCAAGCAGTGCATTTAGTGAAGCAAGTTCGCTTTGAGGAATTGGTCCGCCACTTCGTAGTTTATTGATCTGCTCTGTCGTAAAACCGATAGATGCAAGAAATCCCTGCGTGGGCGCCTGCCCAACGTCGGCTTGCACCACACCAAATGACCAAGCACTTAGACCACCAGCATTACTGAAACGATAGACGTTGTTCGAATTTCCAGATAACTCTGTATTGAAGAACATCGTACGCATGTCGGCGATCAGCACCGCGCGGTCATTTCGATCGAAGTTCGTGGGCATGGACGCATTTCCTTTTAGTAAATTTTTTCAAAAAATTTAAAACACCAACTCGTCTTCTGGGATGCGTCCACCCTATCCGCCGGCCGGACAGTTCTGTTTCACAAAGCGCTCAACACTTTCGTCACTGATAACGAACCCAGAGAACCTCGTGGTCATTCTTCCCACGAGTCGATCGTCGCAGATGAGTATCTTGGCAGTCTTACTCACAGTGCTCATCTCACAGATGGCGCCATAGCTCAGATCCTTTCCCGCTCGAAGAGCCTTCACGTGTGAACATTCATGGAGGGTTGCGGATATTCCATACTGTCGCAAATGTCGTTCGAGCAGTGAAGTTACCTGGCGGATTGTGGAAATATCGGTCACACTCTCGGTTTCCACGCCCTGCGCAAATACGGACGAACTACAAGCTGTCGCGATCGCAATGGCGAGAGCCATCGATATTCGATAACCAACAAGCCTACTACCGCGAAAGACATGACTATGTGTGTCTCTTGGTTGCGGATACTGAAATACGTCTCTCGCCATACAATCTCCATATAGTTGCCGAAATAAAAATATCTCATCGATATAATTCGTGATTTTGCAACGATAAGCTCTAACACCGAGCGTTCACGGATCGATTGTCCTGTAGTTCTGGTCTGTTGACAGATTTCTGACCCCGGCGCCCAGAGTCTCCAATCCTTTTAATTGGGCATGCAACTAGTAGACGTGGCCGCCCTTCACAGACTTCATTTTTTAGTTCTCGCCCCGGCGTGAGTTGCTACGGCATTTGGCAGCAGTCGATAGTCCCCTCCCGGCGTTGAGCAAATCCTAAGCAGCCTATCTTGTAATGCGCCGTACTTTGGGACGGATATGTATCATCCTAGGCTTGGTCGATACGAGCGTAGTCAATCGTGTGGGGCCGCTTCGACATTTTTCCCGATCTATTCGCTACTTTTCTCTTGAGAATTTTGATGCCGTCAGATCCTAGCAGGCATTACGTACACTTAAGGATCCCACGAAGTGGGGTGTGTGCTTTCGAAACAACACGCTTAGCTTTCCCGGTTCAGCTGTGCTTATACTTGCCTTCAAAACAATACATTTTCGATGTGGAACTTCGTTAGCTCAACTACACCGGTTTCTTTCGCCATCCATTGGTGCAGCGTAGAAGAAGCGCGGATATTGTATTGAATGAAAGATATCCATCTGGTATCGAGGATGTTTTCTGATTAGCTTTTTTATCTCAATCCCTGCCTACAGACGGAAGGAAATCGGACACGTGCCTTGTGGTTATGTCGGAATTCTGCTGCGCGAGTCTCGCGGGTATCGTTGCTCGATGAAGCCGCTCAATGGCGTACCCCGTGCCCGACGGGTTCGATCCAGATTCTTTTCAGCTATCGATCATGCATCGCTTATATGGACAAGCCTGGCGCGCCAAGGGCGCTTTCGCGTCTGGCTGTTGCGTTTGAGCATTACAACGAGCGTCACCTGCACAAAGCCCTGAAATACCGCTCGCCTCGCGACTTCAGACGGGCTGCTGCGTCATCAACCTAACGGTGTCCGAATGTCATGAGTTACAGGGGCAACTCCAGTCCGCCACCCATTTCTGGTTCGGACTGTCTGCCTGGAACTGGCGGTTCAGCATGTTGCCGGCGATCGCGCTGCGTGCACCGGCATGCCGCCGCAGCCCACGGCGTCGGGGTCGGGCTCGCAGACCCTGAATCTGCATGAGCCGTTCGATGCGATGCTGGCCGCAGCGATAGCCCAGCGCCAGCACGTCCCGCCAGACACGGCGAGCGCAATAGGTCCTGTCGCTGGCCATGAAGCTTTGCCGAACCCGCTCGCCAAGAACCTCGTCGTCTTGACTGCGCTGGCTGCGTGGCCGGTCTAACCACGCGTAGAAGCCATTACGCGAGACACCGAGCGCATCGCACATCAGATTCACGGGCCAGATACCTCGGTGTTTCGCCACGAAGCCGATCTTCACATCGACTCCCTGGCGAAGAAGGCTGCGGCTTTTTTAGAATGTCGCGCTCCATCCGGAGCTTCGCCACTTCTTTCTTCAACCGTTCAATTTCGGCCAGTTCCGACTTCATCACGCCGTTGCCAGGAAACGCCTGCTGTGGATCCGCCGACAGGATGTTCCTACCAACTGAGCGGTCGCGCTCAACACCAATGCGGGAAATTTCCGGCGAACTAAAATGGCATACCACGCGGCAAAGAGAATAGGATTGGCCAGCCATATCCAGCTTTCAGCCCTCCCTGAAACCAAACCGAGTGGCCCAAGAAATAACACCTCCCAACTTGGCCACGCCGCGCACTCTCCGTTGACGCAAAAACTCCCTAGCGGCAGGCATGCCACATACGGGCCGACGCACAAGTTCTCCCTGTTCGCCAGAGAAGAACTGACCTGCTGCATCACCATGCTCGATGCCCAATTTGTACTGGACAATCGCGCAAGCAGCGTTCATAGCTAGTCCACTTCGCTTACGAGTAGCGCGCTACGTTCGATACTGATGGACATCCATTCGCCAAGCGCACGTCGCACAACTTCCGCTGCCTGGTTGAACGTTGCAGTGCTCGACTCCGAGTTGCGCGGAAACAGTTGCAAGAATTCTCCATCTTTGTTGCAAAGACCACCGAGACACCGCGTATGGAGGTGAGATTCCAGCTCAGCAAACGTCGTTGTCGTGGGCGGGACTTGCCCAGCCGCGACGCACACCTTAATTTCGTTTTTATCCAGCTCAACTGCGCGGGCAATACCGGCCTCCTGCGCCGGCGTGAACGATGCACATGAGATTGTCATGATGAGGTTCCCAAAAAAGGAAAGCCCGCCAACACCTTTGGAGGTGGGCGGGCTCAATGAATAGTCGGGTCCAAGACCCGGTGAACGAAGTTAGGCAGCTTTGCGTGCCGGCGGCAACAGGCCGAACTTGGCCAGCGCCTTCAGATTGGTTTCGATGTAGGTCACCATGCCGTCGATCTTTACCGCGAGGTAATGATCGAAGCACGCAGCGTCCTGCGAAACCTCCACGTTCTTCGCAGCCTGGAACACCTCCAGCAGCGCAGCACGTTCCACGTTGTCACCCTGCCATCCGAAGATGCGGATGAACGTGTGGATCTTCCGGCGCCGCGGCAGCAACTTCTCGGCCTCGTCGGCCGTGACAAATATCTTCGACATACTTCAGAGCCTAAAAACAGGGCTACGCCTGTGTGGATAACGGTTGCGGGTTGCCCAAAGGCACCCCTTCGGAAGGGGGGATATGAACCTCATGACGCCGGATTGGACGGAAACGGCGAGAAGACATTCCCAGACATTTGAAACAAAAAGAAATGCCCGCTCCCTTTCGGGAAACGGGCATATAGTTAGTGGATGGCGCGGGGCGCTACTGCACCGCCAGCGCAACGACATCGATAACGCCGTCGGCATCGTCTACCAGGTCGGGCGTCTGCGAGATAAAAAACTCCCGCTGATACCCACCAACTCGCAGCACTTCGCGCTTCATCTTCATGAAGGCGCGCTTGCGCTCCGGATCGAGCGGACCGTCAGCTTCATCGGTGAACAGCGTCTGGAAAGGCTGCTGCGCGTCCTGCGCCCGATACAGGGCGATTCCGCGCGTCAGGCACTCATTGATCCAGACCTTCTGGCCACCTGACATCACACCGAACTCCTTCGTGGTGTCGTTGTCGGCGTCGATCACGTTGATGGAGAAGCCCTCGCGCAGCTCACCACTGGCCAGTGCCGTCTGCGTTTGAATCGCGATGGTGAATCGCGGTCCATAGCAAGCCAGCAGCAAGTCATTGACGATCTGCGTGATGGCCGGACCCGCGTCATCGATGGACAACGCGATGACGCCATCGTTGCCGAGTCCTTTGGCAAGCAGCTTCCATTGCGCGATCTGGTCAGAGATCGCCTGCGCCTTCGCCTCTAGCGCCGGCATGCCAGCAAGCTCAGAGTCCAGACGCTCACGCTCCGCCACCAACATGCTCTCCTGCCGAATCAGTGTTTCGATCCGGCCGGCAAACGCCGCGACAGCCTCCCGGCTGTCTGCGATCTGGCGGTCCAGCTGGGCCAGCATGCCGGTCACGTCCTCTGTGGCCAGCGATGCCAACTCCCGACGCACCGCTTCGAGCTGGGATTGCACATCCGCGATATCGCGCTTGTGACGCTCGATTCGGGACGCATTCTCCTGGCTCAATGCTGTCAGATCGCGTTCGGCCTGCGCCAGCCCTCCCCGCGCAGCCTCCAGCAACGGCTTCTTTGCAGCCGTCGCCGTGAGGCGCTGCAACAGCTGCTGGTCACGCACGAGATGCGCCTCCAAGGCGGAAAGTGCAGCACGCGCCGTGACTCGCTCCGAGAGCGTGCTTTGCATCGCTTGCATCTGCTCCTGCTTCTTCCGATAGCTCTCGCGCAGTGCCTTGACTGATACAACCTGATCACCGAGCTTGGCCTTGGCACTGCGAGCCTGCGCCAGCAGTGGACAGGCGGCGTGCATGGGATCGTCCCGGCATGGCACGGTATCAATGACATCAGCTTGCAGCTTCAACGAATCGGCTAGCTTCGCGCCGGCGATGCCTTGCTGTTCCAGCCCCTTGAGCTCTGTACTGAGCGCAGCATGCTCGACCTGGACGGCATCGAGCTTCTCCACGATCGCGCGCTGGCGGGCAACTTCATCCTGCCTCCGGCCAATGGCCAGTTGCACGATATCCCTCTCGCCCGCAGCCGCCTCAATGTCCGCCGCCTCTGCCAGAACCAACCGATGGCTTGCGGCTTGCCGATCCAGATCGCGTCGGCGCGCCAAGGCACGTCCAGCCGCATCCTGTTCATCGTTGATCAGCGATGCGCCACGCTTGTCCAACTCGCCCTTGCGCTGGTTCAGTTCCCGCAACCGCGCTTCGGTACCGGCATTGGCGGCCTGTTTTGCCGCCAGCGTCGCGCGCTCCTGTAAGAGCTTCGCGCCATTGGACGTTTCCGCATCACGCGTATTGCGCTCGGCGTCCAAGGTCTCGCCCACCTGCCAGATCTCGCGGGCCACCACAACCGCACGATCGCGCTTCCCCGTAAGGATCAGCACGTCGCGCTGCAGGGTTTCCAGTGAGCGGGTAAGCAGCTTGGCGACCTCGCCGGCCTTCACCGACAAGTCACGCAAGTGATCGATCCCGAGCAACTCGGCGAGTAGCTTCTTGATTTCCCCTGGCTGATAGCTGGCCAGCGGTCGCCGGTTCTGGGCAGAGAACACACTGGTGAAGAAGGCCTCGGGAGACCCCAAGACGGCTTCCAGACACCGGTTGTAGGTGTCCGCCTTGCCGTCCGACAGCGTGCCGTCGGCCATTTGGAACGGCTTCCAGTCGCCATCGGCTTCCTTCTCAAACAGGTAGTACTCGGCCTTGCGGCCCTTGCCAGGGTTGCGAAACGCGAACGCGGAGCGGTATGTCCTTCCGCCGTGCTCCCATTCCAGATCCTTCTCCGCGCGCGGGGCGCAGAGATGGTCCCAGTACGAGAAAGCGTCGGCCGACATCTTGCTCGCGTGGCTCGGCATGATCGGAAACGGATGCAGGTTGTCCATGATCGTTGTCTTGCCCGCCCCGTTGGGACCGACAAGGGCGATCAGGCCTTCGGGCAGCGTCGACAGGTCGACCGTGATGCTATCCCGATGCATGCCGTCGCGGATCCCGTGGAACCCCGAAAGCGTCAGCTTCAGTGGGCGCATTCGGACACCTCCGAGCCGTCGAAGGAATGGAGATAGTCCGACGGCACTTCCATGGCATCCTCATCCCAGGTCGGAACGTCAGGAAGCGCTGGCGCGTCCTGCTCAGGCTTATCGGCGATAGCTCGCTCAACTGAGCGTCGCGCTGCCGAAAACTGTTTGGCTGCAAGCTTCATGACAGCGTCCCAGTCCTGCTCGCCCGTAAGAGCGCGCAGCTCCAGCTCGCTCCACTGCGATGCCAAGCCATTGGAGAACGACCAGATCAAGTCCTGAAGTTCCTTGGACGGCGCCACGGCGAAGAAGGTGTTACCACCCGCCTCGCCCAAGGCCATCACCAGCATGTGGTCGCGCTTGGCGATCACAGCGCCTCGGCCGGGGCCGAACGGCTCATACATCATGCACTGCGTAAAGCCATGTTGCTCGCAAAGGCGTTTGGCCATGTCCGAGCGGTTGATAAAGGTTTCCTCGACAAAGAGCCACTCAGGCCCCGCGTGGTAGAGAATCATCTTGCACTCCAAAGAAATGACGGAGTGCGCCCCGGACGGGATGCACCCGCCTGGGTAGTAGATAAGAAATGGGTACTGCTGGGTCGATGCGTCAGGGACGCGGGTAAAACCAGTTTTCGACAACCTCGAAGGCTGTCGGAACATGGCTTTCGCAATGTTCTAGGGATTGGCGTATTGCTACGCGAAAAGATCGTCGGTCAGCCAGTTCATCGGCGTGACCGCGGTCGAGATGGGTGGTGCAGGTTCCGTTACCGAGACAGCAGGTGTCGCATCTGGCGCGGAAACAGCTTCATCCAGTTCCAACTCCCGCAGTTTCGCAATGAAGGGCAGCGCAGCAGCTTTCACAGCGTTCACCTCCTGGGTAGCCGGGACGGGCATCTCAGCAAGGCCAGCAAGCACTTGATCGGCAATCACCTGTGCATCGAGGTTCTGCAGCATCGACAGACTGTCCAGCAACGGATTTGCATCGGTGCCGGTCAACTCGCACCATCGCCCCAGCTTCTCGGACAATGTTGCGGCCCGGCTGATGCCTTCGGCGCGGCTGCGAACCGCAGGCAGCACGCGCGCTTCGAGCTTGACCTCCGCACTGGCGCCAAAGAGCGCCTCGATGGCGTCGCGATCCACTAACTGGCGATGCTCCTCGTTGACCGTCCAGCGCACGCGCACGTACTTGTGCGCAGCGTCGGTGGCCATCTCCGCGAGCTTTGCCATGTCAGGCGGCCCGTCGAAGTCGATGCATACGGTCTCGCTTGCCGGCGTCTTCACTTGGGTAGCTACCGCCTGCCCCGGTGAAACCTGCCACTGCAGATAACCTTTCGCGCCGATCTCGCCATAGTGGAACCGTCCGATTGAGCCCGGATAGGCAACCACCCTGCCCTCACGTTCCCACTGCTGGGCACGATGAATGTGCCCGAGCATGAAGCCATCGCAGTTAGCATCGAACAGCGCGCCGATGGTGAACTCTTGGTCGAGTCCAGCCATCGGCACGCCGTGCTCCGTCTGGCAACCGTTGACGGTACCGTGCGAAACACCGATCGTACGAATGCCCTGTGACCGCCATTGACGATTCACAGCGCCCGCAGCTGCCAGATAGTTAGCCAGGTGGTCGCCAACCGCCGTCGCAGCGTTCGCCACGCCGGCAGCGGCCGCCAAGACGGCCTTGTTGACCGTCGGCACGCAGGTGAAGACGACTTCCGGCAAACCGTGCAGCGTCAGCAGGCGGTCCATTTCCGCATGGCTGAAAATCGCGCCATCGCTCGGAAAGAACGCCTCGCCAATGAGTGCGACCTGGTGAATCCGATCCGCGACGTACACGGGGCGACTTGCACCGATCAGTCGAAACAGATCCAGCGTGCCGGGCGGTTCGTGGCTAAAAGTGCCCTGCAACATTAGGACAGGCATGTGGGCAGACAACTGGTGGACCCGCCGTGCCAGCGCAGAGAGCGCCGGCGTGTGCGCATCAAGCCTGTGATCCGTCGAGTCACCCGATACGACGGCTACATGGCAGCGACTTGCGATCGCGTCCTCTACCGCAAAGCCAAAACAACGATCCGCCTCCGCCAAGTGGCCGGGTGAATAGTGCAAATCAGAGAAATGCGCTGCAAGCAGGCTTTCGCCTTCGTTGAGCATCATGGAACCTCCAAGGGAATGTGCCGGCATGCAGCAAGAAGGAAAAAGGGAAGCCCATAGGCTTCCCTCAACTGCCGGCACAAGGCTGGCGATGTTACGTAGCGACGTCAGCAGCGATGGCCGCCACCTGCTCGCGGAAAGCCATCGGATTACCCAGGGCGGTGCGCAGTTCATCCAAGAACCGTTGCACATCCTGATCGCGCTTGGACCAACCGCGCCCAAAGGTCGCCGTTGCGAAGGCCTTCAGTTGTCGGGTGCCATCCTCGCTATTGAGCCCAAGACGCTGCACAAGATCGAGATACTCGCTCTCCAGGTCCTGGTTACCCGATTCCGTACCGGATGCGAGCGCCGGCCCAGCGGGCTGATCGACACCAACCTCCGACGATCCGACGTGCGGGTCATCAGTGGCACCGGCATCGACGTGCAGAGGAACTTCACCGTCTCCTTCGAGCATAGCGACCGCCTGTTCCGCCAACTCTAGAGCCGGCGGGCGCCGGTCCGAGCCATCGAGCAACGCCGCAATATCGATTTCGGCATCCAGGGTGATGAGCCATTGCATCTGGCGCACCGGCATGCCGGTGTCGTCAATACGACTGATCTCGATCTCCTGCTTGGACATCCAGAACTTGACGCCGACGAGCCTGCCGCCGCGGGCCATCGCTACGGTTTGCATGGCGGCATGCGCCTTCTGCAAAACGTAAATGGACGTGGTTGGCATTTCGATGAGGCCGAGGCCAGAGATATGCGGGATCGCGAAGAAGAAGCTGGCCGAGAGGCTGCAATGACCAGTCTGATACTGCGGACATTCTTGAGGGTCGCAGATGCCGTCCGGAATCGCTTCGTCCTGGCGCAGGATGATCTTGCGTCCGCCCCAAGCGCGCTTCGCCCGGTTGGCCCGCTCATCACGAACTGCCGGCGCGTACATCTTGCAGTAGCGCATGCCGTCGGGACCGTACTCGGAGAAGAATTGCCGACCGCTTTTAGTCCACGACACGAGTTGGTTCGGCATGTTGCTCAGCCAATCGTCAAACGCGAAGACAACGGGGAATCGCCAGAGGCGGTGTCCATTGCCATCGCCACGATCCTCACCGTAGCGCTGGACAATATTGTCGGCCACGGCAGGGTTGGCGAAGTCGGAGCCGCGGCAGGTGAACCACGGGACGTTTTTGGGAACCAAGGGTGTTTTGATGCCGGTCGCACGGGTGATCTCGGCACCAATGCGCTCGAAACTCTCGCCGCGGGCAAGAAGCGCATCGTGGATCTTTACGGCCTGTTCTCGGTCCCGGGCAGCCTTCGTCAGGACTTTCATGCCGGGCCGGATTTTGCCAATGATGGGCGGCCGCATGGGCCGCTCTTCTAGCAGGCTTCGGCGTCCGCCGGGCTCGCTGTAGCTGATGGGTGCATGCATGCGTTTCTCCTGTCCAGGAATTGAACGACTTTTGCCCGGATGGACGCAGCATGCTCCCGAAGGCGCAGGGCTGTGTCGGCCCCGCGCTGGGTCGTTACGCGATTAAGGAAGTCCGCGCGTGCGGCTTCCGGAAGACTGGCGACATATGCCGCCTCACAAAGGGAGCGCCAGGCCTGCGGCATGTCCCGGTATTCGGGACGGCGCAGATCCAGCGTGGCCGCGATCGCGGCGGAAATCTCGGCGTTCTGGTGGTGCATGAATTGCTCCTGGAATCGAGGTCTCTCATCCAGAAACAAAAAAAGCCCGCCCCGGTTTGCGCCGGCAGCGAGCTTTGATGGCAGGAACCCGAACTGCCACGCCCCTTCCGGGGGCGTGGCACTCAGGGAGCGGCGCACTAATGCGCGCGGCTCTATGTTGAGGACGTAAAGTCGCCCTCGTGCAGCATGGTCACGCTGCACAACAACCCTTTTCGCGAACCCACAGGTTCGGCCGCAGGTTCACGGATCGGCTCGACGTCTGCCGTTCTGCCTAGGAGGGGCCTTTGAGAGAGCTCCACATGGTCCCAGGCTCGAACGGTGTCCCAGCGTGCACTCATAAGGAGGCACAGCGAGGAACGCGTATTACGAGCTGATGAGGGGAAGTGTTCGGCGAAAACACTTAGCACAAGAGATATCCACACTGGTAGCCAACCAGTCGGCGCGTGCGCAAATGCACGACTTGAACAAAGAGATGGACTCGCCAGGAGTCAGAGTCGATGCGTCAGTGACGCTAGGTGTGAAAGCATTGTGGCACAGGACTTTCTTTCAAAACTGGCGAATGCTCGCCTATTTCGCGTAGCTTTCAAAGTCATGTGGTGTCCGTTCTTGTCCGACAATTTCGATTGAGAGAGCATCCAAAGACATGGACAAATGGCCGAACAAGATCCGCCCAAGAAACCCATCACTGGGCTCAGGCCCATTGAGCGCCTGAACAGCGAGGAACGCCTTAGCCGACTAACACCGGCAACGGCGTCCGCCACCCAACACGAATACTGCTCCAAGTTCGCTCGTGACTTCCTGGACGCGCATTTTTACTATTGCTCGTCCAAGTTTGTCGTCGCGCGCGGCGGGAAGGTCAAGGCGCTCGATGAGGCGTTTCGAGATGCAGAGGGATGGTACGCCAAGGCATTGGAGTGGATTGGCAGCAAGGACCAGGTCGAGATTCCACTGTTCTACGAGAGCCGGGAAGTCCAGGTCTCGCACTCTTTTGCCGGCCGCCTGCTTCGCTTGCTCATGCAGTACGACAGGCTATTTGCCGAGACCCTCTACGGCGTGAACTGCGAATCCATCCCCGCTGAGGCGCGTGAGAACACCACCGCGGTCGCCGCCAAACGAATCAAAGCCATCCAGCAACTGTGCATCCCGGACACCGACAGGTTCGCTCCGGATGGCACCCTCCTCAACTCTCCCCGGAACTAGACCCATGGACATGCGCGAGATCGAGCAATTGCATGCTCAGTACGCCCAACCCACCCTGACCATCGACATTTCGCACTCGCCGGCCCGCACGGCGCCCTCGCAGTTTCGACTGGGCAACGGGACGAGCGCCTCTGGCGCTGATGGCATCTCTGCCTCTACCGGCGGTGGCAAGTCCGTAACGCCGCGAGCCCTGTGGGCCGTCGTATTCGCGGTCGGCGCGGCCGCTATGTTCCTCATCGGTAGCTCGATGGGCAAGCGCGACGCCCGTGGCCAGAATGCGCAACCTTCGGCAGTCGTGAGCGCGCCCGAACCGACGCCCGCGGCGCCCATCGATGCGCAGTCGGGCTCCGCACCGCACGAGTGGCCAGTGCGCACTGACGCGGCCAGCGCGGCCGCCGCTGTGCCTAGATCCGCCACTGCGACGCCAGCGTCCGCTGCCGACACCGCGAAAATCACGTTACCCGCGCAGGAGCCGCCTAAGGTGTCCTCGCCCCCGCCAAAGGCCGCTGCCGCGTCGAGTTCCGCGCCGGCAAAGGCTGCTGCGCCCATTGCGCCTGCGCAGAGCCCCCGCCCTGCTGTCTCGCAGCAGCCCGCCTCCGCCCGCGATATCAAACTGTTCTAAGAGCGCCAATGACCAGTACTCCAACTTTCAGCGTCCTGCGCGCCGGCATGAGCATTCACGGCGACCTCGTATCCGAGGACGGCTTCACCTGCCTTGCCCTCGTTACCGGCAACGTCAGAGCGACCCACGGCCTTCTCCATATCGGCCGTGGAGGTGTCGTGCACGGGGACGTTGAGGGTGAGCACATCATCATCGACGGGACCGTTGAAGGCGACGTCAAGAGCCGTGCCTCCCTCAGGATCAACGGGCGGGTGATCGGTCGCATCTTCTATGCGGGCACCATCCGTCTCGGTGAAAACGTGACGCTCGAGGGCAGCTCCATTACGCGGGTACCTGCGGTGGGCTATGTGCCACCATCCCCCTCCAACGAGGGGGCCTCCTCCATCCGTATCGACGAGACAGGGACGCCCAGCCCGAGTCCTTGAGGAACATGTTCCTTTCAAAAATGGCGAAAGCGGCGGTCTGAGACCCTTCTTTCAAAAGCAAAAGGCCCGACAACACTGGTGTCGGGCCTTCTTGCTTAATGCACACGCCGCAGCGTCATCAATTCTGCTTGCGTGAAAACACCAGGGAATGTGATCCACGGAAAATCAATCGCGTTTCCGGGATCCCTGAACGATAGATAGGGAAAGTTTCCATCCAACTGTACACGGAAGATGCGGCGGAGGCGTTTGCCTCTGACTTCGTAAAGCACCCCATGTATCAGGTCAAAGACAACTGCGCCCTGACTGAAGGTCGCGGAAGTACCCTGGTTCTGCTGGAATCGCAGGTCCATCCAGGTGTCGTAGCTGAGGGTCGTCAGGCGATCGCGGGCCTCGACGAGCCACGCGGTGTAGAGGCCTGAGAACTGGTCCTTCTCCAGGCTGGAGATCTCAACGGTTTGGTGCACGAGTCGCTCCCGTACTCGCTGCACCCTGTTCCCCGCCGTGCTACGGCAAACGTATTCGCCCCGTAGCCTGGCTATCGCGGCATCGTCTCCGCGAAAAAGCCAACGCGGATATCGTGTGTAGAAGTCAATGTGGAACATGGCAACGAGCAAAAGAAAAAAGCCCCGGGCTGTGCCGGGGCTTTAAGACCTGAAACGACCACTCCAGTACCTGCCAACGGCACTGGAGGGGATCGCTTTAGGGTGAATAGAAGAATCGCTCGACGTTGATTGCCTTAAGCAATTTCCGCGAGCTCGAGGGCTGCGTCCCATGCGCGCTGCTTGAGCGTCGCGCCGGCACCGAACCATGCCGAATCGAGACGGTTACCCGAAGAGCGTGCACGCTTTTGATGGTCCACGTACTCGGTGACACTGTTCACCAAGCCCCAGGCGGTGCCCGAAGCTGATTCCAGCGCTGCGCCACGACCTGCGCCATCGAAGAGGTTGAGCACGGATTTCAAACCACGCTCGTTCATCCTCGCGGGCGCGTCCGCATCATCCTTGGCCCACGAATAGGTGAAGAGCCGCTGGAAGAACCGCTCGGACTCGGTCTGGCTGACCTTACGGTCCGCCAGACTATGCATGTTGGCCAGGAAGCCGTCCCACGACGAGATGGCAATGCCGAGCTCCTCCTTAACGGCGCGCGGGTCGAACTGGCTCCGATGCGGCACCTTCACCGCACCACGATTCCTGCCCAGGGCGATTTGCAGGGTGTTGTTGCACACCACGCGGACCGAGGTGAACTGCGCCGTGGTCGCGAGCGTGCCATCGCACGCCGTCGCGAGCAGCAGGTAACCACGGACTTCGTCGCCGCCCTTGAGCATCCCCGACTGCCCCGTGCGTGCGAGCGCCCACAGCTTGCGGCCCTCTTTCAACACGCCGGCCGTCTCCAACTGATAGCCGCCCACCTGAACAAGGTCGCGGTAGAACTCAAGGATTTCAGCGGGTTGCACAACCTGGTACCGCTGGGACACCGTCGACAGCGGCTTGCCGTTGTCGGAGCGGTACAGCACCTTCTGCTCGGGGAACGATTTGATCGGGTCGAGATCATGGGAGCCAACGCGGTACATCACGTTGGTCTCCTCGATGCGCCAGTTCATGCCGGCGGCTTCTGCCCAGACTTCGAGCGGCTGATGCTCGGCCAGATGGTTTCCCAGGCCATGCCAGGGAGTTGCGCCGGCGTAAGCCATGGTTTGAACGAGATGGGACATGAAAATGCTCCTAGTATGGAAAGCACGACCGACAGCCTGCGCTGAGGATCGGGAATGGAAAGAAGGGAAGATGAGAATGACGACCGCGCATGGGCGCGATCGAGGGAGGACGCCTTGCCATCACCGCCAGCGGCGACGAATGACAACGCGCCGTGTGGCTACTGCGAGGTGGTATGCATGGGAATCACAGAGATGCCCACGGATCCGTCCCATCAGGGAGCAGTCCCTGTGGGGCGGTTTCAAGAGATGGCCGGCATGCCGGCGTTTGGGTCGATGCGTCGAAGGACGCGGGTAAAACTCGGTTTGGACTGAACGGCTTTCAGTGCAAACAGAGCTTTGTCGGTGTCGATAAGGCTATCGCGAAAGCGGCGCACCGCAGCCGCCGAATGCTCGGCATTTGCATAGCTGTTTTAAGAAAAGCCCCCAGCCAACATGGCCGGGGGTGACGGTTAAGCAAACGCAGGTACGGCGTTCGTGAGGCGTGCCCGCGCATAATCGAGCGTGCCGTCTTTTGCTCGCAACGGCCGCGACACGCGCTTCACCGGATCGTAGATACGGTATCGCGTGACGTTACCCCGCCGCTCGTCAATGAGCTGGGAGAAGCCGGCATCGATGCAGAGGTCCACATACTCGCGCCCGTTCATGGTCTGCCCGGTCTCGAGTCGGTAGGTCGTGCCTTCTGCCAGCGACTTCGCATCGGCCATCTGACGTTCCGCACGCTTGCGTGCTTTGTCGATGGCTTCGTTCGCTTCCCACTGTGCCTGCTCTGCTTCTGAGAACCCGCAGAGCTCAAAAAGGCGCCGCCGCCGCTCAGCAGCCGCACATTGCAAGACGTCGACACCGTATTCCTCGCGCAGTGCGCGCTTGGACTCGGTGTTCCAGTCTTTAGGGCTGTCGAAGATCTGCAGCACTGCCGCGACATTGCGCTCCATGACCGCAAGCGCGACCCGGTTGGCCCATTCGTAGCCATGCGTGTCACGGTCGATCGCCGCCGCACGTGTCTGCCGGTCAAACTCGCGTTGGCTGATGTTGAACGCTTCGCGATCTGCGGTCGCCCTTTCAATGGACGCCTGATATTGCCGCTGGCAAACCAGGGTGCGGATTCGCTCCGCCAGCTTCGTTGCCGGCTGAGCGTTCTCTCCCTCCATAGGCTTGGGCGTCGGCATGGTGCGCGGCATCAGGATGCCGGCTGCAAACAGCGCATCATCGACATGCACAGCATGGCCGTCGCTTGGCACATCCCGTAGCGCGGCGATCAATTTGCCGGCGTTGTGCGTCGTGATCTCCAGCTTCTCGCCACGCATTGTCTGGCAGAGCGCTTGCAGCACGCTGGGCGACAAGGCCCCGCGCAGCGCTGGCACTTCGATCAACGGGCGCATCCAGAACTCAGAACGGACATGGTGCGGATTGTCGCGATAGGTGTTGATGATGCAGTCGCGTACCTTCTCGCCACGCATCAGCGCGTAGGCCACATGGACTTCGTGACGGCAGTTTGGACTCGCAGCGGGGTGGTACAGGGGGCCATTCGTGCCATAGCCAAACCGGCGGATGAACTCGCCGCAAACGAAGTCGGCAATGTCGAAAGGGCCCTGCTCCTCGAAGAGATCCACCGTCTGGAAGAGCGGTCCCGCATCGTCCTGGGACATGTCGATGGCTTCAGCAGGAAAGTACGCCAGGCGGCCGGCGGCCACCACGGCGCCCCACGCGGCCCGGCTCATCTCATGCGGACGCAGGATCTTGCCGCCCACACGAACGATGAAGCGATCGACCTCATCGAGGATCAGAGAAAGGATCGCCCGACGGGTGCCGGCCGGCCGCACGGCAAAATTGCCGCTGGCAAGTCGCTCGACAGGAATCACACCACGTTCCACATGGCGCACTGCGATATCTTCGACGCGCGGCACGGCCTTGCCGTCGCGATCGTCGTTCAGGTACTGCAGCACGCCGGCGAGCGTCGTGCGATGCTCGGCACGCTGGCCGATGTGAATAACATACATGGAAGGCTCCAGTACGGAGCATGCCCCTTCGGGGACATGCCCCGAGAGGGTTGGAAGGAATGGTGATGCCGGTTATGCCGGCTCTGCCGCTCTCGCGTCGTGAATCGCCTGCAACAGTTCCTTGGAAGTGATGCGCCAGACGGCACCGCGGGCGTTGCCTACGGCGAGCGTGCGAATCGGTTCGAAGCAATCCGAATCGAGCAGCGCCACCACGGTGGACATAGGCAGGCGCCACAAGCCGACAATCACCTCATCGCCTGCAAGCGTTTCGCCGGGAACGTTGCTAGTGAAGGTCTCGTAGAGTTCGCCGGTCCTCGATTCGATCAGCGACAGCGCAGCGCGGTCGTTCACCGCGTACAGCTCCACCGCGATGCGCAGAGGGCCAGGCGAACCGGCGAGGCCGGTTCCGTCGATGGTGATGGGCATGGATAGCTCCCCAAGACCCATCGCCTTGCGGGATGGGCCCGCAAGGGTTAAACGTGAAGGGAAAGGTCAGGCCAAGGAGGCAGTACGCCGCGCAGCTTTTGCGCGACTGGCAACGACTCGTGCCGCCGCAACCTCCGCAAGGATTTCGGCGTCGGCAATGCGCCACACGTCGCCGCGGTCAAAGCCGACCTGATTCCACCGGCCGGTCTGCACAAACTTGCCGGTCTCAAGCAATGCAGCCTTGAGATCGGTGGGCAGATTCCAATCGCCCGTAACGAGAATCTCGTCATCGGCAAGATTAGCGTCCGGCAGGTTCACCGACAGCACGCCATAGGGCATTTCGTCGTCAGCGCAGACCAGCGAGATCGCGGGGCGAAGATTGGTGGAATAGACACTGGCGCACAGAAGCACGCCAGCGGGATGACTGGCCAGGCCTGCGCCATAGACGGTACGGTTCATCGGGATACTCCTTTGGTGGGGAGACGTCCCGACGGGACGGCGCCCGTGTGGGGTGGAAAAGAAAAAACGCATCCCAAGGGATGCGTTCAAGCGGTGAGCCGACGAATCGGCTCCTGAGAAGGGATTGGCTTCAGTCCTTGTGGACACGACGACCGTTGCGGTCTGCCCAAAGCAAGAACGCGGAAATCGCGCCAGTCAGGACGAGAAGTGCGACACCGAACATGGTTAATCTCCTTTGGAAAGGACTGCGCCTACAACGAATAATACCGCAGCGCACAGGAAAAAGCAGAAGAGCTCCCATGCGGCGTGCCAGGACCAGGCTGGCATCGACTTAAGGTAGCCTGCGAAGCCGATCAGCGCCGCCGCCGAGAGGGTATGCGCGAACCGGCCATACTGCTGGCGCTGGTCCTTATGCGGCTCGGTAATGGCCCGCCAAGCCTGATGCAAGAAGCCATCCCGGCGACGGGCGGTGGTTGCAAGTGCGTAACGATCGGCATCCTGATGCACTAGCGGATACTTGTATCCATTGTCATGCGCGACGATCTCAAAGCGTTCGCCGGCACTTTTGGCGCGTTCGATCGAAATCGAAAACCGGGCGGGGAGCGTAACGATTCCCTGCGCGCGGTCGATCTGCGCTTTCCCAGAGACCTCCTCGCCGGAAGTCGCCGAAAACGTCACTTTAATCAGTGTCGACATCGGGCCTCCTAGCTGCGACGTCCGGCCACCACGCGGAGCGTAGCAACCAGATTGGCATAGCCTTGCTCGCTGGCCAGTGATTCGACGCTGACTGCATTGTCGCGGCCACCGGTGAGGTCATTGCGGCCGCGGCATGTCCGGTAGGACATGAGCACACCACCTTCTGCGCCAGCAGGATGCTGGATCTCGATCAGCAACGAGTCGGTGTGCAACGCGAACACGTCGACGTCGCGACGACGCTGGCGATGCTCGCGGATCGTGAAATCACGTGGGCGCAACGCCATGTCGCCAGCGACACGGCGCAAAACGCGGCAAGCGTCTCGACGAATCGCCTGGCATGCCGCAGTGTTGGTCGACGGATGTCGACGGGTAAAGGATTTGGGGATTTTCATGGATATCCTGGATAAGGACGGGACATCCTTCCCCAACGGGACGGTTGTCCCAGCTGGGTTGGTAGTCCGGCGATGCCGGACGGGGGTCGATGCGTCAGTGACGCGGGTGAAAACGGCTTGCCGAAGCCCGAAGGCTTGGGCAAGCCCTCTCGGGCCAGCACGCGGCGATGTCAGGTGACATCGAGCATTTTGCTGATCGCGCGAACGAGATCCCAGCCATGCTGTTGGGACAACGTTTTGCCGACCAGGAGCTTCTGCAGGGCTGTCGTGCGGCTTGGCGCCTCACCGGCATAGCCGATGTGGTCGACATAGACGATCCAGCCTTCAGAGAACCCTCGCTGCAGATAGACAGCGAGACGATCGCGTGGGCCGAGTTCGGGCCACGGTCGATCCGGTTTCGGGCCATACAGGGCTTCGTTGCCGTCCCCCGGGAAGTTGGCGGCATCGATCCATTCCGGCTCCAGCTCCGTGCTACGGAGGCGGGCGTAGATCTGTTGAACAACCTCGTCAACCGTTTTGCCTTCGGTGAGGACAGGAGAGAATTTGGAAGGTGCGTCTGCCACGGGCGGCATACATTGCTCCGATGGACGCAGGGAGCCCCGCACGGGGTCTCCGTGCGGGGAAGGTGAAGGAATCTGGGGCGCCGACTGGGGCCCGCTTAACGCGTCAGGCGGTAACCGCCACCAGACGCCACGAGATAGAGCTGCTGCCCCGTGACGAACTGCTGGTCGGCATCCTGCGTGACGGCGATCTGGCTGCCATTTTCCTTGCGGACAATGACCTCCAGGCCGTTGCGGCGGTTCATGTGGCTGGCCACCGCTTGCGCGGCAACCGCCGACACCGTGCCGGACATCGCGCCGGCAACGTAACGACCGTTACCACCGCCGATGACTCGTGCGCCGAGCAAACCGCCTACGACCGCCCCAACAACACCCGGAATGCCGCTGTTGGCCGACGTGTAGCCATCACTGTCGACGATCGTGACCTGGCGGACACGGACGACGGTGACGACTTCCACGGCGCCGGTACGCAGGGCTTCCGAGCTGCGATAGGCATTCGGAGACGTCTGCTGGACAGCGCAGCCAGTGAAGATGACCGAGCAAAGGAAAAGCGAAACGATGCGCTTGAACATGATGGCCTCGATGAAAATAGGGCCAACATGCCCACGGGCAGGAAGGCCCGTAGGTGGGAGAAGAAAAAAGCTGTCCGGCTATACAACCGGAAGTGTCGATGCGTCTCAGACGCGGTAGGTGGAGAAATATTAACAGCGACTTTGACCGCCAGCAACAGTTAGCAAAAGGTATCCAGTCGGATGGATCTCGGCGACGAGCGCAGCCCTGGCAGGGGCAACCGTTGAGGCAAAGTGTGCGGCGGGGTCGGGGGCCGCAACTACTTATGTTGACGGCACCTTTACGCTCAGCATCGCGAACGCGGTACGGCCTTGTGTGCTAAGCGTTGTTTCAGTAGCCGGGATTCCCTCCTCGCCTCGACATCGGGCGAAAGGGTTTTTTGCGTGGATAGTGGCCGAGCGGTCAAAATTGCCAACTGCTAGACTCGCTGCGGGTCATGACAACAAGAGAAAAGGGAGAAGTTATGGGTCAATTTCCCAAATTGTGCATCGCAGCACACTTGATGCTTGCCATAAGCGCCTATGCGCAGACTACAGCGAACCAGACGTGGTCGGAGTTCGAGTCCTTGTTAAGCGGTCTTACGGTGGCGCAAAGCCCGGCGGACCTGCCTAAATACTTCGAACTTCCTGAGGGCTGGGTAAGAGGGCTGCGAACGATCAAGGCGAAGGCGGCAACTCGGAAGGGCGAGTTGGCGGCGTGCCTGTCGCTTCGTGCGCAAGCGCGTACGAACGACCGTGATAAGGCGATGAAGGCCTACGCGAATCTGATGGCGACAAGGAACCAGTTGACGCCGGAGAAATTTGCCGCGATGGAGAAGGACCTCCGCCAGACCATAGAGGCGGCTGGGGCGACCGGAGTGGGCGGTCGAACGTGGGAATTTGGGGGCATTCAATACGGCGATGAGTTAAGCATCGAAGTGAGGTACAACAAGTTCACTTGCGATGGCGAGGCGCTAGCGGCGGTCCATACTCATCCGCCCCCCGCACCCGCGCTGCCATCAGACAGCGATCTAGCTCACTTCCTCTCGAAGAAGGGACAAAGGGCCAGTCTAGTTGTTGCTGAGAAGGGTATGTGCATCGCTGTCAAGACAAAGCTGGCCGACGGAGTTCCCCCCTTGCGCGCGCGAGTGCTTCACACGGTGTACACCAATGGGCTCTCTCTCAACCGAGTCCGATCTGGCAAAGACACTGACGACGACGACTTCGCACCCGCGGTAGCTGCAGCAGCGGAAGCGACTGGAATGGGTCTCTATTGCGGAGACATAGGGGCGAGGTTGACGCGAATCTCTGCGGTCGACATTAACAAGCAAGATGATCTCTTCTATCTCGCCGCGAAAGGGTTAGAGATCGCCAGGTACTGGGCCTTCGAACAAGGCCGCGCAGCCCAATCTTCTGGTTCGGGCGGAAGCTCCATTGATTATCCTTATGCGCCGACATTGGATCCGCGCTTCGTGACGTACCTCCGTGCCCGTTTTGGTAGTGACATCGAACCGGCCCTCACGCGTGGAGTCTCGCCGTTCGACTTCTATGCTTCTCTGCTCACGCTGGAAGCGGAAAAGATCTCATTTGGCGGGGGCTTGAACGGAATCACGGCTCCAGACTTTCGGGACGACATCGCAAAACCCTTTCTTTCAACAGCTTGCACAGTTGATGGTCGAGACTTTCTGTGCTCTGTGCGACGCGTTGGTTACGATACGACGACGGGTACTACGAAAACCATCGATTTTCGCGCGTTCTATAGATCCGCTGACCGATCGTGGTACCTCGTGGATGTCCGCGACGGCGAGCTGCGTCTTGTCGACGACGACCCGACGGATCGCTATGAAGGTGGCTGTGAATATTCCAACATGCGGTGCCGGCCGAATGGTCCCGGCACGCTGAAAGTCAAAGGCGAGGGGGTAACCTGGCGGGTGCAGTACTCCTCTGAGGGATACACAAAAACTGGAAAGGTCACAGAATGAAAATGATCAAGACTTTGGCGGCTGCCTCCTTCCTCACGTTGATCTCTTCGGCTCACGCGCTGGGCGTTAAGGTGGAGTTGCGCCGTCTCGAAGCCACCTATGAACTCGCCTCCCTATCGATGCCTTGGGCGACCGTCGTTCATGAGTACAAGTCAAGGACGCTTTATAGCAACTCCCTTGGGCTGGGCTGGTGCAACGCCATCCACGTCAAGGACGGCGGCAAGGACGTTCACATCGACCTTGAGACCCGAGCGGTGATCAACGGGCAGGCGATCACTATCGAGAACTGTGGGTCGCGCAAGGAGATCGGGGATGCGAATCGATTCGAGGTGGAGGCCAACTTCCGGGCTTCGGCCCAGGGACGCCCGCTGCGTGACCTGGCTAAGAACGCGATACCGGTTGAGCTCACCAGTCCTTCGACGTATGAGACCGTCCGGCTCGGCGTAAAACAGATCGAGGTCTGGCAACCGGGCATGGCTATCCCTTCCAAGACCTACGACTGGGATGGGAATCTGACCTCGGTTGCGGGCATGCCCGTTCAACTCGGCGCGGACGGCCGGGTGCAGTCGATTACCGGGCCGTCCGATGGCGCGATCACCTTCTCCTACCAGGGGGCGGCTCTTCAGAGCGTCAGCAGCAGCGGCGGTTACAAGGCTCAGTTCGAGGTGAAGGATGGCGAGTTGGCAGCGATCGACAACGCCTGGCGGAAGCGCTATGAGCTCTCGTATAGCCCCGGCCGCAATCTCCAGACTGTTCGCTATCCGGACAACACTCAGTTCACGTTCTTCTATGACGAGAAGGCGGACACCGTCACCGGCTTCCTGAATCGAAACGGCTGTATGGAGACGTATAGCCACATCGCCGGCCAGGACGTGAATCACTACAAGGTACAGGCCACCCTGATGTGCAACGGCACTCTGACGCAGGATCGGACGGCTTCCTTTGTCTTCGCGCCAGACGGGACGCTGCTTGAGGAAAAGGAATCGGTGCTCAAGGCAACGCGGAGCGAAGAGATGCGGGAGAAGGTCTATCCCAAGGACTGAGTGCCAGTCCAGGGCGGGCATGAGGGGAGGCAAGGGGCGCACGACGAACCCGGTTGAGGTGTTTCGCGATCGAGAAATGGGGCTACCCCTGCGCTGGCCCGCGGCATAGCAACGCCCACGGCCTGACCGAGGTATAGCTGGCCTGTACGTAAGCTACTTCCCACTGGGCGATCTAATCCGGCGTCATCCCTTCGTACTTGCTGACCCCATAGGCATCGAGCAGGTGCGCCCCGAGCTCTCCGATGTTGCGAAAATAGTCCGTATAGACGTAGCTCTGCCGGTTACTGCGCGAGGCGACGTCTGGGTTCCCTCCCTTAAGGAGGTATCCGCCTATTTGGTAGGTTCCCATCCGTATGCGCATCATCCCCCTACCGATGATGTGTAGCAGGCCTGCGATCTCTTTGAGGAGGGCGGCTTGGTGCATGCGTAGGCGTGTGGGTGGCAGTGGGGCTGTGCGCTCCTGGGGTGAAGAGGCACAGACCCAATGGGCTATGCCCCCGATGGGTGAAAGAACTGGTAGTACTGAGCTACCAATCAAAGAGCGGCAAGCCGACAAGGCAATCTGCATCCGCGTCGAAATGGAGCAGCGTAATGCCCAGCGCTATGACATGCCGAAGCACAGTCTCGAGATCATCAGGGATCCGCCGGGGCCCGCCGTGTGGTGCGTCAGGATCGACAACACGCACAAAGCAGCCGGCATCCGTCGCCGCGAGTACGGGATAACTAGTGAATCCGCAAGCGGTAGCCTGCGTCAGGTGAGCCGTGGAAAGAGAAACGTAGAAATCGACGGCATACCGTCACCATGAAAAGAAAACGGGACTTCCATCGCCCGGCCAGGGAAGAAAGCCCCGGTGGGAGTGGCCTGCTGTTGCAGGCAGGTCGATGCGTCAACGACGCGAGAGATTCACCATGATAGCAGCGCGCAAAAGAGAAAAGCCACTCCCTTTTGGGGAGCGGCTGTTCAAACGGATTGTCGCGGTTTGCGTTTGGCACGGGCTTTGGTCGCGCTCAGCTTATAGCCGAAGCGCTCCCAGGCAACCGGATCCAGCGGCAGCGGGCTGGTGCGCCCTGTGGCCAGACTTACGAATGCGCCGCAGTACTGCAGCTTCCCAGTGCGGAACAACGTCCACAGCAGGTTGTACGCCTGTACCGCAATCACCGGATTAATCACAAGCGATTGCTTCTGCAGCGCCTCGGCCATCGAGCAGGACGGCGCGGTGTCGGCCTTATCCCCTTTCGGATCCATCAGCTCCGGATACAGGTCTCCTACATGGGGAAGCCGTTCCGCGGCTGGGCCACCGACCTGGCCGAGGATCACCTGCCCACTGTCCGACTCGTTACCGCAGTCGAGATAGTACCCACCCTCGCCACGTTGCATCGCGTCGACGATCGCCTTGCGGGCGCTCCGCGTGTCGACACAGCCGATCACCAGGTCGCAGTCAAAGCGGTCGTCATTCCCAATCCGACGTGTCTCGGCGTCCCACCGCGTACCCATCAGGTTGTTCAGGCGATTTACAATGAGCGTCGCTTTGGGCTGCCCCACATCAACCGGGTAGAACCCCTGGCGGCCGACATTGGTCTCGCTGACGGTGTCGTCATCGTAGACCGTACAGTCGATACCGCCCGGGTGTCCTAGCTCCAGCATGGCGTGATGCAGCCGCGCGAGGTTAGGTAGCAAGGCGCTGCCGGTGCCACCAGCGCCCACAACAGCTACTTGCCATGCGCGGGTGGTCATTTCAGCGGGGATACGATGGACGAAGGTCATGCCAGCACCTCCTCTCGCACCGCGTCATGCCATTCGCTTGGAACCCTCTCGACGTTCTCGAAGATTCCCTTGGCGCAGAGCCGCAACGCGAGCGATGGCACATCGGCATCGCAATTGCCCATCACGAACGCGAACTTCACGTCGTGCTGGTCATCGGCATTGTCCGTTGGCGAAAACCCAGCTGCGTGGCGACCATGCGAATGGCAGTCCACCACCAGGACCTCGCCAGTTTCAAGCGACGGACGGTCATAATTCAGGTGACCGCCGCTGTGGTCCAGGATTCGCACGGGGACCAGTCGGAATGCCCCTGTTGCGGCATTCCAGACGATCCACGCGCCCGTTTCCTTGGGATGCCCAGCACGTGCCATCGCGGCGAACTCGCCGATCAGGTCAGCTGGAACTCGCCCGCAGCGTAGCTCGGTGGCTTCCACCACCTCGCCATAGGGGATTGCCGTGCGGTACTGGAAGGCACCGAGACGACGAACGACGCGCAGCCAGGGCCGCGCGAATTCCAGAAAGACACCGTTGGCAGCAATGAGCAGACGCTCGCCGGGGTGTTCCATGGTGGCCAGCGCACCGAAGCGCGGGACCATCACGGACGGAAAAGACTGCTGCAGAGCAGCGTCAGCAGGATGCATGGTTACAACTCCTTTCGGCCGGCGATCAGATCGGCCAGCGTGGATTTCATGGGAACGAGGACTTGCTTGGGAAAGTCGGGAAACCGACCGTCCAGCATGTCCTTCCAGAAGGCATAGGCGCCGCGCTTGTACTTGACGCGCTTACCGCCGTGATTGGGATGGGTGAACGCCGAGTTGAAGAACCCGTCTTCCCATCCGGTAATCGAGGCCACGTCGATCTGCTTTGGCACATGTGCCGAGCCAATGCAGATCTTCCCGTGGTCCCACGTGTTGAAGTACGGCGGCTCGAACAGTTCGCTTTCCGGTACCGGGCGCTCCTCCCCTTTCAGGGCGAAGACCTTGAAGCCAGATTGCGACGCCTGGAAGACCAACGCCGGGTGCGAAACAATGGCGCTACGCTCGCCCAACTCCTTGCATTTGAAAAATACGCGACGTCGGGTGGCTGGGCACCACCACGTCACGGCACTCGGACTGATCGACAGCACGTTGGGTGTCAGGAACTCGCTCTTGGGAAGGGCATGCTCTGCTACCTCGCGAACGGCGTGGATCAGAGCCATGCGGTTCAGTGGCACGCCAGCGCCAATCACCGGCCGCCCGGAGGCTTCCGCTTCGATGCGATGGGCCGTTGCATACGAAAACTGTCCCGGTGCCGTCCCATAAAGCAAAATGGCCCCCTGCAGGGCCACCTCATGCGACCGCGAAGCGGTCAGGATTGCGGCCATACGGCCTCCTTTCAAATGAAATGTTCAAGAACCCGATCCAGTAGTGCGATCAGCTTGAGGGTCTCGTGCAGAGCGCTGTACTGGGCCCGGATGGACTTGGGCTTGTCAGCGAACGGAATGAAGCATTGAAAATACGTGGCATAGCCGCCGTTGTTGGCGCACTCGAAGTGGTCGTCGAGCACTTCGCCAACGTAGTCGCTGTGCTGGTAGGCGATCGTCGCAGCGGAGTACGCCGGTTCTGCCCACTGTGCATTACGCATGAGGGATGCATCTCCCATCCGTTCCAACGCCAGATCCAGGTCCGCCAGTGCGCTACAGAATCCGCCGCGCCAGTCATCCTGGCCCCGGCGCGCGAGCTGTCGTAGCTTCCTGCGGCTCAGTAGCGTGAATGGCCAGTCAGGTCGCGCCCACTGCCACTTTGGAAGTACTTCATCAGGCGCGATCGCCGCCCGCACCACGGAAGGCAGATACCGATCAATGTCCGGATCGTCGGCGCCAAACCGTTCCTTAAGGTGCTCCCGCGCCTCTTCGTCATCGGTTAGCGTCTCGTAGTCCCAATGCCATCGACCAAACATATCCAGCAAATCATCAGGTGTGCGAACGTGCAGCGATTTGCAAGCGGCCGCCCGGATCAGATGGAACGTCATGTGCACCAGCGACGGATCGAGTTGACGCAACGCGTCGGCACGCTCTGCAGTGAGCGTGTAGACGGTTTCCTCTTCCAGCCGGATCCCGAGATACAGCGACGAGCGGTCTTGCATGTCGAAGCCGAACTCGGATATCTCAACGTCAACCGCAGCCTGATCCACCAGGGCGAAGTCGAAACTGAGCACCTTCGTCGTGGGAACGCGCGTGGCAAGCCACGCATGGAATGCCTGAGCGAAGGCATCCCCAGCGCCAGACGCGTTCGAGACGTGGCTGGCGTTGAGCACGCCTGCTTTGAACTGCTCGATGACGAGGTCCTTGACGTCCACTTCATCCCCGAAGGCCAGAAGCGCACGGCTGGGGGTTCCCTCCGGGATGGCAGGGAGCGTCAGAAAATCGTGGGCAGGTCGACGTTTGGCAACGGGATGCTGTCGCGCAGGCGTCCATGCGGGTTGTCCTGCATCGACCGCTGAAACAAACGACCGAGGGTCGAACAGCATTGTTGAGTCTCCTCAGAATGCAAAAAAACCGCCCTCTCGGGCGGCTTCGTAGTGGAAGAGAACTGGCCGGAGGCCAGTGCTTTCATCAGGTCAGACTTGCGCATATGCGCCCTTGGCGCCAGCGGCGCGGACGAACGTGTAGCGAGCGATGCCGCCCTTCACTTCCGGGCCGTCCACCGCGGCGGTGGTCAGCTCCGGGTACTGGGCAGAATAGACATCGCGCACTTGGTCGGGCGAGAACTGCGGGCCCACATCAGGCAACGTCATACCGTTGTAGGAAAACTCACGGGTGAGATGCGTAACTTCGAGTGCCATGGCAGTTCTCCTTTACAGCAGGGAAGCAAGGTCGGTACCGGTGGAAGCCGGTGTGCTCGCGTCGGCTTTCGTCTCCGGTTGCGCTCCGCCACCGCTTTCTGCTTCGTCTTTGTCACCGGCATCGCTAGTGGCGTCGGACGTCGAGGGCGACGCGGCCTTGGCCAGCGCCTTCGTCGCCTTGGACGATTGCGCGGACGTGGCAGCATCGAGAATCGACTTCGTTGCCTCGGCCTGCTCGGCAAGCGAGCGATGGGCTTCGGTTACGCTGGTGACGGCCGCCGCAAACTCGGCATCCAGTTCCGCCGGCGTAGCCGACAGGATCAGAGGCCGGGACAGTGCGGGGTCAGCAGCGTCTTTGATGACGGGCATCACAACAACGGACATCGTGTCGCCTTGCATGGTCAGCGTGAGCACGACCTTGTCGCTCGCGCGAACGAGCGGGATCAATTGGGTGAACATGGTGAATCCTTTTGGGGAATGAAATGACAGAGGGCGCCGACTGGCGCCCTCTGCAGATGGATAGGTGAACGGATCAGTAGCCCAGAACCTTGGGCACCTTGCCGGTGTAGTCGAAGCCGTCAACCGCCAGCAGGCCGGCGATGACTTCGGGCTTCGATTTGTTGAACAGCTTGGCGAACCCATCGCCCAGCACCTTGCGGATCCCCAACTCGTCGGCGAGAACCTTCATCTCCGACTTGGTGAGCATTTCCAGAAAATCCTGCGCTTGCTGGAGATTCCAGTGGTTGCGCAGATCCAGCTTGTGATACCGGCACAGTTCGCGGAGGTTACCCACCTCCACGCCATCGATAGCGGCGACGGTCAGGCCAATCGTCAGCTGCTGTCGCTTCTGTTCATCCAACGCGTGGATGGCCGTCAGGCAACCCTGCAGCGAGGACGACGACTTCTGCTCAGTCAGCTTCTCGAAGAACTTGCCCATCACGTCGCCGGCGATGTTGCGCGCCAGCCCGTTCAGTGCAATCGAGAGGAGGTACGAGTTCGCCTGGTCAGCGTTCTGCGCGACTTCCTTGCGGAGGGCCTTGCGCCAGAGGGCGGTACGGTAAGCCTTCACCTTTTCACCCTCGCTGATCGACGTCACCGGCTTCTCGGCCGCGGTAGAGGACTGGTCGCCCTTCTTCGCAGGGACCGCCTTGCCACCTGCGGCCGGCTTGGCTGCAGGCGCCTTGGTGGCATCCTTCTCTGCCTTGATACGCGCAGCAACCTTTTGCTGATTGCAGACGGTATCGAAGCACTGGCCGCTGTAGACCTTACCCATGGAATCTGGCAGGCCACTGACAGCCGCGCCGAAGTTCTGGCAAGCGTGGCAGGCTTTCGCCTGTTCATCGCCGACGCCAGTCGGGCCTTCGACCTTCAACTGGATCCGGGTATGGTTGTCACCGGGGCGGATGATGCGCACGATGGGATACTCGTCCTTCAGCCCATAGGCAATGCCTTCGAGCTTTCTGCCGAGTTTTTCGTCGTAGCATGCACGGTTCGTGCAATTGCCGGTGGCAATGGCTTCGCCGAACATCTCGGTTTGCAACGAAGAATTGTGCGGACATGCCGCGCATTCCGTCTTGTCGAAGATCGCCGATTCGAGGCTGCACGCGGCGGCCTCGATGGTCTTCTTCAGTTCCGCAACCGGCTTTTTCTCGCTCACGATGACCGGCAGAAGCTTGTCCTGCTTGTCCTTGGCGAGCGTGGCCAGCAGTTCGGCGTGACCGAGCTGGATGGTACGTGTGTTGAGCGCCTCCAGAACGGATTCGCTGCAGTTCATCAGCGCCAGGCGCTTGTCGAGCGTGGAGCGGGACCAGCCAAGCTGGCGGGCTGCTTCGTCGCGGTCGCCTTTCAGCTGACCAACGATTTCAGCTGCCGACGCCGCCTCCTCCGACGGCGCCATGTCGGCGCGCTGCACGTTTTCAATGAGCGCGTAACGACGAGCTTCGGCGTCCGTCAGGACCTTGATATTGACAGGCATGTCGTACCCGTCGCCGTGGGCGGCAAGAGCAGCGCGGTAGCGGCGTTCGCCGGCTACCACCTCGAACTCATGGCCGTGCTCTTCGTCCTCGATGGGACGAATGAGGATTGGCTGGATGACACCATCCACCCGAATGGATTCGGTCAGTTCAGCCATTTCCGCAGCGTCGAAGTACTTGCGCGGGTTGCACCCAGGACGGATCTTGCCAATAACGACAGTGGGGTTTTGCATTGTGGGTTCTCACGAGAATAGGGGAACCCGTAGCCGCACCGGGAACGTGGTTCCCGATGGGATGGAAGGATGGGCTACCAGGCGAAGCTGGCCGGCCACCGTACTGCAGAAGCTGGCACCAGAAGGTGCGGGGTCGATGCGTCTAGGACGCGGTAGGTCTGGGAAGAATACCTAAATTTCACCCGGCGGACAAGCGACACCACGCGGGAGTTCTATTTGGACGGGCTGAGAACGGCCAGACTCGGACACTAGACGGAGCCTATTGGATGGCCGCTGTTCATTCGTATCCCGCCGATCATCACGTCAGGCAACGACAGTAAAGGGCTAGGCGTTTGCTCAACGAAGATATGCGCTTCATTGGTCACATATCCTCCAGAAAGCGTTTATATCGACCTCGAAATCTTTGACTTCTCGTCGCCCGTCGCACTGTGCAGTATGGAGTGCTGACCGGAGTGTGAGACGCCGTCCGCAGTCGCTTGTCAGGGGCGCCACACCCTTTCTTTTCTCCACTGGAAGAGGATGACGATGGCGGATCTGGATAAGGTAGACACCACACGTAGGTTGCTGACGGTATTCGGCGGGGCCGCCCCGCTGACATTGGCGTCGCTGTCGGCGCTGCCCGGGGCTGCGGCGGCGGCCGAATCGAAGGGCCCCACGCAGGCGGCCTCCGGCGCGGCAGGCATGCCGGCGGCCAAGGCTGTGCAGCCACCGGCCGGCTTGCCGATGCACGCCGGCTACGCGCAGGTCATCGCGCGCATGGCCTATGTGTGGGGTTGGCCGATGGTCAACATGCTCAACCGCTTCGCCCGAATCACGCAGGCGCCGCATCCGGGCCTCTTGAACGGCGTCTTGCCGGCGGCGCCGCGCGGGCAGGTCGCCATGCTGCACGACTACATCGATCCCGCCGAGACCTTCGTGACCTGTCCGAACCAGGACGTGGTCTATGGGCTGGGCTTTTTCCACCTCGACGAGGAACCCGTGGTGGCCCAGGTGCCGAATTTCGGGGACCGTTTCTGGGTCTATGCGCTGTACGATGCGCGTACCAATCAGTTCGGACAGGTCGGCAAGCCCTACAAGACCCGGCCGGGCTTCTACTTGCTGGCGGGGCCGAACTGGAAGGGCAACAAGCCGGCCGGGATCACGTCGGTGGTACGCTGCCCGACGTCGCTGGCCAACGCCATTCCGCGCGTGTTCATGAACGACACGGCCGAGGACCGCAAGGCGATCCAGTCAGTCATCAATCAGATCGTCTTCTACCCGCTGAAGCAGTTCGACGGTCGCATGAAGACCATCGACTGGGCGCATGCGCCCGATATTCCCGGACCGAAGTCCGAGGCTGGTGCCAGCGAAGGCGAAACCAAGTGGGTCATTCCCGAAAAATTCTTCGACCAGTTCGGGGAGGTGCTGGACACCGTGCCGCCGTTGCCTGGCGAGGAAGCGCTGTACGCGCAGTTTCGCTCGCTGATGGAGGTGGCCGGCCGCGACGCGGAGATCAAGAAGCTCCTTGTGTCGACGGCGGTGGAAACGGAGCGCGACGCCATCGGGCCCTTTTTCGAATGGCGCCGCAACGGCCTGCCCGCGGGCAATGGCTGGAATCGCTCGACCAACAATGCCCAGACGGGATTCGACTACTTCGACCGCACCGGCACGGCCAAGTCGAACATGTTCGACAACCGGCCCACCGAGACGCAGTACTTCTATACCGACTTCGACGCATCCGGCGCAGCGCTAACCGGCGCCAGCAGCTACGAGATCGTCTTCCCGGCCGGGCAGGAGCCTCCGGTCAATGGCTTCTGGTCGCTGACGCTCTACAACGACAAGCACCTGTTCCACCCGAACACCCTCAAGCGCTATTCGCTCGGCACCAAGAACATCACGCTGAAGCGCAACGCCGATGGATCCCTGACGCTGTATGCCGGGGCGAAATCGCCGGGCGCGGAGCGTGAATCCAACTGGCTGCCGGCGCCGAGCGGTGCCTTCTCGCTCTATATCCGCGCCTATTGGGGCAAGCAGCCGATCCTTGATGGCTCGTGGAAGCCGCCGGTGATCCGCAAGGTGGCCTAACGCTCAATGTTCGAAGAAAGCTGCGCGTTACCACCAACACGGTGGCACGTCCCAGTCCATCTCCACAATCAGGGGTTCGAGATGAAGGCACCACGCTATACGTCGATTGCAATGGCCGCGCTTGCGCTGGGCCTCAGCGGTGCCGCGCAGGCACAGGGCTCCCGCTATGATGCCCTCGCCAACGCGCCATTCGTGAAGGACTATCCCACGCCAGAAACCTCGCGCATGTTGCAGGACGAACTTCTCTTCCAGCGCGCGACGCAAGCCTATCTGTGGGCGCTGCCCGCCATCAACATCTGGGCGATGAAGGAGGGTTCGGAAAAGGTCTTTGGCAGGGGCTAAAACGTGCTGCCGGTGTGGAAGGAGCGCATCAAGGCGTCCACACTGGTGACGACGCCGAACTCCGACGTGGTCTATGCAATGGGCTACCTGGACCTCAAGAAGGACGGCCCGCTCGTCGTCGAGGCGCCAGAAGGCGTGCAGGGCATCCTCGACGATTTCTTCCAGCGTCCGCTCGTGGGCCCGACCACCGATGGCCGCACGTGGACCGGCGACGTCGGTCTGGCCGGCCCGGACAAGGGCAAGGGCGGGACCTACGTGCTGTTGCCGCCCGACTACAAGGGCGAACCGCCGAAGGGATCGCTGCCCAAGGGCGCTTTCGTCTATCGGTCCCGGACGTACAATGTCTTCTTGTTCTGGCGCACGTTCTTCACCGATCCGAAGGACCTGTCGAAGCCGAACGCGCAGATAGCGGCGACGCGCATCTATCCGCTGGGCCAAAAGGCATCGGCACGGCCGATGCAGTTTCCCGACGCCAACAGCAAGCCGGCCAACCTGCTGTTCCCGCGCGATGCCAGCTACTTCGACATGATGTCGCGCTTCATAGACAGCGAATACGTGGACCCGGCGGACCTCGATATGCGAGGGTTCCTGCATACCATCGGCATCGAGAAAGGCAAGCCGTTCTCGCCGAGCCCTGAAATGCTGAACTTGCTGGAGCGCGCCGCGCAGACCGGCTTCAAGATCAGCAAGGTCGTGATTGCCGACATGGTTGCGAAGGAGCCCGGCGGCAAGTACTACCCCGACCGGCAATGGGTCAACGTGTTTGCCGGCGAGGACACCTCGTTCCAGTCGTCGCGCACGTATACGAACTTCGAACAGCGGTCCGGTTATTTCACCAGCGCTTACTCGGCCAGCCCTGGCATGGTTAAGAACATCGTGAATGCGGGCGCGAAGTACCCGGTCACCTCGCGCGACAAGGATGGTAACTTCCTCGACGGCGGCCAATCGTATGCGCTGCACCTGCCGCCCAACATTCCGGCGAAGAACTTCTGGTCCGCCACGGTCTACGACGGCACCACGGCATCGGGACTCGACAATGGCCAGTCGCACCCGTCGCTCAACCAGATGGACAAGCCGGTGCAGAACCCCGATGGCTCGACCGACCTTTATTTCGGGCCCAACGCGCCGTCCGGCAAGGAGAAGAACTGGCTGCGGACCGTGCCCGGCAAGGGCTATTTTGTCATCCTGCGGCTGTACTCGCCGGAAAAGGCGTTCTTCGACCAGACGTGGAAGCCGGGCGACATCGAGAAGACCAAATGAAGACTCCATGACCGTCGGAAAGGCGCTCGACAACAGTCAGTCGAGTTAGCCTTTCCATCTGACCGAGAAGGGTCGGCAGCGGCCTTCCGATAGCAACCATTATCCTTCGTGTGAGCCCACCGACGGAGGGTACTTCCAATGTTAGTTGGCCGCTGATACCCAGAAAGCTGCTGTCTTTGAATCCCCGGCCACAGAGCATCTGCAAGAGTGCAGGATTTGTCATGCCGACGGCGAAACAAGCGCGACCAAGGTGCTGGTCGACGCTTGGTAGGCCGCCGCAGATTCCCGGGTTGTCCGGGGGCTTTTCTTCACTGCGCCAGGTAGCCGCCATCGACGGCCAGCGTGTGGCCAGTGATGAAGCTTGCCCGCGTCGATGATAGAAACAGGATCGCTTGCGCGACTTCGGCTGGGGTACCTGCTCGCTTCGCAGGGATCATCCCTGCGAGAACGTCCTTGGTCATACCGTAATCGGCCAGCCGATCGAACATCGGCGACTCCGTCGGTCCCGGCGCGACCGCATTGATCCGAATGCCCACAGCCGCAACCTCGAGCGCTGCCGATTTCGTCAAGCCTTCGACCGCGTGCTTGCTCGCCGCATACACCGCACTGGTGGGGAACCCAATCTGGCCGCCGATCGAAGAGAGGTTCACGATGCTTCCGAAGCCCTGGCGTTTCATGAGTTCAAGCTCGTACTTCATGCCAAGAATGACACCCAGCACGTTAGTGTCGAACACGCTCCTGTAAGTCTCGACCGAAATATGCTCGATTGGCGAGAACGTGCCCTCGATGCCCGCATTGTTGACGGCAATGTCGAGACGGCCGAAGCGTGATTCGGTCTGCCTGATGACACGCCGCATGTCGTCTTCGGACTGCGCGTCGGCGCGCACGAACGTCGCATCGGCGGCGCCCGCCGCATTGAGTTGGTCGATCAGACCGGGACCTGCCTCCTCCCGGCGGCCGGTGACGATGACGTTCGCCCCAGTCTCTGCGAATGCCAGCGCCGTCGCGCGGCCAATGCCGGACAGCCCCCCCGTTACCAGAACTACTTTCGATTGCATGATTTCTCCTGTTTTGATCGTTGAAGAGCGCCGGCCGGCGTGAGGTTAGGTCAATGTCGTCCCGGCCAAACGGAAACCTGGCCGTTGACTGCCGGCAAGGCCGGCTCAAACTAAGCGCTGGCCGCCGTCGATGTGCAACGTCTCGCCGTTCATGAAGTCGTTCTGGATCAGGAACATGACGGCGGCGGCGGCCTGTTGCATAGGAACGATCTTCTTCAGCGGCAGCCGTGCGCTGAGCTCAGTGACATAGCCGCCGAGGGCGTCGCCGAGCGTGCGGCCCAACAGCGGGGTGTCGGTGGTGCCGGGTGAAAGCGTGTTGAAGCGGCGTGGGGCAAGTTCCAGCACCAGACCGCGGGCTAGCGCTTCCATGGCGGCCGATGCCGCGGCGAGTACGGCGGTACCCCATGCATTCGGCCGCTCGGCCAGCACCCCCGAGATGAAGGTGACGGACGCCCGCTGGTCAAGACGTTGGTCCAGCGTCCGGATGACGTCGAGCGCGCCCCAAATCCGCTCATCAAACGCACGGCGCAGGTAATGGGTGTCCGTTTCCAGAATCTTACCGGCGACGAAGGAGCCGGCCATCAGGACCAGATGGTCGACATGCCCGATGTCCTTCAGTGCTGCCTCGACGGCTTCCGTGTCGGTGATATCCGCTGCACGCCATTCAAGGCCATGCTCGGTCGCGATGCGTTCGGAGCGCGCCAGATCGGACCCTATAACCACGACGCTTGCGCCAGCCGCCTTGGCCTGGATGGCGGTGGCCAGGCCGATTCCCGACGTGCCGCCGAATATTAGGACGGTCTTGCCCTCGAGCGATTGACTGGCCAGGAACATGGCCGGATCGGTAGTGAATTTCATGGTGGTGCTCCTGAGAATTGAGGATCAGCGCAAGTGCTGAAACGGATTCTAGTTAGCCGTTATTTATTCCATAAGGGAGTTAATTGGCATAACATAATGTCCATCATGGAACAGATAACTCTCGATCGCCTGACGGGCCTGATCGCGTTCGCCAAGGCAGCGGCGTTGGGCAGCTATTCCGCCGCAGCACGCGAGCTGGGCATTTCGCCGTCGGCGGTCAGCAAGAGCATCGCCCGCCTGGAACAGCAGCTCGGGATCCCGCTGTTCATCCGCACAACGAGGTCGTTGCGGCTGACCCACGAGGGCGAGGGGTTGCGCGAGCACGCGATGCGCCTGTTGCAAGAAGCCGAGGAAATACAGCAGGCCGCGATTTCCACTAGAAACGGTCCTGCCGGGATACTCCGCGTGGCGGCGCCGTATCCGATCGGCGTGCATGTGCTGGCACCGGCGCTGGTGATATTTCGCGCGCGGCATCCCGCCCTCGCGGTCGACCTGCGCATCCGCGACCAGATGGCCGACCTCGTTGCCGAGGGCATCGATATCGCCATCCGCGTGGGCGATCTCCCGAACTCCCGCCTGATCTCGCGCCATCTGGCGCCGCACCGGATCTGCGCGTTTGCCGCGCCCGCGTACCTGGCTCGGAAAGGCACGCCCACGCGCCCGGAGGAACTGGCTCGGCATGATTGCGTGAATTTTCGCTTCCAGAGTTCGGGCCAGGCGTTGCGCTGGCCGTTTTCCGTGGATGGGGAGCTGCTCGAGATTGCTCCGGATGCGGGCATCGTCGCGGATGTAAGCGACGTGGTGGCGTCGATCGTCATCGCCGGCGGCGGGATCGGCATCATGCCGACCTATCTGGCGGCGACGCATGTGATGCGAGGGGAGCTGGTCCCGGTCATGCCGAGGTTAGCGGTCACGCGCGCGAACATTACCGCGCTATGGCCCAAGAGCCGTCGCGCAAGCCCCAACGTGCGGGCATTCCTCGGCTTGCTGGATGAGGTATTTACCGCACCGCCAAGATGGGATGCGCTGATCGACGGCTTCGGGGGGGACGAGGGAAACGGCTGATGGTAACCCCGCCGGGCCACTTGAGTCTGTTGCTACTAAAGGCAGATAGCAGCGCGCCGCGCTCTTCACCAGATGCGAGGCGCACCGCATTTGCCGGATCGGCCGAGTAAAGCGACGGCGCTCTCATCGCGCCGTCTTTTGAGCTCGTTGCACGTCGATACTCGCACAACATCCGGATGGCCCAGCACTGATGGCCGCTAAGCACTGAGCTAGAATGCAGTCGTCATCCGCTCCCAGGGGCCGGCCGCTCTCCAGAAGCGTGCCCCTGAGTATCGGTCGAATCGGTCCGGCTGTTTGCTGAACGACCCGAATCGGAAGGCCACGAATCCAGCTCCCGCGTTGACACGGGCGAGTGTAGAGTCTTCGCGCGTAGGGCGCTGCGCATCAGAACCGGCCGGCGTCGCATCTGGATTCATCCTGACAACATTCCGCGCCACAACGGAAGACGACATCGTGAAAGCCTATGCACGTACTGCTGCTGACGCTCTCCCCTCTACAACTGCCCTCACAGTTGGTGTCGTCGGAGCGGTGGAGATTCTGCATGTCCACCCGTACCGCGTTCTGGAACTGATTAGCGCAGGCGCCATCCCCGCCGGCAAGGTCGGTCGTGCTTGGGTGATGATGACCCGGGACGTCCTAGCCTACGCCGAGAAGGTAATTATCGAGCAGACGGCAGAGCGCCTAGTCGCGCAACGCCGCAAGCCCACCAACGCGCCGCAGCGAAGTCTGCGTCCTTCGGACATTTTGCCCCTGCCGAACACTAGGAAGCGAAAAGCCGCAACGCGATAGCGCCGGCCGATGCAGCGGTTCCCCCTTCTGAGGCATGCGGCCCTTGCTCAGGCCATGGAATGATGCCCGGTTGGAAGGCATGCGCTGTGCAACGCGAAGTCTGTTACGCAAAAGAAGGCAGTGCCGGCGTCTACCGCCAAATGGCGCTCTCTGCTTGATGTATGCGCTATTCTTCATCGTCCAGCGATGACTCCAATTGCTGCGCTGTTGGCAAGACTCCTAGAAGGCTATCTGGAAGGGTCTCTGTCAGACGGACGATATATTCCGCAACACCTATCGGCTTTGTTGATTCTCGCAACGCGTACTCGACAATCAGCCCGTTCTTACTCTTGCAGAGGATGAGGCCGATGGTTGGACCATCCATGATGAAGGCGAGCAGGTGCGGGTCGATCACGTCGTTATGGGGTCAGTATGCCGTGCGGGGTAGCCCTCATCGGCCTCAATCGAGACGCTTTTCAGCAGCTTGACCTGAAACAGGCTGGCCTCCGCGTAAGGAACGACTTCTTCGTCGTCGCCCTGAGTGACCAGGGTTGATCTCGGCGGAGGCCGCGCCCCCACTCCCGAACTGCAGACGCTGAAGAATTACGCCTCCGCGATCCGCTCGACGGGTCCGGGCAAGCAGGCGTACCATAAGCGCCCGGCCGAGCGCACCGGGCGACTCGCTGTCGGCCCTTCCTAGCCCGACCGACCGAGACGGGCCGCAAAGGGCGACCGGCGCTCTCCCCTCACGCGACCCAAGTCGGCCATTTTCAGCCGATCCTCATCGCACTCATGCGGTCATTCAAGCGACTGCTCCGTTCCATGAACGGACCTTCATTCTCGGATTACGTTGAGTTGGTCGCCGACCATCGCTGCCGCCTACTGTGCTAAATCGCCAGAACGCAGACTGATGTCCGCCGGCAGCTTACGCACGGAGGCATGAACATGGCTCCCAGGCACTGTCGTATCTTCCTAGATGAAACGGAACACGGCTCCGTAGTCGGCGATGGAGAAGATCGGCGTCCCCGCTCAGAGTTGTTCGTCGGCGAGCGCAAGCGTGCTGTCCGCGCCGGCCACGACGATGTCGCGCAGCATCGGGGCCTGCACCAGCACATGCGTCGCATAATGCCGCGCGGTCGCGACCTTGGCCGCAAGGAACACAGCGTCGCCACTGCCGGCAGCGAGCTGCGCCACAGCGGCCTCGGCCAGGCGCGCCGACAGCCAGCCGCCTATCACCGTCCCCGCCAACCGCAGGAACGGCACCGCGCCAGCGGCACAGCGCTCCGGCCGCTCTGCGCTGTTGCCGAGCAGCCAGTCGACGCTATCGTTCAGTGTGTGGAGCGCCGCATGCAGGGCGTGGCCGATTTTCGACAGCGCCGTATCCTGCGTATCGAGTAACCGGCGCGCGTCGGCATCGATGCGGTGGAGCAACGCCTTCATCGTGCGGCCACCGTCGCGCGCGAGCTTGCGGCCAATCAGATCGCTGGCCTGGATGCCGGTCGTGCCTTCGTAGATGGTCGTGATGCGCGCGTCGCGCAGGTACTGCGCGGCGCCGGTTTCTTCGACGTAGCCCATGCCGCCATGCACCTGCACGCCGTCGGACGTGATGTCCTGCGCGCTGTCGGTGCACCACCCCTTGACCACCGGTATCAGCAGACCGACCAATGCCTGCGCCTCCGCGCGCTCCTGCGCGTCGGGGTGGCCGGCGGCGCGGTCCATCTGGCCGGCGCAGAAGTAGGCCAGCGCGCGCATGGCTTCGGTGCGCGCCTTCATGTCCATCAGCATGCGACGCACATCGGGGTGACCGGCGATGGTGGTACTGCCCGCCAGCGCCGGCTTCCCCTGCACCCGCTCGAGCGCATAGGCGCGCGCATGCTGGTAGGCACGCTCGGAAACGCCCACGCCCTCAAGTCCGACGTTCAGCCGCGCGTGGTTCATCATCGTGAACATGCACGCCAGTCCCTCGTGCGGCTCACCGACAAGGTAGCCGATCGCACCCCCACGATCACCGAAGCTCATGGACGCCGTTGGGCTGGCATGGATGCCCAGCTTGTGCTCGATCGAGGTACAGGCCAAGTCGTTGCGTTCGCCCAGGGAGCCGTCGTCGTTGACCAGGAACTTCGGGCACAGGAACAGCGAGATGCCCTTCACGCCCGGTGGCGCATCGGGCAGACGCGCCAGCACCAGGTGGACGATGTTCTCGACCATGTCGTGCTCGCCCCAGGTAATGAAGATCTTGTTGCCGGTGACGCGGTAATGGTCGCCCTCGGGCATCGCACGGGTGCGCAGCGCAGCCAGGTCCGAGCCGGCCTGCGGCTCGGTGAGATTCATCGTGCCGGTCCAGCGGCCCGCGACCATCGGCTCGAGGAAGCGGCGCTTGAGTGCGTCGCTGCCGTGGTGCGCGATCGCTTCCACGGCGCCGAGCGTGAGCATCTGGCAAAGGCTGAAGGCCAGGTTGGACGATTTCCACATCTCGAGCACGGCGGTGGAGACCAGCGTCGGCAAGCCTTGGCCACCCCATTCGGTGGAAGCCGGCATGCCGATCCAGCCGTTCTCGCAAAAGCTTGCCCAGGCGTCGCGAAAACCGTCGGCCGGCGTGACCTCGCCGTTGTGCCAGCGCGCGCCTTGCACGTCGCCGGGTCGGTTCAGCGGGTCCAACACGCCGGTGGCGTAGTTGGCGGCCTCCTGCAGGATCGCCTCGACCAGATCGGGCGTGGTCTCCTGACATCCGGGCTGGGCACAGATCGCATCCAGCCCCCCGACTTCCTTCATTGTGAACAGCATGTCGCGCAAAGGCGCGGCGTAGATGGACATTGCTATTTCTTCTCGTCGTAGTATGGATCAGGCACCCCGCAGTCGATACCATGCGACACCTTCGCCATCGAGGCTGCATTCGACAAGGCCGGAATGCATCAGGTAGTTCAGGCATGCAAGGCTCTCGCCCGTTGCCATCCCTAACAACATCGGCGTCGACTCGTCGATTGGGCGAGCGAACAGTGCGCCGAACACATCGACCACGCGTTGCGGCGTGTCCAGTGCGGCATTCAGCCGGTCGAACGCACGCTGTTGGCCAGCGCTCAATGCGTCAATCCGTGCATGCAGGCCGCGAAAGCATTCGCCGTGTGCCGGTAGCACCAGCACGTCGTCCGGCACGCTGCGCTTGAGCTTCGCGAGCGAGTCCAGCCAGTCCGCCATGGGATTGGCATCGGGCTCGACTGGAAACACTGAGACATTCGATGAGATGCGCGGTAGCACCTGATCTCCGGAGATCAGCAGCGCAAGCTCCGGACAATACAGGCAGGCATGTTCGGGAGAATGCCCAGTGCCAACCACGACATGCCACTCATGCGAGCCAATCCGCACTACATCGCCGTCGCGCATACGGCGGTAACTGTCCGGCAGTGGATGAATATGCTTCCCGAAGCCACCAAAACGAGAGCAGTAAGCTTCGATGGCGGGGGCGCTCCAGCCGGCGCGTCGATAGAAGGCGATCGCGTCGGGTGGCGCCGCCCGTCCGCTGTCGGACACCAAGACCCGGCAGTTCAGGTATTCGAGGCGGGTCATCCAGAGCCGGATGCCAAATCTGCGCGCCAACCAGCCGGCCAGGCCAACGTGGTCAGGATGCATGTGCGTGACAAACACGCGGGTCAAGGGCCGAGCTTCACTGCTGCTCCCTAGCAGGTCACACCAGATTCGCGTGGCCTCTTCGGTGCGAACGCCCGTATCGACGACGGCCCAACCCTCGCCGTCGTCGACCAGCCACAGATTGATGTGATCGAGCGAGAAAGGCATTGGCATGCGAAGCCACCGCACACCGGGCGCGACTTCGATCATCTGCCCGCTCGCCGGCGGTGCAAATGGATAGACCAATCCGGATTTCCGGGCCGTGATCTGGGTGGGGTTCTCTTGCTCGGTACTGTCCATTGAAAACGGGTCCTCACAGAGTGAGCGGCTAGCTGACCTTGCGCTGCATGTCTTGCCAGTACTTTTCCTTGACCGCACGCCGCAACACCTTGCCGACCACCGAGGTCGGCAATTGCTCGACGAACACGATCGACTTCGGGGCCTTGTAGCTGCCAAGTTTTTCCTTGGCGTGCGCGATCAGTTCGGCGGCCTCGACCGAGGCGCCGGGACGCAGCACCACTTCCGCATGCACGGCCTCACCCCACTCAGGATGCGGAATGCCGACCACAGCGGACATCATGACGGCCGGATGGGAGGCCAGCGCCGCTTCGACTTCGATCGCATAGACGTTGAAACCGCCGCTGATGATCATGTCCTTCAAACGGTCGACGATGTACAGATAGCCATCCTCGTCAATGTAGCCGAGATCGCCTGACTTCCACGCCCCGTCGGCAAACTCGGCGGCCGTCGTTTCCGCATTGTTGTAATAGCCCTTGATGATGGCTCGGCTGCGGATGCGGATTTCGCCGCATTGGCCGGTTGGCAGCGGCTTTCCGTGCGCATCGGTGACATAAACTTCGACGCCCGGTGTCGGCCGGCCAGCCGAAGACAAGTGCTGGATGCCGCCAGTCGTACGAGCGGTCTCGTGCTCGGCCTTGTCGAGCGCCGACACGAACATTGGAACTTCGGTGGCGGCGTAGCCTTGCGCGAAGATGGGGCCGAAGCACGTGATCAGGTCCTCGAGCTTGGCTGGACTCATCGGGGCGGCGCCGTAGATCACGGTGTTCAGCGAAGAAAAATCGCGTGGGTTGGCGCGCTGCAATTCGAGCAGACGGTACAGAACGGTTGGCACCAGGAAGGAATGGGTAACGCGCTGCTGTTCGACCGTTTGCCGCCATTGCTCGAGATCGAGCTGATTGAGCGTAATGTTGGCGCCGCCGGCATAGAAAGTCGGTATGAAAGCGATCAGCGTGCCATGCGAGAGCGGCGCCACGTGCAACATGCGAGTGTGGCCGTTGAAGCCGAAATCCGGGTTGCCGAAGCCGCCGTCGCGGCAAGCCATCAGATTGTCGATCGAGTACATCGCGCATTTGCCCTGGCCAGTCGTGCCGCCGGTGAAGCGCAACATGAAGATGTGCTCGTCGTCGTCAAGCTCCACGTCGGCATCGAGTTCGGAGGCAGCATCGACCAGGCTCCAGAACGCGTGCACGCCGGGGCGCGCAGCCTGGTCCGGCGTCGGATCGTCCATGACGACGATCTCGCAGCCGGCCGCGCGCAGCATGGCGTAGTAGCCATCGAGCAGGCGCGTTTCAATGAATACGACCTTCGGCCTGACCAGGTCGATCTGACGCGCATGCTCTTCCGGCGCGTCGCGCAGGTTGGTCATGACCACCGCGCCTTCCTGCTTGAGGACAGTCGGCAGCATCATCAGGCTCAGGTTATCGTTCTCCAGGATGAGCAGGAACTTGTCGCCCTTGCCGACCCCGAGCGCATTGCGCAGCGCATCGGCAATGCGGTTGGTCAACAGATGGTAATCGTGGTAGCTGTAGCTGCGGCCGCGCTCCACATTGACGATCGCTTGCCGGTCGCGAAAGCGCAGCGTCATCAGGCGCATGACGCGGGAAAAGTTCATTTTCATGGAATGGTCTCCTTTGTTCTTTTGCCCTCCCTCTTCGTTGGAGGAAGGGCACCCTGTCACCGGCGAAGCGCGTTTAGCGCGCGCGCAGGCGAGATGCAGCGTCCAGGCGAATGGTGTGCGCGTTGAGGTAGGCGTTCTCGATGATGAAGGCGCAGCAGTGCGCGAACTCGCGCATGTCCCCGAGGCGCCTCGGGGCCTCGATCTGCGACTTCAACGCAGCGACGATCTTTTCGTCGAGCGTCTGCACCATCGGAGTCAGGAACAGACCAGGTGCAATGGCGTTGACACGGATGCCGACGTCGCCGAGTTCGCGCGCCGCCGGCATGTTCATGCCGAGCAGCGCCGCCTTGGAGGAAGCGTAGGCGACTTGACCGATCTGCGCCTCGTAGGCGGCACCCGACGAGATGTTGATGACCACGCCGCGCTCCTCGCCAGCTTCCGGTTCGTTCCTGACCATCTGCTCGGCGCATTTGGACATGACATTGAACACGCCGTTGACGTTGACCGAGGTCACCTGCGCGAACTTGGCCAGCGGCGTGGCCTTGCCTTCCTTGCCTAGCACCTTGCACGGCGTGGGCAGCGCGGCGCAATTGATGCAGACGTGAATCGCGCCGAAGCGGGCAGTCACGGCAGCCACCGCGATCTGCACCGATTCCTCGCTGCTAACATCGGTTTGTACGAACATCGCGTGTTCGGCGCCGATATCCTTGACCGCCTTGTCGCCGGCCTCCGCATTCAGATCGAAGATGGCGACACGCGCGCCTTTCTCCTGTACCAGGTAGCGCGCCGCGGCCAGGCCGAGGCCCGATGCGCCACCGGTAATGACGATGACTTTCCCTTCAATACGCATGATGTCTCCTGCGACTATGGTTCTTAGAATGCCGGCACGCCGGTCAAGGCGCGGCCGATAATGAGTTGCTGAATCTGAGTCGTGCCTTCTGGAATCGGCGCGATGATCGCTTCGCGCGCGAGCTTCTCGACGAGGAATTCTGTCGTGACGCCGTTACCCCCGTGGATCTGCACGGCCTGGCGGGCGATCTTCACGGCTGCTTCGCAGGCGAAATACTTGGCCATCGCTGCTTCCATCTCGGCCGGCACGCCGGCTTCGATCATCGATGCTGCGCGGTAGGTCAACAGGCGCGCAGCGTCCACGTTGGTCGCCATTTCGGCCAACATCGCCGCGATCAACTGGTGACCCGCGATGACCTTGCCGTGCTGGCGGCGCTCCTTTGCATAACGCACCGCTTCTTCGAGCGCGCGGCGAGCGATGCCCAATCCCTGGGCGGCGACGAATACGCGCGACCGTTCGAACAGCGTGAGCGTATTGCGCAGTCCCTCGCCTTCGTTGCCGATCATGTTGGAGGCCGGCACGCGCACATCGCTCAGGAAGATCTGTGCGGTGGACTGGCTGTTGAAGCCAATCTTGTGGATGCCGCGTACTTCGTAGGGATGTTCCTTGCGGTCTAGCAGGAAATGGGTCAGCCCCTTGCGCGGGTCATCGCTGGTTCGGCACGTGCAGATCAGGAAGTCCGAGTACTCGCCATTGCTGATCCAGGTCTTTTCGCCGTTGATGATGAAATGGTCGCCATCGCGGCGCGCACGCGTTTTGATCTCCAACACGTTGGAGCCGACGTCGGGTTCGGAAATGCCCATCGAGACGAAACTGTCTCCGCTCAACAGGCCAGGCAGGTAGCGTTCACGCAAATGCGGAGGCGCGACCTTCTCAAGCAGCACGACGCCAAACGAGTTGATCAGCACCGGCACCGACAGGTCGGCCGAGGTGGTAGCCACCTCCTCGAACAGCATCAGCGAAGTCAGCCAATCCAGGCCCATGCCGCCGTTGGCTTCGCTCGCGATGCCCGACACCAGCCCGAACTCCGTCAGCCGGCGCATGATTTCGGCCATCTTGTCGCGCGGCACGAACTTGTCGCGGTATTGCTTGCTGAAGATCGGATCGATCTCGGCGTCGAGAAAGCGTTTCAGCCCATCGACAGCAGCCTGCTGCTCTTCAGTGCGGAATACGTGTCCCATGCTGCCTCCTTATTGTCTTGCCAGAATGTTGACGCCGACCACAGCTTCTTCGATGCCATACAGGCCGCCGCCGTTTTCCTGGATTGCGATGCGTGCGCCCTGGACCTGGCGCTGTCCGGCTTCGCAGCGCAACTGCGTCACCAGTTCGTGAATCTGGCCGAGACCGGTAGCACCGATTGGATGGCCTTTCGATTCGAGGCCGCCGGACGGGTTGATCGGGATGCGTCCGCCGATCGTAAAGTCGCCGCGCTCGGCCGCGGGACCGCCTTCGCCGAACGGCACCAGCATCAGCGATTCGGCGTTGAGGATCTCGCCGATCGCCGAGGCGTCGTGCACTTCGGCAACGTCAACGTCCTGCGGGGCGACGCCGGCTTGTTCGTAGGCTTTCTTCGCCGCGAGGTGCGCGACGATCTTTTGCGGCTCGTCGACACTGCGCGTCGTACCGGTCTGAATGACGCTGGCCAACACGCGCACTGCGCGGCCTGCCTCGCCCTGCAGGCGCTTCAGGCCGGCGGCGGTGCACAGCACCACGGCGGCAGCGCCGTCGCTGATTGGCGAGCACATGGTCGTCGTCAGCGGGTAGGTGATCGGCGGCGAAGCCAGCACCTGCTCGATCGTCATTGGTTGCTGGAATTGCGCCAGTGGGTTATGCACCGAATGCTGGTGGTTTTTGGCCGCGACTGCGGCGATCTGGCGCTGCGTGGTGCCGTAGCGCTTCATATGGTTGCGAGCAATGGCTGCATAGACATCCATGAACACGCTGTATGGGCGATCGGACATGGTGCCGGGCGGGGGCTCCACACCTTCACCCATTGCCAGCAGCGTCTTCTTGTTTTCCTCGACAGTGGCGACGTCCCAGCCGCCGTCGAACGCGGAAAACATCTTGGCCTTGTCGGCGATGTTCATCTTTTCGGCGCCGACGGCCAGCGCCACGTCGCAGGTCCCGGCCCGCAGCGCCTGCACGGCCAAGTTGAATGCCGAAGAGCCAGCGGCACAAGCGTTTTCGACGGTGAACACCGGAATGCCTTCGATGCCGAGGCGGCGCATGGCGATCGGTCCAGGGATCGCGGTCTGCCCCTGGAACTGGCCGTTGGTCAGCGTTGCATAGAATGCCGAGCCGACGTCGACGGCCTCTGCGCCGGCGTCTTTCAAAGCCAGGGTGACGGCCTCGCCGACCATGTCGTAGACGCTGCGCTCAAGCAAGCGTCCGAACGGCGTCATGCCGACACCGGCAACATAGATATCGTTCATGTGATTCACGAAAGGGGAATGAGAAAAAGCGGGATGAAGGGATCGGACGGGCTTAGCGGCCCTGGAACTGCGGCACGCGCTTTTCGGCGAATGCCTGCAAGCCTTCCTGCAGGTCGAAGCTGCGCAGATGGCGGCGCAACATGACTTGCTCATGCAGCAAGGCGTCGTCCCGGCTCTTGTCTGCGGAGGTGCGCGCGACCTCCCTCATGCGCCGCAGCACGATCGGGCTCTTTCCGGCAATCTGGCCGGCCAGCTTCATCGCGGCCTCGGCCAGTTCGCCGTCGGGATGCACTTCGGATACGAAACCGTAAGCCTTCATTTCCGCTGCCGACAGCGTCTTGCCTGTCAACAGCAGATACATGGCGACGTTCTGAGGAACGACGCGCGGCAGGACCGCTGCGCCGCCAGCGCCGGGATAGACGCCAAAGTTGGCATGGGCGTCTCCGATCACAGCGCTTTCAGCAGCGATGACGATGTCGGCGCACATGGCCATCTCCAGGCCGCCGGCCATGGTGACGCCGTTGAGTGCTGCGATCACCGGTTTGGGGAAATTGCGCAGGCGCGCAAGCGTCGCGTCGGCACGGTCGAGGAAGTCGGCTTCGCCGGGCTCCGCCTTCTGACTTGCCAGCACTTCCTTCAAGTCCGCGCCGGCGCAGAATGCGGCGCCGGTGCCGGCTACCACGAGCACGCGAATCGCATCATCAGCGGCGATCAGTGCCAGCCGGCGATCCAGCTCCGCCAGCAGCGCCATATTCATCGCGTTCATCGCCTTAGGACGATTCAGCGTCAAGCGCGCGACTGCGCCGGCTACTTCAAACAGCAATACTTCTTCGGTCATGGTGTCTCCTGGATGGCCGTGTTTTTTGTTGTGGCGGAACGGCGCAAACCTGTCCGCTATTGGAAGGCATCATAGGAAGGGGGAAACGACCGCGCGGCTCTTTGGAGCGAAAAGTACATTCCGCAAAGCAATGCGGGGCGATCATTCGGGGACCGCGCAGCGGGCGAAGAATGTGGAGGAAAGGTTGCCCTTCCGACATGGCTCAGGGCGGCCGCCTCAAGCGCGCGATGGTCGGAAAGGGCGGTGTAGAATCACCAGCGCCCCCAATTGCCAACATTGCCGCGCCTTGAAATCCGACCGCCATTCCCCCCTCGCTGCAGTGCAAGAAGCGACGACCATCGGGGGGTACTGCATGGCAATCGCCAAGACTTTGGACGCAAGCGGCGTGGACAGCGAGCGCATTTTCCGCTCCGTCGGCGTGCAATCCCACATGGCGAATGGCCCCATGGTTCGGCTGCCCGCCGCTACCCTGACCAGGCTATATCGCGCCTGTGTGGAGGCCACCAACAATCCGTATTTCGGCCTGTCGGTCGCCCGGCACATCCATATCTCCAATTTGCATGCGCTCGGCTACGCGCTCGCCGCCAGCAGCACGCTGCTCGACTTCTGTCGCCGCCTGGAGCGGCACTTCCGGCTGGTCTCGCAGGCGGCGACCATCGGTGTCATTGAGGCAGGCGACAGGATCGCCCTGCGCGCCACCGACTTCAATATCGAGGTCAGCGGCGAAACGGAAGACGCGTTCGTCTGTTTCCTGGTGCTGACGATGCGCATGTTGTACAAGCCGGGCTTTAATCCGCTGTCCGTGGAATTCCATCGCCCGATGCCGCGCGAAGGTGACGAGCCGTACCGCGCCTTCATGCGCGCACCGGTCAGTTTTTCGAATCCGGCCACGACGCTGACGTTCGACAGGCATGAGTTGATGCAGCCGCTCAGCGGAGCCTGCCCGGAACTGGCGCAAGTCAATGACAACATCGCGAATCAATATCTTGCGCGGCTGGACAAGGACGACGTGGTGACCGGCGTCACGCAGAAGATCATCGAATTGCTGCCCTCCGGTGACTGCAGCAGGGAGAAGGTCGCTGACGCGTTGTGCATGAGCGCGGCTACTTTGCAGGTGCGGCTGGCGAAGCGTGACACCAATTTCCTGCAGTTGATGGATGACACACGCAGGGAACTGGCCCGCAATTACATGCAACAGCGAACACCCTCCGTAACCGAGATCACTTTCCTGCTCGGCTTTACCAGCACCAGCAATTTTGCTCGTGCGTTCAAGCGCTGGACCGGGATGTCGCCTACGCAATTCCGCGAGGAGCGGTCGGAGTAGGAGGCTTTGTCGCAGTAACCGGATCGGTCGCCCCCACCGCGCTCACTTGTACTTGCCATATCTCACGCAATTGCTCGAGCAGGTAACGGTCTGCAACGTCCGCTCCCACCCCGAACTTGAGACACTCACCAACCTTCACCGGAAGGCCGAACCGGTTTCGCAGCGGTCATTGGGTGTGAACTCAGTGAATGACTCAGATGGGTCGGCAAGAGTCCTTGTCGACAACCAACTTCTGACCATTCCGGCGATTTCCTTTCGCATTATGAAGGTCAGCGTACTGCCCCCGGCAGCGGCTTTCCTAATGTGCCCACTTTTGCGTCAATCCCCATCCCGGCGATCCAAGTGCTCACGATTGCTTCGCCGGTCGGCAAGCTACTTGCCAAAAGCGCCCGTTCGACAGACCAAAAAATCAGCGCAATCGACTATCGGGCGGCTCCATGCCTAAACAGGCTAAGGTTGGCGGCTACCGAAGGATGCACAGGTTTCCGCTCGAGCACTTCGCTAATGACGACAGTTCTAAGACGGATAGCTGCCCTCGCGTCGTTCGGTCCCTCAGTAGCCCGCTACGCCAACCAATTGGCGATCGAGCGCCTCGCGCGCACGACGACCGTTGTCAGGTCCGACGCTCAATCAAGACCTGCGTAACCTGGCGCAACTGTGTTGCGCTCAGGCCCACATTCATGCTGATACGCATATGGGCCTGCAACTGCGGCTCGGTGCCCGCAAGGGACGACAGCATGCCGACGGTTGCCAGCTCTCGGCTCTGCCAGTCGAGATTGTCGCGCTCGGATCGTTGCCCTCTGCATCGTAAAATCCGCGCTGCTTGCGAGCATCGACAACTTTCATCAATTCGACGAGTGCGTTAAGGCTACGTGGAAATCCGGCGTAGGCGTATAGCTGCACCAGGATCTCCTTGGCGTCGCTGATCGCCAGACCAGCATCCAGCCCGTCGTTCAAGGCGCCATTAAGCCGGGCGATGTCGCCGGCCGCCGCAAACGCGGCAGTCGGGATGATGGCTTGCTGGCGGACCGTCAGGGTTTCGGACGTCGCGTGGCCGCCAGCCGCTTGATAGTGTCGTGTTCATATTCCGGGATCCCTGAGCTCGAGCAGCGTCCAACGATGCGCAGAGCGCTATCGCCAGCGCCATCACCTTGAATTGTCGAACAACATGCTTATCTCGCGGGGTACTGCGCATCGCTGACCTTCTCCATCCATGTGACGTTCCGCCCTTCGACACTTCCCGGTGACGGCTAGATTCGTCATGGGCGTGCCCGGTGATGCACCATGCCAATGCTTGACACCGGGAGGACACCAGACCACATCCCTCGCCCGAATCTCCTGGACCGCTTTGCCCCATTCCTGTGTCAGACCGACTCCGGACAACACCACCAGGCGTTGGCCTACCGGATGGGAGTGCCATGCATGCGCGCCGTCGGCTCGAAGGTGACAATGCCGCCAGAAGCGTTGATGTGTGCGTCAGCCGGCCAGACCGGCTCGACCTATACATGGCCGGTGAAGAAGTCGGACGATCCGGCAGCAGATCGCTGCGTCCCAGCCGGGATGATCTGCTGGCCTTCCGTCTGTTCGCCGCCAAGCGCCGGTTGCGTGACGGCGGCGGCAGCCACAAGCAACTGTGGGAACTGCCATGACCTTGGGGGAAAACTTCATCGTGCTTCCTCCGGTTGCATGTGAGCGGAGTGCTCATTGAAATCCCAGGCCCTATCGGCCTTCGCGGCGCGTGTCGTCATCCATGCGAGGACGGCGCCGACAAGCAGCAGGGATGCGCTGGCTTCGAGGGTGCTGCGATATCCGTATGTATCGAACAGAAGGCCTCCAACTGTAGAGCCCAGTGCGATCGATAGTTGGACGACTGCCACCATCAGGCCGCCACCTGCCTCGGCATGGTGCGGAAACGTGCGGGTGATCCAGCTCCACCATCCAACGGGCGCAGCCGTTGCCACCAACCCCCACAAGGCCAGAAGCATGACGACACTGGTGGCGTGATGGCCAAAGCCAACAAGCGCGAGCGCGATAGCGGCCATCAGCGCCGGGATCGCTATAAGCGTGGCATGGAACGCCCGCTTCAGCACCTCGCCGATCAGCATGGTTCCGACCAATCCCGCCACACCGATCACCAGCAGGATCAACGACAAGCTACGTGAATCGACATGCGTGACCGTTTCCAGAAACGGCCGGACGTAGGTGAAGAGCGTAAATTGTCCGGAGAAGAATACGCCGGCCGCGAGCATGCCCAGCGTGACGACGGGGCGCTTCAGGTGAATGAACACATTTCCGCTGCCGTTGTGCCGTGTCAGAACAGGCATTGCGGGCAGACTGAACCATTGCCAGGCAAGCGCGAGCAAGGCGATCGGAACGAGGCAATAGAAGGCGCCGCGCCAACCGATGATTGCGCCAAGGTAGCTGCCGACCGGAGCCGCTATGACGGTCGCCAATGCGTTTCCGCTATTGAGGATCGCCAATGCGCGTGGCACCTTTTTCGGCGGCACGAGGCGTAGAGTCGTCGCCGCCGACATCGACCAGAATCCGCCAACGACGATGCCGATCAATGCTCGCCCAATCAGATAGGCGGTGTAGTTCTGAGCCACGGCGATGATGGCACCGGATACCGCCATGACCACCGTCAGCCCAAGCAGCAGCGACTTGCGATTCATGTTGCCCGCGACGACGGAGATGAACAGACTCGTGAACACAGCAAAGGCACCGGAGATGGCGATCCCCTGGCCAGTCATTCCTTCGGTGACACGCAGATCTGCGGACATCGGCGTCAGCAGGCTCACGGGCATGAACTCCGAAGCAATCAGTGCGAAGACGCAAAGCGTCATGGCGAAAACGCCGCCCCAGTACGCGACCGGCTTCGAAGAATGGGAGGGCGAGGCCGGCTGCGGCGGGGAGATCCGAGGTAGTGCAGTGTTTTCCATGGGCCGTATCATCCGTAGAATGGCCGCCGGCGACTAGCCGCCTAATGCTTGTTGCCTTGATGAGCCAGCTTCATGAACACAATTGATGAACGAGCCTCATGACGGCAATGAGCCAAGGCGCGTAATCGGCATCTCCTCTATCCGATACCATTCCGCGATCCCCCGCCCTCTCATCCGTTCATGACAACGATAAACATCAACGGCCAGACTCATGAGGTCGACCTCTCCCCTGACACCCCGCTCCTGTGGACACTCCGCGATGCCTTGGGCTTCACTGGAACCAAGTTTGGCTGCGGCATGGCGCTATGCGGGTCATGCACCGTTCATGTTGATGGTCAACCCATTCGCTCCTGCGTTACCCCGATCTCGGCAATTGGTACCAAGCCCGTGCGCACGATCGAATCGATGGATTCGGATCACGTAGGCCGGGCCGTCCAGGATGCCTGGGTCGAGTTGGGCGTGGCCCAGTGCGGCTACTGCCAGGCGGGCCAGATCATGACCGCCACCGCGCTGTTGAAAGCCAATCCGAAGCCCACCGACGAGCAGATCGTCGCGGGAATGAGCGGCAATCTTTGCCGGTGTGGCACCTACACGCGCATTAATGCTGCGGTGAAGCTGGCGTCGTCACGCCTTTCGGCCAACAAGACGGGAGCCACGGCATGACATGGACCGACCTCGAAACACTCGAACAACCTGCACGCCGCCGCATCCTGCAGGCAGGTGCGGTGTTCGCGCTGTCTCACCAATTCGGCGGCCTGATCACCAACGCCGCTGCGGCCGAACCCGAGAAGAAGTACGGCGGCGCAGCGATGCCGGGCGGTGTCGTGGACGATCCGCTGGTGTTTGTCTCGATTGCCCGGGATGGCACCGTGACCATCGTGGCGCATCGTGCAGAGATGGGCACGGGCGTACGAACCAGCCTGCCGATGGTTGTCGCCGACGAGATGGAGGCAGACTGGAGCCGCGTCAAGATCGTTCAGGCCGATGCCAACGAGGCGCGCTATGGCAGCCAAAACGTGGACGGATCGCGCAGCCTGCGGCATTTCCTCGCGCCAATGCGCCGCGTGGGTGCGTCCGCGCGGCAAATGCTCGAAGCCGCCGCCGCTGCGCACTGGAAGGTGCCTGCCACCGAGGTACAGGCGCGCAATCACGAAGTCATTCATGCGGCAACCGGTCGGGGGATCGGATATGGCGATCTGGCCGAAGCCGCGATGCAGCAGCCCGTACCGAAATCTGATCAACTCCGCCTCAAGCAGCCCGACGCATTCCGCTACATCGGCAAGGGTAAGATCATGCCGGCCGACAGCCGGGATATTGCGCAAGGCAAGGCGACCTATGGTATCGACGTACGGCTGCCGGGCATGGTCTACGCCGTCATTGCCCGACCACCCGTCTACGGTGGCAAGCTGCGCAAGGTCGATAGCGCCGACACGTTAAAGGTTCCCGGTGTCCTGCGCGTCGTCGAGCTGAAGGGCTACGACGGCCCGCCGCTGTTCAATCCCGTTGGCGGGGTTGCCGTGGTGGCGACCAACACCTGGGCGGCAATGCAGGGCCGCGCGGCGCTCAAGCTGGAGTGGCACGATGGTGCCAATGCCAACTATGACTCCGCCGTGTTCCGCCGCACGCTCGAAGCTGCGGTGCGACAGCCCGGCAAGGCGTTGCGCAACGATGGCGACGTTTTGTCCGCGCTGTCGGCTGCCGGCCGCCAGCGCAAGGTGTCGGCCCAGTACTACATTCCGCATCTCGCGCATGCATCGATGGAAACGCCCGTGGCAACGGCGCGTTTCGTTGACGGGAAATGCGAGATCTGGGCCCCTTCGCAAGCGCCTCAGGGAGCCTTGGAGAGTGTGGCCAAGCACGTCGGACTCGATCCTAAGGACGTGACACTGCATCTCACGCTGCTGGGCGGCGGCTTCGGCCGCAAGTCGATGGCCGACTTCATTTCCGAGGCAGCGCTGGTGTCGAAGGCGATCGGCGGCACCCCGGTCAAGCTGCAATGGACGCGTGACGACGACATTCACCACGATTACTTCCACACGGTGTCGGTCGAGCGCATGGAATCGGTGCTGGATGCCAATGGCAAGCCTGCTGCCTGGCTTCACAGGTCCGCGGCGCCGACGATCACCTCGACGTTCAAGGTTGGCGCGGAGGGCAAGGCCGCCTTTGAGGCGGGCATGACGGCCATCAACGTGCCGTTCCAGATCCCGTCGATCCGGCTGGAGTCCGCTGACGTGCCGGCGCACACACGCATCGGCTGGTTTCGCTCGGTGTCCAATATTCCGCACGCGTTTGCGGTCCAGAGCTTCGTTGCCGAACTGGCACATCAGGCGCGTCGCGATCCGAAGGATTATCTGCTGGAACTGATCGGCCCGCCGCGCAAGATCGATCCTTCGACACTCACGGACACCTGGAACTACAACGAATCGCCGGACGTGTATCACCTCGACACGGGCCGCATGCGCGGCGTCATTGAGGAAGCCGCGCGCCGAGCCAACTGGGGCCGCAAGCTGCCCAAAGGCCATGGGCTTGGCATTGCCATGGCATATAGCTTCGTGACGTACGTGGCCACCGTTGTGGAAGTGGCCGTGGATGGCAAGGGCCAGATCACCATTCCGCGCGTGGACGTGGCCATCGATTGCGGGCCGCAGGTCAACCCCGAGCGCATCCGTTCGCAGGTCGAGGGTGGAACCGTGATGGGTATCGGCCTGGCGACGTTGGGGGAAATATCGTTCAAGGACGGCCGCGTCCAGCAAAGCAACTTCCACGACTTCGAGATCCTGCGCTCGCACATGGCGCCGCGGGCCATCCATACGTGGATGGTGGGTGGTGATTTCAGCGTGCCGCCCGGCGGTGTGGGCGAGCCGCCCGTGCCGCCCGTCGCACCGGCGCTGTGCAACGCGATATTTGCGGCAACAGGAACACGGATTCGGGCGCTGCCTATCCGTGACCAGCTTTCGCAGGCTTAGTCGCCGCGACGTCATCCGGCCGGTGCCGGATGGCGTCAATCACGATCTTGAGCGCGCGCGATGACTGCCTGCGGCTCGGATAGAACGCGTGATAGCCCGGAAACGTCGGGCACCAGTCCTCCATCACCTTGATGAGTTTCCCCTTCTCCGCGTACGACTGGATGACCGGCGTCGGCAAGAACACCAGCCCGAAGCCATCCAGGGCCGCATTGAGCATCTGGTTGACGCTATTGCAGATGACCTGCCCTTCCACACGCGCCTGCAGCTTCTTGGATCCCTTCGCCAGTTCCCACGCATAGAGGCCGCCGCTGGTGGAAAGGCGCAGGTTGATGCATCGGTGCGATAAAAGGTCGCGCGGTGTCATCGGCTTTTCACGGCCCTTGAAATATGCGGGTGACCCCGCAATGGCCATCTTCACATCGGGGCTGATGCGCACGGCAATCATGTCCTTTTCGATCTGATCGCCAAATCGTACGCCGATGTCGTAGCGATCGCCCACGATGTTGGTAAGTCCATAGTCGACCGTCAACTCGACGTTGAGGTCCGGATAGTGCGGAAGCACCTTGGCGAGGCGTGGCCAGATGATGGCATCGATCGGATGGTCGACGGACGTAATGCGAATAGTGCCGGCCGGGCGTTCGCCAAGTTCGGCCACGGCGGACAGGTCGGCTTCGATTTCCTCGAATTTGGGGCCGATGGACCGGATCAGCCATTCGCCCGCGTCGGTCGTCGACACACTTCGCGTGGTCCGCGTCAGCAGCCGCACACCCAGTCTCGCCTCCAGATTGCGGATGGTGTGGCTCAGCGCGGATTGCGTGACATCGAGGCGCGCTGCTGCGCGCGTGAAGCTCCGCTCCCGGGCGACGGTGACCAATGCAAGCAGATCGTTAAGATTGTGGCGGGGCATGGCAGCTCTATGTGAAAAATGCAGCCTGGCGTCGCGAAGGGCGCTATGAACGCATTTCATTAATGTTCCGGCTATTGTTCAGCTTGGTGCGCGCGACGCGCAAGCATTTTGTTGATAAGCCCCATGCAACCTTCGCCTGTTCCAAGTCCTCCGCTCAACGTCTTACCTGATGAGGAACCAATGGCCATGACACCTGAGATACGGTCCCGAATGGTCACGATCACCCCACCTGGCTCTCAGCCGTCGATTGACGGCAGTGCCGCCCACTTCACGGGCAGCGTGCGCATCGACGGACATTTCCAAGCGCCCCGGCCCGCGCGCGTGGGAGGCGCCACAGTTACATTCGCACCGGGTGCCCGAACGGCCTGGCACAAGCACCCGCTCGGGCAGACCCTTCTTGTCGTCGCCGGGATGGGCTTTGTCCAGCAATGGGGCGAGGCGGTCCAGATCATGCGGCCGGGGGATCTCGTCTGGATCCCACCCAATACCAAACACTGGCATGGTGCGACAGCCTCTTCCACCATGGCGCACATCGCGATTACCGAGGCAATGGAGGGAAAGGCAGTGGATTGGATGGAGCGTGTGAGCGCCATGCAATACGACGAAGCCTTGGAGCAATAGACGCGGGGAGCAACCTGCCGATCCTGGCTCCGCGTCCGCTGCGGAGAATCGCAAGGGACGGCTATGTTTGGACTTCCAGCCACTCCGCAACAATGGCACGGTCGTCTCAATTGGGTCGGAGGACTAAACCGCTGCGCGGTAACCCTTCGGCAAACGTGCGAAGTGACTGAAGCGCCTGCGCTGTTTTCTAAGTTGAGAACCGAGGTAACTCGCCTCGATTCTCGACAGGAGCACAGCCATGTCAGTCGCGACACCTACCGTCAGCCCGCTACGCCAGCGCATGATCGAGGACATGCGCATGCGCAAGCTTCGGACAAGACCCAAAGCCAATACGTCCACGCCGTGTGCCAGTTCACGGCCTTTCTCGGCCATGCGCCCGACACCGCCAGCACCGAGAACCTGCGGCGCTACAAAGTCCATCTGGTCGACCACGGTATTTCCCCGGTATCGCTCAATGCGGCGATCACGGGACTGAAGTTCTTCTTCGAAGTGACCCTCGGCGATGCCCAACGCATGGCCAAGATGCGTCCGGTACGAGTACCCCGCACCCTGCCCGTGGTACTCAGTCCCGACGAAGTCGGCCGGCTGCTGGCGGCCGCTGGGAACCTGAAGCACCAGACCGCGCTCGCGGTCGCCTATGGCGCCGGCTTGCGCGCCAGCGAAGTGGTGGCATTGAAGGTGACCGATATCGATAGTGAACGCATGACTCTGCGCATCGAACAGGGCAAGGGTTGCAAGGACCGCTACGCGATGCTCTCGCCCGTGCTGATTCACGCTGGCGGAAACGCCATTATTGAATTTCTCTCACAACTGCATGCATCCAGAGGACCTTAACAAGGTCCCGTTCGTTGAGTTAACTTTGCATGCTTGGGGGCCAAAGGTGCCCAGGATTGCCAGAGCCAACTGCGGCATGGAGCCGGTGACGAGATCTGCCCAATTGGCAAGCTAAGGTTACCTGTCGAGATCTGGCCCTGGTTCCACAGCGAAGGAGTAAGGCGGTATGGACGAATCCGACCAAATCAAAGTGACCCGACGCGACGTTCTGGTCATTGGAACTGCATCCGTTGTGGCCCCGCTTCTCCCTATGAGGTCGGCTGACGCAAAGGAAAGTACGCCGATGAATGACACTCAGCAACCTTCCGTCGAAGGCTCAACCACGTATCCGATCACTTTCCGGGTAAATGGGATCAGTCGAAACATTGATATCGATCCTCGAACGAGCCTGCTCGACGCCTTGCGAGAACACCTTAAGTTGACTGGAACGAAGAAGGGCTGTGACCACGGTCAGTGTGGTGCTTGCACCGTGCTCGTCAACAGCGTGCGCATCAACTCCTGCCTTAGTCTCGCCGTCATGCACCGAGGCGATGATGTAAGGACGATCGAGGGACTCGGAACTCCCGAGACGCTTCATCCAATGCAGGCGGCCTTCATCAAACATGACAGCTATCAATGCGGATACTGCACTCCTGGTCAAATCTGCTCGGCGGTTGCGGTACTGAATGAGATCAAGGCGGGGGTGCCAAGCCATGTCACAGCGGACCTGGCCGTGCCACCCGAAGCGACCAACCTGGAGATCCGCGAGCGGATGAGCGGCAACATTTGCCGCTGCGGCGCCTACTCAAACATTGCTGAAGCGATCAGGGATGTAACGGGGAGCAACGGATGAAGGAATTCACCTATGAACGCGCGACAACCGCCGCGGACGCGGCGAGGACTGTGGCCTCGCGTACAGGCGCAAAGTTCATCGCGGGCGGTACCAACTTGCTTGATCTCATGAAACTCGAGATTGAGACACCGACGCACCTCGTTGACGTACAGGATCTTGGCCTGAATACCATCGATGGCACCGCCGAGGGCGGTCTGAGAATAGGCACGCTAGTCACCAACACCGAACTGGCTAGCCATCCAAAGGTTCGTCGTGACTATGGCCTGCTTTCGCGCGCTATCGTAGCCGGCGCGTCGGGTCAGCTGCGCAACAAGGCCACCACAGGCGGCAACTTACTGCAGCGCACTCGCTGCCCATACTTCTACGACACCAACATGCCTTGCAACAAGCGGATCCCAGGGTCTGGTTGCAGCGGAATCAGCGGATTTAGTCGACACCTTGCTGTCATCGGTGGGACCTCTAGCTGCATCGCGACAAACCCCGGCGATATGGCGGTTGCATTGCGAGCCTTGGATGCATCGGTCGAAACGGTTCGCGCGGACGGCCGGTACAGAACTATACCGATCGCCGACTTTCACCGTCTCCCGGGTACCACCCCACACATAGATTCAAACCTTGAGCCTGGCGAGCTGATTACTGCCGTCACCCTTCCTCCGCCCGTTGGCGGCAAGCATCTCTATCACAAAGTGAGGGATCGAGCTTCGTATGCATTTGCGCTCGTTTCAGTAGCAGCAATCATTCACGAAGACGGAAGAGGTCGGGTAGCGGTCGGTGGCATCGCTCCGAAGCCCTGGCGCCTCGAATCAGCGGAGCAACTCCTGGCCCACGGGCCCAAGGCCGTCACGCAACAACTCTTGGCCGGTGCCCAGCCAACCCAAGAAAATGGGTTCAAGTTGCCCCTAGTAGAACGCACTCTAGCCTACGTGATGGCAAACGCGAGAGGTTAAACCATGAAGTTTGATACTCCGGCAGGGAAAAATCCGACAGATCGGATGGCGATCATCGGTCAGTCACACGACCGATACGAGGCAAGGCTCAAGACGACCGGAACGGCAACCTACGCCTATGAGTACCACCGCATTGCTACTGGGATCGCCTATGGATACATTCTCGGCGCCAGCATCGCAAAAGGTCGCATTCGCTCCATTGACACCCATCGGGCGAAGTCTGCACCGGGAGTAATAGCAGTTGTAACCTATCAAAACGCCGGTCCCCTTGGCGTGGGACAATTCTACGTTCAGCGGATGATGGCTGCGCCGAATGTGGACCACTATCATCAACCGGTTGCGGTTGTGGTGGCAGAGACCTTCGAGCAAGCTAGGGCGGCCTCCTCCCTGATCCATGTTGAATACATCGAAGAACGCGGTCAGTTCGATCTCGCCACGCAATTGAAGAGTGCCCCCGTCGCACGTCAAATGCCTTTCGGAGGCCCACCCGAAACATGGGTCGGAAATTTTGCGCAGGCCTACGCAGCATCGCCATTCAAGGTAGACGAGACCTATACCGTTCCCGACCATGCGCACGCCATGATGGAACCCCACGCCACGGTTGCCGTTTGGCAAGGCGATAAGTTGACTTGCTGGACCTCTATCCAGCAGATGAACTGGGGTACCCGTGATCTTGGTCTCATTCTCGGCATTCCCCGTGAGAGTATTCGGCTAATCTCGTCGTTCATCGGCGGGGGATTTGGTGGGAAGGGCACGGTGCAATGCGACCTTGTGCTCGCAGCCGTATGTGCGCGGATAGTGAGACGGCCAGTGAAGATAGCTCTTCAGCGCCCTCTCATGTTCAACACCACCATTCACCGACCCAGAACGATTCAACGCATTCGTTTGGGCGCAGAGCGGGATGGGAGGCTCACTGCCGTCGGCCATGAGAGCTGGTCCGGAAACCTTCCGGGTGGTCGCACTGAGCCAACAACACTCTCCACACGAGGACTGTACGCCGGTGCCAACCGCATGACACAGCTCCGTCTTGCAATACTCGATTTGGCGGAAGGAAACGCCATGCGGGCGCCGGGCGAAGCACCAGGGCTGATGGCATTAGAAATCGCCATGGACGAAATGGCCGAAAAGCTCGGCATGGACCCCGTTGAGTTTCGGATAGCGAACGACTCGCAAGTTGATCCCGAAACACCGTCGCGCCCCTTCTCATCCCGCCCTTTTGTTGAATGTCTACGCACAGGGGCGAACCGCTTCGGCTGGAAGGCACGGCAGGCCAGGCCCGGTCAGGTTCGAGAAGGCCACTGGCTCATTGGCTTGGGTATGGCCAGCGCTATTCGAGGCGCTCCCATTTCAAAGGCAGGCGCTCGCGTGAAGCTCGACCCAAACGGCATCCTCACAGTCGAAACCGACATGACGGACATCGGCACCGGAAGCTACACGATCGTGCAACAGACAGCGGCCGAAATGATGGGCTTGCCTCTCAACAAGGTCATCGTAAAGCTAGGCGATTCAAGTTTTCCTGAAACGCCGGGATCCGGTGGCCAGCAGGGAGCACCTTCCGTAACGGCCGGCGTATACGCGGCGTGTATGAAACTGCGGGGCAGTATTGCACGCCACTTAGGATTTAACCCCGAGTTGACCGAGTTTGTCGACGGTCAAGTTCGTTTCGGCAACAGAAGCATTGCGCTTCTGAAAGCTACCTCGGGGGGAGCGCTTGTTGCGGAAGACAGCATGGAATACGGCGACTTGGCAAAGCGCTTCTCCATCCAGACTTTTGGCGCGCACTTCGCTGAGGTCGCCGTTAATAGTTTCACCGGGGAAGTGCGAGTAAGGCGGATGCTCGCCGTATGCGCTGCTGGCCGAATTCTGAATCCCAAGACTGCACGCAGCCAAGTGATTGGAGGTATGACGATGGGTATTGGGGCGGCGCTTATGGAGGAGATGGTCGTTGACAAACAGCACGGATTGTTCATCAACCATGACCTCGCAGGCTACGAAGTCCCCGTCCATGCAGACGTACCTCACCTCGAAGCCTTGTTCGTTGATGAGGTCGATCTTGCGATCTCCCCGCTGAAGGCGAAGGGAATCGGCGAGTTGGGCCTAACAGGTGTTGCGCCTGCCATTGCAAACGCCATCTACAACGCCACTGGTGTACGCGTACGACAGTACCCCATCACTATAGACAAGTACCTCGATGGATTGCCAGTTGCTGCGTAGGACTCCGCGGAGTTCCTTAAACAAGCGGAGTCAAATCTCTGCTCCCCTACCCGCGCTCGAAATCTATCAACCTTGGCAACCCTTCAGAAGCTCATGGGCAGAGTAACTTACGATTTCTCGGGGAAAGTAGCGCTGGTTACCGGTGCTGCGTCAGGAATGGGCTTGGCAACTGCCCAAGCATTCGCCGCGGCCGGCGCTGCGGTGACCTTAGCCGATTCGAACTCCGAAGCACTTGCGGCGGCTGTGAGCGATCTAACAGCGGCTGGTCACAGTGTTCTGCCAGTCACCTGTGATGTATCTGATGAAGAGCAAGTCTCGGCAATGGTGCAACGGACTGTCTCGACGTTTGGTCGCTTGGATGCGGCCTTCAACAATGCCGGAATACAGGTACCTCCCTTCGATGCAGCGGACGAACCCGTCGCAAACTTCGACAACGTCAACGCGGTCAATCTACGCGGTGTGTGGGCGTGCATGAAACACGAGTTGAAGCAGATGCGAGCGCAAGGTGGAGGTGCGATCGTCAACTGCTCGTCATTAGGCGGCTTAGTCGGGCTTCCCGGCCGTGCTGCGTACCATGCATCTAAGCACGGGGTCATTGGTCTAACTCGAAGCGCGGCACTTGAGTACGCGCCGCGGGGAGTTCGCATCAACGCGATTTGCCCAGGGACATTCGACACGCCGATGGTCTCATCGATGTTGGCGGACCAGGCAGAAGCTATGAAAGAGATCCTCCGAGAGCAACCCATCGGTCGACTCGGTCGTGTAGAGGAAATTGCAGACGCGGTTCTATGGCTTTGTAGCTCCGCGTCGACCTTTGTCATCGGTCACGCCCTGGCCATCGACGGCGGATTCACAGCGCACTAGCACCAAAGCCGTAAGTGGACAAGTGCTTACTCCTTAAACGATAGAAAACGGATAGGTTGAAGAAGCACTGTACTTGGAGTTCAACAGGCACTGTGAAAAGAACGATTATGGACCTCATCTCGAAACCCGTTGCGTATGCAGCCGCATTTCTCGCCGTGTTTGCGTCTACAAACCAGGCGCACGCAAACGAGCCGGGTGAATCTCAACAGATCACGCCTTCAGGAACTCAACGCACGGTCGGGGGCTCACCCGATTTCTTTACTGGTAGCGTGCGCGTTGAACCCGTCTGGCCCGCCGACAAGAATATCAATGCCTCAGGCGGCCTTGTCACTTTCGAGCCTTACGCTCGATCGGCTTGGCACACTCATCCTGCCGGCCAGCGGCTTTGGGTCGTTTCCGGCGTCGGCCTAACGCAAGAATGGGGAAAGCCTATCCGGGAAATTCGGGCTGGCGATGTAGTGTGGTGCCCACCTGGAGTTAAGCATTGGCATGGCGCTTCCGCCAGAGCGGCGATGACCCACCTAGCGATTACGGGGAATGTCGAAGGGAAGAACGTCACTTGGATGGAGAAAGTCACAGATGACCAATACAACGCGCGCTAAGAATCGCTCCCAGTACCTTAAGCTGACAACACTAGGCGTTGTGCTGTGTGCGTCCTCCTGGATGGTTGCCGAACGAAACGCATATGCGCAGGAATCTCGAAAAATGAATCAAGGACAATCGAACACTACCACCTCCGCGATCTCTGAAACCTTGACTGCCCGCCAGCAAGCCATCATTCCGATCGCAGCCCTCGCAGCAGCCGGAGACATCGGCAGTCTCAACTCCGCGTTGAACCAAGGTCTGGATGGAGGGCTGACGATTAGCGACGCCAAGGAGATCCTTGTGCAGCTATATGCGTATGCTGGATTTCCTAGGAGTCTTAACGCTCTCGCCGAGTTGATGAAGGTCGTGGAGGCACGAAAACAGCGCGGAGTTCAGGACTCCACGGGCGGAGAGCCAAGCGCTCCCATTCCTAAGGGCGACGAACTGCTTGCCGCGGGAACGGCGAATCAGACGAAGCTATCTGGCGCACCTGTTAAAGGTCCGCTTTTCGACTTTGCCCCGGCCATCGACGAATACCTCAAGTCGCACTTGTTCGGTGACATCTTTGAACGCAACAATCTTGATTGGCAGAGTCGCGAGCTCGCCACCGTCGGCATGTTGTCGTCCATCACTGGGGCCGAGTCGCAGTTGCAGGCGCACATGCGCATCAGCATGAATGTGGGTCTGACTGAGAAACAACTCCGTCAAGTCACCGAGGTTCTGGCTGAGCGCGTGGGCGCAGATAACTCTCGCCGTGCTCGCGAGGCCCTGGACCGACATATTGCCACCGCAACTGGCACCAAGTGATTCCGCAAAGCACTTCACAGCGTAGATGGTCAACTCTGATAGTGGCAGCTTCAGGGTTCTTCATTATCACGCTGGACGCCGTCATCGTTAACGTCGCCTTACCGACGTTGAGTCGAGAATTCCACGCTGACATGCGCGGGTTGCAATGGGTCTTGGATAGCTACACGCTGGCGTTCGCTGCTCTCTTGCTTTCGGCGGGAGCTTTGTCGGACCGCCTGGGAGCACGTTTAGGGTTCGGCGTAGGATTGGTTTTTTTCATATTCTCGTCGTTGGCCTGCGGGCTCGCTCCAACACTTCACGTCTTGATTGCGGCTCGCGTTCTTCAAGGGCTCGGTGCCGCTTTAATGATGCCGTCGTCCATGGCACTAATTCGGCAAGGCTATGAAGAGCCAACCCAGCGCGCGCATGCGATCGCCCTTTGGGCGATGGGAGGTGCAGTTGCCTCCACGTCCGGGCCAGTAATTGGGGGGTTTTTGGCGGCCGTCAATTGGCGGTGGGTATTCTTTATCAACATTCCCGCTGGACTTGCCGCGCTGGGCCTGCTGAGGCATGTATGCCGATCCCCTCGTCGGCTTGCCCCTTTCGACCTTTGGGGACAAGTCACAGCAGTCGTCGCCATGGCCGCTCTCACGTTCGGCGCAATAGAGATGGGCATTGCCGACGGTGGCTGGCCATTGGCGAACCTGTCGCTTTCTATCGCCGCCGTGTCCCTGGCTGCCTTTGTTTTCCTGCAACTGCGCAGTGCCCACCCGATGGTACCGCCTAGCCTATTCCGTCCTCGCAACCCCAAAATAGCGATGATGGTCGGCTTCACTTTTATGGTCGGCTACTTCGGTTTGCCTTTCCTCATGAGCCTCTACCTCCAGCAGCAGCGAGGTCTATCCCCTGTTGCGACCGGTATGACCTTCCTGCCGATGATGCTCATTGGGCTCCTCCTCACTCCCTTTAGCACACGCCTGGCATCGCGGTTCGGTTCACGCCGAGTCATCGCCACAGGTCTCGCATTGATGGCTGCCGGATTGAGTCTTGTTGCCCTTCTACCACCATCGACGCCTGCCTCATTGATCGGAGCGGTAATGGCTTTGGTGGGGTTATCAGGGCCGTTAGTCGCTCCACCGATGGCTTCAGTTTTGCTTGGCAGCGTACCCGGCTCGCTTGCCGGCACTGCTAGCGGCGTTTTCAATACGAGTCGCCAAGTCGGTGGCGCCTTGTCTGTAGCCACATTCGGCTCCCTGCTCTCGCGAACGCCAAACTTCCAGGAAGGCTTTCGTACGAGCCTCCTGTTAGCAGGCGGACTGGCCCTCGCCACAGCTATCGTCAGCTTGGGCATTGAACCAACAGATACTTGAACTTTCACAACCGGAGATCGACCGTGAAACTTCTTGGTTTGCTTTCCTGCGTACCTCTGCTTTCTGTCGTAGCGCCCGAGAGCGCTATCGCACAAGGCAACCCGTCCGCGACGGTGGTACGTATTGCCCAACTGGAAATTGATCCTGCGCGCTTGGAGCAGTACACACGGATCGTCAAGGAAGAAATCGAAATTTCGGCGCGCGATGAGCCGGGCGTTATCGCAATCTACTCCGTAGCGGAGAAGGATCATCCGCATCGCCTGCACTTCTTCGAGATCTACGCGAGCGAAAACGCCTACCTTTCGCACATCGCGTCCCCTCATTTCAAGAAATATGTCGAGGAGACCAAGTCGATGATTCGATCGCGCCGACTGATTGAGACGACGCCGGTCCAACTTAGCGCGAAGTAGGACCTAGATCGTCGCTCTTCGCGAAGAGAAAAATCCATGAAACTGAGAAAAATCCGATTGTTCTTTCCTGCCGGCCTCGCGCTCCTAAGTGCGTTACCGGTCGCCGTCACGCATGCACAGACACCCGAACAGCACCAATCGATGGCCTACTACATTGCGGAGTTCGAGCCGACCGTTCCGGGGGCGATTCAACCCTATAGTGCGCGTGTCGAAGCTACGTTCAAGCCGTTCGGCGGCCGATTTATCGTGCGGGGGGGCAACTTGGAACCACTCGAAGGCACGCCGCCCAATGGTCGACTGATTATTATTGCATTCGACAGTGTCGACCAGGCTCGGGCTTGGTACAACTCCCCGGCGTACGAAGCAATCAAACCAATACGTCACCAGGCAGGCACGTCCAACGTCTATATCGTTCCAGGAGTAATCCCGATCCCATGAAGTGCTGCGCGGAGGTGATTCTCGGCGGCGCACATCGATGGCATTAGGGTGGTTGTTGACTCCAACCTACAGCCCTAACGGTGCCAGCTCTTTCACTAGATCTATGAGCAGTCGCAGCCCTGTTGGCATCTGACGCCGACTTGAATAGTAGATGTGAAATCCCGACTCGGTGGGCGCCCAATCGTCGAGGACAATCCGAAGCCGTCCATCTTCCACATACTTCCTTGTAAACGGTTCAGGGAGATACATAAGGCCCATGCCGCCGAGAACGCCGACAAGCCCGGTCTCCGCGTGGTCGACGATTACCATGCGTGGTACGGTGATGGCCAATTTCTCATCACCCTTCTCGAATTCCCAGCGGTATATTCGATCGTCGCCAAGGCGGATGTTCACGCAGCGATGTTCGACCAAGTCACTGGGATGATCCGGGATGCCGAATCGCTCCAAGTAGCTTGGAGCTCCTGCGACGATCCAGCGGATATTCGCTGAAAGGCGTTGCGCAATCATGTCCTCTGGGACCGTTCCGCCATAGCGAATACCAGCGTCGAAGCCGCCCTGCGTGACATCAACCATTCGGTTACTGGCTACGATATCAAGCTCGACGTCAGGATAGCGGTCCACGAAAGTTGGCAAGACTGGCCCGATAAGCAGGGTTGCTGCCTCTACAGCTGCATTGATTCGAATACGACCGGTGGGCGCGTCTCGGAATCTGTTTAAGGTCTCGAGCGCTTCGTCAATTGCTACGATTGGCATGCTCGTCGAGGTAGCCAGAGCGTCACCAGCAGCCGTCAAAGTCACGCTTTTTGTGGTGCGATTCAGTAAACGAACTCCGAGTCGGGATTCGAAGCCCTTCAATGCATGGCTCAACGCCGACGCACTCACGCCGAGTTCAACAGCTGCTCGGCTGAAGCTCCTATGCCTTGCAATCGCCAGAAAGTATATGAGATCGGCTACGTCTGACCGGCTCGTATGCATGCTTGAAGTTTCTCCATCGCCCCCCTACAAGGCGCCACATTCCAAACTTCAGCATCATAGCGGATGCAACAAATTGTCGGCCACGTTAGCGCCGTCGCCGCCACACCGGGGACTGACACACGTGGGAAGCAGTCTTCCAGATCGGATCCCACGCATCAGATGAGCTCTAAATCCGCTGCGGCGAGCGACACTCACACTTCCTAACGCGGCTTGTTGGCCAAGAACTCGTCGTAAGCTTCCTCCGTCCAAGTCAGCGCACGAGCCGCATCACACATGATGACGGTGAGACCAAGCCCAACAAGTACAACAGACTGGAGATACTCTTTAGGCAAGCCGAGGGCAAATAAACGGATCGCGTGGATCTTGAATTGCACCTCCTTGCCTAACAACGCGAACTGGACCGCGATTACTGTCTCGTAAGTCTTCTTGTCAAGTCCTTCCGCCTTGGCCAATTCTTCACGCATATGCTTGTAATATTCATGGGCACGTGGGTTCCCAGCTGCCATGATTTCACTGCTGCTTTTGGCGTCCGTTGTGTTCATAGGTAGAGTTACACATGAGTGCCGTGCATTTGTAGGCCTACGGTTGCCCGTCAAACTCCACCACATCGTCAATGCAAGGCATCCAGGCAAATCGGCGTTTGGTCCAAATTTGCCTGTAAGGCCTGCCAAGCTCCTAGCGTTGCTTCAGAGCGCCCAAACGAAGCGAGTAGCTTTGTGGATCAACTTCGGCGGATGCATACACGGGGCCACCGCAGTTGTCGCAGAACGCATGGATCCGTCTGGCACCGCTGTCAGCGACTTTGAGGTACTTCTTTGGGGCACCCTTCGTAATACGAAAAGTGGCTGAAGAAGCAGGGATGTTTGCACGGAAGGCTGAACCGGACTGCATCTGACAGTCCGCACAGTTACAAATAGAGATCGTTCCGGGATCGACCTCTGCCTCGTACTGAATGGCACCGCAATGACACTGTCCTTCTACTTTCATGTCCACCCCCAAGTAGTTTGGAACGGAAAAAGTATAGGCCCATACGCAACGTCCGGCACCGGGTTTACCTCACAATCCGTACGCCCTTCCAAGCTCATCAATGTTCGATTCAGGGCCAATCTCCTTGATTAGCGCCTCAACCCGGTTTCTAACCGCATTGGCAATAAACATGGGGACACCGACTGATGCTGCCAACTCCGAGACGAGGCGGAGATCCTTATAGAACAACTCGGCCGTGATGATTGCAGTGGGAGTACCAGTTCGCTTAGCATCAGCGATCCGCTGAATCGCTGCCGTCCAAGCGTCCGTGCCCTTTGTCTGTTCAAGAAGAGATTGCAGGTCGATGCCTATACGCTGCGCCAGCGCAATGCTCTCGTAGCAAATAAATCGGTTGCAGGCACCCGTCGCGTTCTTCACAAGCTTCGCGATTTGTCCGCTACCCGTCTGGCCGAAGTAGATGCTTCGACCCATGGTTTGCAGAAGCCCGTACACCTTTGAGTAGTCATCCACGGAGCCGCCACAGAGCGCAAGAAGCGTTCCCTTGTCAGCGCTACTTGGTCCTCCTGCGACAGGCGCATCAACGAAGCCGACACCCATCCGGTTAAGCGTTTGACACAATGCACGTGCGTCGGATGGGCTCCCCGTCGTTTGGTCGATAACTACTTTCCCAGGAGATAGGCCCTTTTGCATCCCGCCCTCTCCAAGCAAGATCTGCTTGACGTGCGCCGAAGTGGGAACACAGAGCATGATGACGTCGCTCTCACGCGCGAGCGATGCCATGTCTGCCGCCGCTGTCGCACCTCCCTGCACTTGCTCGTCCATCCGCTCTTGGACTACATCGAAGACGAAGAGCTGCTCTGCGGCCGTACGCGCGCGCCGAGCCAATGCGGACCCCATTGCGCCGAGGCCAACATAACCAATTCTCGGCTTTCGAGCGTTCGCGTTGCTCTCGGGTCCCGCCACTCGCGGAGAACGGTCATAAGCCTCCCTGCTTACGCCCGCCATAGACGCGGTGAGCGCCAACAAACTGTCCAGACGTCCGTCAACGCCGAAAGCATTGATGCCAATCGATAGCAGTCCGCTCGCCGTGGATGCGAGTGGGAGAGCAGTCCCATGCCGTTCGGAGAATTGAATCGCACGACGAACACCATCAAACATTTCCGACAGCAGCGGCGTTTCGCACACCGGACGTCGGCTCGCGAGGCCCGCTAGCCGATGCTCCGTAAAATGACTTCTTCCACTACTTCCGTTAATGGCGTCAAGCATCGGTGGTAGCGCGAGCCCGGCCTTGAGTCCCATTGCGATGACCTCAAGAGTCATGAGGCTGCAAAGCGAGAACATGGTGGTCGCAATCGCCTTGCTCTCTCCGGCATCAACTGAGCTCAAATTCTGACTTGATCCGTGAAACACGTCACTGCTCCTTATTGTCCGATACTCGTCCCTGGCTGCTTTCTGCAGGCCGCGGTCAGCGGCGTCTTTTACTGCTTCTGAATCTTCAGTTTCTCGATCAGAGCCGTCGTATCTGCGACATCTTTCCGAACGAACGCTGAAAACTCAGCGGGAGTGTTGAAGTATGGCTCGGTGCCGTCCGCCTGAAGCCGTTCAACCAGCTGAGGATCCTTCATAGTCTTGGCAAGGGCCGAGGATATCTTCTCGACTACCTCTCGGGGCGTGCCGGCAGGTGCGAAAAGTCCTAACCAGTAGTAGTAGCTAAACCCTGGCAAGCCTTGTTCAGCTGCCGTTGGCACATTTGGCAGTAGTTTCAGACGATCCTGCGAAGTGACGGCCAGCGCTCTCAGCTTTCCGCCCCCCAGATTGGACGAGCTGCTGCCATAGGCATCGACCATGAAGCTCACGCGCCCCGCAATCACGTCCGGCATCGCGGCGCCGTTCCCCTTGTACGGGATGTGAAGCATTTGAACGCCCGCCTGCTTCAGCATCATTTCGGCGGCGATATGCGTGGTGGTTCCGACGCCGGCCGATGCATAGCTGATGGAGCCCTTACTGGCCTTTGCGCCCTTGAACACGTCACCCAACGTCTTGTATTCGGTACTGGTGCCCGTTACGACCACGGCTGGCGATCGGACCATCGAGCCGACAGAGGCAAAGTCCTTGATCGCGTCAATTCCAGTCTCTCGCGAAAGTGCATGCTGGATCGAAAGCGTACTTCCCGTGGACATCAACGTGTATCCGTCCGCGGCCTCCGCCTTTGTATAGCGAATGCCAACCAAGCCGCCACCCCCCGGCCTGTTTTCAACCACGACGGGCTGGCCGAGCTCCTGGCCGAGTCGCATCGCAACGATTCGCGTGGTAATGTCGCCCCACCCGCCTGCGGATACGGGAACAACAACCTTAATCGGGCGTGATGGGTACGGGTCGTTCGCGTGCGCGAGAGGAAGCGCGCACAGCGTTGCGGCGAACAACAAAGCTGCGTGCAGTTTGTTAGCGTTAGTCATTTTGTCTCCTGTAATTATTTTGCAGCGGGTTCGCCCGCTATGCCCTGCTTGGCCAAAGGGTGTCGATAAGTCTCCGAATGTCCGAGAGTTTTTCCAACTCGCGGATGGCTTCGAGCGACTCTGATACTTGCTGTGGATCCACTCCGCCGTGCGGCATGAGGGATCCATACTTGCTTTCGATCTCAAGCCAGGTGACTCCGCGCAACGCGGCACCCTTTGGGTATCTGACGTGCTGTTCGATTGTCCTTCCGTCTACGGTTTCGATACGGACGATTGCTCCGCTCTTATATTTGGCCTTATCCGGAACCTCAGCGTCCTCACGGAAGACTTTGTCAAACAGCGAGCGAATTCTCAGATCCTGGATTTTTTCCGGAAACGCGTGCTCCCAGTTGTAGTCCCGGTCTGCCGCGCCTGCGGCCGCGAAATAGAAGGGACTGTGTGCAATACCGATAAGGTCAGTTGGATGCTTAGGCCCAGGGAAGGGGTAGTCCGGAAGCGTGAACTCAATCTTTCGAATGTCCATCACGTCCAGATTACCTACGCGCGCTGCATTTGCAGCTGCCTCCGCGACGGCATGGAAGGGGGAACCGCCTGGAACCAGTTTGATGCCGAGCTCTGTAAGGATGCACCACTTATCACCCAGTTCATCGATAACGTCTGCGGCTTTTGGGTTCACGCCCAATGTTTCGAAGAAGCCTCGCTTCATTTCGAAAGTAGCAAGCTCTGCGGTGTACCCCAACTGCGCAGCCAGCGCACTGTTGACACCCATCATTGCCGCGTTTCCCGCGTGATACTCACGGGCGAGACTGGTTGCCGCAGCCGCATGCAAGCCACCCATCGAAGTTGCAGCTAGCGCCAAAGCGTGTGCTGCGGCTTCTTTGTCGAGTTTCAAGAGCCGAGCGGCGGCGGCGGCGGCGGCAAAGGTGGCCACCACGCACCCATGGAAGCCCTTCCTCTGCAGCCCCCCAATCATGGCGGTATTGATGTTCCCCGCAACCTCATAGCCCAGGACGACCGCTGCTACGACTTCCGCCCCTGCCGCACCGATCTTCTCGCCGATCGCGAGAGCTGCGGCACAGGCTTGCGTTCCGCTGTGAACAATGTTTCTAAGGTCACTGTCATCGGATGCCGCCGCATCGCTCATGAGGGCATTTATGCGTGCCGCAGCGACGGCCGGCATCGTTTCCCAATGTCCGAACCAGGCCGTCGACTCCGGATGACCACCGCGACCCACTTCCAGCGAGCGAATGATTCTGCTCGATTCCAGTGTGGACCCCAGAGCGGCGCTAGCCAGAGTGCTAGAGATCAGCATCTTCCCGTATTCCAAGGCCTCTGCGGGAATACGGTCGTAACGTGTCTGCGAAATAAATTCGCCGTAGCGGCGAGAAAGACGTGCGCTCGTCATCGTCATTCCATCTTGATGTTGCTTTGTTTGGCGACATCACCCCAGCGATTCGTCTCTTTTATGAGAAACTGCTTTAACGCTTCTGGAGTGCTGACTTGGGGCGTGAGGGCAATCTTGTCGAGAGCACCGACAACTTCTGGCTGCCCCATCACTTTCGCCACCTGTTTGCTTAGGTCTGCAGCTTCTTTCGCCGGTAGGCCTGCAGGTGCAACTAGTCCTTGCCAGCTCGTCATCACGAAGTCTCCGCCGATCGTTTCCTCGATAGTCGGAACATTCGACAGCTGTTCGACACGCTTTTGGCTTGTTACAGCCAACAGCCGGATCTTTCCAGCCTTCACTCCCATGAACGCACCCGGTAGCGTGAGCATGGCAACATCCACTTGCTTGCCCATCAAGGCTGTTACGAGGGCATTTGCAGAAATGAATGGGACGTGGGTCATCCTGATACCTAGTCGGGAATTCAACATCTCCATGCCCAGGTGATTTCCCTGCCCGATACCGGATGAGCCGTAGTTGAGCAAGCCAGGACGGGCCTTTGCCGTCTTCTCCAAGTCGGCAAGACTAGTGATAGTCGAATCCGAAGGGACCGCGACCACGAATGCGGATTCCGCCAACTTAGCAATCGGCGTGAAGTCCTTGATGGGGTCGTAGCCAACTTTCTTGTACACGTGGACGTTGCTGGTATGGCTTGTAGACACAACAAGCAACGTGCGACCGTCAGGCTTAGCGTGAGCAACCTGCGCGGTTGCTATGTTCCCGCCAGCTCCAGGCCGGTTCTCAACGATATACGACCGATTCTGCGTGGAACTAAGCTTCTCAGCTAGAATGCGGGCAAGAACGTCGATGTTCCCGCCCGGCGCCGACGCAACGATAATGCGCGTCGGGATGCCACCCGACTCCGCTGCCGCTCCGAATGCGGACAAGCAGAGTCCGGCAAGAAGCAGTTGTCTCCGAATTTTCTTCGCCACATCCGTCTCCTACATCTCAAAGGATTCGCACGCCATTGTTTAGCGGTGCGATCCTCGCCCTTTTTCTATGGGCGTCTAGGGGCACTTGCATGTCAACCGCGTTGTCACGCTGACATTTTCAGAACTCGTTCCCTTATCTGCGCGGCCCAAAAAAACTCCGTGCTGGGAGCCGGGGCTGAGCTTTCGGCATTAGCAATACGAGATGGAGTCCCGTGGAATCAAAGATGGTCCACCATGGTGGGGAAAAGGACGCGCAAGAGCGGCCAGGAAAGGACCGACTTCTTGCGCAAAGGAGACCACCACCTTGAATCAGATCGCTCCTGGTTTCAGGGTATGAAACCCAAGAGTGCCTTCGTTTCCAGATACTCTTCCAGGCCAAATACTCCTACTTCCCGTCCGTTGCCCGACTGACGATACCCCCCCATAGGGGCCACATAGTTGGAGGGGGCGCCGTTGTAAAAAATGCGCCCTGCTCGCATACGCGCTGCAAGCTTGCGTGCACGTCCGCTATCGGAGGAGAAAATGTACCCCCCCAATCCATACTTCGTACCATTTGCAATGGCTACGGCTTCGTCCTCAGTGCCATAGGTAATCACCGACAACACCGGTCCAAAGATCTCCTCCTGCGCGATGGTCATATCCGGCAGAACGTCAGCAAAGATGGTCGGTTGGATGAAGTAGCCGCGATCGAGGTTCTTAGGACGGCCGACGCCGCCACATACGAGTCGAGCACCCTCATCAATGCCGCGTTGAATGTAGCTTTGCACACGCTCGAACTGAGGTCGGTTCACCACGGGGCCAACCGTTGTGTCAGGACTCTTAGGGTCTCCCACGCGCACCGATTTCGCCTCACGTTGGAGCAGCTCGATGAACTGTTCGGCTTGGCTCTCGTGAACGAGAATTCGGGTGGGGGAATGGCAGGACTGCCCCGTGTTTGAGAAACCTCGGCTTACGTTGTAGCGTGCCGCCGCTTCCAGATCAGCGTCTTCGAGCACGATGTTTGCCGACTTTCCACCAAGCTCTTGACACACGCGCTTTACAGTGTCGGCGGCCGACTGCGCTACAAGGATCCCAGCACGCGTCGATCCGGTGAAAGAGACCATATCCACGTCCGGATGGCGGCTCAGTGCATCTCCAACGGTCGGACCATCGCCATTGATGATGTTCACCACGCCGGCGGGAACCTCCGCGGCGTGCAAGACCTCCGCAAGCAGCAAGGCGTCCACTGGCGTGTATTCACTCGGCTTCACCACCACCGTGCAGCCAGCGGCGATCGCAGACGCCAGCTTCCCGCACAGCAGTTGCAGCGGCCAGTTCCAGGCCGTGATCAACGCGCACACACCAATTGGCTCGCGCAAGATCACGTTGTCACCCATACGACTTTCGAAGTCGTACTCGCGTAGCGTAATGATGGCCTGCTTGAACGCCTGCAAGGCAGTACTGGTTTGACCTGTGAGAGAAAGTGGCGCCCCCATCTCTTCGGAGATGGCATTCATGAGTTCGGACTGACGCGTAGCAAACACCGCAACGATCCGCTCGAGTAAGGCGATGCGTTCGGCCTTTGAGGTCACGCTAAAGGACTCAAAAGCCCTCCTCGCGGCGGCCACAGCGCGATCCACATCCGCGACTTCGCCGAGCCGTACCTTCGCAAAGGGGGCCTCGGTGGCGGGGTTGACCAGTTCAAAGCTGCGGGTGCCTACAGGCTCGACCCACTCTCCTCCGATGTAGAACTTATCGAACGTCTTCATACATTCCTCTAGCTGAACAGACACTTTTCGAACCATTTGACGGACATCCGTGGCGAACGAAACTCTTAGTAAGTGGCATCACGTCCTCCGCTTCCTAATGCCGTCGAGCAGAGCTTGCGCATTACCTTAACCATACTCTACATTAGTTCCGTTGTACAACCTGTGTTCCACTGTTCGGAACCATCAGAAACCATGTTATGCGACTGAGGGGCTCTCAGAACCGTCCGCCCCGTCGCATGAAAGTCCTTCCACCAGGAGACGTAATGCTTTGCATCGTGTTTTGCTGCGACCGTGAGGGGTCAGCGGAGCTCAGAAAAGAGCTTCAGGCAGCGCACCGGAGCTATTTGAACGATTGGACCGACCGAATTTGCTTTTCCGGTCCGCAACAAGACGAACTTGGCAATGCCTTCGTCGGGAGCGTTTTCATCCTCAACGTCGCTGACTATCAACAAGCGGTGGACTTCATCCAGAACGAGCCTTACAACGCGTCGGGCGTTTTCGCCAGCGTGACTATTAGGCGTTTGAGCAAAGGTCGGTTCAACCCTGATCTGTTCGACACAGTCAAATAACCCTGCTCTTCGGGTATCACGCCACGCGCGGCAGAAGAAGGCTCGCTCCAACCCATTTGCGCCAGCCTTCTTCTTCCCTACCTTAGAACTTGTGTCGAATGCCCACCACTGCGCCGAACTGATTGGCGCTACCGTTCACGGTACCAAAGCTACCCAAACCCAGTGTCGAGCCATTTTTGTTCTTCGTATAGCCCACGTTCAGATATGCATCCGTACGCTTCGACAGCGCGTAGTCGCTGGAGAGCACGAAGAACCAGGGGTCAGCACTAGTGTCTGCAAAGTCCTGGTAGTACGCCGCCGCGACCAGCGTCAGCGGCGCGGTAACCTGATACCTGACACCCGTCCAGTATTGGTTTGAGCGCTGGCTCGATGCCGCCGGCGCTCCGGGAAGCGTTGCGCCATCGTAGCCTTTCGCCCAGCGGTATCCGGCGAAGATCGTCGCGTTGCCCACGACAAAGTTTCCGCCAACGACGGCGCGGCGAGTAGTAGCGTCTGGCGTTGTAGTCGTCGTACCCGTGTTGATGTCATCGTAGGCAGCTACAACTTCCCAGTTGCTACCGGTGTATGTCAGGCTACCCCCCATCTCCCGGCCAATTTTCGGACTTCCCGGAATCTCGCTTGCATTGGCACGCGTGCTGTCAGCGCCGAAGCTATACATGGCCTTGGCGGTGACACCACCGAACGTTCCGACGTACTTCACGGTGTTGTCTGCACGTGCCGAGAAATGAGCGTCCTGAACCAAAATCGAGTACTTCGACGCGATCCACATCGGATCAACAGTCCCGAAGATGTCGTAAAGAGTATTGGTTTGACGTCCCAGCGTCAGAGCACCCCAGTTGCCTTGCAGACCAACATATGCCGAGCGGCCGAATAGGCGATTGTTCTGTCCCGACCGGCCGGTGTCCGAATCGAAACCGCTTTCAAGTACAAACAGCGATTTAAGTCCGCCGCCTAGGTCTTCTGTGCCGCGCAACCCCCAACGGGAGCCGGACATATTCCCGGGCGTCATCCGCACAATGCTGTTGTTGCCGCTTGGCTGATGATTCTGATACTCGATACCCGTATCCACCACGCCATACAGCGTGACGTTGGATTGCCCATATGCGCTTCCCGCACAAACCGACGCCACACCTGCGAACCATACCAATGCCTTGCTTTTCATGTCTCCTCCTTTAGGGGTTCTTCTACTCACAGCTTCTATTCGTTCGCTTCTCGTTCTCTTTTCGTATTGTTCCGCTTATCAAAACGCGTTCCATTTTTGTAAACGACAAAAAAAGGGGGCTACCCTGAGGAGGGCGACTACGCCTCAGGGAGTATCCAAACGCTTGTTGGGATGATTGGGATCTATCTAGATGCGGTTCAGGATTCGTCCACCATCGACGAGGAGCGAAACGCCCGTAACAAAGTTCGCTTCGTCAGATGCCAAGAACAGCGCAGCATTTGCAACGTCCCAGCCCGTCCCCTGCCGGCCGAGCGGAACCTTCGCGTTTCGTTCGGCGGTAACTTGCTCTCGCGATTGCCCCCACTCTTTTACCCGCGTGTCGACGGCCATCGGCGTTGCGATGAGACCTGGCAACACACAGTTCGCCCGGATCCCGAACGGTGCGTTCTGGAGCGCCAATTGCTCGGTAAACGCCACAACACCAGCTTTTGAGGCTTTGTAGGCAACATAGGGGTACTTCCCCACCGCTGCCGACGACGAAACGTTGACGATTGCTCCACTCCCTTGCTCACGCATAATTGCCACAGCGTGCTTGCAGGCAAACACGGTTCCTCGAAGGTTGATTCGACAAATATTGTCAAAGCCTTCCTCCGTAATCTCCATGAGGTCCCTGTCGCCGCCGGCAATACTGACACCGACGTTGTTATGAAGAACGTCCAACGAACCCCAACGTAGGACGGCCTCTTTCATTACTCGCGCAAGGTCTTCCTCTCGGGTTACATCAGCAGCGGCGGCGGCGCATTCGAAGCCTTCCGCCAGGATGAGCGACGCGGTTTCTTGGGCGGACTCAAGGTTTCGATCCACAGCTACGACTCTTGCGCCTTCCCGCGCGAACCTTATCGCCGCAGCGCGCCCGTTGCCCACGCCCTCACCAGGACTCTGGCCAGCCCCGATTACGATGGCCACCTTTCCATTCAGTCGTTTTCCCGCGGTGCGGCCCTCAGTAGATGTCACTTGCGATTCCATTTTGTCTCCTAACCTTCAGCTCGCACCACTCACCAATTTGCCAAGCTGCCGCCACCGAGCGATGTCGTCTTGGACCTGCTTGCGGAATGCCTGTGGTGTGCTCGTAGCCGGCTCCGCATAGAGCTTCTCTCGCACCTGCGCAGCAACTTCAGGTGATGACGAGACTTTGTTAATTGCTGCGTTCAGCTTTCTTACGGCGTCGTCTGGCATGCCGATCGGGCCGAGTATCCCGTAATAGGTGTAGGGATCAAGGCCTTCGAACGCTTTCAATCCTGCTTCGGATACGCTCGGGACAACGGGAAGTGCCGGCACTCGCCGGGTACCCGTTACCGCCAATGCTCGCACCTTCCCGCTGGTCAGTGCCGTTACTGCGCCTTGGACAGGCGCAATGCCAACTTGCACGGAACCCGTATACATTGCTTGAACGATATCGGCGTCTGCCTTGTACGGAACGTGCGTCATCATCATTCCGGACACCTTGCTCATGTACTCACCGGCAAGATGACTGGCAGAGCCAATGCCCGAGGAGCCAAAGTTCAACTGACCAGGATGCTTAGATGCGTACGACACCAGCTCACCCAAAGATTTTGCAGCCACGTCCTTGTTCACGATGATGACACCCTGAGCCGTCCCCACCAGACCTACAAAGGTGAAGTCCTTTGACGGATCGTAGGGCAAGTCACTTCTTACACCAGGGCTCTGGGACAACGCACTTCCGGTACCCATATAGACCGTATACCCATCAGGCGCAGCCGCTTTCAACGACCGGATTGCGACAATCTGACCTGCACCTGGTTTGTTTTCCACCACCACTGGTGCCTTTAGTTCAATCGCAAGCTTCTGAGCATAGAAGCGCGCGATAGCGTCCGTGGTGCCTCCCGCTGCGAATCCGACCAATAGGCGGATCGGCCTCGACGGATAGGTGTCGGCTAGCGCAGGTATGCTGATCGAAGCCATTGCCGTAAGCAGCAGCCCTCTGCGCACGGCGAAGACAACGCTCGTTGAATGTTTTGTGGAGTTCATTGTCCTTCCTCAAGAAACGACGGCCCTACCCGCCCAGACCGATGTATAGCTTCGCCGCACAGCGACGGCATGCGCGGTTATGCAATGATTTACTGTTTCGGCAGCTTGAGGTCGGTAACAAGCTTGCGTGTCTGGCTGACTTCCTTCGCAAGGAATTCGTTGAACTCAGCTGTGCTCATATGAGGAGTTTCGATCCCCTCACCGTTGAGGCGTGCTGCCAGTTCCTTGTTGCTCATGGCACTCTTCAATGCTTCTGAGAGCCGTTGAACGATTTCCTTAGGCGTACCAGCCGGAGCAACCAGGCCCATCCATGTGTAATAGCTGTAACCGGGCACGCCTTCCTCTGCGAGCGTCGGCACGTTCGGCAACGCCGAAATACGTCCTGTGGAGGTCACAGCGAGAGCTTTAAGCTTACCCGCCGTAAGATAGCCGCGACTGCTCGAGTAGGCGTCAAAGATCATATTCACTCGCCCACTCATCACATCCGGCATTGCCGGGCCGTTGCCTTTGTACGGAACATGAAGCAGCTGCAGGCCGGCCTTCTGATTGAATAGGGCAGCCGCGAAATGCGGTGCTGTGCCGACACCGGCGGAGCCATATGACAACGTATTTGGGTGATTCTTCGCCCTGATCACGAAGTCTTTCAGAGTCTTATCCGGTTGCTCGGGTGAGACGACAACCAGAAATGGCGAACGCCCAACGAATCCGACACCCGTAAAGTCGCGAGTCAAATCATAACCAGGATCTTCTCGGATAACCTGCTGAAAAGCCATGGTTCCTGCGGAGCCTAGGAGCGTGTACCCGTCCGCCGGCGCCAACTTGGTTACGTTGATACCGATGAGACCGTCTCCACCGGCTCGGTTTTCAATGATGACTGACTGCTTGAGGTTGGCACCCATCTCCTTTGCCACAAGACGGATGGTGAAATCAAGCAAACCACCCGGTGCCGTGTTCACCACGATTCGGATCGGCCGGGAGGGGAATGGAACAGCAGCAAAGCTTGCAGACGAAATTCCAAATGCGATACCGAACACGGTCAAAGCCGTCAACATGGGGCGCTTCATAATGTCTCCAACATCTTGTTATGGCCATTCATCTTTGAATGGCTCCTTACCACCAGGTCAAGCTTCGCTAGGACTATTGTGCGAAGCGAACTCCTGAAACGACTTCAATTACACCCGCTACTTCTGACACGTCGGCTCTCTCGCCCGCATCCACCGCTGCTTGCTCGTACAGGCAACGGATCTGGTTAGCGACAAACATGGGCGCACCAACCTTGCTGCCCATCGCACATGCTTGGCTCAACTTCTCAGCCACGTCGCCCAGCGACCTAACGGGGCTGTGATCATCGGCGAGGATTGCTGGCAACAAGACGCGCGAAGCCCCACTCCAGCCAGAACTCGCATTGATGACGGTCGAAATGTCTTTGAGGCGCAGGCCGTATGCCACACCGAGGGCGGTGCATTCATAGGTGACAAGCTGTCCAAGAGCGAACATTGCGGCTTCCACCAAGGAGCTCACGGTATTAGCATCGCTCGCCAGCTTAGTCTCGGCACCGCTCGGACCAATGTTGGTGCCGGCCATTCGTCCGATGACGCCAACCATGTCCTCGAGTTGCGAACCGTTTCCCAGGGTATTGACGCCCACCTGCAGCAATCCACGAACAACGCTAGTGATTGGCATCGGCACACCGACCTCAATGCCGAGCATCATTGCTTGGGTAATGTCCTTGAGCATGAGCGGCAACCCAAAGCGTGTAGACGCCTTGCCCTCCACCAGCGCCGGCAGCATCTTCTCCGTGACCTGGCTGCGTCCAAGACGGCTTTCGTTTACATCGATCGTGATGCGCTCCAAAGGGAGGCCGGCCTTGATGCCCATCGCCACGATCTCTAGCATGCCCATACGGCACGCACCATTCATGGCGTTGTTGACCATCTTCATCGCTTGACCATCGCCAATCCGGCTGCCACAACGGTAGATCGTGCCCGCCATGGTCTCCAGCAACGGGAGCGCCCTGTCGTAGAGCTCGTCCGATCCAGCGACCATCAGCGTCGCACTGCCGTTAGCGACAATCTGAGGACTCGCGGAGACCGCCGCATCCATCATCTGGACGCCGATTTCGGAAAGAAGTGAAGCGATCTGCCGAGTTTCTGCGGGAATCCCACTAGTCTGGTCGATGACCAGCTTCCCTGCCGACAAACCCGCCGCAAGCCCATCCGGGCCGGACACCAGTTGAAGCACATCTGAGCTACGCGGCAAGCAGACAATGACAACATCACACTGCTTACCGAGGTCAGCGGCGGACGTGGCCACCTTTGCACCGAGCGCGCTGAATGTCTCAAGCGCCTGCGGGTTCAGGTCCCAGACATGCAGTTCGTGCTTACCAACAAAGCGACGTGCAAGTTCGCCACCGAGGGCGCCCAATCCAACGTATCCAACCTTCATCTGTGTCTCCAGTTATGTTTGATCTCGTTACCCGAGGGCAACCGCCCCGTCCTCGGCTGAGCGCCTCGCGCTATTCACTACCGAGCTTCAGGGTGTTTGCCTGCCGCTTTTCCAGGGCAGACTTCAGCAGCGCCGCCGTACGGAAAATGCCGTGCGCAAATTTCCCGTAGGGAAGCGTCGCAAAGAGCGCCATAACGATACCGAGGTGGACCGAAAGCAGCGTGGGCATGGATCCAGACTCACGGAAAGCAAGCAACGCCAGGCCAGAGACGCTTGTCAGTAGCAACAAAAGAATGAAAGCAATATCCATCGGCTTCTGTCTGCGGTCGGTTCGATTCGGGTCTCGGCGGACGTTCAGCCAAAGCAGCCCGATCGGTCCGACGACCAAACCCACGCCTCCCGCCGTACCAAGCAGAACCGGGGCACTCAATAATGGATAGGGTGCATGCAGGCCCAGTACATAGTGGTACAGCGTTGCGACGGCCGTGGCCGCGAAACAAAGCATGAACCCGTAGAAGGTAAAGTGGTGGAAGCGCCGGCGCCACAGCGTGAACTTATCATCGGCGTCGTTACAACCCGCCCCGTGACCACCATCGAGATACTTCAGCGTAAGTACGTTCGCCGTAGCCTCGGCAACAGCACTGGCGCCAAGGCCATTCACCGACAGCGCACGCCAGAATCGCGATACACCGATACCCAGCGCGAGCACCGAGAATCCGGCGACGGCGCCAAACATGGCAGCCAGAAGGTTATGCGGAAAAATTGCGTAGAAGTTTGCCGAAAGACCCTCCTGCGTGAGCACACCATTGGTCACCAGCATGGCCAGAGTCAAGAAGAGCGCCAATCCGGTCGACAGTGCAAACGCAACGGTCTTGCCGTTGTTTCGGTACAAACGACCGAACGCCGACGGCCACGCGTATTCGGTGTAGGTCTGCAAGCGTACACGTGCCATCGCCTGCGGCACATTCACTGCGAAGTCGTGCGGAGGAGCGTACTGACAGGCGTGATAGCAAGCGCCGCAATTGTGGCAAAGGTTCGCCAGATAGTTGACATCTGCCTTCTGAAACTCGAGACGTCGTGTCATTGCCGGGAACACGGCGCAGAAACCTTCGCAATACCTGCAGGCATTACAGATCTGCATTTGCCGAGCCACCTCAGTTTCGTCGTCCGTAAGCGGCAGCACTGCGATCTGCCGCAGTTTGTCAGAAGCAGAGTTAGAGCGCTCTGCTAGCGACTCGGCTTCTTTCACCAACAAATTCAAGTCATGCATAGCTTTCCACCCGCTCGTTCTTGGCCGCTCGTGCTGCCTGAGTTCCTGCAATTCGACCAAAGGCGGTGCCAATCGACATCCCAACGCCAGCCGTATATCCTTGTCCAAGGACATTTCCGGCCATCATCTCGCCGGCGACGAAAAGGTTATCGCTGGGGGATCCTCCAAAGTGGACTTGGGCCCGGTCGTTTACCTTAAGTCCGAGATAAGTGAACGTGATGCCAGGCCGCAGTGCGTAACCGAAGTACGGCGGTTTGTTGATAGGCAGCGCCCAATGCGTCTTGGGCGGGTTCACACCCTCCGTGTGGCAATCATCAAGGGCGGTATGATCGAACGTCCCGACCTGGCATCCTGCGTTATACGTTTCAACGGTGTCGACAAACGCCTGGACGGGCACACCCAGTTTCCGAGCCAGCTCGTCCAAGGTGTTCGCTTTCTGGCCAGGGAAAACCGGAGGCATGAATCGACCAACGGCCTTGCTGTCAATAATCGAATAGCCGATCTGATTGGGCTGTTGGGCAACCAGACGCCCCCAAATCGCATAGCGTTTCGGCCAAAAGTCCTCGCCTTCGTCGTAGAAACGTTCCGCATTCTGATTCACGACGATACCCAACGACACACAGTCGATGCGGGTGCAGATACCACCGTCGTATAGCGGTGCTCTGGCGTCGATTGCTACACAATGGGATTGCGACGGGTCGCCAATAGAATCAGCACCGGATTCGATCATGTGCTTTAGCAGGACGCCCTGATTGAAGCGCGTGCCGCGGATAAGGAAATTGTCCGCTGGCCACTCGCCTCGCTCATTCTGCCCCCAAGCTTCCCGCAACCATTCTCGGTTCGACTCAAACCCACCCGCAGCAAGGACACAGGTCTTCGCGGTGAAGCGCTCACGTTCGCCGACAGCTGCGACAAACCGTGCCCCGTCCATTTCGATAGCGTGGATCGGAGTGTTGTAGCGAATTTTCACGCCCAGCGCCTCCGCACTACGGTAGTACGCGTTGACAAGAGCCTTGCCACCACCCATGAAGAATGCATTGGTTCGGGCCACATGAAGTGCGCCCGACAGCGGCGGTTGAAAATGCACGCCATGCTTTCTCATCCAGGGTCGGCAAGTCGAAGATGCTCGAATCACAAGCCGAGCGAGCTTCTCGTCTGTCCTTCCGCCAGTCACCTTGAGCAGGTCTTGCCAATACTCTTCTTCCGGGTAGGCGTCTACTAGTACGTCCTGCGGAGCATCGTGCATGCATCGCAGGTTTCTCGTGTGCTGCGAGTTTCCGCCACGCCATTCGCGCGGCGACGCTTCCAGCAACAAAACGGAGGCACCCGCCTCGCGGGCCATCAGGGCCGCGCACAACGCTGCATTGCCTCCGCCTAGGATCAGTACGTCAACCATCTATGTCTCCTTGAGGTTCCGACTATATGGGCTACGCCGGACCTCCGCCATCCTCTGTTCGCAAACAGTCCTTCATGAAACATGAAGACTTTGCTCGGACGCGGTCTGGTTGACTGTGCTGCTCTCCGTATTCGATTGATAAATGTCCAACTCTGGACAGTGCTTCCCTGCTTCGGCAAGCGTTGCACCTGGCCAACGCCCCTCGATCACGGTGCTTCGGATGACATCAGCCAGGACAATGCGAGTTGCAAGCGCGGCTGGCGACAATTCATCTTCACTGAGACTGATGAGAGTGTTTTCCCTTTGCGCCGCATCATCATCGAACTGCACGCTGCTCAGTTCATCGTGAATTTCTGGCGCCAGGACCGACCCCGGCTGGATCGTCACCCCCAAGCCAGCTCGCACTGCGCGCATGAGTAGACTCAGTCCATCAATCTCGGCGACGACGTTTGGCTCCGCCTTGGCGTGCTCGAAACATCGTGTAAGCAGCGATCGCAGCCCGTGAGAACCACTTGGAAGAATGAGCGGAAGCGCCGCAGCCTGGCTGATGTTGGCGTTTTCCCCCAAGGGGATGCCGAGCATATCTGGCAAGCCAATCAAGAAAAGCCTCTCCTTCAGAAGCCGAAGTCTGCTCCATCGCTGCGATGGTTCCTCGCGAAACAGGACGGCCAAGTCGATCTGGCGGGCACTCAGCATAGTCGACAGATAGCCGGAGAGACTTTCAACAATGCGGACTTTCACGTCCGGGTAACGGCTTCGCATTGCCTGCATGAATCGCACGCCGATGATTCCGGCAGTGCTTTGAGCGAGGCCCACGCTTACGTATCCCGTGAGCCGAGCATGCCTAGCGGCGGAGGCTGCGGCATCGGCGTGTCGCAACGCAAGTTGGGCCTGACGCCAGAATGCCAGGCCGGCGTCAGTAGGCACCACGCCAGTCGAAGTTCTTTGCAACAGGCGAGTGCAAAGCTCACCCTCGAGGCGGCTAATCTGCTGACTGAGGGCCGATGTCACGAGGCCGAGCTCCAGGGCTGCTTTCCCCATGCTTCGGTGCTCGATCACGCTGACGAAGTAGCGCAGTTGTCTGAGTTCCATCTCTTCTCGCTATGCGACTGCCTCAGCATCCAAAAGAGCTGCTTGTACGCGGCTCGGCGCTGGAGGAAAGACTCTCCATGCTCCGTCCCCGTGTCGAAAGAACCAGATGGAATGTAGTTCTGAGGCCCTTTCGAATTGAACTTCGACACATCCCGTTCCTTGGACTGGATGACGAGCTCGAATGACGCGAGTCGCCGCGGGGTCGCCGCCTCCAATCCACTTGTCGAAGAGAGATCTCAGCGAGGTTGAAGCATCTTTCATCCTGTTGCTCCAATGGCAAGCCATGCGCGCACCTTCATCTACGCATTGCTTGCGGTACACACTTTAGATTTCCACCATCTCGAAATCGCTCTTCCCAACGGCGCACTCCGGGCATCGCCAATCATCGGGAATGTCTTTCCAACGCGTGCCGGCGGGAATGCCATCAGCGGGCATACCCTCAGCTTCGTCGTACACGAATCCACACAGCGCGCATTGCCAAATTTTGAATGCTTCTCCAGCTTCAGTCGAAACCGCCTGAACGTCTTCCACAACAACTCTCCTTGACTTCGATATCGAGACAACCCTCAACGCCAGGATGGCCGCTGCGCCTCGACAAACACTCGGTGCCGCACTGCGCACCGCATTGAAAACCCACAGCACACCCACAGTTCCGATGCTATCATGCGTTCTAGTAGCTAGCATAGATTCCACTGAATGGAACCGCAAGGCGATTTTTCGTGAAGTGTTGAGGAGGACAAAAAATGAGTGTCAGAGGTAAAGCTTGTATCGTCGGCGCATACGAGCACCCCTTGCGCAAAGCGCCGTTGCACTCGGTGGCGCAGTTGCATGCCGAGGTAGCAAAAGGCGCGATCGAAGACGCGGGGCTCACACGCGAAGACATTGATGGGTACTTTTGCGCCGGAGACGCCCCCGGTGCCAATGTCTGGTCGATGGCCAATTACCTAAACCTGAACAAGCTTCGCCATGTTGACTCGACGGATATGGGCGGTTGTTCATACTTGGCGCATGTGGCACACGCAGCAGAAGCCATTGCGGCTGGAAAGTGCAATGTCGCGCTCATCACGCTTGCGGGACGACCGAATTCGGAAGGGATTTCGGGTACGCAGGTTCGCGTACGCGGAGTCAACATGCCCGAGGCGCCATTCGAGATGCCTTACAACCCCGTGACACTTAACCTTTATGCAATGTGCGCAATGCTACATATGCATAAGTACGGCACGACGAGCGAGCAACTAGCGTGGGTAAAGGTCGCGGCTTCCCACCATGCCCAGCACAACTCGAACGCGATGCTGCGCAATGTGGTGACGGTTGACGAAGTGCTCGCGTCTCCACTTATCGCGGACCCCCTGCACCGACTTGATTCTTGCGTCGTCAGTGATGGCGGGGGCGCGATCATCGTGGCGCGCCCGGAGATCGCCAGATCGCTGAACCGACCGCTCGTCAAGGTGATTGGTAGCGCTGAGACGACCAAGCATCAAATGGGCGGAGAGATCGACCTGACTTACACCGGCGCCGCATGGACGGGTCCGCGGGCGTTCGAGGAGGCAGGCGTCCGGCCTTCGGATATTCAGTACGCCTCCATCTACGACAGTTTCACCATCACCGTGGTCCTGCAGCTCGAAGACCTGGGCTTCTGCGAAAAGGGAACCGGCGGTCGATTCGTGGCGGACGGGAACTTGATATTCGGCGTCGGGAAGCTGCCCTTCAACACAGACGGCGGCGGCCTGTGCAACAACCATCCGGCGAATCGGGGGGGCATCACCAAGATCATCGAAGCCGTTCGTCAGCTTCGGGGCGAAGCACACCCAAGCGTGCAGGTTCCCGATTGCAAGCTTGCCCTGGCGACCGGCATCGGCGGCGCCATCGGTTCCCGCCACGGCGCCGCAACGCTCATCCTCGAACGGGAGTAAACGAATGCCGACTATCCCCGCAGAACGCAAAATTTCCGACCCGGCCCTGAATCCGGGCGACGAACCATATTTCCAAGCAGCCGCCGACGGTGCACTGCTCGTCAAGACGTGCAACAGCTGCGGCAAGGTTCACCACTACCCGCGCGCGATCTGCCCGTTCTGCTGGAGCACCGATCTCAAGTGGACGCAAGCAAGCGGAAAAGGACAGATCTACACCTATAGCGTGACTCGCCGCGGCGCTGGCGCGCCCTACTGCATTGCCTACGTCACCCTTGACGAGGGCCCCACATTGATGACCAACATTGTGGACACAGATCTGGACGAGGTGAAGATCGGTCAGCGCGTCGACGTTGTCTTCAAACGGTCGGAGAATGGCACGGCCGTTCCAATGTTTACGCCTTCCGCTGGCAGCACCCGAGAGGAGTCGGCATGAAGGGTTCCGTCGTACTCTACAGCGCAGTCGATGACCGGATCACCCGGTATCGCGTAGATGTGGACGCCGGGACGCTGGAGCGACAAGAGACCATTCAGGCGCCAGCTCGCGTGCAATACGCATGGCGTCATCCGTCCCTGAATGTTCTCTACGTGACAACCAGCAGCGCCGGCCCTCACACCAAGTCCGAGTTCAGCCACGTGAGTGCGTACCGCATGGCAGACGATGGACGCCTGATACCACTCGGCGCACCGAAACGTTTGCCAGACCGCGCTGTCCACATGTGCGTGGACCCGAAAGGCAGGCACATCCTCAGCGCTCACAACTATCCCGAATCTGGCATCACGATAGATCGCATTGAAGCCGATGGCTCGATCGGGGACCGTGTCGAGCAGACCGCCTCGGCCGATTTCGGCATCTATCCGCACCAGGTCATGACGTTCCCGTCCGGCGAAGCGGCCCTTCTGATTGACCGGGGGAACAACGCCACGTCGGAGCGCTCCGAACAGCCCGGCGCACTGCGAAGCTATACGCTGGACGAGGGCCAGCTTGCCGCGCACGAAGTCATCGCCCCGAATGGCGGCTTTGGCTTCGGCCCGCGCCACATCGATTTTCATCCATCGGGCAAGTGGTTGTATGCGTCGGACGAGCGCACGAATAGCCTCCACACCTTCCGCGTGGAAAATGACTTCATCGATCCGCGCCCGTTGAGCACCCTCCCCTCGCTTCAGGAACCAGGACGAACCCACAGTCGCCAACTGGCCGGTCCCATCCATGTGCATCCGAACGGACGCTGGGTCTACCTTGCGAACCGCGCGGATGGACATGTCGATCGCGACGGCGTCCGGGTATTTACGTCCGGCGAAAACAACCTGGCCGTGTACGAGATCGACCCGGAAACCGGGGTGCCATCGCTTCGCCAGCACATCGACACCGAGTCGTTCCACGTCCGGACATTCTCGTGTGACCCAACCGGTCGGCTTTTGGTCGCCGCCAGCGTCAAGCCGCTTGGCATGAAGGTCGGAGAGAAGCTGGAGATCGTTCCCGCGACGCTATCCGTGTTCCGGATCCGGGATTCGGGTCGGATCGAGTTCATCCGCAAGTACGACGTTCCGACGGAAGGCAGCCAATTGCAGTACTGGTCGGGGCTGGTCGCCCTGCAATAGCGAAACGTAGCGAATGCTATGATTCAACGATAATTTTCGAACCTATTCCGCAGATTGGAACCGCGTCTGCCACGGCGCACCCGGTGCGGAAGAGGCGAGCGAGATAAAGAAGGAGGCAATGTGTCTGACATTTCAACCGTGCTGATTGCCGGCGATTGCGGCCCGACCCATGGAGCGGCCGAGGGCTATCCGATCGAAGGCTACACGGAACTCGTAAAGCCCCTGCTCGAAGGCGCGGACATGCGGTTTGTGAACTGCATGCGCACGTATTCCGGTCGAGGGGTCAAGTCTGACCACGCCCCCCAGGTCTGCCAGCCTGCGGAGATGGCGCACGTCTTTACCGGCGGACTTTTCGATGCGGTCACGATGGCCAACAACCATAGCTACGACGCAGGCCCCGAAGCCCTGGTCGATACCCGCGAGCTGATGATTACGCACGGCGTTCAGGTCACGGGGGCTGGACGCAATCTCGCGGAAGCAAGACAGGCTGCAATCGTCGAGAAGAACGGTGTCAAGGTTGCCTACCTTGGCTACACGTCCGTGGCTGCGGCAGGAAGCGATGCAGGACCCGACAAGCCAGGCGTCGTCAATATTCGAATCCACACGACCTACGACACGCGCGGCCCGCATCAGCCGGTGCGGGTGCGTACGAATCCTGACGAGGCGGACCTTGCGCGGCTGATCGAGGACATCAAGACGCTGCGCTCGCAGGTTGACGTAGTGGTGCTAGCGTTTCATTCGGGCGTCATCAGGCTGCCGCGAGTCGTGTCCGACTACCAGGTGGCTGTCGCACATGCGGCCATCGACGCGGGTGCGGATGTGGTGGTCGGCCACGCGCCGCACTTGCCCAAGGCCATCGAAGTCTACCGAGGCAAGGCCATCTTCTACAGCCTGGGGGTTTTCGCCATGACCAAGTCCTTTGCAGCACCGTCGTGGACGAGCGAACCGGCGTGGGCACACGGCGCCGTGCGAAATCACACGGACCTCGACCCCACCTACCCGCTCATGCCTTATGGCCGCGATTGCACAAAGGGGCTGCTGGCCAAGCTGAAGATATCCAAGCAAGGCGTTCTGCAGGTGTCCTTCCTGCCAATGACGTTCGACGATCGCTATCGCCCGCAAGTATTGCGCCGCGACGATCCGCGCTTCGATGAAATCGTCGGGTACATGGAGTGGGTTTCCGAAGATATGCCGCATCGCTTCACGGTGAGCGGCGATGAAGTCGTCGTCACCGAGTGAGCAGACTTCGATTTGATGCGAGTGAGATATGGACCTGGGAATCAAAGGAAAGACCGCCCTCGTCACTGCTTCCAGCGGTGGCATGGGCCGGAACATTGCGCATGCGCTTGCGGCCGAAGGTGCGAATATCGCGCTGTTTGCACGTTCGGCGGACAAACTGGCCGAGGTAGCCGCCGAGATCGAGCGGACCTACGGCGTGCGCGCACTACCGATCGTCGGCGACATGACATCGACTGAGGATGCGGCACGCCTCGCCTCCACGCTGGAGCGGGAAATGGGCGGCACCGACATCGTCATTCTGAACACCGCCCGCCCGCCGAATCCCATCCGGACGACGATCGACGAGAATGATCCGGACCGGTGGAAGGAAGCGTACGAGAACCAGTTGCTGAGCGTGATCCAGGTGGTTTCCGCAGTGTTGCCGGGGATGACGCAGCGCGGTTGGGGACGTGTCGTCGCTGTCACTTCAGCGTCTGTGAAGCAACCGATGCCGCACCACAGCCTGTCCACGGTGTTTCGCGCCGGCGTGACCGCCTACTTGAAACACCTGGCCAACGAGGTAGGCCAGCATGGCATCACAGTGAACTGCGTGGCTCCGGCCCTGATCGATACGTCGCACCGGAGTGCTGCGTCGGCCTATAGCGCTTCGCAGACCGAGGCCCGCAAGCGGCTGACCCCGCTGGGCAGGCTGGGAACGCAGGAGGAGATTTCTTCCGTTGTGGCATTCCTGGCGTCTGTGCAGGCAGGGTTCATCAACGGCGCCACCGTCCCGGTAGAAGGCGGGATGGTGGGATCTTTGTATTAGGAGATCAAGCTGGCGCATGGGATTGCGCCAGCGCTGTCAGGCAGTTCCGCCAAACTGCCGGGAAATGGCCGCCGCCGCCGAGATAACGAGCTTGGTGAATTCCTTCTCGTGCATTTGCATACGTACCGTCGGCGCGCCGACGGAAATGCAATATCGCACCTGATCGTTCACGTCTTTAATCGGAGCCGATACGGCCGAGATACCCAGCAGCCGTTCGCCGTGGGACACCGAGAAGCCCTGCTCCCGTACATTGTCCAGTTCCGACAGGAGTTCGGTCTTGGTCTTCTTCAAAGCCTTGGCCGCCGAAGTCACAATCGGGCCGAGCTCGGTCTTTTCCATATAGGCCATCAGCACGCGGGATGCGGAACCCGCTACCAGCGGCACCTGTTCACCGGCCTGCACCACGGCGCGCAATGGCGAAGCGCCTGTGGAGACCGCGTCGATACAAACCCGGTTATGACCGTTGACGGTATGGATCGACACTGTCTCCTTGGTCTTCTCCGCCAACTCGACTAGTACCGGACGTGCGATTTCTCGTATGCCAAGCGTACTCTTAACCAGACCGGCCAGCTGCGTGAAACGGAAAGACAGGCAGTATTCCTGGTCCTCGAGCCTCACCAGATAACCAGCCTTCTCCAGGCTTTGTACGATGCGAAACGTCGTCGATTTTGGCAACTCGATCCGATCCGCAATCTCTTGCAGCGAAAGGCTACTCCGATCGGCCGAAAAACTTTCGAACACGGCGAGAATACGCTGCACCGAACGCATCATAGGAAATCGATCCCGTGAGAAACAAGAATGCCGACATGGTACACCACCGGACATGCCGGTGAATGGAATCCATGCCAAAACCAACGCATTCTATGCCGATGCACCCGCCCCCGCGTCAGTTTCCAGGCGATAGGCCCGAACTGCGGTGTCATGGAACAAGGCGCGCTTCTCCTCCACGGAAAAATCCGCCGCAATGCGCTTGAATGCATTCCACAGCGAAGTGTAGCTACAGCTCTGCTTGTCCACCGGGAAGTTGCTCTCGAACATGCATCGCCGAGGGCCAAACGCATCGATACACTCCACCACGTATGGTTTCCACGCCTCCGCCAACTCAAGTGAAGTAGGCGGCGTCGGGCGCACATGAAAATCCCAGCCGGCGTAGAGCATACCCAGTCCACCAATCTTTACGCTGAGGTTTGGAAACTGCGCCAGACGGCGAAGTTTGGCGCGCCACTCTCGCAGCACGGACGAGCGATCAAGATGGGGCGGCAGCCCGACAATGCCGCCGCAATGATCCAGAATCACATTGACTTCCGGATGTCGCTCCAACAAGTCAACGAGGTCATCCAGCTGGTGATAGAAGAGCCAGGCGTCGAACGTCAGCCCGTGGTGCGCCAGTCGAGCGATGCCGCCCTGAAACTTTGCCTCGCGCATCAGATACCGAGGGGCAAACGTGCGACCGAACCCGGCAGCCCCGGCATCCCAGGTGGCGCCATGGCGAATACCCTTCAGACGCCCCTTTCCCGCAGCGATCATGGCCTCAAGGACAGGCTCGACTTCGCTACCCAGCATAAGATCGGCATGGGCGATGATGCCGCTGCAGAATCTGGCACGCCGACCGCCGACGCCCTCGCACGCTTCTCCAATGCTGGTAGCGAACTCGACTTCGCCAACCGGCTTGAACGCCTCGGGGCCCTCCTTGCGATACGAGGACTTGTACTGTACGAAGACCGTACCCACGATATTCGTCCCCGCTTCGATCTCTGCTTCAAGTTCCTCTGCGAGAAACCGGCCGCGCTCGTCATCGAACAGGTGATGATGGGGGTCGATGATGGGAAGCTCGGGTTCGATGGGTTCCTCATGAAGCTGGGATACCCAGGATGCAAGACTGTCGAGCGAACGCGGCATATTCCCGCGAAATTCCGGTACGTGGGACATAGTTCAAGAGACCGTGAAGTGCATTGTTGCGCCAGGCGCATACGGATGTCAAAACCCGGCTCAGGCTTGTGCCTGGCCATTTCCTTCATGCAGAAGACCCTGCTGGACTTTCACCGCGGCCCAGTCCTCGTAAGATCGGATGAGTTCGCTCACATCGTCGCCATGGGCTTTCGTGGCTACCACGAGTCCATACAACAACCGGGTGGACTCGAATACCCAGCTTGTGACGCCCCGATTGGAGGCCTCGTCGCAGACCAGGCGGAGCATGTGATGCGCCTGCGCAAGCGACTTGCCAAAGGCGAACGTCCGCGTGGCAACCTGTTCCGGGATGATGATGTCGGTGGCGGTAGTCTTGCCTGTTTCGATCCCCAGGATCTTGGCCATGGTAAGCGGCTCAAGGCCAGCTTTCGCGCCGGTCACGTAAGACTCGCATGCAACGGCCAGCAGGCTTGCCGACAAGGCTTCGTCGATCGCGACCATGAGCTGTGCATCGCCGGCCCGATTCGAAAGATGGAAGACTTTTGCAGCGACGGCATCCAACAGGGCTCGCACTTTCGCCACTGCGGCGTCATTTCCGCTGACCACCGCTCTCCAGCCGATTTGCGCGGCAGATCCGTGCATGGGAACCATCGGGGCATCCAGGTAGGAATGCCCTGCACCTTCCAGCGCTCGGGAAAGGGCCGATGCGTTCTTCATCGGCAGGATGCCGGTGTTCAGCGCGCACCATGTCTCCGCACGCCCTCCCAGCCAAGTCGGGAGAGCGCTTTCGACATCGTCATCGGACGCGACAAAGAGGACGCATGAACGCTCGCCAACACTGCCGATATTTTCAAACGCCGCGAGATCCTGGTCTGGATGGTCTATCACGGCGACGCTCCACCCGGCCGCGCTCAGCTTGGTCATCCAGGTGGAAAGATTGGCCGGGCAGCAGACGACTGCAACATGCGTGAAGTCCGCCGCACGACCCTCGTCCGATGGAACGGTTGGCGGCGCAACGGCATTGCCTCCCGAGCCTGCCACCGTAATGCCGGCCCATGGTTCCAGGTAAGTCACCAGCGCGGTGCCATCGCGGTCCGCGCCGCCCTGTGCCACCGCATAGCGCCAAAGCTGCTGCACCGAGCGCGACACCCAAGTCGGGACGCCAAAGTTGGCGGCCTCCTCCACCGCAAGCGAAATATCCTTTGCAGTAATGGCCATGCGCGCGCCGTAATCGAAGGTGCGCCCGAGCACGGCACGCTTGAACTTGTTGCGACTTGCGTTGGTGCTGGATGCGCCCGCATTGATGATCTCGAGCATGGTGTCGGAGTCCAGGCCAGCCTTGACACCCAGCACGAAGGCTTCGCATGTGACAGCCATCCCCGATGCCGAATTGAGATTGTTTAACAGCTTGAGGGTCTGCGCCCGCCCTGTCGTGTCTCCCAGATACAGGAGCATCGAGCCTGCCAGCCGCTGCATTGCTGGCTCCGCGCGCTCATAGGCATCGGCCGGGCCAGAACACATGATGCCAAGCTTTCCGTTGCCGGCGGTAGTGACATTGCCCGTGATGGGTGCATCGAGCAGCGCAATCCCCGCGCCGCCAAACCGCCTTGCCGCCTGCCGAGCAAACTCGGGGCCAGTCGTCGACAGATCCACCACCGCTCGAACGGCAGTGCCCTGCACGATTCCATGATCGCCGAAGAAAACAGCCTCGAGCGCGCGAAGCGATGGCAGACACGTGAAAACGAGTTCCGTACGACTGGCAACGTCCAAGGCGCCGTCACAAGCCACGGCGCCCGCCTGACCCACCGCTTGCAGCGCCTCGGCATTCAGATCGTGCACAAAGACCGTAAAGCCTTGTTTGAGCAGCCGGCGCACCATGGGTCCGCCCATGGCGCCCAAACCAATGAACCCCACTGCATTGGCTGAGAACTGCTGCGGCGATGTTGACGCTTCCATCATGGTAAGAACTTTGAGTTTAAAAAGTATTCACTGCGGGACACCGACTTCACGAGTTAGTCTGCCCTGGCGCCGGATTGCTGGATGACCTTGCCCCATTTGGCGATCTCAGCCGTAAGAAACCGCTTGAACTCTTCCGGACTGGACCCTACGGGCTCAGTGCCCGCGGTTTCGAGTTGTTTCACAACGGCCGGCTGCTTGAGCGCCTTGATCGTGGCCTGGTTCAGCTTCGCAATGATTTCCGGAGGCGTTCCTGCTGGAGCAAGCAAGCCCTGCCAGTTGTTGACCTCGAAACCCGGATAACCCGATTCCGCAACGGTGGGGACATCCGGCAACGCCGCCGAACGCTTCAATCCGGTCACGGCCAGGACACGCAGCTTCTTCGCCGCCACATTCGGAAGCACTGCAGGGGGCGTCAGCAGCGACACGTCTACTGTGTGGCCGAGCACGGCGGCCAGTGACGGCGCCGTGCCGTTGTAGGGGACGTGCACCGCATCGATGCCTGCCACCTTCTTGAACAGCTCCATGCCCAGATGCGCGCCCTGCCCGTTTCCCGCCGAGGCATAGGTCATTGCACCATTCTTCGATTTGGCAAAACTCACCAGTTCGCCCAGCGTCTTGACCGGGAGATCGGGACTCACGGCGAAGTAGAAATAGTTCGCGGTAACCTGCGAGATCGGGGCGAAATCCTTCAGGGCATCGAAACGGAGGTTATGGTAGAGATTCACGTTGATGGCGTGACTGGAGTTTGCCATGAGCAGCGTGTATCCATCGGCCGCGGACTTCGCCACCAGTTCTGCCGCGATGTTTCCCCCGGCTCCTGGACGATTCTCCACGACGATCGCCTGCCCGAGACTTTTTCCCACTTCCTGCGCCAGGATTCGCGCAATAAAGTCCGCGCCGCCTCCCGCCGCCACGCCTACAACCATGCGAATCGGCTTGTTAGGATAATCCGGTTGCTGCGCCTGCGCTGGCGACAGTGTGCCGATGGCCCAAGCCAGACTGGCCATGTAAATAAGGGCGGTTCGTTTGTTCATGGCGTCTCCTCCATGTATGGTTTGTAGGGTATATGCGGCTTGGCGTCGTCTGCCGGCATGGCTGGGAAAACGCTCTGAATATGGTCGCCAGCAGTCTTGGCCGAGCCTACTCAGTAACCTTCAAACTTCGGCTTTCTTTTCTCCTTGTAGGCTTGAATCGCTTCCTTGTAGTCTCGAGTGGACTGAATGACGGCCATATGTGCCGACACAGATTCGAGACTCGTGCGGAAATCCGTACGCAAACCTTGATACATCAGCTTCTTGATCTCGCGCAGTTGGATCGGCGGGCCGTCAGCCAGCTTGCTCGCAAACGCGAGGGTTTCATCGAACAGTTGTTCGTCCGGGAAAACACGATTCACGATCCCAAGGCGATGCGCTTCTTCGGCCGACACGAAGTCGCCAGTCCACAGCAACTCAAGCGCCCGCGCGGGGCCCACGAGACGAGGCAAGAGATAGCAACCGCCATTCCCGGGCAACAGGCCAACGCGAACGTATGCCTCGGCGAATCGCGCCGACGCGCCAGCAAATCGCAGATCGCACTGGAGGGACAAATCCATGCCGGCGCCAACCGCTGCGCCATTCACGGCTGCCAGCAGCGGCTTCTCGAAATCTTCAATAGCCAGTGCGACCTGGTGCGTGACATTCTGCAGACGCTTCTTGCGCTCCAGCGGCGTTGGTTCTCCTGCTTCGGCGGAACGCCGGCCGAGGTCGCCCCCAGAGCAGAATGCATCGCCGGCACCCGTAATCACAACGCAACCGACACCGGGGTTTTCATTGGCTTCCCGCAGCGTCTCGCGCAAATCGGCCAACATCTCCTCGCTCAGTGCGTTCTTCTTCTCCGGCCGATTAAGACGCGCCACCCGGACACGACCGATATTCTCGATTTCAAGATCTGCCACTTTCCATCCTCATAGTCTTTGGATATGGATTGCCAAGCACGCGCCGGCGTTCAACGCGCTGCGGCCTGCCGATGCAAGGCGTGCTCGGCGCGTGCCTCATCGATAGCAACCTTGATCTTTCGATTGAGCCATCGCTTGTTGTTGGCAAATACCGCGCGATCACGCTCGCCAAGCTTTCTTGCTTCCGTGAGCGCGTGTGCGAGTAGCTCGCCAGCGGGCGCAACCGCGTTGATGAGCCCTCGACCGTGCGCTTCAGATGCCGGCATCCGACGCCCGCTCTGAATCATGTCCTTGGCGAGCGCCCGTCCGCCAATTGCCTCGAGCATGCTTGCCCCCGAGAACGTTGCAATGCCCAGGTCGATTTCGGGCAACGATATCGCGGCGCTCTCCGCAGCCACGCATGCATCAGCAAGCAAGGCAATCATTGCCCCCGCGCCACTGGCCAGCCCGTTCAACGCGCAAACCACCGGAATCTCAGTATCGAGAACCGCGTCCTGCAGCGCAGCGAGCGCTAGGGAGCGACGCTCCTTCTGCTTTGCGACATCCCCGTCCGCAGGCAACTCGCGCACATCCACACCAGCGCAGAACACTTTTTCGCCGCTGGAGGCAAGGACGACGGATTTCACCGACGCGTCGCGGGCGCTGTCTTGAATCGCTCCGGTAATGGCCTGCATCATCGCTACGGTCAATGCATTCGCCTTCTGTGCCCGGTCGATGGTAATGACGAGCTGCTCCTCTCTGCGCTCGATACCAAGGTTGTCTGCTCGTGCTTCCATAGTGTCGTCTGTTTGTCTTGTTGGGGTTCAGGATCCCTTCACACCACCGGGAACAAAGATGTCCGCATAGAACTCATCGGTGGGTAGCTGGCAGCTTGCCGTGAAATCATCCCGCGCCGCCTGCACGACGATGGGTGCGCCGCACGCATAGACCTGGTGGCCGGACAAGTCCGGGAAATCCTCCATGACGGCGCGGTGCACGAAGCCGGTTCGGCCGCTCCAGTTGTCGGCAGGTTGCGCGTCGGATACGACCGGCACGTAGGTGACGCCGAACTGCTCGACCCATTCCTGTGCGAGCGCCGACAAATAGAGGTCTTGCGGACGTCGTCCGCCCCAGTAGAGCGCCATCTTCCGGCCATACTTCTTGCGCGCTTCGCTTTCAATCATGGCTTTCACTGGTGCAAAGCCAGTTCCGCTGGCGACGAAGATGATGGGCTTCGCGCTCTTTTCCCGGATGAAGAATGCACCCTGCGGCCCCTCGATCCGTAGCAGGTCATTGACCTTCATATTCTCGAAGACATGCTTGCTGAACGGGCCGCCGTAGTTGCGCAAATGGAGTTCGATCACGCCATCGCTGGCGTCCACGCTTGCCAGCGACAGGCTGCGGCGGATGTTGCCCGGTGCAACGATGTTGATGTACTGACCGGGCAGGAACCTGAGCGTCTGGTTGGCCGGCAGGCGCAATCGGATTCTCATCACGTCATCGGCGAGCTTCTCCAGTGCGTGCACCCGAGACGGCAGCCGGACGAATGGAATGCCCTTGGTTTCCTCAAGAATCGTGCATTCGACCGAAACGGGCGTCTTGGGGGTGGCCTGGCAAAGCAGAGCGTAACCCTCGCCGCGCTCTTTCTCGCTCAGCGCCGACGTTGAAGATTCCCCATGGTCGACCTCACCGGAAACGATGCGCGCCTTGCAGGAACCACAGATTCCGTTCCTGCAACTGTGCGGCAGCGGATAACCACTTCGCATCGCTGCCTGGAGTATTGGCTCCGTCGTACCCACCTCAACTGTGGGTCCGCCCGGTACAAAGGTCACGGGGAGCGACTGTGTCTCGGTTACTGCTTCAGTCATGGCGTGTAGTCCTTATGCCCCACATTGTTACCGTCACAGATTGGCCGCAGCCGGCGTGACGGGGATGATCACGGCGTCGGCAGCGATCACCCCTTCTGGCAGCACAAACAGCGGGTTGATGTCGACTTCCGCCACACGGTCGCGGTTTTCCCACGCAAACTTGGACAGCGCCGCCAGTGCCTTGGCCGCCGATTCGATGTCCAGAGGCTTGCCGCCCCGCGCCCCCGCCAGAATCCGTTGGCACTTCAGGCTGTTGATCATTTCCAGGCCAGTGTCGGCATCGAACGGCGCAATGCGGCAGGCCGTGTCGCCAAGCAACTCCGCGTAGATGCCTCCGGCACCCACGACAACGACGGGGCCGAACACCGGATCATTCACCACGCCCGCGATGAGCTCGAACCCGCCCTGAATCATCTCGGTAACCAGGGCTCCTGAAATCCGAGCGGTGGGCGCCTTTTGCCTGGCGCTTTCCAGGACCGAGGCAATCGCAGTTTCCAGCTCCTGTTGCGTGCGGATACCGACCTTCACGCCACCCACTTCCGTCTTGTGCGCAATGTCCGGAGAAACGACCTTGACAACCAACGGCGCGCGCAACGTCTCGAAGACACCTGCCTCGTCGTGGCTCTGCACAATGACGTCATGAGAAACCGGGATGCCGGCCTGGCCGAGAATTCGCTTGGCATCGGTCTCGGAAAGTGAAGTCAGGTCGGCGTCGGTCAGCGACACGGCCGATCGCTGACTGTCGAACGATTTGGCGCGCAGTACCTGTTGACGCCTGGCCGCGCCGTACTTCGCCAGCATCGCAACGGCGTGCGCCGCGCGCGACGGCGATGGAAACACCGGGATTCGCGCCGCTTCAAAAACCTCGAACGCCTCACCTACCAATTCGCGCGGGGCCGACGAGAAGACCAGGATCGGCTTGCTCGCCGTGGCCGCCACCTTCGCCATGACTTCCGCCGCGGCCTGGCAACCGGCCTTTCCCGTCGTTGCAAGGTTCACGCACACTGCATCGACATTTGGATCGTCCAGAACTGCCGACAGCACGGTATCCAGCTTTTCGCGGTTTGCCGCCGAAAAATATCCCGCGGTCAGGTCGACCGGGTTGTGCACGGCGCCGATGCTTGAAATGACCGTGCCCAGCCGAGACTGCGTCTGCTCCGTCAGTTCGCACAGCATCACGCCGTCCGGCTCGCCCGCGTCGGCAAAGACAATAGCGGAACCGCCCGACACGCCAAGGACCGCGACGCCCGTTCCGGCCGGCGTCTTTTCACCTTCCAAAGCCTTGAGATAGTCGACGGCCTGATGGATCTCGCGGATTTCAATGATGCCGCTCTGGGCGAAGAGCGCCTTGTAGAAATCGTAGCTGCCGGTCATGCTCGCCGTATGGGACGCTGCGGCCTTCGCGCCTTGCTCGGTAATGCCAGCCTTCCAGAGAAGAATTGGTTTGCCAAGGGCCAGCGCACGTCGACCGACTTCCAGCAGAGCCCGACCATCTCGCGTGCCTTCAAGGTAGGCCACGATGACCCGGGTTTCCTCATCGTCGAGCAGCGCATCGATCAACTGCACCGTATCGATATCGCTCTCGTTGCCCGTTGCCAGGACATGCCGGAACCCGATGCCGGCCGCGGCACAACCCAGCGCAATGCTGTATCCAAAGCCACCGCTTTGCGTAACAAGCGATACACCACCCTTCTTCAGCTTCGGCTCACGGGTAATGCTTCCAAACGCGGCATAGACGCCGTCATGGATGTTTGCAAAGCCCAGGCAATTTGGGCCTAGCACGCGAATTCCGCCAGCTTTTGCAATTTCCAGCATGCGCTGCTCGAGCGCGATTCCCTCCGCTCCGCTCTCGCGGAAGCCGCCACTCAGGATGACCGCGAACTTGACCTGCTTCTTCACGCAGGTCTCCAGCACCGCCACAGCACCCTGGGCAGGTACGCCAATCACCACCAGGTCAACCGGCTCTTCGATATCGAGCACAGACGGAAAGCACTTGTGTCCGTCGAACGCCTCGTACTTCGGGTTTACGGGATAGATCTTCCCCGCATAGCCATTCTTTACCAGGGCGCGAACAACCTGCGATCCAGGGCGGTTAGCGTCATCCGACACGCCGACAACAGCAATCGACCGCGGCTCGAACAGAAACTTGAATTTGCTCATACGGATAAAGGAAGGGACTTCCCAAAGTGATGATGATGTAACCCACTGACGCCTTGGGTCATCCATGCAGGTTGTCGAACGGGGGACTTCAGAAGCGTGGCGCCATGAAGCGCACTGTAGACCCGACCTTGATCTGCGTCAACATTTTTGGAATAGGTTCCACTCTATGAAACTTTAAAGGCGTGCGACCACCGCATATTTGGTTTCACTGCTCGGAACTCGTGCTATTCGTTAAAACTCGTGCTAGGATGATTGCACGGTCCGCGATTTGCTGGCCAGCGCAGATGCGCGATCTGACTTTTACCCATGGAGAGTTGCAGATGATCTATACCCGCAGCGGCAGCGACGCGCTGGCACAGCGCAGCGTTATCGTGTCCCCTGGTACCGGCAATCAGCACTGGGGGACTGTTTTCTTTGGCCCCCGTTCGTCCAACGCTGCAGGCGTCGGCCCGCAGGCAACAATGTCGGAACTGGACGCCAACGAAGCCATCGTTCCCCATTTCCACGGCGTGACGATGTTCCAGTGCTTTGTCGCTGGTTCCGGCACCATCGGGACGCGCGGGCAAACGATCGAGCCGCTGACCGTACAGTTCAAGGACCACCACACCGCATACGGCCCGATTACCGCCGGCCCGCAAGGTTTGTCGTTCGTTGCTATGCGCATGTACACGGGCAACTCCGAACCGGTCTATCTCGACAAGCCCGGTTATCGCGACAAGCTGCAACCCAGCAAGCGCCGCCACCTGCACTCGGATCCGGTACGTTTTTCCACGGCGCCCGTGATGAAGGCGCGTACGGAGGCCGCCTGGGAGACGCTGTTCGACGACGAGGATGACGGCATGCGGGCGCGCGTCCTGCGTCTTGGCGCAGACATGCAGATCGAGGGTCCCGATCCGAAGCGCGCGGCCGGCTACTACATTCTTGTCGGCAACGGCAGCCTGCGCCACGAGTCGGAAGAGCTCCCCCTCTGGTCGATGATCTGCGTCGAACCCACTGAAGACAAGTTCGACATTCGCGCCGGTTCGGAAGGCCTGGAAGCGCTTGTCCTCGAGTATCCGCGCGAGAACAACCGCTAATACCGGCATCGATCCATCTGATCCGGAGACACAGATGACCGTCCGGTGACGGCAAAGTAAAGAGGTCCGAATGACACAGAAAGAATTGGTGCACTACGGCGTCGAAGACGGAATCGCAGTCATTTCCGTTGACAACCCGCCCGTCAATGCGCTCGCTCCCGGTATGCGGGAAGGCATCATTGCCTTCCTGGAGAAAGCAAACGGCGACGCAGGAGTCGCAGCGATCGTACTTATCGGGGAAGGAAAGAACTTCATCGCCGGCGCGGACATTCGCCAGTTCGGTCAGGCTCGTTCGGTCTCGACACGCACCAGCACCGCCGCAATCGACAGCAGTGCCAAGCCCGTCGTCGCTGCGATCCAGGGGTATGCCTTGGGCGGGGGGCTAGAGCACGTTCTCGCTTGCCACTACCGCGTCGCCACAGTTGGCGCGAAGCTTGGTCTGCCAGAAGTCACTCTCGGCGTCATCCCTGGTGGCGGGGGCACGCAGCGCCTGCCACGACTGGTGGGTCCTGAAAAGGCCCTCCAGCTCATTCTTGGTGGTCGCCCGATCAGCGCCGAAGACGCCGAGAAGATCGGTGTCGTCGACGCGCTGGTTCCGAAAGGCGAGTTGCGTCACGCCGCCATCGAATTTGCGAAAAGCATTGCTCCAACACGCCCATTGCCTCGCGTACGCGACCGTCACGTGGACGTGGACGACGAAAGCCTCGCCGCCATCGTCGCTGATGTACGCAAAGCCGAGACAAAGAATGGGCAATTGCTGCCGGCCAAAGACAGGGCAATTGCATGTGTCGAGGCCTCAGTTCGCCGCACCTTTGACGCAGGTATCGCCTTCGAGGAAGAAGCGTTCGCGGCGTTAGAAAATTCCGGTGAAGCCAAGGCCCTGCGATACGCCTTTTTCGCCGAGCGTGAAGCTCGAAAGGTTCCGGATGTCGATCTCTCGAGCGTTCCCCCCGTCAAATCGGCAGCCATTATCGGGGCAGGCACCATGGGTGGTGGCATCGCCATGTGCTTCGCGGATGCAAACATTCCCGTCAAAGTCCTCGAAGCGAGCGCCGAGGCTCTGGACCGCGGAGTCCAACGCATCCGCGATACCTACGCTGTAAAGGTAAAACGCGGCAGCATGGCCCAGGATGAAATGGATCGGCGCCTGGATCTCATCCAAGGTGTTCAGGAGTATGAAGCCATCTCTGACTGCGACGTCGCCATTGAGGCAGTATTCGAGCGCCTCGACATCAAGCAGGATGTCTTCCGAAAGCTGGATGCTGTACTGAAGCCGGGCGCACTGCTGCTTACGAACTCTTCCGCAATCGACATTGACGCCATCGCTGATGCAACTTCTCGGCCAGGCGACGTTGCCGGCGCGCACTTCTTTGCGCCCGCCAATGTCATGAAACTGTGTGAAGTCGTTAATGGCCCGCGAACCCTTCCGGCGACGATCGCTCGTACGATGGAGATGGGTCGGGCCATCGGAAAGGTTTGCGCCGTTGCGGGCTCGTGCGACGGGTTCGTTGCAAACCGAAGCCGTGCTCCCATGATGGCAGAGATGATGCTCATGCTTGAAGAGGGTGCCACGCCTGTCCAGATTGACAGGGTAATGGAGCAGTTTGGCTACCCGAAGGGCCCCTTTGCAGTCAATGACATCTCGGGTCTCGACGTTAGTTACGAGGGCCGCAAGCGTCGTGCTGCTGCTGACCCAGGATACCGTAAGCTGCATGTCCCTGACCGTCTGGTAGAAATGGGAAGAAAGGGGCAAAAGACTGGCGCGGGTTGGTATCGGTACGAGAACGGCGATCGCACGCCTATTGTCGATGATGTGGTCAAGCAGGTGATTGCAGACGTGGCCAAGGATTTCGACATCCCGCAACGAGAGTTCACGGACGAGGAGATTCTGCAGCGCGTTCTCTTCGCTTCCGTGAACGAGGCGTGCAAGATCCTCGAGGATGGTAAGGCGTACCGGTCCAGCGATATCGACGTGATGTGGCTCTACGGTTTTGGATTCCCCCGACATCGGGGTGGCTTGATGTTCTGGGCTGATACCGTTGGTGCATCTGTGATCTATCGAGAGGTCTCGAAATGGCACTCGATGTACGGTAAGCGCTGGCGTCCGTCCAGGCTGCTGCAGAAGCTCGCAGAATCAGGTCTCAGCTTCCGTGACGTCAAGCCTACCATCGAAGAAGAGACTATCCTCTCGGCATGACAGTCGGGGCTTAGTGGCGGTGCATCTCTGATGCCACCGCCACTATGCCCGCTATCGAGTCCCACACTGGTCTCGTCCTGAGCGCCGCTCGAAGCGAGCATTTTCCGTAGTATTCCTGGCGTGGCAATCGTCCCTACATTGCCATCGAGCGACATCCTGCCGACGCCAGCCATCAATCTCGATTTTCAATGGGGATGACCTCTCAGCAAAGGCGACTACTTGAGCTGCTCGATGACGGACACCGTCTAAGAATTTTAAGATCGCCCATCAATGATTCCGCAGTGGGCGTCGCACTCGTTGGTCCCACTTCAGAGGCGACGATTGAGCATGTAGCGCTATGGCGCATTGAGAAGCTCATCGCCAAGGGCGCACTGGCATTCGATACAGGAAGTTTCGGAACCGCATCGTACGTTGTGCGGCGAAGAATGAATCGACATCGGGTTCATGACTCCCGTATGGCCGTTAGTTTGCGTCTTCCCAGGCAAAGCGAAACAGCGAAGCCGCCCTCCGCCTTGCCTTAGGCTTCCTTAGCAAACTCTTGTGACCGCATTCCGAGGGATGGATTGGCACAAACGATAGGTCTGACTTGCCGTTCCACTGAAGAGTTGGTTGCGCTCTTCTGGCGTGTAGTTTTTCGTCAGTTTCTTGAATGCATTCCACAGAACGTTATAGCTAAACATCCCGCGATCGACGGGGAAGTTGCTCTCAAACATATACCTGGCTGTGCCGAAAATGTCGATGCATTCATGCACGTACATTCTCCAGGAGTCGACTAGCGCGTCGGATGACGGCGGCAAAGGTGGTTCGTTGAAGCGAAATCCGGCGTATCGCATACCAAGCCCGCCTATCTTGATGACTACGTTTTCGCATTCGGAAAGCAACCGCAGGCGGGTCGACCACTCCGAGAAGACCTCCTCACGGCGGCCTTCGTAAGGGCCGATACCAATCGGTCCGCCAAGGTGATTGACGACCACGGTAAGGTTGGGAAACGACCGGCACACATCCAATACTTCGTCCAGCTGAGTGAAGAAAGCCCAGAGATCCAAAGAAAGACCACGCCGCTCGATACACGAGATTGCCTCTCGGGCACGAGAATCCATCAGTATTCCCGAGGGGATGTCCAGCGGTCGCACCCGGCTGTCGGCATGCCACACCACGCTGGGCCGTATGCCCTTGAAGCGCGGACCTGCGGCTCGCATATGTGCATCGAGCACCGGTTCGACCTGTTTCCCTAATAGCAAGTCCGTCGTGCCGACGATACCAGCCGCCACGCGAACTTGACCATACTCTCCGCTGGCGCTTTGCGCCGCAATGCCATTGACGAACTCGGTCTCGCCGACCGGCTTCATCTCTTCCTCACCATCTGCTCGGTACATCGAACGACACTGCACATGGACGGTGTGCGTGATGTGATGACCAGCCGTGAAGTCATCTAGCGCTTCATCCAACAAGTACCGGTTGGTGGGGAGATTCCACAGGTGATGGTGCGGGTCCACGATAGGCAATTCCGGCTCGACTATCTCCTCCCGACGGAGAGCCAGCCACTCGAGATTTGCACTTGGATGCGCGGTCAGCGCGGACTTGATTGAACTATCAGACACGACGTTACTCATCCGTAAAGATGAAAGCAGGCTCCGACCGCTATGGTGGAGCCTCTTGGATAGATACTGACGCTCAACCGAACGTCACGGAGTGCCGGCTATGCGGGTGCACTCGACATTGATCCCTGATGAGATCGGCCAGCCATAATGGCGATGAAGCTGATCACTGCGATGAGCATCGTGTAGCCGTAGAACAGCCAGATTCCGCCACCATGCATCGCAATGAGAACGGTTGCGATAATTGGAAGGGGGCCACCGAAGATTGCGCCGGACGCCTGGTAGCCCACTGAAAGCCCTGTGTAGCGAACGTTAGTCGGAAACATTTCAGAGAACAGTGCTGCCTGAGAAGCGTGGCAAGCTGCGTGCCCAAGCCCCAGCATCACGACATAGCAGACCAAGAGCCATCCGTAAGCCCTCGACTCAAGCGCTGTGAAGAACGGAAACGCCATAACTGCCATCACCAACAGTCCACCCACGAACACCTTTCGGCGGGAAATGCGGTCGGTCAATGCGCCGAACAACGGAATCATGCACATCTCCGCGAATGCCCCCAAGCACACGGCCATAAGCATCTTGGACTGGCTGATTCCAAGTTTCGTCACGGCATAGGAAACCATCGCAACGGCGCATGCATAGAAAAAAGTGTTGGGAGCGGCTTGAGCGAACATAATCGCCAGCAGTTGGCGCGGATGTTGTTTGACGACGGTGGCAAGCGGCATCCCTTCAATTTGCCCTGAATCCTTCGCCTTCTGGAAGTCAGGGGACTCCATTACCTTGGTGCGAATGAGAATCCCCACGCCAAGCATCAATGCGCTGAGCAGGAATGGGATACGCCATCCCCAGGACATCAACGCCGACTGGTCCATGTTGATGATCGCAAGGAAGGTCGCATTACCAAGTAGCAGGCCGAGGAACGAACCGCATTGCGGCAGGCTTCCGAAGAATCCTCGCTTCGCCTTATCCGCGTGCTCGACCACTGTCACGATTGCACCGCCATACTCGGCGCCAACGGAAAGGCCCTGAATGACTCGAAGCAGCAACAGCAGAATTGCGCCGATGATGCCGGCGGTCTCATAGGTCGGAAGCAGCCCGATGAGAGTCGTTGCCGCCCCCATGATGATGAAGCTCCACAGCAAAGTGGTCTTCCGACCAACACGGTCGCCAATATGGCCTGCGATGATGCCCCCAAGCGGCCGGACCACCCAAGCAGTCGCGAAAGTCATGAAGCCCAGCAAGGTACCCGTAGTGCTATCGAACGACGGGAAGAACAGCTTATTCAGAAAGAGTGCCGAGATTACGCCAAAAATGTAGAAGTCATACCACTCGATAGTGGCGCCAATGAATGTCGATGCCACAACAATGCGTCGCTGACGCGCCTGTGCCTGGGGCGTGCGGGTGTCCATCTTGTCTCCTGTTATATATGCGGCGCTACTCCTGCCCGCTATGTTCAAAGACTGTAGCCACCGTGCGTTGCCGCGTCAAGAATAAAAGGAACCGGTTCCATTTAGTGGAACTAGTTAAGCTGATGTGCTGGGGTGTTTATGAGTTGTGAAGGCGAAGTGCTAACGCGAACGTTTTACGAGCATGGTGTGCCTCCGCGAGCGAGTCCGCAGGTGCGGTCATACCAGATTTCGCGTCGATCTCAGCATCGCCGCGAAGTAACTGGGAACTTGGCTTTTAGGTCAATGTCTTCTTTTGGAGAAGTTTCCGACATTGCCATAGGGAAGCTCGATGTCCGAGAAGGGTCGGTCAGCGACCGTCGGCGGCACAGGTTTCGGAGCAAACTGATCTTTCCTTCGTTGGAAAGGAGATGATCATGGAGACGTCCAATTCATCCGCCGCCCCGCGGGCACCGTGGAATAAAGGTAAGCTCACCGGACAAAAGCCGCCGCTGAAGCTCTACGAGATCTGGGCAATCCGGACAAGGCTGCAGATGTCGTCAAACCTTCGTGAGCTCGCACTGTTCAATCTTGCGATCGATAGCAAGCTTCGAGCGTGTGATCTCACAAAACTATGCGTACGAGACGTTTGTCAGGGTAGCCGCGTTAGTGCCCGAGCGACGGTGATCCAGCAGAAGACGCATAGACCAGTTCAGTTCGAGATTACTGAGCAGCCCCGCTCCAGCCTTGAGGCATGGACCGCCCATCGCGGATTACGCTCGTCGGATGCTCTGTTTCCAAGTCGGATTCACGCCTCGGCTCACCTGTCCACCCGCCAGTACGCACGGCTAGTGCATCATTGGATCGCATCCATTGGCCTAGACGACACAGCGTACGGCACCCACACTATGCGGCGTACCAAGGCATCTCTCATCTATCGCAGAACCAAGAACCTCCGCGCCGTGCAATTGCTGCTGGGCCACACGAAGCTGGAGAGCACGGTTCGCTACCTCGGTATCGAAGTCGACGACGCGCTTGAGATGGCGGAGCAGACCGAAGTGTGAAAACCTCGGGCCGGCGAGCGGGCGCTTGCCGGCCAGGAGCCGACACTCGCAAGTTCGATTGCCAAAGGCCGCTACGGCTTCGGTTGCAGCCAATGCAACGTCCCAGTTCCCGAGTCGCTCCGCAGTTCCTCTCCTTGTCCAGGCGGGACGCCTCGCAAGCTTTAATCGCCCCGCTGCGCCTGCTGGTCATCCGTCGGCGCACCTGTGGTATTCGCTGCTACAGCGCAACCCCCTATTGCTTGGACCGATCGGGGTAAATCTGGACGTACGGACGGTAAGAGTACAAACGGAGGCTGTTCCTTGGCGTGCCCAAGGGGTAGTCCTCAGGAGATACTACATACACGAATAGTTGCGGTCCCTTGATGTCGAAGTAGACTATCTTGTCCGTCATGTCATTCGGCAATCGGTGCCGGAGGTCGACCGAATCCTCAAAGACTTGACCGGTACTCTTGATGCGCCATTCGACATAGAGAGTGTCGGCAGGACGCATACGTCCGCGGACACCTGCCTGTTGGCCAATCCGTCCCTCCTCCAACGCCCATTTCGGCGGACGTGTACCGGTCATGTCCGAGTCGCCGTAGCGATAATTCAGCACCTCTACCGCCGGCACGGCTCCACGAGTATCAAAACTAAAGGAGTGATTGGCCGCTTTCTGCGACAAGGCACACGCCCCCAGAAAAAGCGAAGCCAGCAAAGGCATCGCCCAGTAGAGACGACGGTTTTGCACGGCGCGGTTCGGGTAGCTGGGGCAGTAGGCGATCATGACAAGTATCGATTGCTTTAAGCTCATGGCAAACCTGGCAGGCTCTGACCAATCTAGCAAGTTTTCCCTCGCAACCGCGGCCAGCGAAGTGGAGTGTATGAGTCAACTCTGTTGCGAGCAACCGCGAATCACTCGACCAGGATTTCGTCGTGATACAACTTCGCTTGTTGCGCACGACACTGAATGACCCAGGAAGGCCGTGTCCGGATAGGAGAAGGGCCAAGACCAGCCAAAAGGCACCATCGGAATGCCGTTGTCCCAAGGTCTGTTTTCGCACTCGGAAGCGGAGACGTTCTTGAAGGCATCGAAGAAGACGAACTGGATATTATAAATCCGCCTGTCGGTCACGCCTCCTGCACTGCTTGCTGTACTATTGCCAGTCCTTATTTCCTGGGTTGGCCGATATAAATCATTTGGTACTTGGTGTGATACGTAAATGGCAAATTCTTAATCGGTGCGCCTGCCGGCGCTGCTTCTGATGCGCCAACGGGTAGGAATTTCTGATCTGCGACGTATACATAGAGTTGCCTGTCGACAATGTAGAAGGCCACCCTCTTATCCTTCATATCGCTAGGCAATCGATGCCGCAGGTCCACGTAATCCTGCAGAACCTCACCAGTATCCTTGATACGCCACTTGACGTAAAGCGTATCGCCGACCAACATCGACCCATTGACGTTCGTCATTTGTCCGATCCGGCCCTGCTTCAACTCCCATTCTTCGGGATGCACACCAGGCATGCTTGAATCACCGTAGCGGAAATCCAGTACCTCTACGGCCGGAATTGCTCGACGAGTATCGAAGCTAAAAGCGTGAGCGGCGGTTCTTTGGGTCGAGACACAGGCAGCGAGAGATAAAGAAGCCAACATGACCATCAAAAAAAAAATGAAGTAGGTCATTTGTGCAGATCGGTCGCGATAAATAAAGAAATAATTCTTCATTTTATATAGTTGGGTTGCAGCCGATGCCACGCCGCAGCTTCGTGTCGCTCCGCAGCCCCCCCCTGCCCAGGCGGGAGGCGCGCTCGGGGTAGCTGGGGTAGTAGGTGACGATTGTTTGAAGCTTTGGGAAAAGCACGCTCTGATCAATTTAGCAGGGTTTTCCCCACAACCGCGGCTAGCGAAGTGGGGGTGTATGAGTCGTGCAACATCGATCCTCAAGTCTTTTGCGTGCGCCCGCGAATCACTTGACCGGCATCTCGTCGCGATATGGGTTCGCTTGTTGTGCACGATACGGAATGACCGATTCAGCCCAAACATCGGTCGTCCGCAACACGGAGTTTGGTAGGCCGCTCAGGGTCGCAAGTCGTCTCTGGAGCCGGCAGGCCATGGCCACGTAGGTCGAAGGCCGAGGCGGAAGTCAATATCGGCCTTTGGACTCATTCCCTCTAGGTTGGCGACAATCTGGCAAACTCCTGACTAATGAAATTTCAGGCGTAGTGGATGTCCATTAAGGTGAGCGGCACAGAAGGCTACGCCGAAAATGCAGAGCATTTTGTCAAGCAATGGCAGAACATCCCCTTTGCTGACCAACACAAGCCAGTCCTGCACCTCATACCAGAGATCCCGTCAAGGATTCTCGACGTTGGTTCAGGAGTGGGGACGGATGCGGTGGCGTTTTCGGCTATGGGTCACACCGTCGTAGCGGTTGAGCCAGTCGACGAACTGCGCGCTGCCGGAATTGAGTTGCATCCTTCGTCGCGGGTTGAATGGATCAATGACAGCCTCCCCGATCTTACTATCCTTCTTTCGAGGAAGGAGACATTTGACGTAGTGATGCTAACAGCCGTCTGGATGCATCTTGATGAAGAGATGCGGCGGCGTGCGATGCCGAACGTAACTTCACTTGTGAGCGATGGTGGCGTTCTGATCATGTCTCTGCGGCATGGGCCCGTTCCCCAAGGCCGTTGCATGTTTGCCGTTTCGGCCGAAGAGACTATCCAACTCGCTCGCATCGAAGGCATGCAACCCGTGCTCAATCTCCGTACCGAGTCCATTCAGCAAGTGAATCGGAACATGGGCGTGACCTGGACCCGATTAGCGTTTAGGAAGAGGCAGCAAAGAGGGATAGATGTCGTTGAGCAAATGTTCCCGGACAGGGCTTCGACGCGCCGTTGAGCGGCCCGATGTCGGAAAAGCTGGAGGGCCGCTCAGGGTCGTGAGGCGACACCGACCCGTGCCACAGCGCGGAGGCTGCCCCCTATCGCTTGCTTTCCGACATTTGCTTCACGCGCACGGAAGGCAGCCACACTCCTGGGCCCGGAGCACGGATGACAGTGCCCAGTACCGTCACTTCGCGCCCCGTCAACGAACGCGCCTGATCCAACGGCACACCGACCAGCTCCCAGTTCGCGTGAGCCTCAGTCTCCAGCATCACAATGGGAAACGGCTCGTTGCCCTTAATGTGAATCTCGCCCACCAGCTCTTGCTTTTGCTCGGTCGCCGCTGTCGCACAAGCTGCGAGACCAAGGGCCATCAGTGCCGAAATCAGGATCTTTCGCATCAGTTTCGAAGAGATACGGGGCGGCGTGTGCCGCCCCTTGGCCATTATTGAATCACGACCGACAGCGTCGAGTTAGCCGGCACCTTGACCGTCTCGCTATACGTGCCATTCACCGCCTTGCGGACCACCGGCAGGCTAGCGTAGGGCTGGAGCGTCGCCGGCACCGATTGCGTCAGCGTGCGGCTGGCCACCAGCGCCTGCGGATCGATTAGCGGCAGCGTGAAGCCACCTTCCGCGCGGGCCGGGAAACCAAAGCCAGTCGGGCTTGGCGCCTTCATTAGCGCACCAGACGTCGCAGCAAAGCGGCGCAGCTGCTCGCCCAGGCTGGACGTCGGCACGGTCGCCTTGATCGACGAGTCCAAGACCGCCACCGAGTCCGTACTGCTCACATTGTTCAGCAGATGCTTGTAGAAGCCCAGCCCAAGCTGTCGGTCCAGGAAACCACCGAGCGAGCCGGACACCGAATAGCTGTCGCAGGCGGCGCCGAACGGATCCCAGGTCAGCAGGCTGCAGTTGTACGAGCCGGCCTTGTAGTTGATGTAGTTCGGGAAGCGCACGTCCCGGATCGCGTTGTAGGTCGGGTCGATCGACTGGCTCGCGAAGTCCTCCATCATCATCGCCGAGGCCTCTTCCAGCCACGTGCTGAAGGCATAGGCCGGACCCTTCACCACGCCACGGCGGTAGAAGTTCTGCATGTGCATGCCTTCGTGCGCCATGGTCAGCAACATCGCCTTCATGCCCTCGGGGCCGCCCAGGTAAAGCGTCTCCGAGTCCAGATACAAGGACACCGACTGGTTACTCAGTGGTTCGGCGGCCGCCGTCAGCGCATTGCGACCGTAGAAATAGCCCACCATGCCGAACGGCTGGGTATTGTGGTCGAAGTTGAGGATCACGATGTCGATCGGCTGGGCCACCGCGCCGCTGATGAGATCGCTGTAGGCGTGCGGCCCCCAGACCGGGCCGCCGGTCTGCTTCAACATGTCATAGATCTTGCCGCTCGGCACAAATCCCGCGTACAGCGCGTTGACGATGGCCGTGCTGACCTTGCTCGGGCTTGTCTCGGTGCTCTCGACCCAGAAGTTCACGGTCGTGCCATCCGACGCAGCATCGGTGCGGATCAGCGTCACGGTGCGCTGCGTGTTGTCCTCGTGATAGAAGGTGCGGGTGTCACCTGGCGTGTACGCAGCGGCGCGCAGCGGCGTGGCGCCAAACGAGGAACTGCTTGGAGCGGTGCCCCGCGCCCCCGCTTTCGCCGCCCATCCGTCGCGGTTGAAGTCGGAGATGCGACGCTTGACCTCGTTCGTACCGTCATCCCACTGGATGGCGCTCGCGGCCACCGTGGGCAGGTACGAGGAAGTCAGCGGGATCGTCGGCATGGTCTGGGCGGTGCCCGACTGGTTCGTGAACACCAGCGTCACATCCTGGCCCTTGAGCCCATCGATGCTGATCGGCATGTCGACCGCGCCAGCCGTGGCATTGATGTTCTGCCACACGCCGACGCCGGTGCCCGCATAGGTGTTGGCATCCACGGCGGCACAGTTCGAACAGGCCGGCACTACGACGCTCGTCGGCTTGGCCACAGGCTCGGCAGGTGTCTGCGTGCCCGGGCCGGTCGGCGCCGTGGTAGCCGTCGTGGTGGATTGCGTGGCGGGCTCAGCGCCATCACCACCGCCGCCGCAAGCCGCCAATACGGCCGACGTCAGCAGTGCCATTGCGAGAGACCCTGGGAACGACAAAGTGCGCGGGTTGCGCATGAGTATTTCTCCTTGTTTCGTTGGCCGCCACCTTCAGTTCGCGGCATCTCAATGTCGGCAAAATTGCCGAGCCCAACACCCCGCTTATGGGGGATAACCCTTAGTCATAGGAGCCACTGGCACGGTGCATCCGAAGGGGACACGCACAACGGCATCACAAAAAAAAACGCCCTGACGAGCAGGGCGGAGAGGAACGGGTCCATCTTGAGAGAGCTTCCGTAGCGGGGCGCTACGGAAACCATCTTATGGTGGTTTAGGGGGGACGAATCCCCCGAAAGCTCAGCTATTTTGGGTGTCTTTCTCCGGCAACGGGCCGATAGGTCTCGCCAGCATGGTGGTTATCGCCCCGCTGACCTGCCAGCCGCCCATCTCCGTCTCGAAGACACCGTGGACGAGGCGATCAAGACAAATCATCTCGACGCCATCGGCTTCCAAGGTGCCAAGGATCTTGGCGACGGTCGTTCTGCGCGTGCCGCGCCGTTTGACCGTTGCCACACCCTCGCCCAGAGAGATGCTGCACTCATTCGCTTTCATGCTGCCTCCTTGAGCAGTTGACGTTGATCGTGGTTCTTGCGGCCGTGAAGCCCCGCCAGATCCTCCACAAAGGCATCGAGAAGCGTGTCCATATGCAGGAACGCCTCGTCTTCCAATTCCGGTGTCGCCCAGTCCAACCCGGCTTCCATGGCATCGCGTTTATGCGCCACCATCTGGTCCTGGTAGACATCGATGCTTCCCGGCAGGTGGAAATAGATCACCTTCAGCTGCCCTTTCCGGTTCCATCGCAGAGCACGTCGCATCGCCTGATACTCGATGCGCCACGTCCACGAGCGGTCGTAGAACAGCACGTAGTCGGCGTTGGGGAGGTTGTACCCTGCCCTGCCTGAGCCCTTCGTGCACAGCAGCCCCGTGGCCGTGCCATTCACGAACCGCTTGTCCTTGTCGGCCACGCGCTTCGTAATTGGAATGCCCCCATGGAACGGCACCGTATCGACGCCACGGGCCTTCAATTGCCCGGCGATCAGATCGATCACTCCGGGATTCTCGGCAAACAGGATGGCCTGCTTCCCTTCCGCGGCGATCGCTTCCAACCGGTCAATCGCGGCCCGCTGCTTGCTGGTCAACTGCCCCAGCGCTCCGACGCCGTCTACCCCATGCTGCGGGTAGTTGGCCGCGAAGTGCACGGCGCGAATCCGCGCCAGAATCGCGATCAGGTTGTTCGAGCGTCCGTCGGTTCGACGGATCTCCCGATACCAGTCCGCGAACTCGTCGGCTGTGCGCAAATACAGGGATAGGTGCGACGGGTCCCAGTCCGTCTCAACCACCTCGACTGCCGGCGGATCAATCTGGATGTACCTGGCCACGTCGGGCTCGCAAACCAGCCGGCGCTTGACGTGGGGTGCCAGCATCTGGCGATATAGCGGCAGGTTCCCGATCTTGGGCACCTCCCGTTTCGCGCCGTCTTGCAGGCTTTCCGCAAACTCCCAGGTCACCCATTCCAGGACAACAAAGTCATCCCGGAACCGGTCCACCCCGCGCTGCGCAAACTGCGCGGTGGCGAGCCACTGCGGTTCCAGATGGCCGCGACGGTAGCCATAGGGCTGGGCCGCCGTGCCATCGCCTCCCGTGAACGCGATCAGACCGAACACGTCCCGCGGGTAGTTGGCTATCGGACTGCCGGTCAGGATGTAGCGACGCCGTGCCGAAAGCTGCCAGAGCGCGCGGCTCTGGTCGCTGTTCGGGTTGGACAACCGCTCTCCTTCGTCGGCGACCAAAAGCCCGATGCGGCGTCGCAACCGATGGGCATAGGTCACCCGCTTGGAGGCATTGCGGCAAACCGGCATGCGAAGGCGCTCGTAGGCAATGAGATTGATCTGCCCCAGTTCGCCCAGGCTTTCCGGCGAGTCGATGACCTTGACGGCATCGGCTGGCAGGATCTGCGCCAGCTCCGCGCGCATTTCCGGCACCAACCGCGCCTCGACAACGATGAGCCCATGCTTGACCCCGGACAACAGGATCAAGGCCGCGGCGAGCCGCGACTTGCCGCACCCCTGTTCCCAGGCGGCTACGGCGCCGCACGGCTTTTGCAGCAACTCCACCAGATCATCCTGCTGGAATTCCCAGTTCAGCCAACGGTCAATACCGAGCGCCTGCATGCGCCGTCGCAGTGCGAGTGCCTGGCCTGGCCACCGGACCGCGAGGCCTTCGTGCACGGTCTCCCATGTCTGCGCCGATCGGCTCACGGCAAACCTGCTCATGAGCTCGTCGAGCGTCAACGCGAACTCGGCGCCGCCGGCCTGAAACGCATAACGGCCGTCAGGCTGGCGGGCGAATGCTACCGTCTCGCCAGCCTTGATCACTGGGCTGCCCCATTTCAACGGATCCACGACATGGCTTTTGAGGGCCACGCCGGAGATCGCGTCCGCCGCATTGACACCAGTCGTCCAGACCGTATGCCGCAGGGCAGTGGCCTGGCGCACGCTGCGCCGAATCCGCTTCCCGAAATGTTCCAGGAACCCCGGCGCCAGTTGCGGCACGCCGCCGGCATCGCGAATCAGCCGAAGCAGCCCATCCAGCGCCGCCATCGGGTCATCCTGCACCAGATAGGCTTCGAGATCGAGGCGTCCACTGCCGGCGTAGCGCATGCCGTTGGGCAACCGCTGTCCGTCCATCGGTACGATTCGACTATCGAGCACCCGGTTAAGCACCATCGCCTCGACGAAACCACACTCGAACCCGAGGACAATTCTGCGGCCGTCATGGGCAACGCGTACCCGTTTCTGCGAGGTCACCGGCCGCGTGATCGCCGGTCCGGCGTCGTCCAACACCTGATGGTTCAGGCGCGGCTCATGGAAATACCGATCGTCTACGTTCAGATCCAGCGTCGGCAGCGGTACGGAGAAGTCGCCATGGGATTGGCGTACGACCCTTCCCGTGCGGTAGCGACCGAATACGGCAATGGACGTGTGAACCGTGGCGCCCTCCTCCCGGAAAGCGGACACCGGCAGATCGAAGATGCCGACCACGCGGCGCGCCGCCGTGCTATGCGCATCCCGGTGGTCCAGGACGCCCACAAACCGGTCGACAAAGGACGTCGGCAGCAGCGCCACCACAACTTGTGCCGCCTCAAGCGCCTGGGCCAGCGCGTACTCATGGCTGAGAGCGCTGGTGTTCGGCCCGAACCGGCCCCATGTGGTGCAACCGAAAGCCTGCAGGTGGGGCGATTCGAGGTGGATCGAGAACGGCGGATTGATAACGGCCACATCGAAATGACGCGGCTGGATCTCCTCCATCCCACCCTGGCGGAAGCTGCCCTCAAAGCCAGCTGCCTCAACGGCTTGCTGAACGGCTGCGATCGCCGGTTCGTGCACGTCGACGCCATAAATGGCGTGTAGCGCAGGATCGGCAAACTGCAGGAGCCGCGCCGACCCAACGGAATTGTCCAGCACCGCGACCTTACGGCCGGGGCGCCAGCCCTCCACGACGCCCCACATCAGGCGGGCAATCGCATCGGGCGTGAAGAACTGGGAAAGATGCCGCTGACGCGCGGCGTGCAGTTCACCCATGTGGGCGATCTTGTCCGCCTGCGAACCGAGGCTGACGATGGCCCGCAAGGGCTCGTACCAATGAGTCATATAGGATTCCAGAAAAGAAAAAGCCCCGTCGATGACGGGGCAAGGGAAAGGCGCCAGGCTGCTTATGCGGCAGCTGGCTCAGATAGATGCTGGGCGACGAACGCCAGGAGGCGCTCGCCAAGAGCCGCGGAGAACCGCAATTCCCAGTACTCGTTGTATTGCAGGACATCCAGCCCGGGGAACGTCCGCCGTTGCTGGGGACCGAACGCTTCACCGTGGTCGAATTGCCGCAAGCATCCTGCCAGCGCCGGCTCACCCGCGTCTTGCGCAAACGCAGCGAGCGCGAGCAATGCTGCGCGGACTTCGGCGTGCGCCTCCACCGCTATGCGCCGCATCGGACGCACCGCAGTCGCCACCGACGGCGCCTTGAGCCGCAAGCGCGTGACCTTGGTAAAGCGCCGGACCGCATTGGGCAAATCCAGTTGCAGCGAGGCGGCGAGCGTCTCGGCCATCTGACGGCATGCCAGCGCCCGCCCGCAGTGTTCGTACCGCTCAGCGAGCACCCGCCAGTACCGGTCCAGATCCGGCGTTTCTCCTGCACGGATAGCTTCCCAGATGTTCGGGTAGCCGTTGACCGGGATGCGGGTCTCGTCGATGCTGACCGGCGCCCCGGCGATGCCAAACTCGTTGCTCGCCCGATCGATCAGGCTTGCCACCAGGCGGCGTAGGAAACGACGAAACTCGCCGGGATGGTCAACATGCAACGGCACGACCACGGCCTTGGCGCCCACCTGCGCTGCCAGCGCGCTAACCCGTGCAAACGCGTCAGCGGAGGCCACCTGCGCTGCACGGAACGCCTCTACAAGCGCGTTGTACATCAGTGCCGCTCCTGCATGGCTTCCTGGCCGTACTCGCCAATGAACAGCATCAGCGCCTCCGCCAGCTCGTTGCAGAACTTGAACTCCCACTTGTCGTTGAACAGGGTAATGTCCAGGCCCGGCATGGCGATCTTCTCGCGCGAGACGTACTCCAGCTCGTACAGGTTGATGCCTGTAAGCTGCTTCGCGAGCAGCGCATTACCCGCTTTGCCCGCGAAAGTGGCGAGACCCATCAGGCAATCTGCCGTTGGCTGCGTGCTGTGATACCCCACCCTGCGCCGGCTCGACCTGTAGGACGTCTCGGTATAGACCGGCTTCTTGAGCACCACGCCGGCCGCCGTGCGCTTTACCTCGGCATTGCGATGCAGGCCAAAGTTGCGCACGATCCGCGACGCGGCCTGACGGTAGGCCGTTGCCGCCCCGCCATCACCTTTGTAGAAGGCGGTGAGCGACGCCCAGAGCTTGTCGAGATCTGGAATCTCGCCCTTCCTCAGTGCTTCGTGGATATCCAGGCCGGCACGCTCGTACTCGGCGCTATTCTCGATATCGAGCCGTGCGCCCAAGGGAGCAAACTCCCTACGGGCCCGGCTGACGATGTTACTGGCCAAAGATTGGCAGAACTTCTCGAGTTCGTTCTCTTGCCGGTACGCCGAACGCACGCCTACGGCGAAAAACGGTTCGTCGGTGCCGGTGCCGGCGAGCATGTCGCGCTCGAAGTTGGCGGCGTCCTGATAGGCCTGACGGGCCGCTTGCTGTGCGGCAATGAACTTTTCGATGATTTGGTTGTACATGACGGTCTCGATAATGGGGAGACCGCCCCGTCGGGAAGGTCTCCCGAGGGGAATGGAATGGAACTGCCGGAACTACGCCGCGCCGGCTACACGGCCAAGTCCAGCCAGTGTTGCGCAGACTGCCGGCTCACATCGGCCGCCGCTTCCTGGCGGACAGTTGCCTTGCCGCCATCCGGCAGCGTCTTGAGATCGGCATCATCAACACCTTCGACGTCGTGATCAACGATCACCACGTTCACATGGCCGTCGGTCTCGATGAACGGGATCGTGCCACCGGCAAGATGGACGATAACCGTGGTCTTCCTAATGGTGTTCATGGCCGCCCTCAGTGGATCGAGATTGCGCGGCCTGCCGGCATGGGCATAAAGCCCATGGCCCACCAGATCGCAGCGGGATGGTCCGGAAAGTCCGGAATCTCGTTGCGCTGGAAGATGTCCGGCACCAGCGCAATCGCCGATGGGCGAGCCTGGACGGTCTCCCACCAGTGTCGCTGCAGTCGCAGCCAGGTGAGTTCTGCACGAGCGATGTGATCCCATTCGGAGGGCAGCTTCGATTCGTCGAAGAGGTCGGCCCCTTTCGCGGTCATGATGGCCACCACCTCGTGGTAGCGGCCGAGCTCGTGCGCAAAGCCGCGGCGCTCGAATCGTAGGATTGCGGGGTCGGGATAGCCGAAAATGCGCTGCAACTGTCGAATGTAGACCGCGCACTCGCGGCGCGATCGCTTGCTGTAATCGTCGTGGCCGACTTGCGCGCAGGATTCCTCAGCGGGAACTGGCCCGACTTCGATGTCGATTGTCTTGGTGTGGAACATAGCGTTTCCTTAATGGACACGGGAAACGCCCCACCGGGACGCTTCCCGGATGGGTATGGATGACCGCGGCAGCCCGTGAAGGCTGCGCGCGGCGATGGTCAGGCCGGCTGGCCCGACAGATGCGAGAACCTGGCAAGGACCCACAAAACGACCACCGCCAGGGCGGCAATCATCAGTGTGAACAGCTGCAGGTACAGCAGCGCAATGCTTCCCGTCGTGACGATGAAGAACAGCGCCGTGAAAAGAATCACGACCAGTGCAACGATGGCACCGGCAGTTTCAGGGGCGTCAATGTGAGACATGATGGCTCCAAAGAAATGGGAGCCATGACCCATGGGGGACATAGCCCCGATGGGTGAAAGAAGAAGATGGCCGGTACGCCGGCGAGGTCGATGCGCAGAAGCGCGGAGAATCCGACGAATCTTACCTCGCCTCTGTGCGACGTACAAGAAGAGGACGCCTAGCGCTTCACGGCCGCTTCGCGGGCACGGCGGTTCGCCTCGCGCAGGCGATTGACAACGGCCCAACGGCGCTGCTCCACCTCTTCGGGGTTCTCCAAATTGGAATAGTCCTGCACCGGTCCATCGCCGACAAACGGCACGTAATCGTCCGGAAGCCTGCCTTCGGCTTTAGCCTTCTCGCGCTGCAGCCGACCCAGCCCGTCACTGCTCTCCGTAATGGCGACGTAGTCCCAGCGCGACGGGACGGCATCTTCGGAGAACCAGACCTCGCCTACGCCCTGCCCCACGATAGCCACCACATCGTAGACGCTCCCCACGGCGGAGGGGTTCGCCCGCACCTCAAACCGAAGAACCTCTGGCCTCGGGTTCCAGAAAACACGGTCCAGGTAGCGCTTGAATATGAACGCGTCCAGCCGCGCGATCTCGCCATACTGCGGCTCGCCTGGGGCGATGAACTGCGGCTCGTTCTTCGGGCGGGTGCCGAGTGATACCTCGCGAGCAATTGGTGTAGTGGCTTGAGACATGGGTTTTTGGTGAAAGGCGCGCGAAATTCTATCTCTTTCGAAGCCTACGCCCGGATTTCTGCCTCGAAAATGATTGACGGCGAACTTCGCCCGCCGGCCGCCTTGACTTTGACGCAGGGCCGGTATCTTGGTCTTAGACCATTCCATACCTTGCTGCCATGCGATTTACCCGATTCGGACGACACCACCCCGTCGATTTCAATGCCCGCCGTCAGGCCGCCTTCGCCCGCAAGCAGCAGAGTGAGCGCGATCGGTATCCGCTCTTTGCGGAACATGTTGCGGCCGAGCAGCATTCCGCGCAGGAAGAACTGACGCGCCGCCAGCGCCGATCGGATCGCCTCGAGGCCACTACGCGCTGTATGCAGGCTCGCCTCTGGCGGCAAAAGCGCGCCGTCTACTTCTCCCTGAGCGCAGAGCTGCGGGCTGAAGTCCGGGCCAAGTGGCTCGCATGGACTGGGCCCACCACCGCGTTCTACTTTGCCTACATCGTGGACAACGCCAGTGGCGAGGCCGCACGACGCGCCGAGGTGTCCCGCGCCCATTCACTGGAAATCCGACGCCGCGTTCTCGCGAGCATGCCAGAACAAACCGCGCTGGAGATGCCATGACGCCCACCGTTGAACAGGAGCAGGTCGTTGAAGCGGTCCGGGCGGGCGGACCGGTCAAAGTCAAGGCATACGCCGGGGCCGGCAAGACTTCGACCCTTCGCATGGCCGCAGAGGCTCGCGGCCGCGCGCGCGGGCTCTACCTGGCGTTCAACAAGGAAATCGCCAACGAGGCGGCCCGCAAGTTTCCGCAGAATACCCGCTGCCGCACGGTCCACTCCCTGGCTTACGGCGGCACCAGCCCCGAAATCACGCGCAAGCTCAGGAATCCTGTGGAGCCGCCGCATCAGCTCGCAATGCGGTACGGGTTCGGGAAGCTGCGCTTGCCCACAACGATTGGCAAAGATCTTGAACTGAGTCCCAGCAAGGTCGCCCGGATGGTAATGGATGGCGCGGCTCGCTTCTGCCGCTCCGCTCAGGCAGAACCGCTTGCGTGGCATATCCCGGTGGACGCCATCGTAAAGGAAGAGGAAGCCGAGCATCTGCGCCAATCGCTTCTGCCGTCGGTCAAGCGGCTCTGGTCCGAATACCTGGACCCTGCCGCCCCGTCAGCCATTGCACACGATGTATATGTAAAGGTCTGGCAAAGCAGTCGCCCCCGTATCGGTGCGGATTTCATCCTGTTCGACGAAGCGCAAGATGCCGATGGCCTCATGCTCTCAGTGCTGCGCGGCCAGCAATGCCAGGTCATCTACGTCGGCGACCCTTATCAGCAGATCTACGAGTGGCGCGGCGCAGTCAATGCCATGGACCATATCCGCGCGCCGGAGTACGCTCTCACCGAGTCCTTCCGTTTCGGTCCCGCCATCGCGCAACTGGCCAGTCGTGTTCTTGCGCTGATGGACGAAGACACGCCCGTGCGCGGCCAGGACCATGTGGCCTCTCGCGTCCTGCACGAGCCGATTCCAGGTCAGGATCGCTTTGACGCCATCCTTTGCCGCAAGAATGCCACGGTCCTGACCCACCTGGCCCGGGGCATCGGCCGAGGCGACCGGGTCGCGGTCCGCGCCAACGTCGACGAACTCCGGGCCTTCGCGGACGGGGCCGAGCAGCTCATGCGCGGCCAGCGCGTCGGCTTTCCGGCCACGCTTGCCCTTTTCGAGACCTGGGAAGAGGTGCAGGAGTACGCGGAGTCATTCGCGGGCCGGGATCTCAAGCCGCTCGTCTCGCTGATCGACAACGAGGGGGTGGACTACTTGCGGCTGATCCTCACCCGCGTATCCCCCGAGGACGAGGCCGACTACATCGTTTCGACGGTCCACCGTGCCAAAGGGCTTGAGTGGGATCGGGTGCAGCTCGCCGGCGACTTCAAATTCAAGAATGGCGACGACGGGAAGCTGACCATGGCGGCCGAAGAGATGCGGCTGCTCTATGTCGCGATGACGCGCGCCAAGCACGCGCTTGACGTGAGCGAGGTCCGCCGCGACCTGTACACCATGTTCCGGGATGCCGGCGTCTAGGAGGACATATGATCACCGTGCGGATTGGCGGGAACGAGTTCCCACTCGACGATGTACTGGACGACCCCGGCCCCTATGCGCGCCACCTCGAGCGCGCCAAAACGATCCAGGGCTTTGCCGAATGCGGCTGCGGCAGGCAGCATCCCAGGCCTAAACTGGTGATCCGCCGTCACCGGGACATCTTTTTGCTCGCGCGGTGGCCGGAACAGGCGCATCACCACGCACCTGCATGCCCCTTCAACCGGCAAACGCTGGCCAAGGCGGGTCCCACCGACAACCTCGATCCCTTCCGGGTCAAGGACGGCAATCACGACATCCGGCTCGGGGTCACGCTGACAGCGACCACTCGTACGCCGGCCGCGACCGTCCAGCGCTCTGCGCAAGGCCAGAGCAGCAAACCGCAGCGTCGCGCGGCCGGTCTGCTGGCGTTCCTGGAGTATGCCTGGGAGCAAGCCGGGCTGAACGTGTGGCCGGGCACCGGCTACCGCGGCTGGACGGCCTGCTGGTCCCAACTGACCACCGAACTGGCGGAATGCCGCATCAACGGCAAGCCTGCAAACGGTTTGCTTCACATCCTGCAGCGATGGGATCCCGGTCGGAAGGCCGAGATCCTTGCCGAATTCGACGCCTGGCAGGCCCGGCTCGCTCCCACGGCCGCAGGCAGCCCGCGCGGCATCGTGATCGGCCAGATTGAGTCGCACGAACCCTCGCAGTACGGCGGCAAACTGGTGTTGCGACAAAGCCGGCAGCGCTATTTCCTCAATACAGACCTCTATGCGGGCCTGCAGAGTTCATTTGGGAGTGCGTTGTCTGCCGTCGGCAAAGACGACCAGCGCTGCGTCGCCGTGCTTTTGGTCGAGATGTCGAAGGGCGGGTATCTGCGGGTGGTAGACGTGGCCGCGATGCTGGCCAACACCCACTTTCTGCCCTGCGACTCATCCTACGAGATCGCCATGGCGGATCGCCTGATCGCGGAACGGCGCGCGTTCCGCAAGCCCCTGCGGCATATCGGCCGGGCCGCCGCGCATCCAGACTTCGTCTTGACCGACGTGACGCCAGAGACCGTCATCGAGGTCCTCGGCATGACGGGCAACGCCGACTATGACGCCCGCATGGCCGAGAAGCGGGTGCAATACCGAGCCGCCGGCATCCCCGTCATCGAGTGGGACGCCACGGCCAGCCCGCTCGCTGCCGTACAACTGCCTCCACCGGACCACCAGCACCAATGACTGGGCCTGATATCGCTTTGGCAGCGCTGTCTGATCGCGAATACGCCCGCGCGCTTGATCTCGTCCAGCGCTTTCGGGCGGGCTCCGTCGCGCTGCTGCAGCGGTATCTGGAAGTCGATTCCGATGTTGCCGAATCGTTGCTGCTACGCATGTCGCAGGAGACGACGCTCGTGCGCCGAATGCCTGATGGCCTTTTCCTGTTCGTTGGAGAAACCATCGGCCAGGAACTGGAGGCGCTACAGGGATTCGCCCGCGAGGTCCTTGCGGCACTACAGTCGGATCGAGTCGACGCTGACCACCTCCGCGCCGCAGCCGCCCGCTATGGCCTCACGCCGCCGTCTTGACTTCGTTACCGGTCCGATAGGCTGAGTGGGACGACGAATGCCTTCGACTGCCCGCGACCACCGCTTCAAATCATATGGAAAACAACCGAGACAACATCCCGCCACTTCTCGTTGAAAGTGGCCGCCGCCTTATCGCCGCGAGAGCCAAGGGCGGCTATCTGGTCCATTTGGTGGATCTAGCCCAAGGCCGGGCGCTGTGCGGCCACCAGCCGCGCCATACGGCCACGCGCATGAAGCGCAGAGGCGGCTGGCTCCCGCATGGCGCCGTGCCGCCTACCTGCAGCAAATGCAAGGCCGCCCAACCGTCTGCGACCGTTGCGCCGGAGCGCGATCCACTGACCATCGACATGTTCGAGGCCCAGGCATGAGCGAAAACACCACAATCGAATGGACCGACCACAGTTGGAACCCGTGGGAAGGTTGCCAGAAGGTGGGCCCCGGCTGCGACCATTGCTATGCGGAAGCCCGCAACCAGCGGTTCGGCGGCGGCACCGCCCCGAATTGGGGTCCTGGCGCACCCCGACGCCGCACGTCCACGGGCAACTGGCGCAAGATGTTTCGGTGGAACGCCGCCCACGCGGCCTTCGCTGCCGTTCATGGCCGACGCCAACGCGTCTTCTGCGCGAGCCTCGCGGATGTGTTCGACAACGAAGTCCCAATCGGTTGGTTCATCGACATGCTCGAGGTATGGCGGCAGACGCCGAACCTCGACAAGCTGGTTCTCACCAAGCGCATCGGCAATGCCACGAAGCGGCTCGGGGAGGCGTTCAACACGCTGATGCTGCGCGATGACTGCGCCGACAACCCGCTCGTACCATGGCTGGCGACATGGATCGCAGGCAATGCGCCGGCGGACATCTGGCTGGGTTCAACAATCGTGAACCAGACCGAAGCGGACCGGGACATCCCAAAGCTACTTCGCACCCCGGCCAGGACCCGCTTCCTCTCGATGGAACCGCTGCTGGGCCATGTCGATGTCTTCTCGCCCATAACGTGCGAGCTTCTGCATACCTCCGGCAACGACTACGCGTCGGGGTCGATCGACTGGATCATTGCCGGCGGCGAGAGCGGTCGGAGCGCTCGGCCGATGAGCCCCGATTGGGCACGAAGCCTGCGCGACCAGTGCGCGGCCGCCGGCGTGCCTTTTCTGTTCAAGCAATGGGGCGAGTGGATACCGATGCTGGGGCAGGTCGATCGTGCTCCCGTTGGTGAAAAGACCGCGACAACGGACGGCTGGGTGATGGGCTGGGCCGGAAAGAAGTCGGCGGGCCGCCTGCTCGACGATACGTTGCACGACGCCTTTCCGGTAACGGCGCTGGACGTTGGGGCCGCATGCGAGCGGGCGCTGGCTAGAGGGGGCCTCTGATGCAACAGCTGAATCTGTTTGGACACGTGGCCGCGGCATTCGCGGACGCGCCTGCCGACGGTATCGCCACGGCGCAGCTCTACGATGCCGTGGCCACCGCAGCTGGTATCGACCTGGCTGAGGCTCGAGCGAAAGTGCCGGTCGGCACGGCTGGCGCCATGCACAGCCCCTTCAAGCGGGCCGTGCGCTGGCACCAGCAGACGCTGAAGTCCATGGGCATCGTAGAGCGGGTGGCCGACCGCGCAGGGTTCTGGAGGCTGACTGAACCGGTCACCAAAGACCTGGATCGCGCCGCCAACGGCGTCCGGCTGGTCGCCTTCAGCACCACGCTTGGCGTGGCCGTGTGGGCACGCCATGCGGATGTGTTTCGGGGCCTCGGCGAGCCGATCGCACTGTGCGTCACCTCGCCGCCTTATCCTCTGAGACAGGCACGGGCCTACGGCAACCCGAATGAGGCGCAATATGTCGATTTCCTGTGTGAGGCTCTTGAACCCATCGTTGCCGGGTTGGTGCGCGGCGGCAGCATCGTCCTCAATGTGTCGAACGACATCTTCGAGCCGCGCAGTCCGGCCCGGTCTCTCTATATAGAGCGGCTGACGCTTGCCCTGCATGATCGCCTCGGCCTGTCGCTCATGGGCCGCGTGCCGTGGGTCAACTACAGCAAGCCGCCCGGTCCTACCCGATGGGCCTGCGTGGAAAGCGTGCAACTCACGTCGGCCTATGAGCCGGTGCTCTGGTTCACCAACGATCCCGCCTGCGTGCGGGCCGATAATCGCCAAGTTCTCCAGGCTCACACGGAACGGCACCGGCGGCTGATGGCCGCGGGCGGCGAGGCCCGTGACGCGGTCTACGGAGATGGCGCCTACCGTATTCGTCAGCGCGCCTTTGGCACCGAGACGGCCGGACGGCTGCCTCGCAACGTCATCGAACGCGGTCATAGCTGCGCGGACACTCGCGCCTATCGCCGTGCCGCCCGGGATCTGGGCTTGCCGACCCACGGCGCCATGCAGCCGACCGACATCCCGGACTTCTTTACACGGTTCCTGTCGCGGCCAGGAGACCTGGTTGTCGATCCGTTCGGCGGCACGATCCGGACTGGACTCGCTGCCGAGCGCCTGGGCCGGCGATGGATCGCGACCGAATGGATCCTGCAGTACGTCCGAGGCGCCGCCGAGCTGTTCCGCCAGGCCGACGGCTTTCAGATGCATCCGGCCCTCCAATGGGCCACCCAACCGAAATATTGAACATGACGCAGTACGACGACAACAAAGAGCGCGAATACCCCGAACCCGAAACGATCCTCGCCATCCGAGGCGCCATCGCGACCGGCCAGATGGGGGGTCCCATGGGGCTACCCGGCCACTGGCTCAATGAGTTCTGGCAGATCGGCGCCGCGCTTCGCGACCATGCCGAGATCGTTCAGGCCTACGAATCCGCGGCTCGGCAGGAAGTCCTCCTCACTTCGGCCAGCTACCTCGACATGGCCACCCCCTAGCCAGCCGCTATTCGCACGCGCCATCACCACGGTTCGCTGGACGTAGTATCGGGGCAGGCATAATGCCGGCATTTCCTGACCCTGACTGATTCCCATGCCCAGCGGCCTTCTCCCCTGCGCACATTGCGACGGTTCCCCGCTCTATATTGCGGGACGACTCCAGGCCGTCGTTGTTTGTGAAGAATGCGGCATTTCCACACCGCCGATCCGCATGGATTCGCCGGGAAGCGACACTGCGTTCGCCACCCTTACCGCCATCTGGAACAACCGGGTCGAACATCGCCGCGCCGATCAGGAAGCCATTTCCATGACGGCACGGCGCACGCTGACCAGCTCCGATATTCCGTATTTCCTGAATCTGATCGCCGCCAACACCTCGGATTGGGAGACCGTGGGCCCGAAGTTCGCGGCCATGGCTGCGGCACTGGCGCAACCCGGCTACGTGTTCAAGCACGTGGATCCGCCCGAGACGGTCGTGTCCCAAGCTGAGCGGTATCAAAAGCTACTCAAGCGCGCCAAAGTCATCTACATCGACGGGGCACCCATGGTCCGCTTCGAGCCAGTTCCCGCGCTCTGCGCCGAGATCGCAGAAGAGGCGCTGGCCGACAAGGAATGGCCACTGCTGGACCTGCACGAGTTCATCGGCAAAGCCATCGATGGGGTTCCGGATCAGTGGCAACCCTGAGGGCTTGACTTCGGTGATCGGCTGGCAAGCTGGAAGAGTGTCCAACAACCTCTTCCGCCCTTTCATGATCCGAAAGCTCATCACCGTCCTCGCCGCCCTGGGCATTGCCGCCTCGGCGCTCGCCAAAGAAGCTGCCCCGTGTCCGAACGTCCTCTCTGTGGGCGAGCCCGCCGTCCGTGTCGAGGCCGGGAATACACGGCTGCTCTGCTACCGCGCGTATGCCGTGCTCTACTCTGACAACACACGCACGGCGCTGTGGTCCGCAGAGCGCCTGACGGCCGCCGCCGTAGAGGCTGCACGCAAGCTTCCGCGCGACAGCGAGTTCTATGAGGAAGACCGCCTCCCAGCTTCGGCCCGTGCACGGCTTACCGATTACCTTCGATCTGGATTCGATCGTGGTCACCTATCGCCAAGCGCGGACTTCTCCGACAAGTCCGCACAGGCCGAGAGTTTTAGCCTTGCCAACATCGTGCCGCAAAACAGCGTGTCGAACCGTCGGACGTGGAGCCACATCGAGACCTCGACGCGCAGGCTCGCGCGAGAGCACGGCACCATCCATGTGGTGACCGGTCCGGCGTTCACCAAGGACGCAGCGGCGCTTAATGGCCGGGTACGCGTGCCGACCTATCTGTGGAAGGCGGTCTACGTGCCTGGCGTTGGTGCCGCGGCCTATGTGGTTCGCAACGACGCAACGCCGGCATACAGCGCGATCAGCATCGATGAGCTGGCACACTTCACAGGCGTCGATCCTTTCCCGGCGCTCACTCGCGCGCAGCGGTCGCAGCCCATTGATCTTCCCGCGCCCGCGCCTCATCCCGGCGAAAAGCCGTCCCGCCGCGTGAAGTTCTCTTGGCTGGTGTCGGGCGAATCACTGGTAGAGAAATCTCCGGGGGGTTCGATCCATCGGCTCGTAGGCGACGCCGGTGCCCTGGCTACTTTGCTGCTGGCCTACGCAAGGTAGCCGCAGAGGAAGCGGTCGAAGGAACATGTTCCTCTCAAAAACGGCGAAAGGCACGCCCGCAGACGTGCCTTTCGCGCTTTTGATATCGGTTTTCTGGTCTACCGGTTGGCCCAGAGCCACATACCCAAGCCAAAATAGATCGACAGTGGGATGCTGGCTCCCGCCAGGGCGGCGAGGGCGAACCTGAGGCGTGATGGCCGGCCTCGCGCACGGGCGAGTTCTATGGCGCGCAACCGAACGTTGCTCACCGTGCGTAGGACCGACTGGTCCAACAGGGTCTCGTCGAAGCCCGCCAGCCAGGCCATGTCCGAATTGTGAATCTCGCCCACGAAAATCGAGATCTCGCTGCCGCCGAGTACTCGAGCACGCTCCACGGCGAACTCCAGCATAAAGACGCTGCGCAACGGAATGTTGAGCTCCGGCTCGATCATCGCGAGCCAACGCCAATCCGGGTCGGGAAACACAGGTCCGTTGCGGTCACCACCGCCCGCGCGGCGACGGCAGTTCTCCACCAGGTACGAGTAAGGATCGGGAAATCCGGCAAGCCTGCGACGTTCATCGGGCGATAAGGCATGGAAGGCCGCGGAGCCGCCGATGTCCTGCAGGCGACGAACACCGCCCGTTCCAAAGCGGTCAACCTCAGTTCGGCGCTCACGACGCATGCCGGCGGCCACCATGAACATTCGCATCGGCGTCAGCGCCGCCTTGAATTGCATCCGGAAGGCGTCGCGCAGCGGAATCTCGGTCCAGTCGTCCATCTCCACCTGGATGCCTCGATAAAGCTTACCGAACTTCGTCTCGCCAAAGACTAGCTCGCCCGGGGCATCTTCGATGGCCTGCTCCACCAGAGCCTTGTATTGCCGGTTGGTACCGCCGGTCAGACCATGGAGAACGCCATAAACATGACACGTGACGCCCCGATATCGCACGACCGTTGCGTCGATGCGTTGGGGGAGCTCCGTGGTGCCGGCGAGCAGTTGTGCGACTGGCACATAATGCGGCGAGGCCGCGCCCGTCTGGTCACTGTGCACCGGCGTCACCGTTTACGGCATCCTTGAATCGCTGACCGGCCTTGAACTTCACCGTTTTGGCGGCCTGAACAGTGATTTCTTCGCCGGTGCGCGGATTGCGCGCAGTCCGCTCAGCTCGCTCTCCCTTGCTGAAAGCACCGAAGCCGACCAACGTGAGCGTGTCGCCTTTGGCCACGGCATCCATGATGGCATTGAGGGTGGCGTTCAGGGCGTGCTCTGCCTTGGCCTTGGACAGGCCCTCGACACCAGCAGCGATAGCGTCAATTAGTTCAGATTTGGTCATGCAAGTTTCTCCGTACTGGTCTTGGAAATTCCGATTCAACCATGCCCACATCGGCAAATCACCCGGAATGACGGTACAAAACCGCGAGCTTTCCGGGTCTTTATCATGAGCACGCTCAAGGAAACCGCCCAAAATCACGCGCTGTCAGTTGACGACTATTCGACGATGCTCCGAGTAATCGGAAGGCGAGACTCGTCGTCAAGAGAGGAAAGCAGTTTCGGATCACGGCAGGCATGCAAGATCGCATGTATGTCAGTCTTCGCAAGCCAATCACCGATCTGGCCGCCGGCCCTCATGAAAGCGACATTGTCGGCAACGCCAATGAACCCCAACAGATTAAATAGCTGGCTCGTAGTGTAGTTGTCCTGCCATTCCAGATCGCAGTCCCACATCGATAGCTCTGCTTCAGACTCCAACATCGCGTTCGCAACGTCACTCAGGAACAGCCCCACCTCTTCGACGCCCTGTCGCAAATGAGGTAGCTGCAAGTACGGATCCTCATTCAAGTATCCGGACACTTCAACCATCACTGTACCGTCCGTCAAGTCGGACGCCGAGAACTCCACCACGATACAGCCCCAGGCGGTACGTAGGCCGTGCCGAGGGAGTAGGGCACGATCAAGCTCCTCCTGAGCGCTCGCGTCGTCAGGATCTTCCATTAAGGCAGCGCGTGCTACCGTGCTCAGCGATTCAGAAGTTTGATCAAAGGCCAACGCTCTATAGCTACCACGGAAATGCCTTCCTTCACAATCGCTCCCAATTCCGCCTGTGTGTATTCCTTGTTTTCGTGCACGTGAACTCCTTCACTCAGGTGGCAACTCGTCGGTAAAGACTCTGGCGCGTTATTCCCAGCTCTGCAGCTGCCTTGCTCTTGTTCCCTCCATGCCGACGGAGAGCCGCCATAACATCTTCCTTTGAGACTTGTGGCCTATCGACCGCAGCCATGGCTGCGAACGTTGAAAGATAAGCACCACTTTTGGACGGCTTGCTATGGCCGGCGGCAAGCACGATCGCCTGAATAGCCTGTCGATGGGCCTCCAGATCAGGCGCCTCGCCGCCCTTAATGGGCGCAGGGACGCCGGCCAACTCCTCATACATCTGGTGCGCCCACCCATGACGCAAGCCATGACTAGTAACGCCCAACCCCTTCTTGTACACGCCGTGCTTGCGGAGCACTGAGTTGTAACGGCTCCTCCATCGCTTGATGTTGTAAGACGATGGCGTTGTCGAGCCGCTCAGCGGATCAACTAGCCTGGCGGCCTGCTCAAGCACCAGAAGTTGAAGCCGAATGGGCACCTCTCGTTTCCGCCCCCCTTTCGTACCGTCGACCACCCTTAGCGTGTCCAGATTCTTCAGCGCCGTAGCAATCTTGAGCGACCAGCTTTCCTCAACGCGTAGTCCGAATGCGGACTGCAGTTTCAGCTGGATAGCGACTCGTGGGTCGTCCTTCTCGATGTCGGCGATCACCGCCATAGCGTCTACGCCGTTCGCTTCCCACGACTTATCCTTCCTCGTCACATAGGAACGGACGAGTCCATGCGCCTCCCTGTCCGTGTAGTCTCCCAGGGGACGAATCAGGTCGTGCTTTCCAAGCCACTGGCAGAGCGCCTTGAGGTGACTGAGCTTGTTCTCGATCGTCCCCCCTGTCTGCCCTTCTTCCACCCATCGATTTACCAGTGCCTGGACGTGCTTGTGCCGCAGCGAGTACGGGCTCTCAAGCATGAAGCCTCGCTCACGTAACTCCACAAACGAGCGGCACACTGTGTACATTCGCCTTTCCTGCGTCTTCAGCGACGCGCTTTTCAGACTCACTCTCGTCTGACTGAGGATCTTCCTCAGGTTGTCGGTTAATACCACCTCTAACTCCGACCTCATTCGAGTAGGCAGTTCGTATTTTGCTAACAATCCACGTACGTTGAATACCGCCATCTGGCGCATCGTTCCCTCCCATTTCCCACGTCCGGCGTTCTACATCCCCACAGTGTTCCCCGTAACACTGCGTGTCGTATCTACGCCCCACTTTGCCCTTTATCCACCAGTGGTGGCCCTGCTCTTCCAGGTCCTTTAGCGATTCCATGGCTGGTCAGCCCTCACGTGGAAGAAACGTGCATGACTGTCCCGACCGAACCTATTGCGCTTCGCGCAATACGCTCGACGGGCTACCCGGTTGCTGAGGGGAACCGCTCCCCAGCATGAACGCCGCTTGGTGCAAGCACCACGCCACGCCGCCCGCGTAACTCTTGTTGCGCTGTTCTGTTCTACGGCCGCGCACGCCGTTCGTATGGTGTTGGAGCGTCCGGTTGATCAAATCAACCTACGTCCTGCCCTTCAGGTAGCGACATCTGAACCGCCGTGTATCGGGCTCAACGTTCGCTCACCCCGCTTCTCGCCGCTGGGCTAGTGGAATAGTTCGAGGTACCAATGTGTCCGGGTGTCCGGCTTGCACATGTCCTCATTTCAGCTCATTCCCCAAAACCGACCGCAAAGCCAATTGGTATCGCGGTGTACGGGGTACTCAGTGTGGTCCAGTATGTACTTGAGCCGATTGAAAAAAATGCCGCGACATTGTGCGGCTCAGACAGATGCGCCCCGATCCCATGTGTAAGACGGATTCGGGGGGGATTTGCCGCATAGATGGCGGCGAGGTCGATGCGTCGGGGACGCGGTAGGTGCACCAAGAATAAACCAGGATGCGAATCTTGGGCAACGGTTCGCACGCCAAATCGACCAGCTTTCGGAACTTGACTTCGCATTTTCGCCGGTAGAGTTGGTGAAAGCGATGTGCCACGAAGTCGGTCCACGCCTGAGCATGTCCCGCCAAGTCCCTTCAAGTGCCACCCCTTGGTCCGAGTTCATGGGACTTGATGGCACCAAGTGCCACTTAGCGGTGACCAAGTGCCATCAACGGGGACTCGCAAAGACTTGCTCCGACCGCGACACATCGACGAGAACGGACCAATCCATCTGAAAGGTAGCTGACAATGAAGCAACAAATCGACCACATCAAGCACCCGACCATCGCAATCGACGTCGGATATGGCAACACCAAGACCGCATGGGCGATGGGCTCCGAGATCGCGACGAACATGTTCCCGTCGCTTGCACCGCTCGCGGTGAACAGCTCTCTGAACGCATTTGGGGGCGGCGTCTTCAAGGGCCGCAATGTTCTGAGCGTCGAAGTGGATGGTGCGCGCTACGAGGTCGGGCCGGACGTCTCGATCAGCGGTGCGCATCATACGGGCCGCTCGCTATCCGAGGATTTCGCATCCACGCCGGGCTACGCCGCCCTACTTGCCGGCGCACTTCACTATGCCGGCGCAAGGGAGGTCGACCGGCTCGTGCTGGGCCTTCCGGTCCATAACACACAGAAGTACGCCTCACACCTGAAGGACCGCTTCGCCGGCACGCACGATTTCGGGTGGGGCGACATCCATGTCGGCAGCGTGCTGCCGTTGCCGCAACCGCTCGGGACGCTCATTCATTACATTCAGCAAAGCGGCAAGCAGTACGATCCCGACAATGCCTACCTGGTCATCGATGTCGGCTATTTCACGACCGACTGGGTGGTGGCCCGGGGCTACACCGTCGACGATACGCGCAGCGGCGGCGTTCCTGGCGGCGCTGCCCGTGTCTATCAGCAAGTCGCGAGCCTGATCTCCGCTGACCGCGGCCAGCCCGATGCCGGCATCGAGCGCATCGACAAGGCGATTCGCGAGGCCAAGCCACTTGTGTATTTTGGGGAGAATCTCGACCTGGCTCCGTACCTGTCTGAAGCGATGGCGCTCACCCAGCAGCCAGTCAAGGAAGTGCAGACCCGCGTGGGCCGTACCGACGACTTGCGCGCCATCATCCTGACTGGCGGCGGTGCCCAACTCTATGCACCGGCGATCCGGGCAGCGTTTCCCCTTAACCCGATCCACATGATGGACTCGCCGTGCTTTGCGAATGTGCGGGGCTTCTACACCATCGGCGCGGCAGCGCGCCAAGCACAGCGCGCCGCGTAAGGGCTTCCATGGAAAAGCTCCAGATGACTGTGACCCTGGTCGAGTTTGACCTGATCACGTACCTGCAGCAGTTTCCGTCCGCTCGCGAGCGGTCCTTCGTTTTGCGCATGCTGGCAAGACAAGGAATGCAGGCAATGGGCGTGGCGGTAGCTAACGGCACACCCCGGCTGCCCATACCTGGATTCGGGGTCGCGGGCTCGTCTGCCGTGCTCGAGGGCCAGCTTGCCATCGATGCTCGTTCGTCACCGGGTGACACAGCACCGTTGCAAGTCGCATCGGTGCCGGCATCGGTACCGGCCGCAACACCAGAGCCCGTCATCGTGCCTGTGATCCCGCCAGCCGTCACGGCGACAACGTTGGCAACGGCGAAGCAGGCGGACACTGATGCGCAGACTCGGGCAGATGCCGACACGCCTGCGGACCCGCTGGCCGGGATCGACGTTGCCGCACTCACTCAAGCTCTCGCCCGATACTAGCGCGCGACTTGACGCGCAACATTGCTGTGGCAATCTATAACAAACCGTTCAGGAGAAAACAGTCATGCGCTTCTTTGAGTTTCTTTCCACCAACCACGATATCAACCGCTTCGTTTTCGCAACCGTGATCTGCTACTGTGTGCTTGAGGCCTGCGTCGCCGTCTACCGCGGTATCAAGGCGCGCCGAACGGCGTAATCAATCGCCGCCACACAAACAAAAAAAGCCCAGCGTGATCGCTGGGCTTTGTGTTTAAACAGGTCGGCACGCTTCAGTGAAGCGTGCAAGGAGCAAGACAGAAATCCACGGCGGAATCGAAGGACAGGTTGCTCTCCAGCAGCGTGAAGGTGTCCCTGCCGACCTTTCGGTAGACGTGAAAAAACTGAGCATCGGACTTCCATGCCTGGACGTCCTGATTGGCCGTACTACGCATGGCGTGGATGTGAAGCTTGTTGACGATGACAGTAAAGCCTTTCTGTGGCATTGCGTTCTCCAGAGGGGATCTGCCACCATGGATTTCGCCCCCTGTGGGCGAACCCACAGGGCAGAGATTTGAATGAACCGCCGTTACCGGCGGCTGAAATTAGGCGGCGATCGCCTGTTCAGACAATTGCCGCAGTTGATATGCAGTCCGCCACTCGTCACAGAAGTCTGTTCCGCGAACCCTCGGGCGATGCAGTACGACCTTAAAGCCTTCGCTGCGAAGGCGCTTTTGCAACCCAAGCGCATCGGCCATTCCCGGTGACTTTCCAGTCTTCACGTCGATCTCGTCGAAGTCAGCGAAGATGTGAACGGTGTGAACCCCAAGGCCATCTGGGACCACAAACTGACTCAGCAACACACGGTTCAGGCTGTACCAGGTCGGGATGCCAAAAAGCATGTATGCGGCGTACGCCGTTTCAAGCCCTTCCGCAATGCCGAGCTCGCCGTCGCGTGGCGGCATGAGCCGCACTGCTCCGCCGCGAGGCGAAAGCGCAGAAACGTCATTGCGCTTGTTGGGAAGAATCTCGCCATCGGCTGTTACCACAGTCGCCTTTGCGGGCTTGTGTCGGTCCAGCGTCGTGCGATGGACCGTCGCCATACGGCCGTCTGGCAGCGTGAACTGCGCAACGATCGTCGGATACTTTCCGATCAACTGCTTTTCGTGCCAGTACTCCTGCACGGCCAGCCGCAAGGATTGTGGCTTTGGAGCACGCAGCCCTGGGACTCGGGCAGCCAGATACTGCATGGCGTGGTCGCCCGGCGTGAGGCTAGCGGCACCGGTCCACTGCCTCTCGATCCGGCGCATTTTTGCCGCCGAGTCGAGCGGCTTACGGTCCGAAACGGGCCTGTTAGGCAAATCCAATGGCACCGGATTATTGATGCCGTTGAGCCTGCGCTTCAGCTCGAAATACGACATGTTGGTATAGCGGCGGACCAACTCGAGGCCGTCGCCACCGCCCGGGCTACCGTTATTGCATTTCCGACACACCCAGTCGCCGCGATCACGGTTACGGGTGTAGGTAAAGCGATCCTTGCCTCCGCATATGGGGCAAGGACAAGGCCGACCGCTCCAGAATGCATCGGTCAGCACGCCGGCAGGCAGGTACTCTGCAACGAAGGCATCCCATTGACGGGATTCCCAACTCGCAACAATCACGCTCAGATCCTTCAATTTCATGGGATGGACTCCAGGGGAGTAGGTTTGTCGATGCCTGAGACAGGCGGAGGAACGCTTGCTCAAAAGACATCCCGGCTCTGCCAGAAGGTCGTTTCAGCATGACGTTTGATCGTGGGAAGGTTGTGTCGCGCCGCGCGGGGCGGGGGGAAGATGTGGCGCTACTGTTGCCGGCGTACCGGCAACAGTAGGGAGTGAACATGATGGATCAGCGGACGCCGCGAGGCGCCCTGCTACTTCAGCGCTTCAGCGAATCAGCGACGGAATGGGATACCGTCTAGCATCGGATTGCTCGCGAAGGGTATGTCGTCTTCGTCCAAGAATCCTGGCTGTGCACCACCGCCGCCGTACCCGCTGGACCTCGATGCTTCATGCGAGGTATCACCACGCGTGCGTGACCGGGATGATGCAGCTTCCTCAGGGCCGCTCTCGGCCGACGATTGGCCACCACGTCCGCCAAGCATCTGCATCTGATCGGCAACGATCTCGGTGCTGTACTTGTCCTGGCCGGACTGGTCCTGCCACTTGCGTGTACGGATGCGACCCTCGATGTAGACCGACGATCCTTTCTTCAGATACTGACCCGCGATCTCGGCGAGCTTGCCGAAGAACGAGATGCGATGCCACTCCGTCGCTTCCTTGAACTCGCCGGACTGCTTGTCCTTGTAACGGTCCGTGGTTGCGATGCGAATGTTCGTCACGGCATCCCCGCTCGGCAGATATCGTGTTTCGGGATCGCTCCCGAGATTGCCAACGAGGATGACCTTGTTTACCGACGCCATGTTGATGCTTCCTTGTCAATGAATACGATTGATCGCCCACACCCACCGATCCCACAGCTTCTGCTCGCCCGTCTTTTTGTCGAGGATGGGATTGCCGGTCTGGTGATCGAAGGCGGGAACTTTCTCTTTACGGAGCCGCTTGATGCCTACCCGCTCGCCCACCTTGCAGCTGGCATCTGCCAGGACGTCTTTGAGGCCTTCGCCCTGTAGAGTCTTGATGCCAGCCTCGGTCTGCAACTTCACGGCGAAGGATCGGTAGGTCGGCTTGCCGCCGGGCTTGCGATTCGGGAACTCCATCTCGCCCCATTCCACGAGCGTTCCGACGGTGTAGGCAGCGCCAGACGGCTCTTCTGTCTTAACGGACACCGGGTCACGTGGAGCCGCGGACGGCAATCCAGCCACCCGGCGCTTGTCACCAGGCTCCTGTGTCGTTGCTGAGGACGTGCCAGGACGCTTAGAGCTGCGAACGACGGCTTCGGCGACGGACTGGGGGGTGTCCTTCGGCCCGCGATATGTCTGCACCTTATTCCAACGCGGTACCACTTCGGGGAGAAGCTTGTTGCCAAAGGCCGTGTGTTGGATGGTCCGATCGAACGCTGCGACAAAATGGACGACGTGGTCGCCCTCGTCTCGAAAAAGGTGCGGAATACCGTCAATGTGGATTTGGTATTCGTTGGGTGCGCCTGCACCTACGCTGACCGGTGCATCGTTCGTCGCAGCGCTCGGCGTAACCGACATGAACAGCGATGAAGCTGCGTGTCTGAGCAATTGAATGAAGGTCATATGATCCTATAGGAGTGAGCCGCAGCACTGCCTGCGCACCTCATCGAGGTCAGCTTTTAGGCGGGCATTGTTGAGAACGACGTCCTGCAGCACCTCGGGGCTCACGCCACAGAGTGCACAGACGTACGTATAGGGAAGCGCGCCACCCCAGTAACCGAAGATCCAGCCGAGCGTCATGGAGTACTCCTCCAAGTCGAGCGACGATTTGTTTCGGATGCGGTCACGGAGCAGATCAGCACAGTCGATCAACGACTCTGGCATGTTGTCGCCGCGGCGGCTATCGCAAGCCAGGCTAATGAGTGCATCGACCATCTTCTCCCGGACCGAATCGCTCCATAGCGAGGGGTCCGGCAGGGGGTCGACTTTCGGAGGGGGCACAACGATTGCAGCGGCTTCACCGAAGAAGTCGAGCTGCCATCCAGCGGCCAAAGCGTCCATCATGGTCTCCGAACGGGCGTCCGAAGACCCACCTGCCGGCGGGTATCGGATACCCGCGACAGGTGGAAGAGGCCGCCCCAAACAGCGGGCGGCTAGTGATTAGGAACGATCATGCGTTCCGGTACGACGGATTGGCGTCACCACGGCCGAGCGTGCGTACTGCTTCTCGGGCGGCGTCGTCGGCTCCACAGCTGCCGGCTTGGAGTCGGCAGCATTCTCAGGCGTCGCAACTTTCGGCGCTGCCGGTACGACCTTTTTCCCCTGCGTGGCCTTCTCCTTCAGGTAGAAGAACACAACAGCGGAAAAGAACATCGCAACGATGAACGACTGCGAAGCTACAAACAGGGCCAGGGACCATGCGAGAAGCTGAAGCGGACGCTTAATGAGATTTTTGGCAAAGGATTCCATGGTTTCTATCGAGAAACGTTTAAAGGGATTTCCTGGCTGAAGCCAGGCGATTTTTCGATGCTCGGACGAGCAAGGAATCCATGGACGCGCGCACGACCACAACGCGCTTAAGACATGCAACGCATGTCGTAAAGGCGCTATCGGTGTACAGCAAAAATAGGGAAATGGGCGGTGCGCTGATGCTTGCGCTATGTCGAGGCCAGTTGGCCACCGCGATATCGATGCGTCGAGGGACGCTGAAGGTAGGGTTGACTCTACACGCGATTTCGTTGCCTGACAAGGTTGGGCCCGTTCGTGGGCATCGCCTGCGAATCAGTGGTCTGTAGACCGAGCTTTCGTCGTTTTTGAAGGGACATGTTCCTTCGCCGCGCTCTTACGCCAGGGTCCATAGGGGCGAAACCTGTATAGACAGGGCGTCCCTACTGAAGGGGCACTAGCCTTTAATTGCTTAAACCCGAGTCGATAAAAGAGGCACTGAAGCACCGCTGATTTGGGCTTGGGCGTTGAAAGCTATGTGGTTTTGCCGAGCTTTCGACCCTCACAAGCGCTCGACAACGGCATAAGCTTCTGTCCGGTCGCTGCATCTGTTTTTCGTCTCACTTGACATCGCTTTTCGAGTGGTAGGTTGAAGGAGGTGCGGCACATACGGGTCCGCATCACTCTCCTTTTCATGACGGAACAAAGATGGAAAACAAAGGGAACGAAGATAAAGACGGCCAGCCGCGATTTGATATCGTCAATCCGAGCGCCTCGCATTCCTTGCGCGAGCTCGCCATGGGCCAATTGGGACAATACGTCGACAGCGCCGCTATCGGGCGCATCGTCCAGGCCGCGCAAGAGATTGAAATCTCTCGGCGTCGGATCCTTAGCGAACACGCCTCGATCGGCTCGCGCATGTTCCAGATCTATCACGCGATCCTCACCTCGGTTCAGAAACGCTTTGGTGAGGGAGAGCGTTCGCAGAGCGAGGCGGATGCCTTGCTGTATGCCTTCGCTGCGAAAGCGCTAAGGATTTCGCGAGGCTCGGCCATCAAGTACCTCCAAGCCTTCCATCACTTCTCCGACAACGCCGACGCCATCACTTTCTTGAATCTCGGCGAACTGACCATTCTGAAACGCGCAGACATCACTGATGAAGAAATCCAGCGCTTCATCGATGCTCGCAAATCAAACGAGACCTATTCGCGCAAAGACATCATTCCCTACATCGAGTGGTCGCGGAAGACTCACCAGGAACTGAACAGCGTCATGGCCACGCTGCAAGCAGCGGAAGACCAACTGAACGAGAGCCTCGAGCGCCAAAGGGACCTCGAAGCCCAGATGCGTGTGATGCGTGAGCAGGCGAACACCTCGGAAGCGCAAAAGCTGGCGCAGAAGGAGCAACTTGATCGTTCCACGGCCGCTCTCAGCTCTCAAGCGAATGCCGTGGAGTCTCTGCAGGTCCTGGTGTCGCGCCTGACAGCGGAGAAGACCGCGCTGCAGAAGACCTTGACCGAGTCGAAGATTCGCGAAGTCGTCCGCGAGGTGCAGGTCGAAGTCGTGCCGCCGGAATACAAGAGCGTTGCGGACGCTGTCATCGAGGCCAATAAGCAACTGGACGAGGCAAAGGCGCAGTTGCGCGAAGCACAGCAGCACCTCGGTGACTTGAACGTACAGATTCAGGCCAAGGAAACCCAGGTGGCGGACTCCCGCAGCACGGCGCTACGCATCGATGGGCTCTGCGCGGATCTCGATGAAGCCCTCAGCAAGTTCCGTGCAACGATCCAATCGATCAAGAAGAAGGAGCACGGTCCCGCCTTGATTTCACTGCGTCGTCGGATCGAATCCTTCCATAACGAACTCAACGGCCTGACCGGAGCCTGACATGCAAGCGAACTCTCCCCGCCCCATCTTCGAACGCTTCATTGTCCCGAGCTGGGTCCAGGACCGCGCCCTGTCGGCCAATCTGCGCATTAGCAACTATGTGGTGAATGCCATGGCGGTACGTCCAGACCTCGAACGGGTTTTCCGGGTGAGCCACAGTGACCTCTTTGCCCTGCGCAGCGACCAGACTCATGCTAATAAGGTCTTCTGCACACCTTTCCTTGCGTTCGCGCCGGCACTTTCCTCGGTGGCGGATTGGCGCTCGTTCATCGAAGGCGGGATGCCGACAATGACGATGCAACGATTGAAAGACTCGCTGCCGAACGATCTGTCCATCGTCGAGCGCCTTGCCCTCGAGAGCACCAATCGGTCCTATGTCACCGCGCTCTATGACTTGCTCAACATGTCGGTACTCGCGGCGCCGCTGGTGGGCATTTCCAACGAGCTCGCGGCGTATCTGCGCTCAATCCCGCAACACAAGATGGACGTCGCCATCTCCGAGCGCATGGTGCCGCTGTTCCACTGGCGATTTGCCGACGAGGTCTTTTGGCTCGAGACTCACGCCGGGAGGCTGACACGGGAGCTGATCGCTCATTTCTTGATGCAGGCGTCTCCGCTGCACACGGACAGGCTCCCACACTCGGAGCCTTGGGGGAACTTCCGCCTGGAGAACTTCGTACGCGAGGCGCTCCTCGAGGCGTTCCTGTATTTCGGTTGCCGTGCCAAGAGCGTGTCGTCTCTGTTTAACATCAGCATCGATGTTGTCCGCGAGGCGTACCGCAGGATCCACGACAAAGCGTCGCCTTCCGGGCAGCCGCCATCATCATTGACATGGTTCATCGAGACAGCGCCCCGCCGCGTCCAATCGACCTTCCAGATATGGCTCTTTCGCTCTGCCATTGCCAGCGAAGTTTCGACCCCGGAGAGCTTTGTCGCAACCATGGACATCAACAAAGCGTTCTTTGCAGACGATTGCAAGGTGCCTCCCGAGCGCTCTATGCACTTGGCGCGTTCCATGGCAATGAATGAGGAGTTGGCGGTTTGGCCGTGCCGGAAATGCGGGACACCATATCTGGCGTCCAACTCGTCGGCGAAGATTGAACTCTCCCACTCCTTTACGTGCCCTTGCTGCAACGGGACGCTGACGGCCACGCGCGGCGGCAACCGGCGCCGTAAGTAACGAGACACGGAGGCTCGTCGTGCCACACTGGAGTGAATATTGAACCCCTATCTTGCTATAGTTATTGACCATGTTATCCCATCGTACGTGGCCTTCCGGTGGGCCTACAGGGATGACCGAGAGCTAGCCGATTGGACCATCGGATGCTTCCTCTTCTCTTACTTCGGGCTTATCGCATACGTGCTCACACGTCGCCGTCCGCCCACGGTCGAGCAATACGCCAAGGCCAATCCCGCGAACGCATCTGGGGGTAGGTCTTGCAATCGTTGCGGTTCGAGAAGCATTCGAGTGTGGCGTAAGCAAGCGTTTATCAAGGGGCGGCAATACCACAGCTGCAATCACTGCGGTACCACACTCTACCGCTCACGGTGACGGCACCCCCCTCCAATCGGGGGTTTAGGACGGCAACGAAGCGACCGATACCACTTCGGTCCGCCTTCTTGTATCCTTGCGGACTTTGTCGACTTTGTCACATTTACCATGCGCCTGCTTCTCGCCATCCTCCTGCCCTGGTTCCAGTTCTTCACGATTGGACGTCCGTTTGCGGGGATTATCTGCCTGGTCCTCCAGCTCACGATCATCGGATGGATTCCGGCTGCGATCTGGTCGACCTACGCGCTGAGCCAGTACAAGACCGACAAGAAAATTCAGGCAGCGCTGAACTCTCGTGGACGCTAGCAAATGCGTAGAACTCTAAGGCGGAGGATTGCTGGTACGTGCGCCTGCATTGGCGCATTCTTGCTGGCCATTGCCGTTATCGATGTTGTCGTAGCGCACTCGGTAGCAGGACTCTTCCCCATCGTAGTGGTTGGCCTATTCCTCATCGCCTTCTGGCCTCGCTGGCAAAGGCTTAAGCGGTACGACCGCGAGACCTTCAACTGGTATCAGGCACAACACCCTGGACTCGTCCAACGAGGCCGGATTCGCTGCCACAAATGCGAGTCGGATCAGATTGGCACTCAGTCGCTGCGCCAGCACACCTATACGCGCGCCCATTTCTGCCGCACATGCGGAACGACCCTGTACTACTCGCCAGAGATTTAGGTTCGCGGATGTGAGCGCGTGTTTTACCCGACTTGACATGCGGATCTAGTCGGTAGGATGAAGGTACGGTTCGAGCGAATCGCAAAGCGTCCTAAACATCAGAGGAAGAAAGAAGAAAATGCAAAAGACCAAGTTCGCACTCTCCATCGTTTCTGCTGCTGCACTGCTGACCCTAGCCGCCTGCGGTGGTGGTGGCGGTGACAGCGCTCCTGCTACGCAGCAACCGGCAACGCCGACGCCGCCGGCGCCGACCATCACCGTCAACGGTTCCGCAACGGCGGTTTCGGCTGACCCTCTGGCTTTCGTCTTCGTGCCGGTCGATGCCACTTCCAACGGTCTGTCGGCACGCGCCGGTGCAACCGCAACTGCTCCGGCGTCGCTGCAGGCGACCACTGCCGAAGGTGCTTACAAGACCATCGCCGGCAATGCTGCCAGCGCTATCAGTCTGACCTCGGGCACCATCGCCGATGTAACGGGCAGTGGGCAGTTCTCGATCGGCCGGTGGACGAACGGCGCCACGAGCGTCGGCTCCATCAATGCAAACCAAGGCGCGCACTACGTCGTTGGGCGCCCCATTGCGCTTAATCGTGTCGCAGGGCCAACCGCAACCTTGACGTGCAGCCTCCAAAGTGCCACTCTGCCGACGGCAGTATCTGGGAACTTCCCGGCTGGGAAGCTGAACAGTGCTACAGCGGTTATCAATCTGAATGGTCCCCTCGTCGATACGCTGAGCCTCGACATCTCTATCGGCTCGGACCGCGTGGTTAAGACGTTCTCCGGTGCCGGTGTTACTGGTGTGAATCTGTCTGCAAGTGGCACTCTTCTGGCAGAAACTCTCGGCTCGGATCAAGCAAAGCCGTATCTCGCCATCGGATACACAGTTGCTAGCCAGTCGAGTGGTGATGTGTCGGGTGCGATTGTGTTCGCTTGCCAGTAAGTCCAGCAGCTTTCTCGAGGCAAAGAAAGAGCCGGCACTGCCGGCTCTTTTCATCGCAGTCAGCCTCCGTTTCCACCACCTCCACTTTGGATAGAGTAGAGAGGAATCATGGCCGTGCCAGGCGGGCATGCATACCCGTCGGACTGCTTGTAGCCCATGTTTCCATACATGTCGCTGTATGGCACCGAGCCCGCGCGATAGTCTGTCGAGAGGGCTCCCGACCCTTGATATACGCCGGGGGCGCCAGCTAAGGTAAAGCAAGCCATCGGAAATCTGTCCATACCCCCTTGTCCTCCGTATGTCCAGGTAATCGAATGGACACCCGAAGCGGACCCGCTAGCCGCCCGCCAGACACCAGATTGACAGGAGAGTGATTTCCCCGCAGCGTCGCTACGAATGGCCCCTTGCGGATCACCGCATCCCCATCCCTCCGCAACCTTTTGGCCAGGGTCGGCCGATGGCACGATCGCACCTGCGGCCGTTACATAGCCCGACGCAGCGACACTTCCGTAAGAAGTAATGGTATTTCCAGCGATCGTGTTTGCGGTCATCGCTCCAGCAACGTACGCACTACCGTTGGATTGCATGTAGTTGCCATACACCCCGTTCCCGGTCACGTTACCAGCAGCGGAGACGCTACCGGATGCCGACATGTTTCCGGCTGCCGCGACTGAACCATTCGACTGGAAATTCCCCACGCGATTCATCGCCTGGTTGTTTGCGTCCATTGGGCCGGTCAGGTTGAGCGAGCCGTCACGCTTGTAGAACTGGTTCATCGACTGCGCCAGCAATGAACTCGAACCGGTCCGCATGGCCAGCACACCGGAGGGCTGTGCGGCAACCGGATTCACGGTCGACCAGCTCGCAGACATCCCGGTGATCGCCGCGGGCGTTTCCGCGTACGACACGCCGGCATCCTGCCCGGCCTTCGCCACGGCAAGACCCAGCAGGTCGGTCCGAACACGGCCAACAGCGTCCCGATACCCCGTCGTCGAGTACACCAGGCCGGGGATTGAACATGCTGTGATGTCCGCCCCGCAGTTTGTCGGCGTCAGATCCACCCGAAACGACAAGCCCAATGGGCTGATGTCGGTGTATCCGATCGGCAGAAGACCGAAGTTAATGAGATCCTGCACCGTCGGATGCAGCGGATTTGGCACCCCGATGGTCTTGCCGCCCACCGTGAGGTTCGTTGGGCCGGTTGGGCTTTTCGCGAGGTCTGTGAACGCCTCGAACGTGTATGTATTCACGGCCGAAGCTATATTCGCCATGTAGTTGCCCGTGCCGACCGATTGCACCTCCTCGATCTCGGCGTACGTCCACGGCACCGATGCCATGAGAGCAACGCTGCTCAGCGCAAGCCCCATGGCGTAGTTCGACATCAACATATTCCACTCTCCTATGCCAAAGCCCGGCCAACGGCCGGGCTGTCTATACGCACGTCAGGTTGCGCTCAGGACATGTAAAGGTCGATCGTGTTGCTGTCGCTGGAGCACTTCACCTGCGTCATGTTCACACTACCGCCCACGTCCTTGACGGTGGTGCCATTGACAACGATCTTGCCCGCACTGCTCTGGAAGGCCGATGCGATCTGGGTGCAGGCGGCGTCCGGCTGATTCGGGATGGTGTACTGCACGGAGTCGTTTGCTGTCAGCAGCTTGCCCGGCACGATGGTCAGCGTGCCGCCGCCCGGCTGCACCGTCACCGTTCCGCTGTCCACGGTCATGGTGGTCAGATCCTTGAACGTGCCGTTGTCGACGACCGCAGCCACCGTGACCGTGCCGTAACGGCCGCGATAGTTAGTCTTGACCTTGCCCATCACCTTGTTCAGTTCGGTCGTGAACTGCTGGGCCTGCGAATCTGTCGAGTTGCCCGAGAAGAGCACCAGAATTGCAACGAGCGAGAAGGCCACCAGCAGCAGGTAGAAGCCATATTCGTCGAGGATGCCGCCGTGCTGGCCACGAAGGCGTGGATTGCTACGGATACGCTTCCATTGCTCGGCACGGCTCAGCTGATTGAGCGGTACCCGGTATTCGCCCGCCGTCGTTTCGCGAGCCGCCGTATTGGTTTGCAGGTTGGTTTCCATTGTTCAGCCTTGTTCGTCAGTTGGATGGGAGGGTGGAAGGATTGATGCCCTTCTGATGCGTCTTCATGCCGTGCACCTGCATGCTTTGCTTCAGCTCACGCGCCATGAACGCGGGCATGAACGCCAGGGCCGTGATCAGGAGGATCAGCAGGATGGAGGATCGTCGGTTGAACTTTGACGCCCGTTGCTCGAGCTCGCGCGGCGCAGTCTTCAGCAGCGTCACCGATACCGTATTCAGCATCTTGGACAGGTCGTCCTCATACTCCGCGATATCCTGAATGCGGTACGTGGTGTCGCGGTCGAAGAGGCCGGTATCGAACATCTTGCCGCCGGCGTTGGGCGACTCTTCAAGCGTCGCTTCGATACGCCGGATGTGCTGCGCAAGGTAGGGGTAGGCGTTGGCGCGCATCATCTCCAGCGCGTTGGTCAGGTTGTTCATGTCGCCGCCGAACCGCTGCGTCACGGCAGACATGGCGCCCAGGAACTGCGCACCCTGAAACCGGCGAAAGAAGTCGAAGATGATGACGTGCTTGTCCAACCACGCGCGATACGGGCCGGTGTAGTTGCGAAGCGCTCGCAGTACCCACCAGATGAGCCCCACCTCGCCAATGAGCACAAGCCAGCCCCACTCGCGCAGGAATCTCGTGCCCAGATGGAATGCCCGGGCAATCGGCCCGTAGCCATCGACCGGCAGGAGGTTCGCAAAGCTGCGATCCAGCATCGGGGCCACGATGAAAGCCATGACGCCGAGGTACACGTGCAGGATGATGAGCGTGATGCCCATGCTCGCGAGCAGCAACAGAATGTTGGACTTCGCCGCGCTCATGGCCCGGAGGTTGTCCGCCAGCCGGAACAGCCCGTCCTTTACATCGCCGCCCTGCTCCGCCACTGCAAGGATGGCCAGATCTTCGTCAGGCACCGTGCCCCGGAAGATCTCCGCCAGCCGTGATTCCTGCGTCTGCCCATCTAGACCTTCATAGCGGGCCAGCCATAGGGACGCCAGCAGGCCCAGCGGCTCACCGGCGCGGCGGGCCGCGTCCTTGGCAAAATGGTTCGAGATGGGCTCGCCCGGCATCTTCTCGATGCGCATGGCCAAGTCATAGTAGTAATCCGCACGTTTGGGCGAGAACTCCAGCTTTGCGAACCACAGTTTGTCGGGGAACCGCCCCGTCGCACCGCCAATACTCTCGGCGGCCGCCGCGTACTTTTTGCGCTTCATCGCGGCAAACGCATCTTTCAATCGTTGCATCATGCTCGGGCTCCCGTCAGCCGCTTCAACTTGGCTTCATATGCATCCAGAGACAAAATGCGCTCGGCCTGGCGCGGATCGACCGTGCCAGCGAACACGTGATACATCGCCACTTCGAACACCGACTTGCCGGTACTATCGGGGATATCGAAGCCCGTCGTTCGCTTCTCTCGCTGGTGCGCTTGCAGTTCGATGGCACGAGCGTCGCGGATGTACATCAGGTCCAGCTCATCCGGCTCGAACATCTCGGCGGCCATGACACGGCCGCGAATGCCGTTCAGATCCGGCAAATTCGCGCGCCGGCATTTGTCGCATCCGGCTTCGCGCCGCACTCGGATACCGTCCACGTCATACTGGAATAGACGCTCGATCTGATGCAGCTTCGCCGCGCCTAGAATGTCCTTGGCTTCCTCGCCGTGATGGCCGCATTCGCACGTCTTGGCGAGCAGCGCTTGATACACGTAGAGGTTCACGAAGCCTGGGGTGGCCAGCACACTGCGCGGAATCTGCAGTTCGCTGTCGGCAAGACGGTCGGTAGCTGCTGTCGCCGACGGCGCGTGCAGCGTCGTCATCGCGCGAAGGCCGGCGCCGGCAACGTCGCGGAACAGCCCGGCCGACTCGAAATCCCGCACTTCGCCAATCATCACGAAATGGGGATTCATCCGCTTGAGCTGGCGCTTGGCGACGATGAACGGATCCTCTTCCCGGTTCGAGCCGTCCAGCTGCCGTGCCACGGAAAAATGGTGCGTGCCGTGAGCCATCAGTTCGACCGGATCTTCGATCGACATCTTGTTCATCCAGGACGGCAAGCGCTGCATGACGGCGTGCGCCGTGGTCGTCTTACCCGAGCCCACCGTACCAACGAGGACGACGCCACCGCCCATCTGCATCGTGCAGCGATCGATGACATCCGCCTGCTGCTGGAAGAAGTGCAGGTCCTTGACGAAATCGACCTGAGTGGTCGTTGCGTTCTCGGGATTCATCCGCATGACGGTCACGTGGCCATCCGCGCTCTGCATCGACGCCCACCGGAACACCATTGGCACACCGTCGACAACCGTGCGGATACTCGTTTGCTGCGGTTGCACCCGGCTGAACACGCCATGGGAGCCGCCCTTCCCTTTCTGGAAGACGTGGGACAGCATGTCCAGCAGATCGGTGGTGCGGATCCGGAACTCGGGGGGCAGGACCAGATGGCCATCGATGGCGAAACGGATCTGCGACAGCTCGCTGTTGTCCTTCACCTCGAAGTGGAGGTCGGATGCCTGCTCGCGCTTTGCGAACTGCGCTGCCGCCAGGAACGTCTGCCACAGGCCGCTCGCATTGCGTAGGCCCGTGGTCTGGATGCCATCCTGCCGTGCACTGCCTTCGACACCGCGTGACAACGCCGTCATCACCTGGGGCGTGGCCGTGTAGAACAGTGGGTCGGCCGCGTCCCAGCGCAGCTTCGCTTGGCGCAGGATCTCATCCGTATAGTCCGAGTACCGCATGTCGGCCAACAGGATGAACGCGAACTTACCGCGCTGGCCATCTGCCGGCGCCTCGATCAGGACCGGACAAATCTGGTGCCGCAGCGATTGCGCCAACGAGAGGTCGTCGTACAGCACCCGCGAGAACGGTGGCAGGTCATCGGTCGTTCGTACCTCCGTACAACCGACCTCGCTCATCTCAGGCGTTGAAAGGGAGGGTTCGGCGTGAATGGGCACCGCCGCTACAGGCGCCGCGCCCGGGCGAGCCGAACCGCCGCCGGATATGACCATGATGCCGCCTGAGGCCTCGGGCACCAGCCCTTTTCTGGAGCGTTCAAAGAGTCGCACGATGGACTCCTTAGCCCTGCGCCACTGCGGCAGGCGCGGCCGGCAATGCTGGTACTGCCGGCACCGGCGGCATCACCGGGGCCACGCCGTTGCTACCAGCACCTGGAAACGGCGCCGGCATCACCGGGTGCTGCGACGGCATCGCGGCGGGGGTGCCGGGAGCGTGCGCGGGCATCGGGTTGCCGGCATTCATCATCGGCGCTCGCTGTACGGGCGGCTCCTCGACCAGAACCGCATCATCGTCGGCACGCGCGGCGTTCAGGGTCTGTTTTCCCCTGGAGAGCTTCGTGCCCGACTCGGAGATCGACACCACCTTGTAGCCGCGCACGCTGCCGCCGACCTTTGCCGCATAGACCTGCTCGCCCCACTTCACATAGCTGCGCAGCGTGACCGGTAGCCCGACCTTGCTGCCGTCCACGCCAAAGATTGCCACGGTCCTCGGGGTGCCGCGGGCTTCACGCTGCTCGGCGGTAGGCGCCGGCGTGGTGACTACTGGCGCCGGATTCGTCTTGGCCAGCTCCTGGTCAGCTTTCTGCACGGCGATCTGCGCGTCCTTCTCCAGAAGCACCCGCGTCACAGTCTTGTCGCCTTCCGCATGGGCCAGCGAGGCGGCAACTGCAAGAAATGTCATGGCGATGCGTTTCATTAGCTTTTTCCTCCATCGCGGGCGTACGCATCGCCCTTCACATTGAGTTCAAACTTCGATTTCTGGATGTCGGAGTCCGCGTCCAGGTTGATCGTCAGGGCGATCTCGTTGACCGAGACGTTCGGCGGGAAGGTGCCGATCTCCGCCGCATTGCGCAGCGGCCCCTCCATTTCCCACTTGGCGCTCTTGTAGACATACGGGACCGAGGCAATACCCTCGCCGGGGATCGTGCCGAACAGTCCGATGTCCTGCAGCACCGCCTTGGATGCCGCAGGACGCAACAATTGAAGGGTCGAGCCGAAGTCCATGCGCAGCGCCATCGACGTGGGCAGCGTATCGAGCAGCTTGGCGAGGGGTGCGTCCGGGCCGAATGGCACCATCGCCTGCACCGTGACTTCCTTGTCTTCCTTGGAGAAGACGGGCGCGCTGAAGGCGTCCGGCAGCGCAGCCAGGAACGTCGCGTTCGTGACACCTCGTGGCGCGCCCTTCGCGCCGCCGAGTCCGTAGGTCAGCGAGCAAGATGCTTGCGGCGCCACGACAACTCCGCAATTGATCTTCGTGAGCTTCCACCCGCCGACAAACAACGGATCGACGTCGACGAACCACTTTGCGAAGCGAGGCACGGCCACTGCCGCGACCGCCGATGGCGCGCGGCCGCGAGCGAGGATGTCTTCGGCATAGCGCTGCGCCGGGCTCTTTTGCGGAGGCGGCGGATGCTTGCGTGCCTCATAGGCCCGGTACTGCGCCATGCCATACTTGTAACCAACGGCGCCGACAACGATCAGCGCGGCGAGCGCAAGCAAGCGCTTCTTCGTGGCGGCGGAACTCGGTTTGCGCAAGGCAGCGTGCTGGTCGGCTGCGTCGGCCAGCTGCTCAAGCGTCAATTCCGAGAACGTGAGCGCCGGCACGTTGCCGAGCAATTGAGCCAGTTCGGGAAGGTTTCCAGCCAACCGGAAGGTACCCCCTGCGACCCGCGCGAACTCGACGGCAAGCTCCGACAGGGCTTGCTCGTCCTGAATGACGCGGTCGAACCCGACACGTGGCCTGCCCTTGAGGATGCCGCAGACCAGGTAGCCGACCTGCTTCCCGGCGTGTTCGAGCCTGAACGCGAAGAACACGTTCGGCATCAGCCCCGGAATGCGGGCCACGGCGACAGCCGCCGAATAGAGCTTGTCCTTGACCTTTGTCTGTGCGTCTTCCGGTGCGAGATAGCCCATGTGCAAGGCCGCCCCGTCATGCCAGATGCGCGCGGCCTTCACTTCCTTGGCTACCTTGGCGGCCAAATCAGGCGCGGGCGCGTTCCCGGTGAGGGTGCGCCATTGCATCCCGAACGCGATCGCCTTGCCGCGGATCTCGAGGATCATCGGGCAACTCCTGCCACGCTGTCGGCACCGGATTTCGACAGGCGCGCGCGCAAGAAGGAGCGGAACTCAGCCCTCTCGGCCGCCGGCACGCGCTCATTCCCCTCGAGCCGATAGAGGTCGGGCCGCTCAGTGGTGGGCAGATTCAGCCGCCGGCGCAGGGAGTGCTCCAGGTCGGCCCGAAACTGGTTGCAGAAGCCAATCGCATTCGGCATGAACATGCCATAGATCACGGCGGCCCAAGCGATCGTCAACACAAGGCCTTTAGCCATCCCATAGGCGAATGAATCAGGGGACGTCTGAGCGAGCACCCACACCTTACGTGCCACGGCCAGCGCTGTGGTCGTGTCGAGAAGCAGCCCCCCGATCACGACCCAGAATGCCAGGAATGGAATGGCCCGCGTCATCGAACGCACGAAATTGAAGCCCATCTCGCAAAGGTTGGCGATCTGGTGCAGATAGTTTGCGACCGAGAAGGCCGCGTGATGGCGCAACGAGGCGTATTCGACGTCCGAGATCACCCCCAGATCCATGCCGTGTACCTGAACTGTCCACGTGCGGTCAGTCTTGGCCAGCATCCGTTGCTCAAGCGACAGGCCAAAGATTGACAAGATCCCCTGGCCAATGAGTGTCAACACGGCCGATACCACAGCCACAGGGACCATATCCTCCCGATGTTGTATGAGGACTAACGAAAGGCCCGGCAGGCACGTCAGGATCGCCACAAGCGGGTAACGGCGATACAACGCCAGCGCGTCAGAGAGAAGCGTACGGATAGCCAGCATGATTACTTGCCCTCCCCGTGGTCCTGCACCATGACTGTGGCCAGCAGCAACGTGAACGTGCGGGTCTTCGATACGGTTTGCGAACCGCCGAGAATCATCGGCAACGACTCGCCCAGCGTTCGGCGCGTGTTGGCGGTATCGTCCTGGTCAAGCGCAGCCATCAGGACGGTCTGGCCGTTCCGGACGATGATGTCTTGCTTGGGAATGCCCTTGCCGATGATGTTGATCTGCTGCACCGACTGCTGGTTGTCGCCTGAGCCGGAAGTGAACTTCACCAACGGGCCATCCTGTTGCGACTGATCCAGAGCGATCGTCAGGTTCACGTCATCGCGCGAGGTCGCATCGGCGTAGGCGGCAAGCTTGAAGCCCACCGTGGCGGTGGACGTAGTGATGCCTGGCACGCCACCAGTCCCGCCCACCGTCGAGGCGGCAGGTGTCGTGTTGGAGACGTACGAGAAAGTCCGGCGGTTGTTGTATTGGAAGCCGTGGCGATTGCGCATCGACACCGGAATGGTCAGACCCGATGTGACCGTGCCGTATTGCTTCAGCGCATTCACGATTGCCTGTGTGCCATTGAACCCGCCCGATGTGATGTTCAGGCCCACACTGCCTGCCGCCGACGACACCAACGTCGCCGGTGACAACGCGTTGACGGTAAAGCCCGGGATATTCTGCAAGGCCTTAGTGAGCACAACATTCCAGTCGACACCTGCCTCTCCCGAGTCCGAAACTGTCAGGTCGATCATCTGGAACTTGAGCGTCACCATCCGCGAGTAGATGGCGATCTGCTTTCGGATGATCTCGTCGGCCGCATCCACCGCTTCCTTGGTATCTCGCAACGTCAGCACACCCGTCGCAGGATTCAGTTCGGCACTGCCAACCATCGTCATCGCCGGCAGGATGCTTTTCTGCACGCCGTCAAGGTCGTTCTGCTCCTTGATCTCCGCTTTAGCAGCGGCGTCAATCTGCGTCGACTGACCAGTACCGCCACTGCCGCCAGCCGACGAGTTGCCCTGTGCGGATTGCTTGAACTCTGTCGTGAACGAGTTCGTGCCGCCCGCCATCGGGAGTTGCCAGGTCTTCGTGACGAGCCGGTAGAACCGTACTACGCCCTTGTCGGCGTTGAACTCCCAGTTGATACCCAGCCGCGTGGCAATCAGGTCGAGCATGTTCGCCAGCGGCATCTTTTCGCTGTTCTTGAACTCGACATTCAGTGGGGTCTCAAGCAGCGCCGTGGCCTGCGTCATGCCAACGCCGCCGGCCGTCGTGAGAGCAGATGGCAGCGGCGAGTTGAGCGCCGGTGCCGGGCCCAGGCCCTGCGACAGCGGATTCACCGCCCCGCCCTGCCCTTGCTGCGCCGTGCGCAGCTGCTGCTGGGCTTGCGCGGCGAACGTCCGGGGGAGCAGCAGATTCGGCGGCAGGTAGACGTCGGATTCGATCTTGACCGGGATGCCGGTCGCCATCTGTACGCGCTGCGCCGCAACCGCCAGCGACATCGAGCGTTCGGGGAACACAACCAAGGTATCCACGTCCTTGCGAAGCGCAATAGGCAACGTCACATTGCGGGCCACCGGCACACGCTTGCCGGCCAGGAACGGTCGATTGACCTCCTGCTCCGCTTCCACGGCGGCACGGTCCCGGCGGATACGGGCGTACAGGTCTTCTGTAGACTGCGTGATCTGCATCGTGGTGTGGTCGGTGGTCTGACGGACGTCCTTGATCAGAGACGGTGAAACGCAGGCGGACAGCGTCGAGCACACCAGGGCAGCGCTCGTTACCGGGCGAATAATGCGATTCAGCTTCATGGGTACGCTCACTTCGTTGGGTCGCACTTCGTGGTGAGCTTCACCACACGGACGAGGTTGTTGGAGTAGAAGCACGGCTTCAGGCTGTAGTCGGTCATTTCCGTCGCCGAGAGCACCCGGCGAACCGCCGTCTTGAAGTCGGCGGTAAAGGCGTCAGCCCCTTCGATCTGCACGTCCTGATCCGGCTCCCACGGTGCGGTGGCCCAACCCGCATCGCGGGCCCACTTCTCTATGAGCAAGCGATAGTTGCCGTCAGCCGGCGAGACAGACCAGTCGCGCTGGCCGTTGGAAAGAACAGGTGCCGACGCAGGCGCCGGGGCCGCAGGCGTTCCCGAAACCGGTGATGCAACCGCTGTGATGGTCGCCGTGGCCACCGATGTCGGCGCCAGGGCCGCAACGGTCGTCGCATCGGCCCGCGGCGTCTTGCGGTCGGAAAGCAGCTGCCAACCGCCGCCAGCCAAAGGCTTGCTCGGCTCGAAGTTGCCCGAGGCGTCGGCGCCAAACGGAGAGGATGCAGGCACTGCCGCGTGCGCACAGGCAGCAACGGCTGCGGCGCCGGCAAGAAGAACCCGGCACATCCGGGACAACGATCGAGACTGGTGCATGGCTGTATTCCGTTTGAATTCGAATGGGTTATTTGGTCGTCGATTGCAGCTTCTGGTACACACGGTTCGCATACCTGAGCCGCTTGTCTGGCGAGCCGGCGTTGTAGCAACCGACAGCCGTCCACGTCTCGCCATACCGGCCCAGGCAATCGGCGAGGATCCAGGTACCAACGTAGGCATTGGTGCAAGGATCGAAGAGACTCTGGCGGGTGATCCCGAACTTCGCGAGGCGCGGCAGATGCACAGAATTGATCTGCATCAGCCCGATGTCCTCGCTGCCGTTGGTGTTGGTGTTGGTCACCCAAGAGCGCATGCCGGACTCGACTTGCGCGATGCCGCGGACCAGTACTGGACTCACGCGATGGAACGCCGCCGCATCGTCCAGGCAATCGGCGTGCACGACGCCGGCCAATGCGGTGCCCGCGATCAGCAGCCCGATGCGCATCGCAATCATTGGACCGCCCGCTCGTAGAAGCGGACCTCAGGCAAGCGGTCCACACGAACTACATTGCCGTCAGCGATGACGGTCAGGTGGTCCGATACCCCGTTGAACTTGAAGTAGCGGTCCTTTTGCTCTCCCCCGCCCTGGTGGTTGTCGCCGAACACGGAGATGCTGGCCATCGACTTGGCGAAGCTCAGATAGGTCGCACCATCCTTTTCGAACACGCGTTCGAGGCCGGCGCTGTTGTCACGCGGGAACAGGAAATTGATGCCCGGCACACGGGCCACCTCCACGCGCTTCCCGCCGCTGCTCGCAGTGAAGCTGTCCACCGTCGGGAAGGACAGCACCCGCTCGGTATCGTCCCAGCGCGTACGCAGCTTGTCGCCGGCGCCGTCACGCACTTCCAGGTCCTTCGGCTCGGCCTCGAAGCGCACCTCGATGCGGCCGTTCTTGGCATCGCGGATCGCCAATGCGTTGAAGGCCGAGGCGAGAGTCGGACCTTCCGGCAGTGCTGTGGCGGCAGGTGCCGCGTCAGCCACCGGCGCCGCCACTACAGGAGCCGTAGCCCGCAGCATGCCGCCCGCAGACGCCGTGTTACCGGGCTCTACCGAAAATGCCTTGGGCGGCGTGGCGCGCAGCGCGATATTCCGGCGACCGAAGTCCACCTCCGCATAGAGATTGCGCTGCTCGAGCACGCGCGCAAGCGCCTGGACCCAGTTCTCGCCCGCCCGCACTTCCAAAGCGACTTCGTCGGTCAGAGGAATGTCTTTTTGCGCGGTACCGCTCCACCCCGTCGGCGCGATAGACTTGACCATTTGCGCCAACGGCAATGAGGAACGGCCGGCACGGACGAGTGGCAGCTCGCTGTAACTGCCGATGAGCGCCAACCGACCAGACACTGACCCGAGACTGCGCGGGAGATCGCCGCTCGGATTCGCAGGCTCCGACGTAAAACCGTTCGCCCGCTTCCAGCGTGCGACTACCGGCTGACGATTGACCGTGTAGCGCAGCACGTCGGGGACGCCATCGACGACCCAATACGGACCGTTCTGGATAGCACCGTCCGCCTGTACGACTTGGCCGTGCCGAGGTTGGATGTAGGTGGAAAGGCCGTCGTTGAACACCATGGCCGGACGGTCCGCTGCGCGCGCGACGACCTGATAGTCGAAGTCGAGCGGATCGGTATCGGCCGCGTGAGCACACCCCGCGACCAGCGCAAATGCGGAGAAGAGTAGCGGCCTGATCATTGGAATTGGGCGACGTGTTTCATGAAACGGGAGAAATAGGGCCCACCACGCTCTGGATTGGCGCTGTGGTACCAGGCGACGGCCTTCATGGCCGATCCACTGCGCTGGAGGTTCTCTGCCAGAATGTCTTCTGCCACGCGGATATTCGTAGCCGGGGCCAGCGCCTCCCACGGCGATGCGAATCGCTTGCCGTGGTAGCACCAGTTCACCTGCATGAGGCCCACATCGAAATCGCAACGATCATTCGCAAGCAGGCGATTGACAGCGGCATAGGCTTCCTCGCGCGTCGCAAAGAACATGCCGCGCCCCGCCACGTTGAGGGTCCACGGCCACGGACGGCCCCGGTACGAGGACTCGTTCATGGCGATGCCAGCAGTGATCTTCGGATCCACGCGGCTGCCCATCTGGGCGAACGGCTCAGTCTTCGGCGCGCAGGCCCAGCCCCCGCGGCGCTCGGCGAGGGCTTCTTGGGACGCCTCGGTCAATACGGCCGGCCGGAGCCACCCTTCACGGGCGAAGAGTCGTGAAATCGGCGTGGACTTCTCGCCCAGCGTGACAACCGGGCCCTCGTCTGAGCCCGGCGCGATCTGTGCGCCGAGCAACCGGGCCGACCACCCCAGGAACGCATCGAGGCCGCAGTAGAGGACCGGCTTGCCCTCAAGCGAGTGCACGCGAACCTGCCCGGCATCCTTCACCACAATGGCATTAGGACTGATCACGGCTTCAATCGTCGCGGCGTGCGCGCCCGCCAAAGTCACGGCGCAGACCAGGAGAGTCGCCAGCGGCCTAATCACGGTAAGGCTCCAGGACAATGTCGTGCTTGACCTGAACCATCATCTTTTGGCCAGGCTCGGTGGTGATCGTCGGCCGAATGTTCTGGTTGCGGTTCAGGATCGTCTGTGCGGTTTGCGTGGCCACCTGACCCGCCGCGTTCCCGTATGCCACCAGGCCCGCCGGTCCGACCGTCGTCGTGGTGGGGTTGTCGTTGAAGCGCAACGACAGAGCGCCGATCACGAGCGCGCCGCCGAAGATCTTGAGGAAGTGGTTGTTGACATCACCAGTGTTGCCAGCGGTTCCGTCGGGGTCCGCGCCCTGCATACCCATGAGCGGCACGGTCTTTCCGTTCGGCAGTTGCATGCGGACGAAGGCCGTCAGAATCCGCTCCTGACCCACCGCGATGTCCGCGCTGTACATGCCCACCAGGGTCGTGCCGGCCGGGATGATCTTGCAGGTGCCCTTGACCGTGTCGTAGACGTCCTGCGATACCGTCGCGCGAAACTCGCCCGGCTTGTCCGAGTTAAGGCCGCCCGCGAAGTTGGCGGGGATAATGAAGCCGCGGCTCAGCGTACAGCGCGGCGGCTTGCCGTCGAATCCGGTTCTCAGCGTGTTCATGCTCCCGGCATCCCGCAGAAACTGGCGATCGGCCGAGGCCGGCTGCGGAGCGACGCCGTCAGGATTGACACCGGCTGCATTGGCAGCCGCAGCCTTCGCAGCGACCGCCTGCTGAATCGCGCGCATCTGCGCAGGGTCCGTCACGTCTGCGAGGCCTGCAGGCTGCTTTACCTGCGCGACCTGCGATTTGCGCGTGCCGCTCTTGAATACCGATGAGGTGAAGAGGTCGTCTTCCGCGTTTTTCTTCGCGTCCGCGGCCCCGCCCATGGACTTCGCCGGGGCGGTAAGGTCGCCGGCAGTCATGACCGGCGCTTTGGTGTCAGCTGGGATGGCTTGCTTGCGCTGCTTGTCGGATTCTTCGCGTGCCTTTTCTGCTTGCGCACGGATGGCGGCTTCGAGACTTTGCCCGTTGTCCGCACTGCCGGCGCGCTGCTTGATCTGGTCGGCGCGTGCCTGTTCCGCCTTAGCATCGAGCTGCTCATCTGACACCGTTTGGAAGTAGTATCCCAAGGCGCCGACCATCAGTGCCGCCACACCACCCAAGGCAAGCACGACGTTGCGCGGAAGCTTGCCCTTCACGGTGCGCTCCTGTGCTTCGGTCACGTCGGTGACGTTCTCCGCTTTCTGCTTGCCGCGCATCAGAACAGCCCCAGGATGCGACGGCGGCCGCGTTCGATCTTCACTTCATCGTCGCCCGAGCGCAGCACGACCGTGTCGGCCAATCGTTGCACCACCAGATACCCACCGCGCCGGATGGCATTGACGACCACGAAATCACTGCCGTCCTTGATGAACGCAACCGGCCAGTTCTGCAGTGCTGCGTTGGGCAGGCGCAGCCACAGCGCCTTGCCGTCGTCGAAGGCCGTTTCCGGCTTGAAGCTGGCACTTCCCGAGATTGCATACTCGAAATTGAGCTGGTCAGGCGAAACGCCAACGGCATCGGGACTGCGCGACACGTCCGGCTCGCTTGCCTTTGCTTCGTCCGAGGCGTCCGCACGTGCGTCATTGCGCGCCTTCACCTTGGCGGAGATTAACGTCGGCACCTTGAAGCGCACCTTCTGGTAGAAGATGCCGCCGAGGGGCGAGGATACGAGCGTGAATTCGTAGCTTCGCTTGTTGGTATTGACCGACAGCGTATTCACCAGGCCGGCCGCCTGCGGCTTGACGTACAGGTGATTGGCACCGTCCGTGTCGTAGTCCCAGCGGACGTTCTCGCCCCAGGCCGGGTCGCCGACGATTTGCTCGTCGTCCGGGAATTCGATCGTCGTGATCTTCAGCGGAGCACTAAGCACGCGGAAGATCTGGTCACGACTGTAGGTGAAGACAACCAGGCGAGAGTCGCCCGGCAAAGCGATGGGATCAACGCCGCCGTTAAACGGATTCGCCGGATTCATCGCATCGCTGAGGTCGCCAATACCGAGACCGGCCATGCCAGCGCCGGTACGACGAGTCTTGTCGGCGGCGTGACTGTCCGGTGCGGAAAGCATCAAAGCCATGCAAAGGGCGATGGCCAGAGGGATGAACCGGGAGGGGGTACGAGCTTCCATGGGCGTATGCGCGACGATCAGGCCGCCGATTTCTGAATGCTGAAAAAGATCGGGTACACCCCGAACGGGTTGGTACCGAGAACCGCCTCCTTATCCGCAGGCTTGGTCTGGTACCGGAACGTGATGGTGTAGCGCTGCTTGCGCGGCTTGTAGCCGTCTTCCGTCGTCGTGGTGACAAACTCGACCACCACCGTGCTATCCGGCAGGCTCGCGATATTGGTGAACTTCGGCTCTCGCGTGAGCGTGGGCGAGGACATGACTTGCCGGAACGGCTCGTCCTCTTGTACCCACGCGTTGAATTGGTCCTTGGCGGCACCCAGCATCTGCTCACGTACGGAACGCAGGTTCGCAGCCATGCGCGACGACTCGATCTGCGGCGTCAGGATGGGCTCGATCGTGAACCAGCGTTGCACCAGGTCCTTAAGCGCCGTCTGCACCTGGCGCTCGTCCGGACGAAAGGCCTCGAGTTCTCGGGTGATGGGCTTACCCGTGACATCGGACGACACACCGACTACCTTCACAACAGACGGGGGCGGCTCCCGCGTGAGTATCGCCGACACGGCAATGATGCCGAGGCCCACCGTTGCCAGCTTCCAATGATTGCGATCCACACTGATACGCGTGGTGCGGTCGAAGATCGCTTGCTCCGGGCTTTCATTGCCGTACATCCCCGGCGCAACGGTCAGGGGCTTGGCTTTGTCGGCGGGCTTTCGGAAGAAGGGCATGCTGCGGCGGTCCAGTGGGATGCCGCCAATTGAAACAGCGAATCGCGCTCGGTTTGTCTCGAAAGCTATGCCAATTTGCTGAGCTTTCCATCTTTTTGCGCGAGGCCTCCTTTCACGCTCTCGCATGAGTCATCGCGATCGATGAGCAGGCGGTGGAACGCGCATGTCGGGACGGCAGTTGGCCTCGGGCAGGTGAATGGGGTATCGACAGGCTTGAAACGCGAATACTCGGGATTTGACCGTGCGATTCGCGGTTTTTGAAAGGAACATGTTCCTTCGGCGGCACGGACGGTTAGTTCTCGGAGAACGTGGGACGAAAGCGATTTTGTCGAAAGCTATCGAAAATCGACCATCTTTCGCCGCCTCTCTTACCCAATTGCCCGCCAACAATAGCGGGCATGGAATCCCTCGCTAACAACCACCCTCTCTTGCAGTTGACGCAGCTGGCCGACAGCGCCGTCTCGATGTTCTTCGAGTCCCTCGCTCCGCTGCATGACGTCATCCATTCGGCGGACGTTGCCGAAGTCATGATCAACCGGTTCGACAGCATCTGGGTGGAACGTCGCGGGGTGCTAACGAAACTCGATATCGTCCTCGATCCCATCAAGGTCGAAGGCGCTGTCCGGTCCCTCGCCTCCTCGGTGGAGAAGTCCGCAGTACGGGGGACAACCCAAGGCATCATCAATGCAGGCCACAAAGGTCTGCGGATCGCAGCGGTCATGCAGCCGACAGCGATCGACGGCCACGCGCTGAGCATTCGCCGACATCGCGAAACGAACCTGACGCTGGAGGATTACGCCAAAGCGGGTGCGTTCTCGCTGCGCAACGCTACCACTCACGCTGAGGAGCCAATCTTCCTCGGCAATGAGGAAGATGAGGCGCTCGTGCGCGCGCTCGAGCAGCTGATGGTCCGGCGCAAGAACATCATCGTTGCGGGCGGCACGTCTACGGGTAAGACCACGTTCCTCAACGCACTGGCCGGGTGCGTACCGGCCAGCGACCGTGTCCTCACGATCGAGGACACGATGGAACTGACGCTGACCGTACCAAATCAAGTGCGCTTGCTCTCCAACAAGGACAAGGGCGTGACGACGCAGCACCTTGTCGCCCTCGCCTTGCGCTTTCGTCCCGACCGCATCTTCGTGGGCGAAGTCCGATTCGGCGAGGCGTTCGACATGCTCCAGGCCCTCAACACCGGCCACGACGGCGGCATGGCTTCCCTGCACGCCAGCAGCGCACGTTCTGCCCTTTCTCGCCTGGAAAGCATGGCGCTCCTCGGCATCCCGCCCGGATCAGGCTGGAAGCTCGACGACATGCGAAAGCTCATCGCGGACTGCATCCATTACGTCGTGCACCTCAGGCGCACCGGCGAGATGCGTCACGTCTCGGAAATCCTCGAGATCAACGGCTTCACCAACGGCGACTACGACATAAAACGCGTTTTTTAACCAACGGAGTCCATCCGAAATGACATTGACCCTGAACCACCGCGTCCGCGCCACGGCACGCAAGTACGCGCCCTCTGCCCTGCTGATGCTCGGCATGATGGCCGTGGCCACCTCGGCGGTCGCCGCCGACGACGCCTTCCTGAACAATCTCGGCAACTTCATCTGCGGCATCGCGACGTTTATCAACACGAAGTATCTTTTCGTGGTCGGCCTGATCGTGATCGTCCTGGGCGCCTACGCGTACGCCAACGCGGAGTCTTCGCTCTCCAAGTTCATCTCTGGCGCCTGTGTGGGCGTGGGCCTCGCGGCCGCCGCCCCTTCGATCCTGAAGTCGCTCGGCCTGATCGCCTCCTGCACCGGGTTCTAACATGCGCAAGCACCACGTGAGCATCGGCTTGTCCATGCCGCGCCTGATTGCAGGCGCAGTACGGGGTCTGGCCATCGCCAACGGCACCATCGTCGCGCTTCTGATCTACGTGACCTACCGCAGTGGCTGGCAAATCCCCGTGGCGGTCTTCGTATATGGACTGTGCAGCCACGCACTGCTCGCCTGGCTGACGAGCCGTGATCCGTGGTGGAACCAGATTCTGAATGTCTACAACCAGTACGGAGACCTATACGAGTCGTTGCCGTGGCATGGCAAGTCTCACGCGGTGTTCCGTCGCCCCTATGGCTTTGACAGCGATCTGCCATGCTGAAGCTGAAAAGACGGCCGCTGGCGGAAATCGCCCCCTGGCTCACCTCGATCACCCCCGAACTCATCCTGAATAAGGACGGCTCGCTGTTGGCCACCTATGAGTTTCGGGGTGTGGACGCCGATAGCGCGGATGCGAGCGACATCACCTCGGCCCGCGACCAGCTCGACCAGGCATGCCGTTCGTTCGACAACCGTATCACCGCATGGTGGCGCCTTACGCACCGGCGCACCAAGGGGTACGTCAACGGCGACTTCAGCAACGGAACAGACGCCCGTCTCGACGCGCTCAACCGCGCGCACATGACAACCGGCCGGTACTTCCGCAACGCGCATTCGCTGAGCATCGCCTATACGCCCGAAACGGGCGTGGCCAAGTTCTTCGAAAAAATCGGCCATCACATGACCGTGGGCGGGAAGCCGCTATTTGCCGCCTTGCTCGAAGCGACTAAGGATACCGTGCTTGCTCGCAGCGCGTTCGCCTTCGACATGGAAAAGATCCGCTCGGACACGCGGCGCTTCGAAGCCATGCTAGATGCATTCACCGGCGGTATTCCGCGCATCAAGCCGACCCGCCTTGCAATGCAGGACAGCTACGCGGCACTCCACCAGGTAGCCAATCCCTGTGTCCCGAAGCGCCGCATCCGGTTCCCCGTCACGATGCTGGACACCCATCTGAGCGAATCGGAGATCACGGTTGGCTCGGAGCGACTGCTGTTCGAGTCCGCCCACGGCAGACGCTATGCCGCGGTTGTTGCCGTCAAGGAATGGATGAGCTTCCAGGAGGCAGCGCTCGACAGTTTGCTGCAGGTCGATGCCGAGCTGGATATCTGCATCATGTACCGCTTCCTCGACACTGCTCGCGCGACAGCCTACATCGAGAAGGTACGCCGCTTCTACAAGATGGCGGCGGTCAACCTCCGGTCGATGGTCAAGCAATATGTGTCGAAGGAAGAAGACGACAACGACGAGGGCCGCGAGGAACTGGCCAAGGAAGCCGGCAAGGCACTCAAGCGCCTCACCGCTGAAGGCGTACAGCACGGGTTCGCCAACATCTCGATTGTCATCTATGCCGACACCGAAGCCGAATGCGAAGATGCCGTCAGCGAAGTGGTTGGCACACTGACCAACGCCGGCTTTGGCGCGATTCGTGAAAAGACCAATCTGATGGCGGCTTGGAACAGCACGCTCCCGGGGCGCTGGGACCGGCAGCGGCGCCTGCAGTTTGTCGAGACGCCCGCCGTGTCGGACATTGCTCCGGTACGGTCGGTGCTCGAAGGCCCAACGCGCAACGTCTGGCTGTCGGAGAAAACGGGCACGGAAGTACCCCCGCTCACGTGCCTTCCCACTCGCCACCGAACGGGCCAGCGTGTCGATATGCACCAGCCGGGAGGCAACGGTCACCTTTTTGTCATCGGCCCCATTGGTGCCGGCAAGTCAGTGATGCTGAATTTCCTGGTGTCTCAGGCCGACCGGCACAAGGCGCGGCGAATTCGCTTCGACAAAGACAGGTCGACCCGGATTCCAACCCTCTTGAGCGGCGGAGCATTCATCGACGTCACGGGAAAATTCCAGGCGAGTACACCGGTCAACCCCCTCTCACTGCTGGCCGATCCCGGCAGCTTCACCTACGTCGCGGAATGGCTCACCCTCGCACTGGAAGATGATGACTTTTCGCTGACGCCGCAGCAACGGCAGGACATCTTCGAGGCGGTGAAGCTCCTCGCCGGTTATCCGCGCGAGCGTTGGACACTGAGTGCCCTGTCCACCATGCTACACGCGGACTTGCGGGAACGGTTGCAAATCTGGCTGGTTGGCGGCCAGTACGGTCACTTCTTTGACCATGTCGAGGACGCCTTTGCGGTCAGCGACAACCTCTGCATCGAGTGCGGAGAACTGTTTCAGAAGTTTCCACGCGCGGCTGCTCTCTTCACCGACTATGCGTTCTACCGCATCAGCCAGTCGATGGACGGTATTCGCTACACAGTCATTGAGGTCGAGGAATGCGGCTTCTTCTTCCAGAACGAGCGCTTCTACAAACGCTTCGAGGACTGGATCACGACGATCCGGAAGCTCAATGGGTCCATCTGGGCCGCGACCCAATCCTTGCGGCAGATCGCTCGCGTGGCGAACTTCGAAATCCTGAAGGAGAACATCGCCAACTGGATCTATCTGCCCAACAGCCAGGCCAAGACGAGCCCCGAACTTTACAAGGAAAAGTTCGGCTTGACCGACGACCAGGTGCAGATGATCTCGGACGCGGTACCCAACCGTGACTACCTGTGGATCACGAACATCCAAACGCGAATGCTGCAGACGGCATTCAACGACGAGATGGTGGCGATGCTGCGCTCGGACGGCGTAGCGCAATCCATCTGTGACACCCATTACGCGTCGGGAGACCCCGACTGGCAAGACCGCTACGTGCGCGAAATGCTCGCCCGCGCAGCCTAAACAGGGAGAACCCAGAAATGAAAAAGTGGATCGCCAACATCGCCGTCGCCGCGTCCGTTCTCGGCGCTGCCCCGGCTCACGCCGCACTGCCCGTTACCGACTGGGTGGGACTTGTGCAGACGACGATCTCGGCCTTGCAGTCGATCAAGTCCGAGGTGTACGAGAACACCAACATCGTCTACCAGTACCAGATGATGGCCAATCAGCTACTGCAAGCGACGGGGCTCGACGCCGAAGCCATCATGGAACAGTTCAACAGCATCAAGGACGAGATCGGCAAGTACGAGATCTACGGGACGACGCTCAAGGATCTGTATGGGACTGTGTCCGACAACGCCGACTACCTGAAGAAGATTCAGAGCATGGTGGTTTCCTCCGGCAAGACCAAGGAACAGTGGTTCGAGGATCAGCGGGCCCTACTGACCAACGGCGACAAGACGGCGAAGGCACTATTCACTCTGGGCGAGCAGATTTTCAAGAACACGCAGTCGGTGGCCAAGCGCCGGCAGAAGATCCAGTCGCAAATCAAGCTGTCGCCCACGGCACAGGCAGCGGCGCAGACCACCAACCAGATGCTCGATGTGCTTGCCAGCCAGAATTCCGACCTGCTGCAGCTGATGAGTGTGCGCGCGCAGGCCGATGCCGACCGGGACCAGCAGAGCGTCGCCAAGGAAACGCAGAGCGCCGAAGCGATCCGCTCGATGGCGGCCGCGCAGGATGAAGAACTCAAGAATCTCCGCGCACGCGTCTTCTCGCGCAAGCTGCAGTCGAACTGATCCGAAACTGAAATGCAGATCGCCCGCTTCATCGTCCTGTTGCTTACGACTCTCCTGTTGCACTCGCCGGCAGTTTTCGCACAAGCGTCGGCTCCACAAACGGGCACCGAAGCGGCACAGACAACGCCGGACACGGCCGCCCCAAAGGGGTTGTTTTCCCAACCCGGTTCCATCGGCGAATCGCTTAAGAGTTGGCTCAGCCAGTTCGAGTCCTTCCGCACCGGCCTGATTGGCGGCGCTACGACGTTGAGCAAGAGCCTTACGCCTGATGCCGACAAGATCGCGTTCGGATTGGCAGTCATCACGTTGACGCTGGCGGGCATCCAGTTCGCCGCGACGTCGGACCCGGTATCGGCCTGGACGGAGGTGTTTGAGAAGCTGTTAATGCTAGGCATCTTCGCTTCGCTCTACACCGGATACGACAAGTTCGGGCCGGGCATCTACGAGTACTTCAAGCATCTCGCCGACAAGGTCGCGGGGACACAGGCCATGACGCCTGCGATGACACTCGCCGCCGTCGGTGCTGGTTTCATTGATTCCTACATTCAGTCAATGAAAGCCGCCAGCGGTATCTCTGACGTCTTGATGATCGCCTTCGCCGGACTAATGTTGATGGCAGCATTCGTCCTGTGTGCGATCGCGTCCCTGCTCTACACGTTCTTCATTTCGTTGGGAGAGATCGCGGCCGCCATTGGCATCGTGATCGGCCCGATTGCCGTGGCGTTGGGCTTCTCTGACTATAGCCGCCGCTACTTTACTTCGTGGCTCGATTTCATGATTGGCGCATCGATGTATTCGGTCGTCGCCGCCATCATGGCGCGGCTGGTCTCGAGCGCGCTGGTGTCGACGCTTTCCGAGCAGCAGAGCGCCGGCACCGCTACGCTTTCCGGCGCGGCGTACGCGATGAGCGTCGCATTCTGCATGATTCTGGTTGCCTTCGAGCTTCCGAAACTCGCCGGCGCAATCTTCGGATCGGGCGGTGGGATCAGTGGCGGCGGCGCCATGCGAGTGGGTCTCAAGGCAGCGGGCGGCATCGGTAAATTCCTCGCAAAGGCCAAATGAGCGCACATACCCATACCCCGCTGTCGCCAGCAGAATTGCTGGCTGCCCATGAGAGCCGCATTGCACTCATCCGCCAGTACGCGAACGAGACGTCCGCGGAGACGTTCGATGCCAAATGGCTGAGCATCCTTTCCCGATGCGCGGACTGGTTTTCGAGCATGCCCTTGCGGCCGGGAGAACATGCAGAGCCAGGCGGCGCCTTTCGGGCGACCATCGAAGCGGCCTACTTTGGCATGCGGCTATCCGGTGCACAGAAGTTCGGTGCGGACCTCTCGTCCGAGCGGCGTCGAGCGCTGGAGCCGCAGTATCTCTACGCCCTGTTCCTCGCTGCGTGCTGTTCGCGGCTCGACGAGCCCTGCAGGCATTTCCAGTTCCATCGTGACTGTGATGGTGCCGAATGGGTTCCTGCCGCCCACGGCGCCTTCGGCCCATGGCTTGGAACCAGCAGTTACAAGGTTTCTAGACGCGACGCTGCACAGCCTGTTGAGCGGATGCGCACCGCGCTGCTTGCGCGTGAGATTCTGGGCAGTGATCGACTCAGCGCCTTCGACTCTCAAGTACTGACTGACCTCTTCGGTGCCATCAATCCCGACCCGCGACCGACCGGTCTGGAAACCCTGCTGCATAAGGTCGTACGGCAATCGATCGATACCTTGACGCAATTCGAGGTAAAGGCTCGCAGAGCAGAGTTCGCGCCAGATCCGACACCAGCCCCGAACGCCGAAGTACTGGCGAAGGCTGGTCAGCCGTCCACCATTCAGCCCATGGCCGCTGCGGCAGCGGTACCGACGGCGACCGCCCACGTGGCGAGCGAAGGAGCAGTGGAACCGGAACAGGCGGTCGCGGAAGCCACCGCGGAGATCGGAGCGGTCACCGCCACCCCGTTGGACGCTTCCAGCACGCGGAACGTCGTACAGCTTGACGGTGTGCAATCCCTTCGGAAGGGACCATCCGGCGACGATCCCTTCAAGGCTGTGGCGGGTTCGTCCAATCTGATGCGGGAATTCTTCAAGGCGCTGGCCCAGGACGTGGCCGCCGGCAAGACCAAGGTTACGCGCATCGACGGCAAGGTCGCGATCAGCAAGCGCATGCTCGGCAACTATGGGCTCGCCTCCGACACCCTGGTCGAGCATCTTCGCAAAGGCAAGCACCTGTACAGGGCCGACGGCCAGAGCATCTTGCTGGTTGATGAGGTCGGCAACCTCATTGCGCCGGACGTCACGCCATGATGAACCACTACATCAACCATTTCCGGCCAATCTTCGAGTTTCGCGCGGCCGTTGGCTGGGCTCTCGCGGGGTTGCTGATCCTGGTGAGCGGCATGCCGCACGCCGGCTACTTTGCCCTTCTCTGCCTGGGCGCACTGTTTTTCCGCACGGCGCAAGTCTGGCGGGCTTTCAGGTTTAGACTCGCCATCTCCACAAAGTGGCTGACAGTCGTCAAGATCGACCGCCTGCTGGAGGCGAGCCAGCGCCTTCGGTCCACCGACAAAGACGCGGACGCCATGTATCTCGGGACAGGCTACGAGTGGACCCAGAAGCACTGCCAGCTCGCGCACGACATTCTGCGCATGCCATCGACCGATATTCCCGGCCTGCCGAAATGGCTAGCCAACGGCACCGTGCGCGCAATTGAAAAGGCGTTCTCACCACGTGGCAGCATCCCTGACCGCTCCCCCCAGGGCAAGCCGTGGATTGCAGGGCTCGAGGCCAAGAAGCGGCCGGTGCCTTTTCACTACAAGGCGATGGGCGGTCACACCTCGATCAGCGGCACCACTGGCGCCGGCAAAACGCGCACATTCGAACTCATTTCGACCCAGGTGATTCATAACAAAAGTGATGTTTTGATCATTCTGGACCCGAAGAACGATCCCGACTGGGTTGCACGATGCAAGCGCGAGTGCGAGCGCGTGGGTCGCAAGTTCCTGTATTGGAAACAGGCGGCGCCGTCACAGTCGATCCGGTTGAACCCGCTCGAGAACTGGTCGCAACCTTCGGAAATCCCAACCCGCATTGCGCAACTGATGGAAGAAGGCCCGTTCCGCCAGTTTGCGTTCCTGTTCATTGATCGCTCGGTCAAGGGCGAGCTTTACGTTGGCGACAAGCCAAACCTTCGCTCCATCCTGCAATACGCGCAGAACGGAATCAACAATCTGCTCGAGCGTGCGCTGCAACGCTTCTTTCCAGAAGCCGGCATGGCCGACTGGGATGCAGAGGTCGCAGGGTACATGCAGCAGGTCGGCCAGAAAGGTGGCACGCGACTCGACGCCATGGCGCGTTTGTACATTGACCGCTTCGCGAACGTCGGAAAGGGCCACGAATCGATCGATGGTTTGATCTCGACGTTCCAGCACGACCGCGATCATTACGGCCGCATCATCGCGTCCGCCCTGCCCCTTCTCCAAATGCTCGCCACCGGCGAGACAGGTCTGATGCTCGCGCCCAAGGCGGACGACTTCGACGACGACCGAGAAATCTGGGATATCGACAAGGTCATCAAGCAGAAGGCAGTGCTCTTCGTTGGCGCGGATTCCCTTTCCAATTCGATGGTGGCCCAGGCCGTCATGTCGATGTTGCTGGCAGACATCGCGTCCGTGGCTGGTGCCATTTACAACTTCTACGCCAAGCCACCCGAAATCGTCCTGGTGGTCGACGAAGCCGCCGAAGCGATCAACGAGCAATTGCTGCAATTGCTCAACAAGGGCCGGGGCGCGGGCTTCAAGGCGTTCATTGCTTACCAGACGCGCTCGGATTTCACGGCCAAACTCGGAAACGTGGCCAAAATGCAGCAGGTTTTGGGGAATCTGAACAACCAGATGGTCTTACGCTTGGAAGACATCGACACGGCCCAATGGTTTGCCGAGAAGGCCGGAACGACGGCGATCCGCAACCTGGTGATATCGAGCAGCACGAGTACCGGCACCGAAGCGCACGTGGGTGAATTCAGTGGCTCTGTATCGCGGTCGGCACAACTCGAAAAGGTCCCGCTGATTCCGCATGACCTGGTCATGCAACTGCCAAATCTCCAGTATTTCCTGCGAATCTCCGGCGGCGCTGTCTACCAAGGTCGTATTCCCATTATTCAGGACTAACCATCCATGCGCAGCAGTCTTTTCCGCGAAGTTATCAAGCAACACAATCTGTCGGCGAAGCTCTCGCCCGTCTTTACGCTGTCTCCGGACCTCGATGAGATCTGTGCACGCGTGGTCGATTACGTCGGTGTGAATTTCCGCGTGCGAGACGAGCCGCTGATCAAGGAGATGCTCACAGACGGCATCACCGCCTGGCGCGCAGCGCGCAAGCATGGTGACCCCTCGGTGGCGTTCATGAAGGGGCTCTTCTCACGGGCGCATGACCTGTACAACAAGCGGTACGCCGCTTTCAAAGGCGAAAAGTACAACGTCTGGTACCCCTTCCACGAATCCATCCCGGCATTCGAGCAACGGCAGACTGCAGGCTACGTCTGTCAGGTTGTCGACGAACCGGTGCCCGGCGAGATCTCCCAGCGGTGCGCGGCATTCCAGCTTGCCGCCAGGGTTCTCACAGGCTACGCCTTCTCACGCTACTTCGAGAGCTACGATGTCGCTGGCAACTTTGCACACTGACGCCCGCCGCGTCGCACAACGGCTTCGTCGAATCCCGCCGAGCGTGGCCGCCTGGTTGTGCAGCGTGGACCCCACGCTGGCCCTAAGCATGCAGGACTGGCTCACCTCGCCCGCCTGGGCGGATACGCCGCCGGAAGCGTTCACGGCCGCCGACGTCGTGCCCTGCTTTGCGCTGGTGAAGATCTCTGTTAGCAAGCCCGCTGTGTTCTGGGCCGCGCTGGTCGCGATTCCCAGTTTCCCTATCCTGCTGGCATTACGGTGGATCTGAGCCATGGCCAGTAGTCGTTTCGCATCCCATGTTCGTCTTTGGCTGATCATTTCGCCGCTGATGATCTGCACGCTCGCGCCATTCATCCAGGACCAATCTGCGTTCGAGATCAGTCGTGACGAGCGTGCGTCGGTGGAGCGCGTCCTCGGTCCGAGTAAGGCCGATATCGCGTTGACATCGGCGAACGCAAGGTTCCACGAATGGTTCATCGATTCCGGCGCAGTGAAGGCATCCTTTGCCGGTTCGGACGCCCCGAGTGCCTTCTCGGACGGAGGCGCATCAGCGTTCGGCCGCGGCTGGATGCAGCACTTCTGGCTGACACTCTATCGCGCGCTGTATCGCTCGGCCGTCGCTTATCACTGGCTCTTCGGCGCGACGGTGTTGATCATGGCCATCGTCAACGATGGATCAGTCTGCCGGAAGATCCGCGCGGCAAGCGCTGGATTCGCCAACCCCGTGTCTTTTCATGTCGCAGCTCACGGCCTGATGCTTAGCTTCGGCATAGGTGCGTCTGCGTTGCTACTCCCGATTTCACTGCTCGCTAACTGGTGGACCTATGTGGTCTGCCTGGTGGGCCTGCTTTGCTGGCGCCTTGCTGCGTCGTTTCATGTCGGCAAATAGGCCGGCCACTCAATGACGATGAGGCCATGTGGATGGCCTTCCAAATGGAGAAATCATGACCACGACCGACCTGATCCCGACCGATGAGAGCATTTTGGATGCATCGGCAGCGGCTTCCACTACGCCTAGCACGCTCGGCACCATCGACAGCACCGGTGACGTGGAGCACGAGCTCAACGAGATGGATGCTTCGGCCGATGCGCTGCGCAACGAGGGCCTGCTATCGCCGGCTGATCACGAGCAGCGCAAGGCTGACGTCGAGCGGACGCGCAAGCTCTTTCGTGAACTACCGCCGGAGCAGCGCCAGGCGATCATCCGCCGGCGCCGTGAGCTGGGCCTGCAGATCCTCGATCGCGAACTCGCAGGGGCTGCCGTCGTATCTGTCGCCCTGAAGTTGAACCACACGCGCCTGCGCCCGCTGTTCGAACAATGGTGGCCGTACATGAACCGGATGTCGCTCAATCTCCAGCGCTTCGGCCCCAGCACATTCACCCGCGCGGACCTTTCCACGCTGGAGACGTATCTGGAACGCGAGTTGTCCAAACTCGAGGACTACGTCGACGAACAGTTGCGCGTGGCGAAGGCGTACCGCGAGCAACGCGAAACCGAAATGCGTACCGTCGGAGATATCGTCTTCGCGCCGACGATCCAGCGCCCTTCGCTCTCACTCGAGGTTCAGGCTTACTCGCGTTTCGCCGTTCGCGCGCTACAGGTTCTGGTCAAGTTTGACCAGACCATGGATCAGTTCGACTTCATGGTGTGGAACGGGATTCGAGACCAAACCGATGTCAACGAAGAGGTCTCGCGTTTCCTGCGTAAGTTCCAGCCGCTGGGCCTGCGTAGCTATACCGCCCATTTGAAACTGATGACGACGGTGCGCGGCATCTAGTGGTCGTGCAATTGCAGTGGCATCAAGTCCGCCCCCCTCAGCCGTGTCCGGTCTTGATGCCACCAAGTGGCACATTCATTTAAACGCATGCTCAGTCGTGGCCAGAGTCTGTCGGACCATGTCAGTTGCAATGGCAGTGCGTGGCAGATGCCTCAAGGACATTCATGGCACTTGCTGCCACATGCCAGCGCTTGCGCCCAGTCGAATGTACCGGGTCTGAGCAAGTCCGATCTTGCCGGTCAACGGCTGAGTCTGATCCAGCGCTATGTCCTTCGCCGCAGCACTCGAAAAACTGAATCCCTCGCAGCGCGAGGTGGTGGATTGCCGTGACCATTGCGTCGCCGTTGCGGTGCCCGGGGCCGGGAAGACGGCCACGATCGCAGCAAAGGCCGCCTTGCTGCTGAGCGACCCGAACATGACCGTCGGTGCCGTTACCTTCAGCAAAGATGCCGCGGTCGAGCTACGCGACCGGATACTGGCTTTGGCGGGGCCATCTGCCAAAAGGCGTCTAATCGCAGGCACCTTCCATTCCTTGGCCTACAAGCAACTTTCGTCGGCAGCTGGCAAGAGGCCTGACATTGCGACTGATGGTGAGCGCACCGCGATTCTGACGCATGTCATACAGGAGTCGAGCACGGAATGGAAGCTCGAGGACGCCATAGCCGCGATTGAACGCATCAAGTCTGAGCTAGGCGATCCGTTGCTTGAGACGCCGGAAGGCCAACTGTTCGTCGCCTATCAAGAAGCGCTGCAGAGAAATGGCCGGGTCGATTTTCACGACCTCCTTCGATACGCAGTAGACGGCATGAAGCGAGGCACAATTGCTCCCTACAAAATCGACGCTTTATTACTCGACGAATATCAGGATGTGGACCCGCATCAGGCTCTATGGACCGCACTGCATGCGAGAACTGGTGCCATTACGACTCTCGTTGCCGACGACGACCAGGCAATCTACGGCTTTCGTTCTGCGCTCGGACTAAGGGGCATGGAAGCCTTCGCTAGAGAGTTCGATGCCCGACAGATTGTCCTGGGGATTAACTATCGCTCGCATTCTGAGATTTTGTCTGTTGCCGACAAGGTCATTCGAAACAACCGCGAGCGAATCGTAAAGGAGCTTGTATCCAACCGTGGCGCCGGCGGTACTGTGGACTTCGCACGGTACGACGACGAGTACAAAGAAGCCATTTCGGCGATGGAAGCAATGGCGGCGGCAGTGCGCGCTGGAAAGACTGCTGCGATCCTAGCCCGTACAAATCGCATTCTCGATCCAGTCGAGGCCGTTTGCCGATCACATGGGGTGAAGTACCACCGCGCGGCAGGACGCTCGATCCTGGATCGCCCCGAATCGGCCTTGATGGGCAACTTACTTGAATTGATCCATGGAACGAGAACCAGCGGCATAGACGCGATTCTCGGCTTCGCTGGCGTGGGTGCCGCCGATCTCCAAACGTTGTATCGCAAGTTCTCCGGCGCAAAGGAATGCGAAAAGATCAAGAAGAAGGATCTCTTGGACGCGGGACTGGGTGACGATGCCGTCGAGAAATATTTGGAGCTGGCGAAGAAGATCTGTGAATGGCGATCGCTTTGCGATCGCCAGTTCCATGCACTCGTACTCGACGGGGTAAGCGAGTGGATGCTGCGCTGGGTGAAATCAGATCAGGGTAAGCGTTCGATCACTACGACCTACGATGTGCTGACCAGGTTGAACGGCACTTTCGTGGATCGATTGGAGTTCCTGCGTCGTCGCAACAACGAACCAGCTGAAGATGCCGTCGTGCTCACAACCTTCCATTCAAGCAAAGGGCTCGAATGGGATCATACAGCTCTCATCCGGCTCGAAGAAACGGTCATCCCCGACGAAAGCAGTCCGGAGGCAGAGGAGCGGCGACTGTTTTACGTGGCACTCACCCGCGCCCGACGAGTCATGCTCCTTTCCACCGCGAAAAAGCATCCAACTTCAAGATTTGTCATCGAATCTGGCCTGGCGTAGCTAAAGATTCGCGTCGACGTACCGTCAGAGCTTGACTCCAATCTGCGACCGCTAGTCTGGTCGTGTCTGCAACAAAATATAGCTGAGAAATGAAACACCGACCTCGTGCCCATCAGCGGGAAGCGATCCAAGACGTGGTCGGCGGATTTCAATCCCACGACCGCGGTCAACTCATCATGGCTTGCGGAACAGGAAAGACTCTGACAGCTTTGTGGGTCGCGGAGTTGATGAAGGTGAGGCTCACGGTGGTATTCCTCCCATCTATCTCGCTTTTGCTGCAGTACGCGCTATCCTGGCGGGACAACCATTCGATGGCGGACTACCACGCCCTCTGCGTTTGTTCGGACACCTCTCTCTCACGTGGTTCTGTCGATGACCTCGGAGTCGCAAGCCTTAGCGATAGCGGGTTCGCGGTGACCACAGATTCCGGCGACATCGAATGCTTCATGCGAGGAGACGGAAGCCGTGTGGTCTTCTGCACCTATCAATCCGCCTGCGTGATTGCAGCGACTCAGACAGAGAGCGACGTACCGACCTTTGATCTCGCTATATGCGACGAGGCGCACCGTTGCGCGGGTGACATCAGCTCGCCCTTCGCGATCGTGCTCGATGGGAAGAGGATTCGTGCCGACCGAAGACTGTTCGCAACGGCAACGCCGAAGGACATGAACGCCCGGCGCAAGAGCAGTCCCAACTTCATCGGCATGGATAACGAAGCCGTCTTCGGCCCTCGCTTTCACACCCTTCCCTTCCGCAAAGCCATTGATTGTTGATTTGCACTGAGAACTGACCCACCTGACCCGGTAATTTGCATCGAATGTTGACCCACGGGGGGTGCGGCCGAAAACTGTGCAATTTACGATTGGCATTGACAGCGTACGCATCGGAGGGCTAACGGTCGCCAGCCCGACACTAAACCCGCCATGCCACGCTAGTGGGGCATACCTGCCGCGCGACCCACCCTACAATCACGCTGTCGTGATTGACCCCATGACACCCCAGCCCGCGCGCGATTCGCCGCGGGCTTCTTTTTTGCTGCATCCCGGATATACTGTATGCATATACAGTATCCGCGCGGTAAGCCCATGCTTCGGATCCGAAGCGTTGGCTGGGCTGGCGGCTAATCGCAAGCCCCCACACAACAAAACCCTTTGAATCGCTGGAACCGACTTCTCGCTCAGGCCCTAGTTACCGCGACCGTCATCGTCGTGGCCGCCGTCGTGTCGCGCCAGATCTATCTTCTCGTTCAACAGCCGCCCGCAGCAGAAATGGAAGATGTCGGCGACTTCGACCAGTCAACACCGGATTGCCCAGCGCCACGATGGGAGCAATCCGCACCACAAGGCGGAAATCCGGAACGCCAAACGCACAGATCTCCTGGCTGCCTGGAATCCTGAAATATGCCAACCGGTCTGCGCGCCCAATGGGCAAATAGACTGCAGTCGACGGCAGCACCCGACATCGGCGGCTTCGGCTGCCACGTTCTGCAGGCAAGCGGCCCGCTATCGCGCACAGGGTTTCCGCGCACAGGGTCGTTTTCAGAGTCTTTGGGGAGCCGAAAGGCAAAAAAAATGGGAAGCCTTGACTTCCCATTCTTCGTCCTGGCGAACCCGTGCCTTACAGGGCAGCGTCCTTCAGCTTCTTCAGCGGACGAACCTTGACCTTCACGGAAGCCGGCTTGGCAGCGAACCACTGATCCTGGCCCGTGAAAGGATTCTTGCCGAAGCGCTTTTTCGTTGCCGGAACCTGGATCGCGGAGACCTTGAAGAGGCCCGGCAGCGTGAATTCGCCAGCGCCCTTCTTGTGGATCGAGCTCACGATGGTGTTCTCGAGGTGCGACAGCACCGTTTGCACCGTTTTCTTGTCCAGTTCAGTCTGGGCAACCAGGTGGGCCAGCAGGCTCGACTTGTTGAACGTATCCTTCAGCGGTTTTGCAACCGGTGCGGCGGCGGCTGCCTTCTTGGCTGCAGGCGCAGCCTTCTTCGCTACGGGAGCAGCCTTCTTTACCGGGGCTGCCGCTTTCTTTGCCGCAGTCTTCGGGGCGGCCGTCTTCTTCGTTGCCATATCGCTCCTATCGCAGAACAACCGGCACCATTGCCGGATTCCGCGCAGCATAGCGGAGATTTGCGCGAATGTGCAGTCCCACCTGCGCATAGGTTGTTTCGGCCTGTTACGCAGAGCAAGCGTGCGGGAATCAAGTCAGCAGGCGGGCGCGCTAGAATTGCGCCCTCAATCCACGAAGGAGTTCGGTTGTGCCAGGCATGCATCCCGCACCGCACCGTATCGCGATCAATGGATACGGCCGTATCGGCCGGTGCTTCGTACGCGCACTCTACGAGTCCGACTGTCGGGAATCCTTCGAAATCGCGGCGATTAACGAGCCGGCCGACCTCTCGAGCATGGCATATCTCACCCGCTTCGATTCGACCCACGGACGCTTTCCGGGGAAGGTCGGTGTAGGCGATGGCGCCCTGCTCATCGAGGGTGACGAAATTCCGGTCTTCCATGCAACAACCCCCGAAGCGGTAGCTTGGGATGCTCTTAACGTCGACTTGCTCGTTGAATGCTCTGGCGTCTATGGCAATCGGGCATCGCTGACACGGTTTCTGAACGCCGGCTGCAAGCGCCTGCTACTGTCCCACCCCGGCGACAGTGCGGCCGATGTCGACGCAACCATCGTGTATGGCTCGAACCACAACACGCTTGCGGGCAAGGAGCGCCTGGTCTCGAGTGCTTCCTGTACGACCAATGCAGTGGTCCCGGTGCTTTCCCTGCTTCACCAGGAACTGGGAATCGAGCAGGCCGTGCTGACGACGCTGCATTCCGTCATGAACGACCAGCCGCTGATTGACGGCTATCACGATCGTGATCTGCGCCGAACGCGCTCGGCCATGCAATCCATCGTCCCGGTATCAACTGGCCTGGCCCGCGGCGTTGAACGCCTGCTTCCCGAGCTGAAGGGGCGAGTGCATGCCAAGGCAATACGCGTGCCCACGCATAACGTATCGGCCATCGACATGGTGCTTTCGGTCGAGCGCGACGTCGACACGACGAGCTTGAACCGCCTGCTCCAGGACGCGACGACCGGACCGTACGCGGGTCTCATCGCGTACTCCGAAGACCCCCACGCTTCGATAGACTTCAATCACGACTTCCATTCCGCAATCATCGACGGTGCCCAGACAAACGTAAGCGGCCAGCGCCTGGTCAATCTCATGCTGTGGTTCGACAACGAGTGGGGATTCGTGAACCGGCTCCTGGACGTGGCGCGCCATTGGCTCAGGCAGCCGGCCTGAAATGCAGGTCGGACCGGCTGGGCACACTCAGCCGGATGCGGCTGCTTCCCGGAGCGCCCGCAATTGCGTGATCGATGCGTCCGCGCGAGGTCTGACAAGACCGATCAGATAGAACGCGATGAGTGCCTACCGAATGGTCCGCCGAAGCGCGGAGAAAAACAGTTCTGACTGAAGGCGTTCGCCCTGGACCTGGCGGGCCACCGTCTCGGCGAGACTGGGCGCTACCGGGCACAGCTTCTTTCCCGTGGAGAGTGCAATCACCTGAGCGGCACAGGCTCGCTCCAGGTAATACAGGTCATCGTACGCATAGTCGACGCGCTCGCCGCACACGACCACGCCATGGTTGCCCAGAAACATGACATCGGCGCCCTTCATGGCTCTCGCAATGCGCTCCCCTTCGCTCGCATCCAGGGCCAGGCCGTTGTATTCGGCATCGATGGCGATGCGTCCGTGATACCGCATGGCGTTCTGCGACAAGGTCGTATCCAGCCCGCGAACCTCCGTCAACGTCAGTGCCGTGGCATAGGGCATATGTGTATGCAACACGCACTGCTTGCCAGCGATGCGGTGAATCGCAGCGTGAATGAACATGGCGGTTGGCTCCACTTCGTGGCGTCCCGCCACCTTGCTGCCTTCGGCATCGACGATGACGATATCGTCCGCCGTGACCTCGCTCCACATCAGACCGCGTGGGTTGAGCAGAAACAGACCCTCATCGCCCGGAATTGCCACACTGAAGTGATTGCAGACCCCTTCCGCAAGGCCATGGCTTGCCGCTGCCCTCAAGGCAAGCGCCAGGTCATCCCGGAGTACAGCTACCGCTGACTGGTAAAAACAATCTGGATTGCTACCTTGAAGGGCACTCATATGGTCTCCTCGGGTCCGAACAGCAATGTCATGCCGGCAATGCGACGCGGGCAATCTGCGCGAAATAGTTCGCCCCGATGGTCAGCACGTCGTCATTGAAATCGTAGTGGTTGTTGTGCAACGGAACGCCGCCCGTGCTACCCGATTCACCATTGCCGATAAAGACAAATGCGCCAGGTACAACCTGCAGGAACGCGCCGAAATCTTCGGAAATCATCATCGGGGCGACGGCGCCGTTCACGCGATCCTCGCCGACCACGCTGCGTGCCGCTTCCACCGCAACCGGAACACACTGCTCCCAGTTCACGGTCGGGGCAAACTCGTGGGTGTATTCGAAAGTGCAGGTCGCCCCATGCATTCGGCAGATGCCTTCGCAGATGTCCCGCATACGGGCTTCGAGCAGGGACTGGACGGCAGGAAGCCTGTCTCCGGATGTCGATGAAGTTCGTGCCGCCAGGATTTGAGCAGGTCACGGAGGTCTTTGTCAGCGTGCATGGAAGTGTCTCGATGTCGGAGCAACCGCTAGCATCTTACGTGCGCGACGTCGCAAGAATTGCTCGATCTTGCAGGCCGGAATGAAACGTCGTTGCGTTGGGAAGGGCGATATATTGGTAAAAATGCGCAATAATCGAACGAAACTTGCGTCGATCCGATCTACGCCGCCGAAGGGAATCCATGGCATCGCAACTAGATTCATATGACCGGAAGTTGCTGCAACTACTGCAGACCAACAACAGGCTGTCACAACGCGAACTCGCAGACGCGGTCAGCCTGTCGCCCTCGGCGGTGAATCGGCGCATTGCTGCCCTCGAGGCGGATGGCGTCATTACGGCGAACGTCTCGGTGGTGGACCCATCAAGGGTGGGCAAGCCCATTACCGTGCTGGTCCAGGTGAAACTCGAGAGCGAGCGGCTGGACCTGCTTGACGAGGTGAAAAAGCGCTTCGTCGATTGCCCACAGGTCCAGCAGGTCTACTATGTCACCGGAGACTTCGACTTCGTTCTGGTGCTGGCCGTCGCCGACATGACAGAGTATGAACGGCTCACCCGTGAGCTCTTTTTTGTCTCCGGCAATGTCAAGAGCTTTCAGACGCACGTGGCCATGCAGCGGGCCAAGGTAAGCCTTGGCGTGGCCATCGAATCCTAGGCTTTCGGCCAGACAAGCCTGTGCCACAGACTGGCTTCAACGCGCCAGCCAGGCAGTCTGGCGTGCGAGCACCGATTCATGCTGCTCGCCCACCAGTTGCTGGTAGACGGACGGCGCCGTTGCCCCTTCCGTATTGATGACCAGGACGCGTGAGGTTGCATCCAGCCCGGCTTCCTCGGAAAGCGCTGCATTCGCACGAAGCACGGCCAGTCCGGCGAGACCCGCTGCGCCAGATTCCCCCGCCACGACCGGCAGATCGCCAGTCGGCTTCCCCGCGAGTTGGTGCATTGCGGCCACGGCGTCTTCGTCCGAGATCGTCATGAAGACGTCCACGCTGCCCTCGAGAAAGCGCCAGGCGAGGGGCGACGTCTCTCCGCAGGCCAGCCCTGCCATCACGGAATCAACCGAACCGGTGGCGTTGGCCGCCCTGCCTTGCAGCGCGCTTTGATACAGGCAGTCCGCCTGCGCGGGTTCGACGACGATGAACTGCGGACGATGCGCGCCGAAGTACTCCCAGAAATAGCTGGCGATGCCAGCGGCAAGTCCACCGACGCCCCCCTGCAAGAATACATGCGTATAGGGGCACGACTGCCCCGAAGCCACCTCTGCCTGCGTCAGGATCTCGGCAGCGATGGCGCCGTAACCCTGCATTACGTCGCGTGGGATGTCCTGATAGCCCTCGTAGGAGGTGTCCGAGACGACCGTCCAGTGATTGGCAGCGGCAAGGCGAGCCGCCTCTTCCACGGATTCATCATAGTTGCCGGCAATACGGACAATGGTTGCGCCGTAGGCCGCGATGGCATCTTCGCGCTCCTGACTGACATTGGCGTGCAGCACAATCACGCATTGGCAGCCGAATGACCTGGCTGCGGACGCCAGTGCCCGGCCGTGGTTGCCGTCCGTCGCGCTGATGACGGTGAAGTCCTTCAGCAGGTCCGCATATTTCCCGTCAATCAGTGCCAGCGGGTCCAACTTCCGCTCGGGGTACACGCGCAGAATCAGTCGGACCAGGGCAATCGGTGCCCCCAGCGCCTTGAAACTGCCCAGCGGCGAGCGAACGGATTCATCCTTCACGCTCAGTTGGCCGATATTCAGGCTGGCGGCAAGCATGGGAAGGTCGCGCAGCGGCGTGGGCCCGGCGGTCAGTTGGTCCCAATGCGAGAGCCAGGCGCGGCTGCGCTCGGCTTGCTCGACGCTCATGATGTCCTTGAGCTCCGCAGGATAGGCGGCCCGGCGGGCACGGGGATTCTTGGTCAGCATAGATAATCCGATCGGATAATGGTTCAGGCCTGCGCCTGGCCGAGGCGATGGAGCACGACATCGAGCAGGACTTCCGCACCCATGATGAGTTGGTCGTCGTCGGTGTGCTCGCGTGGGTTGTGGCTGATGCCCCCCTGGCTCGGGACGAAGATCATGGCGGCAGGCGCGATGCGGGCAATCATCTGCGCGTCGTGGCCAGCGCCGGACGTCATGCGCCGGTTGGTAAAGCCAAGGCGATTCGCCGACGCCTCGACGCTATCCACCAGACCAGCGTCGAAAACAACCGGCTCGAACCGGGCCGACCGCTCCGTGGTAACTGTCACACCCTCCTGCTGGGCGACCGTCTCCAGGAATTCCGCAAAGCGCCGCTCGGCCAGCTTCAGGCGCTGCTCGTCCGGGTCCCGAAGGTCTACCGTGAGCGTGGCGCGGCGTGGGATGACGTTGATGACGTTAGGCTGCACGCTCAGGCAGCCAACCGTCGCCAGTGTCGTACCGCCGGAGTCCTGCGCGAGTTGGCGCAAGAACGTCACGATGGCAGCGGCCACGAATCCGGCATCGTGCCGAAGATGTGTCGGCGTCGTACCGGCATGGTTGGCGTTGCCTTGAATGGATACCTGTTGCCAGGAGATACCCTGCAGGTTTTCGACCACGCCAATCTGGATACCTTCCGCCTCCAGAATCGGGCCTTGTTCGATGTGGAGTTCGACATACTCATGGGGGACGATGGCACCGGGCTCCAGCGTGCCCGCATAGCCGATGCGCGTCAGTTCATCGCCCAGCCGCGTACCATCGGTCCCAACGGTATCGAGGGCTTCCTGGACGGATAACCCCCCGGCATAGACCAGCGAACCCATCATGTCGGGCTGATAGCGGATGCCTTCCTCGTTGGTGAAGGCCCCGACCATGATGGTGCGGGAGGGTGCGATGCCAGCTTCCCGATAGGCTCGCGCCACGGCCAGTCCTGCCAGCACGCCATAGCAGCCATCCAGCGCGCCCGCGTTTGTCACGCTATCAATGTGCGAGCCCATCATCAGCGGTGCCTGGGTGCCATCATCCGCCTCGGATCGAAGGATGCCGAACAGGTTTCCGATACGGTCGATAACGACCTCCAGTTCCAGTTCGCGCATCCAGTGGGCAACCAGGTCGCGCCCGGCCTTTTCGGCGTCGGTCAGGGCAATGCGAGTACGGCCGCCGACCTCGCTATCGGCGCCGATTTCCCCGAGCTCCTTGAGCTGGCGCAGCAATGTGCCGCCATCAAGCTGAAGCCGCTGCGCTTTCGTCGCAGTGTGTGACATTCAAACGTCTCCCATTCCCTGACATGCCTTGCCCAGCACGCGACGCGTCGTGGCGCAATGTCTGCAATGTTAGAGCGTTGTGGCGCAACAGCGTCCCCGTTTGCTACCTCCCTGCGCAACAACCTTGCGAAGTTGGATCGCAAACCGCAGCGAGGCAGCCAAGGCCACGGATTACGTAGCCTGCCTGCCCGATTCCTGCTGCTACTTTTGTCCTCCCAGGGCCGCTTCGAAGCACTGCATGAGGGCTTGTACGCGCGCCGTCCGTCCACGCCGTCTCGGTACGAGCAGGGTCACCGGCGCGCTGTCGAACTCCCAGTCGGCCAGAACCCGTACAAGCCGGCCACGTGCGACAGCTTCGGTCGTGTCCCACTCCGAACGCAGCACCAGACCCAATCCCTGCTCCGCCCACTGGCGCGCAATACTCCCGTCGTTGCTGGTGTAGGCGGGGACCACACGAACGGTCTCGCGCGCAGATTGCCGTCGGCCAGCGCTGCTGTCAGCCCGTCGAAAGCGCCATAGGGTCACATCCTCATCGTTCTCACGAATACAGATGCAGGCGTGCGCGAGCAGGTCGCGCGGTTCGGCAGGCGTGCCGTGCTTGCGCAAATAGGCCGGGCTGGCACACAACCAGCGCGCATTGGCCGCCAGCGTGCGGGCGACCCAGGATGAGTCCCGCACGGTGCCAATGTGAATGACGGCATCTGAATCATGCCGATCCGGCCAGGGTGTCTCGCGTAAATCGAGCTGCAGACGCAAATCCGGATGGGCCTGGGCGAAGCGAGCCAGCAGCGGCGCAATATGGTGTCGTCCATAGCCGAAGGGTGCGGCGATACGCAAGGTTCCCGTCAGTCGGCTGTCCTCACGCCGGAAAGACTCCGGCAGCGCTTCCAGTTGCGCCAGCAGGGCCGAACCCTCGCGCGCAAGACGTTCCCCCTCCGGGGTCAGGCTCAACCGCCGCGCCGTGCGGGTAGCAAGCGCCAGTCCCAGGGTCGCTTCCAGCTTGCGAAGACGCGCCGACAAGGCCGGAGGCGTCACATTCAGGGCGCGTGCCGCCGCACTGAGCGAAGGCGACTGCGCCAACGCTTCGACCAGCCGGAGGTCCTCGATCTGGATCATTCACTTCAGCTTAACGATTGATGTTCTCAAATTTAACCACAAGCCGCCCTATCGTTCGTACATTAAGGGCCTCGGCCAGCCGTTCGTCTCGGCGCAAGTTGCCAGGCAACAAGAGGCAACCGATTGCGAGCGGCCTGCGCGACGATGCGCTGACGCTGAACGCCAAGGGCCAATTTCCGGACTGAAGACAAACAAGGACGATATGACAAACCACTCCCAATCCCTTGCGAGCGTCGACACGCCAGCGGCGATCATCGACACGCAGCGCATGCAACACAACATCCACTGCATGCAGACGCGCATGGATGCGCTGGGTGTGCGCTTTCGCCCGCACGTCAAAACGACCAAGTGCTCCCCCGTCGTCAAGGCACAGATTGCGGCGGGCGCCAGCGGCATCACGGTTTCCACGCTCAAGGAGGCCACGCAATTCTTTGACGACGGCATCACGGATATCCTCTATGCCGTGGGGATGGTGGCCAACAAACTGCCGCAGGCGTTGGCGCTGCGCCGCCGAGGCTGCGATCTCAAGATCCTGACGGACAGTGCGGATTCCGCCCGCGCCATCGTTGCCTTCGGCGCCGCGCACGGCGAGATGTTCGAAGTCTGGATCGAAATCGACACCGACGGTCATCGCTCCGGCATCCGGCCGGATGAACCGGCATTGCTCGACGTTGCAACCATTTTGCATGAAGGCGGCGCGTGTCTGGGTGGTGTGATGACCCACGCTGGGTCGAGCTATGAACTCAATACCCGCGAGGCACTTGTCGCGATGGCCGAACAGGAGCGATCCGGGTGCGTGCGGGCTGCCGAGCGCCTGCGGCAAGCCGGCCTGCCGTGCCCGGTAGTGAGCGTCGGGTCGACGCCTACGGCCCTCAGCGCAGAGAACCTGCAGGGCGTGACCGAAGTGCGCGCGGGGGTCTATGTCTTCTTCGACCTCGTGATGCACAACGTCGGCGTTTGCTCGACCGACGACATCGCGCTCAGTGTGCTGACCACCGTGATCGGGCACCAGGCCGAAAAAGGGTGGGCTATCGTCGACGCGGGCTGGATGGCCATGAGTCGCGACCGTGGCACGCAGAAGCAACAACGCGACTTCGGCTATGGTCTGGTGTGCGGCATCGATGGCGCGGTGATTCCAGGGTACATCCTTGGCGGCGCGAACCAGGAGCACGGCATCCTGTCGGCGCGAAGGCGCCCCGGACACCGACATTGCCGCGCGCTTCCCGATCGGGACCCTACTGCGCATCCTGCCCAACCACGCCTGCGCCACCGGCGCGCAGTTTCCTGCTTACCAGGCTCTTGACAAGGAAGGCGGAATCACGGAATGGAGCCGCTTGCATGGCTGGTAATCGGGGGGCCCGCCTGGCGGTCACTACAGCCACACCGCCGTCGACAACGGCACGGGCCAGGCTTACGCCCCAGCCGCCACGGCCGATCCACGGTGCATAGGGCTTTCGCAGAGTCAGGGTTAGCAGCGATAATCGGGCAACTCTGATCGAATCAAAAGGCACAAGGAATGGACAAGCAAGGCTTCACGACCGCCATCGTTCATGGCGACAGGACCACAGGTACCGAGCATGGTGGCGTTCACCAGCCGATTCATACCTCCGTGCAGTTTGGTTTCGATCGCGTCGAGGATCTGATCGGTGTATTTCAGGGCACCAGGAAGGGCGGATTCAACTACGCGCGGCAGGGGACACCTACGACCGCCGCCCTCGAGCGCAAGATCACCAAGCTGGAGGATGGCGCCGGGACAATCTGCTTCAGCACCGGCATGGCCGCCATCACGGCCACGTTTCTCACGCTCCTGCGCGCGGGAGATCATCTCGTTGCAAGCCGTTACGTGTTCGGCAACACCAACAGCCTGTTCGGAACGCTCCGTACGCTTGGCATCGACGTGACGACGGTCGATGCATGCAACGTCGAAGACGTGAAGCAGGCAATCCGACCGAACACCCGCATGGTGTTCGTCGAGACCATCGCGAATCCGGGCACACAGATTCCCGATCTGGTTGGCATCGGCAACGTGTGCCGCGAGCGCGGTATCGCCTATGTCGTCGATAACACGATTACCTCGCCCGCCCTGTTCAAGCCAAAGGCGGTCGGCGCAAGCCTCGTGATCAACTCGCTGACGAAGACGATCGCCGGCCATGGCACCGCGCTTGGGGGCGCCGTAACCGACACCGGCCTGTTCGACTGGAGCGCGTATCCGAACATTGCAGATGAATATCGGCGTTCGGCGGCACAGGAACAGGGCCTTCTGCAGATACGCAAGAAGGGGCTGCGCGACATGGGCGCGGCCTTGTCGTCCGAGCAGGCCCATACGATTGCCACCGGGGCGGAAACGCTTGCGCTGCGCGTGAAGCAAAGCAGCGATAACGCGCTGGCACTCGCCCAATTCCTGGAGGGACACGAGGCTATCGGCAAGGTGTTCTATCCTGGCCTGAAGAGCCATCCCCAATATGAGATCGCGCAATCGCTGTTTTCTGGCGCGTCATGGCTCCTGTCGTTCGAACTGCTGAACGCCGACCGCATGATTGACGTGGTCAATGCGCTGAAGCTGCCGATCAAGGCGACCGGCCTCGGCGACACGCGCACACTCATCATTCCCGTGGCGCCGACGATTTTCTTCGAAGCCGGCCCGGAGACCCGCAAGGCAATGGGAATTTCCGATGGCATGCTGCGACTGTCGGCCGGTATCGAGGATATCGATGACCTGATCGCCGACTTCTCGCAAGCGCTGAAACTCGCCGCGTAGCACTGGCTGGAGGCGTTCTCGACCTCCGGCCATCGATCACCTCGCAGCCAACCACGAGCACGGTGCCCAAATGTTAGTGGAATGGGGCGACGCGGAAAGCGCCGCCCTTTACCGCTTGAACCTCAGTGCACTTGGCGAAGTGAGCATGCGTGCAATCCCGCGCCCGATCAGTTTCTGAACGAAGCGCGGCGCGTGCTTGCCGGCTTACCTGCTTACTTGAAGGGCGTCTGCAAGATGCCCATGACAGTCTGAATGCCGTCGCGATAATTGCCAAGCCGCATGTTCTCATCAAAGCTGTGCTGATTGTTGTCGGCATTGACCAGCGGCACGATCACGAACGGGGACTTGAGCGCCTGCACTGCGGCGCCCGTGGGTACGGTTCCCCCCATCATCCGGATCTGCACGGGCGCCTTCCCGTAGGTATCGTGCATCACGCCCTGCAGCCATTTACTGATCGGCGCATCCAGATCGGTGCGTGCGGCCGAACTGGAGGCGGAGACTTCGCCGGCCGTAAGCGATGCCAGCTTCGGATAGCGCGCCCGTTCTTCCGCCGTCGGCTCGCCGTACACCAGGTGGTAGCCCTGCTTCTCGATATGCTTGCGCAGCAGCGCCACCAGCGACTCGGGCGGTGTCTCCGGCACCGTACGCAAATCGATGTCGGCGATGGCGACTTCCGGAATGATGGTCCGCGCCTTGGGGCCCACGTCGCCCGCCACGATGCCGCGCACGTTCAGGCTCGGATACTGCATCGCCTCCTGATAATTGGCGCCAACCTTTTCCGTGCTGGCGATGCCCAGCCGGCGCTTGAGCGCCGCTTCGTCGTCCGGCACCGCGGCCATGATCTTGCGCGCACGCTCATCGAATTTCACCGGCGTGTAATAGCCCGGGATGGTCACACGGCCATTGTCGTCCTTCATCGACGCCAACAGGCTCGCCATGCGCTGCACCGGATTGGCGGAATAGTTGCCGTAGTGCCCGCTGTGCAGCCCCTGGCTTGCACCGAAGACTTTCAGCTGCACGAGCTGGATGCCCCGATTGCCAAATACCAGCGTCGGCTGATTGCTCTGGTGCATCGGGCCGTCGAAGATGACCATGCCATCATTTCGCAACAACGCAAGATTCTGCGCAATGACCTGTCCCAGCGAGGGCGAGCCCTTCTCCTCCTCGGAATCGAGCAGCACCTTGATGTTCACGCCCGGCTCCACGCCCGCCGCCTTGAGCGCATCGAAGGCCGCCAGGAACATCACGATCGGCCCCTTGTCGTCCGATGAAGACCGCGCGAACAAGCGCCACTCGGGATCCACCTGCCCCCCGTACAGTTTGTCCAGCGGCAGGGTCTCCCACTTGCCATCGGCAGCGCGCGCCTTGAGCGTGGCTTCCCATGGACTCTTCTGTGCCCACTGGGACGGCGTCACGGACTGTCCATCCAGATGCATGTAGAACAGCACGGTCTTGCGCGGCCCGGCCCCAGGCGCGGTGTACTCGGCGTACATCATCGGCTTGTCGCCATTTGCAAGCGCCAGCGCCTGGAAGCCGCGCCGTGCGAACGCCTTGGTAAGCCAGTCCACGTTCTTCTGGATATCGGCCGGCACGGTCGCATCATTGGGAATCGCCAGCAGTTCTACCCATTCGCGATAGCTCGCCGCCGCCGCGCGCCCTGCCGACTGCTCAAGCTGTGTGCGATCCAGCGTGGCGGCGCCTACCCCAGTCCCGTACGCCAGGATGAGCGACGCGACAAGTGCCAGTCTGCCGGAACGATGGTGAATTGCCGATGGGGTGCGCATGTCCTTTTCTCTCTCTTCGTTGTATGACGACATGCATTATGGCGGCAGATTCGGCCAACAAAAAGGCCTTGTGCGCCGTGATCTGCCCCCTGTGGATGTGCCCACGTACATACCGTTCCACAGGGGGCGTTTCTCCACGGGAGTCCAGGCACTGTTTAGCCGTCTTGGCAAGCAACCTCGGCACGGATCGCAGCGCCATGCTGGTCCAGGTCGGGTAGCGTCGCGTCGAGGTGCGGCGTCTGATCGATCGTGAGGGGCAACGCTGGCATCCGCAGCATCCGATTTCCCGGGCTCGATACGCTGACCAGCCGCTCCGGGGTGTGCGTCTCGGCCTGGTGCATGGCCCCCCCAAGGTCGCGCACAACACCGCTGACGACACCAGCCTCGTTCAACAAGACACACGCCTGCTCGGCACTCACCTTCGACATCGCATCGGCCAGCACCTGTCGCAACGCCGCCCGGTTCGCCACGCGCGCGGCGTTGTCGCGGAAGCGCGGGTCCTGGGCGAGGTCTGGTTTTCCGATGCACTGGCACAGGCGCACGAAGTGCTCCTGCAGGTAGGCCGACAGCACGATCTTGCCTTGCGCGGTGCCGACCACATCGGCCGCTGGCGCCAGTGCCGGTTGCCCATTGCCACACCGCGACGGCATGGTGTCGTAAAGCTGGTGTTCGGCCCACTGCTGGCTCAGGGCGTCGGTCGCCACGTCGATCAGCGACACCATGACATGTGCGCCCTGCCCGCTCACGCTACGCCGTACCAATGCAGCAAGCACCCCGGTAACCAACGTTCGACCGGCCAGGACATCGACGATCGTGAAGCCAACCCGGGTGGGATCTGCATGAGCGTCGCCATTCATGCTCATCATGCCGCTTTCCGCCTGTGCCGCGATATCGAGTCCGGGCCGGGAAGCCGCCGGGCCGCTGTGCCCGAAGCCGTTCACCGACGCGTAGATCAGTTTGGGAAACTGCTCACGCAACTGGCTGGCGCCCAGCCCGTACTTTTCCATGACGCCAGGGCGTGCGTTCTGCAGCAGGACATCCGCGTCTTGCACCAGCGCCAGCGCTACGCCACGATCCTTGGCATCCCGCAGATCGAGCACGATGGAGCGCTTGCCACGGTTGTAGGCCGAGAACATCGGCCCGCACTCATCCGCCTGCCAACCGGAGCGGCGGCTGGCATCGCCCCCCGGCGGCTCCACCTTGATCACGTCCGCCCCAAGGTCAGCCAGGATCTGCCCGGCAGATGGCGCCGCAATGAACTGACCGAAGTCGATCACGCGCAGGCCCGCCAGCGCGGCGGGCTCCTGACCACCAGTTTTCGAAGATTGCATTGTTGTCCGCTTCCCTTTCAGGCTTACTCCGGCTTCACGCCGGCCGTCTCGGCGATGTGATGCCAGGCCACCGTGTCGTCTGCAACCACCTTGCGGAACTGCGCCGGTGTGAGTGCCGGGGATACCGGCACATTCAGCACCGTCAGACGTTCACGAAAGGCTGGGGTGGCGATGGCACACAGCACCTCCTGGCTGGTATGGCTTGCCTCCTGTCTTGTCTGCAGCGTGATGGTGGCGATCCCATTTGCCACGTTGTATTGGAGGGTGTGGAAAGCAGGGTTTGTCGTCATGGGCGGAAGGCGCCAGGGCCGTCAGGTTGTCGGTGCCATTGACACTAGCAAGCCCTGTTCTGCGCCTGCGACAACTGTTTCGCTATCTTGAACGGTCCCGGCAGGGCGTGGTCGGGGTGCGGTATGACCGTGGGCCGTCCTTTTCCGGACATGAATGGTCCGGAATCGGACAAGCTTTCAGCCCTGGCCAGCCAAGGCTGGGGGCGATGCCTACCATTGCGGCACATTTCAACGCCTGTGAAGACCAAACCATGAAGACCAAAGCCGCCATCGCCTGGAAAGCCGGCGCCCCGCTCACCGTCGAGGAAGTGGATCTCGATGGCCCGCGTGCCGGTGAAGTCCTCGTCGAAATCAAGGCCACTGGCATCTGCCACACCGACTACTACACGCTGTCCGGCGCCGACCCCGAAGGCATCTTCCCGGCCATCCTGGGCCACGAAGGCGCGGGCATCGTCACCGACGTGGGCCCGGGCGTGACCTCGCTGAAGCCGGGCGATCACGTGATTCCCCTCTACACGCCGGAATGCCGCCAGTGCAAGTTCTGCCTGTCGCGCAAGACCAACCTGTGCCAGGCCATCCGCGCCACGCAGGGCAAGGGCCTGATGCCGGACGGCACGTCGCGCTTCTCGATCGACGGCAAGCCGATCTTCCACTACATGGGCACGTCGACGTTCGCCAACCACATCGTGGTGCCGGAAATCGCACTGGCCAAGATCCGTCCGGACGCGCCGTTCGACAACGTCTGCTACATCGGCTGCGGCGTGACCACGGGCGTGGGCGCGGTGCTGTTCACGGCCAAGGTGGAAGCCGGCGCCAATGTGGTGGTGTTCGGCCTGGGCGGCATCGGCCTGAACGTGATCCAGGCGGCCAAGATGGTGGGCGCCGACAAGATCATCGGCGTCGACCTGAACCCGGGCCGCGAAGCCATGGCACGCAAGTTCGGCATGACCCACTTCATCAATCCGAAGGACGTCGAGAACGTGGTG
>NZ_BBQI01000013.1 GCF_001652915.1 Cupriavidus sp. D384
GGCCGGCGCGGAGATCTCGACGCGTCCGTTCCAGCTGGTGACAGGCCGCGAGTGGAAGGGTTCGGCATTCGGCGGCGCACGCGGCCGCACCGACGTGCCCAAGATCGTCGACTGGTACATGGAAGGCAAGCTCAACATCGACGACCTGATCACCCACACGCTGCCGCTCGACCGCATCAACGAGGGCTTCGACCTGATGAAGCGCGGCGAGTCGATCCGCTCCGTGGTCCTGTACTGAGACGGCCTATTCGTTCACAGGCTGCCCGACGACTGGCTACCGCCGGCGTCGGGCACAGCGCGTCAGGCTTCGGTACCGTTTTGTACGCCGGTGCCCGCGAAACGCTCCCGATAGGCACTCGGAGATATGCCGAACCGCCTTTGAAACGCGCGGCGAAGCGTAACCTCCGAAGCGAAACCACATTGGGCCGCCACCCGCTTGAGGGGGAAACCGGTCTCTTCCAGCACGCGTCTGGCGGCGGCGATCCGGCATTGCTCCACATAGTCCGACGGCGACTGGCCCACCTCACGCTGGAATACGCGAGAAAAATTCCTCAAGCTCATTGCCGCGCGCTCAGCCAGGGCTGCGATGGACAAATCCGCATCCGGGGCGTCGTTGATATATGCCTGAATCTGACGGATCGTGGGATTGCTCGTCATTTGACTCTGTAAATGCGAGCTGAACTGGGATTGGCCGCCAGGACGCTTAAGGTAGACGACCAGGTCACGCGCCACTGCAAGGGCGATGTCGCGCCCCAAGTCGTCCTCCACCATTGCTAGCATCAGGTCGAAGACAGCGGTGACACCTGCCGACGTCCATATATCACCATCCCTGACAAAAATTGCATCCGCATCGACCTCGATGTCCGGATAGCGCTGCTGCATCAGCTCCGCCACACTCCAATGGGTCGCGGCGCGCCGGCCGCTCAGCAACCCGGCTTCTGCCAGAAAGAAGCTCGCCGAGCACAGACCCACGACCTTTCTGGCGCGACGGCCACAATCCCGGAACCACTCCACGATCGGCGCTGCCGACTCCAGTGCGCCCAGGATGTCGCGGGAACCCACGACTACCGCCACGTCAGGTATCGCGAGCGGACTGAGCGTCTTGTCAGGTTGCAACGAGATGAGGGTATCCGACTGAACCGCCTCCGCCCTCGCGGCAACCAGCCGCAGGTCGTAGAAGGCGGGCCGGTTCAACTGCCGCAACCTTGTGTTCGCGTAATCGAAGACGTTGATGGCACCCACCGCTTCGATCGCTTTGAAGCCGGGGTAGATGAGGATGTCGACGGTGGTGGCGCTCATTTGCAACTGGACTATCTTGTTGCGCAAGTGTCGCACACCAGGCCGCCGTGAGCGGCATGCGCGAATCGCGATCCTGAGTGGCTCGGCAACTGCCTCCCAATGCGGTATCATCCGGTTTCATCACTCGTGAAACCTTTCATTTTCGATGAAACCTCATGAAACCGCGGATTCGGATCCCTGGCACTTTCCCCGTCCGGATCTCGCCCACACCTATCTTCAGGCTTTCGATCTGAAGCTCTCGTCGGCCCGCGGTCTGTTTGCGCGACGTCGGATGGGAAAAACCGAGTTCCTGCGCCGCGACTTGTTGCCCGCCGCGGTGGAACGCGGTTATCTCGTCGCCTATACGAATCTCTGGGATAACCGTTCGTCACCGGACGCCGCCCTGGTTGCAGCGCTGGCGGAGGCTTTGGAGCCGCAGGGCGTGAAGGCCATCGTGGCCAGGCTGGCAAAGCCCGTTCGCAAGGTCAAGGTCGGCGCAAAGCTGCCAGGGGGCGCGGAAGGATCCCTGGAAGCCGACCTCGCCGCCCCCTCCGACCGTTCGATGGCGCTCCGCGAAGTCCTGAAACAGCTGGACAAGCAGAAGCGCCCGCTGCTACTGGTCATCGACGAAGCGCAAGTCCTCGCAAGCGCCAGCCATGCGGACTTTGCACACGCGTTGCGCGCTGCCCTGGACATCCGCAAGGAACGCATCAAGGTGATCTTTGCCGGCAGTTCCGAGACAACGCTACGCGAGATGTTTGCACGCGCTTCGGAGCCGTTCTACAACTGGGCGGCGCTCGAGCCTTTTCCTCTGCTGGGGGACGAATTTGTCGCGTTCACCGTCAAGCTCCTGAACACCATGGCCCGGAAGACGCTCACGTTGCAGCAAGGCAAGCACGCGTTTTCCGAACTGCACCATACGCCCGAGTTCTTCAAGCGGTTCGTCGAGCGGTACATGCTCTATCAGGTGCAGGGTGAAGCCAGCGCGTTGGCGCACACCAAAGCTTCGGTATTCTCCGACGAGCACTTTCTCAAGCAGTGGTCTACGCTTATTCCCGCCGATCAGGCAATCATTACGCTGATCGCCCGAGGCGAATCGGATCTCCACGGCGTCGCCGGCCTGGCCAGGCTTTCTGAACTGCTTGAGAAGACCGCGACCAAGAATACCGTCGCGCAGGCGCTTCGTCGCCTGCAGGCAGCCAATGCGGTCACCCGCCTTGGGATTGGCGACTACCGCATTGAAGATGAGGCGTTTGCGGAATGGATCCGACGCAAGTCGACCGGGCGGCGATAAAGCGCAGCAGTGCTTCAGCCATTCGTGCCTGGCCAGCGCGCCTTCTGGAATCCACCTCGGCTTCCTGCTGCCGGGCTTGACGGGGTGACTATTGGCGGTGGCTCGTACGGTGACGAATAGGCGCCGGCGCAAGGTCTTCTTCGCGGTGCTCGGTGATACGGATGAAGAAGGTCATGAGGAACGAGATCACGAGCAAACCCGCGAGGAACAACAGGCCTGTCGAGGCACTATGCGTCTGGCCCTTGATGTAGCCAATCGCAAACGGTCCGGCGAATCCCCCGAGGTTTCCGATCGAATTGATCACGGCGATCGAGACGGCCGCTGTCGAGCGACTCAGGAACAGCGTGGGCAATGCCCAGAACGGAGACTTGAACGCGTAGAGGCCCGCCAGGCTCAGGCTGATCAACGCAATGGCGGCATAGGGATTGCCGACCATGCCCGCACCAACCAGCGAGACGGCCGCCACGGCCAGGGGCAGCGCCGAGTGAAGCCGGCGTTCATTGCGGCGATCGGAACTGCGCGACCATAGGATCATCATCACCGTGGCAAACAGGTACGGCGCCATCGCGATCACGCCCACCTGTGTATGCGTGAGCGAGGAAGAGAACCCGGCAATGATCTGCGGCATCCAGTAGCCGACCCCCAGGCTGCCGCACTGGTAGACAAAGTAGATGAACGCCAGGTACAGCACCTTGGGGCTCTGCATGACCTTGAGCGTGCTCAGGTGCACTGCCTGCGGACGCGCCTTGCGGTCGCGCTCCAGTTCGTCCGTCAGCCATTGCTTCTCATCGGCCGTCAGCCAGCGGGCATCGGCAGGACGATCGGTCAGGTACAGGTAGCAGAGCGCGCCACCGATCACGGCCGGGGCGCCTTCGAGCAACAGCATCCAGCGCCATCCGCTCCACGCAAGCCAATGCACGTTATCCATGATCCAGGTGCTAAGCGGTGCACCGATGATGTACGACACCGGGATCGCCGCCGTGAACATCGCCACGGTTGTTGCCAGCTCCTTTGCCCGGAACCAGTAAGTCAGGTAGACGATGATGCCGGGAAAGAAACCCGCCTCGGCCACGCCCAGGAGAAAGCGCAGCACGTAAAGTTGCTGCGCGTTCTGCACGAATGCGCTGACCACGGCGATGGCACCCCACGACGCCAGGATTCTCGCGATCCACCGCCGCGCGCCGAAGCGGTTCAGCATCACGTTGCTGGGCACCTCGAACAGAAAATAGCCGATAAAGAAGATGCCCGAGACAAAGCCAAAGGCTTCGCTGGACAGCGCCAGTTCCTTGTTCATCTGGAGGGCCGCGTAACCGATATTGGCGCGATCCAGATACGAAATGATGTAGAGGACAAAGACAAACGGGATGATGCGCCAGGTGATCTTTCTGACCGTGGCGCGTTCGTCGACTTCGGGGCGGGCGTTGGTTTGCTGCATGGCGTGCGCTACCGGTGAGTGCCGATCAGGCGGAGAAGACCATGCAGACGGGGCTGCCCGATTGCACGCTGAAGCCGGTGGGCTTGAGGCGCCCGGTAGCTTGATCGATGTGCATCGCGACGATCGAATCGCTATCCTCGTTCAACACATACATGTGTCGGCCGTTGGGCGCCGACGCAAAGAAGCGCGGTGTCTTGCCTTGCGATGGCGCCGCCTCGACAAGGCGCAGGTGGCCCGTAGCAGGGTCGATCTGGAACACGGCGATACTGTCGTAGCCGCGGTTCGACGCATAGACAAAGCGACCCGTGCGATCCACTTCGATCTCCGAAGCCCGGCTGTTGCCCGTAAAGGTGTCGGGCAGGCTTGAAACAATCTGCAGCGGCTTCAACGCGCCGGTTCCCGCATCGTAGGCATACGTGGTCACCGTCGAATCCAGTTCGTTGACGACGTAGCCGAACTTCCCGTTCGGATGAAAGACGATATGGCGCGGGCCGGCGGTTTCGCGCGACTCGACGAAAGCAGGCTCGGCCGGCGTCAGCTTGCCGCCGGCAAAGCGGAACGTGAATGTACGGTCCAGCCCCTTGTCCGGCACCACCACGAACTGACCACTCGGGTCAAACGGGTTGAAGTGGGGCTTGGCCTGCTTCTGCTCCACGCGATGCGGACCAATCGGGCCATCGAGCTTGACCAGTTGCGTCAGTTCTCCCAGGGATCCGTCGGCTTGCAACGGCAGCACCGCCAGGCTGGCGCCGATATGGTTCGACACGACGATGAACTTGCCGGTCGGGTCGATGGCCAGGTGCACCGGGTTCTTGCCCTGCGTGCCCTGGCGATTGATGAATTCCAGTTTCCCGCTGGTTTTGTCCACAGCGAAGGCGCTGATATCGCTCAAGTCGCCATGTACCGTGTACAGGCGCTCCCCGTTCGCGCTCAGCGCCAGGAACGAAGGATTGACAAGGTCTTTCACAAGCTGGGTGAGTTCCAGCGCGCCCGTTTCGGTGTCCACACGGAACACGCTGATGCCGTCACCTCGGGCGTTGCGTTCACGGGTGGTTCTCGAGCCTACGTATGCGTACATCTTCTTTCCTTTCAGGGATGTCTTGCCCCCGATGCCTGCGGCGACTGCCGTCGATACGGGCCATCCAACCGCCGATACCGCAGACATGACAACGGCCCCGCCGAGAAGACGGCGGCGTTGGACATTGAGTGCCGGATCGGCACGCTCAGGGGATGCGTTCACAGAGATGTCTCCTCGTTATCTGTGGATGATTGGGGTTTCCACTTGATTGCATTTTGACGTAAACACATGCAAAGTAAAGCCTATGGAAAACACCTACACCCCCGCCGAAGGCCAGTTAAGTGCCGCTAACGGCTCTTACCGCTATGTCGACCTGCCTGGCATGCTGGGCGATACGCTGGCGCGCCTGCCCGTCGTCTTGCGGCTGCTGCTGGAAAACGTGACCCGGAACATGGCGGGCGAAGAGCGCTCGGAGGCCATCCAGGGCATCGTCGCGTGGCTGGAGACAGGCAGCAGCGAATCGGAAATTGCATTCCAGCCGGGCCGCGTGTTGATGCACGACACGACCAGCACCCCCGCCCTGGTGGACATTGCGGCCATGCGCGACGCGCTCGCGGAAGCCGGCGCGGACCCGACGTTGCTCAATCCGGTATTGCCCGTCGACTCATCGGTTGATCACTCGCTGGCGGTGGAAGCGTTTGCACGGCCAGAGGCCGCGATCGAAAACCTGAAGATCGAAAGCCAGCGCAATGCGGAGCGCTACAGCTTCCTGCGCTGGGCGTCGAAGGCCTTGCAAGGGGTGCGGATTCACCCTCCGGGCACCGGCATCATGCATACGATCAACCTGGAGCAGCTCGCTACCGTGGTCACGACGCAGGAGCGGGACGGCCAGGTATGGGCGGTACCCGACACGCTGATCGGCACGGACAGCCATACGCCGATGATCAACGGCATCGGGGTGCTCGGGTGGGGCGTTGGCGGCCTGGAAGCGCAAACCGTGATGTTCGGCATGCCGGTGATGCAGCGCATTCCCGATGTCATCGGCGTGCGACTGACCCACGCGCTACAGCCTGGCGTACTGGCTACGGACCTCGCCCTGACGGTCACCCAACGGCTTCGGGCAATCGGTGTCTCGGGGGAATTCGTTGAGTTTTTTGGTCCCGGGGTCTCGACCTTGACCGCCGGCGACCGGTCGGTGGTGGCCAACATGGCGCCCGAGTACGGCGCCACCACCGGCTACTTTCCCATTGATGCGCAAACGCTCATCTACCTGGCATCGACAGGACGCTCGCCTGCCGCCATCGAGCTGACCCGCGCGTACGCCCAGAAAGCTGGCTTGTGGTTCGACCCGGAGGCCACGCCTCGCTACACGCACACGATCGAGATCGACCTCGCCAACATCGGCATGCATATCGCCGGTCCACGTCGGCCGCAAGACCTGCTGTCCTATACGGACACGGCCAAGGCGCTGGCGGAGTTTCCAGTCACGACCGATGCACCACACCCGGACATGCCACGCTATCCAGTTGGGATCGCTGCGATCACGAGTTGCACCAACACGTCCGATCCCGCGCTCCTGGTGGCGGCTGGCCTGGTCGCCCGAAAGGCCCGGGCACGCGGACTCACCGTCGCACCGTGGATCAAGACGTCGCTGGCTCCGGGATCGCCTGCAGCGGCCGACTACCTGCAGCGCAGTGGATTGCTCGATGACCTGTCGGCGGTCGGCTTCGACATTGTCGGCTTCGGGTGCACCACTTGCATTGGCAACTCGGGGCCGCTGACCCCGGCGATTCGCGAGGCCATCTCGCAAGGAACGGCATGGCCGGTCGCCATGCTCTCTGGCAATCGCAATTTTCCTGGCCGCATTCATCCGGACCTGAATCTGGGCTTCATCATGTCGCCGCCACTCGTGGTGGCGTTTGCCCTCGCTGGCGACGCCGAACGCGACCTCGGCACGCAGCCGGTGCAGACCGCACCCGATGGATCGGACGTTTACCTCAAGGATTTGTGGCCGACCCGTGAAGAAATCGCCGAGTCGCTCGCGGCAGGCGCCAACCCGGAAGACTATCGTCGGGCCTTCGCGATAGCATCAAAGAATCCCGTGTGGGCGGCCCTTCCCTCTCCCAATGCCGCGCGCTACCCCTGGAATCCAGCCTCGACAGCGTTGCGACGCCCGCCATTTGCCGCGCTGGATCAGGGCTCGCAACTGGGCGAATACGAAGCGTGGCCCTTGCTGGTGCTTGGCGATGACGTGACAACCGACCACATCTCCCCGGCAAGCGCCATCCCGAAAGACAGCTTCGTGGCCGACTTCCTGGTCAGTCGCGGCGACAACCGTAACGACCTGAACGTGTTCGCTTCGCGGCGCGGCAACTGGGAGGTCATGATCCGCGCGGCCTTCTATAACAAGACGCTCGTGAACCTGCTCAAGCCTGGCGCGCCGACGGCCAATACCGTGCACGTCCCGAGTGGCGAGGTGGCGCCGATCTTCGAAGTGGCCCAGCGCTACCACGCCGAAGGCGAGTCTGTTGTCCTGATTGCCGGCGAGCGCTATGGCACCGGCTCGTCCCGGGACTGGGCGGCCAAGGGGCAGCGCCTGCTCGGGATCCGTTCGGTGATTGCGGTAAGCTTCGAGAGAATCCACCGTTCCAACCTGATCGGCATGGGCATTCTGCCGCTGCGTCTGCCCGCCGGCGTCAATCCCCAGACCCTGGCGATCCAGCAAGGCGACAGGATCCATGTGGGCGCGAATGCGCAGGCACTCAGGCCTCGGGGCAAGGTGCCGGTGCGTATCGTCCGCCGGGATGGGACCGTGGAAGCATTTGAAGCCACTGCGGCTGTAGAGACCCGCCTTGAGGTCGAATTGCTGCAACGCGGAGGCGTCATTCCATCGATTCTCCAGAAGACGCTGGCCCAGCTTGATACGGACGCCCCGACGGCATAAGCCTCGTCCGCGTTTGCAGTGCGCGTTGGCCGGCGCCAGACCATGAACCACGACAGATCCATCGCGACGCAGATCGTCGAACTGATTCAAGCCGAAAAGATGCCGGTCGGCGCGCATATGCGCGCCCAGATGCTGGCGGACAAGCTGCGCGTATCCCGGACACCGGTCAACGACGCGTTGGCTTTGCTCCATGAGAAAGGGATCCTGACGCGCGAGAAGAATCGCGGGTTTTTCCTGGCGCAGTCGCTGACCGCCCCCGCATCGGACCTGGCCGCCCAGCTCGGCATCACGAAGCCGGACGCCGTAAGCGCCGCCTATTTCCAGATCGCGGACGACCTGCTCAAGGGCGAATTGCCCACCGAAGTGTCGGAGCAGGCGATCAAGCTCCGGTACGAATTGACGAGCACCCAGCTCAGCGCGGTGCTCACGCGGATTACGCAGGAGGGTTGGGGCGAGCGAAAGCCAGGTTATGGCTGGTCGTTTTCCACCATGCTGACCACGCCTGACTCGCTGCTGCAATCGTATCGCATGCGGCTCGCCCTGGAGCCTGCCGCATTGATGGAGCCTGGGTACCGGCTTGACGCCGCCGTCATTGAACGTCTGCGCGCAGCCGAGATTCATTTGCTTGAGGGCGGCATCGAGACCGACACCGCCGATCAGCTGCACGACCGTGGCGTCCGGTTCCATGAGTCCCTGGTAGAAGCTTCCGGCAATCCGTTCTTTATCGACGCCATTCGCCGCGTCAACCGCGTCCGGCGACTGCTGTCCTATCGCTCCATGAAAGATCGCGTTCGTTACGAGGAACACGCGAAACAGCACCTTCACATCATCGAACTGCTCGAAGCCGGGCGCAATGGTGAGGCCTCCCGGGCCTTGCGCGAACATCTCGGCCATACGCTGGCTGCACTGGCGAAGATCACAGAAATTCTTGAACCTTAGGAAGCGATAAACAAGCCCATGACTGTAGACAAAGCCATTCTGGATGCATTCGCGCCGACGGGCGTGCTGCGCGCGTCGATCAACCTCGGCAACCCGATTCTGGCTCACCGGAAAGCCGATGGCAGCGCAGGCGGCGTCTCGGTAGATCTGGCGAATGCACTGGCTGAACGCCTGGGTGTCGATCTCGAACTCGTCGTGGTCGATGCCGCCGGCAAATCTGTCGACGTCGTGACCAACGAGCAAGCGGACGTTGGCTTCTTTGCCATCGATCCCAAGCGCGGCGCCGCCATCGCATTCACGGCACCGTACGTCCTGATTGAAGGCTATTACCTGGTGCGCGAGGATTCTCCCGTTCGCACCAATGCCGATGTGGATCAGGCCGGTACCAGCGTCGTTGTCGGCAAAGGCAGTGCCTACGATCTGTATCTCTCGCGCGAGTTGCAGCAAGCGGCGATCGTGCGGGCGCCCACCTCGCCCACCGTCGTCAAGATGTTTCTTGACGAGCAATTCGACGTCGCAGCCGGTGTCAAGCAGCAATTGGAAGCGGATATCGCCGGCATCCCCGGATATCGACTACTGGACGAACGATTCATGGTCATCCGCCAGGCCATGGGTACCCCCAAGTCACGCGGTGAACACGCCGCCCGGTTTCTTGCAGACTTCGTCGAGTCCGCGAAAAGCCAGGGGCTTGTTGCACAGGCGTTGGTGCGGCATGGCATCCAGGGTGCCGATGTGGCGCCCCTGGAGCACGTCTCCGTTTGACGCACTCGCTGGGCTCCGCTACCTGCGGAATGCATCGACCGCATGCGGGGGCAATGGCAAAATGCCCTCCTTTTCGCCCCCGCAGCAATATGAGCAGCAATGCAGTACTCACGTTGGCAAGTCTTGCCACGGCCAGTGCGGTGCGCTACGACGGCGCCGTATCCCATGTCATCCGCACGGCGCTGGTGGCCGAATGCCTGGCCGGGCTGGCCGGATTGGACCCGCAAGAGCAGGAGATAATCCGCCTAGCCACGCCGGTCCACGACATCGGCAAATTGGCGATTGCCGATTCGGTCCTCCTGAAGCCTGGCCGTCTGGACCCCCAGGAACGGACGGAAATGGAGCGACACTCCAGCATCGGCGCGGACATCCTTGCGGGAAGCACCGACGAGCTTCTGCAGTTCGCGGCATTGATGGCGCGCTGCCATCACGAGCGATATGACGGCATGGGGTATCCACAAGGCCTGGCCGGTGGCGAGCTGCCGTTGGCGGTGCGTGTGGTGGCGATTGCCGATGCCTTTGACGCCATGACCGAGGACCGGTGCTATCACCCGGGCATGACCGAAGAAGCGGCATGCGGGATCCTGGAGCAAGGCAGCGGCACGCATTTCGATGCCAACCTCGTTGCGGTCTTTGTCGATGGATTTGCACGCGTCCGGTCAGCCAGGCAATACGCCGATCAGGTATTGCGTTCCGGCGCGCCCGCAGATGTCGTCGGCAGGTTCTACGGCTTGCCCCGGCAATAAGATCCGCGGTCTGCCAGGCGGCAGGCACCGAGTCATCCCTTGCAGGCCCCGCATTTTGCGGGGCTTTTCCTTTGAGGCGGGGTATCCCTCACGACAGGGGCGCTCAGAATTGACGCCTCGTCACGCGACCCGCTTCGCAGCTGCAACACCAGCGGAATCAGGTCTTCTTGCGATCGCTGACGACGACGAGCGCCTGCGCCTGGACCTTTCCCACCGAGCGCGATCTGTGCGGAATGGACGCATTGAAGTAGAGCGAGTCGCCGGCGCTCATCCGCACGGTGCGATCGTCAAACAGCACTTCCATCTGCCCGGATACCACGAAGATCAGCTCTTCGCCGGCATGGCTGGCCATCGGCTGGTCTTCGGCCAGTGCGAATGGCGGCAGCATGATGAACGGCTGCATGGCCTTGTCCGGCCGTTCCGTCGCTATCGCCTCATAGGTGTAGCCCTGCCGCTCGGCCGATGGACTGAACGGAATCCGGTCGCCCGCTTTCACGAGCAGGATCTCGTTGGCCCGCGATGCCTTGGAGATCAATTGATCGACCGTTACCGAGAGCGCTTCAGCGAGCTTGAGCACGGTGCCGATGGTCGGCGACGACAGCCCGCGTTCCAGCTTGGATAGATAGCTCTTGGTCAGCGACGCGCGCTGCGCCAATTCCTCAAGTGTCAGGCCGTTCAGCTTCCTCAGTTCTGCCAGCCGCTCGGCGATGCCGGTTGCCGCAGGCTCCGCGCTCACTTCTTGCTTTTTCGTCATCCCCAGAACCGCAAGTTTCATGCGCCTGGACAGGCGCTTCCATGGCCCGCGATTGTACGGCCCGTACGCGCCCCCGACAACTTGGTTGCACACATGACACTTTGGTGTCATGCTAGACACACTTGTTTCCATCCCTGCTTCAAAAAACGCCCCCAAGGAGAATGCAAGTGAGTCCCTGCCGCCCCCGCTGTCGCGACCTGTCCGTGGTCGCTCTATCTGCTGCACTGTTGTCAAGCCTTCCCCTTGTCGCTCACGCGGCAGAGTATCCAGACAAAGCCATCACCCTGGTCGTCCCGTTTGGCGCGGGCGGCATCACCGACCTCGTGGCCCGCGCCACGGGCAAGGCGCTTTCCGAGCAACTCGGTCAATCGATCGTCGTGGAGAACCGTCCCGGTGCGGGCGGGAATATTGCGGCGGACTTTGTGCGGCGTGCCCGGCCGGACGGCTACACGCTGATGTTCACGACCGTCGGCATCCTGGCCGTCAACCCGCATACCGACGTCAAGGTCAACTTCGACAGCGCAAAAGACTTCACCTACATCTCGCTGGTGGGTTCGACACCGCATCTGGTGGTGGTGAATGCGGACGTTCCGGCAAAGACCCTCCCCGATCTGGTCAAGCTGGCCCAGCGCAAGCCGGACGCCGTCAGCGTCGGCACCGCAGGCGTCGGTAGTTCGCCCTATCAGGGGATGCGCGTGCTGCAGGACGTGGCAAAGGTCGAATTCCTCCATGTGCCATTCAAGAGCGGCGCGGAGTCGGTTACCAATGTCGTCGCGGGGCAGGTAAACATGACCTTCGAGGCGACGCCTCAGGTCATGCCGTTCGTGACCTCAGGCAAGCTTCGCGCCTTGGCCGTGGCAAACCCGCGGCGGCTGTCTACCGCGCCCCAGGTGCCGTCGACGGCCGAACTGGGTTTCCCGACCGTGGTGTCAGGCTCGGTCGCCGGCCTCATCGGCCCAGCAGGGCTCGATCCGGCCATCGTGAAAAAGCTCAATACCGCGGTAGCCACGGCAATGGCGAATCCGAAATTCAAGGCAACTTTGGTGGCGCAAGGCACGGAGCCGCTCGGGTCTACACCTGAACAATTCCGCACCCTGATCGCGGAAGAAAATCAACGATGGTCCGCGTTGCTTGGCGCAGGCGATCGCGCAAAATAAAACACACACCCATCCCCAACACTCTCCAGCACATCCCAGAAGGACACACCATGGCTGACACTATGCAACTGAGCAAGGACGAGATCGTTTCCGCCTCGCTCCAGAAGATGCAGACCGAACTCCGGGCTGACAAGATGCCGCTGCGCGAAGCGGTCGCGGAAACCTGCCGGATCCTGTTCGCTTTTGGCCACGACTCCGGCCTCTCGGGCCAAATCACGGCGCGGGCCGAAGCGCCTGGCACGTACTACACCCAGCGCCTTGGCCTGGGTTTTGACGAAATCACGTCGGACAACCTGCTGCTCGTGAACGAAGACCTTGAAGTGCTGTCCGGCAGCGGCATGCCCAACCCCGCCAACCGCTTCCATTCGTGGCTCTACCGCGCCCGCCCGGACTTGAACTGCATCGTGCATTCCCACGCGCCCCATGCCTCCGCGCTGGCGATGCTGGAAGTGCCGCTGACCATCTCGCACATGGACACGTGCGTGCTCTACGATCAGACGGCTTTCCTCGAAAAATGGCCTGGCATTCCGGTGGGCAATGAGGAGGGAGAGATCATCTCCTCGGCGCTTGGCGACAAGAAGGCGATCCTGCTCTCGCACCACGGCCTGCTGGTTGCCGGGGCTTCGGTGGAAGAAGCCTGTGTGCTGGGCGTGATGTTCGAGCGGGCTGCCCGACTTCAGCTACTGGCGATGGCCGCCGGCGAGATTCAGCCGATTTCCCCGGAACTGGGCCGTGAAGCACAGCGCTGGGTGAGCACGCAAAAGCGGTTCGAGGCAACCTTTGCCTACTATTCGCGTCGCGCCCGTCGTGAACTCGGTGCGCATTGAGCACGCTTCCCGGCAATCCACGGTAAGGATCGATTGCGTGGCTGCCCATGCTGTTGGCGGCCGCGCAACGTCAATGCAGGAACACCAGAGACATTTGTAGTTGGCGGCGCCGATGCTGGCACAACGCTGGCAGAGGCTGCAAACAAGGCCCCAACCGAGCGGACTTTCTTCTGATATATTACATATCAGACGGGGCTATCGTGACGACCACGTACGCACCGAGATGCGATGTAGGGAAAGTCGCCGGTTGAAACCGAGTACAGCCGAATATGACAACTACGATTGTTTATACCCATGCCGCGTGCCTCGAACACCGCCCCGGCCCCCACCACCCCGAGTCCCCTGAACGCCTGAAAGCCGTCGTGCAGGCGTTGCGAACGCCGGACTTCGCTTCGCTGGAATGGCGCGATGCGCCAATGGGCACCGTCGAGCAGTTGCAATTGATTCACGATGGGTACTACATCGACGAGATCGAGCAAAGCGCCCCCACCCATGGCTACGTGCCGCTGGACGCTGGCGATACGGTCATGTCGCCGGGCTCGTGGGAAGCCGTCATGCGCTGCGTCGGCGCGGCTTGTGCGGGTGTCGATGCGGTGATGGATGGCCAGGCGCGCAACGTGTTCTGCGCGACGCGGCCGTGCGGCCATCACGCCGAACCTGCGAAGGCGATGGGCTTTTGCATTTTCAACCAGGCGGCGATCGCTGCAGCCTATGCCTATGAGGTGCACAAACTCGAACGCGTCGCGGTGGTCGATTTCGATGTGCATCACGGCAATGGCACCCAGGCAGCATTCTTCGACCGTCCGGAGCTGTTCTACGCGTCCAGCCACCAGTCACCTTTCTATCCCGGTACGGGAGCCCGGGCCGAGACTGGGGTGAACCACAATATCGTCAACGTTCCATTGCCACGCGGCTGCGACTCGGCGCAGTTCCGTGCTGCGATTTCTGACCTTGTACTTCCCGCGCTAAGGGCGTTCGCCCCCGAAATCCTGATTGTTTCCGCTGGATTCGACGCGCACCGCCTGGATCCCCTTGCTGGCATGAACCTGGAGGACAGCGACTTCCATTGGATCACCAGGGAACTGATGCAGATTGCCGACCAGACGTGCGACGGCCGCATTGTTTCGATCCTGGAAGGGGGCTATAGCCTGGACGCCTTGGCCACGAGCACAGTGGCCCATGTCAGCGCGTTGATGCAAGTCGACGCCACGTGAGCGGACGGCGGTGGTGTTACGCGGTCATCATCCCGCGCGGGGCAAGTTCCACCGCCCACGACCAGACCATGCCGACCAGGGCGGACTTACATGACGCATGGGCTGAAGCGTGCTGTTGAGTCATGAGCCTGTGCGGGTCTGCAGGCGCACTATCACGGCTCTTTTTGGCGAGGATGGCTCGGATCCCTGTTTCAGGGAATCGCGCACCCTGTCTTCAATCGTCCCCATAACCTGACGTCTTCGCACACGCACACGGAACACTGGGATATCCACAGTTTCTGTGGATAACATCGCGTAATCTGGCTTTCCTGCCGCTTCAGGCACCCAGGCCTTCGGGCTGCCTAGAAAATGAGCATGCTGGCTACGAATCACCATGCACCGGCCTGGACCTGACGAAGCGTCAGGTTGCCGCCGTCTGCACAAGCGCTTCGACGCCGGGGTCCTCTTTCGGCCGGCTCAGGGGCGTTTTGTGGACGTAGCCTTCCGTTCCACTGTGCGTGGGCTCAACGCCCTGCTTGCGTAGATGAGCAGCGACCGTCTCACACCAACTGAGCAACTGCTGCTTGTCCAGATCAGCGACTATGTCTTCACCGAAAAGATTCGAAAGCTCGAGGGCGACACCTGAAAACGAGGCGCCGTCGTCCCGGATGGTCAGCACGCCGTCGCCGTCGTGGTCGCACATCTCAATCCTTGTGGCCAACATACCCTTTACCTCCTGACGCATCGTAACCATCACAAGCGACCTCCCGTCCGTGGGATCGGCGAGTGGGTGTATCCCCATGCTAGTCGATCAACTCTCATGCGACCAACGGAACAACGACCGCTCCCGCATCATTAGAGGTGGTTCTATCGAATTAGCTTGAGGACGTCCCGGAACTGCGGATGGCTGCTGCTTCTCATCCATTCGAACGCAATCATCTCCACGGTGGCGAGTGTCGCGCCGGCTTTGGCAAGTCGCTCCATTGCCGTATTCAGATTCCGTTCCGTGCGGGAACCTATGGCATCGACGACGATGGTGAGGGCGAGACCGCGACTCAGCAGTCCCATTGCGGTTTGCAGAACGCAAACATGCGCTTCGCAACCTGCGACGATGACTGTTCGCCGGTCCTCCGCCAAGGCATCGGCCAGTCCGTCTTCGCAACCATCAAAGTGATGCTTGGCAAGCGTCCGTGCGCAGAGTTGCCTGATCTCGGGGAGGCTTTCGCCCAGGCCTTCTGGGTTCTGCTCGGTGCCGATAGTTGGCACCTGGAGTAACCGAGCAATACGAGCCAGCCGCAAGGCTTCCGCCACCACCCGGTCACCGCCAAAAATGCTTGGCATCAGGCGCTGCTGAAAGTCCACCAGGACCAAGGTCGATGCCGCTGCGCTGTGTAGCATGTCTCCTCCTGCTTTCTGCTGCGGTGATGCTCAATCGCGCGAACGCCGCCCACCCCGGACCGAATCCCGCAAAGCGTTTACGTGCGGACCGTGCCACCGGCGGGCCATCGAACGAATGTGTATTTGCCCCGAGGAGTGCGCTCTTGTCCGTGCATCAGCTTGGCGTCTTCTCGTCTGCGCGGAGCGTCAAGACGCGAACGCCGTTTCGCGTCACCGCCACGGTGTGTTCGAACTGGGCAGACAGTCTTCCATCACGTGTGACGACGGTCCAGCCATCGTCTTCGGTATGGACCGCGTGCCGCCCCTGGTTGACCATCGGCTCGATGGTGAACACCATGCCCTCTCGCAACGCCAAGCCGGTGTTCGGCCGCCCCCAATGCAGGACCTCCGGGGCCTCGTGCATTTCTCGACCAATGCCGTGTCCGCAGTATTCGCGTACGACAGCGTATCCATGGCGCCGAGCATGTCGCTCGATGGCATGTCCGATATCACCCAGTCTTGCGCCTGGACGAACCGCCTTGATGCCCTTCCACATCGCTTCATACGTTACCCGGACAAGCTGCCGGGCCAGCGGCGAGACATCGCCTACAAGGTAGGTCTTGCTGGAATCTGCGATATAGCCATTCTTCTCCAGCGTAATATCGAAGTTCACGATGTCCCCGTCCTGCAGCACGTCGGTCGTGGATGGAACGCCGTGGCAGACCACGTTATTGCGGGACGCATTGAGGGCGTAGGCATAGCCGTACTGGCCCTTGCTAGCCGGACGAGCGTGGAGCTCCTCCACAATAAAGCGATCGACGAGGTCGTTGACCTGCATGGTCGACATGCCAATCAGATTCAGCCGATCCAGGCAGGCAAACACATCCGCAAGCAGCCGGCCTGATTCGGCCATCAGGGCAATCTCCTCGGGCTGCTTTATCACTTCGAAGCCACCCTCAAACCCTCGGTGGCAACACCTGCGGCCTTCAGCTCGCGCGAGACAATTTCATTGAAGCTCTGCGTAGGATTCATTTCGCAGAGCATGCCAATCTTCATCCAGAACGCTGCCTGAGCGTTGATAGACCGGCACGTAACGCCGCTCGCTTTGCGAAGCTGATCGTGCAGCTCGTCATCGATGTTTACGATACCCATGCTTTGTTCATATACGAAACGTATATGAATCATATAGCAACAGTAGCGAACGGCGCAACCCTTTGCGACGGCTCCGGTCTGCCTACTACAGCGCGCGCTGATTCCGCGCGCTGTAGTCTGCGTACGAAACAGACCACCATCACCTCGGCAGAACGCCCCAATAAAGCCGACGAAGCGGCGGTCGATCAGAGGTGCATGCCGCCCGATACCTCTACCCGTTCACCGGTCATCCAACCCATATCCGGCGACAGCAGTGCAACCACGGCGCCGCCAATATCGTCGGGCTGGCCAACGCGGCCCAGCGCGGTGACGCCTGCCACTGCCGCATTGACCTGCGGATTGTCGCGCACCGCGCCGTTTCCGAAGTCGGTTGCGATGGCCCCGGGAGCGAGGGTGTTCACCCTGATGCCACGTGGGGCCAGTTCGCTTGCCATGTATCGTGACAACACTTCAACGCCCCCCTTCATCGTCGCGTAAGTCGCCTTGCCCGGCGCGCAGAAGCGAGCCAGTCCGCTGGAGACATTGAGGATCCGCCCGCCATCGGCGAGCAACGGGACCAGCGCCTGGGTCAGGAAGAACACGCCCTTCAGATGGATGTTCATCAGGTTGTCGAACTCCGCCTCAGTCGTCTCCATGAAAGGTACGTTCGAGCCATTGCCGGCATTGTTGACCAGAGCATGGAATCGATCACACTCGAATTCGCGTGCCAGCGTGGCCTGCAAGGTCTGGGCGAACGCCCGAAAGGTATCGCTCCTGCCGGTATCGAGTTGCAGGGCGACGGCCTTGCGGCCAGCTTGCCGTACCGCTTCGACTGTCTCGCGAGCGGCGTCGACACGTTCCGCGTAGGTAATGACCACATCCCAGCCGTTGGCGGCCAGGTGCAGGGCGGCCGACTTGCCGAGGCCGCGACTGGCACCGGTGATCAGGGCGATGCGTTGGTTGGTAGAGGACGATGCGTTCATGTCTGGCTCCGGGATAGTTGGAAAATCGGTCGGGTCCAGCTACTCTACTGGTCGAATAAGCTCAGATAAATCGTCAATTATCGACATATCTGGTCGATTTTTTCGACCAATACCATGCAGACTGCCCTTCCCTCCACCTCCGACCTGCGAGTGTTCGTGCTGGTCGCCCAGTTAGCCAGCTTCACACAGGCCGCGCTGCGGCTCCAGGTGCCCCGGTCCACCGTATCCACCTCGATCCTTCGCCTCGAACAGCAACTCGGCGCCCGACTGCTCCAGCGGACAACGCGGCGCGTGGTGCTGACACGGGAGGGAGAGGAACTGCTAGGACGCACCGAGCGGCTGTTGGGCGACTTTGAGGAGCTGGCCCAGCTGTTCAGCACTCACAACCAGCCGTTGCAGGGGCTGCTGCGTGTGGACATGCCCCTGGGCATGGCAACCGGCGTGGTCATGGCGACATTGCCGAAGTTTATGGAGCACCATCCCGAATTGCAGATCGAGGTGTCGAGCACTGACCGGCGGGTCGATGTGGTTGCCGACGGGTTCGACTGCGTGGTGCGCGCAGGCAGCGTGGTGGACGAAACCCTGGCGTGCCGGCCACTTGGGCGATTGCCCCTCGTCAACGTCGCCAGCCGCGAATACGTGCAAGCCCATGGAACGCCCGAAAGCCTCGCCGATCTCGACGACCACTGGCTCGTCAACTACATGCCCAACCCATCGAGTACGCCGGTTGGCTTCGAATACTGGGATGGTGTCAAAGTTGTCAGCGCGACCATGAAGCATCGGATGACGGTCAACAACAGCGCCGCGTACAGCGCCGCATGTCGGGCTGGTTTCGGGGTTGCGCAAATCCCCATGGCGACTGCCACGCCCGATCTGCGCTCCGGCTTGCTCGTCGAAGTGATGAAACAATATCCGCCTGCGCCGATGCCAATCAACCTGCTTTACCCCCATCGCCGCAACGTTCCGGCACGCGTGCGTAAATTCGGCGACTGGCTGGGTGAGGTATTGGGGGCGACTATCGCCTGATGTGCATATGGACGACTACGGCGTGCGCGCGGCTGGCCGCTCGTCGCGTACCGTGTTGGGCGCAGGATAGACTTCGTCGCCGCGAGTGAATGACTCACGCGGCGGAGGCGGCGTCGCGGTGGTGTCCCGGGGAACGCCTTCGCATCCCGCCATCGCCGTGGCAAGCAGGCCAACGGCCAAGCCAGTCACCATACCGCGAAACAACGCGCGGCCAGTGCACGATCTCCGTGTGTCGGACATAAAGGGGTTCCCCAATGCGCTCGTTCAACCGGCCGCCGTAGCGGTACAGCTATGTCTTGCTTTCGGATGTTACTCCCTACAGGGCAGGCTGTCCCCGGACAAACACATCCGGGTGCCTCCAATGCCCTTCCTCCATATTGAGGATCTTCCCCAGGCCGAGAAAATAGTCCGCAAAGGCAAGCACGCGCGGCAAAGCGCGTTTGATTCTCATCCTAATGAAAGGCCTGCGCCGTCATGCACTCCGGCGCCGGCGACCGTTCAGCGCGACGGATCCTTATTTCCGAGTGGTACCGGCTGCGTCAGTGTTTCAGGTCGAAGGATTCGGTCCAACTCCTCCTTCGATAACAAGCCCTTTTGCAGCACGATTTCATAGACGCTACCGCCCGTGGCATGGGCTTCCTGCGCAACGGCGGTCGCATTGGCGTATCCGATGTATGGGTTCAGCGCTGTCACGATACCGATGGAATTTTCCACGATCGCGCGAAGCCTTTCTTCGTTGGCGGTAATCCCCTTGACGCAACGCTCAGCAAGCGTCAAGCAACCATTCCGGAGGTGACTTACGCTCTTGAAGAGGCTGTGGGCAATAATCGGCTCGAACGCATTGAGTTGTAGTTGACCTGCCTCTGCCGCGAAGGTCACGGTGACGTCGTTGCCAATCACCTCGAAGGCGATCTGATTGACGACCTCTGGAATGACCGGGTTTACCTTTCCAGGCATGATGCTGGATCCAGCCTGCATCGGGGGCAGGTTAATTTCGTTGAGCCCTGCCCGTGGCCCGCTCGACAGCAGCCGCAGGTCGTTACAAGTCTTCGATAGCTTCACCGCTACACGCTTGAGCACCCCGGACAGTTGCACGAAGGCGCCGCAGTCCTGCGTTGCTTCAATTAGATTTGGGGCCGTCTGCAAAGGGATGTGCGTAATGTCCCGGAGCCGCTGCAATACCAACGGTGCGTATGACGGGTGCGCGGTGATGCCGGTGCCGATCGCGGTGGCACCCAGGTTGATCTCGCAGATAAGCATTGACGCCTCACGCAAGCGCTGCTCATCCTCACCTAACATCACCGCGTACGTGCTGAACTCCTGGCCCAGCGTCATCGGCACGGCGTCCTGCAGTTGGGTACGCCCCATCTTGATAATGTGCGCAAACTCTGTCGCCTTGGCCTCGAATGCGCTGCGCAGCGTGGCCATCGCCTCAATCAGTCCGGCGATACCAAACCAGGTCGCCACCTTCAGCGCACTCGGATAGACATCGTTGGTGCTCTGGCCAATGTTGACGTGCTCGTTCGGATGAAGATGAGCGTATTCGCCCTTATTGTGGCCCAGCAGTTCCAAGGCGCGATTGGCGATCACCTCGTTGGCATTCATGTTTGTCGAGGTGCCCGCACCGCCTTGAATCACGTCCACAACGAATTGGTCATGCAAATGACCAGCGATGATTTCCTTGCAGGCATCGACGATGGCATTGCATCGTGGGTCATCCAGGAGTCCCAACTCGTGGTTGGCAAGGGCCGCCGCCTGCTTGATTGCCGCGAGCGCCTTGATTAACTCTGGGTAGATGGAAATGGGCGTTCCGGTGATAGGAAAATTTTCAACCGCACGAAGGGTGTGGACGCCATAGTAGGCATCCGACGGCACTTTTCTATCCCCAATGAGGTCGTGTTCGATACGAAACGGTGTGTCGGCCATGACTTGTCTCCCTCAGCAACATGCGTAGTGTATGGAGCTGACATCCTCGGCGTGGGTGTCATGCAAAGAGAGTATTACGCTCACCACGATACTGCCGGTTATGCAACAAGAACATGGGGATGATAGGCATCGAGGCTGGTCGGGGCGTCCAGGAGCACAGAGTGCCCGACGGACGGGACGATTACCGCCCCGTCACGCGGTGGAATCGTCCTGGGCTGGCCATGCCGCATCCTTGTCCAACGGAAACACGGGCCGGGATACGTTGCGGAACGGGAATCTCTCGTAGCGGGAACTGGTCACGCCTTCGCCATCGCACTCCACAACTGCCTTGGCGATAGGGACGAAGACCGGTCGGCAGTACATACGCGACTTCAGCAGCAGAAATCGGGCTGCGAGCGGGTCGATCCCGACATTCGTAAAGATGCCAAGATCCCAATGCTCCTGGGGCGTTTCGGTGATGACGACTTTCGCCGCTCCTGTATCGAGCAAGGCAGTACGCCCCATGCGGATCCTCTGGCCCGTATAGGTGGGGCCCGAGATGACGTACTCGCCGTCGCTGATTGCGGCAACAGTGCCGGAAAGCGTTCTGGATTGCGGGAACAGGTTGAGTTGGGGCATTGCCACCTTGTCGCCCACCTTGAGCGTGACGTTCGTTCCAACGCCCGCTGCGATGAGTTCTGCCACGGCTTCGGGATCACACACGGGCCCAACCGCAATGTCCTCCAGGCCTTGAGCCAAGGCTTCATGAAGGACCGCCATGTTGTCGCACGTTCCGCCCGACATGCAATTGTCGCCGTGATCCAGCAGCAGTACGGGACGATGTTCTGCAGTCGCATTGGCAGCCTGGGCAGCCGTGGCGACGGATACGGCGAGCGGATCGGACTCATACGAAAAGTCCGCCCGATCTTCCCAGATCTGCGCGGCGATGCGATCGGCTACGGCCTCCGCCGCTTTCTGATCGCCGTTGCCGACCACGATCACGCTCAGGCACGGTGCCGGAATGTCGGCCAGGCCAAAGCCGGCCAGCACGGAGACCGCCAACATGCCGTCCCGCTCGGCTTCCTTCGCCCGGGATACTGCCCGCTCCATGGCCCCTTCGTCGGTTCGACTCCTCAGGGTATGCGTGATGAGCGGCGGCCGACGCCACGCCATGACCGGGCGTATCCGTCTTGCCACCATGTCCAGGAGCAGGCGGCCGGCATGCTCCCCCGTTTCGTACATATCGACGTGGGGATATGTCTTGAAGCTGACTGCGATGTCTGCGTGATCGATCAGCGATTGGGTGATATTGCCGTGGAGATCCAGCGCCACGGCAAGCGGCGCGTCGGGCAAGACCTGGCGCAGACGCGCGAGCAACTCACCCTCGCCGTCATCGCTGTTCTCAGCCACCATTGCGCCGTGGAGATCCAGCATGACCGCGTCGCAGCCTGGTGCTGCCGCGACGATGGCATCCGTCAAGTGCGTATAGGCCGCAGCCGCCACGCGTCCGCTGGGATTTGCACCGGCAATGACCGGTACCACGATCTCCGCGCCCGCTGCCTCGGCAAGTTCAATGAACGCGCCGGCTGCGGTGCGGGTTCCTTTCGCAGCCCTGTAACCTTCGGTCCCGTAGCGCGGATGGAAGGACTCCAGCGGCGTGGCTACCGGTGAAAACGTGTTCGTTTCGTGGTTCAGCCTGGCAATCAGAATCTTCATGGGTTCCTCGGCTTATCGACGTGAGGTCGACGATGGCTGGTTTGCGACATCGAGCATGGCGTGCAGCAGCACGTTGGCTCCCGCTTCCAGATGCTGGGGCTTCGCGTCCTCGATTTCGTTATGGCTGATGCCGTCCTTGCATGGCACGAAGATCATCGCAGTCGGTGCAACACGCGCGAGATAGACCGCGTCATGACCCGCGCCACTGATCACGTCCATCTCCGATAGACCCAGTGCCGCAGCCCCCGTACGCACCGCATGGACCAGGTCAGTATCGAACGGTTGTGGCGGAAAGTAGACGACCTGCCGGACGTCGATGGAAACGCCATGGCGTGTCGCCAATTCCTGGGTCCGGGTCAAGAAGTCATCGTGCATGGCGGACAGGCGCCCGTCGTCCGAGGCCCGGAGATCCACCGTCATGCTGACACGCCCAGGGATGACATTGCGCGAATCGGGGTGAACGCTCAGGCAGCCCACGGTGCCACGTCCATGTGGCGGATGGTCCAGCGCAATACGGTTGACAATGCCTACAAGCTCTGCGGCAGCAAGCAGCGCATCCTTGCGAAGCGCCATAGGTGTCGGCCCCGCGTGGGCCTCCATCCCCGTTACCGTGACGTCGTACCATCGTTGCCCAAGCGCGCCGGTAACCACGCCGATGGTGGTCTCGTTTGCTTCGAGCACCGGCCCTTGTTCAATATGGGCCTCGAAGTACGCACGGGGCTTACCCTCACCCAGGGGTGCCGAACCTTCATACCCGATGGCCTTGAGTGCCTCTCCCACCAAGATGCCATCCCGATCGGTCTGCGCAAGCAGGCCCGCAAGCTCGAACTCGCCGATGTACGCGCCAGACCCCATCATGACGGGCACAAAGCGCGAGCCCTCTTCGTTCGTCCAGACGACCACCTCCAGCGGCGCGTGCGTGACAATCCCATGATCATTGAGGGTTCGGAGGACTTCAATGCCGGCGAGCACGCCATAGTTCCCGTCAAACTTGCCGCCAGTCGGCTGCGTATCGATGTGGCTGCCCGTCATGACAGGTGGCAGGCTGTCGTTGCGCCCTGCCCTGCGCGCAAAGATGTTGCCGATGGCGTCAATGCGCACCGTGCACCCTGCCGCCTTGGCTTCCCGCACGAAGAAATCCCGGCCCTGCCGATCCAGTTCGGTCAGCGCGAGGCGACAGACGCCCCCTTTGGGCGTCGCGCCGATCTCGGCCAGACGCATCAACGAGTCCCACAACCGGCTCCCGTCGATGCGTAACGCTTCTCCCGCGCGCGCGGAGGTGTCGTCGCAGCGGCTTGCTTGCGTGTTGCCCATGCTGTCTCCAGTGCGATAACAGATCAAACCGCGAGACCGACGCCGAGGTACTTGTCCTTGACGGCATCGTCCTGGCGGAACGCTTCGTTGCTGCCGGTGTAGACCACCTTGCCCTGTTCGATGACGACATGACGATCGGCCAGTTGCATGCAGACTTCCAGGTTCTGCTCCACGAGGAGAATGGGAACCCCCGCAGCCTTGATGACCTTGAGTTGCGCGACGATCTCTTCGACGATGACCGGCGCCAGGCCTTCCACCGGCTCATCGAGCATGAGCAGGCGCGGGTGATTCATCAGCGCGCGTCCGATCGCCAGCATCTGCTGCTCTCCCCCGGAAAGCTGTGCGCCGCCATTGCTGCGTCGCTCGCGAAGACGGGGGAAGATCCGGTACACATCGTCAAGCTGCCAGGGAGACGCCTTCTTCGCCGCGAGCTTCAGGTTCTCCTCGACGGTCAGCAACTTGAAAATGCCGCGATGCTCCGGCACGAAACACAGGCCTTGCGACGCAATGCGAAACGGCGCCATGCCCGCCACGTCCTTGCCCCGAAACAGCACGCGCCCACCGCGCGGGGCCACGATCCCGGCAATGGCTTTCAGCGTCGTCGACTTACCGGCGCCATTCCGGCCCAGTAGCGTGACCAGTTCCCCATCGCCGATGGCCAGCGAGACGCCCTGCAGCACATGGCTCTTGCCGTAGTAGCCGTGAATATCCTGTACATCGAGCATCATGCCTTGCCCCCGGTGATCATATTGCCGAGATAGGCGGCGCGCACACGTGGGTCGCCGCGCACGTGGGCGGGCGCCCCTTCCATCAGGACCTTGCCCTGCTGCATCACGGTGATGGTGTCGGAGATGTCCATCACGATATCCATGTTGTGTTCGATGAGTACAACGGTATGGTCCTGCACCAGACCGCGAATCAGTCGCTTCATGGCGCCCAGGTCGTCCACACCCATCCCGGAAGTTGGCTCATCGAGAAACACCGCACGCGGGCGCGCTGCCAGCGCCATGCCCACTTCCAGGCGACGTTGCTGACCATGCGAAAGCACGCCGGCAGCGGCATTTGCCACGTGCGAAAGCTCGAGCCGGTCCAGCACCTGGTCCACGACTTCGGTGCAGGCCAGTTCACCAGTCGGCAAGCGCCAGCCGCTCATGGCCTTCCTGGGCGCCGTACCGAGCGCGGCCAGCCGCAGGTTTTCCCGGACGGACAGGTTGGGAAACAGACTCGTCACCTGGAAGGATCTCGCGATGCCGCGCTGCACCCGCTGATAATCGGACTCGGCCGTGACATCCTTGCCCTCGAACACGATCCGCCCGGCACTGACAGGTCGGGTTCCGGTGAGCATGTGGAAGAGCGTTGTCTTGCCAGCGCCATTTGGGCCAATCACCGAATGGATGGTCCCTGGCATCACGCGAAGATCTACGCCGCCCAGCGCCATGAACTTCCCATACTGCTTGACGATACCCGTCGCCTCAAGGATCGGTGTAGTCATGCGCGCTCCTCCTGGGTGGCCGCCGCGCTCCGCACGCCTCGCAGGCGCATAGCGACAGATGCGCCGAGACCCCACAGCCCGCGTTGCATGAACAGGCTGACGGCAATGAGAAGGAAGCCCAGCAACATCAGCCATCGTGGCCAGAGTGTCGACAGCCAGTCCGCGAGCAGCACATAGAATGCAGCGCCGAGGACAGAGGCGAAGATGTTGCTGGTCCCGCCGATCACCGTCATGATCAGGATCATTTCACTGGCGTGGTAGTCGATGTTTGCCAGCGGGGCAATCCCTGTCAGCATGGCGTGCAACGCACCGGCCAAACCCGTGACCGCGCCAGAGATCACGAACGCCAACAACTTGAAGGCGCGGACGTTATAGCCCACGGCCAGTGCCCGCTCTTCGTTGTCGCGAATCGCCAGTAGCGTGCGACCGAGGACAGACTCCGTGACGCGCAGGACAAGGGCGAAGACGATCAGGAACAGCACCGCCACGAAGCCGTAGAATCCCCAGGACGAGGTCAGGTCGATCAGGGCATGCCCGCCAATGGCGATCGGTGGCCGGGGAATATCGAGCAGGCCGTTGTCGCCACCGGTGAGACCAGGCGCCGTATACGCGATGAAATAGAACATCTGCGCGAACGCCAGGGTCAGCATCACAAAGTAGGTACCGCGCTGACGAATGGAGAACCATCCCACCAACCCCGCGGCCAGCGCACCGGTTACGGCAGCGCCCAGGAGCGCGACGGGCATCGGCAGGCCGCCAAACCGCGTCAATGCGAGGCCCACCGCATAGCTGCCGAGCCCAAAGAAGATGCCCTGGCCAAACGACAGCAAGCCGGTGTATCCCAGCAGGAGATTGCAAGCCATGGCCGCCATGGCGTAGATGAGCACTTCGGTCGCGAGCGTCCCCGAACGCATCATCAGGGGGAGCAACACGGTGATACCGAGCGCGAGCCACCAGTAGCGGTAGCGGATTAGCCATTGTTTGCCTGACGCCATCATCATCCCCTCCCCAGCAGACCATGCGGGCGCAGCAGCAGTACCGCAGCCATCGCCACATAAATCATGAGCCGCGCACCTTCCGGCCAGAGCGTGCTCATCAGGCTCTGCACCACCCCGACCAGGAGCCCGCCCACCAGTGCACCGGCGAAACTGCCCATGCCGCCCACCACGACCACGATGAACGCCACCCCCAACGCCTCCACACCCATGAACGGCTCGGCACCGCGGATGGGCGCCGCCAGCACACCTGCAATGGCTGCGGTGCCGGCGCCGAGCGCGAACATCAGGCTGAACAGCCGGAACACGTTGATGCCCAACAGCGACACCATTTCTGTCGATTCGCTGCCGGCGCGAACGGCACTGCCAATGCGCGTGCCCTCAAGCAGCCACCAGAGGGCCATCGCCAGGAGCGCGGTGAATCCGATCACGAAGAGCCGGTACTTCGGGTAGACAAAGTCGCCCCACATCACGACGCCCTGCAGCACGTCTGGCGGCGGGACGTCCACGCCAAGCGGCCCCCATCCGACGATGATGAGTTCCTGGATGGCCAGCGCCAGTCCGACGGTAATGAGAATATGAAATTCGTGGGGCTGCGCGTAGACGTAGCGCAGCATGACTTTCTCGGTGAGCCATGCCAGCGCGCCGATGAGCACCGGGGCCAGTACGAGCGCGGCCCAGAAGTTCAGGCCGAACTGGAGGGCCTGGAAGCAGAGATAGGCGCCCAGCGCATAGAAGGCACCATGGGCAAAGTTCACAAAGCGCAGAAGTCCAAAGACAATCGATAGCCCCACTGCCAGCAGGAAGTAGAGCATGCCGATCCCGACGCCATTGATCACCTGTAGCAGATAGACGTTCATAAACCGAGCGAATGAGTGCGGCCGCCAGACTGCGGCGGCGCAGCCCGGTGGCTCGTATTGAACTGGGGGGGCTGCGGTCAGAACCGCCGCAGCTTCGCGCGGCGGCTTATGCCATCTTGCACTGCGTCTGGTCGAGCGGCAGGAATGCTTTCCCAACGCTCACGACTTCGGCAAAGTCATCCTTGTCCTTCATGCGGGACTTGGCTTTGCCTTTCAGGAGGTAGTAGTTCTTGAGGACCTGGTGGTCACCGGCACGAATTTCTTCGGGGCCGGTCAGACCCTCGTATTTCAGCCCTTCCAGGGCGGCGACGACGGCCTTGGGATCGGCAGTGCCAGCCTTGATCATCCCATCGACCAGTATCTTCGTGCAGATATACGAACCTGCCAGGCTGTAGTTTGGATTGGCCTTGAATTTATCGTTGGCGCGCTTCACCAGATCGCGGTTCAGGGGCGTATCCACACCGTGCCAGTACTGCGCACCGAAGTAGACGCCTTCGCAGAGATCCGCGCCCAGCGACTCGAACTGCTCCAGCCCAGACGCCCATGCGACGAGGATCGTCGTGTTCTTCTTCATGCCGAAGCTCACGGCCTGTCGAAGCGTGTCCGAGGATTGCGAGCCAAAATTAAGGATCAGCAGCACATCCGGCTTGGCGGCCAGCGCGTTGGTGAGATATCCGCTGAATTCCTTCTCGGTCAGCGCGTGATAGCTGTTGCCGACGTGCTCGATGCCCTTTTCCTTGAAGATGGCCTTTGCTGCAGCAAGGAGCCCTTCGCCAAACACGTACTGGGGCGTGATCGTGTACCAGCGTTTTGCCTTAGGCATCGCGTCGATCAGCGGACGCACGGTACGCTCGATCGCGCCATATGTGGGCACGGACCACCGGAAGGTCGAACGATTGCAGTCCTTGCCCGTAATCTCGTCGGCGCCTGCAGTCGTCACGAAGACCCCGCCGAGCTTCTCCGCTTCCTTGCCCATGGCAAGCGATTCGGAGGAGAGAATCCCGCCGGCGAAATAGCGCGCCGATTTCTGCTGCGCCAGCTCCTGCACCTTTCTGACGGCCGTGGCGGGCTTGCCTTCCGTGTCGAGGACGCTGTACTGCAGCGGACGTCCAAGGACCTTGCCGTACTGCTCCACCGCAAGCTTCATCCCGAGATCCGCAAACTTGCCGTTTGCGGCAAACGGGCCGGACATCGGCACCGGGCACCCCAGCTCGATGGCTTCGCCTGCGGCAAGGGCGGTGCGTGAGTAGGTCACTACACCTGGGACTGCCGACAGCGCAGCCAACTTCAGCACATCACGACGGTTCACGGCTCACTCCTCGTAGATGGGGATTGTGCGGTGAAGCAGCCCTTTGAGTGGCCCGAATGCCACCTGGACAGACTCCACATGTGCCGCCTCCTGGCGCCGACACAGCGAGAGGCAGGTCGATCTTGTTTATCCTATTTATGATGATAAATAGAATAGAATCATCTTAGGAAGGACGAGAACGGCTTGTCAATGAACCGGGGGTCAGGGTTTACGCAGCCTCGATTGCGCGGGCTGCCCATTTACGCCGCTCCGATTCGGACTGCCACGCCTTCGCCATGCGAACGCCTGGCGACGCTGGTTAGAATGGCGCGCAGCAAATCCGGACACGCCAAACGCGTCCGGCACTCACCAAGGATTGGGCAATGTCGACGATGTTTCGCGAGGCCAAGGAAGGCACCATCGGCATCCGCAAGCAAAAGCGCGCGGACCTGGTTGCCGAAGAGCTGAAGAGGCTGATTACCCAACGCAACCTCCGACCCGGTGACAAGCTGCCGCACGAGGTCAAGCTTCAACAGATGTTCTCGGTCAGCAAAAGCACGATCCGGGAGGCACTGAAGTCTCTGGAGGTGCAAGGCCTGATCAGTGTGTCCACGGGGCCTACCGGTGGCGGCACGATTGTCGAGGTCCCGCTGGATCGTACGTTCCAGCTCATGCAGAACTACCTGTTCTTCAAGGATGTGGGAATTTCGGACGTGTACACCATTCGCAGGCTTCTCGAGCCGGAGCTCGCAGCAGGCGCGATTCCCCATCTGACGGAAGACGATTTCCGGGCGCTCGAACGCACCATCGACCTATGCGATCCGGCCTCGAAGGCCGCAGCCGAATCGCAGATGCTCGACCAACGCCAGGAAGACCTGACGTTCCATGACATCCTCGCCGCAGCCAATCCAAACCCGATGCTGCGTTTTTGCTGCCAGCTGATCAACGAAATGCTGCGGCAACTCGTTGTTTTTGGAAACGAAACCCCAGCGTGCGAGCATGAGCGCTTTGGCGCAGCGAATGTTTCATTTCACCGCCGTATCCTGGAAGCGGCCCGTGCGCGAGATACCGACAAGGTACGTGCACTGATGTCGGCGCATATGGAAGAGTGCACGCATTTCGTCACCCGTATGAACGGTCGGGTGCATGGCCGGCTTGTACTGGATTCGGAGATGACGCGGCGTACGTGGTTGAAGCCACAGGACGCCCCAGAAAAACCCGAGTGAGACCGGATGGCGCTGTTCGCCGGCGAGGTCGAATGGGAGTTCGTCGGTTTTCTTCCAGGCCGAACGGTTGCACTCCACCATGGAGCCATGGTCCGGCACCCCAGGCGTAGCAATGAAAGCATCTTATTGCTGCAGTGCGCCCAAGCCGGTCTGAAGTAACGCTCCGGCGCCCGGTGTCGCCTATGCGCCGCATTTTTGCCGCACCCTTTTTGACGTTGCGCACCAGGGAATCGGGCTTTCGCATCAAAAACGCGCACCAACTGCGCGCGGCCTGCGGTGCGTGGTTTGGCCCGATTTCATCCAATCGGCCGGGCATCAAAAAATAATTCCTCAGTAAATCAATGGTTTCCCTTCAGGCTTGCGACCTGCGGGGTTGTCCCTACCTTGCCTGTGGCCTGCTCCTTGCATATAACTTTGCAATGTCAACTGTCGACAGCCGACAGAAACCAGATGTCCCCGAGCGTCGTGCCTTCCAACCAGCAAGGATCATGAAACCTATGGGCAACACTGTCTCCGCACTTCCCCTCCATTCCATACCGTCCGCAGAACGGCAAGTCCGTGAAGACCTGGCCGCCGCGTATCGGCTGGTAGCGCTGTACGGCATGGACGACAGCATCTACACCCATATTTCAGCGCGCGTGCCGGGTACACACGACCGGTTCCTGATCAACCCATTCGGCACGCTGTTCCGCGACATCACGGCATCTTCACTGGTCTGTATCGATCTCGACGGCAACATCATCAGCGCGCCGCCCGGATACGACGTCAATCCCGCCGGCTTCACCATCCACAGCGCCGTGCACGCTGCCCGCCATGACGCGGCGTGCGTGCTGCACACGCATACCGTGGCCGGCGTTGCGGTGTCGTCGCTGGCGTGCGGGTTGCAGCCGGCCAACCAGTGGGCGCTGCAGTTCCACGATCGCGTGGCCTATCACGACTTCGAAGGCATCGCGCTCGACCTCGATGAACGCGAGCGGCTTGTGGCCGATCTGGGCCCGCAGAAACGCGCGCTGATCCTGCGCAATCACGGCCTGCTCACGCTGGGCCGTAGCGTGGCCGAAGCCTTCATCCTGATGCACAACCTGGAGCGCGCTTGCCGCGTGCAGGTCGCCATCCAGTCAACCGGCCAACCCGAGTACGTCGTGCCCGCCGAAATCCGCGAACGGACGGCACGCCAATACGAAAGTGGCGATACCAATCGGCTGCCCGGTGCCCCCGACCCGTACGCACGGGAATGGCGCGCCCTGCTGCAGCGTCTGGCGCCGCAGACGGAAGCCTCGTACCGCGCATAGCCACACGGCGCCGCAAGACGCGTGGCGCCTGAATTCATCGATCGATTAGAACACCGCGCCCGTCGCGCGGTGCGGGCCGCGTTCGCCCTGCCAATTCGCATCACCAGAAATTCTGCCCCCAGGAGAGATTTGTCATGAATCGTCGCGAACTGATCAAGTTGGGTGCCGCCGCAGGTGGCTTGTCGCTGGCCGGTGTGCCATTCCACGTGCTCGCGCAAGGCAAGAAAGGCGGCGTGATCAACGCGCTGGTGCAGCCGGAGCCGTCCGGCCTGATGATCGGCATCACGCAGAACGGCCCCACGCAACTGATCTCGGGCAACATCTACGAAGGCCTGCTGCGCTATTCCGAAAAGATCGAGCCCCTCCCCTCGCTGGCCACGTCGTGGACCATCAGCCCGGACGGCACGCTCTATACGTTCAAGCTCAAGCGCAACGTGACGTGGCATGACGGCAAGCCGTTCACTTCGGCCGACGTGGTGTTCTCCGCCGATGTCTTCCTGCGCAAGACCCACGCCCGCCTGCGCGCCAACCTGGCCGTCGTGGATTCGATCCGCGCCGTGGACCCGTACACGGTGGAGTTCAAGCTCAAGTATCCGTTTGGCCCGTTCCTCAATATCTTCGAGGTGGGGTCCATGCCGATGGTGCCAAAGCATATTTACGACGGTACGGACTTCCTGACCAACCCGGCCAATGCCCGGCCCATCGGCACCGGTCCGCTCAAGTTCAAGGAATGGGTGCGCGGTTCGTACATCCAGCTCGTGCGCAACGAGCAGTACCACGAGCCGGACGTGCCGCTGGTCGACGCGGTCTATTTCCATGTGATTCCCGATGCCGCAGCGCGGGCCGCCGCATTTGAATCGGGCAAGGTGGACCTGGTACCGGGCGGCACGGTCGAATATTTCGATGTGCCGCGCCTGGCCAAGCTGCCGGGCGTGCAGACCTCGACCAAAGGCTGGGAATTCTTCGCACCGCACTCCTGGCTGTGGGTCAACCATCGCAAGGGCGTGATGGGCAACGTGAAGTTCCGCCAGGCGATGGCGTTCGCGATCGACCGCGAAGCTATCGCCAAGGTCGCGTGGCAAGGCTATGCGAAGACCGCCACCGGCCCCTTCAACAGCCACATCAAGTTCTACAGCACCGACGTCGCCAAATATCCGCGCGATCTCGCCAAGGCCAAACAGCTGCTGTCCGAATCCGGCTACAAGGGAGAAACGCTGCGCTTGCTGCCGCTGCCCTACGGCGAGACATGGACGCGTTCGGCGGAAATCGTGCGGCAGAACCTGCAGCAGGCCGGCATCAAGATCGAGATGACACCGACCGACGTAGCCGGCTGGATCGAACGGCTGAACAAGTGGGACTACGACCTGGCGTTCACGTACGTCTACCAGTATGGCGATCCGGCGCTGGGCGTCGCGCGCAACTACACGTCCGACAACATCGCCCAGGGGTCGCCGTTCAACAACGTAGAAGGCTATCGCAACCCGAAGGTGGACGAACTCTTCGCGGCGGGCTCGCGCGAACTCGATCCAGCCAAGCGCGCCGAGATCTACAAGGCAGTGCAGAAGATCCTGCTCGACGAAATGCCCGTGGTGTGGATGCACGAGCTGAACTTCCCGACGCTGTTCCGCGCGCGGCTGAACAACCCGATCAGCTCCGGCATCGGCCTCAACGACAGCCTTGGCCGTGCCTGGATGGCCTGATGGCGCCAGCCCCCCGTACCTCGTTTGGAGTTCCGTCATGAGTCGTACCCAGCGCATGTTCAGCCGGCTCGTCCAGGGTGTGTTTGCCATCCTGGTCATAGCCACCGTCAACTTCCTGCTGATCCGGGCCGCCCCCGGCGATCCGGTCTCGGTGATGGCCGGCGAAGCCGGCGCCTCCGATCCCCAGTTCGTGGCCCAGCTGCGCGCGCAGTTCGGGCTCGATGACCCACTGCCGGTGCAGCTTGGCAACTACCTATCCCACGTGGCGAAACTGGACCTCGGCTTCTCGTACCGGCAGCAGCAACCGGTGCTGGACCTGATCGTGCAACGCTTGCCGGCCACGCTGCTCCTGACAGGTACAGCGTTCGTACTGTCGGTGCTGTTCGGCGTGGCGCTGGGCGCGTGGGCCAGCCGGCGCGCGGGCAGCCTGACCGACAACGCCATCACCACGTTCGCGTTGCTGTTCTATGCCACCCCGTTGTACTGGCTGGCGATGATGGCGGTGCTGCTGTTCTCGGTGCAACTCGAATGGCTGCCCGGTTTCGGCTATTTCACCGTGGGCGCGGACTTGCATGGCATGGCGCGCGTGGCCGATATCGCGCAGCACCTGATCCTGCCATCGCTCACGCTGGCGCTGTTCTACATGGCGGTCTACGCCCGCATGACGCGCGCATCGATGCTGGAAGTGGCCCAGATGGATTTCGTGAAGACCGCGCGCGCCAAAGGGCTGCGTCCGGGCCGCATCCAGCGCGCACACATTCTTCGCAATGCCCTGCTGCCAGTGGTGACGCTGGCTGGCATCCAGGCCGGCGGGATGATCGGTGGTGCGGTGCTGACCGAAACGGTGTTTGCGTGGCCCGGCATTGGCCGCCTGATGTTCGATGCCCTGCTGCAACGGGACTACAACCTGCTGCTGGGCTGCTTCCTGGTCACTGCCGCCATGGCCGTGGTGTTCAACCTGATCACGGACTTCGTCTACACCCTGGTCGATCCGCGTATCGAGATGCAATGACAACCATGAAAACCAACCAATCCTTCTGGCAGCGCTTCTGCCACAACAAGGCTGCGGTGCTGGGCCTGGCGGTCATGGCCGCGGTGGCGGTACTGGCGATCTTCGGGCCCCTGATGGCTGGCAACGACCCATGGGACATGGTGCAGCAACCGTTCCTGCATCCGATGCAGGAGGCCGGCTTCGCGCTGGGCACCGACACCATGGGACGCGACATCCTGGCCGGTGTGATTCACGGCGCGCGGGTATCGCTGCTGATCGGCCTGGTATCGACGCTCGTCTCGCTGCTGATTGGCGTGACGCTCGGTGCAGTGTCCGGCTACTTCGGCGGCTGGATCGATGCGGCGCTGATGCGCTTCACGGAAATCTTCCAGTCAGTGCCAAGCTTTGCCCTGGCGCTGGTCCTGGTGGCGATCTTCGAGCCCTCGATCCTGTCGATCGTCGTGGCTATTGCCATCGTGTCCTGGCCGCCCGTGGCCCGCCTGGTACGCAGCGAGTTCCTGACCCTGCGCCAGCGCGATTTCGTAGCAGCAGCACAGCTGGCCGGACAGTCGACCCTGCGGATCATCGTGACGCAGATTCTGCCCAACGCCATGTCGCCGATCGTCGTGATGGCATCGCTGATGGTGGCAACGGCCATTCTGCTGGAATCGAGCCTGAGTTTCCTGGGCCTGGGTGACCCCAATCACATGAGCTGGGGCTACATGGTGGGCTCCGCGCGCACCGTGTTGCGCCAGGGGTGGTGGATGGCCGTGTTTCCCGGTGTGGCCATCCTGCTGACGGTGCTGGCGCTGAACATGGTCGGCGAAGGACTCAACGATGCGCTGAACACGCGCCTGCGCAGAAAGGGACGGTGAACCACATGACTGACAACGCCAAGCAAGACACCGCGCCGGTGCTCGATATCCGCGGGCTCAGCATCCGCCTGCCGGAGGGCGGCGACCGCGCACTGGCCGTCACCGAAGCCTCGCTGACGCTGCACGCTGGACAGACCCTGTGCGTGGTCGGCGAATCCGGCTCGGGCAAGTCGATGATCGCCAATGCCGTGATGGGGCTGCTGCCGCGCCCGCACGTGGAACCCGTGGCCGGCGAAATCCTGCTCGATGGGCAGAACCTGCTCACGCTCGGCGAGCCGGAACTGCGTCGCCTGCGCGGCCAGCAGATCGCCATGGTCTTTCAGGAGCCGATGACAGCGCTGAATCCGGTCATGCGCATCGGCGAGCAACTGGCCGAAGTGTTCGACGCGCACCTGAACCTCGGTGCGGCGGAAAAGCGCCAGCGTATCGTGGCCGCGCTGGCCGACGTGGGGCTGCCCGAACCGGAACTGATCTACGACAGCTTTCCGTTCCGCCTGTCTGGCGGACAGCGACAGCGCGTGATGATCGCCTGCGCGATGATCCTGCAACCCAGGTTGCTGATTGCCGACGAACCCACCACGGCACTGGACGTGACCACGCAGGCGCAGATCCTGGCGCTGATTCGCGACCTGCAGCGCAAGCGTGGCATGGCGGTGCTGTTTATCACGCATGACTTCGGCGTCGTCTCCGAGATTGCCGATCAGGTGGTGGTGATGCAAACGGGTCAGGTGGTGGAGGCCGGGCCGGCTGCCAGCGTGCTCGGCGCGCCGCAGCACCCCTACACGCGCAAGCTGCTGGCTGCCATCCCCGGCGGCGAGGTTCGTCAACCGCAGGTCGATGCCGCCAATGCCGAATACCATCGCGTGCTCCAGGTGCAGGACCTGTGCAAGACCTACCGCACCGGCGGCAGCCTGTTCCGGCGCGGGCGCGAAGTACCAGCCGCGCGCAACATCAATCTCGAACTGCTGCGCGGCCAGACGCTGGGACTGGTCGGTGAATCGGGTTCGGGCAAGTCGACGCTGGGCCGCTGCATCACCGGCCTGGCCCCGTTCGACAGCGGCCGCATCGTGTTCAACGGCCGCAACCTGCCGCAGGGCGGCAGCCTGATGCAACGCTCCGGCGGCAAGATCCAGATGGTGTTCCAGGATCCGTATGCATCGCTGAATCCTCGTCACCGCATCGGCGCAGCCATTGCCTCCGGGCCGATTGCCCAGGGCGTGCCACGGGCCGAGGCCATGGCGCGAACGCTTTCGCTGCTGGCACTGGTTGGACTGGGACCGGAGGCCGCCGAACGGTATCCGCACGAGTTCTCGGGTGGCCAGCGCCAGCGCATCGGCATTGCCCGGGCGCTGGCGATGCAACCGGAGCTGCTGGTGGCAGACGAACCCGTCTCCGCCCTGGACGTGTCGGTGCAGGCGCAGGTGCTGGAATTGTTCGCCACGGTGCGCGAGGAGTTCAAGCTGGCGATGGTCTTCATCACTCACGACCTGCGCGTGGCCGCACAGATGTGTGACCAGATCGCGGTCATGCAACGTGGCGAAGTGGTGGAATATGGCGACACGGCACGCGTCCTCGGCGATCCACAACACGCTTACACCCGCAAGCTGATCGACGCCATTCCAAAGCTGTCGCGCGAAGCGCAGCCTGCGCAAGACACACCCGATGTGGCGCATCAAGCCGAGCGTCATGGTGCAGTGTGGGCACCCGGTGCCGAGGCGTACGCACCGCCCGCGCCAGCGATGGCGGCCCGCGCAGGAGGCTACGCATGAGCGCCCTTCCCGCCGTGACCGCATCGGAAAAGCGCCGGTGCGTGGCGCTGTTGAGCAGTGTGCTGGACATGTCGTACCTGGCGTCCGCCTTCCGTCAGGTCATGCCAGACGTGGACCTGCGCTTCGGTGCAGACCTCGGCGCGCTTGACGATGTGGACGCTGCCGTGTGCTGGTATCCCCCGCCACACGTACTGGCCAGCATGCCCCATCTCAAGCTCGTACAGTCACTGGGGGCTGGCATCGACCATTTCCACACGGACCCGCATCTACCGCAGACACCAGCGCTGTGCCGCATCGTGGACACCGACATGGCCGGCACTATGACCGCATACGTGACATGGGCGGTCATCCACCGGCAGCGGTCCATGGGCCACTATCTGGAAAGCGCAGCCGCCTCGCAGTGGCAAGAGCAGCCCATCGTGCCACCAGGCCGCCATTGCGTAGGCATTGCGGGGCTCGGCACGCTAGGCGTGGCGTGCGCCCAGGCATTGCGCGGCATCGGCTATCGCGTACGCGGCTGGAGCCGTTCCGCCAAGTCCGACCTGCCCGAGGGCATTGAATCGTTCCACGGCCCCGAAGGGCTCGACGCCTTCCTGCAGGGTTGCGACACGCTCGTATGCCTGCTGCCCCTGACGCCGCAGACGCAAGGCTTCCTGAATGCCGAGTTGTTTCGACGCTTGCCCAAAGGCGCCCATCTCATCAACGTCGGGCGCGGCAGCCATCTGGTAGAGGCCGATCTGCTGCGCGCGCTGGAAGACGGCACGCTCAGTGCCGCCACGCTCGATGCGTTCGCCCAGGAGCCGTTGCCAGCCGGCCATCCTTTCTGGCGCCACCCGCGCATTGTCGTCACGCCGCATATCGCGGCGCGCACCGAAGCCATTGCGATTGCGCGGCAAACGCGTGACAACCTTGACGCGCTGGAACGCGGCGAACATCCCACCGCCGTCGTCAACCCCAAACTTGGATATTGAGCCCCCACCCAACATGAACGCTGCCCTGCCTCCGCACATCGAACCCAGCGACCTGCCCACCGACCTGGCCAGCGAGGATATCGCCGCGCATCTGCATCCATTCACGAACCTGGCTGCGCACCCGGATGTGGGTCCGCTCGTCATCACGCGGGGTGACGGCATCCACGTCGAGGATGACCAGGGCCGCCGCTATGTCGAGGCCATGTCGGGCCTGTGGTGTGCATCGCTCGGCTTCAGCCATGCGCGCGTGATCGAAGCCGGTGTGGCCGCCCTGCGCGAACTGCCGTACTACCACACGTTCAATCACCGCTCGAACCCCAACGTCATCCGCCTGGCGGAGAAACTGCTGTCGCTGGCACCGGTGCCGATGTCGAAGGTGTTCTTCGCCAACTCCGGCTCCGAAGCCAACGACACTGCCGTGAAGCTGGTCTGGTATTACCACAATGCCATCGGCCAGCCGCTCAAGAAGAAGATCATTGCCCGCAGCAATGCCTACCACGGTGTGACGGTGGCCGCCGCCAGCCTGAGCGGTCTGCCCAGCAACCATCGGGACTTCGATCTGCCGATCGACCGCATCCTGCGCACCGCATGCCCGCACCACTATCGCGGTGCGCAGTCCGGGGAAAGCGAGCGCGACTATTCGCGCCGCCTGGCGCGCGAGCTCGAAGCGCAGATCGTCTCCGAGGGCCCGGAGACCGTCGCGGCGTTCATTGCGGAGCCGGTCATGGGCGCTGGCGGCGTCATCGTGCCACCCGAAGGCTACTTCGAGGAGATTCAGGCGGTGTTGCGACGGCACGATGTGCTGCTGATCGCCGACGAAGTGATCTGCGGCTTCTGCCGCACGGGCGAGATGTTCGGCTCCACGACATTCGGCATGCAGCCGGACATCCTGACCACGGCGAAGGCGCTTTCGTCCGGTTACATGCCGATCTCCGCAGTGATGGTGTCGGAGACGATCCACGCGGCGATTGCTGCCAACAGCGGCAAGATCGGCACGTTCGGGCATGGCTTCACTTACTCCGGGCATCCCGTGACCGCTGCCGTGGCATTGGAAACGCTGCGCGTGTATGAGGACGACCGGATCCTGGCGCACGTGCAGGCCATTGCGCCGCATTTCCAGCAACCGCTGCGCGCGTTTGCCGGCCATCGCCATGTGGGCGAAGTGCGTGGCGTGGGGCTGCTGGGTGCCGTGGAACTGGCGCGCGAGCCGGCTGAGCGCCAGTCGTTCGACCCGACCCTCAAGGCGGGGCCACGTGTGGCGCAGCTCGCACAACAGCACGGTCTGATCGTGCGTGCGATGGGCGACACGCTGGCGTTCTGCCCGCCCCTGATCATCACGCCGTCCCAGATCGATGACCTGTTCGAGCGGTTCGACCGCGCCATGGCCGACTTTACGCGCGAGATGGATGCATGAGCCAGTCGCCGGCTTCCGCCATCGCACTCACGCAAGCCGTCAACACCCGCCGGCAGGGCGTGGCGCTGTTCTTCTGCGCGCTGGTGTGCTTTGCATGCTACGACGCGTTCTGCAAATGGATGCTGCAGGACGTGCCCGCGCCGCTGATGAACCTGACGCGCTATATCAGCGTCAGCACCATCGCCATGCTGTGGCTGGTGCAGGCCGGCGAGCTTCGCATATGGCGCACGCCATGCAAGGGGCGACTGCTGGTTCGCGGACTGGCGCTCGGCATTGTGGCGACGTGCTTCATGGCGGCGCTGGTGACCATGCCGCTGGCCGAAGCCACCGCGATCTACTTCACGGCCCCGTTGATGATGGTGGCATTGTCACCAGCGCTGCTCGGCGAGGCCGTGGGGCGCACGCAGTGGTGCGCGGTGCTGGCGGGCTTTGGCGGCATGCTGCTGATTGTGCGGCCTGGCGGCAACCTGCCGCTGGCGGGCACCGTGCTGATGGTGATCTCGGCGGTCTGCTATGCCTTGTTCCAGTTGCTGACGCGCCAGCTCGCGGGCAAGGTCTCAGGCGCGGTGATGTACGGCTGGACGGCACTCGTGTGTCTGTTGCTTACGGGCATTCCCGCGTTGCTGATGCTGCCGCAAACCTTGCCGCCGTGGCCCACGCTGCTGTTGATATTGGCGGGCGGCGCTTGCAGCGGCGTGGCGCAACTGTTGCTGCTGGCGGCATTCCGGCGTGTCACCGCATCCACGCTGGCGCCACTAAACTATTTCCAGCTGCTGCTGGCAGTGCTGATCAGCACTTTTGTGTTCCACAGGCCGCCCGACGGTATCGCCCTGGCCGGCATCGGCATGATCATGCTCTCCGGCGGCTACCTGGCCCTGCGCAGCCAGCCGGCATCCCTTTCGAGGAAATCTCATGTCTAGCCCTTCCAACGCCATGTCTTCCAGTTCTCCGTTTGCGTCGATCGAAGCCGTCGACCTGGTTGCGGCCGTCGAGGCGCAGTTGACACAAGCGATTATCGAAGGCCGCCTGCCTCCAGGCAGCCGCATCGTCGAGGCCGACATCGCGCGGCGCATGAACGTAAGCCGCGCGCCCGTGCGTGAAGCCGCACGACGCCTGGAGCGCCAGGGCGTGCTGGTAGCCAAGCCGCGCCACGGCTTTGCCGTGCGCACCGTAACGGTCCGGGAAATCGACGATCTGTTCCAGGTGCGGCTGAACATGGAACTGATGGCCGCGTCACTGGCCTGCAAACAGGCCTCCGATGCGGGCCTGGACCAGCTGATCGCGATGGTCGACGACATGGTGCGCGACGCCGAATCGCTGCCGCAGATCGAGCGCGTGGCGCGCGACCTCGCGTTTCATACGGCCATCTGCGAGCTGTCCGGCAACGCGTACCTGCACCGGGTGTTCTCCCAGATGCTGACGGAGATCCGCATGGTCGTGGCAGTGATCGACAGCGTCTATCACGATCCCCGCGCGGTGGCCGAAACGCACCGGCCAATTGCCGTGGCGCTGCGCACCCGGGATGTCGACGCCGCCACCGCCGCCCTGCGATTTCATATCGAGGACGGCTGGAAGCACGTCCGCAATGTTTTCATGACCAAGCATGGTGCCAACCAGGCGCCCACCATGGAGTCTGTCCTGTGAAAGTCGTCTACAGCAACGAGCACATCGATCACGACCCCCGCGCGTTCATCGTGCGCGGCCGCATGAAGCGCAGCAACGAGCAGCCCGAACGCGCCGAGCGGCTGCTGGCCGCCGTGCGGGCGGACGGCTACGACGTCATTGCGCCCGATGACCACGGTCCCGGCCCCCGTGCGGCCATCCACACGCCTGAATACCTGCGCTTCCTGGAAACCGTCTACGACCGCTGGCAGCTGCTGCCCGACGCTTCCGAGGAGGTGCTGCCCAACATTCATCCGTTCCCGGGACAGCCCTGCACCTATCCCGATAGCGTGGTGGGCCAGGCTGGCTATCACATGGGCGACGCTGCGTGCTCGATCGGCCCGCACACATGGCGGGCAGCGGTGGGCGCCGCGAACTCGGCCGTGCATGCTGCCGAACTGGTGTTGGGCGGCGAACGTGCCGCGTACGCGTTGTGCCGCCCGCCCGGCCATCATGCTTACGTGGATCGCGCCAATGGCTTCTGTTACCTCAACAACAGCGCGATTGCGGCACAGCACTTGCGGCGCGCGCATGACCGTGTGGCGATCCTCGATATCGACATGCACCACGGCAACGGCACCCAGGGCATCTTCTACCACCGCAGCGACGTGCTGACCATTTCGCTGCACGGGGATCCGCATCTATTCACGCCATTCTTCACGGGGCATGCGCACGAGCGCGGCGATGGCGAAGGGCTGGGCTACAACATCAACGTGCCGCTTGCCAAGGGCACTGGCGATGAAGCCTACCTGGCGGCGCTGGCGCGTGTGATGGACATTCTGCGCGCCTACGCGCCCGGTGCGCTGGTCGTCGCGCTCGGGCTGGACGCCCATGAACGCGACCCGTATCAGGCACTGGCGGTCACCACGCCGGGCTTTGCGCGCATTACCGCCGCCATCGCCAGGCTCGGACTTCCCACCGTCCTCGTGCAGGAAGGCGGTTATCTGTCCGAGGATCTCGGGCCAAACCTGTCCAGCGCGCTGCGCGGCTTCGTGAGTGCGGCATGAGCGCGGTCATCATGGCGCCCGCCGAGGGTGGTCGCGCAAAAGCCCCGGCATCCGCGGTGCTGAATGCAACGTCGCCCGCCGCGCCGCTGGAATGGGCACACGCGTTGCTGGCGCGTCATTGGGGCATGTCGGGCGAATTGCGCGCACTGACAGGCGAACGCGACCGCAACTTCCTGCTGGCGCCGGGCGGCGGTGCGGCGCAGCCGCGCTATATGCTCAAGATCTCCCACCCGGCCGAGACCCCGCTCGTGGCGGACTTCCAGACGCAAGCACTGCTGCATATCGCGCGCAGCGACCCCACCCTGCCGGTGCAGCGCATCCTGCCGACGACCGTTGGCGAGGCTTCGGTGCTGGCCCAGGCGCCCGATGGCAGCATGCGAGTGACACGTCTGTTCAGCTATCTGGAAGGCGAGCCGCTGCCCAAGGCCCGACGCTCTGCCGCGCAGGCCAAGGCATTGGCAACCATGCTGGCACGGCTGGATCTGGCGCTGCGCGATTTCCATCATCCGGCCGGCGCGCTGGAATTGCCGTGGGACATCCAGCGTGCCGACAGCATCGCCCCGCTACTGGACAGCATCGCCGATCCTGCGCGGCACGCGCTGGCGCAGCGGGCACTGGACCGATTCGTCACGCATGTGAAGCCCCGCCTGCAGGCCTTGCGCACACAGCCCGTCCACAACGACTTCAACATCTTCAACCTGCTGGTGGACGCCCACGATCACGATCGCATCGCGGGCATTCTCGATTTTGGCGACATGGTGCACGCGCCGCTGGTCAACGATCTTGCCGTAGCTGCGGCCTATCAGGTGGATGCCGATGGCGACACGCTCGACGCGCTGTCGCAATTTGTGGCCGCCTATCACGCAGTGTTGCCACTGGAACCGCAAGAAGTGGAACTGCTGTTCGACCTGATACAGGCGCGCCTGTTGATGGTGGTGGCCATCAGCGGCTGGCGCGCGGCGCGCGAACCGGCCAATGCCGACTACCTGCTGCGCAACAACGCCATCTCGTGGGCACGGCTGGCCGCCTGCGATGCCATCGATCGCCAACACGCCATTGCGGCGCTCTTCGCGCGACTGCGCGCCTGACCGAGGACCCCGCATGTCCAAAGATTCCCGCAACGAGACCCTGCAGGCGCGTCGAGCGCGACTGCTCGGTCCAGCCTATCGGCTTTTCTACGAAGAACCGCTGCATATCGTACGCGGTGAAGGGGCATGGCTGCATGACGCCGACGGGCGTCGCTATCTCGACGCCTACAACAACGTGGCCGCCGTAGGTCATTGCCATCCCCACGTGGTGGAGGCGATTGCGCGCCAGGCTGCTGTCCTCAATACGCATACGCGCTACCTGCATGGGGCCGTGCTCGACTACGCGGAGCGGCTGCTGGCCACGATGCCCGCCGATCTCGGGCACGCCATGTTCACCTGCACCGGCAGCGAAGCCAATGACCTGGCCATGCGCATTGCGCGCGCATGCACCGGGAATGATGGACTCATCGTGACGCGCTTTGCCTATCATGGCGTGACCGAATCGATTGCGGTAGCATCGCCGTCTCTGGGTCAGTACATCACGCTCGGCCAGCATGTGCGTACCGTGCCGGCGCCCGACAGCTATCGCGTGGCGCCAGACCAGATCGGCGTGGCATTTGCAGACGGCGTGCGCGGCGCGATCGACGACTTGCGCGCGCACGGCATGCGTCCGGCGGCCTTGCTGGTGGACACCGTGTTTTCCAGCGACGGCATCTACACCGATCCACCCGGGTTCCTGCGCGATGCCGTGGATGCCGTACGTGCGGCAGGCGGCCTGTTCATTGCCGACGAGGTGCAGCCCGGACTGGGTCGTACCGGCGATGCGTTCTGGGGGTTCCAGCGGCACGGCGTGGTGCCTGACATCGTGACCATGGGCAAGCCCATGGGTAACGGTCATCCACTGGCCGGTCTAGCCGTGCGCCCCGATGTGCTGGCGCCGTTTGCGCGCCAATGCCGCTACTTCAACACGTTCGGCGGCAACCCGGTATCCGTAGCGGCGGGCATGGCCGTGCTCGATGTCATCGAACGGGAGCAGCTCGGCGCCAACGTGCGCAAGGTGGGCGAGCATCTGCGCACGCGTCTGCGTCAGCTTGCCGCGCGTGACGCGCGCATTGGCGACGTACGTGGTGCGGGCCTGTTCGTAGGTGTAGAGCTGGTGGACGATACGCGGAAGACGCCGGCCACCGCGCTTGCGCAGCACGTGGTCAATACCATGCGGCGCGAAGGTGTGCTGCTGAACGCCACCGGCCCGCATGCCAACATCCTCAAGATCCGCCCGCCAATGGTCTTCAGCGAGGCGCAGGCCGACCTGCTGGCCGATACGCTGCACACCGCGCTGGAGCTTGCATCGCCCCCCGCGCCCGGCTGAATGGACCGCGCCGGGCTCAGACAGCCTGGCGCAGGGCCTGACCGTACCAGCGGGCATAGCGGGCGATGCCATGCTCCAGGTCGATCGATGGCGTCCAGCCAATGGCGAGCGCGCGGCTGGTATCGGCCTGCAGGCTCGTTGGATCGCCGGGGCGGGCGCGCTGCGAGAAGCGTGGCGCCGCGTGTACGCCCAGTTCGCGATACAACAGGTTCAGCACGTCACGCACTGTGGTGGGCTCGCCACTGGCACCGTTGAAGATCGGACATTCTGGTTCGGCGTAAGGCGCCACGGCGGCCAACAGGCGCGCAGCATCCTCTGCGTGCATCCAGTCGCGGCACTCGCCGCCGGTGCCGCCATAGACGTGGTCGCCCCGTTCGATCTTCTGGCATGCGTCCCACAACAGCTGCTTGCGCAGCCCTTCGCCATAGATCGAAAAAAGCCGAACGATGGCGACCGACAGGCCAAAATGGCGCCCATACGACAGGCAGAGTTGTTCGGCCATGAGCTTGTGCGTGCCATAGGGCGAACCCGGCGCGTGGATCGATACCGGCGAGTCTTCATCCACCGGGGCGCCGGCGGCGTTGCCATACACCGCCGCGCTGGACGGGTACACCACCACGCACCCGGGACAATGCTGGCGGACGAATTCCAGTACCGCCGCCGTGGAATGCACCGTGTCCCGCAGGTCGCCGGCCGGGTCGCTGAACGACCCGGGCACCGAGCCGCTGCCCGCGCAATGGACAATCAGGTCGGGGCGCAAGCCCAGCGACGTCAGCGTCTCCAGGGTCACCTCGCCGGCGTGCCACGCCACACTGGCCGGCACCGGCTCGGCCCCGGGTGCCGCATCGCGGCCCAACCCGATCACGTCCCAGCCGGCGCGCACATAGTGTCGCAGTACGAAACCGCCAAGGAAGCCGCGCGCGCCCGTCACGAGCACCATGTTTCTTGCCATTGTCGTCAACCGGATAAAGGGTGGATACCGGCCAACGACCGATATGTATCAGGAGTCAAGCATTCAGCGTGTGACTTGCATGTAGCACGACACGGACTTTGGACTCTACGCACCCCGGCACTACGGCTATGTGGGCTATCCCACATAACAGGCACTCTGGGTCTTTCCAACGCCTGAAGTCAGTCATCTGCCTGGGCTTCCAAACTCGGATTTCAACAAAAAGAAGCCCATCACATGGCGATGATGGGCTTTGCTCAAACCATGAAGATGAAGAACGGCACGACCCTGGAGAAGCGTGCCGACTTCAATGTAAGGTCCTCCGACAATCCCGGATGTCGGTGTTCCGCTGATTCCGCGCAGTCCAAGGCCGGTTCGGTTGCATCGGCCATCAAGGACGCGGGTCTGTATCGAGCCATGGTGTTCCCACTCCCCACTCAGCCCATCGCTGCCGGCACCTGCACGGCGACTTTCGCTGGCGCGCGAAACGGTGCGGCAATCAACAAATCCTGGCGATTTACGGCGTTCCGATCCGGCCAGTCATCAATGAATTCCCTCGCGTCAGACGACCAGGATTAGGCTGGACACTCCGGATACCAGCAAGACTGCGCACCACATCGAGCACGCCGCCGATTGGGTTGCGACGCCTCGCTGCGCTGGCTATTGGCCGCGAGTCCTCCAGGTAATCCTCTCGCAAGGCGATCTATCCCCCCCTGCTGCCACCCGACGTCGATTGTTTCCGTTCGGTCAACATACTGAACGCCGGCGCGAATCTACTGGCACTGGCCCCTCCTGCCTACACTCCTTTGCAACGATGGTTGCACAAGACGTGCCACCGTCTGGGAAGACGTCCGCGCAATAAACCGGACCATGCCTGCCGCGCCCTGCGGCTTATCCACCCATTCGAAGGACTTCAGAAAATGAGCGAAACGACCCGCAATGTGCAGCCGGTTACCGTCAACCTTGGCAAAGCAGGTTCTGGCGAACTCGTGCCATCCCGCTACGCTGTGCGTGTTGGCGACGTAGATGTGGTGCTGATCAGCGATGGCATTCTGCCGCTGCCCACCAGCACGATGTCCACCAATGTGAGCCAATCAGATCGAAACGAATGGTTCGATAGCCGCTTTCTGCAACGTGACATGTTCGACTGGGCACTGAATATCGCGCTCGTGCGAAGCGGCGAACGCCTGATCCTGATCGATTCGGGCGTAGGTGACGGATTTGAATACTTCTCGCGCGCCGGTCGGTCGGTGATGCGACTGGAATCTGCAGGCATTGACCTGGCTACGATCACCGATATCGTGATTACGCACATGCACATGGATCACGTCGGCGGGCTGAACGTCGACGGTGTCAAGGCCAGGCTCCGTCCTGACGTACGCATTCACGTAGCGGCCGCAGAGGTCGAATTCTGGAAAAACCCGGACTTCAGCAAGACGGTCATGCCGGAAGCTGTCCCTCCTGCCCTGCGCAAGGCGGCTGCCACGTTCGTGGAACTCTACGGCAAGAACCTTGTGCTGTTCGAAAAGACGGTGGAAGTCGCAGCGGGTGTGTCGGCGCGCGTGACGGGTGGGCACACCCCTGGGCACTGCGTCGTGGACGTTGCATCGAAGGGCGAGAGGCTGACATTCGTAGGCGACGCCATTTTCGAAGTAGGCTTCGAGAATCCCGATTGGCAGAATGGCTTCGAGCACGAGCCGGAAGTGGCCGTGGACGTGCGTATCGCGCTGCTCAACGAGGCTGCGGAGACCGGTGCACTGCTGGCCGCAGCACATGTCGCCTTCCCATCCATCGGTCACATTGCAAAGAATGGTGCGGGTTTCCGGTTCGTTCCAGTGCAATGGGACTACTGACTGATAGTCGAGCACCAGCCGTGATCATGTAGGCGCGGCTGGCAAGGCGACCGGGCATAGGTATGAAGCTGCCGCAGATTCCTTGAAACTGCGGCAGCTTTTTTGCGCTCCCGGCTGGCCGGCACGGATTCGGGCGACGAGTACCCACGCGCAAATGGGCTTGTGGACGTTGTCGCAGCGGAGCTTGCCGCCCGTGGGCAAAGCCAGGCAAGCGCTGTCCGTCAATAGGCGGTCATCACCTGGGCCATCGCGACTGGCATCGCACGTAAATGGCCGGCGGGCGGCATCAACGCAGCGCCATCCGCCACCACATCGAGTTCCACGGCCATCTTCACAAGATCCGCAAACGTGCGAGCGGCCATCTTGCGCATCGCGCGACTGCGATGGATCTTGATGGTCACCTCGCTGATGCCAATACGGTTCGCAATCTGCTTGTTCATCAGCCCAGATACCGCCATCGCCATCACCTCACGCTCGCGACCGCTCAATGTAGCAAAGCGCGCCCGCAGATCGTCGCCACATTGCAGGGCCATACGATTGCTGCGATCGACGGCGATCGCTTCGGTCACGGCGTCGATAAAGTCCTGGTCGCGAAACGGCTTGGACAGGAAGTCGAGCGCGCCGGCCTTCATCGCACGGACGGTCATCTCGATGTCGCCATGGCCCGTGATGAACACCACGGGCAGGCAGACGCCGAGTCGGATCATCTCGCGCTGCACGTCCAATCCGTTGGCGCCACGCAGACGCACGTCCATCACCACGCAACCCGGCACTGGCGCCGCTAGCGCAGCCAGGAAGGCGTCGGCGGACAGAAACGCGCGGGATCGAATGCCAACAGATCGCAGCAGGTCAGCCAGGGCATCGTTCATGGACGAATCGTCATCGACAATACAGACCACCGGTTCGACAGCGTCGCAGCCGCGGCTAGGTTTTGATGTCATGACGTTCACGATGGACTCCAGTATCTCTGTGAATTTGCCGCCCCCGATCAAGATGATTCGCTTCATGGCGATCACCTCGCAATCTCGGATGCACAGGACGATCGACGCCAGCGCCTGGCTGTCAGGCGCTGGCAGATCGGATTGGTCGGAATGGAGAACGGATAGCGCGGCGGACGCGTGAGAGCGTTGGGCGCCCTGCCGGCTTGATGGCGCCGATTACTTCACCGGCGTCAGGATCGGTGCGCCCTGGTTCTTGATCAAGAAGACCACGAACCTTGCTGGCTTGGTGTTGCTGGCGTTGCGTCCGACAGTATGGATGTCGTTCGGGCCTTCATGGAACGTGTCACCGGGCTTGAGCGTGACTTCCTTGCCGCCCTTCACACCCATGATGATGCTGCCTTCCAGCACATAGATGAAGCCATGCGCATCGTGTCGATGCACAGGGTCGTACCCGCCCGGCGCGTACTCCACGACGATCATCTGCACTTCCTTGCCGGGATACTCGGGCAGTGCTTCGGTCGTCAGCGGCGTAACCCTCACCTCAGGCGCCGCAGCGATAGCGGCTGGTTGCTGCAGCACACACGAAACGGCCAGTGCAGCAGCGGCGGAAAGAATGCGCTTCATCGCATCACTCCAGACCAGCCTTGTCCAGGCCAAACATCTTGTCGGCAGATCCGGGCTCCATCTGAAACGCGACGTTGAGCCGGTTCCAGGCATTGATGGCACCGACCTGGAAGGTCAGGTCCGACAACTCCTTTTCCGAGAACTGGGTACGTACGCGCTCGAAGAGTTCGTCCGGCACGCCATGCGCCGGCAGGTTCGTCAGCACTTCGGTCCACGCCAACGCGGCGCGTTCGCGCGGCGAGAACAGCGTCGATTCGCGCCAGATGGCCACATGGTGCAGGCGCAGCTCACGCTCGCCGTGAATCTTGGCCTGCTTGATATGCATATCGACGCAAAACGCACAGCCGTTCAGTTGTGATGCACGGATCTCCACCAGTTCGCGGATGTGCTGTTCGAGCGTGGTCTTCTGGAACAGGGCGCCAAGCTCGACGAGTTTCTTTGTCAGCTCCGGCGATTGCTGGAAGTAATTCAAGCGTTGTGACATATGACTCTCCGGTGGAAGCAGTAAGGGATGCGCTCGCGGGAGCCGTGGCGACCAATCTCGCCACGGTCCTGCTTGGAAGTCATCGTAGTGCGCGGTGCGGCGTGCGGCTAGTGTCGCCAGGGTGCCCAGTCTGTTGCCGCGCGGACACCAATCGCAACCGATCGGCACGACGAGCCCGCCGGCAATCAGTCGATCACGCTCACGATGCTGTGAATGCCTGCCCGGGCCATCTTGGCGTACGGGCAAAGCCGCTCAGTGTTGCGCACGAGTTCTTCGGCCAGATTCCGCTCCACGCCGGGCATACGCACGCGAATCTCGGCAATCAGCGCGTATCCGCCGTCGGCCGGATCCCGGCCGAACGACACCACGACGGCAACTGTCGTCTGCGTCATGTCCACCTGCGCGCGCTGTGCAAGAAGACTGAGCGCCCCGTGAAAGCACGCCGCGTAGCCCGCGGCGAAAAGCTGCTCTGGATTGGTCCCGTTACCTGGACCGCCCAACGCCGCAGGCAACCGCAGGTCGAGGATCAGATTGCCATCGTCAGACCTGGCAGTGCCAGAGGCCCGGCCATGCGCGGCCTCTCCTCCGGACACCGTAACGGTTGTTGTATAGAGCGAGGTGAATCCCTCACCCCGGTATCTGTCGAGCAGTGTCAGCGATGGAGGCTGCAACCTCTCGTGATCCATCATCGCCTCCGGCTCACTTTTGCAGGTGTTGAGCAATCCATTCCTCGAAACGGATGCGTCCGAGCCTCGCCTCGCCTTCCGGGACGAGCGTGCCTTCCTGGAGCTCGGCGCCGAAGTAAAGTGCGGTCGGATCCGCAGCAACGGTACGCACGTCCCCGATCGCTTGGAGATACCGCTGTACAAGGTCGCTCAGACGGAAGCGTTCCGGGCCGGCGATGTCGACCATGCCATTTAGCGGGGCGGCCAGCGCCGCATCGGCTACCGCATGCGCCACATCGTCCGAGGCGATCGGCTGGATCAATGCCGGTGTGAGACGGATTGTTTCCACCTGCCCCGCCGACTGCGCAATGCCCCCAAGGAATTCGAGGAACTGCGTCGACCGCACGATGGTGTAGGGAATGCCGGCTGCCCGGATCAATGCTTCCTGCGCGATCTTGGCGCGGAAGTACCCGCTTTGCGCCAGCTTGTCGGTACCGACTACGGATAGCGCAACATGGTGCGCCACGCCGGCCTCCTTTTCGGCCGCCGCGAGGTTCCGGCCCGATGTCTCGAAGAAGTGCAGCACCGCCTGGTCTTCGAATGACGGCGAGTTCGCGACATCGACCACCACTTCCGCCCCGACGAGCGCCTGTGCCAGCCCCTGGCCTGTCAATGCATTGACGCCGGTGCCGGGCGAGGCGGCCAGCACGTCATGCCCCTGCGCGGACAGCCGCGCCACCACCTTCTTGCCGATCAAGCCGGTACCGCCTATGACAACAATCTTCATGATGCATCTCCATGCAGGTAAGTGGCGCTTGTCCACGTTCCAACATGCTAGGTGCGGCGTGGATCTGGCACCAGACCGGTGCCAGATCCACGGTGTTTCCTGTTTTGCATCAATCGGATTCGGGGGTGAGCCGCCCAGCGAATGGGAGCATCCCTAACGGTTGACCTTCAGCCGGTATTCGCTCGGCGACAGTCCGAAGTGGCGCTGGAACGTCACACGCATGCGATCTTCGCTGCCGAACCCGCACTCGCGCGCGATGACGTCGATGGGCCTGCCCGGGTCCTGCAACTGCCGCCGTGCCGCTTCGAGCCTGAAATGCTCCACACCCTTGGCCGGCGTGCGGCCGGTCTTATCCTTGTACACGCGCGCGAAGTTGCGCGGACTCATGCCGACATACTCGGCAAGCTGCTCGACGGACAACTCCTGTGTGGAGAGATTCTGCACGATCCACAGGTGCAGGGACTCGAATACGGGCACTTGCCGGCTCTGGGAAATCAGCATCTCGCTCAACTGCGGCTGGCCCCCGGGTCGCTTCATGTAGACCGCCAGCTCCTTTGCGGAATTGAGTGCCACCTCGTGCCCGTAGTCGGCTTCCACCATGGCCAGGGCCAGGTCAATGCCTGTGGTCACGCCCGCCGACGTCCAGAGGTTCTGCTGCTGCACGAAAATGGCTTCGGGGTCGAGGTCCACCGTGGGGAACAATTCGTGGAATCGGTCGAGCATGGCCCAATGAGTGGTAGCCCGCTTGCCATCCAGCAAGCCCGCGAACGCCAACAGGAACGCACCGCTGCACACCGAAGCCATGCGGCGGATCTTGCCCGACGCGTTGGCCAGCCATTCGATCAACGCCGTCTCGTTCTTTGCCACCTCGAGGATTGTCGGCGATCCCGGCACGATCACGGTATCGATGACCCGCAGGTCGAACGACGCCAGGGACACCGAACTCATCGACGTGCCCTCCACCGTTGCAACCATACCGCCTGAGAAGCTCGTCGTCAGACACCGATATCCTGCCAACCCCCGCGCCCGGGCGTAGTTGGACGCGGCCCAGAACACAGTCTGGGGTCCGGCAAGGTCAAGCAGGCTGACATCTGGATACGCCACGAACAGAATGTTGCGCGGCATGTCTTCAATGTTTCCTGAGGCGGTGGGCGGCTGATGTTGAAGCATGAGAGGTATTGCGGTAGTCGAGCGATGCTATGTCAAAGGGACAATCCCGCGCAAGCCTGCACACCCGTTGCATCACGACGGCCAGTATTCGCCGCTGCACTGCGGCGAATTCGGCCCGGCATGCCTGTCCCTCGTCAGTTCCGGAATACGCCGCCTCTGGCTGGCAAATGCCGGCGCCGGCGCCCCCTCGAAGCGAACAACAACGGCGAAACCCGCGCGGCACGTTGCTCGAAGGCTGTACCTGATGCATGCCAGGCAAATGCTGCGGGACGGGATCAAGCATTGGAAGTGCTGTCATCGTTCGGCTTTTGTATGTCACATCCTGTGGCCATCCCACAACCCACCGGCATAGGCTGGGCATCCCGCGACGGCGCCTGCCGGCGAGTGGCGTAGCGACAGGGCAATGTGGCCGCAAGTCTAGAAGGTAGTCGGACGCGTCACAAGACCTCCCTGAGGGCGGCGCCGTTTCCATGAATGCACCAATCCTGAACGGCGTTCGCGTGACGTGACCCCGACGACTGGCAGTCTGGCAGAAAAACCGGGAACGCTGTCATTTACGGTCGATTAAGCGCTCATTAACATCAAGTCGAGGTCGGCCCATGGGGCCGTCAGCAATGCCGGCAGCCAATCAGATAGCGAGAAAAGAGATGACACATGCAGTTTGCGTCGCGGTGGTGTACCACAGCGGCTTTGGACACACGCGCAGGCAGGCCGAAGCGGTACACGCCGGCGCCGGTAGTGTGATGGGGGTGCGCAGCACGCTGATCCCCGTGGAGGACATCAATGCTCACTGGCGCCAGCTCGAATCCGTGGATGCCATCATCTTCGGCGCGCCCACGTACATGGGCAGCGCGTCGGCGCCGTTCAAGGCATTCATGGATGCATCGGCGCAAACGGTCCTGCCCCGGAGCGCCTGGAAGGACAAGCTTGCCGCAGGCTTTACCAACGCCGCATCGCGCTCAGGCGACAAGCTCAATACGCTGCAACAACTCGCCATCTTTGCCGCCCAACTCGGCATGCACTGGATAAATCTTGGCCTGCCGCCGGGACATGACAATTCCACGTCGAGCGAAGAGAGCATGAATCGGCACGGGTATTTTCTCGGAGCCGCTGCACAGTCCGATGCTGACGTCGGAGCAGATGTCGGCGCGACGGCAGCAGACCTGAAAACCTCGGCCTACCTGGGCGCACGGGTAGCCCGTGTCGCGTTGCAGCTATCCGCCGGCCGTGCGGAGTTGGCCAAGGCCGCACTGACCGTATAGCCATGGTTGCCGAGCCAGTGTCCACAGCAGCGACGCCGCGAGCCGCCACCGGGGCAGGATCTTCCGCCGGGTCCGGGCCACGCGATGCGCTGCACACCAACCGGCTGGCTGTGCTGGGACGTTGCGTCGCCATGATCGTCCACGATGTGGTGCAGCCGGTGGCATCGGCGGCGACGCGTGGTCAGTCGGCGCTGCGCTGGCTGCGACAGGATCCGCCCGACCTGCACGCGGCGGTAGCCTCGCTCGAACGGCTCGTGGCCGACGCGCAGCGCGCCGGCATCATGCTGGCCGATCTCAAGGCACTGGCTTCGCCAACCGCAAGACCTCGTCAGCCCGTTCTGCTCGCGAAGATCCTGCGCGACACGCTGCACTGGCTTGACGACGACCTACAGCAACAAGGGATAAACGTCGTGCCACGACTGCCCGGTGATGACATCGTCGTCGTGGCCGACCGTACCGCACTGCATCAGCTCCTTGTCAATCTGATCGTCAATGCGATGGAGTCCATGACGGATACACCACGGCAAAGTCGCCAAATGATCATCGATCTGTCGGCCGATGCGCACGACGCCATCGTGGCCGTCAGCGATTGCGGCTGCGGCTTTTCTACCGACGCCGAGCCGCACCTGTTCGATGCTTTTTACACGACCAAGGCTGAAGGGATGGGCATGGGACTGGCGATCTGCCATCGCATCGTGACCGACTACGGTGGCACCATTCTCGCGGAACGCCGCGCCGAAGGCGGCGCATGCTTTCAGGTACGCCTGCCCCGCGAGCCTCAGGCAGCGTCCGGAGCCACAGCAAGGTAGCCGTGAATCTGCGAAACCACCGCCGGCTCCCCTCCGGCCGTCGCCACGCGTTTGGTGGAACCGGAACGTATATCGCCAATTGCGAAGACGTCTGGAACGCAACACCCCGTCGCGCACCTGGCTGCCGGAGCAAGACTTGCGGATGGGGTGATTGCCGAGGCGAATATGAATGTTCGGCCAGCAGGCCGTGATAAGGCCAACTGCCGGCAGTGATGTGCATTGGGGGGAAGAAAATGGAATCGACGCAACAGGCGGACAAATCAGATCGCAGTTTCCGGCTCAGCCTGCCGAATCGCGCGGACGCGCTATCGACGAGCTTCGCCGCGAGCTACGCGGGGATCATGGCGTTCATGGCCGTGGCCAGCGAAGGCAGCTTTGCCAAGGCTGGCGAGCGCTTGGGCATAGGCCGATCGGCCGTGAGCCGCAACGTTCAGAAGCTCGAAACGCAACTGAGCACACGACTATTCCTGCGCACCACGCGCACAACACAGCTCACGCACGAAGGTCGGCGCTTCTTCGAGAACTGTCATCAGGGCGTCACGCATATCGTGGAAGCCATGAACGACATGCTGGAGTTGCGTCAAGGGCCGCCGCGGGGGCTGGTGCGTGTCAGCGCCACCGTGGGATTTGGACGCAAGGTCGTGGCACCGCTGCTTGACCGGTTCGTCAAGGCATACCCGGAGATCGCCGTCGATCTCCTGCTCGACGACCGGCCGACGGACTTTGCCTCCGAGCAAATCGACGTCGCGTTTCGCAACGGACGGATCGAGGACTCCAGCATCATCGCCAAGCAACTGATCCCGATGCAGATGGCACTCTGCGCCGCCCCTTCCTATGTCGCCAGACACGGACTTCCGGAGTCACTTGACGACCTCTCGCGCCACGAATGTATCAACTTCCGCTTTGCCAGCGGCCGCATCTTTGAATGGGAGTTCAAGGTCGACGGCATCGTGCGCAAGTTCATGCCCAAGGCGCGCATGACGTTCAACGATGCAGACCTCGTACTGCACGCCGTGCTGGAGGGATGGGGGATTGCACAGATGGCTGGCTACCAGATCCGCGACCATGTTGCGCGGCATGAATTAAGTATCGCGCTGGCGCGACACGCCCCTGACGACCGTGGCCACTACATCTGCTTCCTGAGCCGCCAGCACCTGCCCACACGTATCCGCGTGTTCATCGATTTCATGACGGAACATATCCGCGCCCTCAATATCGACTTCATGACGAACTTCAACCCGGAAAGCAGCGCTGCCTTCACCTGAAGTGAGCCGTCGGGAGCGACCGCTTTCCACAGTTGAAAGCCATAGGCCGAGTCGGGTCGGCGCAACCCATGGCGCCATCTGGGCCCATTTGAGCAGCCACCCTATCCGAACTGGAACCCAATTTCGCCACCGAAATGGAAACAAGAAGTGCATTCGCATCGACGTGATCATCCAAAAGACGGATGGGCAGTCATGGGGAGGTATGGCAAAAAATACCTGCAGGCCGCAGCATAAGACGGCAAAGATTTTTAACGGGCCAATGCAGAGACATATTCCGGGGACAGAGCATGACAACAGCGCGTGCGACAACGAAAGGCGAGGCCATTCATCTTCTCGAAGCTGCCGAGGTTGGGCTCATTCATCTCGACTATGAGACGGGTTGGCAAGACACCTCCGAGCTCAAGCGCCTGGGCGAAGAGGCGGGGATCCGTGTGGAGTATCGCGGACACGAAAGCATTGCCGTCAAATCCCCTGAGGCGCTCGCAGCAGGCTTGAGGCGCCCCAAACTGACGGTTCGGCAGCGGAATCTGTTCTGTCAATTCGACTTCAAAACGTTACCCGTGCAGGAACTTGAGGTCCTGGAAGAGAAGGCTGCCAGGCTCGGGGACTACATCCTTGCCGGACATCTGCTGCAGGAGCTTGATTCGACTTGGGTCTGAGCCGGCGTACCGGTTGGCCCGCCTGGAGAATTGGTCAGCCCGATCCCCCGATGCATCGCCTGGTCTGCAGGCGTCACTTCCGGAGGAAGCCAGCCATGGGTGAAGTGGGTGCCATACGAACCTCATATTAAATGTCTGCTGTGATCGCAGCGGCGTCTGGGAACGTCTCCCAGCGCCACGCGAACAGGCATTCGCGGAAAGTCGTAATCAAGCAAGGGAGCGTGAAAATGGTGAAATCCAGACGTTGGAGTTGGGCAGGCAAGATGCTGGCCGGCTTTGCCGTACCGCTGGTGATGGCTGGCGCTACTCTCGCTACCGAGCAATCGCAGCAGCGTCAACAAGGCCGGGACGCAAACCAGGCTGCCAAACAGCAGGCACGCTCTGGCAAGGTCGACTGCAGGGCTGAGAACCAGAAGAGCAATGCCGAGTGCAGGCAGGACAAGCGCGACACAAAGCAAGAGGGTCGCCAGGAAAAGCGGGAAACCAAGTATTGAGATCCAGGTTTTTCGAGACGACCCGACGGCGCTCGCGCCCTGTCCATGGGTACGGGTGTCACCTACACTCAGTCATGCAGTCTGCCCGTACGATCCAGTGATTCCGACGCCGACGGCAAAGGCAAATGCAAATGCCAGCCCGCGCCATTCAACACTTGTTCGAACGCGGGCTCGACTCGACCGGGGCAGTGAAACCTGACTGGAGGCAAAGTATGAAGCCAGAGCCATTTGCGGTCGTCCCCGCCGAGTATGCTCGTGCCCTCAACGTCGTAGGCGAGAGAATAACGGTCCTGGCTTCAAGTGCCGCCACACAGGGTTACGAAGTCTTCCTGCAGCAAGGTCACGAAGGCAGCGGACCCCCACCGCACTGCCACGACTGGGACGAATCGTTCTACGTCATCAAGGGCGTTGTGGAAATCGGATACGGTGACACGGCGATGACCGCCGGCGCTGGGACATTTGTCCATGTGCCGGCCGGGACGATTCACTACTTTCGGTTTGGCACAGGCGGCGGCGAAATGATTTCCGTCACCAGCCATGGCGGAAACGCATCACGCCTGTTTGCGCGGATCGACGAGGCTGTCCCCCCAGGCCCCCCGGACCTGCAGACGTTGTTAGGGGTAGCGCAAGAATGCGGCGTGACGATTTCCCACTGATTGCGCGCCCGATTGCGATAACCCCAGCTGCGCCCACACGTGCCAGCCCGCCCCATGGCCTCACGGGACGAGTATCAGTTTCCCCGAAGTTTTGCGGCTCCCCAGATCGGCATGGGCCCGAACAGCAGTTCAGGCGTGCGGATATGGTCCGCGAATACGGCGAAACCGATCTTGATGCTACCGGGCAAGCTAAGTCGTCGCTTCGGGCTTGTTCCAATAGCCTTGCGTGACGTGCAGCGCTCGCACGCATAACTCACCAATACTGCCGCCGCGAGGCAGACTGAGTGCCGGGAGATCGGACCGGCACGGGCGGTCCGACCTGTTCTTGCAGCATCGTTGCCCGCCTGCAAAGCCGTTGCTTAAGCTATCATTCCGGCTTAGACCAGTTCGAAGCGAACCTTTCGATGCCGAAGTCCTCTCCTTCGCCGCGCGTGTCCCGTCCTGCCACAGACGCCGGTGCCAAGCCAGGCAGAGCAACCCAGGCGGGCAAGGCCGCGCTGCAGCCACTGCCTACTGAACGTCCCGACCACGATCTCGATCATTCCGTCGGCTACCTGCTGAATCGCGCCGCGAGCATCATTGCCGCACGCTTCAGCGACGACCTGAAGCCGCACAACATCAACCTGCAGGCCTGGCGCGTGCTGGCGGCGCTGCGCCACGAAGACCACCAGACGCTGTCCGACCTGGCCAGCCATACCGGTGCAGAAATCTCCTATCTCTCCCGGGCGGTGGTCGCGCTCGAGGAACGCGGCCTGCTCGAACGCAATGTCTCAGCAACGGACAAGCGCAATATCCACCTGTCGCTGACACCCGCGGGCGGCGCCATCGTCGCGGAGCTCGCGCCGCGCGCCTGGGATATCGAACGCGCCTCGATGGCGGGGGTTTCGCCCGATGAGCTTGCCGCCACGCTGAAGACATTGCGAGCCATCTTTACCAACCTGGTCGACGATTGCCAGAACGCCACCGGCGTCAACCGCAAGCTCACCGTGGCGCGCCGGGTCCGCCGCAAGGCAGCACAGGACGACCCGGACGCCTGAGCGCGTTGCCGGGCGCTCAGAAGATCTGCTTGATGCCGAGCATCGCGCCGAGCTGCGTGCCACCGGGCGAGGCGCTCGCACCCGGATTGCTGCTCACCGACTGCGCAAGCTGGCCGCCATTGTTGATAAACCCGGCCGTTGCATAGATCGACGTCCGCTTCGAAAAGCTGTACGTACCGCGCAGCGCATACAGCCAGGCCTTGTTGGCACTGTCGTGATAACGCTGGTGATAGACCTGGCCCGCGACATTGAAAGCTGGCGTCAGGTCATAGGCGGCGCCGACCCAGAACAGATCGCTACGGGGCGCGGGATTGCCATCGTTGTTGTGCCGCAGCCACCCTGCTCCGGCTTTCACGCGATCAAACAGGGTATAGGCACTGAGCGACAGCCTGTCGTCCTTGAAGCCGCTGCTGGTGAGTCCGCCAAAGGCGCCCGGGCCGCCACGCCAGGAATCGTAGGCCGCCGCCGCTCCGAAATGCGGGGTTTCGTACATCAGCAGCGCCGACCACTCGCGGCACGCCTTCTTGTCGGCAGGATTTTCACCCGCGCAATTCGTGCTCGCCGGACTGGGGGCGGCCACCGCCGCATCGCGGCCGAAGCTGTAGGTCGCCCCTACGGTCAACCCACCGAACTTCCCCTTGTACGAGACGGCGTTGTCCGCGCGCGAGTTCGGAATCGTCGGGTCGAGCGATCCGGAGCCAAAGGTGTTCGGCCCCAGGATGTCCGAGTCGAGCGTCGCCCAGAACATCATCGTGTACTGACGTCCGAACGCGACCTGCCCCCAGTGACCCGACAGTCCAACCCAGGCTTGCCGCCCAAACAGGCGGTTACCGAAATTGGCTGCGCCGGAATCCGGCGCAAACCCGGATTCCAGTACGAACTGGGATTTCAGGCCGCCGCCAAGGTCTTCCGTCCCCCGCAATCCCCAGCGCGACGGCACCGACGCGGACAGATTCGGCATGCGGACGACCGTGCTCTGCGTCGGGCCGGCGTGGTTCACGAACTCCACGCCGGTATCCACCACGCCATACAGCGTCACGGACTGCGCACCCGCCAGCGCCGGCATGGCCGCCGCACAGCCGAGGGCAAGATGCCTCAGTTTGATTGTCATGGGTCTCCTCCTGTTTTTTTATGGAAAGGGATTTTTCTGGGCCTGGCTTTCCGACCTCGCTCCCAGCCGTGCCCCCTGGCTTGCCACCCGGGACAGCAGGCGCGCGGCATTGCCGCCTTCGACGGCACGCAGCTCGTCGGCGCTGAAGCCGACTTCCCTCAGTCCGGCGAATGTCCCCTTCGTCCCCGGTTCGGGAACAAACGGAAAATCGGTGCCCAGTACGACATTGGCGGGCGTGACCAGCTTCAACAACGCCGCCATCGAGATAGGATTCGCGGCAATCGCGGTGTCGTAGTACAGGCGCTTGAGCAGCGGCATCACGCCCTCCGGCACCTGTTTGGCAAGTGTCTTGTCGAGCGAACCAAGGATCGCCATGCGGGTGGCGAGGTAAGGCACCGTCCCGCCCGCGTGCGAAAAGATGAAGCGAATGTCCGGACAGCGGCTGACCACACCGGAGAACATCAGGCTGGCCACGGCACGCGTGGTGTCGTGCGGGAATTCGATCAGCGAATCCGGCTGTTCGGGCAGCAGGCCGCGATGGCATTGGCAGGACGTGGGATGCACGTAGACCACCGCCTTGCGCCGGTTCAGCTCGGCGAAGATCGGCGCGAAATCGGCATGGCCCAGGTACTTGTCGCCGTAGTTGGTCATCAGCCCGATGCCATCGGCCTTCAGCACGTCAAAGGCATGGGTGATTTCAGCCATCGCCGCCGCGACGTCAGGCAGCGGCAGCGCGCTGAACACGCCGAAGCGGGTCGGATGATCGCTGACCATCTGGGCGGCGAACTCGTTGCAGGCGCGCGTCAGATGCCGCGTCTTGGCCATGTCGGGCATCCACAGCGGCGGGGCCGAGACCACTGCGGAGGTAATGCCCTGCCGGTCCATCACGCCCAGCGAATCGGCCACCTTCCACTGCGGCGCCACGCGGTTGGGCGCCGGCGCGCCAATCGCCTCCTCTCCCATGGTCTTGCGGAAGACCGGAGGAAGAAAATGGTGGTGAACGTCGATGCGCTGCACGCCGGCGGGGCCGTCCTGCGCAGGCTGGGCTGGCTGCGTTTGCTGCTGCGCACGCGCGGGCACGGCCTGGCTTGCCAGCAAGCCGCCCAGCATCGCGCCGATCTTGCGGCGCATGGGGCTGGCCGGGCGCGCGCCCGTGGGATGATTGACGTCTTCGTTCTTGATATGCATTGGCGTAATCGGATGGAGGTTGGACGGCCGGCGTGCCGTTGTCCGGGCAACAGGCCGCCCTGCCCGCGCTGAGGCAGGCATGGCAGGCCGGTTGGCCGGCGGCAGTGCTGGGTACTTGGGTGCTGCGGTGCGGCGCTACGGGAGGACGCGTCAGGCGGGCTCAGCCACCACGCGGTTCGCGATGTGCCCGATGCCTTCGATCTCGGCGCGCATGACGTCGCCCACCTTCACGTAGCGCGGCGGATCCATCGCCACGCCCACGCCCGACGGCGTGCCGGTCGCCAGCAGGTCGCCGGGTTCCAGCGTGAAGGCCTTCGAGAGATGCACCACCTGGTCATAGATGTCATGGATCATGGCGCCCGTGACATCGTCCTGGCGCAGTTCGTCATTGACCCACATCCGCAGGCGCAACGCGTGCGGGTCGCCCAGTTCGTCGGCGGTGACGATCCACGGGCCGATGGGACCACAGGTGTCGAATGACTTGCCGATGGTCATCGTCTGCGACGCCAGCTGCCAGTCGCGCACCGATACGTCGTTGCACACCATGTAGCCCGCAATGACGGACGGCGCGTCCTCGCGGCTCACATGCCGGCAGCGACGCCCGATCACCGCGCACAACTCCACCTCGTAGTCGAGTTGCTCAGAGACTGCGGGCATATGAACATCGCCATACGGATCATTGATGCACGACACCTGCTTGTTGAACCACACCTGCGCGGGCGGCGTATGGACACCGACCTTGGCCGCCTCGGCCACATGCTTGCGATAGTTCATGCCGATGGCGAGGTATTTCGACGGCTTCGGCACGGGTGCCAGCAGCGTCACCGCCGATAGCGGCGCGGTGAAACCACCGCGTACGGCGCGGGCGCGATCCAGGGCCTCCGGGGCCCGCCTGCAGCAGTTCCAGCATGGTGTCGGGCAGCGCGGGATCGTTGCGCGGCAGATCGATCACGAGGTCGCCCTCGACTTTGCCGATGGAGGTACCGCCATGGTGGAGATAGGTAACGAGCTTCATGGTGAGGCGATGATTCCGAAATGGGTGGGAATGGATAGAAAGGATGGACAGGGACGGAAACGGCGTTCAGACCACGGTCGCACGCGACGTGTCATCCTGCTCGTCGGGGCGTTGGGGACCTGGACGGGATACGGGTACTGTCGCGGCAGGCGCAGCAGCAGCAGCGCCGCGCAGGCCAGCACCACGACAAAGCCAACCAGCGCCGGACGGTAGGAACCTGCCAGGTCGTAGGTGGCCCCCATCACGAACGGCCCCAGCCCGGTACCGACCGTGAAGGCCGCAAACAGATAGCCGTAGATCTGACCAAATGCGCGCAGGCCGAAGTAACGGCTTTGCAGATAGGCGATTAGGTCGACCTCCGCGCCCATGCCGATGCCTACCAGTACCGCGCCCACCGTGGTCAGCGCCACATCGCTGCTGGCAAGCAGCGTCAGCACCCCGAGGGCGGGCAGCAGGACGAAGGCGATGGCGACATGGGGGCCAAAGAAGCGATCGAGCAGATAGCCGCACAGCAAACGGCCGGCAATCAGCGATGCGCCGATCCCTGAGAACACGGTCACCGCCTGGCCGGGGGGAATGCCGCGATCCGTCAGCAGCGGCACGAGATGCACGATGGTCCCGTTGGCGACGATCGGGATGCACAGGAAGACCACCGCCAGGACCCAGAAGTCCTTGTGGCGAATCGCCTGGCTTGCCTCCAGGCCCGGCAACGGCCGCGCACGCGCCGCCACGCTGCCAGCGTCGCGGGACACATCCCGCACCAGCAATGCCACGGCGGGAAATGCGATACAGAACACGGTGGCACCGACCGCGACAAAGGCACCGCGCCAGCCAAAATGGCCGAGATAGGCCTGTGTCAGCCGCGGCACCAGCGCCGCGCCGAGGCCCACGCCGGTCATCGCGACGCCCATGGCAAGGCCGCGCTGGCGATCGAAAGCGGCCGCAATCGCCTTGGCATAGGGCAATGGCGCCTGGCCGGCGCTGAACAAACCCATCAACGCGAACATCGCGAGGAATGCGGCCGGTACTGCCGGCGCCAGCGACATGGCCGCAATCGCCAGCGCGAACAGGGTGATGGCCGCGAGCGTCACCCGCTTGATGCCTCGGGCATCGATCAACTTACCGGCCACTGGCGTGGCGATAGCCGCGAAGATGGAGCCGAGCATCACGGCGGCCGACAGTACGCTCCGGTTCCAGCCAAATTCGGCCATGATCGGCTTCATGAGCACCGATGCCGAGAACTGCAGCACGGTGACATTGCCAACGATCAGCCCGAGCACTGAGCCGATGACGATCCACCAGTAGCCACGAAACAGTGGAGTGGGACGGTTGGGGGCATGCACGATTGTCTCCAGATTGTCATTTCTTATGGTTGTCACCGACGTGCAGCCTGAACTGGCCCACACGCTTTTGCCCCGGTGCTAGGGCTGCACCACGGCTGGGCGCTCCATGAACCGCCCGGCGTGAAAGAGCAGCGGGGATTCGGCGCCATACCCGAACCGCTCCACCTGACCCAGCATCATCACGTGGTCGCCAAACGGCACGACAGTGGTGGTACGGCACTCGAAGCAGGCCAGTGCGCCGTCAAGTAGCGGCACATCTCCCAGGCCGGGGCGCACGCTATCGCCAAGGATGGCGAACTTGTCCGGCGATGGCTTGGCGAAATGCGACGCCAGGTGCTGCTGCTCTGCCGTCAGCACATGCACGGCAAAGTGCCCGGACTCCGAGAAGGCCTGCAGGCTCGGTGCGCGGTCGCTCAGATACCAGGCCACCAACGGCGGGTCCAACGACACGGAGCAGAACGAATTGATGGTCAGCGCCGCGCGCTGGCCGTCGGCGGTGCAGGTGGTGACAATGCAAACGCCTGTGGCAAACCGTCCCAGCGCATTGCGCAGGTCCCGGCTGTCGATGGTTGGGGTCATGGCGTCGGCGCTCATGAGCGGGCCTCCTCGGTAACGGGCACGGCGTTGGCGCCTGCGCCGGTGAAGCAGCGCGGGTCGCGGGTCGAGCCCCAGTAATCCAGTGACAGCGGCGAAGGTTCGATGCGGCGCGGCGCGCGCGGGAAGGTCTCCGGAAACGCTTCCATCCCGAAGCTGTACTCCATGGTCAGCCCATCCGGGTCCAGGAAGTACAGGAAGACGCTATCGGACGCCGGATGCCTGCCCGGGCCGAACACCACATCGGAACCGGCTGCCTTCAGGCGTGTCAACGCCCGGCCGATATCGTCGATCTCGGTCACCATGTAGTTGACGTGGTGCAGGCACCGGCGATCGAACTTCGCGATGCCAATGCCATGGTGATAGGGGTTCGGCCAGCAGCGCATGAAGGTGATGAAATCGCCAACCGAATCCGACTCGCGGAAGTTGAGCACGTCGCGCCAGAACGCGACGGCCCGCGCAGCATCGGGGGTGTTGAACACCACGTGGCCCAGGCGCTGGATACGCGTCACCGTCGGCGCGAAGGGCCGCGCCGAGTCCTTGGCCGGCACGTAGAACTCCAGCATGGCGCCCACCAGTGGCTCGAAGACCCGGATCGCCCGCGCCTGCGCCCGCGCGCTGCAAGTCGCGGGCGGCACCTCCTCGACAGTCAGGCCCGCAGCCGCCAGTCGCTCGAGCAACGGCGCGAACTGAGCGGTGTCTTCCAGCATGAAGCCCGCGCAGCGCAGTCCTGCTGCCTGGTCCGGATACAGCACAAGGCTGTGGTGATCGTGATCGCAGCGCAGGCGAACCTCGCCCTCGCTACCGGTATCCACGTACTGCAGGCCCACCACGTCTTCATAGAAGCGGCGCGAGCGCTGCAGATCGGTCACATTGAGCTCGATGCGGCCCAGCTTCTGGTGTCGGATCATCGTGCGCTCCCTCAGTACTGCCCGCGCGGGGGCAAGCCGAGTCGCATCTGCCCGTACATGCTGGACACGGCATGCCAGTTGACGCTGATGTGGTGCGCCACGGCGTTGATGTCGCGCCACGCACGCTGCACGCCGTTGTCCAGCTGGATGCCGGTGCCACCCACCACGTCATACAGTTCGTTAATAGCGTCCACACAGAGCTGTACGGCATACGCATGGCCGCGCCGCAGCGTGATGCGCTGCGCCGCGCTCAGTTTGGTGCCGGCGGCGACCAGGTCCGTCGCCAGTTGCAGGTCTCGCTGCAGGATTAGCTGTGCGGCATCCACGGCCGCCTCGCCGCGCGCCACCGCCGACTGCACGTGGCCGAACTGTGCAATGGATTGCCCGCCGCCCGCAAACGCCCCACGCGTGGCGCGCGCCGCGACACCCTCGACGAATTCGTCCAGCGCGCCGCGCAACGCGGCCACCGCGGGATTGGCCAGCAACGGCGGGAAGCCGCTGAGGAAGGGCAGCCGGTAGATCGACGACGTATGCAGGTCGGCGCCCGGCCCGGCCTGCTCCAGGACATCGGCGAATGCCACGGTACGATGCTCGGGCACGAAGACGGGTTGGTCGATGGCGATGTCCTTGCTGCCGGTGCCGGCCAGGCCTACCGTGTGCCAGGTATCAACGATCTCGTACTGCCCCTTGGGCACCAGCAAAAACAGCGGACGTGGCGGCTGGCCCTCTTCCTGCTGGACCATCGCGCCAAGCGACATCCATTCGGCATTGTCGCAATTGCTGCCAAAGCTCCAGCGGCCTTGCAGGCGAAAGCCGCCAGCCACCGGTTCGGCTTTCCCGGTCGGGGCGATGCACGAGGCGATCAACGCATCGGGCGACGCGCCCCACACGTCCTGCTGGGCGTCCCCGGGAAACATGCCAAGCACCCATGAAGCCGCGGCGCTCAGGCCATAGCACCAGCCGGTAGACGTGCAGCCCTGCCCCAGTTCGAACGCCAGACGACGGAGGACGTCGAGTCCAAGTTCGTGTCCGCCGAACCGCTTCGGCTGCACCACGCGGTACAAGCCCGCTGCGATCAGTTGTTCGGTGATGTCCGCCGAGACACGGCGGTCGAGTTCGGTCTGGCGAGCGCGTTGCGCAATGATCGGGCGAAGCCGGGCAACCGCCTCCATCAGTTTGGCCTGCACGGCGGTGTCGGCAATCGGTGCCGGCGCCGATGAAGCGGGGCGTTCCAGTACAGCTTGGGTTGTGGCCATCGAACTACTCTCCTAAATTGTTGCAAAAGCAACCTATCCATGCTCGAATTAAAGCTCACTACAGTTGTTTTAGCAACCGTTTGTCACGCACTTTCGTATCAGGAGATACCCGAATGAACGCCAGCAATCCCGCCGCCTCTTGCGGATGCATCGACATCCACACCCATGTCATCCCCGCGGAATTCCCCCGATATCTCGGCAGCCGCGCCAACGTGCCATGGCCGTCGATGCGTGATGCGCAGCCGTGCCACCGGCACGTCGTCATTTCCGGGCAGGTCTATCGAACGGTGTCACACCACGCATGGGACACCGACGCCCGGCTGGCCGACATGGACGCCACCGGTGTTGGCCACCAGGTGCTATCGCCCATGCCGGAGTTGCTGTCGTACTGGATGGATACCGAGGATGCCGCCGTGCTGTCGCGCTACCTGAACGAGACGCTGGCGGGCATGGTGGCGCGCGCCCCTGCCCGCTTCAGCGCGTTGGGCGCAGCGCCGCTTCAAAATGTAGACCGGGCGATCGCCGAACTCGATCATGCGATCGGCAAGCTGGGACTGGCAGGGATTGAAGTGGGCAGCAATGTGATGGGCGTACCGATTGGCGACCCACGCTTCTGGCCATTTTTTGAAGCAGCGCAAGCCTGCAACGCGGCGATCTTCGTGCATCCGCTTCGGCCGGCGGGCATGGACCGGCTGGTCGGCCCGCCCGCGCTGGAACAGATCGTCGCCTTCCCGGGCGAGATTGGCTTGGCGGCGGCATCTCTGATAACGGGCGGACTGCTCACGCGCTTTCCGAAGCTGCGGATCGCACTGAGCCACGGCGGCGGCTCGATCCAGGCGCTGGTGCCCCGCATGCAGTTTGCCTGGGAAAAGCAGAGCGCTTTACGCGACGCCATCGAACTGGCGCCCGCCGAGGCCGCCCGCGCCCTGTACTACGACGATCTGCTCTACAGCCCGCAGGCCATTCGCGCGCTGGTGGAACTGGTCGGCGACCACCGCGTGATGATCGGCACCGACTATCCCTTCGCGATCATGGACCCGGAACCCGCCGCGCGGATCGCATCGCTTGGCCTGCCGAACGCAGTCGTGGAACAGCTGCGCTGGCGGAATGCGGCGGCGTGGCTGGGGCGGGTCTAGCCTGCAGCCTGTCCTCCCACCGGCCGGGCTCCGGGCAGTGGGAGTGGACGCAGTGGCGGCGGTGGGCTCAGTGGTGTTGTGGAGTGAAGTCTTGGGTGATCTGCTTGTACCTCACGAAATCCTCCACCGAGGCCAGGCCGCCCAGCCGGCCCGTACGATGGGCTTGGCACCCGCACAGTCGCTCGACGTGGCGCAGCTGGCAATTGCAACCGTCAAACAGCAACCGTCAGTCAGCGCTGTGAATTGACTGCCAGGCGTCGGCAAACTGTCGTGCGGTTTGGCTCACGGCGCCGGCATCCATCCCGGGCTTGTATAGCGCGGAGCCAAGGCCAAAGCCAGAAGCCCCGGCGGCAATATAGGCGGAGATCGCTTGCGGCGTGATCCCGCCAACCGGCAGCAGTCGGACATGTTTCGGCAGCACGCTCCTCCACGCTTTGATCACAACAGGCGGTAGCACTTCGGCCGGAAACGCCTTGAGGCCGTCCGCCCCTTCGCGTAGTGCAGCAAATGCCTCCGTCGGCGTCGCCACCCCTGGCAGGCAAGCCATGTCGGCAGCCTTCGCGGCGCGAATTACAGCGGCGTCGCTATGGGGCATGACAACCAGCCGCCCGCCAGCCTCACCGATTGCACACACCTGGGCCACCTCGGTGACGGTGCCCGCTCCAATGAGGACATCACGACCGAAAGCCTTGGCCAGGCGCCTGATACTCTCGAATGGCTCTGGGGAGTTCAGGGGCACCTCGATGATCGTGAATCCTTGGTCGACCAACGACTGACCTATCCCCACGACTTCGTCTGGTGTCACGCCCCGGAGAATGGCAACCAGGGGAAAACGATCCAAATACGGTTGAATCATCGGAAGCTTCCTTTTCGGTGACGGCCCTGACTTATTTGACCAGCCCCGCCTCGCGCGCAATCGCCCAAAGTCCGACGCGGGTTGCGTTCTCGACCTCTGGCATATCCGACACGCCGAACTGCCTCGCAGCCCTGCGATAACGTGCACACAGTCTGGCGTCGCCAATCATGACAACTGACCGAATCGGATGGGCCAGCGCGTTGCGCAGTTCATCGCCAATGAGCACCCCGGACAAATAGGCCAGGCTGGCAGCCTTCGGGAGTTGTCCTAACAGTACCTTTGCGCGTGCCGAGAACAGTAGTGGCGAAATGCCGCCCGCGCTGGTTCGAGCGACTTCGACACCCGTGTCGAACGCCGAGTCCTCCTCCTCGGTTGCCGTAGCTTCCGGCTCGCCAGCGCCAGCAAAGCGACCAAGGATGGAATGCTGCCGCAGCACGGCGAACAATTCGCCAGTCATGAAGGTCTGGCATTCGCGGATGCAGCCATCCTCGATGCGAATCCATTTGCTGTGGGTGCCGGGCAGTACGAACACGGCTTCCCGGCGCATATGGGGGAATAGTGTTAGCGCGCCCACCACCTGGGTCTCCTCGCCACGCATGACTTCGGCCCGCGGCTCCGTCAGCGAAACCCCCGGCACCAGGTGCAACGCCCCGCCATCAGACAACGCGACTTTAGCCAGTCGACCAGCGAGTTCGCGCGCGCCAGCCGTCTCTTGGCAATACGGCGCCTCTAGCCAACCTTGCGCACTCGCCACCATCCCGGCAGCAATGGCCGGAAGCTTTGCTTCAGCCAGCCAGTCGGCAACCATCGAACGATACGCCGCTTCAAAACCACCCTCGCCGATCTGCATGATCCCCAGTGGGGCAACGCGCGCGTCGAGCAAAGCGGCATCCGCGCCAAGCAACATCGCCCGTAGCGAGGATGTCCCCCAATCCAACGCAATGAGGCGCGCATCAGCTTTGGCACGGCGGTTCGCTTCGGTCAGTTGCTTCATTTGTTGTTGAGATGACGAGGTGGTCGATGTACGCACGGTCGCGCCCTAGAAAGAACGATGTCGCGCCCAAAAACCGTGCATTAAAATAATTTGCATTGCATATCTGTGAGCAAAAGTGACCTGCCGATTCAAGACAAAAAGTTTTTCTCAACAAAAACAATGAGTTACGTCGCTTACCTGATGTATGGTGTGCGGCGCTTCGTCTAAGTGCTTCTCTGCATTACTGCCTTCGACTGTATTGACGGCAAGCGTACCCGCACGTTGGGGCTCGGGGGGCTTTTCCGCGCCTAAGGATGCTACAGCCAACAGCGGCCACAACTAAACACATTGTCGGATACCGTTCGAAAGCGGTCTTCAGAAACTTTGCTTCAGGAGTCCGATGTCCCTTTTCCGAGCAGCGCGTAGCATCCGTCGACCGCCACGGACGAAGTGCACCATGCTCCTTCGCGCTGATCTTATTGTTCCGCGTCCAATTGGGCCACCGATCGCCGGAAGCGAGGGTCCGGAAATCAAGGGGCCGGCGGCAGCCCCACCTCCGAGAAATTTTTGGGGGAAAGAGGGAGCTGACATCATTTGCTGCTTCTATCCACGACTACGGCATTGCTGCGATGGCGCCAGCTTCGCGACATACTTTCGAGGGGTAAATGCCACCCGGCTTCCTGGCCGTCTTCGGCACGTAACTCGCCAGCACTCATACGCACGCCGCCCTCGCTCCGGTAGTCGAGATCCTCGAAGCGCATTTTCTCCAACGCAAAGTGCGACGGATCTTTTAGGCGGCACCTGGCGCATTCGCTAGACCGCCTAGTTGTGAAGCGTCAATACGTTATTTCCTGACGCTGGAAGTCGGGACATGGGCGCAAGGCCGCCAATACCGCTATGTGGTCGGTGCCAGTTGTAGTGGTGT
>NZ_BBQI01000014.1 GCF_001652915.1 Cupriavidus sp. D384
ACACCTCGGCGCAGCGTTTACAACCTCCTCTGACGCTCCAATTAAAAATGCCGTTCAGTTCTTAACTGAACGGCATTACACCTTTGGGTGGCTTTTTCTTTAAAGTCGAATCCATCCTGAGCGTTTTCCACTGCCGTGGCATGGCCCGCAGTGCGTCCAAGAAAACGTTCCATCCTGGTTTTGCACGCTAGCACCTCCCTTGCCGAGGCATGCTTTACACAGTTCAATCAACTCAGATTGGGACATGAAGATGGGTTGCCAAGCCTCTGGTCGGATCTCGAACCCGTCAATTAGCTCGTAGGGATTCCGGCTAGATACTTGCGCGTACATCCTGCGCTTGCCGCAAAGGTAGGTCACCAGAATGTCTGAGGCATCTTTGGGTGCTTCTTCCATTGGCCGCCATACCGGACGGGTCTTCGACTTCTCGTCATTCGTGAACAAGGACATTCGGGGCTCTCCGATAGGTGCTTGAAATACGAGGAACGCGAGGTTTGAAAGATAGCCTATTTCTGTTGCTGTTAGCACGGCCAGTGATCAAAAGTTACTGATTGTGCATTTATTGCGAACAGATTCGCTCAAACGCATCATGATCAAAGTCCGCGCCCGTGATCAGCCTCGACGGGCTCGGCGTGCTGGCCAGCAAGAATTTTAACTCGTGCCGTACTTCCTCCAGATCGTCGCCGGCCGGGTCGCCCATGCCACTCTCCCAGCCGTGAAATCCGTTCGATTCGGTGCCAGCATGTAGACGATCAATCGCTGCTTGTAGTGGTCCAATTTCCTCAGACAGGTCGATAGGTGGAAAATCACGATCGACGACGAAAGAGGATATGACAAAGCAACGCCGCAAGTTTGACGCTGCCTTCAAGCTGGAGGTAGTCCGGATGATCCGGGATCAGGGCCTATCGGTCGCCGAGGTTTGCCACACGATGGCGATTGGCGAGACCGCCTTACGGCGCTGGCTGGTCCAGTACGACCTTGAAGTGGCTGGCGGCAAGGGCGTGGGCAAGCCGCTGACGCCCGAGCAGCAGCGCATTCGCCAGCTCGAAGAGGAAAACCGCCGCCTGAAGGAGGACAACCTGATCCTAAAAAAGGCATCGGCCTTCTTCGCCCGCGAACTCAAGTGATCTATCGAGTGGTTAGCGGATTGCAGAAGGAGGCGATCTCCATCAGTCGGGCCTGCCGGGTGCTGGGCGTGAGCCGGGCGGGGTATTACGCGGCCGGGCGAGAGCCTGCCACCAAGGAGAAGGCCTTGCGGCAGGCGGTGTATGTGCGGGCGGCGTTCGAGGCCAGCGGACGTACCTACGGCAGCCGGCGCGTGGCGCAGGATTTGGACAAGCAGGGGGTGAAGATCGGGCGCTATCGGGCCCGCACGCTGATGCGCCAGGAGAATCTGCGCCCGGTGTGGAAGCGCAAGTTCGTGGCGACGACTGACAGCCGGCATGGCAGGCCGGTGGCGCCGAACGTGCTGAGCAGGCAGTTCAGGCCCGCACAGCCCAACCGGGCCTGGGTGTCGGACATCACGTATGTGCGCACGGGGGAAGGCTGGTTGTATCTGGCGGTGGTGTTGGACCTGTATTCGCGCAAGGTGGTGGGCTGGGCCAGCGCAGCGGCCATGCCCGCCGCGCTGGTGGCGTCGGCCTTGAAGATGGCCATCCTGCAGCGCAATCCGGCGCCCGGACTGATCGTGCATTCGGACCGGGGCAGCCAGTATGCAAGCGAGGAGTACCAGGGGTTGCTGGCGCGCCACGGCCTGGTTTGCAGCATGAGCCGGGCGGGCGATTGCTGGGATAACGCTGTAGCCGAATTGAACCTGAAAATGGAGCGCGTCTGGCAGAGGCGGTACGTCGACCGGGCCGAAGCCCGGCGCGATATCACGCAGTACATCGTGGGCTTCTACAACCCGGTGCGCTTGCATTCGACACTGGGCTACACGTCGCCAACAGAATACGAGGACAAGTTCCAACAGACCACCCTAATACCTGTCTGAAAAAACTTGACCACTACAGATCCACCCCGACTTGGTCTGGGTGGATGTGAGGACTCCCAACCCGAGGCCGGGAGAAGGTTGGCCCTATTCGAGCTTTGGGGCGTCGGTGGCGACAATACTGACGGCGGATCTATGCCATGCGGGACGACAGGCTTGCAATGGCCGCCTTGCGCATCGCGTCGCTGGAGGACGCAGCAAGCTTGGCTGTGGGCACCGACGAAGAGATGGCGGCACTACTTGAATGGCGGCGTTGCTGGGTTTCATAGAACCGAATCAATCGGCAGCCCGAGTTTCCCACTACGGTTGAATTTCCGTTGGATCCAACGGACGCGGTCAGTTAACCTGCCCGGAGACATGAGGTCTACGAGCCCGAGACAGAAGCGCGCCGCCTATGCGGATTCCAGGTAGTTCTATTGCGCGGTAGACAACATACGCGAAGCAGGTCGTAAGCACGAAAACGGCAATCCAGATGCCTATGGTGCCGACGGCAAGCGAGTAGCCCGCGGCCTGTGCGGCATGTCCGATTCTCGATCCAACGATTGCAAGGAAGAAGCCATGGAAAAGGTAGACGGGGTAAGACACGTCCGAGAGGAACGTGACGAGCCTCGATCTGCAAATCTTGGATAACCAATGCAGCCTGGACGCTATTGGGGCGTACGGCAATACGAAGACCGCCATCAAGGCAGTGGGTACTACCAGCCAAAAGACTTGGATTTTGTAGATGTCGATCATCTTAAAGCAAAAGGCAATGGCGAGAGCGATATAGCCCGCCTGACGCAATTGAGACAACCCAGGGCGTGTCGCCTCGAAGACAAGGACGCCCGCGAGGAAGATCGGAAGCCTGAAGAACAGCAACGACGGTTCATAGTAAAACGACATCACGCTGGCGCCGATCGCCTCGTCGATACCCCACTTGACAAGATAGCAAAGCACGGCAAGAGCAACTGCGATTCGTGCGGCGCCAAATCGGCGCATGGCGACGTAGATGATCGGGAACGCGACGTAAAACTGGATCTCCAGGCTCAAGCTCCAGTCCGGTAGGAACGTTGAGAATGAGTAGGTCGGAAAGAGACCGAACAGGAACGACAGGTGCAGCAGGATGTTGCTGAAGGTGTACTGCGTGCGCATGGGGTCGTAGACCCAGTCACCCTGCCATGCAGCGGGGTTCAGCGCACGAAGTTCGGCGTATCCGGTCAGGTATTCGCCTGCCAACAGTACTGCCAGACCGAGCGAGAGGTAATAGGCTGGGGCGAGGCGGAAGTAGCGTCGGACATAGAACGGTATCCAGTTCCGAGGCTGTGCCATCGGCTCTTTGTCACTGCGAGCCGACACCGTATATGCCATGAGGAAGCCTGACAGGACCATGAACACGTCTACGGCAATCTTTGGCGCCGGAAACGGTACATTTGCCCACCAGCCGCCCCAGATCATGCAGTGCGCCGTAAGTACCCAATACGCAGCAAACGCGCGCAGGCCATTGAGAAAAGAGGTGTCTTGAGTCATTCGCGAATCGGTGCCTGTGAGGCGCGATTTTTATCCAGCGCAATTCTACAGGTCGTTGCCGGAGGCCACCTTTTTCTTGCCCCGAGCGGGTAGATTCATTTCCGCAGGCGCGGTGGCAGCAACTCGATTCAAGGTTGGGCAGACGATATTGAGGGACAGAACACCTTGATCTCTGCACTGTGCAGGCAAGGCGCTGAGCCGTTTTGAAGCCGGCGTTGTTCGTGGAGCTTTTTGAAGCACGGCGATCCTGGAAGGCCTCGGCATATCGCATGCTGCGGACGCCTGAGGACCATAACTACTTTTCGTGTGCACGGATCAAGCTTTCGACGGCGAATTCGGCCTCCTGAAAACGGAGCGCCAGCCAACAACAAGGGCACCTTCGGATAGTTTTCTTAGAGGCAAATCCATCTTGAGACTTTGCCACTGCCTTCGCGTGGCCCGCAGTGCGTCCAAGAAAACGTTCCATCCTAGTTTTGCACGCTCACACCTCTCTTGCCGAGGCATGCTTTACATAGTTCAGTCAACTCAGATTGAGACATGAGGATGGGTTGCCAAGCCTCTGGTTGGATTTCGAACCCGTCAACTAGCTCGTAGGGACTGCGGCTGGAAACTTGCATGTAGGTGATTGGGGTCGACAGGTATTCGCGCAGTAGCGGGGTCCGCCTTGCCAATGGTCCCGGTCCCCGTCGCCATGGTAGTACCCGTCCCGATACCCGCCGTGATCCGGCGCCACCGCGCACCCGCCGAGCAACATGGCGGTAGCGGCAGCCGCCAGCACAAGAATGCTTTTCATGAGGCGCTCCTTAACGGGCATCCACGGGAACAGGCCGCCAACGGGTGGCCTGTTTGTCATTTGCAGGCCCGGCTATGGTCTGCCGGACAGGGCCGCCGATTTCTGCAGAGCGATTTCAGCAAACGGCTATCATGTAGCCCGCACGCCGCAACCGCGGTGGTGCTGTCTGCCCAAACTGCCGATCCATGCCCTTTTTCCGGACGCCTCTGCGCTGGCTTTCAGCGCTAGCCATGATTGCCGCTGCCCCCGCGGGGGCCGTGCAACCTGCGTCCGATCCGGCGTTGAACGATACGTCCGGTTGTACTGCGCTGATCGATATCGTCCAGGAAAGCCTGCGTGGCGAGATTGACGTGGTGTGTCCGAAGGATGGCAAGGACGCCTGCGAGGCCAAGAATGGGCAGATCCGGGCGTTGCTGGATATTGTCGACGAGCGCCGCAAGCGCAAGGCCGACGAGTGCGAGACGCTGGTGCAGGTCAACCGCCTGCTGCGCACGCTGCCGCCCAAGAGCTGAACCCCCGGGGTGGCTGGCGCCCGGCAGCCCGGTTAGTGGCTCATTTTCGAGAACAGCTGGATGACCGCCACCCCGGCGATGATCAGGGCAATGCCGACCACGGCCGCCAGATCGGGTACCTGGCGATACAGGACCACGGCGATCATCGTCACCAGGACAATGCCCGCGCCCGACCAGATCGCGTAGGCCACGCCCACCGGCACGGTTTTCATCACCTGCATCAGCAACCAGAACGCGGCTACGTAGCCGGTCACGACCAGCACGCTGGGCCAGAGGCGCGTGAAATTCTCGGCGGCCTTGAGGCTGCTGGTGGCGATGACCTCGGCGACGATCGCCAGGGCGAGAAGCAGATATCCATTCATGGCGGGGCGGAACAAAAATAAAAAGCGTTTGGATCGGGCCAAAAGAGACCATTAAGGCGCCTGGGTGCACCATTATGCAAGATGCACTCAATTGGGGGCTGCAAAAGGGTGCCGAAAAAGCCGAGAATCCAGTCTGCATGCGGGTTTCCGGCGGTTGGATTTACCCTCCCTCGCGGTGGTTGTGCCAAATCCAATACCGGTCTTGAATGCAATGTGTACGCCATAGCTGCCCGGGGAAGAAAATCGAGGCGGCCAACAATAAAAGTCGCGGCGACAGAGAAACCAGTGGACTGACCATGCCGGCACCCAAAAACGATGCGCCGGTGGCGGGACGCAGGTAGACGGGATCAAAGGGGAGCTGTATGAAGTCCGATCTGGATGCGGCCACGGAATGGCCAGTCATCACGCGGCTGGCTGACGTCGAGGGAACGTCCGACCACCGAACCGAAACCGGCGACGGTGTGTGGCAGAACACGATTGCCGCCGCCGACCAGGCGCTGGAGGAAGCCACCCGTATCCAGCGGGGCGTCCAGCATAACCTCAAGCTGCAGCAGGAAATGCGGGCCTTGCGCGAGGAATTGCGCCGCGCGCATACCGAGATCGACCGCTACCGTGGCATGCACGCGCGCGTGGTGGTCAGCATGCGCCAGCTAGAGGAAGACCACACCACGGAAATGACGCGGCTGCAGGCCGACAACGAGATGCTGCTGGTCCGGCATCGCGTGTACAAGCTGCTGGCCGAGCACTATGGCACGGCCGCGCTGCGTTTCGAGCCTGCGGTGTTTGCCGAGCACCGCGACCGCGTGCTTGAACACGTGCTGTTCCAGCGGCGCAAGGGCGTACCGGTGACCGAGATCGGCGCGGCCGACGTGGCGTTCCTGCTGCTCTGAAGGCAGCAGGCGGCTGGCACCCGGCAGCAGCGCCAGGCGGCCGGGGTCAGCCGGGGTCAGCCGGCCCTGGGCTCGCGCGGCTTGAGCACCGCCAGCGCGAGCATGCCCCCCACCACGCCCCAGAAGGCCGATCCCACGCCCGCCAGCGTCATGCCGGACGCCGTGATCATGAACGTCAGCAGCGCCGACTCGCGCTCAGCCGGCGTCTGCATGGCCACGGTCAGCCCGTTGGCGATCGATCCCAGCAACGCAAAGGCCGCCACGGCCACCACCAGTGCCTTCGGGAATGCTGCGAACAGCGCGGCAATACTGGCCGCCATCACGCCCATCACCAGATAGCCGACCCCGCAAACCACGGCCGCCATATAGCGGCGGCGCGGATCTGCATCGGCCTGCGGGCCGGTGCATATAGCCGCGGTGATGGCCGCCAGGTTGATGCCGTGGGAGCCGAACGGTGCCAGGATGGCCGATGCGATGCCCGTCACCGCGATCAGGGGGCTGGCCGGCACGTGGTAGCCATCGGCACGCAATACGGCAAGTCCCGGGATGTTCTGGGAAGCCAGCGCCACGATGAAAAGCGGCACGGCGATGCTGACAAATGCCGCCAGCGAGAACGTCGGCGTCGTCCACACCGGCAGCGCCATCGCGAAATGAAACTGCTCGAAGTGCAACAGGCCCATCGCGCCGGCCAGCACCACGCCCAGGGCCAGCACGCCCGGCACTGCGTAGCGGGGCCACCAGCGCCGCCCCAACAGGTAGGCGGCAAACATTGCCAGCAGCAGCACCGTCTGGTACTGGGCCTGCACGAACACATCCACGCTGATGCGGAACAGGATGCCGGCCAGCAAGGCCGATGCGATGCTGGCGGGCAGCGCCTTCATGAGCTTGTCGAACCAGCCGGTCAGGCCCGCCGCGGTCATCAGCAACGCGGCCATCAGGAAGGCGCCGATCGCTTCGGAATACGGCACACCGGGCAGGCTCGCGATCAGCAGCGCCGCCCCGGGCGTGGACCAGGCCACCACGATCGGCACGCGCATCGCCAGCGACAGCCCCAGTGTGGTCACACCCATGCCGATCGACAGTGCCCAGATCCACGACGCAATCTGCGGATCGGTCAGGTGCGCCGCCTGGCCGGCCTGGATCATCAGCACCAGCGAACTGGTGTAGCCGGTCAGCATGGCGATCAGCCCGGCCACCAGCGTGGAAACGGAAAGGTCTGACAGCCGGATGGTGGGGGCGGGGGTCATGGGGTGTCGTGCTGAAGCGGCGCGGAAGGCGGTGGGCCGGTATCTTCGCACGGGATGCCGGGGTGACCGAGGTTTTTCTCCCCTCTCCCGCCTGGCGGGAGAGGGGCGGGGGAGAGGGCCCGGCCGTTCAAATATCCGCCGTGTGGGCAAGCAGGGCCTTTACGCCCCCCCCC
>NZ_BBQI01000015.1 GCF_001652915.1 Cupriavidus sp. D384
TGGGAGAGGGGAGCAACCCGGGTGGCAGGGCTGACCCCGTCAGTCGGCCACCTTGTCGCTCGGGAACTTGAACGAGTCGCGCAGCAGGTAGCTCATCGGAATGTCCAGCGTGATGCCGTTCGGCGGGATCGGCTGCAGGAACCACTTGCGGTACAGCTTCTGGGTTTCCTGGTCGTAGATCGACGCGACCATGGCCTTGTCCACGATCTTCTTGAACTCGGCGTCATGCTTCGACAGCATGACCGCGTACGGCTCGATCGTCAGCAGGTCGCCGGTCACGGCCAGCGATGCCGGGTTTTTCGCGTTCGCGCGCAGGCCGAACAGCAGCACGTCGTCCATCACGAAGGCGTCCGCCTTGCCCGCTTCGACCATGGCAAAGGCCTCGGCGTGGTCCTTGGCCTCTACCACCTTCCAGCCCATGGCACCCGACTCGTCCATCTTGCGGATCATTTCCAGCGGCGTGGTCTTGGTGGTGGACACCACGGTCTTGCCGCGCAGGTCACCCCATTTGCGGATGCCCGAGTCCGACTTCACCAGCATGCGGCTGCCGGCGATGTAGTGCGGAATGGTGAAAGCCACCTGGTCGCGGCGCTCGCGGTTGTTGGTGGTCGACCCGCATTCCAGGTCGGCCTTGCCCTCGACGATGGCCGGGATTCGCGAGGCCGGCGTCACCGGCACCCATTCCACGCGCAACTGCGGCAGCTTGAGCTGCGTGCGCACGGCATCGGCAACCTTCAGGCACAGGTCCACGGCGTAGCCCATCGGCTTGCCGTCTGCCACGAACGAGAAGGGTACCGAGCTTTCGCGGTGGGCAATGCGGATGGCCCCGGTCTGCTGGATGCGCAGCACCACGGAATTTGGCATGGCCGCCTGTGCCGCCGGTGCGGCAGGCAGGCAGAGCAATGCGGCTAGGGAAAGTACGACAGGCGCCATGCCTCGAAGCGAGGCACGGCGCGGCAGGCCCGAATTGGTCATGAATGACACCCGTCGAAAATTTTTCTGGGAACAACTCTGGCGGCGTCTTGCGCCACCGCTGGCCGGATGGTTCCGGCTCTATGACTGCTGCTACTGGGTACTGCTGTCGTTGTGCTTTTCAGGAATTTCGGAGAATTCCGATGCTCCCGATTGTTCCACGGGCGACCATCTCGGCACAACAGCCACCGCTAGTGCGCACGTTCAACGTTCCTGGGACGCAACGCTCCGGGCGGGGGCAGGTTGACGAGGAGTTTCCCTTACGGATTTGTCCGACTTCTGGTGTATCGCGCCGCTGGCTATGCTTCAGTCGTGCCTTGCGAGCAGGGCACCGAGGAGAGACTCTTGGGGCCCGTTCAGGCGAACGGGCCTTTTCTTTTTACGGGCCGTTTTCCGGGCGGGCGAACGTGGCGGTACTGCCTTGCGGCGGCTTGGCCGGCTGCTTCTCCAGGCCGCTTCCTTGCTGGCCGTTCCGGCCCTGCAGGCCCGCCGGGGGTCGGGTGGCAGCGGCGGGGCGCCCGCGTCGTCTACAATTCGGGCCTGCCTTTGCGCCAGACCCTGGGGGTCGGGCGCCGCTTACCCTTCCTCGCAATCATGGCCCTGTTTTCCATTACCGATGCCCAGTTGGCCTTTGGCCACGTGGCGCTGCTCGACCATACCGATTTCTCGCTCGAAGCCGGCGAACGCGTTGGCCTGATCGGCCGCAACGGCACGGGCAAGTCGTCACTGCTGCGGATCGTGGCGGGTTCCTCCGCGCCCGACGACGGCCTGATCGCGCGCCAGAGCGGCGTGACGTCGGCCTATGTTGCGCAAGAGCCACAGTTCGAGCCCGGTCTGACCGTGTTCGATGCCGTCAGCCAGGGCATGGGCGCCGCCCACGACCTGCTGCTGCGCTACGACGCCGCGCTGCTGAAGCTGGAATCCCATCACGACGAGGCCACGCTGGCCGAACTGCACCGCGTGCAGGCCGAACTCGACGCCGCCGATGCGTGGCAGCTGCGCACCCGCGTGGAAACCACGCTGGCCCGGCTGGGGCTGGACCCGCATGTGCGCGTGGATGCGCTGTCCGGCGGTCTGCAAAAGCGCGTGGCGCTGGCGCAGGGCCTGGTCGCGGAGCCCGACATCCTGCTGCTGGACGAGCCGACCAACCACCTCGACGTGGAAGCCATCCGCTGGCTCGAAGACCTGTTGCTGGGCTTCCGCGGCAGCGTGCTGCTGATTACCCATGACCGCGCCTTCCTGGATCGCGTAGCCACGCGCATCGTCGAACTCGACCGGGGCAAGCTGCTGTCGTTCCCGGGCAACTTTGCCGCCTACCAGGTGCGCAAGGCCGAACTGCTGGCCAACGAGGCGGTGGAGCAGGCCAAGTTCGACAAGCTGCTGGCGCAGGAAGAAGTCTGGATCCGCAAGGGCGTGGAAGCACGCCGCACGCGCAGCGTGGCGCGGGTGCAGCGGCTGGTGGACATGCGCACCGAACGCGCCCAGCGCCGCGAGGTGCAGGGCAACGTCAAGCTGGAAGTGTCGCAGGGCGACCGCTCGGGCAAGATCGTGGCGGAACTGGTCGACGTATCCAAGTCGTACGGCAACAAGCCGGTGGTGCGCGACTTCACGGCCACCATCATGCGTGGCGACAAGGTGGGCCTGATCGGCCCGAACGGCGCCGGCAAGACCACGCTGCTGCGGCTGATCCTGGGCGATCTGGCGCCCGACGCCGGCACGGTGCGCAACGGCAGCAACCTGCAGGTGGCGTACTTCGACCAGATGCGTTCGGCGCTGGACCTGGAAAAGTCGCTGGCCGACACCATCAGCCCCGGCAGCGACTGGGTGGAAGTCAACGGCCAGCGCAAGCACGTGATGAGCTACCTGGGCGACTTCCTGTTCGCGCCGGAGCGCGCGCGGTCGCCGGTCAAGTCGCTATCCGGCGGCGAGCGCAACCGCCTGCTGCTGGCGCGCCTGTTTGCGCGCCCGGCCAATGTGCTGGTGCTGGACGAACCCACCAACGACCTCGACATCGACACCCTGGAACTGCTGGAAGAACTGCTGCAGGACTACAGCGGCACGGTGTTCCTGGTATCGCACGACCGTGCGTTCCTGGACAACGTGGTGACGTCGACGATTGCCGCCGAGGGCGACGGCCAGTGGCGCGAGTCGGTGGGCGGTTACTTCGACTGGGAGCAGCAGTCGGCACGCGCACAGGCGCTGCAGGCGGCAAAGGCCGAGCCGAAGGCGGCCGAGGCGCCCAAGGCCAGCACGCGCGAGGCGCGGGGTGCCAACCGCACGGTCAAGCTGTCGTACAAGGAACAGCGCGAGCTGGATGGATTGCCGGAACGGATGTCTGGCCTGGAGGCCGAGCAGAAGACCATCGGCGCCCAGCTTGAGGATGGCTCGCTCTACGCCACCGATCCGGCGCGCGCTGCCGAACTTGCCACCCGCCACGACGACATCGAGATGGAACTGCTGGAGGCGCTGGAGCGCTGGGAAGTGCTGGAGAAGAAAACCAGGGGCGAGGGCGCCTGAAGTAAGCCTTGTTGTCTCCCCCGCCCATGAAATGGCAACGGGGCCGGGGGAGACGCAAGTCAGCAGCCGGGCCGCCTCACCCGCCTCACCCGCACCACGCCAGCACCATATTGGTCAGGTCGACCATGAATGCCGGGCGCAGGTAGGCCAGGAACCCCAGCGTCAGCACCACCGCCAGGGCCAGATAGCCGGCACCACGCGCCCAGCTCATCTCAGACGCCCACAGGTTGCGGGCGCACCAGCGCCTGCTCCCGGATCGGCAGGTTCACCAGCGCAGCCAGCACGCCCAGCGCCATCGCCAGCAGCCATACCGTGTTGTAGCTGCCAGTGCGGTCAAACAGGTAGCCGCCCAGCCACGCGCCCAGGAAGCTGCCGATCTGGTGCGAGAAGAACACCACGCCGGACAACATCGACAGGTACTTCACGCCGAACACCTGCGCGATGATGCCGTTGGTCAGCGGCACCGTGGACAGCCACAGAAAGCCCATCAGCGCGGCAAAGACCCAGGTGCTCCAGGCCGTCAGCGGCAGCATCAGGTAGCCGGCGATCACCACCGACCGGGCGATATAGATCGACGACAGCAGGTAGCGCTTCGGCATGCGCTGTCCCATCGCGCCGGCCGTGTAGGTGCCGAATACGTTGAACAGGCCGATCAGCGCCAGCGCCACCGTGGCGATCTTCACGTCGACCAGGCCGCGGTCCTTCAGGTACGGCGCCAGGTGCACGCCAATGAACACCACCTGGAAGCCGCACACGAAGTAACCCAGCGTCAGCAACTGGAAGTTGCGGTTGCCGAAGGCCTCGCGCGTGGCTTCGCCAATGGTCTGCTGGTGGCCGCCGGTGCTGGCGGCCATCCTGGGCTCGCGCAGCGTCAGGGCCAGCGGCAGCATGAAGCACGCCAGGAAGGCCAGGATAAACAGCGCGTTCTGCCAGCCGGTGGTGGAAATCAGCGTTTGCTCCACCGGAATCATCAGGAACTGGCCGAACGACCCGGCCGCGGCGGCAATGCCCATGGCCCAGACACGCTTTTCGGCGCTGGCCACGCGGCCAATCACCCCGTAGACCACACTGTATGTGGTGCCGGACTGGGCAATGCCGATCAGCACGCCGGCGCCGGTGGCGAACGCCGTGCCGCTGGTAGCCATCGCCATCACGATCAGGCCCGCCACATACAGCGCCACGCCGACGATCATGATGCGCATTGCGCCGAACTTGTCGGCCAGCGCGCCCGTAATGGGCTGGCTGGCGCCCCACATCAGGTTCTGCAGCGCCAGCGCAAAGGCGAAGGTCTCGCGGTTCCAGCCGTGCGTCTGCGTGATGGGCAGGTTGAACAGGCCAAAGCCATGCCGGATGCCCATGGAAAGGGTGACGAGCAGGCCGCCGCACACGAGCACGGTGGTCAGGGATAGTTTGCGATCGGTCATGTCGGACTCGGTATTGTCTCTATTGTTTTGTTCGTTTTTCTCGTGGCGTGATCCCGGCGTGCCGCTGGCGACGGGCTGGCGGCTGGCTGGCGATGGGGTGGTGCCGGGGGGCGCCCTCGTAGTCGGCGCCTAGTTTAAGCCGGGCCCCGGATTTGTGCCGGACTACGAATTTCCGGGGCTTTTCAAAAAGGATGGCTGCCACGGCCATCCATTACAATGCAGCGCATCCCGGCCGCCGACGGCCGGCAAGACCAATATCCGTATCGACTCCATGGCGAGCAAAACCAGTCAGTACAGCGAATCTTCCATCCGGGTCCTGAAGGGCCTGGAACCGGTCAAGCAACGCCCCGGCATGTACACCCGTACCGACAACCCCCTGCACATCGTGCAGGAGGTGATCGACAACGCCTCGGACGAGGCGCTGGGCGGCCACGGCACCGAGATCCTGGTCACGCTCCACAAGGACGGCAGCATCAGCGTGGAGGACGACGGCCGCGGCATTCCAGTGGGCATTCACCCGGAAGAAGGCGTGCCAGTGGTGGAGATCGTCTTCACGCGCCTGCACGCAGGCGGCAAGTTCGACAAGGGCAAGGGCGGCGCCTACGCGTTCTCGGGCGGCCTGCACGGCGTGGGCGTGTCGGTGACCAACGCGCTGGCTACGCGCCTGGACGTGACGGTCTGGCGCGATGGCTCGCAGTCCACGCTGACCTTCGAGCATGGTGGCGAAGTCACCCGGGCGCTGGCATCGCGCAAGATCGAGCGCGGCGAAAAGAAGAACGGCACGCGCGTCCAGGTGTGGCCGGACGCCAGGTATTTCGACTCGGCCGCCATTCCGATGGCCGAATTGCAGCGCCTGCTGCGCTCCAAGGCCGTGCTGCTGCCCGGCGTGAAGGTCACGCTGGTGCTGGAAAAGACCGGCGAGCAGACCGTCTGGCAATACGAGCAGGGCCTGAAGGGCTATCTGGTGGAAGCGCTGGCCCAGGGCAGCGGCGCGGAGCTGGTGATCCCGATGTTCGAGGGCGAGCATTTTGCCGATCCGGACAAGGTCGCCGGCGAGGAAGGGTTTGCCGAAGGCGAGGGCGCCTCGTGGGTGGTGGCCTGGACCGAGGACGGCGCGCCGGTGCGCGAGTCGTACGTGAACCTGATTCCCACGCCAGCCGGCGGCACGCATGAGTCGGGCCTGCGCGAAGGCCTGTTCCTGGCCGTGAAGAGCTTTATCGAGATGCACTCGCTGCAGCCCAAGGGCGTCAAGCTGATGAGCGAGGACGTGTTCGCAAGGGCCTCGTTCGTGCTGTCGGCCAAGGTGCTCGACCCGCAGTTCCAGGGCCAGATCAAGGAACGCCTGAACAGCCGCGACGCCGTACGCCTGGTGTCCACGTTCAGCCGTCCGGCGCTGGAGCTCTGGCTGAATCACCATGTCGACTACGGCAAGAAGCTGGCCGAACTGGTGATCCGCCAGGCCCAGGCCCGCACGCGCGCCGCGCAGAAGGTGGAAAAGAAGAAGGGCTCCGGCGTGGCCGTGCTGCCCGGCAAGCTGACCGACTGCGAATCGACCGATGTCACGCGCAACGAGATCTTCCTGGTGGAGGGCGACTCGGCGGGCGGTTCGGCCAAGATGGGGCGCGACAAGGAATTCCAGGCCATCCTGCCGCTGCGCGGCAAGGTGCTCAACACCTGGGAAACCGAGCGTGACCGCCTGTTCGCGAACAACGAGGTGCACGACATCGCCGTGGCCATCGGCGTGGACCCGCATGGTCCCGAGGACGAGCCCGACCTGTCGAACCTGCGCTACGGCAAGATCTGCATCCTGTCCGATGCGGACGTGGACGGCGCGCACATCCAGGTGCTGCTGCTGACACTGTTCTTCCGCCACTTCCCGAAGCTGATCGACCTGGGCCATGTCTGCGTGGCGCGCCCGCCGCTGTTCCGCGTCGATGCACCGGCACGCGGCAAGCGGCCCGCGCAGAAGCTCTACGCGCTGGACGAAGGCGAACTCGAAGCCATCCAGGACAAGCTGCTCAAGGATGGCGTCAAGGACGGCGCCTGGCAGATCTCGCGCTTCAAGGGCCTGGGCGAAATGAACGCCGAACAGCTCTGGGAAACGACGATGAACCCGGACACCCGCCGCCTGCTGCCGGTGGCGCTGGGCGAGTTCGACCTGCTGCAGACCGTCACCATGATGAACATGCTGATGGGCAAGGGCGAGGCGTCACAGCGCCGGACCTGGCTCGAAGAAAAGGGTAACGAGGTGGTAGCCGATATCTGACGGCGCCAAATCTGGAGGAACGACGATGCAGGAACGAGCAGGGCAACAGCGGAACAGGCGGATCAAGGCACAGGCAAGGCGCCTGGCCTGCACGCTGGCCGTGCTCGGCGCGTTCGGCATCGCCGCGCCTGCCCATGCGGAACTCTGGGGTTATATCGACGGCGAGGGCGTGGCCCACTTCGCCGATACCAGGCTCGACAGCCGCTACAAGCTGTTCATGAAGGACGGCGGCCAGTTCGATTCGGGCAACCTTGGGCACCGCGGCGTCATCACGCTGCCGGACAAGACCAGCCCGTCGCGCGACAAGCTGTTCCAGTACCTGCTGAACCACCCGAACCTGCGCACGGTCGACCCGATCATCGCGCAGGTGGCCGAGGCCCAGAACGTGGACCCGGCGCTGGTCAAGGCGGTGATGGCCGTGGAAAGCGGCTTCAACGCGTCGGCCGTGTCGCCCAAGGGCGCCATCGGGCTGATGCAGGTCATTCCCGATACCGGCGCGCGCTTTGGCATTGCGGCCGACAAGCGCCGCACGGTGGAGCAGAAGCTGGCCGACCCGAAGCTGAACATCTCGGCTGGCGTGCGTTACCTGCGCTTCCTGATGGAACTGTTCCCGAACAACCTGGAGCTGGTGCTGGCCGCGTACAACGCCGGCGAAGGCGCGGTGCAGCGCTACAACAACCAGATCCCGCCTTACCCCGAGACCCGCCAGTACGTGAGCACCGTGCTGGAGTTCTACCGCCTGTACCAGCCGGCGGCGGGCGGCGTGATCCGTACCGGCGTGGCGGCAGACCGCGTGCGCATGGTGATCGGTGGCGGGCGCCGGCCAATGCCCTGATGGGGCCTGACTGGATTTCGGGCGCTATTTCCGGCGGCATCGTCATCCACTTCCTTTAGAATCCCACGCTGACCGCAAAACAAGCGGGATGTCCGGCGCGCCCGCGCCCGGCATGCCGAACCCTTGCCAACCATGGATCAAGCAGATACTACGTTTCAGCCCGAAGAGCCGGCCGATTCGCTGACGCTCGCGCGGTACGCCGAGCGCGCCTACCTGGATTACGCCGTGAGCGTGGTCAAGGGGCGTGCCCTGCCCGAAGTGGCGGACGGCCAGAAGCCCGTGCAGCGCCGCATTCTCTATGCGATGCAGGCGATGGGGCTGCGCGCCGACGCCAAGCCCGTGAAGTCGGCCCGCGTGGTCGGCGAGGTGCTCGGTAAATTCCACCCGCACGGCGACCAGTCGGCCTATGACGCCCTGGTGCGCCTGGCCCAGGATTTCTCGCTGCGCTATCCGCTGATCGACGGCCAGGGCAACTTTGGCTCGCGCGACGGCGATGGCGCGGCGGCCATGCGCTACACCGAAGCCCGCCTGACCCCGATCTCGCGCCTGCTGCTCGACGAGATCGACATGGGCACGGTGGACTTCCTGCCCAACTACGACGGTTCGGAAGAAGAGCCCAAGCTGCTGCCGGCGCGCCTGCCGTTCGTGCTGCTGAACGGCGCCTCGGGCATCGCCGTGGGCATGGCCACCGAAATCCCGCCGCACAACCTGCGCGAAGTGGCCGGCGCGGCCGTGGCGATGATCCGCAACCCGAACATCTCGCTGGCCGAATTGCTGGCGATCATGCCGGGCCCCGACTATCCGGGCGGCGGCCAGATCATCTCGCCGGCCTCGGAAATTGCGCAGATCTACGAGAACGGCCGCGGCAGCCTGAAGGTGCGTGCGCGCTGGACCATCGAGGAAATGGCGCGCGGCCAGTGGCAGATGGTGGTGACCGAACTGCCGCCGAGCACGTCGGCGCAGAAGGTGCTCGAGGAAATCGAGGAAATCACCAATCCGAAGATCCGCACCGGCAAGAAGGCGCTGACGCCCGAGCAGACCCAGCTCAAGACCACGATGCTGGCCGTGCTGGACGCCGTGCGCGACGAATCGGGCAAGGACGCCCCGGTGCGGCTGGTGTTCGAGCCCAAGAGCAAGAACACCGACCAGCAGGAATTCATCCAGACGCTGCTGGCCCATACCAGCCTGGAATCGGGCGCGCCGATCAACCTGGTGATGATCGGCACCGACGGGCGGCCGCGTCAGAAGGGCCTGCAGGATATCCTGCGCGAGTGGATCGAGTTCCGCTTTGCCACGGTCACGCGCCGCACGCGCTTCCAGCTGAGCAAGGTGGAAGACCGCATCCATATCCTGGAAGGGCGGATGCTGGTGCTGCTGAACATCGACGAGGTGATCCGCATCATCCGCGAAAGCGACGATCCCAAGCCTGCGCTGATCGAGGCGTTCCGCCTCAGCGACCGGCAGGCCGAAGACATCCTGGAAATCCGCCTGCGCCAGCTGGCGCGCCTGGAAGCGATCAAGATCGAACAGGAACTGGCGAAACTGCGAGACGAGCAGGCCGAGCTGGACGTGCTGCTGAAGTCCGAGACCATGATGCGTCGCAAGATCATCAAGGAGATCGAGCAGGACGCCAAGCAATACAGCCCGGAAGACAAGGACCCGCGCCGCACGCTGATCCAGGAAGCCAGCCGCGCTGCCGCCGAGGTGAAGGTGATTGACGAGCCGGTGACGGTGATCATGTCGGGCAAGGGCTGGGTGCGTACGCGCCAGGGCCATGGCCATGATCCGTCGCAGTTCACGTTCAAGGCCGGAGACTCCCTCTATGCCACGTTCGAATGCCGTACCGTCGACACCATGCTGGCGTTCGGCAGCAATGGCCGGGTTTATTCGGTAGCCGTCTCGGGGCTGCCGGGTGGCCGTGGCGATGGCGTGCCGGTGACCACGCTGATCGACCTGGCCGCGGGCTCGCAGATCGCCCATACGTTCGCGGGCGGCGCCGAGCAGCGGATGCTGATTGCCACGGCCGGTGGCAATGGCTTTGTCACGAAGGTTGGCGACATGATCAGCCGCCAGAAGGGCGGCAAGGCGTTCATCACGCTCGATGACGGCGACACCATCCTGCAGCCTCAGCCGGTGGGCGAGGAAGCCACGCACGTGGCGTGCTTCTCGGCCAATGGGCGTCTGCTGCTGGTCGGGCTCGACGAGGTCAAGGTGCTGTCGGCCGGCGGCCGCGGCGTGATCCTGATGGAGCTGGAACCGAAGGAAGCGCTGGAGCAGGCCGTGCCGGTTGGCGCGCCTGGCCTGATGATCTCGGGCACCGGCGTGCGTGGCGGCAAGCTGCCGCCGCAGAAGCTGGCCGGCAAGACGCTGCTGCCGTACGTGGGCAAGCGCGCCCGCAAGGGCAAGGCCATCGAGCCGCGCCTGAAGGAAGTGAAGCTGGAACCGGTGAAGGTTTCGGAGTAAGTTCGAAGATCCCGAGGGTTTGCGCCTCTTTCCCGGCAGCGGGAGAGGGGCGCCAGCCTGCGGAAGGCAGCGAGCCATCGCCAGCCGCGACCCCCTCTTGCCATTTCGTGATGCCTCGCGCCAGCCCGGCGGCGAGTATCTGCCGTACCATGTCGGCACCCTGCCCATTCCGCATGGCAGGCGATCATCGTCACGGTCATGTCCTCCACGCCCCTGCTAGTCGAGCCGACGCTCGCCCCGCCTCCCAACGCCCGCACCCTGTTTTTCGAGTTTGCCCGCATGGGCCTGTCCGGCTTCGGTGGCGTGCTGCCGTTCGTACGGCGCTCGGTGGTGGAACGCAACCGCTGGCTTGACGATCGTGATTTCGTTGAAATACTAAGCCTGGGTCAGGTGCTGCCGGGGCCGAACGTCATCAACCTGGCGCTGATGCTGGGGCTGCGCTTTGCCGGCCTGCGCGGCGCCGTGGCGGCGTTCAGCGGACTGGTGTTCGTGCCGATGGTGGTGGTGTTGTGCGCGATGGGTTTGTACCTGCGCTACCAGGACGTGCCGCAGGTGCGGCAGATGCTGTCCGGCATGACGGCCGTGGCCGCCGGGCTGGTGCTGTCGACGGGCGTGAAGCTGGCGCAAAGCCAGCCGCGTTCGGTGCGCGCGCTGGTGGTGGGCCTGGCGGCGTTCCTGGCCATCGGCTGGCTGCGCTGGCCGCTGCTGCCGGTCATGGCCGTGCTGGTGCCCGTGGCGCTGGTGCTGGAATACCGCGCCATGCGCAAGGGGGCATGATGGCGTCGCCCGAAATCCTGCGCGACCTGCTGGGCCACTTCGGCATGTTGTCGCTGCTGGCCGTGGGCGGTGGCGGCACGGTCATTCCCGACATGCACCGGTATCTGGTGGAAGCCAACCACTGGATGACCGACGAGCAGTTTGCCGCGCTCTATGCCATCTCGCAGGCGTCGCCGGGGCCGAATATCCTGTTCGTGGCACTGTTTGGCTGGCAGGTGGCCGGCGCCGCCGGTGCGTTTGCGTCGATGCTTGGCATCTGCGGCCCGTCCAGCGTGATTGCGCTGGGCTTCGAGTACTTTGCCGGGCGCTCGCCGCACGCGGTCTGGCCGGGGCTGATCAAGCGCGGCCTGTCGGCGCTGACCATTGGCCTGCTGCTGTCGACGGGATGGGTGCTTGCCACCAGCGTAGACCATACCTGGACGGCCGTGGCGGTGACGCTGCTGACGGTGGGGTTGATGCTGAAGACGAAGATCCACCCGCTGCTGCTGGTGGCCCTCGGTGCGGGGGCAGGGTTGCTGGGGCTGGTGTAGCCAGCCCCAGGGTCCACGGTACGGCGAAGATTACTTCAGCGGCAGCACCAGGATGCTCAGGGCCGCCGGCCGGGCGCGCATGGCCGCCAGCCAGCGCTCCAGGTTGGGCCGGGGCGCGTGCGGGACGGGCGTGCCCATCCAGCGATGCGCGGCACAGGCCAGCGAGATATCGGCCATCGTGAAGCGGTCGCCGCCGATGAATTCGCGGTCGGCCAGCGCGGCGTCCAGCATCTTCGCCAGCGGCTCGGTGCGCTCGCACGACTTGTCGATCACGGCCTGGTCGCGCTGGTCTTCGGGCGTGCGGACCATCTGCAGGAAGGCCTGCACCATGGCCGGGCTGAAGGTGGTGGTCTGCCAGTCCATCCAGCGGTCGGCCGATGCGCGTGCCTTGACGTCCGACGGCCACAGCGTGTCTTCGCCATAGCGCGCGCACAGGTAGCGCACGATCGCATTCGACTCCCACAGCACGAACGGCTCGCCGGCCACGTCGGTGTCGCGGAAATCCTCGATCACCGGGATCAGCCGGTTCGGATTCAGGCGCACATAGGCCTCGGCGTCGAGTTCGCCCTTGTGGTTGCCGATGTCGATGCGTTCGTGGTCAAGGTGCAGCTCGCGCGCGCACCAGACCACCTTCTGCACGTTGATCGACGACAGGCGGCCCCAGATACGCAGCATGGTTTGCGGCTCTTCCAGATCCATGTCGGCGGTCTTCCTCAGGCTGCGCGCGGTTGCGGGTCGGCCTTGGCGATGGCTTCGCGGAACAGCTCGCCCAGGATCGACACGCCCTGTTCGATGCGTTCCTGCGGCACCGTCACAAAGGCCAGGCGCAGCGTGTTCATGCGCGGGTTGCCGGCATAGAACGGCGCGCCGGGCACGTAGGCCACGTTGCGGCGCACCGCTTCTTCGAGGATCGTCATGCTGTTCAGGCCTTCCGGCAGTTCCACCCAGATGAACATGCCGCCTTCGGGCGCGTTCCAGGTCACGCCGGCCGGCATGTGGCGCTTGAGGGCGTCCAGCATGTAGGCGCACTGCTTGCCGTAGAGTTCGCGGATGGTCGGGATGTGGGTCTCCAGCAGGCCGTCCTTGACCGTCTCGTAGGCAATGCGCTGCGTGAAGGTGGGCGTGTGCAGGTCCGATGCCTGCTTGGCCTGGCACAGCTTGAAATGCAGTTCGGGCGGGGCGATCACAAAGCCCAGGCGCATGCCGGGCGCCAGGATCTTCGAGAACGAGCCCATGTAGATCACGCCGTCCGGGTTCATCGACAGCAGCGTCGGCAGCGTGCTGCCGGTATAGCTCAGCTCGCCGTACGGATCGTCTTCCACCAGCAGGATGCCCAGTTCCTGCGCACGCTTGACCAGCGCCTGGCGGCGCTCCAGCGGCAGGCGGCGGCCCGTGGGGTTCTGGAAGTTCGGCAGCGCGTACAGGAAGCGCGCGTTGGCGGTCAGTTCGGCCGTCAGCGCCTCGGGGATCAGGCCGTTTTCATCGGACGGGATCGACACGAATTCCGGCTCGAACAGCGAGAACGCCTGCAGCGCGCCCAGGTAGCTCGGCGTTTCCACCAGCACCGGGCTGCCCGGGTCGATCATGATCTTGGCAATCAGGTCCAGCGCCTGCTGCGAACCGGTGGTGATCAGCACACGCTCCACGCCCACGTTGTAGCGCTTTGCCACGAATTCGCGCAGCGGCAGATAACCTTCGGTGGCGGCGTACTGCAGCGCGCCCTGGGGGTTATCCGCGAATACACGGGCCACAGCCGCTTCCATGGCCGCTACCGGGAACGACGCCGGGGAGGGCAGGCCGCCGGCGAAGGAAATGACTTCCGGACGCTCGGTGACTTTCAGGATTTCGCGGATGGCCGAGCTGGTCAGTTGCTGCGCCCGGCGGGAGATGGCCCATTTCATGATTGGTCTCGTGGTGGGGGAATTCAGGGGCAGGGCCCGCGGGCCCTGCCTATGTCTCTAATACGTGTGGTCTGCAGGGTACGGCTTCAGGTTTCAGATCTCGACGATCATCTCGATCTCGACGCAGGCGCCCAGCGGAATCTGCGCCACGCCAAAGGCGCTGCGGGCGTGCTTGCCCTTTTCGCCGAACACTTCGACCAGGAATTCGGAGCAGCCGTTGGTCACCAGGTGCTGTTCGGTAAATTCCTGCGTGGAGTTCACCAGGCTCATCACCTTGACCACACGCTTGACGCGGTTCAGGTCGCCAATATGGCCGTGCAGCGTTGCCAGCAGGTCGATGGCGATGCTGCGCGCGGCCTGCTGGCCGGTGGCGGTGTCGATATCCTTGCCAAGCTTGCCAGCCCAGGGCTTGCCGTCGCGGCGGGCGATATGGCCCGACAGGAAGACGGTGTTGCCGGTGGTCGCGGCCATCACATAGGCAGCGGCGGGGGCGCCGGCGGTGGGCAGTTCCACGCCGAGTTTGGCAAGGGTGTCGTAGACGGACATGCGGTGACTCCTGTCAGTGAATGCGTCCTGGAAGAACGGGGGGCGTTTCTCCGGCCACGGGGGCCGGCGGCGAGGCGGGTGCCGTGTTGCGCACGGCGGCGCGTCGGCCGATGGCTACCACGGCGATCACCGCCACTGCAAAAGCGACGGTGGCGGCATCGAGGGGCTCGGCCAGGATCACGGCGCCGCCCGCCAGCGTGAGGAACGGCTGCAGCAATTGTATCTGGCCTACGCGGGCCACGCCGCCTTTTGCAAGGCCCGCGTACCAGAACAGAAAGCCGATGAACATCGAAAAGATCGACACATAGGCCATGCCGGCCCATGCCCGCGGCGAGGCGGCGGCGATTTCGCCGGCATGCTCCAGTGTCAGCCACGCCACCACCGGCACCAGCACCGGCAGCGACACCACCAGCGCCCACGAGATCGTCTCCAGCCCGCCCAGCTCGCGCGACAGCTTGCCGCCTTCGGCATAGCCAAGTGCGCCCAGCACCACGGCCAGGAACAGGAACCAGTCGGCATGCTGCAGGCCGCCGGCCCCTTGCCACAGGGCAAAGCCGACCACCAGGGCGCTGCCGGCCAGCGCCGACAGCCAGAATCCGGTCGACGGGCGCTCGTTGCCGAACCAGGCCGCGAACACGGCCGTGGCCAGCGGCAGCAGCCCGATCACGATGGCACCGTGCGCGGCCGGCACTTCACGCATCGCCAGCGAGGAAAACACCGGAAAGCCCACCACCACCCCCAGCGCGGTCACGGCAAGCCGCAGCCATTGGCGCCCGCGCGGGCGCTTTGCCGGTGCCAGCGCGCCGCGCGCCGACAGCAGCGCCAGCGCCAGCACGGCAGCGATCACGGCCCGGGCCAGCGCCACGAACGTGGCATCCAGTTCGGCCACGGCCATGCGCGTGAACGGCAGCGTCTGGCTGAAGATCGCCACGCCGACAAAGCCCAGCAGCATGCCGCCGGAATGAGGGGAGGGGTTCTGGCTCATGATATTCAGGGGGCGCGTCAGTGAGGGTGTGCGGCGGCCACGGCCATCCACAGGGCGGTCAGCGCCAGCGCCAGCCCCATCGCGCCGTTGAACCAGCGCACGCGGCTGCCCTGCATCAGCCACTGCCGCAGCGATGCGCCCAGCACGCCATAGGCGCCGTTGCTGAAAAAGCCGAAGGCGGCAAACAGCGTGCTGACCAGCAGCACCCGCTGGGTCAGCGACGGCGCGTTGTCCATGTACGACGCGGCCACGGCCAGCGCCATCATCCATGCCTTGATGTTGGCGAACTGCATGGCAATCGATTGCCAGACGTTCATCGGCTTGAGCACGTTCTTTTCCGCCAGCGACGTGCTGCGCGCAATGCGCAGCGCCAGCCACAGCAGGTACAGCACGCCCACCACGCGAATGGCCGCTGCCAGCATCGGGCTGGCCAGGATCAGCGCACCCACGCCCGTGGCGCATAGCGCGATGATGCTGGCAAAGCCGACCGATACGCCGATGCAATGCGGCAGCGTGGCGCGCAGGCCAAAGTTGGCGCCGGTCACGGCCGCCACGGTGGTGTTCGGGCCGGGGGTAAAGGCGCCCACTGCCAGCAGCGTCACCAATGCCAGGAACTGGGCCATCGACAGGCCCGTGAGCCAGGTTTCCATGCCGGTCATGCGAAGTTGACGACCACGCGCCGGTTGGTGCGGCTCTTTTTCTCGATCTTGGTCACGACCATCGCGCCAATCTCGCCGGTATTGGCTACGTGCGTGCCGCCGCAGGGCTGGCGGTCCACACCGGGAATCTCGACGATACGGATCGTCGATGTACCCGCCGGCGGCGCCGCGCCCACGGTGCGCACCAGGCCGGGCTGGGCGGCCAGTTGCCCGGGCGTGATGCGGTCGATGTTGACCGGCGTTTTCGCGTCGATCAGTGCGTTCAGCTGTTCGGTCAGCACGGCCTTGTCCAGCGTCGATTCGGGCAGGTCGAAGTCAATGCGTGCCGAATCGGGCGAGATGCTGCAGCCCGTGACCGGCACCGGGATCAGCGACCCCAGCAGATGCAGGCAGGTGTGCAGGCGCATCAGCCGGTGGCGCCGGGCCCAGTCGATCCTGACCTCGACGCGGTCGCCCACGGCCAGCGCGGGCGCATCGGCGGCGGGCACGTGCAGGATGCGGGTGCGGTCATCGGCATAGACCGTGTCGGTCAGCGCCACTACACGGCCATCGGCGGTGCCCAGCGTGCCGGTGTCGCCGGCTTGTCCGCCGCTGCGCGCGTAGCAGACGGTCTGGTCGAGTTCGATGCCGGCGTCGCTCACCGCCACCACGGTGGCCTGGCAGTGGTCGAGATACGCGTCGTCGTCGAAGCGCTTGGCGGTCGTGGCGGACATCGGGGGGGGGCTCCTGTGGTGTGTCTTGTCGGGTCTTGTTCTGTTTGGATCAGCGCAGGGTCTTGATGCCCGCTGGGGTATCGATATCGGCCGTCAGCAGCGGCGGCCCATCGGTCTGGTCGATCTCGATCAGGTCCGTGGCGCCAATCCAGGCCAGGCCCTGCCGCAGCAGTTCCGCTTGCGGATGCTGGCCGCGCAGCCGGCGCAGGGCCAGATCCTGGCGCGGCAGGCTGATGCCGGGGTGGTTGGCTACATCCCACTGGATCAGCGTCGGAAACAGGCCGTCGCCAGCGCTGGCCGCCTCGCCATGCCACGCGGGCAGGCTGCCGTCTTCGGGCACCGTCAGGCGCCAGTGCAGCGCCCCCCGATCCATCGGAATGGCCGGGGCGATGCGATCCGGGTACTGCGACTGCCAGCGCGACAGGTCGGCAGGGCGCTCGACCCGGGCCGCCCAGTGCGCCAGGAACGGGCCATCGCGCAGGCGCTGCTGCATCAGGTCGCTGTCCAGGCCGAACCAGCGCGCACGGTCTGGAGCCGCGGCCGCCGGGTCGATGGCGATCACTTCTAGGTACATCCCGCCGAACAGGCCCAGCACGCGGTTGTGCGTGCCCATGCGCGGGTGGGCGCCGCCGCCTTGCGGGGCGATGCCAAGCAGGTTGGCGACATGCCCGGTGCCCGACTCCAGGTCGGGGGCGGCAATCACGAGGTGGTCAATGGCGAGTTTCATCGTTGGTTGATGGTAGTCAAGCTTGTCGGTACAGTACCGATACAGTTCAGCAAATCGTCTTCAGTACAGTTGCGGGAGCGCCACATGGAAGGCAACCAGAAAAATCGCCACGGCGAAAGTGATAGTGCCTCAAATGTCACATCGGGTACCGCAGCGGGCGGAGGCACGCGCCCGCTGCGGCTGGTGATGCCGGCGGCGGGCCATCCGCAACTGCCCGATCCGATCCCGTCGGCCCAGATGACGCTGGTGGAGCAGCTGACCGAATGGGCGCGGCTGCGCATCGACGAACGGGTGTTCCGGGCGGGCATGCGCATGCCGTCGATCCGCCAGCTGGCGTCGGAAAAGGGCATCTCGCGCTTTACCGTGGTGGAAGCCTACGAGCGCCTGGTGGCGCTGGGCTACCTGGAATCGCGGCGCGGTTCGGGGTTCTACGTGCGCGACCGCCTGCCGCATCCGTCGGTGGCAGCCCCGCTGGCCTCGCCGGCCATCCGCAATGTCGATGTCACGTGGCTGCTGCGCAGCATGTTCCACTCGGCGGAAAGCCACAAGGCGCCGGGCTGGGGATTCCTGCCTACCGAATGGCTCGATGGCGAACTGCTGTCGGGGGCCATGCGCAGCCTGGGCCGGCAGCCCGGCGGGCATTTCCTGTCCAGCGGCACGCCGATGGGCTTCCTGCCGCTGCGGCAGCAACTGCGCACGCGGCTGGAGGAACTGGAAATCGGCGTCACCCCCGACCAGATCGTGATGACATCGGGCATCACCCAGGCCTTCGACCTGATTGCGCGCCAGTTCCTGCAACCTGGCGATACCGTGGTGGTCGGCGACCCGGCCTGGTTCGTGATGTTTGCCCGCTTTGCCACGCAGGGTGCCAATGTGATTGGCGTGCCCTATACGGCCGATGGCCCCGACCTGGAGGCGCTGGAGCACATCGCCCAGGCGCATCGGCCCAGGCTGGTCGTGGTCAATTCGGTGCTGCACAACCCAACGGGCACGTCGCTGTCGGCCGCGCGGGCGTTCCGGCTGCTGCAACTGGCCGAGCAATATGACTTCACGATTGTCGAGGACGACATCTATTGCGACCTGTGCCCGCCGGGCCATGCCGCGACGCGGCTGGCCAGCCTGGACCAGCTCAAGCGGGTGATCTACCTGGGCAGCTTTTCGAAGACGCTGGCCGCCAACCTGCGCGTGGGCTTTATCGCCGCCAGCCCGGAACTGGCCGTGACATTGACCGACAGCAAACTGGTGACGGGCATGGCGACGCCGGAAATCAACGAACGCGTGGTCTACAAGGTGCTGACCGAGGGGCATTACCGCAAGCACACCGAGCGCGTGCGGGTGCGGCTGGACCGTGCCCGCGACGAGACGCGCGAGCAGCTGGAGCGGCTGGGGCTGCGCATCTTCCCGGGGCAGGTGGCCGGCATGTACCTGTGGGCCGATACCGGCGTGGATACCAATGTCATTGCTACGGCCGGGCACGAGGAAGGCTACCTGTTTGCCCCGGGCAGCCTGTTTTCGCCATCGCAGATGCCATCGACCTGGACCCGCTTCAACATCGCCAGCAGCACCGATCCGGGCATGCTGCGCTTTCTGGCCGGCCAGATGGAGCGCCTGTCCGGCCTGCCGGCAGGCTCCGGCATCTGAGCACCGGGGCGGGGGGTTGAAAATGCCCCGTCCCGTCCCTATTTCCTTCGCCATCGACCCGCTCCGGACACACGGGGCAGGGCACCTTGCGCATAGATCCGTTTAAGAGGAGAACCATGACCGCACCGCACGAGACGATGAGCTTCCAGGCGGAAGTGAAGCAGTTGCTGCACCTGATGATCCACTCGCTGTACAGCAACAAGGAAATCTTCCTGCGCGAGCTGGTATCGAACGCCTCGGACGCCACCGACAAGCTGCGCTTCGAGGCAATCGCGAATCCGGCCCTGCTCGAGAACGACGCCGACCTGGCGATCCGCATCGAAGCCGACCCCGCCGCACGCACGCTGAAGATCACCGACAACGGCATCGGCATGAGCCGCGACGAGGCGATCCGCAACCTGGGCACCATCGCCCGTTCGGGTACCAAGGAATTCTTCCAGCAACTGTCGGGCGACCAGCAGAAGGACGCCGCGCTGATCGGCCAGTTCGGCGTGGGCTTCTACTCGGCCTTTATCGTCGCCGACAAGGTCACCGTGGAAACGCGCCGCGCGGGCGTTGCCGCCAGCGAGGCCGTGCGCTGGGAAAGTGCCGGCGATGGCGAATTTACGATTGATGCGATCGATCGCGCCGAGCGCGGCACCACGATCACGCTGCACCTGCGCGAAGGCGAGGACGATTTCCTGTCGTCGTACCGCCTGCAACACATCATCCGCAAGTACTCGGACCATATCTCGCTGCCGATCCGCATGCCCAAGGAAGAGTGGGATGCCGAAGCCCAGCAGCAGAAGCTGACCGGCGAGTGGGAAAGCGTGAACCAGGCCAGCGCGCTGTGGACCCGCAACAAGTCCGATATCACCGACGAGCAATACCAGGCGTTCTACCAGCACATTGCGCACGATCACGATGCGCCGCTGGCCTGGACGCACAACCGCGTGGAAGGCCGCAGCGAATACACCCAGCTGCTGTATATCCCGGCGCGGGCGCCGTTCGACCTGTGGGACCGCAACCGCAAGGCCGGCCTGAAGCTGTACGTGAAGCGCGTGTTCATCATGGACGACGCCGACCAGCTGCTGCCGTCGTACCTGCGCTGGGTCAAGGGCGTGGTGGATTCGGCCGACCTGCCGCTGAACGTGTCGCGCGAACTGCTGCAGGAAAGCCGCGACGTGAAGGCCATCCGCGAAGGCTGCACCAAGCGCGTGCTGTCGATGCTGGAAGCGCTGGCCGACAGCGAGGACGAAGCCGATCGCGCCAAGTACAAGACGTTCTGGGAGCAGTTCGGCCAGGTGCTCAAGGAAGGCATGGGCGAGGACCAGGCCAACGCCGAGCGCATCGCCAAGCTGCTGCGCTTTGCCTCGACGCAGAACGATACGGCCGAGCAGTCGGTGTCGCTGGGCGACTACGTGGGCCGCATGAAGGAAGGACAGGACAAGATCTACTACGTCACGGCCGATACGTGGGCCGCGGCCAAGTCGAGCCCGCATCTGGAAGTGTTCCGCAAGAAGGGCATCGAAGTGGTGCTGCTGACCGAGCGCGTGGACGAATGGATGCTGTCGTACCTGCACGAGTTCGATGGCAAGGAACTGGTGTCCGTGGCCCGTGGCGACCTGGACCTGGGTGCCCTGGCCGACGAAGCCGAGAAGGCCGAGCAGGAGAAGGCGTCGGCCGAATGGAAGGACGTGGTGGAGCGCGCCAAGGCCGTGCTTGAGGGCCAGGCCAAGGACGTGCGCGTGACGCTGCGACTGACCGATTCGGCATCATGCCTGGTGTCCGATGACGGCGACATGAGCGGCTACCTGCAACGCCTGCTCAAGCAGGCCGGCCAGAAGGCGCCCGACGCGCAGCCGATCCTGGAACTGAACCCCGAGCACGCGCTGGTGAAGAAGCTGCGCGACCTGCCCGACGGCGACGGCTTCAATGACCGCGTGCGCGTGCTGTTCGATCAGGCCCTGCTGGCCGAGGGCGGCATGCTCGACGATGCGGCGGCCTATGTGCAGCGGGTGAACCGCCTGCTGGCCTGATCCATCGCTGCTGCAGTTTGAAGCGCTTGCCCTCTCCCCCGGCTCCTCTCCCGCAGGCGGGAGAGGGGAGCAAACCACCGTGAGCATTTGAGGATGCCCCCTGGTGTTCACATCCCACCGGGGGAGCAAACCACCGTGAGCATTGGGGGATGCCCCTGGTGTTCACATCCCACCGGGGGAGCAAACCACCGTGAGCATTGGGGGATGCCCCCTGGTGTTCACATCCCACTGGGGGAGCAAACCACCGTGAGCATTGGGGGATGCCCCTGGTGTTCTCCCCTCTCCCGCGCGCGGGAGAGGGGCGGGGGAGAGGGCGGGCCGCTCCATGTCTCACCACGCTGAATGATGACCACCAAACGCTGCTTCCCACCGGTTGTCGACCCGCACACCCGCGTGCTGGTGCTCGGCAGCCTGCCGGGCGAAGTGTCCCTGGCCCAGGCGCAGTACTACGCCCACAAGCAAAACCGCTTCTGGCACCTCATGAGCGATGTGCTGGACGTGGATCTCGTCGGGCTGGACTACGACAGCCGCCTGGCGACGCTGCGCAGGCACCGCGTGGGCCTGTGGGATGTCGTGGCCGAAGCGCGCCGCGAAGGCAGTCTCGACAGCAGCATCCGCGATCACCAGGGTAACGACCTGATTGGCCTGATCGCCACGTTGCCGCAGTTGCGGGCCATTGCCTTCAACGGCGGCACGGCGGCAAAGATCGGCGAAAAGGCGCTGGCCGGGCATTGCGATCCGCATGCCATCGTTAAACTGCCATCCAGCAGCCCGGCCTACACACTGGCCTATGCCGAAAAGCTGATCGCGTGGCAGGCGCTGTGCGAGTGGCTGGCGTAGGCCATCAACCCGTCAATCAAACTTCGGCTGCGTCGCCGCATAGCTGGGCCGCGCCCGCATGACCGCGTGACCGCGCCGGATATTCGGACGTGTTTCCAGCAGTGCCTGGCTTTCCGGGAACATTCCCAGATACTCGACAATCGGCGCGAAGAACAGGTCTGCCATCGACAGCGTATTGCCCACCAGGAAGTCCCGGCCACCGTACGCCTGCTCCAGGGCATCCAGCTGCCTGGCCATTTCCGGCGCGGCGGCGTCGATGGTCTGCCGGTCGGGCTGGCCGTTCTCGCCTTTCGGGAACACATACTGCAGCACGTAGCGACGCACCATCGTGTCGTAGGCATGGCAGTTGATCAGGCTGATCCATTGCTCGCAGCGTGCGCGGGCCGTGGGGCCAGTCTGCGGAATCAGGTTGGTGCCACCGAAGACTTCGTTGATGTAGCTCAGGATGGCGCGCGTTTCATAGAACTCGATCGGGCCGTCGGCAAAAGCCGGAATACGGCCGAACGGATTGTGGGCCAGCAATGCCTCGTCGCGCGGCGTGACCGGATCCAGCTGGTAGCGCAGCCCTTTCTCTTCCAGCGCAAGGCGCACGGTACGTACATAGGTGCTGCGGGGGTTGCCGTAGACGGTCAGCGTGCCGGCGCTGCCCTCGGGGTCCAGGTAATCGACAAGGTTGTTGAACACCGACTGCCAGCCAGCGACATGCGAGTCGCGCATCGCCGCATCGGGGAAGCCGCTGTGCCGCATATGCATGTGGGTGCCGCCGTCCTTGTCGGTCAGGGTTACCTCGATCAGCGTGCGCATGCCGGCCGGCAGTTCGGCGCCGCCTTCCCATTCCCACGTGTAGGCCAGGAAATTGGCCCGGTCGAGCGTCTGGTACTCGCCGTTGACGATGTGCTTCTCGCCATCGCGGGCACCGATCACCAGCCGGTACGCGCCGCCCACGCGGGCATCGGCACGCGCTTCCAGCACGCTCATGCCACGCGGGCAATGCCAGGTGGCCAGCGCGGCCTGGTCGGTAAAGGCATCGAACACGCGCTCGCGCGGCGCGCGGATCTGACGGGTCATTTCCAGATGAAAGGTCGCGGCTTCGCTCATGACTTGTTCCCCTGCTTCGATGTGACATCGGTGTCGGATTGCGCCTGCTCGACAAAGGCCACCAGCCTGTCGAGATTGTCTTCCCAGTGCCGCCGGTAGGTCTCCAGCCAGCCATGCGCATCGCGCAGCGCGCCGGGCCGCAGATGGCAGATGCGCCAGCGCGCATTGACCTCGCGCTCGATCAGCCCGGCATCGGCCAGCACGCGCAGATGCCGCGAAATGGCCGGCGCCGACATGTCGAACGGCCGCGCCAGCTCGCTGACCGGCGCCTCGCCTTCCGAAAGCCGCGCCAGAATCGCGCGCCGCGTAGGGTCGGCCAGCGCGGCGAAGACGGATGAAAGTGGATCGGTGACATTGGGCATGTGGTCATTTAACGCATTGGTTAAATGAAGATCAAGGGGTGTTACAACTGGGCAGACAGGAAAGGGAGGGAAGGGGCGGAACGCGTCCGGCCGGAAGTGGGGCCCGGCCGGGACGTGGGGCTCTCGGAGAGAGAAAGTGAGCGGCCGCTCAGGCCGTCGTATTGACGATGTTGCCGGTGCTGGTGCCCGTGGATTCCTGGTAGGCCTCCGACAGCTTGGCCATGGCTTCGGACAGCGAGGCCTGGGTGGCGGTCACGCCGGCTTGCAGCGTCGCGACCGTACTGGCCTTGGTCTGGTCGTCGGTCGGGGCGGCCTGGGCGGCTTGCATCTGGGCCATCTGGGCGGCCAGTTGCTTCTGCAGCGCTTCGATCTGCTGCTTCAGGGCCTTGATGACGGCGGATTCGCTGTTGTCGCTGCTGCCGCTGTCGGCGCCAGCGGCCCCGCCAGCCTTGCCAGCGCCGCGGGGGGCGGCGATGCGGTTGCCGGCGTTGGCCGACGAGGTGGAGCCTGACGCCGAAGCGCCTTCGGCGGAACTGCTGCTGGCCTGGCCGTCGGCGGTCTGCGCGGTGGTGTCTTCAGTGGTTTGCGTGAAGCGGCGGGTGTTGGTGACCGTCGCGTCACTGGCCACCAGGACCTGGGGTGTAACGCTGCTGATGGATGTCATTGTTGGAGTCCGATCGAAGAGAGAGCCCACATCCTTCTTCGGCCATTCGTCGTGAAAACTTTAGCGGTGCGGGCGCGGTCTGATCGGCATCTGTCACAATCGCGGCTGTCCGGCTTTCGGACGCCCCCGCACCTTACTGGATCCTCATGTTGTCTTCCCTTGGTCTCGGCGGTATTGGCGGCATCGGCCTGCATGTCATCGTGGCGATCTTCTTTGCCGTGCATGCCGTTCGCACCCACCAGAACATGTACTGGCTGCTGTTGCTGTTCCTCTTCCCGGGGCTAGGCAGCGTCGTCTATTTCTTTGCGATCTACCTGCCGGGCCTGCGCCAGACGCGCGGCGCGCAGGTGGCGAAGCGCGCCATCAACCAGATCGTGGACCCGGGCCGGGCCGTGCGCGAGGCACGTCAGGCGTTCGATCGCGCCCCGACCGTCGACCATCGCATGCGCCTGGGGGCTGCGCTGCTGGACGCCGGCAATCCGGCCGAGGCGCTGGAGCACTACGAAGCCGCGGCCAATGGCCCGTTTGCCTCGGACCCGGCGTTGCTGGAGGGGCTGGCCCGTGCGCAACTGGCGACGGGCCGTCATGCCGAAGCGCAGGCCACGCTGGAAAAGCTGTTCGCGGGCAATCCCCGTGCGCGTGACCAGTCCGATCCGTCGCTGCTCTATGCCCGGGCGCTGTCTGCGCAGGATGCGCCCGGCACGCGCGACGCCTTCGAGCGGGCGCTGACCAATGCCAGCGACGTGGCCGCGCGCTGCCTGTTTGCCGACTGGCTGGCGAAGCAGCCCGATGCGGCCGACCGCGAACGCGCGAAGTCGCTGTATTCTGAAATCGTTCATGACGCGCGCCACTGGCCGCGTCATGCCCGCGAACACAATCGCGAATGGCTGCAGCGCGCGCAAACCGCGCTGGGCCAATGATCCGCGCCCTGGGCGCAATTCTTTCTTCCATGACGCTTCTGAAACGCAAATCGATCGAGGCGGTGGCCTCGCGCCGCCCCGCACGCGGCAACCGTGAGTCCTCGCGCAAGAACCTTTCGAAAGACGCCGACGAAAAACGCATGAAGCCGCGCTTTGCGCCCGTGACGTTTTCCGAGATGGATGGCGTGCGCTACCTGCATTTCGGCACCGAGTGGGTGCAGGGCGCCATGCGCCTGCGCAAGCCCGAAGCCATCGAGCTGGAGTATGCGCAGCAGATGATGGCCTGGCTGCTGTTCCTGTCGCCGTCGTCGACCGATTTCCACGTGACGCAGCTGGGCCTGGGCGCCGCGGCGCTGACCAAGTTCTGTCATCGTCATTTCGCCAAGGCAAAGGTGACGGCTGTGGAACTGAATCCCGCGGTGATCGTGGCGGGCCGCAGCATGTTTGGCCTGCGTGAGGATGATGCCCGGCTGACGGTACGCGAGCAGGACGCCTGGGATTACGTGATGGATGGCGCCAGCACGGCGGCCGTGGATGCGCTGCAGGTGGATCTGTACGACGCCACGGCGCGTGGCCCGGTGCTGGACACCACGGCGTTCTATCGGGCCTGCCGCCGCGTGCTGAAGGCGCCCGGCGTGATGACCATCAACCTGTTCGGCGACCACGACAGCTTCCCGAAGAACATCGAGCGGATCTGCGATGCCTTCGACAATCGCGTGCTGGTGTTCCCGGAAGTGCATGACGGCAACATCATTGCCCTGGCGTTCAACGGCCCGGCGATCGATGTGTCGTGGCAAACGCTGGAGGCAAGGGCGGCGGTGATCGAGGATTCGACCAAACTGCCCGCGAAGGACTGGGTCAGGAAACTGCGCGCGGCCAATGCGCGGCAGGAAGAACGGCTGGTGATCTGAGGGGAGTCTCCGCTCTCCCGCGTTGTGGGAGAACGGAGACAGCCGGCGGCGATGCTGGCCGCTTTACTCCTTGTGGAAGAACTGCGCCAGCGACCATTCGTCGGTGCGCGCCTCGTACTTCAGGCCCTTGCGCATCGCCCACATCGCCAGCTGGCTGTGCGACGGGATGATGGCGTGGTCATCCAGCGCGAACTTCGCGGCCGTGCGGGCGTTCTGCTCGCGGTCCTTGTCGCTCGACACGGTTGTCAGCGATTTCTCGATCAGCTGATCCAGCTTCGGATTGCTGTACTTGCCCCAGTTCCACGTGCCATAGCCGGTCTTCGGGTTTGGCGTGCCGGTGATCGAGCGTAGCGCCACGTCGGCGGCGGCCGAGCCCCAGCCCAGCATTTCGAAGGCGAAGTCGCCCTGGCGGGCGCGCGTGAAGTAGGCGGCCACGGGCAACGTTTCGACCTTGGTCTGGATGCCGATGCGCGTCAGCATGCCGGCCGTGGCCTGTGCCACCTGGGCGTCGTTCAGGTAGCGGTTGTTCGTGGCATGCAGCGTCAGCGCGAACCCATCGGGATAGCCAGCCTGGGCCAGCAGCTTCCTGGCGCCTTCCGGATCGTAGGCGTCGGGCCTGGTGCCCGGATGGCCGAAGATTTGCGGCGACACGATCGACGATGCTGGTACGGCCAGGCCTTCCATGATGCGGCTGACGATGGCGTCGCGGTTCAGCGCCTTGCTGATCGCGGCACGCACGCGGACATCCTTGAACGGATTCTTGCCCAGTGGCTTGCCGGCCTTGTCGGTCACGAAAGGCGGATTGTCGCGCGATTGGTCCATCTGCCAGAAGATGGTGCGCCACGACGTGGTCTGCTCGATCTTGAACTTCGGATTCTGCTTGAGTTTTGCCACATCGGCGGCCGGGATGCTCTCGATCACGTCGACATCGCCGGCCAGCAGGGCGGCGGTGCGCGCGCCGTTATCGGTCAGGATACGGAAGATGGCGCGGTCGAATTCGGGCTTCGGGCCCCAGTAGTCGGGGTTGCGCTGCATCACGATTTCCTGGCCCCGCGCGAAGCGCACGAACTTGTAGGGGCCGGTGCCGATCATGGCCTTGCCCGAGTCGAAATCGGCCTGGTTCAGGTCCGCGGCGACCTTCTTCGGCATGATCGGCACGCTGTTCAGGTCGTTGGCCAGGTTGGCGTAGTTCGGCACGTTCATGGTCAGGCGCACGGTCAGGGCGTCGGGCGTGTCGATGCGGGCGATGGGCTTGGTGTAGCTGGTGAACGAGCCCGGTGCATTGGTCAGCTTCTCGGGCCGTTCCAGCGATGCCTTGACGTCCTCGCTCGTGAACGGCGTGCCGTCGTGCCATTTCACGTTGGGGCGCAGCTTGATTTCCCAGGTGATGGCGTTGACCGGCTTCCAGGACAGCGCCAGGCCCGGGATGTAGCGGGCGTTCTTGTCCATGAACACCAGCGACTCGAAGATATGGAGCGCGATGGCGTTGTTGGGGCCGGCGTTGTTCCAGTGCGGGTCCATCGAGGTCACATCGGCGGCCAGGCCGATGCGCAGGTCTTCCGCATGAGCGGCGTGGACGGGAATCAGCGTCAGCGCGGCGGCGCTCAGCGCAATCGAAACGGATGCTTGCAGCAGCGTGCGGCGGATCATGAGTGGGCTCCTCGTACGGTGTTGGCCGCTATTGTGCCGTCAAATGTACTTCCATGTCCGATACAACCGCGATGGCTGCGGGATGGCCGCGGCACGGATGCCTGACGGGGCAGGGTGGCCCGGTACAATCGCGCCCATGTTTGCCAATTCCCGCACCATTTCATCGGCGCAGACCGATATCCACGAACATCTGGCGGCGCGCGTGCAGCGCCATCTGGACGAGCCGTTCCGCAAGCCTGTCGGCGCACCCAGCCAGCAGGCGTTCGATACTGCCATCGATGCGTGGCAGCAGGCTGGCGGCCAGCCCCTGATTATCGACGCGGGTTGTGGTATCGGCGAGAGCACGCTGCGGCTGGCTACCGCCTTTCCGGACCACTTCGTGATCGGCATCGATCAGTCCGAAAAGCGATTAACCGCGGGCAAGGATTGGTGGGACGCCGAGATGCCGGCGAATTTTCGCTGGGCGCGGGCGGATCTGGTCGATTTCTGGCGCCTGCTGCAGCAAGGCGGGGTGCCCGTTGTGCGCCACTATGTGCTGTATCCGAACCCCTGGCCGAAGATCGGGCATCTGGGCCGGCGCTGGCAAGGGCATGCGGTGTTTCCCGCGCTGGCCGCGTGCGGCGACTATCTGGAATGCCGCAGCAACTGGAAGATCTATATCGACGAATTTGCAGCGGCGCTGACGATGGTGGGGCGGCCGGCGCAGACCGAACCCTGGCAGCCGGAAACACCGATGACGCCGTTCGAACGCAAGTATGGCGCGTCGGGCCATGGCCTCTGGCGCTGCGTCAACGTACGGCAGCCATAAAAAAACCCGCCGGACTGGCGGGTTTTTCGTCGAAGGGCGGTGCGCCTTGGCGCGCTGCCCCGGTGCTTAGTGGAACAGCGGCTGCTGGGTCGGCGCATCCTCGGGCAATTCGGCGTGGACGATCTCGCCGGAGCGATCCGCATAGAGCGGCGTACCGCAGTCTTCGCAGTATTCCGGATCGAATAGCGCGGCGTGGCGGAAGATGTCCTCGACGCCGGCGTTGCGCAGTTCCTCGCAGATCTGCTCCACCGGGTTGCCTTTCTCCTCGGCATCGATCTCGCCGGACTCGCGGCCGTACACCGGCCAGACGATGCCGTAGATCACATCCTTCTCGCCGCGCATGGTGAAGCCGACGCGGTATTCCTCGACCACTTCCTCGCCAAAACCGGCCACCACGGCGGCCAGCTGGCCGGCCGGGATGTCCAGCGTGCCGCACAGGTAATTCACGGCGGCGCGCACGGTCAGCGGGCGGATGCTCTTGTCCGACTCGCGGCAGGACAGGAAGAATGCGTCGGGCAGCAGCAGTTCGAACTCGCAGCCGGGCAGCAGCACGGCCACGGTCGGCTGCACCTGGTTGCGCCATTGCTCCAGGCAGACCGAGCGCTCGGCGTGGTGTTCCTTGGCATCTTCCTGCCAGCGGAACAGCGCGCCTTCGTGCGGCGCCACCACCACGGCCAGCAGGTAGCGCGGATCGGCCAGGATCGGGGCCGTCTCCGGCAGGTCGCGCAGGTCCACCTTGGGCATCGATCCGGCCAGCGCGGCCGACGCCAGCTTGTGCGTCAGCGCGAACGTGTCGCTATGGCTGCGCGGAAGCTGGTCGATGCTGTAGAGGTAGGGCGACAGGGCCACCTTGGTATTGGTGGCCAGCACGTGCGCCTGCAGATGTACCGCCAGGGTCTGGGCCAGTTCGGGCTTCAGCGCGCCAGACGGGATGGCATAGCGGGTGTGGGCCAGGATCGGGGCGGCGATCAGCAGGGCGTCATGCTTGACGCCGTCGATCTCGATCGTTGCCGATTCGGCCAGTGTCTCGGCCTGTTCGGCCAGCACGTCGGACGCATCGGCATTGTGCTTGAACAGGTGTTCGAGCGCCGCGTCGAGGGCGGTCTGGCTGCCGTTCTTCAGCAGGCGATAGAGCCGCTGGGACAGCCGCCGCTCCCAGTATCCGTCCTCCATGCGGCTGCCCGAGGCGTCCAGGGCCAGTGCATCGGCCACCAGTCGCTCGGCGTCGGGCGAGAGTCGGGTAGAAGACTTGGGGCGAAAACCTGCCATAGATAGAAAGCGTCCGTTTTTTCGTAAAACGGTATTCTACCCGCTGCGTTGACAGCCGCAGTTGTCGCGAACCCTTGTTTGGCCGCTTACTTCTGCGTGGCCGGGGCGTGCGATTCGGTGGTGTGCGATTCGCCGCCCATCGACACGTCGCCGCCGCCCTTGGTCAGCAGGTACAGGGCCGCGCCGGCAATGACGACGAATGCGATCAGGATCTTGACCATCTGTTGTCTCCGAGTCTGTAGGTATAGGTGACGCCATTGGGCGTTCCGGGCAGTCTGGCAGTGCAGGCTTGCGCAGAACTTACGCGCCGGGGTGGGGATTACCCGCAACGCGCCCGGCGGGGTCGCCCCACGGGAAGACGCCCGGCACGCGGACAAGAAAAAACCGCCGTCCCGCGTGAGCGGGTGCGGCGGTTCGTGCTGCCGGCGGCGCGCCGGTAGCGCAGGTTACGCCACCAGCAGTTGACGCAGCACAAACGGCAGAATGCCACCGTGGTTGTAGTAGTCGACTTCGATCGGCGTATCGATGCGCAGCAGCACCGGCACGCGTTGCGTGTCGCCGTTGGCGCGGTGGATCACAAGCACCACATCCTGCTGCGGCTTCAGTTCGCCCTCGATGCCTTCCACGTCGAAGGTCTCGTTGCCGATGATGCCCAGCGACTGCGCGCTGTCGCTGCCCTTGAACTGCAGCGGCAGCACGCCCATGCCCACCAGGTTCGAACGGTGGATCCGCTCGAAGCTGCGTGCGATCACGGCCTTCACGCCCAGCAGCTGGGTGCCCTTGGCTGCCCAGTCGCGCGACGATCCGGTGCCGTATTCCTCGCCGCCGAACACCACGGTGGGCGTGCCTTCGGCGACGTATTTCATCGCGGCGTCGTAGATCGACATTTCGTCGCCGGTCGGCTGGTGCTGCGTAATCCCGCCTTCCACGCGCGATCCGTCGGCCTTCGGCGGGATCATCAGGTTCTTGATGCGCACGTTGGCGAACGTGCCGCGCATCATCACCTCATGGTTGCCGCGGCGCGAGCCATAGCTGTTGAAGTCGGCCTTGAGCACGCCGTGCGACAGCAGGTACTTGCCTGCCGGCGAGGTGTCCTTGATCGAACCGGCCGGCGAGATATGGTCGGTCGTCACCGAATCGCCAAAAACGCCCAGCGCGCGGGCGCCACGGATCGTCACGGCCTCGTTGCTCGGCTCGATCGTGAAGTCCTGGAAGAACGGCGGCTCGGCAATGTAGGTCGACGTGGGCCAGTCGTACACCTGGCCCTTGGTGCCCTTGATGTTCGCCCAGAGCTTGCTCGGCTTCTTCACCTGCTCGTAGTTGCCCTTGAATGTCTTGGCGTCCATCGCGTACTTCAGCAGCGCGTGGATTTCTTCCGAAGTCGGCCAGATATCGCCCAGCCAGATGTCGCGGCCGTCGCGGCCCTTGCCGACCGGTTCGGTCATCAGGTCGCGCGTGACCGTGCCGGCGATGGCGTAGGCCACCACCAGCGGCGGCGAGGCCAGGAAATTGGCGCGGATGTTCGGGTGGATACGGGCTTCGAAGTTGCGGTTGCCCGACAGCACGGCGGCGGCCACGATGTCGTTTTCGACGATGGTCTCGTTCAGTGCCGGGGTCAGGTCGCCCGCGTTGCCGATACAGGTCGTGCAACCATAGGCGGTCACGCCGAAGCCCAGTTTTTCGAGGTAGGGCAGCAGACCGGTGGCGGTCAGGTATTCGGTCACCACGCGGCTGCCCGGGGCCAGCGATGTCTTGATGTGCGGCGCGACGGTCAGGCCGGCTTCCACGGCCTTCCTGGCCAGCAGGCCGGCGGCCAGCAGCACGCTCGGGTTCGACGTGTTCGTGCACGACGTGATGGCCGCGATCAGCACATCGCCGCTCTTGACCTTGACGCCGTCGGCGTTGACGTACTCGCGCCCCAGGTCGGCGGCATCCTTGTTGAAGCCGTTCTCGGCCACCGGCTTCGAGAACAGCGACGCAAAGGTGCTCTTCACATGGCCGATCTCGATGCGGTCCTGCGGACGCTTCGGGCCGGCCAGCGACGGGGCCACGGTGCCCAGGTCCAGCGTCAGGGTCTTGGTGTAGTCGATCTCGCCGGCGCGCGGTACGCCGAACATTTCCTGGGCGCGGAAGTAGCCTTCGAACGCGGCGATTTCCTCGTCGGTGCGGGCCGTGCCACGGAAGTACTCGATCGTTTTCTCGTCGACCGGGAAGAAGCCCATCGTGGCGCCGTATTCCGGGGCCATGTTGCCGATGGTGGCGCGATCCGGCGTCGACAGGCTGGCCGTGCCTTCGCCGAAGAATTCAACGAACTTGCCCACGACTTTCTCGCGGCGCAGCATTTCGGTGATCGTCAGCACCAGGTCGGTGGCGGTCACGCCTTCGCGCAGGCGGCCCTTCAGTTCCACGCCCACCACGTCGGGGGTCAGGAAGTACACGGGCTGGCCCAGCATGCCGGCTTCGGCCTCGATGCCGCCAACGCCCCAGCCCACCACGCCGATGCCATTGATCATCGTGGTGTGCGAGTCAGTGCCCACAAGCGTGTCCGGATAGTAGACGCCGTTCTTGTTGTGGACGCCGCGCGCCAGGTATTCCAGGTTGACCTGGTGGACGATGCCGAAGCCCGGCTGCACCACGCCAAACGTGTCGAACGCCTGCATGCCCCACTTCATGAACTGGTAGCGCTCGTTGTTGCGCTGGAATTCCAGTTGCATGTTCAGGTCCAGCGCCTTCTTCTCGCGGAAGTGATCGATCTGTACCGAGTGGTCGACCACGAGGTCCACCGGCACCAGCGGCTCGATCTTCTTCGGATTCTTGCCCATCTTCTCGGCCACGTTGCGCATGGCGGCCAGGTCGGCCAGCAGCGGTACGCCCGTGAAGTCCTGCAGCACCACGCGTGCCACCACGAACGGGATCTCGTCCACACGGTCGGCGGTGGGCTTCCAGTTGGCGAGCTGCCTGACGTGTTCCTCGGTGACCTTCTTGCCGTCGCAGTTGCGCAGCACAGATTCCAGCACCAGGCGGATGGAGACCGGCAGACGCTCGATCTTCACGCCCAGCGCGCGACCCAGCTGGGGCAGCGAGTAATACTGACCCGAGCCGCCCGTGGCGAGTTTGAATTCCTTGAGGGTGTTATTGAGATTGTGGGGCATTGCCTGACTCCAATCGAGGGATGACGCGGGACTCTGCTTGTGGATGCTTTTTCTTCAGACCCCGGTGCGCGGAAGGGTTCCGCCGCCATGCATGCGGCGCGGCCGGCAAGGAACCGGACGCGCACCGTTACAACGATTCGGTGCAGCTGATGCCCGCGCGGCGCCAATGCAGTGCCGCGCGGGGTAAGGCAAGGTGAGACTTTACTGCTTCGGCGCGGCTTGTGCAGCAGGCTGGGCGGCGTCGGCCGGCTGGGCAGCCGGTTGGGCCGGGGCCATCAGCAGCGGGGTGGACACCGGAGCGCGCAGTGCGCCGGCCTGCGTCGGGGCCGCACCGCCTGCCTGCATGTCGGCGTTCTGGCATTCGTCAGCCAGGCGCTGGCCCAGGTTCTTGTTGAACAGCATTGCCTTGCTCGGGATCACGACCAGATCCAGACCCGAGGCCTGGTCGAAGTAGCGGTCGGCGCCGGTGACGGTGCTCTGGCGCGGCAGGCGGTAGTTGCGGCCGTCCCAGTGCACGGTGATCACTTCATCGCGCTGCATGTTGCCGCTGATCCAGATGGCGTGGCCCAGTTCGCACTGCCACTTTTCGCCGGTGGGCTGCACGGCGGCAGGTGCGGCGGCGGCCGTCTTCGACGACTTCTTGGCGGGCGCCTTCTTGGTGGCGGCCGGCTTCTTGGCCGGTTCCTGCGCCATCGCGGCACCGGTGGTCAGGGTCAGGGCGCCAATGCAGGCTGCCAGCACGAGTTGTTTCATGTGGGTTCCTTCCGGATTGCTTGGGTAGTCAAAGGGCTCGTTGTGGTGAACAGTTCGGGGGGCGTTCCGCAGGTTCACGGGGCGTCCCGGCAACTTTCCGCCGCTATTCTCTACGATTTGTCTGACGGGGCGAAGCCCGTCGGATATTGGTTACACAATCGCACGCAGATGGTTTGTCATCGGCCACTTGCGGGCAAAAATGAGCAGTTTTCGCGTGCGATCGCGTGGTGTTGCACTCAATCAAAGAACAGATCGCTCACGGGAGGCGGCAGCCGCGTGCCCGTGGCGTGGGCCCGCTGCAACAGTGACCAGTAATAGCGGTAGCTGGCGCGATCATGCAATTGTCCGTCGTGCCGGATCGGGGCCCAGTTGTTTTCATGGGCCGCCAGCAGGATCTGGCTGGCCGCGCCGATCTCGCGGTCGCTGGGCCGGAATGCGGCCACGATCGGCTCGATCTGGCCCGGATGGATGCTCCACTTGCGCAGGTAGCCGAATTCGGCGCGCGCCCGCAGCGCATCGTCGCCGGCACGCTCCGGCTGCTGCACGTCGGTGCTGACGTTGTGTGACGGCACCTTGCCGTGGCGGTGGCAGGCGGCCGAAATCTCGAGCATCGCGCGACGGATCAGCGGATGCTCGAACTGTTCCGGCGACCGCATCGCATCGCCGGGAATCGCGCCGTGATGTGCCGACACAAAGTCCATCAGCCCGAAGCTCAGGCATTCCACCTGGACCAGCGACGCAATGTCGAACGCCTGTTCCAGTGCGGAATGTGTCTCAATAAGCACATGAATGGGGATGTGGCGGGCGATGACGGCCGCGCGGGCCACCTGGTTCACATGGTCGGTCACGCGCGCCACCTCGACCACGTCGGTGACCTTGGGCACCACCACGTAGGCCAGGCGGGCCCCGGCGGCGGACACCAGGATATCCACGTCTTCGCGCCAGCCCGGGTGGGCGGGGTCGTGGATGCGCACGCCCACGCGGTTGTGCTGGTTGTCGGCGCTGTTGATCAACTGTGCGCAGAGCTGGGCGTGCTCGCGCTCCAGCCCGACGGCGGCGCCGTCCTCGCAGTCGAACGTGATGTCGAACACGGGGCCAAGCGCCTGCTGCAGGGCAAGCGATTTGCGCATGAGCTTTTCGCTGCCCGCATAGTGGTCACAGACCGGCAGTTGGACCGGAATGGCTTCGCCCTGGAACAAGACCTCGGATGGATGCACGTTGATATACGTATGGAGCGGGGGGTTGTTGTGAAGACAAAACGGCTGCCCAAATGAAAAACCGGGGTCCGCGCCGATTTTCAGATCGATGCGGACCCCGGTTTCATGAGCGGGAAGCTCTGGCGAAGATCAGCCCAGCAGGTGTTGCACGCCGGCACGCTCTTCTTCCAGTTCCTTGAGCGTGATGTTGATCTTTTCCTGGCTGTAGGCGTCGATTTCCAGGCCTTGCACGATTTCGTACTTGCCGTTGGCCGTGGTCACCGGGTAGCCGAACATGACGTCCTTCGGAATACCGTATTCGCCATTCGACGGGATGCCCATCGTGACGACCTTGCCGTTCGAGCCCAGCACCCAGTCGTGCACGTGGTCGATGGCGGCGTTGGCGGCCGAGGCAGCCGACGACAGGCCGCGCGCCTCGATGATGGCGGCGCCGCGCTTGCCGACGGTCGGCAGGAACACGTCGTTGTTCCACACCGGGTCGTTGATCATGTCCTTGACGCTCTTGCCGTCAACGGTGGCGTAGCGGTAGTCGGCGTACATCGTCGGGCTGTGGTTGCCCCAGACGAACATCTTCTCGATCGACGACACCGGCTTGCCGGTCTTGGCGGCGATTTGCGACAGGGCACGGTTGTGGTCCAGGCGCAGCATGGCCGTGAAGTTTTCGCGCTTCAGGTTCGGCGCCGACTTCATGGCGATGTAGGCGTTGGTGTTGGCCGGGTTGCCGACCACCAGCACCTTGACGTCGCGGCTGGCGACTTCGTCCAGGGCCTTGCCCTGCACCGTGAAGATCTGGGCGTTGGCTTCGAGCAGGTCCTTGCGTTCCATGCCCTTGCTACGCGGACGGGCACCCACCAGCAGGGCGACGTCGGCGTCCTTGAAGGCAACCTTGGGGTCGTCGGTGATGACCACGCCGGCCAGCAGCGGGAACGCGCAGTCTTCCAGTTCCATCACCACGCCCTTGACGGCGGCCTGGGCTTGCGGGAGGTCGAGCAGTTGGAGGATGACCGGCTGGTCTTTGCCGAGCATGTCGCCGTTGGCGATGCGGAACAGCAGGGAATAGCCGATCTGGCCAGCGGCGCCGGTGACTGCGACGCGCATTGGGGCTTTAGCCATGAGTAAGTCTCCAAACGAAAAGAGGGGGTAACCGGTCGGTGGCAACTGGCCATCCAGTGTATGGAGCGGGCCGGCGCATCACCGGGAGCTGGTTCGCGTGTCGCCACGGGGCAGGCGGGCATCCGCCGGGAGCCCGCGGCCTGCCGTGGGGCCGCGACGAGGAGCGCGCGGGCCGTGGGCAGGCGTCGAGGGCGACAAGGCGTAAGTCTACTACTGCTGTGTGGTGCGCCGCATCCGCAAGACTACAAAAGGTGGGCGGGTAGCCCGGAAGAGACCTGGCGGGGGCGGCAGCGCGGACCTGCGCGAGTGTAGGGTGAGCCCTCATTGATGTCAATTCATATGTCTTATATAAGACATAAGACATTTCATAGCGCGCTGGACGCGATTCTCGCTTTTGTGGTTGAATCCGGGCTATGTCTTCCCTGCCTACGTCCCCGCTCGCCGCCGCCGCTGCCAATGGTGCGCCGGAATCTGGCGCCCCTCAGAGCGGTGCCGGGACGCAGCCGTCCGCGCCCGCATCGGCCAGTGCGCCGGCCGCAGCGCCGTCGCCCACGTTCAGCCCACTCTACCAGCAGATCAAGGCCCTGATCATGCAGAGCCTGCAGACGGGCGAGTGGAAGCCCGGCGAAATGATCCCGAGCGAGATGGACCTGGCCGCGCGCTACAAGGTCAGCCAGGGCACGGTGCGCAAGGCCATCGACGAACTCGCCGCCGACAACCTGGTGGCGCGCCGCCAGGGCAAGGGCACGTTCGTGACCACCCATCACGAGGACGTGGTCAAGTTCCGCTTCCTGCGCCTGGTACCCGACGAGGGTGAACCCCATTACGGCGCCAGCCGCGTGCTCGAGTGCAAACGCCTGCGGGCTCCGGCCGAGATCGCCCGGCTGCTCGATATCCGCACCGGCGACAGCGTCGTGCAGATCCGCCGGGTGCTGACGTTTTCCAATGAAGCCACGGTGCTGGATGAAATCTGGCTGCTGGGCGCCAACTTCAAGGGCCTGACGGCCGAGAAGCTCAACGAATGGAAGGGCCCGATGTATGCGCTCTTCGAGGCCGAATTCGGCACGCGAATGATTCGCGCCACGGAAAAGATTCGGGCAGTACCTGCCGATAACACAGCTGCCGAGCTGTTGTCCGTAGTGCCTGGTTCGCCGCTGCTGTCGGTGGAACGTGTGTCGTTCACCTACGGTGACCGCCCGGTGGAAGTTCGCCGTGGGCTGTATGTCACGACGCGCCACTATTATCAGAACGACCTGAGCTGAAGTGTCATGACCATGGAAAGTCTGTCCAGTACGCTGACTATTGTCATGCGTATATGGGACGCGCGCCTACCATTGTCGTTCGTGAATGCAATGGTCCGATATTTGGTGCCGGGCGAGGTGCGCGCATTGTCGCGTGCGATTGTCGGGCACGCCGCGCTGGTGCGTGATAGGCGAAAATTATTGGTGCGGCGCGCAACAAAGGCGCTAAAATCACGTCGATTTGCTCCCCTGCATCCATTTGCATCCAGCGGACCCACACGCTTGATGCAATCTGGTGCATTCACGGTAACCGCTGTGCGGCGCCAATGCAATCGGGGGTAATGGCAGTGTCGTTCTTTTGCAGTTTTCTTTTCATCGCAAATGGGGTCTCGCATGGCTGAAGCCGCCAAACAAGCCAGGCCGGAGTTCCGGAATATCGGTATCGCGCAAATCTCGCGCTACCGGTTGCCCTGGGCCGGCAAGGTATCCATCCTGCATCGCGTAAGCGGTGCCATGATGTTCCTCCTCCTCCCTTTCGTTCTGTACCTGTTCGAACAGAGCGTCACCTCCGAACTGAGCTTCGCAAAGTTCTCGGCCCTGCTGTCCAACGGCTTCGTCAAGCTGGTGATCCTGGCGCTGATCTGGGGTTACCTGCATCACTTCTGCGCCGGTATCCGCTTCCTGCTGCTGGACGTTCACGTCGGCGTCTCGAAGCCCGCCTCGGCCACGTCGGCCAAGGTCGTGCTGGTCGTCAGCCTGCTGCTCACCCTGGTTTTCGGGCTGAAGCTTTTCGGCCTGTTCTGAGGAGAGTCACGTGGCAAATAACAATATCGGTCCCAAGCGTCTTGTCGTCGGTGCGCACTACGGTCTGAAAGACTGGCTCGCGCAACGCGTTACCGCCGTCATCATGGTGGTGTTCACCGTGGTGCTCGCCGTGGTGTATCTCGCCTTCGGCAATCCTTCTTACGAAGGCTGGTCGGGTCTCTTCGCCAACCAATGGATGAAGCTCCTGACGTTCCTGACCATCCTGTCGCTGCTGTTCCACGCGTGGATCGGCATTCGTGACATCTGGATGGACTATGTGAAGCCGATGGCCGTGCGCCTCGTGCTGCAAGTTCTTACGATTCTGTGGCTCGTCGGTTGCGCGGGCTACGCTGCTCAGATTCTCTGGAGGGTGTAATAAATGGTCGCAGTCAAGACTGGATTGCCGCGTCGCAAATTTGACGTGGTCATCGTCGGGGCGGGCGGCGCCGGGATGCGCGCATCCCTCCAGCTCGCAGAAGCCGGCCTGAGCGTGGCCGTGCTGTCGAAGGTTTTCCCGACCCGCTCGCACACCGTTGCGGCGCAGGGCGGTATCGGTGCCTCGCTGGGCAACATGAGCGAGGACAACTGGCACTACCACTTCTACGACACCATCAAGGGCTCGGACTGGCTGGGTGACCAGGACGCCATCGAGTTCATGTGCCGTGAAGCCCCGAAGGTCGTGTACGAACTCGAACACTTCGGCATGCCGTTCGACCGTAACGCCGATGGCACGATTTACCAGCGCCCGTTCGGCGGCCATACCGCCAACTACGGCGAGAAGCCGGTGCAACGTGCTTGCGCCGCCGCTGACCGTACCGGCCACGCGCTGCTGCACACGCTGTACCAGCGCAATGTGCGCGCCAAGACGCATTTCTTCGTCGAATGGATGGCACTGGACCTGATTCGCGACGAAGAAGGCGACGTGCTGGGCGTGACCGCGCTGGAAATGGAAACCGGCGAAGTCTATATCCTCGAAGCCAAGACCACGCTGTTCGCGACAGGCGGTGCCGGCCGGATCTATGCGGCTTCCACCAACGCCTTCATCAACACCGGTGATGGCCTGGGCATGGCGGCACGTGCCGGCATCCCGCTGGAAGACATGGAGTTCTGGCAGTTCCACCCGACCGGCGTGGCCGGCGCGGGCGTGCTGATCACCGAAGGCGTGCGTGGCGAGGGCGGCATCCTGCGTAACAAGGATGGCGAGCGCTTCATGGAGCGCTATGCTCCGACGCTGAAGGATCTGGCGCCGCGTGACTTCGTGTCGCGCTCGATGGACCAGGAAATCAAGGAAGGCCGCGGCTGTGGCCCGAACGGCGACTACGTGCTGCTCGACCTGACCCACGTCGGTGCCGAGACCATCATGAAGCGCCTGCCGTCGATCCGCGAAATCGGCATGAAGTTCGCCAACGTCGATGCGATCAAGGAACCGATCCCCGTCGTGCCGACCATCCACTACCAGATGGGTGGCATTCCGACGAACTTCCACGGCCAGGTCGTGGTGCCGAAGAACGGCAACCCGAACGAAGTGGTCAACGGTTTCTACGCAATCGGCGAATGCTCGTGCGTGTCGGTCCACGGCGCCAACCGCCTGGGTACCAACTCGCTGCTGGACCTGGTGGTGTTCGGCCGTGCCGCCGGCAACCACATCGTCGCCAACGCCAGCAAGCAGAAGGAACACAAGCCGCTGCCGGCCGACGCCGCCGACCGCGCCATGGCCCGTCTGGCCAAGCTGCAGGCAACGACCTCGGGCGAATACACCCAGGACGTCGCCAACGACATCCGCCGCAACATGCAGTCGCATGCCGGCGTGTTCCGTACGCAGAAGCTGATGGACGAAGGCGTCGAGCGCATCCTCGAAGTGGCGGAGCGTGCCGACAACATCCACCTGAAGGACAAGTCCAAGGTCTTCAACACCGCGCTGGTGGAAGCCCTGGAAGTGGCCAACCTGGTGGAAGTGGCCAAGGCCACGATGATCTCGGCTGCGGCTCGCAAGGAATCGCGTGGCGCCCACGCCCACAGCGACTTCCCGAACCGCGACGACGACAACTGGCTCAAGCACACGCTGTTCTACAGCGAAGGCAACCGCCTGGACTACAAGCCGGTGAAGATGCAACCGCTGTCGGTGGAATCGGTTCCCCCGAAGGCCCGTACGTTCTAAGCGGCGACAGAGAAAACAGGACCCACAGAAATGAAGCGTATTTTTGAAGTCTACCGCTACGATCCGGACAAGGACGCAGCCCCCCGCATGCAGACCTACGAGGTCGAACTCGACGGTCACGAGCGCATGCTGCTGGACGCACTGGTCAAGCTGAAGAAGCTGGACGAAACCATCTCGTTCCGTCGTTCGTGCCGTGAAGGCGTGTGCGGCTCGGACGCGATGAACATCAACGGCAAGAACGGCCTGGCCTGCTTGACGAACATGCGCGAGCTGCCGGACCGCATCGTGCTGCGTCCGCTGCCCGGCCTGCCGGTGGTGCGCGACCTGATCGTCGACATGACGAACTTCTTCAAGCAGTACAACTCGATCAAGCCGTTCCTGATCAACGACGAGCCGCCGCCCGAGAAGGAGCGTCTGCAGTCGCCGCAGGAACGTGACGAGCTGGACGGCCTGTACGAGTGCATTCTTTGCGCCAGCTGCTCCACGTCGTGCCCGTCGTTCTGGTGGAACCCGGACAAGTTCGTTGGCCCGGCCGGCCTGCTGCAAGCCTACCGCTTCATCGCGGACAGCCGCGACCAGGCCACCAGCGAGCGTCTGGACAACCTGAACGACCCGTACCGCCTGTTCCGTTGCCATAGCATCATGAACTGCGTCGACGTGTGCCCGAAGGGCCTCAATCCGACGAAGGCGATTGGCAAGATCAAGGAACTGATGGTTCGCCGCGCTGTTTAATTGCCCGGTATAAACTGCCTTCTGCACCCTGCGGTTCGCGGTGCAGACAGGCAGTCTGCAGTAGATGCAAATTGATGTAAGCGGCGCGTCAGCCCGATGCGGTATCAAGTCGGGCTGGAGCGCCGGTCAATGAAGGCTGACCATGAGTCATTCCACCACTTTCTCCCATCAGGCCGACCCGCACAAACGTGCCCGTCTTCGCTGGCGCGCCCGCCGCGGCCTCCTGGAGAACGACATCATCGTCGAACGTTTCTTCAACCGTTACGAGGAGAGCCTGTCCGATGAGGACGTGGCATCGCTGGGCGAGCTGTTCGAGCTCAGCGACAACGAGTTGATGGACCTGCTGCTTGTCCGCAAGGAGCTTGACGGTGAGCTCGACACGCCCCCGATGCAACGGGTACTCAGCCTGCTGCGTTCGGTCTGAGTTTGGTCAACATTAATATTCACAGTATTTGAAGGAATCGACATGACGCCGTCCGATGTGAAAGCCACGCTATCGTTTTCCGATGGTTCCCCCAGCGTTGAGCTGCCGATCTACAAGGGCACTGTTGGCCCGGATGTGATCGACATTCGCAAGCTGTACGGTCAAACCGGCAAGTTCACCTATGACCCGGGGTTCATGTCGACCGCTTCGTGCAACTCGAAGATCACGTACATCGACGGTGACAAGGGTGAACTGCTGTACCGTGGCTACCCGATCGAGCAGCTCGCCGAGAAGTGCGATCACCTCGAAACCTGCTACCTGCTGCTGAAGGGCGAACTGCCCAACGCCAAGCAGAAGGAAGAGTTCGTGAACTCGGTGATGAACCACACGATGGTTCACGAGCAACTGCAATTCTTCCTGCGCGGCTTCCGCCGTGACGCCCACCCGATGGCCGTGCTGACGGGCCTGGTGGGTGCGATGAGCGCGTTCTACCACGATGCGATGGACATCGATGATCCGCACCAGCGCGAGATCTCGGCCATCCGCCTGATCGCCAAGATGCCGACCCTGGTCGCCATGGCGTACAAGTACAACATCGGCCAGCCGTACGTCTACCCGCAGAACGACCTGTCCTACTCGGGCAACTTCATGCGCATGATGTTCGGTACGCCGTGCGCACCGTACACCGTGAACCCGGTGCTGGAGCGCGCGCTGGACCGCATCTTCATCCTGCACGCCGACCACGAGCAGAACGCGTCGACCTCGACCGTGCGTCTGGCCGGTTCGTCGGGCACGAACCCGTTCGCTGCCATCGCCGCCGGCGTGGCCTGCCTGTGGGGTCCGGCCCACGGCGGCGCGAACGAAGCCGCGCTGAAGATGCTGGAAGAAATCGGCAGCGTCGACCACATTGGCGAGTTCATCAAGCAGGTCAAGGACAAGAACTCGGGCGTGCGCCTGATGGGCTTTGGCCACCGCGTGTACAAGAACTACGATCCGCGCGCCAAGCTGATGCGCGAAACCTGCCATGAAGTGCTGAACGAACTGGGCCTGCACAACGACCCGCTGTTCAAGCTGGCCATGGAACTGGAAAAGATCGCACTGGAAGACGAGTACTTCGTCAGCCGCAAGCTGTACCCGAACGTGGACTTCTACTCGGGTATCGTGCAGCGCGCGCTGGGCATCCCGACCTCGCTGTTCACCTGCATCTTCGCCCTGGCACGTACGCCGGGCTGGATCTCGCAGTGGGAAGAGATGATCACCGATCCGGAATACAAGATCGGCCGTCCGCGTCAGCTGTTCAACGGCAACGCCGCCCGCAACGTGCCGGACATGGCCAAGCGCTAATCCGCGTCGCGTACCGCACGAAGAACGCCCCGGCTTGCCGGGGCTTTTTTTTGCCCGGCGGGAGTCTTTCCGTCGTCGGGGAAGGCCCCGCGCAGGTCCGGTTGCGCAAGGTGGCGCAAAGCCGCGAATACGTTACAAATGCGGCTATGCACAATTGTTGTGAAACGCGTTTTTGACGACGATTCCTGCCTTGGCCCGGTTGCAACGGGGTGCATTAGTTGTCGGATTTTCCCCAAATCCGAACAAGTTCACTTCATCAGGGTGCAACTTTCCCCCTATAATGCGGGCTGCTTTGCCGACCGGCAGCCGGGCCACCCTTCCGGCCAGCCGCGTTGGAGAAGCGGGGCAGGCGAAGCGCTTGCGCAGTAGAGAACGCATCAACGTTGTCTTTCCGAACTACGGCGACCGCGGCATCCCAGGGATGTGCGTGCGCCGACACATGCCGGGCCCCGCATTCGCTTCAGTGTCTTCATCGCAGGCCCGGTTTCCGCTCATGGGCCGTACGTTCGCCACGTCAGGCGGCGCTTCTTCCTCGCGGGTGTTGTTCGATTGCGCCGGTCATGCCGACTCTGCCCGGAATGACCCATACATAAATCGAGGAGCTCCTGATGACGCTGTCCCGTCTCACGTCCACTGCCATGGCCGCCGTGCTTGCCACTGCCGGCCTCGCTGCCTTCACTTCGGCCAACGCCGAAACCGTCAAGATCGCCATTGCCGGCCCGATGAGCGGCTCGGTCGCCCAGTACGGCGACATGGTCAAGGCCGGTGCCCTGACCGCGATCGAACAGATCAATGCGGCAGGCGGTGCCAACGGCAACAAGTTCGAAGCGGTGCTGATGGATGACGCCTGCGAACCGAAGCAGGCCGTGGCCGTGGCCAACAAGATCGTCAGCCAGGGTATCCATTACGTGATCGGTCACGTGTGCTCGGGTTCGACGATTCCGGCCTCGGATATCTACGAGAACGAAGGCATCGTGATGGTGACGCCGTCGGCCACCGCGCCGCAGCTGACCGAAACGAAGAAGCGCAACTTCATCTTCCGCACGATCGGCCGCGACGACCAGCAAGGCCCGGCCGCCGCCCAGTACATCATCAACAAGGTCAAGCCGAAGAAGGTTGCCATCCTGCACGACAAGCAGTCGTACGGCCAGGGCATTGCCAGCTCGGTGAAGAAGGACCTGGAAGCGGCCAAGATCCCCGTGGCGGTCTTCGAAGGCATCAACGCCGGCGATTCCGACTACTCGGCCGTGATCACCAAGCTGAAGTCGCAGGGCGTGGACTTCGTGTACTTCGGCGGCTACCACCCGGAAATGGGCCTGCTGCTGCGCCAGGCACGCGAGCAGGGCGTGAAGGCCACGTTCATGGGCCCCGAAGGCGTGGGCAACAAGGACGTGACGGCGATTGCCGGCCCGGCTTCGGAAGGCATGCTCGTGACGCTGCCGGCGGACTTCTCGGCCGACCCGGCCAACGCCGCGCTGGTGAAGGCCTTTGCCGACAAGAAGCGTGACGCCAACGGCCCGTTCCAGATGCCGGCCTACGCCGCCGTCAAGATCATTGGCGACGCCATCGCCGGTGCCAAGAGCACCGACCCGACCAAGGTGGCTGCGTACATGCACAAGAACGCATTCACCACGCCGATCGGCAAGGTCGAATACGACGCCAAGGGCGACCTGAAGTCGTTCAAGTTCGTCGTCTACACGTGGCACAAGGACGCCACGAAGACCGCCGCAAACTAAACCCGGCGCCATCCTGGCGAAACGCCCCGCGGCCAACCGGCCTGCGGGGCGTTTTGGTATCGGTTCGATGTCGGTTAGCCGCCACATAAGGGCGGTCGGCATCGCGCATCGGACTCATCCGATCCACAAGGTCCCCCGCATGAACGAATTCCTTCCACAGTTCACCCAGCAGCTGGTCAATGGCCTGACGCTGGGTGCGATCTATGCGTTGATCGCCATTGGCTACACGATGGTCTACGGCATCATCGGCATGATCAACTTTGCCCACGGCGAGATCTACATGATTGGCGCCTACGTGGGCCTGGTAACGCTGACCGCCATTGGCGCGCAGGCTGGCTATCCGCTGCCGCTGGTGCTGGGTGCGGCGTTGCTCGTGTCCGTTGTCGTGACCGGCTGCTACGGCTTTGCCGTGGAGCGCGTGGCATACCGCCCCCTGCGCGGCGGGCCGCGCCTGGTGCCGCTGATCTCGGCCATCGGCATGTCCATCTTCCTGCAGAACTATGTCCAGATCGGGCAGGGCGCGCGTGACGTGTCCGTGCCGATCCTGATCTCCGGTGCCATCGAATTCCAGATGGGCGGCGACTTTACGGTGACCGTGCCGTATTCGCGCCTGCTGATCGTGGGTGTGACGCTGGTGCTGATGATCGCGCTGACGCTGTTCATCGGCCATTCGCGCATGGGCCGCGCCTGCCGCGCCTGCGCCGAAGACATGCGCATGGCGAACCTGCTGGGCATCGATACGAACCGCGTGATCTCGTTCACGTTCGTGCTCGGCGCCATGCTGGCCGCCGTGGGCGGCGTGCTGATCGGGCTCACGATCGGCAAGCTCAATCCCTTTATCGGCTTCATCGCCGGCATCAAGGCCTTCACGGCCGCGGTGCTGGGCGGCATCGGCAGCATTCCGGGCGCGATGCTTGGCGGCGTGCTGCTGGGCCTGGCCGAAACGTTTGCGTCGGGCTACATGCCGGCCGAATACAAGGATGTTGTGGCATTCGGCCTGCTGGTGCTGGTGCTGCTGTTCCGTCCCACGGGCCTGCTCGGCAAGCCCGATGTGGAAAAGGTCTGAGGGGAGGGCGACATGACTCAAGCGACTTCGATTTCGCGGGCGTCGGTCCCGCAAACGTCGGTCTCGGACACGCTGAAGAATGCCGTGACCGCCGCCGTGCTGACGGCCATCCTGACCATCCCGGTGCTGGGCCTGCAGCTCAGGCTCGACGGCTACAAGGTGGTGCTGGAGCCGCACTGGCGTCCGGTGTGGATCGCCGTGGGCCTGGTGTTCCTGTTCCAGCTGTGCAAGCCGTTCCTGCTGCGCGCGCGCAGCGCCGTGACGCTGCCCTCGCTGCCCGCCATGGGTGCGAAACAGCAGCGCCTGGCCGTCTGGGTGCTGCTGGCCGTGGGCGTGGTGTTCCCGTTCTTCGGCTCGCGCGGTGCGGTGGACGTGGCGACGCTGGCGCTGATCTACGTGATCCTGGGCCTGGGCCTGAACATCGTGGTGGGCTATGCCGGCCTGCTCGACCTGGGCTACGTTGGCTTCTACGCGGTCGGCGGCTATACCTACGCGCTGCTGAACCAGTACTTCGGCCTCACGTTCTGGGAATGCCTGCCGCTGTCGGCCGGGCTGGCCGCCACGTTCGGCTTTGTCCTGGGTTTCCCGGTGCTGCGCCTGCGCGGCGACTACCTGGCCATCGTGACGCTGGGCTTCGGTGAAATCATCCGCCTGCTGCTGAACAACCTGACCAGCCTGACCGGTGGCCCGGACGGCGTGTCCGGCATTCCGAAGCCGACCGTGTTCGGCATCGAGATGGCGCGCAGTGCCAGCGTGGAAGGCGTGAAGACGTTCCATGACCTGATCGGCATCCCCTACACCGGCCAGCATATGGTGATCTGGCTGTACCTGCTGGCGCTGCTGCTGGTGGGCTTCACGCTGTTCGTCACGAGCCGCCTGATCCGCATGCCGATGGGCCGTGCGTGGGAAGCGCTGCGCGAGGACGAGATCGCCTGCCGCTCGCTGGGCCTGAATCCGACGCGCATCAAGCTGTCCGCCTTCACGCTGGGGGCATCGTTCGCCGGTCTTGCCGGTGCGTTCTTTGCCGCGCGCCAGGGCCTGGTCAATCCGGAATCGTTCACGTTCATCGAATCGGCGCTGATCCTGGCCGTGGTGGTGCTGGGCGGCATGGGCTCGCAGCTGGGCGTGATCCTGGCAGCCATCCTGCTGACCATCCTGCCCGAGGTGGCACGCGACTTCGCCGAATACCGCATGCTGATCTTCGGCCTGGTGATGGTGTTGATGATGATGTGGCGTCCGCAGGGCCTGCTGCCCGCTAGCCGTCCCCATGTGGAGCTGCCGCGATGAGCAATGAAATGCTGAAAGTATCGGGCCTGCAGATGCGCTTCGGCGGTCTGCTGGCCGTGGACGGCATCGAGTTCGATGTGCGCCGCGACGAAGTCTTCGCCATCATCGGCCCGAACGGCGCCGGCAAGACCACCGTGTTCAACTGTGTGGGCGGTTTCTACAAGCCCACCGCAGGCGAGGTGACGCTGGACGGCCATTCGATCGCGCGCAAGCCCAGCCATGTGGTGGCGCGCCACGGGCTGGTGCGCACGTTCCAGAATATCCGCCTGTTCAAGCAGCTGACCGTCGTCGAAAACCTGATGGTTGCGCAACACCAGCAGGTCAAGGCGGGGCTGCTGCGGGGCCTGCTGGCGACGCCGGCCTATCGCCGCGCCGAGCGCGAGGCGCTGGGACGCGCCGCCGAATGGCTGGAGCGCATGGGCCTGACCAGCGTGGCCAACCGCGAGGCGGGCACGCTGTCTTACGGCCACCAGCGCCGGCTGGAGATCGCGCGCTGCATGATCACCAGGCCGCGTCTGCTGATGCTGGACGAGCCGGCGGCTGGCCTGAACCCGCAGGAAAAGATCGAGCTGCAGCAACTGATCGACGGCCTGCGCCGGGAATTCAATATCTCGGTGCTGCTGATCGAGCACGACATGAGCCTGGTGATGGGCGTGTCGGATCGCATCCTGGTGATGGAGCACGGCAAGCCGATCATGATCGGCAAGCCCGACGAGGTGCGCAACGACCCGCGCGTGATCAAGGCCTATCTGGGAGAGGACTGATGCTGAAGCTGGAAAACGTCCACACCCACTACGGTGCCGTCGAGGCGCTGTCGGGCGTGTCGATCGAAGTCAACAAGGGCGAGATCGTCACCCTGATCGGCAGCAATGGCGCTGGCAAGACCACGCTGATGATGACCGTGTGCGGCACGCCGCGCGCCTCCAGCGGCCGCGTGCTGTTCGAAGGCCAGGACATCACCCGCCGCAACACGCACGAGATCATGCGCATGGGCATGGCAATTTCGCCAGAAGGCCGGCGCGTGTTCCCGAGCCTGACCGTGCTCGAAAACCTCAAGATGGGTGGCTTCTTTGCCAGCCGTCATGAGATCGAGGCTGGCATCGAGCACGTGTTCAAGCTGTTCCCGCGCCTGAACCAGCGCGCGAGCCAGCGGGCGGGCACGATGTCGGGCGGCGAGCAGCAGATGCTGGCCATCGGCCGCGCGCTGATGAGCAAGCCGCGCCTGCTGCTGCTGGACGAGCCCACGCTGGGCCTGGCCCCCCTGATCATCGCGCAGATCTTCGACATCATCCGCACGATCCGCGAAGAGGGCGTCACGGTGTTCCTGGTGGAACAGAACGCCAACAAGGCGCTGCAGGTGGCCGACCGCGGCTACGTGCTGGAAACCGGCAAGGTGGTGCTGGCCGATACCGGTGCCAACCTGCTGGCAAACGACCGCATCCGCGCCGCCTACCTGGGCGGTTGAAGCTGCGGTGCCCCTCTCCCGAAACGTGGGAGAGGGGCACATCCCGAAGGCTGCGCAAGGCCCCTTCGCCATCCACGAAATCCCCCTTTCGCCAATGACCGTCGCCCGGGCGGCCTGGCCTGCCCTTCGGCGGCAGGCGCACATGGCATAATCGCTTGCGATGTCAAGCAATAACCGGCTGCGCCGGAAAAGCAGCAAAATAGCCTGCTTGCCCGCGAAGGCATCCGGAAAACACATTCCCCTGCAAACAACGCGCGGATTCGCGCCGTTCGCATCCACCGGATACGGACGGACGGTCTGCCCCCCGCATCATGGCCAAGACGCTCTACGACAAACTCTGGGATGACCACACCGTCCACGTCGAGGAAGACGGCACGACGCTGCTCTACATCGACCGTCATCTGCTGCATGAAGTGACCAGCCCGCAGGCCTTCGAAGGCCTGAAGCTGGCGGAGCGTCCGGTATGGCGCATCAGCGCGAACCTGGCCGTGTCGGACCACAACGTGCCGACCACCGACCGCACGCAAGGCATTGCCGACCCGATTTCGAAGCTCCAGGTCGATACGCTGGATGCCAACTGCGACGCCTTCGGCATCACGCAGTTCAAGATGAACGACCACCGCCAGGGCATCGTCCACGTGATCGGGCCCGAGCAGGGCGCCACGCTGCCCGGCATGACCGTGGTCTGCGGCGACTCGCACACCAGCACGCACGGCGCGTTCGGCGCCCTGGCGCACGGCATTGGCACGTCGGAAGTGGAGCACGTGCTGGCGACCCAGACGCTGCTGGGCAAGAAGGCCCGGAACATGCTGATCAAGGTGGAAGGCAAGCTGCCGCGCGGCTGCACCGCCAAGGACATCGTGCTGGCCATCATCGGCAACATCGGCACGGCCGGCGGCACGGGCTACACGATGGAATTCGCCGGCTCGGCCATCCGCGACCTGACCATGGAAGGCCGCATGACGGTCTGCAACATGGCGATCGAAGCCGGCGCGCGCGCCGGCCTGGTGGCCGTGGACGACGTCACGCTCGAATACGTGAAGAGCCGCCCGTTTGCGCCGCAGGGCGTGGAATGGGACCAGGCCGTGGCCTACTGGCGCACGCTGCACTCGGACGCAGGCGCCCACTTCGACAAGGTGGTGGAACTGCGCGCCGAGGACATCCGTCCGCAGGTCACCTGGGGCACGTCGCCCGAGATGGTCGTCAGCATCGAAGACCGTGTGCCGGACCCCGAGAAGGAAAAGGATTCGAACAAGCGCAACGCCATGGAGCGCGCGCTGGAGTACATGAACCTGCAGCCGAACACGCCGATGGAGTCGATCAACATCGACAAGGTGTTCATCGGGTCGTGCACCAACAGCCGCATCGAAGACATGCGCGCCGCCGCATGGGTGGTGCAGAAGCTGGGCCGCAAGGTGGCATCGAACGTGAAGCTGGCGATGGTGGTGCCGGGTTCGGGCCTGGTCAAGGAACAGGCCGAGCGTGAAGGGCTGGACAAGGTCTTCAAGGCCGCCGGCTTCGAATGGCGGGAGCCGGGCTGCTCGATGTGCCTGGCGATGAACGCCGACCGCCTGGAACCGGGCGAGCGCTGCGCGTCCACGTCGAACCGCAACTTCGAAGGCCGTCAGGGCGCCGGTGGCCGTACGCACCTGGTCAGCCCGGCCATGGCCGCCGCGGCTGCCATCGAAGGGCATTTCGTCGACATCCGCAAGCTCGGCTGAGCGCCGCGACGGGTCAACGGGTCAACCACGACTTTCGAATAGAGAGAACATGAAAAAGATCGTGATCACACTGCTGGCATGCCTGGGCATGCTGCAACTGGCTGGCTGCAACACGATTGCCGGCTTTGGCAAGGACACGCAGGCTGCCGGGCAGGCGCTCGAGAACGCCGCCCGGAAGTAAGGACACATCATGGATAAGTTCACCGTACACAGCGGCCTCGTGGCGCCGCTCGACCGCGAGAACGTCGATACCGACGCGATCATCCCGAAGCAGTTCCTGAAGTCGATCAAGCGCACGGGCTTTGGCCCGAACCTGTTCGACGAATGGCGCTACAAGGACGTGGGCCAGCCGGGACAGGACAACAGCAAGCGTCCGCTGAACCCGGACTTCGTGCTGAACCAGCCGCGCTACCAGGGCGCATCGATCCTGCTGGCGCGCAACAACTTCGGCTGCGGCAGCTCGCGCGAGCACGCACCGTGGGCGCTCACGCAATTCGGCTTCCGCGCGGTGATCGCGCCGAGCTTTGCCGATATCTTCTTCAACAACTGCTACAAGAACGGCCTGCTGCCCGTGGTGCTGACCGACCTGCAGGTCGACCACCTGTTCAACGAGACCAATGCGTTCCCGGGCTACAAGCTGACGATCGACCTGGACAAGCAGGTCGTGATCACGGCCGGCGGCAACAGCTATCCGTTCGATATCGCCCCGTTCCGCAAGTACTGCATGCTGAACGGTTTCGACGATATCGGCCTGACGCTGCGCCAGAAGGACAAGATCAAGTCCTACGAGGCCGAGCGCCTGACGAAGATGCCGTGGCTGGGCAACCGCGTGGTTGGCTGAGGCGGATCGGGTTCATACATAGATAGGAAGACAAATGAAGATTGCAGTCCTGCCGGGCGACGGCATCGGTCCCGAGATCATTGCCGAAGCCGTCAAGGTGCTGAACGCCCTTGACGAGAAGTTCGAAATGGAAACCGCCCCGGTGGGCGGTGCCGGCTACGAGGCCGAAGGCCACCCGCTGCCGGAAAACACGCTGAAGCTGGCACAGGCGGCCGACGCCATCCTGTTCGGCGCCGTGGGCGACTGGAAGTACGACAGCCTGGAGCGCCCGCTGCGTCCCGAGCAGGCCATCCTGGGCCTGCGCAAGCACCTGCAGCTGTTTGCCAACTTCCGCCCGGCAATCTGCTATCCGGAACTGACCGGCGCGTCGAGCCTGAAGCCCGAGCTGGTGGCTGGCCTGGATATCCTGATCGTGCGCGAACTGAATGGCGACATCTACTTCGGCCAGCCGCGCGGCGTGCGCGAGGCGCCGGACGGCCTGTTCAAGGGCGCCCGCGAAGGCTTCGACACGATGCGCTACAGCGAGCCGGAAATCCGTCGCATCGCCCATGTGGCCTTCCAGGCCGCCGCCAAGCGCGGCAAGAAGCTGTGCAGCGTGGACAAGGCCAACGTGCTGGAGACGTTCCAGTTCTGGAAGGACATCGTGATCGATGTCAGCAAGGAATATCCGGACGTGGAGCTGTCGCACATGTACGTGGACAACGCCGCGATGCAACTGGTGAAGGCGCCGAAGAGCTTCGACGTGATCGTCACCGGCAACATGTTCGGCGACATCCTGTCGGACGAGGCCGCCATGCTGACGGGCTCGATCGGCATGCTGCCGTCGGCTTCGCTCGATGCCAACAACAAGGGCCTGTACGAGCCGTCGCACGGCTCGGCACCCGATATCGCCGGCAAGGGCGTGGCCAATCCGCTGGCTACGATCCTGTCCGCCGCGATGATGCTGCGCTATTCGCTGAACCGTGCCGAGCAGGCCGACCGCATCGAGAACGCCGTCAAGAAGGTGCTGGCCCAGGGCTTCCGCACTGGCGACATCCTGACGCCGGGCTGCAAGCAGGTGGGTACGAAGGAAATGGGCGACGCCGTGCTGGCGGCGCTGTAAGTCATTCCATACCTGCTGGTTTGCTCCCTCTCCCGTCTTGCGGGGGAGGGGGCGGGGGAGAGGGCGCGGCACCGGAAAGCGTGACATGCGCAATTTGATGCTCAATTCCCTCTCCCTCAACCCCGCTCCCGCGTGCGGGAGGGGCGAGAAGCCTTGCTCCGAGCACTAAATCACCCGAATTTCCCCTGCGGCACCGCCGCAAATTCGTGTAGACTCTCCCGTCATGGCCCGATTCCACCAGTCCCTCCTGACTGCTTTTGCTGCTCGCACCGCTATCCGCGGCACGATCGGCGTGGATTCGCTCGGCCTGACCGCAACGACGATTAAAACCATTACCAAAACGATCCCCTAGATCGTTCGTCGTGCCTGCCCGTCTTCCCCGCGCAGCCACGCCGGGCGAGGAAAATGGCGGGGAAGTTCACATCACATCCGAGGTAAGTCATGATTGTAGGTCTCGTCGGTTGGCGAGGAATGGTCGGCAGCGTCCTGATGCAGCGCATGCAGGAAGAGGGCGATTTCGACCATATCGAGCCCGTTTTCTTCAGCACGTCCAACGCTGGCGGCAAGGCCCCGGCCATGGCCAGGAACGAAACCACGCTGAAAGACGCGAACGATATCGAAGCACTGAAGAAGTGCGACGTGGTGCTCACCGCCCAGGGCGGTGACTACACGAACGATGTGTTTCCGCGCCTGCGTGCGGCCGGCTGGAACGGCTACTGGATCGACGCCGCGTCCTCGCTGCGCATGAAGGACGACGCCATCATCGTCCTGGATCCGGTCAATCTCGGTGTGATCAAGGATGCGCTCTCGAAGGGCGTGAAGAACTTCATCGGCGGCAACTGCACGGTCAGCTGCATGATGATGGGCCTGGGTGGCCTGTTCCAGCACGACCTGATCGAGTGGATGACCTCGATGACTTACCAGGCCGCGTCGGGCGGCGGTGCCCAGCACATGCGCGAGCTGCTGACGCAGTTCGGTACGCTGAACGCCGCAGTCAAGCCGCTGCTGGACAATCCGGCCTCGGCCATCCTGGAAATCGACCGCCAGATCCTGTCGACCCAGCACGGCCTGTCGGCTGACGAAACCAGGCAGTTTGGCGTGCCGCTGGCCGGCAACCTGATTCCCTGGATCGACAAGGACCTGGGCAACGGCGTTTCCAAGGAAGAATGGAAGGGCGGCGCCGAGACCAACAAGATCCTGGGCCGGGGCGAAGGCTTCGTCGGTGCCACCGGCGCCAGCCCGATCGCCGTGGACGGCCTGTGCGTGCGGATTGGCGCCATGCGCTGCCATTCGCAGGCGCTGACCATCAAGCTGCGCAAGGACGTGCCGCTGGACGAGATCGAAGGCATGCTGGCCGCCAACAACCAGTGGGCCAAGGTCGTGCCGAACACGCGCGAAGCCAGCATGAAGGACCTGACGCCGGCCGCCGTGACGGGCACACTGACGATTCCGGTCGGCCGTCTGCGCAAGATGCAGATGGGCGGCGAGTACCTGTCCGCCTTCACTGTGGGCGACCAGCTGCTGTGGGGCGCCGCCGAGCCCCTGCGGCGTATGCTGCGCATTCTGATCGAGGGTTGACCCCCAGATAGCCTCGCTGCTTTCGTTGCAGGGAGGCAACAGAATCTACCGCTTTCCGAGCAACGCCGCGCCTCAGCGCGGCGTTGTCGCATCCGGAGCGCTTTTTTTCGCGGGCTTGCGTCACAATACAGCCGGCATGCGCTTGGCCACGGGGTCATCGCCGCCATGCGTCTGGAATGCATGGCAGCGACATTGGGCGCGCAGCAGGGCAGGCACAAAGCCTGTCCGTTTCGTCGCCCGCCAGCCAGCCATTTGTTGGGATCGGGTTAATTTCTGCTACTAAAAACCATAAATGGAGCACGAGGTGAGTGTGAGCCTACATCGCCGGAAAGATGCGCCTACTGTCCGTCAGCGCTGGTCAACGCTGGCCATCACGGCTGCTGGCCTGCTGCTTGCGCAGCCTGCCGCGTATGCCGCGGGGTTTGGACAATTAAGGGTTCAATCCAATCTGGGGCAGCCGCTCCAGGCTGAAATCGATATCACCGGCGTGACGCCCGAGGAAGCTGACAGCCTGGCCGTCAAGCTGGCCGCGCCGTCCGCCTATTCGCGTGCCGGGCTGACCTATCTGTCGGCCATTTCGAGCGTGAGGCTCGACGTGCAGAAGCGCCCGAACGGTACCTATGTGGCTACCGTGCGGTCCAACCAGCCGCTTAGCGAACCGTTCGTCGACATCCTGGTCGACATGAGCTGGTCCAGCGGCAAGATCACGCGCGCCTATACCTTCCTGCTGGATCCGGCTGGCGCCAAGCCGTCGAACCAGGCGTTCTCGCCCACCACCGTGGTGCAGGCCGCCACGCCTGACGCGTCGCCGGCTGCGGCACCTGCTCCGGCCCCAGTCGCCGCGGCGCCTGCCGCTGGC
>NZ_BBQI01000016.1 GCF_001652915.1 Cupriavidus sp. D384
CAGATTGTGCAAAACGGCGAACCTCGGGGCTTGCGGGGGAAAGCCTCACCGCTTGCGCGGTCAGTACTTCAGCAGCCTGCTAGGGCTATGGAAAGTGAATTGATGGGAACCGGGAAACATCTTTAACTCCGACAAAAATTTTTCTCCACCGCCTATTTTCTCGACAAACACGCGTGGCCGCACATTCGTCCCATATATACGAATCGGCGGAAGCACCCCGAAACTATCGGTGGATAGCCTGTAATCATACGGTCCGGCATAGATATGAGCGTTAAGACCGGCAATTGGCATGCCAACGGCATCCACGAAATAGAGCCAAAATTCACTGAATCCGTTTTCTTCAGAGGTAGCATCACCAGCCGGAATGGGAATAATTAATTGCTGGCCGACGTGTATATAGTTTGGCTCCTTTATATTGTTTTTATCCATCAGAACATCTCGATCGACACCATGACGATTTGAAATCTCCTCGATCGTGTCTCCGGCCTTGACGATATATACGGTTTGTTTCATCACTTCCCCGTCGAATCAGCGCCATCGCTGTCGAGAAAACTATCGCAATCACGATCGAAGTCCATATCAGAAAATACGGCCCACTCCCCATTCCCGAATAGAATGGTTCGGTGACTCGCTTCGCTTGCCTCCAGTCTTGAGGCCCCTGAGGTTTCGCTATTAGATTGTTCCAATAGCGTCATGCCTTCGCTCGACGACTCAAACACCTGGTATCGGACGCCGTTCAACGCTGCGCCATCTTCCATGGATCGAAACAGCAGCTTTTGACTATAGAGTCCATTTTCTGGGCCAGGTAAATCTGGGAGCTCAGTCATTCTCGAAGCAGGCCCCTTTCTGGAGAGTGATGCGGACCGAATGCAGCGTTCCCCTACCGTACCATCTTCGATGCCGGAACCCGTTAATCGAAGATAGGAGCCACCGCACATCAACAAGAGCTCTTTCTTTGCAGCAATAACTACCTTTCCATTCGCACTCGATATGGTCATATCTTTATCTGCTGCCACCGCCATTTCGTCGTTTTGCGATTGAATCTCTACCTTTCCGGACCCGGAGAGTATCTTTATTCCGATCTTTCTGGAAAATAGGGAAATCGCTTCGCCGGCTGCGACGGTAAAGCGTCGAAGGACACCGAAATCGGTGCTTCCTTGACTATTGACAGCGACATGGCCTTGCGCAGCCAAATGAAGTTCTTCACCGCTCGTGATCGCCACGCCTGCAGGAGCACTGGCAAGAAGAACCGCTTGCTGTAACTGTCTCAGGCGCTGCTCCAGAAACTGGCGTTGTTCTTCAACCTGCGCCACGACAGCTTGTGCCTCTCGAGCACTACGTGCGAGCGCCTGCATCTCCGACAGCGCAGCATCCAGACGTGAAGTGGCGGACTGCATGTCCAGTTGCGCCCCACCGGCCCCAGGCTGATCATCCGCCGACAAAAACAACCCCTTGCCCGCCCGCACCGCGCCCCAATGCGATGTCCGCAACTCAAACCCCTGCCCCCGCTCCTTCATCTGGCGGTCCACCAGATACCCGAGGTTCAGTTGCGACTTGCCGCCGTACTCGGTCGACAGCTTGATCCCCTCATGCCCCTCCCAGTCCTCGAAGCGCAGCTTGTTATTGCGCTGCGTGCGGATCACGTTGCGCGATTGCCAGCCGTCGCGGCCGATGATCAGGTCGGGCTTGTGGCTGTTGTGCAGCGCGTGGGCGATATAGGGGCGGTTCGGGTTGCCGTCGTGAAACGCGATGGCGACCTCGGTGCCTTCCAGCAGCGGGAAGTGGAAGCCGGTCTGCACGGCACCGGCGAACGGCTTGGCCAGCCGCAGCGGTACGCTTTCCTGGCCATTTGGCCATGCATCGAAGTCGAGGTCGAAGCGGACGGTGTAATGGCCGTCCTGCGTCAGGTAGGCGTATTTGTATTGACCCGGCGACGTGACGCGACCGCTCAGCGTGCCGGCGATGCGCGGCCATTTGGCTTCGTCGACTGGCAGACGGAAGCGCCGGTCCGACGGAATCGCCTGATAGGTATTCCGATAAGCCTGATCGCGGGCGCCCGTGTGGATGACTTCGGTAATGACCTGGCCGTTTGGCGCATCCGGCAGCGTCGTATCCATGCGCAGGATGCGCGCCGGGCGCAACGCCAGCACGTTGCTGTCACCCTGATAGACGACCTGGCCGGCGATGGCCGCCTCGTGGCGTAGCAGCGCCTCCCACTTCGCGCCAGCCATATCCAGATGATGGGTGCCGTGGACGTATGGCTCGCCATAAGTCGTCCGATCCTTGTATGCAATGTTGGCGTCGGCCTTGAGCCGCTCGTAGGCGTGCGCGGGGTTGTAGTCCGATGCCAGGATCGATCTGGCGACGGTTCTCGTATCGGTACGAATCGCAAAGACCGCTTCGGTGCCTGACTCCAGCCCGGCTGTCTCCCGATAGGGCACGCGCAGTTCCGGCTGATAGATGTAGTGGTCGATGTCGTCCCCGAACACCGCAATTTCGCCAAATTTCCCCGGCGCGAAGTAGCAGTACATGCCTTCCTGCTCCATCAGCAGGCGCACGTAGTCCCAATCGGACATCTGGTACTGCAGGCGGAACTTGTGCTCGGGATAGTCGCGCCGTAGCCGGAAAGCGAATTGATGGCCCTCGAGGTCGTGGCTGCGCAGGATCGCCTCGATGATCTGCGGTGCGGTCTTGTGCTGATAGACACGGCTGCGCGGCGTCAGCCGCAGGCGCGTCACCGGCGGCTCCACCACCATCTCGTAGCCGTGGAAGTCGCGCGTCTGACGGGTCTTCGAGAACGCCGGAATCCATCCCGCAAAACGGCGTGGCTCGCTGCCATCGCCCGGGTCGATGACGAAGGTGGCCGGACGATTCAGGTAGTCGGCACGGTCCAGTTCCAGCGGATGGGTCAACTGGACGGTGACCTGGTAAGGCTTGCCGAGTGACTCGACGGCCTTGAACGAGACCACCGACAGGGCGATGGCGGTGGGCGCGGCGGGGACTTCGAGGCGGTAGGACTGATTTCGGATCCGCCCTCCGACGAACCCCACCGCTGCTTGCCCCACCTGCATCCATTCGTCCGCCATGGTTCTCCACTCCCGTCGCTTCGCGCCGCAGTGCCGCACGCAAGATGCCGCACGCTACCGGGAATTCATGATTGGAGAAACCGTTGAGATCGTCTTTTCTGACCCACTGCAAACCGCCTTCCGCTACCGCTCAATTTTCGCAACTCTGTGATGTACGACACGGATTGTGCAGTGCTAAAACGCCACGGGTTCGCGCACCGGATGACGCTGCATACCGGCCGGGCGAACACCAATCGATTGCAGTGCAACAGGAAATCAGACAATGGCTGAAAGCTTCCAGAACGAAGTGCCGAAGGCGCGGGTAAACATCAAGCTCGACCTGCACACCGGCGGGGCGCAGACGAAGGTCGAGTTGCCGCTAAAACTGTTGGTCCTGGGCGACTACGGAAACGGGCGAGACACCCGCTCGCTGGCCGAACGCGAAAAGGTATCCATCAACAAGAACAACTTCGACGCGGTGCTTGCCGATTTCAATCCAAGGGCGCGCATCGCAGTGGAAAACACCCTGTCCGACGACGGGTCGGAACTGCCCGTCGATCTCGATTTCCGCTCGATCGACGATTTCAAGCCCGAAGCCGTCGCCAGCCGCGTGCCTGAACTGCGCGCGCTGATGGCGGCGCGCAACCTGCTGCGCGACCTCAAATCCAATTTGCTCGACAACGCCACGTTCCGCCGGGAACTGGAGAAGATACTCAAGGACCCTGCCCGTTCCGAACGCCTAAGAGCCGACCTCCAGGGAATTACGCAGGACAGATCCGCCACCCACTGAACGGCCCTCGAGGAGATATTTCATGTCGAAACAAGAAATCGCGGCCGCGCAAGGCCAGCCCCAAGCGCAAGCCGTGGTGGATGGCGCGGCCAGGAGCGTCTACGAATCCCTGTGCGAAAAGCTCAATCTGACACCAGTCACCAGTACGCGTCCGGTCGAATCCTTCGAATGCGCCGACGCCCTTTCCGACTCCTCGCTTGACGAACGCGTCACGCAAGCCATGAGCGTTTTCCTGAAAATGATTCAGGAATCGGCCCAGCAAGTGGATCGACTCGACAAGAGCCTGCTCGACTTCCATATTGCCAAGCTTGACGCCCAGATCAGCCGCCAGCTTGATGCGATCATGCATCACGCGGCGTTCCAGGAAATTGAGTCAGCGTGGCGCGGCCTGAAGTTTCTGGTGGATCGCACCGATTTCCGCAAGAACGTCAAGATCGAGGTACTTGATGTTTCGAAGGATGCGCTACGGCAGGACTTCGAAGATACGCCAGAAGTTATCCAGAGCGGCCTATACCTGCATACGTATATTCGCGAGTACGACACCCCCGGCGGCGAGCCGATCGGCTCGATCATCTCGAACTATGCGTTTGATCGCGGCGCGCAGGATATCGCACTGCTTCGCAATATTGCGAAGGTTTCCGCGGCCGCGCACATGCCATTCATCGGCACGGTGTCTCCGCAGTTCTTCGGTAAGGAATCGATGGAGGAAGTTGCCAGCATCCGCGACATCGGCAATTACTTCGATCGCGCCGAGTACCTGAAATGGAAGAGCTTTCGCGACTCGGACGACGCGCGCTATATCGGCCTGACATTGCCGCGATTTCTGGCACGCCTGCCGTACGGGCCGGAAACCGTGCCAGTGCGCGCGTTCAACTATACCGAAGCCGTCAAAGGCCCAGACCATCGCCGCTACCTGTGGGCCAGCGCGTCGTTCGCCTTTGCGGCCAACATGGTGCGCAGCTTCGTCCGAAATGGCTGGTGTGTGCAAATCCGCGGACCGCAGGCCGGTGGTCTCGTCGAAAACCTGCCAATCCATCTCTACGACCTGGGTACTGGCAACCAGGCCAAGATTCCAACCGAGGTGCTGATTCCGGAAACACGCGAGTTCGAGTTCGCCAATCTCGGCTTTATCCCGCTTTCCTACTACAAGAATCATGATTTCGCGTGCTTTTTCTCCGCGCACTCCGCGCAAAAGCCGGCGCTTTACGAGACCCGTGAAGCGACGGCAAACAGCCGGGTCAACGCGCGTTTGCCGTACATCTTCCTGCTGTCGCGCATCGCTCATTATTTGAAGCTGATCCAGCGCGAGAACATCGGCACGACAAAGGACCGCCGCGTTCTGGAGCTTGAACTCAATACCTGGATCAAGACCCTCGTGACGGAAATGACCGATCCGGGCGACGAGCTTCAGGCTTCGCATCCGCTGCGCGAGGCCAAGGTTGTCGTCGAGGATATCGAGGACAACCCGGGATTCTTCCGCGTCAAGCTCTTCATCGTGCCGCATTTCCAGATTGAAGGGATGGACATCAATCTGTCATTGGTCTCGCAAATGCCGAAGGCGAAGAATTGATCCATTGAAGCCGGGGCATCACGCCCCGCATGCATCGAAGGCTGTCGTGCCGGAACTCTTGTTTCCTTGCACGACAGAGTTTCCTGCTGGCCGGCGGCCGGCCAGGCGGGCCCACGGCAATTACCGATCAACATGAAGATTTGCAGACCATTGTGGACGCAGGGGATTTTCATGACTCCCCAGCATTTTCAACAACAGGCATTGTGGGAACGTCATGTTGACGAGCAGGTTGCACGGATTTCCAGTCCTGAACCCTGGGGTGTGATCCGTGTCGAGCTCGACGACCACGCATTAAGCGTTGACCGGCTGAGTCTCGACACCCTGACTGTGCGGATGCCCGATGGCACGCTTGTGGATACCGACACGGCAGACCTTCTTCCTTCGCCGCGCGACCTTGGTGTGGTACCTGACGGAACCGCTAGCGTGGTCGTCACAATCGGCCTGCCATTGTTCGACGCGCAAGGCGGCAACTGCGTCGAGGAAGGCGCTGCCTCCACGCGGCCGCGTCGTTTTCTGCGAGAGTATCGAGCCCTTGCAGATCTGCTCGGCGATGGCCAGGAGGAAGTCAGCGTTGAACGGCATGCGCTTTCCCTGCTCTTTGATTTCGAGGAGGCCACCGATTTCGTTACCTGCCCGATCGCGCGTCTGGTCCGTACGACGCGAGGGCATTTCGAAGTCGATCACACCTTTGTGCCGCCGTGTCTGTTCCTGTCCGCCAGCAAACGACTGACGGAACGTACTCACCGGCTATCGGAAATTCTCGCGGCAAAGAGCGCGAGCCTCGCGGTACGTCGACGGGAACGCTCAGACCAGATAGCCGACTTCGCCGTGGCGGACGTGGCGTTGTTCTGGCTTTTGCACAGCGTCAATGGCACGTGGCCGGAGTTGGCGCGCCTTTCCGCCGCCCCACAGCAGCACCCGGAGCACCTCTATCGTGTGCTCGCCAGGCTGGCCGGCTCGCTGTTGACCTTCTCCACGACGGAAACGCTTGCCGCCATACCCGCCTACCATCATCGCGCGCCTGAAGCGGCGTTTGCTATGCTGGAAGCGTTGATCCGACGGCTGCTCGATTCGGTCATTCCGACGCGTGTAGTGCCGATTGCACTGGAACGCACGCGCCCCACGATCTGGCTCGGTCAGCTCCACGACCAGCGGCTTGTCGAGGGTGCCGACTACTACCTTTCCGTACAAGCAACCGTCCCGGCCCACACGCTGCTTGAGCAGATGCCCCGCCTTTGCAAGGCCGGCGCGCCCGACGAAGTCGAACAAATCATCAATTCCGCCCTCCATGGCATCCCGTTGCAGCCGTCGGCAAGGCTGCCGCCTGCCATCCCCGTGCGAATCGAGAACCAGTACTTTGCGCTGGACAGCTCGCACCCCGCGTTCTCACGGATGCTCGACGCCCGGGCATGCCAGTTCTACGTCCCGGCCTCGTTGCCGGATGTCTCCCTTGAGCTTTTTGCGGTGCTGCCGGCATGACAACATTGCCCACTGTTCTTCCATTGGCCCTGCGCGATACCGCGCTGACGGTGACCGAGCTTGCCCAGGGCGCAAGGCCAGCCGGTACTTTCGAATCGTTTCGCGCCACCTGCCTGGGACACATTGCCGACCTGAAGGCAGAGTTCGAGGCAGCGGGGCAGCCATCGCCAGTCATTGCGGATGCCGCCTACGCGCTGTGCGCCCTGTTCGACGAGATCGCCCTGCGTCATCTCTCCGAAGCGGCGCGTGAGGCCTGGGAGCGGGAACCGCTTCAGGTTCGTGAGTTTCAGAGCTACGACGCAGGCGACGCCCTGATTGCGCGCATCGAACAGAGACTCGCAGAGCCGCAACCGGTCGTACCGTTGCTACTGGTTTTCTATACGGTCATGGGACTCGGCTTCCGCGGGCGATTTGCCCTGGATGACAGCCCATCCCGTGAGCAGCTGATAGGCGCGATCGATGCGCAGTTGGAGCGGGCGGGCTTGCGAAAGCACGTCGGCCCCATGGTCATCACCGCGGGCAAGGAACACCGCCGATGGAACATGCCGCCCCTCGCCTGGGTGGCGGTCGCCTTGGCAGCGGCAGGCCTGATCTACATCGCGCTGGATCGCTGGCTGGATTCATCCATCGCCCGGCTGTCTGCTTGAGATGCCGATTGTGAAAGGCTACCCCTATCGCGCTGTCGCCAGTTGGGTGATGCTGCTTGCGCTGGCCTGGCTGGCGTTCTGGTCTCCGTGGTCCGCTACCTGGAACGCATTTCTCGGTCTCGCCGCTGTTCTGGCCGCCGTGGCCATGTGCTGGGTATCCCGCCATCTGAGCACCCGGGCGCCATCATCACGGGCCGCGTTGCGATCCATCGCAACATCCCTGGATGGCTTGTCCCGCCACGTCCGTCGCACGGTTCCGCTGGTTCTGACGCTTGGCGACTCTGCAGTGGCTTCGGCTTTCGGAGACGATCCGGTCAGGATCACCGGCAATGCCGTCTGGGTGCGCGTCGAACATGCCACCGACCTGGCCGCGCTGGCGGTCGCACTCCGGCATTGGCGCGAAGGCCAAGGGCCGGACGCCGTCGCATGGCTGGTGGCTGCCGACCATCATCCCGACGTCCCGGAATTGTCCGGTTATCTGCGGCGCTGGCACGCCGCCATAGCCGAGGCGGGACGCGCGCTCGGCTACCCGTTGCCGGTCTGCCTTGCCGTCTATGCGGCGGAAGCCGGCGGGCCACCCGACGCGTCTCCATGGTTCGGGGTATCGGGGCGTGAGATCGAGAACGGCGACACGCTGTACGAACCCCTGGCCACGGGGCTGACGGCATACCCGCAGGTCGCAACGCCGTTGGACCGCGAAAAGCGCATGCATCGTGCCGCGCGCCTCGGCGTCGCCGCCCAGTGGGCCGCTGGCGTGCTGTTGCCAGTCGTGCGCGAAGGCGCCGATCGAGGCTCGCAAGTCAGTCCATTGAAGCTGACTGGCTTTGGCGTTACAGCGGTATCCGGATCCCAGGGAGTGGACTCGCATTTCGGCAGGTTCGTTTCAGAAAGAACCGGATTGGTTACCACCGCCCGCTCTGCGCCACAGGCACCGTACCCTCTGCCGGCGCCGATGCTGGCCGGCATCGCGATCCAGCCGCCGCAGCCTGTCCTGCCCCGTGCCTTGGCGCACGCCTTTGTCTGGCTGATGCTTGCCTTCTGCGCAGCCGCAGCCGCTTCCGCCTGGCAAAACCGGGCGCTGGTGGCGCGCGTGACAGAGGACATGTCCCGTTATCGCGCGTTGGACCCCGAACATGATGCCGCCCGTGTCGACGCCTTGCTGACGCTCAAGCGCCATCGCGACGTACTCGAGGGCTACCAGGCCCATGGCGTACCGCCCCGGCTCGGGTTCGGCTTCTACCGTGGCACGCCGTTGCTGCCGCCGATCCACGCGCTGATTGCCGCCTACAGCCCGCCGGCGGCGCCGCCGTCAACGATCGAACTCGACAGCCTGTCACTGTTCCAAAGCGGCTCCGCCAAATTGAATCCCGGCGCCAATCGCGCGCTCGTGGCGGCAGTCACAATGATCCAGGCCCATCCCGACAAACGCGTGCTCGTCGCGGGCCACACGGACTCCATCGGCAACGCCGGCTTGAACCTGCGGCTATCGGAAGCCCGGGCGGCATCGGTCCGCGACTGGCTTTCCGATGCGGCGGGAATGCCCGTGACCCACTTTGCCATCCAGGGTTATGGCGATAGTCGGCCAAAGGCTTCCAACGACACCGCCGCCGGACGGGCAGCGAATCGTCGAGTTGAAATCACGCTTGTCACGGACTGTCGAGAAATAGCGCGCGGCAGTTCTGCAATCCCTGGCCTTCCGGCCTGTTCATTCCAGCAAAAGGAGTAGCAATGGCAATTCCCGCATACATGTGGATCAAGGACGACGGCGGCGCCGACATCAAAGGCTCTGTGACGGTATCTGGCCGGGAAGGCAGCGTCGAGATCGTGGCCTTCGAGCATGGCGTCCATATCCCGACCGACTCGAACACGGGAAAGCTGACCGGCACGCGCGTCCACCGCCCCATTCAATTCACCAAGGAGACCGACGCGGCAACGCCCTATCTGTACAAGGCCGTCACGAGCGGGCAGACGCTGAAATCGGTCGAAATCAAGTGGTACCGGATCGACGACGCCGGCAAGGAGAAAGAGTACTTCAACACGACGCTCGAAAGCGTCAAGGTGGTCGGCGTCACGCCGAAGATGCTCGACATCAAAAACGCTGCATTCGAAAAGCACAACCACCTCGAGGAAATCGAACTGCGCTACGAGAAGATCACCTGGTCGTACAAGGACGGCAACATCATCCATGCCGACAGCTGGAATGAACGTGCCTGACGCCGGCGCGTGACCGTTGGCCGGTGCCAGGCACCGGCCATTTTCCGCCTCGACCTGACACACCACCATCCGCGACATGACCTCCCGCGACTACACACCGTTCTTGCGCCGCCTTGATGAACCTAGTGCCCAGGCACTGACAGAAGCAGCCTGCCTGTGCGAAACACGCGCACATCGCAATATCGAAGTCGAACACTGGCTGATCGCACTGCTCGAACCCGGCGACAACGACTTGCCGAGAGTGCTGCGTCGCCAGGGTGTCAATGTCGACGCCATCCGAAACGGTTTGCTGGACTATATAGAACGCCTGCGGTGCGACCTGCGCGGGAAGCCCGGCGTGTCAGCGCGTCTTGGTCGATGGATGGAGGCAGCCTGGCTGCGGGCATCGCTGGATGGGTCGTCATCGCTCGGCACTATCCATCTGCTGTCCGCCCTTTCGGAGCATCCCAGCTTATTGCGCGCTCCCGACGCGTGGCCCTTGCTGACCGCCCCGATCGCGGAGCTCGACAATAGCCTGCCCGACCTGGCCGCGTCCCCCGCCAGCACCGAAGATGCCGCGCCCGGCCCGTCCGTGCACCATCCGGGGCAGCAAGAAGCTCTGGCCCGCTTCACCATGGACCTGACCCGCAAGGCACGCGACGGGCAGGTCGACCCTGTGTTCGGCCGCGAGGTGGAGATCCGCCTGATGATTGAAATCCTGGCGCGCCGCCGCAAGAACAATCCGATTCTGGTCGGTGAACCGGGTGTTGGCAAGACGGCCCTGGTCGAAGGTCTGGCACTCAGAATCGCCAACGGCGATGTGCCCACCGCGATCCGCGATGTCTCCGTGCTCGCCCTGGATCTGGGCCTGTTGCAGGCTGGCGCAGGTGTCAAGGGCGAGTTCGAGCACCGGCTCAGGAGCGTCATCGACGCCGTGCAGCAGTCCGCCACACCGATCCTGCTATTTATCGATGAGGCGCACACGTTGATCGGAGCCGGTAACAACGCCGGTGCTGCCGATGCGGCCAACCTTCTCAAGCCCGCCCTGGCGCGCGGCGAACTCCGGACCATCGCCGCCACCACGTGGTCCGAGTACAAGCAGTACTTTGAACGCGATGCGGCACTGGAGCGACGCTTCCAGATGGTCAAGGTCGACGAGCCCGATGACCACAATGCCTGCGTGATGCTGCGCGGGCTCAAGGATCGCTATGCGCGCCACCACGGCGTACATATCACCGACGCCGCCGTGGGCGCGGCGGTGCGGCTGTCGCGCCGTTATCTAAGCGGGCGGCAACTGCCGGACAAGGCTGTCGACCTGATCGATACGGCCGCCGCCCGGGTACGCATGAGTCAGCAATCCACGCCAGCCGCACTTCTGGCGTGTGACGCCGAACGGTCGTCTCTCGAACTCGAACGTGCCGCCCTGCACGACGACCACGCCATGACCGGCAGCCAGGACGTGGCGCGGCTGGCGTCGATCGACGCGCGTCTCGTAGAACTGGACAGCCTGAAGGCGCTGCTCGGCGACACCTACACCGGGCAACGGCTTGCGGCGGATGCCCTGGCCACCCTCCGCGAACAGTGGCGTGTAGCCCCGGGGACGTCGGCCCGCAGCCAGCTGACGTCGGCCATGCAGGCAGCGCGCGCCAGGCTCGTGCAAGACCGAAGCAAGCCCTTGATTCGCGCCGAAGTCGACGAACACGCCATTGCCCAGGTCATCGCCGACTGGACTGGAGTGCCCATGGATACCCTGCTATCCGGCGAAGGGGCAACCTTGCTCGATATCGAAGGCCGCCTGGGCCGCATCGTGGTCGGCCAGCACGAGGCGCTCGCCGCGCTGGGCAAGAGCCTGCGAGCGGCCAAGGCGGGCCTGCGCTCGGAAACGTCGCCCCTTGGCGTATTCCTGCTGGTCGGGCCTTCCGGCGTAGGCAAGACCGAGACCGCGCGGGCACTGGCCGATCTGATGTTCGCCGGTGAGCGATCGTTGATCACCATCAACCTGTCTGAGTATCAGGAGGCCCACACCGTGTCGCAATTGAAGGGGTCGCCGCCCGGCTATGTTGGCTACGGTGAAGGCGGCGTACTGACGGAGGCCGTACGTCAGCGACCCTATAGCGTGATCCTGCTGGACGAAGTCGAAAAAGCCCACCGAGATGTGCTGACCCTCTTCTACCAGGTCTTTGACCGCGGATGCATGCGTGACGGCGAGGGCCGGGAGATCGACTTCCGCAATACCGTCATCATCATGACCTCGAACCTAGGCAGCGAAGACATCCTCGCCGCGACGCAATCCTGCAGCGTAGCGGACAGCGAGCCCGACGGCGCCGCGCTGTTGGCATGTCTACGCCCAGTGCTGGTCCGGCATTTCCAGCCCGCATTGCTCGCGCGATTTCAAACCATCGTATTTCGGCCACTTTCCGCAGAAGCCATGGCATCGATCGTACGAATGAAGCTCGAGAAGGCGGCGCGGCGCGTCGAGCGCCGCTTTGGCGTGCCACTGCACTGCGACGAAGGACTGGCAAAGGAACTGGTGCGAGCGTGCCTGCTGCCCGATTCGGGGGCGCGCAATATCGACAGCCTGCTGGATCAGCAGATCTTGCCCGTCCTCGCGCGCGAGTTGTTGTTGCACGCGGATACGTGCAAGCGGGTGCGAGCGGTTCGACTGTCGTTTTCCGAGGAAGCTGGCATTGGCATCGCCTTCGATACATCGGAAACCGCTTCTTCCACGACTGGCACCACCGCATGACACACGGCGGACCTGGCCTCTTCGAGGCCATCACCGGCTTCTTCGCGAATGGGGTCGCCATTGATGAATTTGATCCCGCCACCCAGACTTTTCTGTCGGTACAGGACAACATCCAGCGCATTCTCAACAGCCGGCGCGGCTGCCTGGCCCACCTGCCCGACTACGGTCTGGGCGATCTATCGCTGATCTACCGCCATCTGCCCGCCTCGGCACACATTCTCAAGCGGGAGATCGAGACAACGCTGCTGCGCTATGAGCCACGGCTGAAGTCGATCGACATTGCTCTCGAAGTGCCCGAATCCGGGATGCTGCTGAGTTTTGTGATGACGTGCCAACTGCAGAAGACGGGGTTGGTGCGCTATGGGACGCATTTCATGCCTGATGGTAAGACCCGGCTCACCCTATTAAAAGCCTCCCCGGATTGATCTGGCCAACGGCCTCTCGAATATGAGTGTGTCTACGACTACATCTCCCAATGCCAGACCGCACGCAGCGTGCTAGCCGATTTTGGCCCGCATTGGAGACTTCGTGGCCGGGTACTTCTTGGGCCCGAGAATGGTGGGTTCCACCAAAACCGATCAAGGTCAAAGCGGGCCAGCTGCCGGGCCACCTCGGCCCATCGCCTTCTACTTCAACATAAACGCCATCGCCGAACAGCAATTCAACATCCGCACCGCCGCCTGCACGGTTGGGGCCGTGAACGACAGCGTTACGCCGTCCACACGCTCGAAGGTTGGCCATTGGCAGAACAGGTCGGCGTGCGCCGTGGTTTGGGTCTGCAGGCGGCAGGTCACCGGGCCGGACAGGTCGAAGCAGCGGGCTTCGGGATGGGCGATGGCCTGGCGGGTGACGGCTTCCGCAGCCGTGGCGATGGCCTCGCGGGCCGCGGCCGGTGACAGGGTCGTGCCGCTGCCCTGCCCGCCTGCGGTTTTGGTCTGTACGTAGCGCACCCACGGCATCAGCGGCTGGGTTTCGGCGATAAAGACGTCGTCGCCGCTTGCCATCAGCACGGGGACGTCGAATTCTCCGGCCAGCGCGGCGTAGATGCCTGCTTCGCCCAGTTCCAGCCCGTTGAACCAGACCCGTGCGAACGCGCCGCTGTTGATGGTATGGGCCAGCACGCCACGGCTCTGGGCGCGGCCGTGGTAGCCGATCATGAATACGCCGTCGCAGTCCTGTTCGACGCCGGCCATCATGCTCAGGTAGCGGGGCTTGCCCAGCACCAGCTGGGCGCGCGGGTCGATCTGGTCGGGCAGCAGGTTTCGAAAGCCGCCATGCGAATCGTTGACCAGCACTTCGGTGGCGCCGCCGGCGAACGCACCTTGTACGGCCGCGTTGGCCTCGGCGGTCATCCAGGCGCGGGCGCGTTCGTATTCGCCATTGCCGGCACGCGTCTGCTCGGCGTGGAAAACACCGGCCACGCCCTCGATATCAGCGGAAATCAGGATCTTCATGGATTCAGGCTTTACAGCAGGTCTTGCAGCAGTTCACGCAGCGCGCGGCGGGTGTGGCCGTCGCGGCCCTGAACGGTCTCGGCGTGCCAGAGCGCATGGACGATGGCCTGCTCGACGCAGTCGGCGGCCGCGCGGAACACCGGGTCCAGCTTCGACTCATGCACCATGGGCACGGCCGGCATCGGCGCGTCCGCCAGGTGGGGCACGGTATAGGCCGTCGAAAAGGCCAGTGCGATGTCGCCCGAGCCATGGCCGTAGATGGAACCGGTCCGGGCCAGCCCGGTGCCGGCGCGCATCGACAGGCGGCGCAGCTGGCGCGCATCGAGCGGGGCGTCGGTCGCCACGATCATGATGATCGAGCCCTTTTCAGGCTCGGCCAGTTGCTTCAGCCGGGCGTCGAGTGCGGCGCCGAGCGGGCGTCCCGCCAGGATCAGCGATTCGGCCGTGCCGAAGTTCGACAGCACCAGGGCCCCGACCGTATAGGCGCCCGCCATGCGCGACGCCGTGCCGATACCGCCCTTCGCCCCGAACGACGACATGCCACGCCCGGCGCCGATCGCACCTTGCGCGACGTCCAGCCCCGCTGCGGCAAGCGCCGCGTCGTAGTGCTGACCCTGCACGGCCATCGCCTGGATATCGTTCAGATAGCCATCATTGCATTCGAATACCAGCGGATTGACGGTCGGCCACTTGCGGCCAATCTCGGGATTCTCCGCAATCGCGTGACGGATCTGCGCCTGCGCGAGTGCGCCTACCGAGAACGTATTGGTCAGCGCGATGGGCGTTTCCAGCACGCCGAGTTCGTCCACCTGCACCAGCCCGATGCTCTTGCCGAAGCCATTGAAGACCGTGGCGGCGGCCGGCACCTTGTCGGTGTAGACATTGCCTGCGTGCGGGCGGATCACGGTCGCGCCGGTCTGGCAGGCACCGTCGGCCAGCGTGCAGTGGCCGACCGTGACGCCGGCCACGTCGGTCATGGCGTTACGCGGGCCGGCGGGCAGGCGGCCGACGATGGGAGCGTTAGCCATGGAATCAGCGGCGATCGATCTTCGGGTCCAGCGCGTCGCGCAGGCCGTCGCCCAGCAGGTTGAACGCCAGCACGGTCAGGAAAATCGCCAGGCTAGGGAAGATAGCCACGTGCGGCGCGGTAACCATGTCGGCGCGCGCCTGACTGAGCATCGCGCCCCACTCGGGCGTGGGCGGCTGCGCGCCAAGGCCGATGAACGACAGACCGGCGGCCGTGATGATCGACGTGCCAATCCGCATCGAGAAATAGACCACGATCGACGATACGGTGCCCGGCAGGATGTGGCGCATCAGGATGGTCCAGTCGGACGCCCCGATGCTGCGCGCCGCTTCCACATAGGTCAGGCGCTTGAGCATCAGCGTGTTGCCGCGCACCAGGCGGGCAAACGCCGGCACGCTGAACACGGCCACGGCCATGATCACATTGACCATGCCGTTGCCGAGGATGGCGACGATGGCAATAGCCAGCAGGATGCCCGGGAAGGCAAACAGCACGTCGCAGATACGCGTGACGATGCGGTCCCACCAGCCTTCGTAATAGCCCGCCAGCAGCCCCAGCAGCGTGCCGATGATGGCGCCGATGACCACCGAGAACACGCCGGCGGCCAGCGAGATCCGCGTGCCGGCCAGGATGCGGCTGAAAATATCGCGGCCCAGCGAGTCGACCCCCATCCAGTGGGCGGCCGACGGGCCGGCGTTCAGCGCGTCGTAGTCGAAGTAGTTCTCCGGGTCGTACGGCACGATATGGGGCGCCAGGACGGCGATCACCACGAGCAGCAGCACGAAGACGCCGGCAACCAGCGCCAGGTGCTGCTTGCGGAACTTGCGCCAGAACTCGGTCCAGGGCGTGCGGACGGCTTCGGGGGCCGAAGCCGGCGTGGCGGTGGCGGACGTGGAAAGCTCGGTCATGTCAGCCTCCTTACTTGTAGCGGATGGTGGGGTTGATCACGGTGTACAGCAGGTCCACCACCAGATTGATCAGGATGAATTCCAGCGAGAACAGCAGCACTTCGGCCTGGATCACGGGGTAGTCGCGCATTTCCACGGCGTCCACCAGCAGGCGGCCAAGGCCCGGCCAGTTGAACACCATCTCCACCAGGATCGAGCCGCCCAGCAGGAAGCCGAACTGCAGGCCCATCATCGTCACCACCGGAATCATGGCGTTGCGCAGCGCGTGCTTGATGACCACCACGGTCTCGCGCACGCCCTTGGCGCGCGCGGTGCGCACGAAGTCTTCCTGCAGCACCTCGATGAACGACGCCCGCGTAAAGCGCGCCATCACGGCGGCCACGGCGGCGCCCAGCGTCAGCGACGGCAGGATGTAGTGCTTCCAGCTATCGGCGCCGATCGACGGCAGCCAGCCCAGCTGCACCGAGAAAATCTCCATCAGCAGCATGCCCAGCGCGAAGGCCGGGAACGAAATGCCCGAGACGGCCAGCGTCATGCCCAGGCGGTCGGGCCATTTGTTGCGCCATACCGCCGAGCTGATGCCGATGGCCATGCCGAAGACCACCGCCCAGACCATCGACGTGAGGGTCAGGTACAGCGTCGGCAGGAAGCGCTCGCCGATTTCCTGCGAAACCGGGCGCTTGGAACGCAGCGACGTACCGAACTCTCCCTGCAGGGCATTCGTGAAGAAGCGCACGAACTGCTCGTGCATCGGGCGGTCGAGCCCAAGATCCTTGCGGACCAGCTCGACGGTGGCCTGATCGGCTTCCGGGCCCGCGGCCAGCCGCGCCGGATCGCCAGGCAGCAGGTGGACGAACAGGAACACCAACACTGCCACGAGCAGCATCGTCGGTATTACGCCCAGAAATCGTTTGAGGAAGTAATTCAGCATCCTGACACCAGAAAACCAGAAATTTGAGACCGGTGGCCGCCCGCCCTTTCACCCCGCATACACGGGCAGGCGGCCTCTCGGCTTACCGCATTTATAAACAGCTTGTTATGCACTGCTTACCGCGACTGCTACCACTTCATATCTACTACTACTGCAGCTTCACTGCTTCACTGCTTCACTGCTCCCCTCTCCCACGCGTGGGAGAGGGTTGGGGGAGACGGCATGGCCTGCCAGGATGCGACGTATGCAACCCGAACCGCTGGGCCCTCTCCCCGGGCCCCTCCCCCGCCAGGCGGGAGAGGGAAAAAAACTGCCAGTCAGCACCATGCTTACTGCTTGATATCGATCTCGTCGAAATTGAACGAGCCGTCCGGCATCACGTAGGCACCGGTCAGGCGCTTCGCACGGGCGTACAGAATCTTCTCGGTCACCAGGAAGGCCCAGGGGGCGTCGTTCCAGATGCGTTGCTGGGCATCCTTGTACAGCTTGGCCTTCTCGGCACGATCAGTCGTACGCAGCGCGCCGGCAATATCGGCATCCACCTGGTCGTTCTTGTAGTACGCCGTGTTCAGCAGCTTCGGCGGCATCGATTCCGATGCCAGCAGCGGACGCAGTGCCCAGTCCGACTCACCGGTCGACGACGACCAGCCCACGTAGTACATGCGCACGCCGGCTTCTTCCGGCTTCTGTACCGATTCCACGCGCTCCACGCGCTGGCCGGCTTCCAGGGCCAGCACCTGCGCCTTGATGCCCACCTGCTGCAGCTGCTGCTGCACGAACTGGATCACCTTCTGCGCGGTGGTGTGGTTATAGGCCGACCACAGCGTGGTCTCGAAGCCGTTCGGGTAGCCGGCTTCCTTCAGCAGTTCGCGCGCCTTGGCCGGGTTGTACGGCCACGGGCCCAGCTTCTCGGCGTAGTCCACGCCATGCGGCACCACGCCGTCGGCCGGCACGGCATGGCCCGCGAAGGCCACCTTGGCAAGCGCTTCCTTGTTGATGGCGTAGTTGATGGCCTGGCGCACCTTCGGGTCGTTGAACGGCTTCACCGTCGTGTTCAGCGACAGGTAACGCTGGATGATCGACGGCGAATCGATCAGGTCCACCTTCGGGCTGGCCTTGAGCACGGCAGCCTGCTCGAACGGAATGCTGAACGCGAAGTCAGCCTCGCCGGTCTGCATCACGGCCGAGCGCGTGTTGTTGTCCACCACGGGCTTCCACGTGATCGTGTCGATCTTCGGGTAGCCGGTCTTCCAGTAGCCGGCAAACTTCTTGCCCTTCAGGTAGTCGGTCTGCTTCCATTCGACGAATTCGAACGGGCCGGTACCCACCGGGTGGAAGGCAATTTCCTTGCCGTACTTCTTCAGCGCGGTCGGGCTGATCATCACGGCCGACGGGTGGGCCAGCACGTTGATGAACGGCGAGAACGGCTCCTTGAGCGTCACGCGGGCCGTGTACGGGTCCACCACCTCGGTCTTGGCCACGCGGTTGAACAGCGTGTAGCGCTTGAGCTTGTTGGCGGGGTCGGTCACGCGGTCCAGGTTGGCCTTGACGGCCGTGGCGTCGAACGTGGTGCCGTCGTGGAACTTGATGTTCTTCTTGAGCTTGAACGTGTAGACCAGGCCGTCCTTGCTGACGTCATAGCTTTCGGCCAGCACGTTGACCAGCTTCAGGTCCTTGTCGAAGCCGAACAGGCCCTGGTAGAACGACTTGGTGGCCGCCTGCGACAGCGTGTCGTTGGCGTCGTACGGATCGAGCGTGGTGAACGTCGAATACACGGCCATCACCGCATCCTTGGCGGCAAAGGCCGGGGCGGCGGCCAGCATACCCATGGCGCCGACTGCGGCAGCACCGGCCATCAGCCGGAAAGAAACCTTGGACATCTCTTCTCCTCTATCGGGAAAGCAGGAATACAGGGGATACAGCGACTTCGGTACTACGGAATCGGTCAATAGGCGCCGCCAATGGCGTGCCGTGCCACAAAGTGCCCATGCGCGCCACTGCCGGCCACGGCCACCAGCGGCTGCACCACGGGTTCGTCGCCGACCATGCGGATCGGGCTCGGAATCTCGTCGGAGAGCGGTTCGCGCTTCAGATGCCGGCGCGCGGGGTCGGCAATCGGCACCGCCGACATCAGCTTCTTCGTGTAGGGATGTTGCGGATTCTCGAAGATGGCGCGGCGCGGGCCGATCTCGACGATCTGGCCCAGGTACATCACCGCCACGCGGTGGCTCACGCGCTCCACCACCGCCATGTCGTGCGAGATGAACAGGAAGGCCACGCCCAGTTCGCGCTGCAGGTCGAGCATCAGGTTGACGATCTGCGCCTGGATCGACACGTCCAGCGCGGACACCGACTCGTCGGCCACCACCACCTTGGGGTTCAGCGCCAGCGCCCGGGCGATGCAGACACGCTGCCGCTGGCCGCCCGAGAACTCGTGCGGATAGCGCGACGCGTGCGCCGCCGTCAGGCCCACTTTCTCCAGCAGCCAGGCCACGCGGGCCTCGGCTTCCTTGCCGCTGGCCACCTTGTGCACCAGCAGCGGTTCCATGATCGAGTAACCCACCGGCACGCGCGGATCGAGCGACGCGAACGGGTCCTGGAAGATGAACTGGATATTGCGGCGCAGTGCCTGCAGGGCCGGGCCCTGCATCTTGCTGATGTTCTGGCCTGCGAACTCGATCGTGCCGCTCTGGGCATCGACCAGGCGCAGCAGCGAACGGCCCGTGGTGGACTTGCCGCAGCCGGATTCGCCCACCAGCGCCAGCGTCTCGCCGGGATAGAGGTCGAAGCTGACCTGCTCCACCGCATGCACGCGGCGCGTGACCTTGCCGAACAGGCCGCCCGGCACGTCAAAGCGCGTGACCAGGTCGCGCACGCGCAGGATAGGCTCGGCGCCCGCCGGCACGGTGTCCTGCGGCAGTTCCCTGACCGCAGCGTCGGTGTCGCTCATCTGCACCAGCGGGAAGCGGGCCGGCAGGTCCGTGCCCGACATCGCGCCAAGCTTGGGCACGGCCGACAGCAGCGCGCGCGTGTACGGGTGGGCCGGCGCATGGAACACGTCGTCGGACGTGCCCTCTTCCACCTTTTCGCCGCGGTACATCACCAGCACGCGGTCGGCCACCTCGGCCACCACGCCCATGTCATGGGTGATGAAGACCACGCCCATGTCCATCTCGGCCTGCAGGTTGCGGATCAGCTGCAGGATTTCGGCCTGGATCGTCACGTCCAGCGCCGTGGTCGGTTCGTCGGCAATCAGCAGCGCCGGCTTGCACGACAGCGCCATGGCGATCATCACGCGCTGGCGCATGCCACCCGACAGCTGGTGCGGGAAGCGGTCCAGCACGCGGCGTGCCTCGGGAATGCGTACCAGCTCCAGCATGCGCAGCGCCTCGGCGCGCGCGGCGGCCTTGCCCTTGCCCTGGTGCAGGCGGATCGATTCGGCAATCTGCTCGCCCACCGGGAACACCGGGTTCAGCGACGTCATCGGCTCCTGGAAGATCATCGCCACGTCGGCACCGCGCACGCTGCGCAGCGTCGATTCCGTCGAGTTGACCAGATCCAGCACTTCGCCCGAACGGCGGCGCAGCAGCATGTTGCCGTTGGCGATCTTGCCGCCGCCGTGCTCCACCAGGCGCATCAGCGCCAGCGAAGTGACCGACTTGCCCGAGCCCGATTCGCCCACCACGGCCAGCGTTTCGCCGCGATCCACGTGGAAGGACAGGTTGCGCACCGCCTCGACCGTACGTTCCGACGTGGAAAAGCGCACGGTCAGGTTGTCCACGGCCACCGCGCGCTCGGGCGGCAGCACGATGCCATGCTTGGAAACAGTTTTCTGCATATCAGCCGTAAATCCAGACGTTGACCGGTTCGCCGACGCGGGCCACGCCGCGATACATGCCTTCGGTGTTGAACGGCAACGTCACGTTGCCCGCGCGATCCACCGCAATCAGGCCGCCCCGGCCGTGGATGGCCGGCAGCTTTTCCATCACCACGCGACGTGCCGATTCCTCCAGCGACAAGCCCGCGTAGCGCATCTGCGCCGACACATCGAACGCGGCCGCCGTACGGATGAACATCTCGCCGGTGCCCGTGGCCGATACGGCGGCCACGTCATCGGCATAGCAGCCGGCGCCCAGCACCGGCGTATCGCCCACGCGGCCCACCTGCTTGTTGGTGACGCCTCCGGTCGACGTCGCGGCGGCCAGGTTGCCATTGGCATCGCAGGCCACGGCGCCCACCGTGCCGAACTTCTTGTCCGCATCGAGCGGATCGGCCTTGCCTTCCTGCGCCGCCCTGGCCGCCAGCGCGGCGGCATCGTGATCCAGCAGCGCCATGCCGGTGGTGCCCTGGGCGCGCTGCCATTGGTCGTAGCGGGCCTGCGTGAAGTAGTATTCCGGCGCCACCAGTTCCAGTCCTTGCGCTTCGGCAAATGCCTCGGCACCTTCGCCGGCAAACAGCACATGCTCGCTCTTTTCCAGCACGGCACGGGCGGCCAGCACCGGATTGCGCAGGCGCTTGACGCAGGCCACGGCGCCAGCATTGAGCGTGGCGCCATCCATGACCGATGCATCGAGCTCGTAGGTGCCCGCGTGCGTCAGCACGGCGCCCTTGCCGGCGTTGAACAGCGGGCACTCTTCGAGCAGGCGCACGGCTTCGGTCACGGCGTCGAGCGCGCTGCCGCCTTCGGCCAGCACGCGCTGGCCGGCCAGCAGCACCTGTTCCAGCGCGATGGTGTATTCGCGTTCGCGGTTGGCGTCCATGGCCGCACGGGTGATCGTGCCGGCGCCGCCGTGGATGGCGATAACAGCTTGAGGCATAGGTCCTTCTACTTCCCTTCTTGACTTCAGTCTGAGGATTTCTGCGCGCCGCGGTCGTCGCGCGCACCGGGCGCGCCGTACAGCCACGGCAGCAGGAATTCGGTCATCTCGGCCGCCGCCTTCACCGCGCGCACCGAGCGGTAGGACACCGCGCCGCACAGCGCCTCGATCAGCGCCAGCACCGTGGCTTCGGAGTTGGCGGACAGGCGGTTGCCGGCGTTCGCATAGAGCGCAATGTCGGCCAGCGGCGCCAGCGGCGAGGTCGGCCCGTCGGTCAGCGCCAGCAGCCGGCCGCCGTGCGCCTTCACGCGTTCGGCCAGCTTCATCGAATCGGTCACGTAGCGCGGAAACGCGATGCAGACCACCAGGTCCTTCGGCGTCAGCTTGAACAGCTGCCGCGCCGCGTGCGAGGCACCGCCCACCGTCGACACCGACGTCACCATCCGGCAGTGCATTTCCAGCCCGTGCTGCATCAGGCCCGCCAGGTAGCCGCTGGCGCCGAAGCCCATCACATAGACGCGCTCGGCCTGCAGGATGGCGTCGACGGCCCGCTCGATCGATTCGGGATCGAGATTGCGGCGCGTGGATTCCAGGTTGCGGGCGCCATCTTCCAGCGACGCGGCAAAGACCTCGGCCACCGTGCTCGGGCGCGCCAGTTCGTCGCGCAGGCGCTCCACCGGCGCCAGCGTGGCTTCGAACCCGCGCACCAGTTCGGCGCGGAACTGCGGGTAGCCTTCGAAGCCCAGCGCCTTGGCAAAGCGGTTGGCCGTGGCCACCGACACCTCCACCGCCGTGGCGAATTCGTCGATCCGCATGGTGGCCGCGCGAAACAGGTTGTCCAGCACATAGTTCGCCATGCGCTGGTGCGCGGGCGTCAGTGTGGGCAAGGCGCGAGCGATGCGTTCGGAAATCGTCTGGCCGATGGGCATGTCAGGACGTCGGGTGTGGGGTTGGCACCGCCTTGAAGCATCGCCGGGCGTGTTGGCGCGGGTCCGGCGATGAAAAGGCACTTTCGCAGTGCAGCACTCAATGTAAATAAATTTACACGCAAATGGCGTGCCCGCAATGACCTAAGTGATCGAATACGGGAAATCCCTCAATACATGGAAGCGGACATGCAAGGCGACTGAAAGCCGGCGGGGCCGGCGGCGGGCCAGTGCCCCCCGGCGCGCTACAATGCCGGCCTGCCGAATCATCGGCCGCCCAGCCGATCGAGCCTTACCTGCCTTGAAGCCCTCCACGTGATACGAATCGACCAGCTTGTCCTCCAGCGCGGCACCAAGGTGCTGTTCGACCACACCAGCGTCACGCTCAATCCGGGCGAGCGCGTGGGCCTTGTCGGCGCCAACGGCAGCGGCAAGTCCACCCTGTTCGCGATGCTGCGCGGCGAACTGCATCCCGATGGCGGCGATGTGACCGTGCCCACGCAGTGGCGTATCGCACATGTGGCGCAAGAGACACCCGCCGTCGAGCGCACGGCCGTTGAATACGTGATCGATGGCGACACGCGCCTGCGCGAGATCGAATCGCGCATTGCCGCCGCCCAGGCCAGCGGCGATGGTTCGGCCGAAGCCGAGGCCCATGCCGCCTATGCCGATGCCGATGGCTATACGGCCGCGGCCCGCGCCGAGGCGTTGCTGCTGGGCCTGGGTTTCACGCTGCCGCAGGTGTCGCAGCCGGTGGCGTCGTTTTCGGGCGGCTGGCGCATGCGCCTGAACCTGGCGCAGGCGCTGATGTGCCCGTCAGACCTGCTGCTGCTCGACGAGCCGACCAACCACCTGGACCTGGACGCCATCGTCTGGCTCGAAGACTGGCTGGCCCGCTATCCGGGCACGCTGGTCATGATTTCGCACGACCGCGAATTCCTGGACGCGATCTGCAACGTCACGGTGCATATCGAGAACCAGCAGCTCAAGCGCTACGGCGGCAACTACACGCTGTTCGAAACGATGCGGCTGCAGCAGATGGCCCAGCAGCAGTCCGCCTACACGCGCCAGCAGAAGGAAATCGCGCACCTGGAATCGTTCATCACGCGCTTCAAGGCCAAGGCCACCAAGGCACGCCAGGCGCAGAGCCGCGTCAAGGCGCTGGAAAAGATGGAGCGGCTGGCGCCCGTGCACGTGGCAGCCGGCTTCGCGTTCGAATTCCGCGAACCCGATTCGGCGCCCAACCCGATGATGGTGCTCGACAACGTCGACTGCGGTTACGCCGAAGCGGACCCGCCCATCACCATCCTGCACCGGCTCATGCTGTCGATCCAGAACGGCCAGCGCATCGGCCTGCTCGGAGCCAACGGCCAGGGCAAGTCGACGCTGGTCAAGACGCTGGCCGGCACGCAGCCCCCGCTCAACGGCACGGTGCGGCTGGGCAAGGGCCTGGTCATCGGCTACTTCGCGCAGCACCAGCTGGAAACGCTGCGCGACCACGATTCGCCGCTGCAACACCTGGCGCGGCTGGCGCCCGACGTGCGCGAGCAGGAGCTGCGCGACTTTCTGGGCAGCTTCAATTTCCGCGGCGACATGGCAACTTCGCCAATCGAGCCGTTCTCGGGCGGCGAGAAAGCGCGGCTGGCCCTGTCGCTGATCGTCTGGCAGAAGCCCAACCTGCTGTTGCTGGACGAACCGACCAACCACCTGGACCTGGACACCCGCGAAGCGCTGACCATGGCCCTGGCGCAGTTCGAAGGCACGCTGATCCTGGTCTCGCACGACCGGCACCTGCTGCGCGCCACGTCCGACCAGTTCATGCTGGTGGCCGACGGCACGATCCGCCCGTTCGACGGCGACCTGGACGACTATCGCGACTGGCTGCTGCAACAGGCGGCCGCCAAGCGCAATGCCGCCACGGCCGCCCACGCCGACGAGGCCACGCCGGCCGTCAATCGCAAGGACCAGCGCCGCGCCGAGGCCGACGAACGCCAGCGGCTGTCGGTGCTGCGCAAGCCGCTGACCAAGGAACTGGAAAAGGTGGAAAAGCGCATGTCGGTGCTGCAGGCCGACAAGACCGTCATCGACGCCTTCATGGCCGAATCTTCAAGCTATGAGGAAGCCAACAAGGCCCGGCTGATGGAAATGCTGAAGCGCCAGGGCGAGGTCACTGGCGAACTGGACCAGCTGGAGGAGCGCTGGCTGGAATTGCAGGAGCAGATCGAGCAGATCGCCTGACGCAAATCACCCGCCTGGATCTGCTCCCCTCTGCCGCACGCGGTAGAGGGGAAAAGCGATTACCGATAGTTCTTCTCGCGGCGGATCAGACCCACCGCCAGCGTCAGCGTCAGGATCACGAGCCAGATCAGCGACCAGGCCGGGATGGACAGGCCGAACAGCGGCGGCAGCGGTGCCGTGCACAGGCCGTCCGAATAGAACACCTGCGGCAGCAGCTTGGCCGTGGGCAGCGCGTTGACCCAGTTTTCCAGCGGATCGATGCCGCACGAGGCCTTCGGGTTCAGCAGCAGCGACACGTGGTAGCCGGCCACCGCGATACCGGCCACGCCGGACAGCATGCCCAGTCCCTGCCACAGCGTGCGCGTGTTCTGCGCAATGGCCGCCAGCAGCGAGAACAGGCCGATGCCCAGGAACGCAAAGCGCTGCATGATGCAGAGCGGGCACGGCTGATAGCCTTCCACGTACTGCATGTACAGCGCGGCGCCGAGCAACGCGAACGAGACAATGGCGATCAGCAGGAAATAGGCGCGAGAGTTGGCTTGCATGGGTGTCGAGGGCAAGAATTGCTTCGACGCGAATTATTACCCATTTTCCGGTCGGGCACCGGGACGCTCGTGCAATCCGCCACAACCGGCGCTGTGGCGGATTGACGCACCTCTACGCCCCACGCATCGCCCCGCCGCGCCTCCGCACCCACACCCCCTGTCAGCCCGCCGCGGGTGCGCCCAGATACCGCTTGCGCCAGGGCTTCAGCACGGCAATGGCCAGCACCGCCGTCACGATGTCCAGCGTGATGGCCACGCCGAAGACCGGCATCCAGCTGCCCATCCGCTCATGCATCAGCGCCGCCAGCGGGCCGCCGAAGATCGAGCCGATGCCTTGCGAGATATAGAGCCAGCCGTAGTTGGTGGTGGCGAATTTCGTCCCGAACGTGTCGGTCAGCGTCGACGGGAACAGCGAGAAGATCTCGCCCCAGCCCAGGAACACCACGCCGGACAAGAGCACGAACAACACCGCGTTCTCGCGCGTCAGCAGCCACAGCGTCATCGCCACCGCTTCCAGCGCAAAGGCGAAGCACATCGTATTTTCACGACCCCAGCGATCCGAGATCCAGCCGAACATGGGGCGCGTCAGGCCGTTGGTCAGGCGGTCGATGGTCAGCGCCAGCGGCAGCGCGGCCATGCCGAACACCACGGCGTTGGACACTCCGAAATCCTTGGCAAACGCGGCCATCTGCGACGTGACCATCAGGCCCGAGGTCGACATCATCGTCATCATCGCAAACAGCAGCCAGAACAGCGGCGTCTTGAGCATCTTGCGGGTCGGCACGTCGGCCACGTTCGACGGCGTGTAGACAGGCCGCACCGCCAGCTGCTCGCCGGCGGCCGGCGCGCGCAGCCCCTGCGATGCCAGGAAGCCGATCACCGCGAAGATCAGGCCAAACTGCCACAGTGTGGATTCCAGCCCCTTGCCGGCCAGCGCGGCGGCAATCGGGAACGTGGTCAGGATGGCACCCATGCCGTAGCCGGCCGCCACCATGCCCACGGCAAAACCGCGCCGATCCGGAAACCAGCGCACCATCTGCCCCACCACGCCAACGTAGACGATGCCCGTGCCGAGCCCGCCCACCACGCCGTAGGTCAGGTACAGCATGCTCACGCTTTGCGCCGATGCGGCCAGCACCCACGACAGGCCCGACAGCACCGTGCCCAGCGCAATCAGCCGGCGCGGGCCGAACCGTTCGATCATCGCGCCCTGGAACGGCGAGAAGAACGTCTGCAACACGATCAGCAACGAAAACGTGACCTGCAGCTCCGACAGCGGCACGCCCAGCTTGGCGGACAGCGGCTTGGTGAACAGCGTCCAGACGTACTGCGGACTGGAAATCGCCATCATGCACACGAGCCCCAGCAGCAACTGCAGCCAGCGCGTGCGCGCCAGCGGCATGGCCTGCGGCACACCCAGGGCCGCATTATCAGCAACGGTACGCATCGAACCACTCCTTCAGACAGACTTCGAGAGAGACGCGTGGCCATGCGGCGCCACGCCTTGTTGGAATTCGGTACCGGGCGGCGCCTGCCTCACGGCGTGATCACCACGCAGCCACCGCGCCATCGCTGCGTGGATCGCTGCCGCCCTGGGACAGGCCATCCGGTTGCAGCCGCCTATCAGCCCGACACCGTGCCAGCCACGGTGTTCGCCGCCATGCCGCTGCGCGAGGGAATCGGACAGTTCCGCGATTTATGTATACATAAATTTCCCGCGTAAAACGGTCGCAATAGGCATGCCATGAGCACCCCTACTGGCGAGGGGGTACCTGTGCCAGAGAGGCGTACGGCAGCCTATGCCGCGTGGGGTGGGGGATAGCGGGTGATAAAGCGTCGCGACGGGATGCCGCGAGCGGAGAAACCGGCGAAGAAACGGCCGCGCTCAGCCGAACCGGCGGCGGCGCGCCGCTGCACCGGATTCGGTCGACGGCACGAAGCTGGTGCGGGCTGCCTCAAGCCGCGCCATTGTCAGGCGGCTGACTTCGGCGCGGCCATCCTCGATGTGCGTGGACAGCAGCGCCACCGTGCGCGCGGCGTCGGCTTCGGCCAGCGCGGCCAGGATCGCACCATGTTCGTCGTAAGTCAGCGAGATCCGCTCCCCGAACGCGAAGTCGAGCCGGCGGATGATGCGGATGCGGTCGGTCACCTGCTGATGCACGGCGGCCGCTTCAGGATTGCCCGCCGCATCGACGATGGCCAGGTGAAACGCCTCGTCCAGCTGCGCCACGGTGTTGCCGTCGGCCAGCCGCCGGTCAAGGGGCACGCGCCAGATCGTGTCGAGCATGGCGATCAGCCCGGCACGGCGTGTGGCGTGCGACGGCTGGCACAGCCGCGTCACCGCGTGGGTTTCCAGCAGCGTGCGCAGTTCATACAGCGCCTCGAAGCGGTTCAGGTCAAGCGGCACCACTTCCCAGCCGTTGCGGTAGTAACCCCGCACCAGGCCGTCGCCCTGCAGGCGCTGCAGCGCCTCGCGCACCGGCGTGCGCGAGATGCCCAGCCGTTCGGCCACGTCGTTTTCGGTAAAGCGGTCGCCCGGCAACAGCCGGAATGCAAAGATGTCGTCGCGCAGCGCCTGGTAGGCCGCCTGCGAACGCTTGGCGCGCGCCACGGATCGCGACGCTGCGCCTTGGGCATCCACGGCAGCGCCGGTCATGGCGTCAGTCCAGGTGCCGCACGCGGTCGATCGCCTGCTCCAGGCGGTCCACCGCGATCACTTCCAGCCCGTCGATGGACTGCTTCGGCGCGTTGGCCTTGGGAATCACGGCCATCGTGAAGCCAAGCTTGGCGGCTTCCTTGAGCCGCTCCTGCCCGCGCGGGCTGGGGCGAATCTCGCCGGCCAGACCCACCTCGCCAAATACCACCAGCCCGCGTGGCAGCGGCTTGTTGCGCATCGACGAATGAATCGATAGCAAAACCGCCAGATCCGCGGCCGGCTCGGTGATCTTGACCCCGCCCACCGCGTTCAGGAACACGTCCTGGTCGAAGCACGCAATGCCGGCGTGCCGGTGCAGCACGGCCAGCAGCATCGCCAGCCGGTTCTGCTCCAGGCCCACGGCCAGCCGGCGCGGGTTGGGCACGTTGGCGGTGTCGACCAGCGCCTGCACTTCCACCAGCAGCGGGCGCGTGCCCTCCTGCGTCACCAGCACGCACGATCCGGCCACCTGCTCCTCATGCTGCGACAGGAACAGCGCCGACGGGTTGCTGATACCGCGCAGGCCGCGCTCGGTCATCGCAAAAACGCCAAGTTCGTTGACCGCACCAAAGCGGTTCTTGAACGCGCGGATCAGCCGGTGCGACGAATGGGTGTCCCCCTCGAAATACAGCACCGTATCGACGATATGCTCCAGCACGCGCGGGCCCGCCAGGCTGCCTTCCTTGGTGACGTGGCCCACCAGGATGATCGTGATACCGCTGCTCTTGGCAATGCGTGTCAGCTGCGCCGCGCATTCGCGCACCTGGGCCACCGACCCCGGCGCCGAGGTCAGCGCCTCGGAATACAGCGTCTGGATCGAGTCGATCACTGCCACTTCGGGCTTGTCGGCCTCCAGCGCTGCCTGGATCTTTTCCAGCTGGATCTCGGGCAGCAGCCCCAGCGTGGCGGCCTCCACCCCCAGCCGCTGCGCCCGCAACGCGATCTGGGCGCCGGACTCTTCGCCACTGACATAAAGCACCCGCCGGCTGGCCGACAGGTTCGCCAGCGTCTGCAACAGCAGCGTCGACTTGCCGATGCCGGGGTCGCCGCCAATCAGCACCACCCCGCCCGACACCAGCCCGCCACCAAGCACCCGGTCGAATTCATCGATGCCCGTGGTAAAGCGCGGCACATCGGCGGCCTCGATATCGCTGAGCTTGCGGACCACGGCCGACGCCGCCAGCGGCTGGAAGCGGCGCGTGGCCGACGACCCCGAATCCGCCACGGTCTCCACGAGCGTGTTCCAGGCATTGCATTGCGGGCACTGGCCTGCCCAGCGCGGTGTGGTACCGCCGCATTCGGTACAGGTATAGACAGTCTTGGTCTTGGCCATCGAAAAATCCGGACTAGGGCTGGATGGGGCGCAGGCTGCCTTCAGACGGCCGAATCGGCCGTGGTCAGCATCGCCACCGTGGTCGGTACGCGCGGCGCCAGCGCGCACATCAGCTCATAGCCCACCGTGCCACTGGCGGCGGCAACGTCGTCGATCGGCAGCCCGTGACCCCAGAGCGTGACCGGCGAACCCACCTTGGCCTTGGGGCACGGGGTCAGGTCCACGCAGATCATGTCCATCGACACACGGCCCACCAGGTCGGTACGCACGCCGTCGACCAGTACCGGGGCGCGCTTGTCGCCCCAGCCGGACGCGTGGCGCGGGTAGCCGTCGGCATAGCCGCAGGCCACCACGCCGATGCGCATTGCCCGGTCAGCCGTAAACATCGAGCCATAGCCAACGGTGTCGCCCGGCTGCAGGTCCTGGATGCCGATCAGTTCGCTGTGCAGCGACATCGCCGGCTGCAGGCCGGTGTCGGCGATATCGGCCGACAGGCCCGTGGGCGAGCCGCCGTACAGGATCACGCCCGGGCGCACCCAGTTGCGATGGGCCGACGGGTGCCAGAGCACGGCCGCCGAATTCGACAGGCTGACCTCGCCCGGCAGGTTGGCCGTGGCGGTCTCGAACGCCTCGATCTGGTGCGCGATGCCGCGCGCGCTGTCGGCATCGGAGAAATGGGTCATATGGACGATACTGCCCACCCACGACATGGTGCGGGCCCGCTCCCAGGCCGCCCGGTACTGGGCAGGCCGGAATCCCAGCCGGTTCATGCCGGTATTGAGCTTGAGCTGGATGGCGAGCGGGCCCTTGGGCCGGGCCTGTTCCAGCATGCGCAGCTGTTCCTCGCAATGGATGGCGGTGGTCAGGCGATATTGCTCGATCACGGGAACATCCTGCGGCTGGAAGAATCCCTCCAGGAGCAGGATCGGACCCTGCCAGCCCAGTTCGCGCAGCAGCACGGCTTCGTTGAGGTCCAGCAGGCCGAAGCCGTCGGCGCCCTTCAGGCCGGCAAAGGCGCGGCGGATGCCGTGGCCGTAGGCATTGGCCTTGACGACCGCCCAGACGCGGGAATCCGGCGCATGGCGGCGCACCACTTCCAGGTTGTTGGCCAGCGCAGGCTGGTGGATGACAGCGTGAATGGGTCTTGGCATGGATATGACTGCTTGCGTGGGCTGTCGAACGATGTTCTGCACCAGACTCGGGAAGACCCGGTCGGCAGGCCACTGGATTCGGGCGTTGAGGTGGCACACACTGTGCGGTAACAGGCCTTCGGGACCGGACGGTCTTTGCGGATGCACCGGCGCCACCTTGCGCAGGCGATATTTGACCACATCCGCAGGTCGATTCCGGGAATCCATCCGGGCAAGTACTGTCCAATGCGCGTCCGCCGGTGTGCTGAAATGTCGCGGATTCGTGATATAAAGCCGGACGCTCCGGCCATGTTTTAAAAGAGAAGCAATATGTCAATGACGGTCAGGCAAGCCGCAAGGCGCGCGAAAGTAGCGTCGCCGCCCCACTTTGACAAGGCAGGTGCGACAGGTTCCCTGCAAGCAACGGCACTCCCGGCCGGTGCGCTTTTGCCCGTCCACATGGACGCCCGCGATGGAGACAAAGTCCAAGGTATGAAGAAGGGTTTCTACACGATCATGGCCGCGCAGTTCTTTTCGTCGCTGGCCGACAATGCCCTGCTCATCGCGGCCATTGCCCTTCTTACCGAATTGCATTCCCCGCAGTGGATGACCCCGCTGCTCAAGCTGTTCTTCGTGCTGTCCTATGTGGTGCTGGCGGCATTCGTGGGCGCCTTTGCCGACTCCATGCCCAAGGGCAAGGTGATGCTGATCACCAATGCCATCAAGATCGTGGGCTGCGCCATCATGATGTTCGGGCTGCACCCGCTGCTGGCCTATGGCGTGGTCGGCTTTGGCGCGGCGGCCTATTCGCCGGCCAAGTACGGCATCCTGACCGAACTGCTGCCCCCCGAGAAACTGGTGATGGCCAATGGCTGGATCGAGGGCCTGACGGTCGGCTCGATCATCCTGGGCACGGTGGTGGGCGGCGCGCTGATCTCGGTGCACCTGTCGACGATCCTGCTGCGCTTCGACCTGCCCTACGTCGACACCGGCATCAACACCCCCGCCGAAGCGGCGATGGTGGTGATCATGCTGTTCTACTTCGTCGCCGCCGTCTTCAACCTGTTCATTCCGGACACCGGCGCACGCTATCCCCAGCAGGAAAAGAACCCGATCAAGCTGATTGCCGAGTTTGGCGACTGCTTCATCGCGCTGTGGCGCGACAAGCTGGGCCAGATCTCGCTGGCCGTGACCACGCTGTTCTGGGGCGTGGGCGCCACGCTGCAGTTCATCGTGCTCAAGTGGGCCGAGAAGTCGCTCGGGCTGAACCTGTCGCAAGGCGCGCTGCTCCAGGCCGTGGTGGCCGTGGGTGTGGCGGTGGGCGCCATCGCGGCGGCCGCGCGCATTCCGCTGCGCAAGTCGCTGTCGGTGCTGCCGTTCGGCGTGGCAATGGGTGCCACCGTGATCCTGATGGCGTTCTACACCAAGGACACCATGCCGGCCGTCACGCTTGACGTGCTGGGCATGGCGATGCCGCTCTACATGGCTATCGCCTATGTGTTCCTGATGATCGTGGGCGCCATGTCGGGCTACTTCGTGGTGCCGATGAACGCCCTGCTGCAGCACCGTGGGCATGTGCTGCTTTCGGCTGGTCACTCGATCGCGGTCCAGAACTTCAACGAGAACGTATCGGTGCTGCTGATGCTGTGCCTGTACGCGCTGCTGATCAAGCTGAACGTGCCGATCGGCTTTGTGATCGTCGCGCTGGGTCTGTTCATCGTGGCGACCATGGCGCTGGTGATGCGCCTGCACAAGCACAATGTGAAGATGTACAACTCGCTGGCGATGATCGGCGAGGACAAGCACCACTAGTCACGCGCGGGGCGTCGTTCGGGCGCCCCCTGGACGCCTCTCTGGCGCCCCCTCTGGCGCCCTTTTACGGCGCCGCGGCCCGCAGCGCGGCCCGCGCCTCCCAGTCGTCCGGCACCACGAACCCGCGCGAGCACTCGCGCCAGATGCCGGGCGCATCCTGATCCTGCACCAGTTCACAGACCATCACCGGCGCCTCCCGGCGCCACGCGTGCAGCGGGTCGGCAAAGCGTTCGGCCAGCGCGTCGTGCATCACCGCCGCCGTATCGGTGGCGTTGTCGGCCACACGGGCACCCGACAGCCAGTCGGACCGGGACAGCCGGTACCAGCGCACATGGCTCCGGGCCGGGTCCGACGCCCTGGCGTGCCAGTCGGCAAGCGGCGCCCACCACCCGTTCAGATGATCAGGCGCAATGCCAAGGGTTTCCAGGCCAGGCGGCACCACGCCGTCGCGATAGAACAGCCATCCCAGCAGATAGACTTCGCTGCGATCCACGGGATGCCCGACCAGCGCCTGCGCTTCGGCCGTGCGACCCAGCGGCAGTTGCCGCCGCACGATGTGATCGAGCTTGTCGCCCAGGCGGTCGACAAGATTCGGCCCGACAAAGGCGCGATGCCCGGCAACGCCCTCCACCCTCAGATAGAACTTGGCCGCCATCTCCCAGTGGACGACGGCCGCGCTGGACGGGTCGCGCCAGATCACATCAAGCTCACCCAGCGTCTGCACGCCATGACCGTTGGCGCGCCGGATCGGCACATTGGCGGCCAGCAGATCCACGCCTTGCGTGTGCCGCAACGCGAAGTGCAGCAATCGCTCGGCATGACGGCCCAGGCGCAGGCTGCGACTGCCCGTCGGGTCTGGATGCTGGCTCAGTTCGGAGATGGTTTCGGGCAGGATGGCCGGATCGGCCTCGGACAGCCACGCCTGCCACCCTGCCCGGGCGCCAGGCGGCCATTGGGCCAGCCGGGCCGGGCCGTCAGGGTAGCCATCGGGAAGATGCGACAGCAGTGCCGGGGACAGCGAGCACCATGCCAGGTCGCGTGTGCGCTGCGACGCCGCACGGCACCAGAGCGGCAACGGCAAGTCTGCGCCGGCCGGCGCACAGCCGCCCGGCGGCGTCACCTGCGCGAGATCAGGCTTCAGCTCCCGCACGATCGTGGACCTCGCGCGCCAGGCACAGGTCTTCCCAGGCACGCGCCTTGTCGGTCAGCGTGCGTAATAGATAGGCTGGGTGATAGGTCACCACCACGGGAATGCCTTCGTAGGTATGCACCGTGCCGCGCAGCTTGCCGATCGGCGTGGCCGTACGCAGCAGGGACTGCGCCGCAAAGCGGCCCAGCACCACGATGACCTTCGGCTTGATCAGCGCAATCTGGCGCTTCAGGTAGGGTTCGCACTGGGCCACCTCGTCGGGCTCCGGATTCCGGTTGCCCGGCGGACGGCACTTGAGCACGTTGGCGATATAGACGTTCTGACCGCGCGCCAGGCCCAGCGCTCCCAGCATGTTGTCCAGCAGCTTGCCGGCCTGGCCGACAAACGGCTCGCCCTGCAAATCCTCGTTCTCGCCCGGCGCCTCGCCCACCAGCATCCATTCGGCCTGGGTATCGCCCACGCCGAACACGGTGTTGGTACGGGTGTCGCACAGGCCACATGCAGTGCAACCCGCCACGCTGTCGGCCAGCTCCGGCCAGGGCATGCCGGCGATGGCCGCCTCGCGGCCCGCCTGCTCGGGCAGGCGCACCAGCGGCTGCGCTACTTGTGGCGCAGCCGGCCGGTCTGGGTTCGGCGCGTCGAAAGCCTCGACGGTGGCTGCCAGCTCGACGGCATCGTCGATGGCGACGTCCATGGCAGCGTCGACGACATGATCGGTGTCGGCCGGAACATCTGCCAGCACGCTGGCCGGCCCGGGCGGCCGGATGGACCGGACTTCAGAAGCTTCAGGGGCTTCAGGGGCTTCCTGCGGGGCCGCTGTTGCAGGTGCCGCGGCCTTTCCTGCGACCGTCCCTGCCACCGTCCCTGCCACCATCTCCACGGCCGATTCCGCTGCCGTGTCGATCACAGCGGCTTCCGCCACCACCAGTTCATCCTCGGCCATCTCGGCGGCGGGCGCCCGGCGGGGCACCCACTCGGCGGGAATGCCCAGGGCTTCCAGGAACATCGCGCGGCGGTTCATGCCGGTTCCCCATCCATGCGGGCGGGCCAGACGCGGCGCAGCACCAGTGCATCCTCGCGCCCCAGCGCCGTGGCCGGGTAGTAGCCCTTGCGGCGGCCGATTTCGGCAAACCCGGCTTCCAGGTACAGCGCCAGCGCCCCGATATTCGACGGACGTACCTCCAGCAGCATCGTGTGCAGCCGGTGCGCGTGCGATGTCGCCAGCGCAATCGCCAGCAGCAGGCGCCCGTAGCCTTGCCGCTGGTGGATCGGATCGATGGTGATATTGAGCAGGTGCATCTCGTCGACCACCGGCATCAGCATCGCGTAGCCGATCAGCGCCGTCGACGGATCGCGCAGCGTCAGGCCGAAATGTCCGGCCTTGAGCGAGTTCTCGAAGTTGCCGCGCGTCCAGGGATGGCTGTAGGCGCGCTGCTCGATCTCGGCAACGGCCGGCAGGTCGCGGGCGCTCATGTGATCCAGCGCCCAGCCCGGCGCCAGCGCCGGCATGACCGGCACAACGGGCCACTCCGGTTGCTCGGGACGCTCGGGGGGCAGCAGCGCGGCACTCATCGGCCCGCTCCCTGTCCGGCCAGCGCGGCGGCCTTGGCGGCGGCCACGGCCTCGCGTTCGGCAATGGTCTGAGCAACCTTGTCGCGCACATAGATCGGCATGGCGTCCGCGGCGGCAATGGTCTCGCCACGCGCCAGTGCACGCTGCGCGATCGACACCAGGGCACGGGCGTCGGGCATGGCTTCGGGCACCGTGCGCGCGGCACGGGCCGCCGCCGCCAGGCGGTCGCCAAAGACGGTCAGCGCGTTGCCGGCCAGCCAGAAATCGCCCTCGGGCGCCGCGATCGACTCCGGCGCGCCCACCTGCATGGCGCCGTCCATCGCCCATTCCCCCGCACCATCGTCCCAGCGGAACGTGGCGGCATAGGCCTGGTCCATGCGTGCGTCGATGGCAACCAGCACGGCCGTGCCCGCAGGCAGCGCTGCGCCGTCGTGCGTGACGTTACGGACGCTTTCCGCGCACGCCATCAGCACGTTGACGGGAATGACGGGCAGGTCCGCGCCGAAGGCCAGGCCCTGCACCACGCCGCAGGCCGTGCGCAGGCCGGTAAAGGACCCTGGGCCCGCGCCAAAGGCAATGGCGGCACAGTCGGCCAGGCGGATGCCGGCCTCGGCCAGCACCTCGCCGGCGGCAGGCAGCACCCGCGACGACGAACGCGCGCCGGTGTGCTCATGACGGGAGAAACACTCGGCGGCGCCATGCGCGGCAGCGCGCCCGAGTGCGACGGAACACCACTCTGTGGAGGTCTCGACAGCAAGAATCCAGGACATGGCAGCGATTGTATCCGCTGGCGAGGCAAAGCAGTATTGGCAACGGCACGCTCCTGCGGCGGCCGCCAGCCCGGCAACCGAGAGCTTCCTCGACTTTTTTGCACCGAAACGGACGCCGGCGGCGCTTATCATCGCCTCTGTCCAACGCATTGCCACACGGAGACCCCATGAGCGACCTGCAAGCCCAATTCGACCAGGCCCAAATCGACGTCAAGACGCTGTCGGAGCGCCCCAACAACATGACGCTGCTGCGCCTGTACGCGCTGTACAAGCAAGGCGCCGAAGGCGATGCCCATGGCGACAAGCCCGGCATGACCGATTTCGTCGGCCGCTACAAGTTCGAGGCCTGGGAAGCGCTCAAGGGCACCGCCCAGGACGAAGCCAGGCAGAAGTACATCGAACTGGTGGGCGACCTGCTGGCCGGCCGCGCCAGCTGACACGCCCCCTGCGGACGGCCTGGCGCCGTCCGCCGCCATTCAGCACCTTGTCTTTCCTGCCGATAACCAGACTATCCGCAATGTATCTGGCAACAGTGTCGTGATTCTGGAAGACATGAAGACCTACCGAGTGCTGTTCAGCGTCTGTGCGCTGATGCTGTCGACGGCGCTGATGGCCGCCCCGCGCGCGCCGTCCCGCCCCGCCGAGCCTGCAGCCCCGGCATACGATCCGGTTCGCTACAAGTCCTGCACCGTCTACGCCGCGACGGCGATGTCCGCCGCGGTCGACATGCGCACCCATGGCTACAGCGCCAAGCGCGCCCTGTTCGAAGGCGGCAACCCGCCCTCGGCCCCCATGGTGGCGCTGACCGAGTTCGCGGCATCGGCCATCCAGGCCCGCCCGGCAGGCGGCCGCGAAGCCGCGTCGGTGCTGAGCGGCTTCCTGGCCGGCGTCTGCTACCAGCGCAACGAACTGCCCACGCTGCAATAAGCGCCGGGAAACGAAAACGCCCGCAGGCGCGGGCGTCCCTTCCCTCATCCAGCCGTCCGGCCGGCCTAGCGCCCGGTTTCCTTCAGGTACTGCGCCCGCGCCGCCACGGCCGTATTGGCGAAGTCCGAGAACACGCCGTCCACACCGGCCCGGAACGCATCCAGGTACTCGGCCACCGGATCGCCCTTGTACTTGCCGGGCAGGTAGCGCGCCTCGTTGCGGAACGTGTACGGATGCACGAAAAGGCCGGCCTTGTGCGCATCGGCGATCAGGCTGGTGGGCTCCACCGAGTTCACGTCGGCCAGCGACCCCGTGTAGGCCGTGCCATCGGCGTTGGTGGCCTTCCACGGCGTGACCTTCCAGGCAAAGACCTGGGGCTTCCACGGGCCGATGCCGTCGGCATAGGTCTTGATCTCGGCCAGGCCGGCCGGCGTCAGCATTTCGCCAAACCAGCGCGAGTCGCCGGTGATCGTCCAGCTGTACGGCCGGCCGTCGACAAACGCGTAGTCGTCGTTGGTCTGGTAGATCATCTCGCCAGTCTGGTAGTTGACCGCGTTGCCGTCCACCAGCTGCACCATGCGCGCCAGCACGCCCTTCGAACGCATGTACTTGAGGCTGGCCGGATCAAAGCTCTGCAGGAAGATCGGCGCGGTCCTGCTGTTCAGGTTGTTGGCGTTCAGGAACTGGATCAGCGCGTCTTCAAGCGGCCGCGAGTCCGCCGCGCCGCAGCCGTTGGCAATGGCCTGCGCGTTGTTCCAGTACGGGTTCTTGGCTTCCGGATAGATCGTGAAGGCCTTGCCGGTCACCGCCGACTTGGCGCGCGCGATGTCGTAGACCTCCTGCAGCGTCAGGATCGGAAACTGGCCGTTCAGTGCCGTGGGACGCGCATCCTTGGCGTCGTAGGTGGTGCCCCGGATCCACTGCTTCAGCTCGGCCACCGTGAAATCGGTGATCGACCAGTCGTTGGTGTGGTCTTCGCCGTCGACAACCAGCGAGCGCAGCACCGACGTGGGATCGGCCGGATTGGTCAGGTCGGTCAGATAGGTGGACGGGCCGCTGGTGGGCGTGGTCGGCCACGACACCGGCACGCGCACGCCCGGCACGGTGCGCTTGCGTGCGGCCACGGTGGCGTTGGTCGTGGCGACCGCGGCAACGTTGGTGTTGTCGCTGAGCCAGGGGTTGTGGCGCACCACGAGCACGCAGTCCTTGCTCAGGTGGACGTCTTCCTCGAGCGAATCGGCGCCCGCATCGGCGGCGCCTTCGTACGACACCTGGGTCTCCTCGGGATACAGGCCCGGCAGCCCGCGATGGCCGATCACCAGCGGCGGATTGCCGTCGAGCGTCTTGAGCGCGGTGGGGGTGGCAGGCGTGGTCGGCGTGGTCGGCGTCTGGGCGGCTGGGCTGGTCGAGCCGTTGTCGTCGCCGCCGCCGCATGCGGCCAGTGTCAGGCTGCCGGCCAGCGCCGCCAGCAGGTGCGCCACGCGGGCGGGGGAGCCGTTCATCATTTGTTTCATTTTTTGTCGCTCGCTAAGTGGGATGGACGAAGCGCGAGCGACGAAACAGGTGTGCCAATGCGATGCCCTTCACCGCATTGCCGGAATCGTTGCTGCACGCCTCGACGCGTAGCGTGTGGCGTGCATGTGTCACGCTCGTGAAGCACCTGTATCGATAGCGTGACAGTCGCGCTACCATGCACGCCATGACATCTGCCTTCCTTGCTTCCCGCTAGGGATCCCAAGCCATTCCGCCCGGCACGCCTGCCCTGTCACGCGTGCCGGCTACGCGTGCCAGTGACCGGCCCGGCCGGATCATTGGCGCCGCGCCATGTCGCAAGGAAATGTCATGCAGACGCAGAACCTTCTGGTGACCGGTGTATCCGGGCACTACGGCCGCCTCGCGGCCACCCATCTCGTTGAATCCCACCCCGCCGGATGGCGTGGCACCACCACCCTGATCGGCACCACCCGCACGCCTTCGCAGGCTCGGGATCTGGCTCGCAGAGGGGTCGATGTGCGCCCGGCCGATTTCGACCAGCCATCGGGCCTGAACGACGCATTTGCCGGCGCAGATCGCCTGCTGCTGACCAGCACGGCTGCCGAATATGCCGGGGCGCGCCGCGTGCAGCAGCATCGGCACGCGATCGCGGCCGCGCGGAACGCTGGCGTCGGGCATATCGTCTATGCCTCGTTCATGGCCTCGGCCGATTCGCCGCTGGCCGCGCTGGCTGCAGACCATGTGGCCACCGAACAGGCATTGCGCGCCGCCGGCATCGGCCATACCGTGCTGCGCCACGCGTTCTATATGGAAATGGTGCTCGCCACGGCGCGCCGGGCCATCGCGTCGGGCGTACTGCGGACGCTGAACGCCCACGCCGGCGTGGCATATGTCGCCCGGGCCGACTGCGCGCTGGCTGGGGCTTGCGCGCTGCGCGCCGATATCGGGGCATCGGGCGCATTCGTCGACATCACCGGCCCGCAGGCGGTCACGCCGATCATGCTCGCGCGGGCAATCCACGCCTGCCTGGGCATCGAGATAAAAGTGGACGAGGTATCGGAGGATGTGTTGCGCACCAGCCTGGTTGCAGGCGGCCTGCCAGACCCGGTGGCGGGAATGCTTGTGTATCTGGAGCGCGGCATGGCGCAGGGGGCGATGCAGGCGGTCAGCGCCGACTTCCGGCGGCTGACCGGCCGCGAGCCAGGCGGTGTCGAAGCGTTCCTGATGCAGCACCGCGAGGCCCTGGCGCCGAACCACTAGGCGGCGTCAGCCCTCGGGCACCGGCCGCGGGCGGATGCGCCACGCGGCCAGGATGGCCGTGGCGATCACAATCCCCACGGCCAGGAACGTTTCATCGAAGGCCTGGATGCGCGCGGCCTGCGCCGCTGCATCGCCGCCCTTGCCCAGCACCGCGCCATGCTCGGCCAGGCGCCACTGCAGGCCCACCCCGGCCAGGCTGACGCCAATCGCGCCACCGAGCTGCCGCAGGAAGTTGATGCAGCTCGACCCCTGCGGAATCATCGAGAAATCGACGCCCCGCATCGACCCCAGCGTCAGCGACGGCAGGACGCACCCCAGGCCGATACGGCCGATCACCGCGTACAGCACCAGCAGCACGTACGGCGTGGCCATCGAGCCGGTAGCCATCAGCAGGAACGACCCCGCCAGCAGCGCCAGCCCGAACGACACCTGGCGGTGCGGCAGGATGCGGCTGGTC
>NZ_BBQI01000017.1 GCF_001652915.1 Cupriavidus sp. D384
TAGATAAAGGCCACCACGGCACCGGCCGAGAACTGGCGGTAGCTGTACAGCCGCATGTTCATCAGCGGATCTGGCGCGCGCAGCTGCCAGGCAACAAAGGCCGCCAGCATCAACACGCCGAACACGGCCAGCCCGAGGCCTTCGCCAGCGCTGGTGCGCATTTCCACCAGTCCGTTGAGCAGGCTCACCGTGGCAACGCCCACCAGGGCCAGGCCGCGCCAGTCCAGCGGCTTGCGCTCGCCCATCATCGCCGAGTCCACGGCCATGTAGCGCCGCGCCATCCACAGGCCGGCCAGCGTCAGCGGCACCACCACGAAGAAGATGGAGCGCCAGCCGAACAGCTCCACCAGGAAGCCGCCCACGCTGGGGCCGATGGCCGGCGCCAGCACCACGCCAAACCCGAACAGCGACAACGCCTTGCCCTGCTCGCGTTCATCGAAGACGCGCAGGATGAAGATATTGGGCAGCGGCTGCATGATGCCGGCGGCAATGCCTTCGGCCACGCGCATGGCCAGCATGACGCCGAACGTGGGAGAGAAGCCGCCGATCAGCCCGCCCCCGCCCAGCAGCACCAGCGTGCCGATGAAGGTGCGGCGCAGGCCGTAGCGGTTGAGCAGCCACGGGGTCAGCAGCATCGACAGCGTCATGGCGATCATGAAGCTGGCGGCCACCCATTGGGCACGCTCCTGGCCCAGGTCAAAGTGGCGGCTCAGGTCGGGAATGGCGACATTGACGATGGTCGACGACACGATCGACGACATCGTGCCCAGCATCAGCGTGACAAGGATCAGCCAGCGCAGGCGGTCGCCGTAGCGGGCGCGCAGATCGGCACGCGTGGGGCCACCACGGCGGCCCGCCGACGGGTCCGGCTCGCCTGGCTCCCCGGGTGCCTGCGATCCGCCAGCGCCTCCTCCATGGGCATCCCCGCTGCCGGTACTTGCCGGCGCAGTGGATGGGCGGCTCACCCGAGCCGTCCTGTCGCGGCGATTTCCCGGATCTTGCGAACCGTGTCGAGGTCGGCCTCGTGATAGGCCGACTTGACGATCTCGGCGTAGCGGTTGTCGCCGCTCGCGTCCACGTTGGGCATGGTGGTCTGGTAGATGAAGCGGACCAGCAGTGCGCCAGGCGCCGGGGTCTCGATAATCATCTCCAGCGTGCCGCCCGCATGTTCGGCGGTGGGGGCCGACTCATACCGTACGGCGCGGCGCGGTTCGTAGGCCACGCGGTCGCTCACGCTGGCCTTGCCGAAATGCAGCACGCGTTCGATCCAGCCATCTCCCCGCCCGACGATCTCGGCGCTATCCAGCCCGAGCATGAACAGTTCCGGCGATTCCGCCCGCAGTACAAGGCCCTGCCAAAGCTGGTCCGGCGTCAGCGGCTCCAGCGTGGGATTGCCTGGGTCATTGATTTCCACCAGGTGTTCGAAGCGCAACTTGAATCTCCAGATCGTAGATTTCCGTATTATGGGGCTTCCCGCGCGCCGCTGTCCGCCCCCAGGACCACCAGTCCGGGGTGGCGGCCTGCGCATCACTCCTGACAGCTGGTGTCAGGAGCCCGGGCGCACAATGCTCGCCCGGTTTCAAGCAAGCGTCAGGAGTCGTCAGGAGCGGCTGCCCGGCGCCGCGCATCGGGAGAACGCTCAGGAGGCAGGCATGGAGTTGTTGATCAACATCGACGTCGATGACCTCGAACGCGGCATCGGCTTCTATGAGGCAGGATTGGGATTGCGGCTCAACCGCAGGCTGTTCGACGGCACGGTGGCCGAACTGCACGGCGCCTGCGCGCCCGTGTACCTGCTGGCCAAGGCGCCCGGCACCGTGGCGACCACACGGGCCGATACCCGGCGCGACTATGTCCGGCACTGGACCCCGGTGCATCTGGACTTCGTGGTCGAATCGCTGGAACCAGCCATCGAGCGGGCGCTCAGCGCCGGCGCGGAAATCGAGGACTGGCCACGGGAATTCGACTGGGGCCGCCAGGCGATGCTGTCGGACCCGTTCGGGCATGGCCTGTGTTTTATCGAGTGGAAGGGCCAGGGATACGGGGCCGGGAGCGCGCCATAGATGGCCCAACCGGCAATCGGACCCCGAAAATAGCGTCCCGCCGGTAACACCCCGCCGATAGCGCATCCGCCGGCATGGCCGCCGCCATTGCCCGGCGCCCTCACCGCCCAACAAAAAACCCCACGGCTCGCACCGTGGGGTTTTTCTGTTGGCTTTCTGGCGAAACCGCCATCACCAGGGCTGACTTCAGACTTCCTCGTACAGCGGCAGCGTCAGGAATTCGGCGAAGTCTTCCGACGTCGACATTTCCTCGAAGATCTTTGCGGCGCGGTCATAGGTCGGGCCCGTGCCCGCCACTTCCTTGACCTTGGCCAGTTCTTCCGGAATCAGCGCGCGCACCAGCTCGGCGGTGACCTTGCGGCCGTCCTCGAGCTTGCCCTTCGGCGAGCGGATCCACTGCCAGACCTGCGAACGCGAGATCTCGGCCGTGGCGGCGTCTTCCATCAGGTTGTGGATCGGCACGCAGCCGTTGCCGGCCAGCCAGGCACCCAGGTAATGGATGCCGACGTTGATGTTCATGCGCAGGCCGTGTTCGGTGATCGGCGTTTCCGGCTGGAAGTTCAGCAGGTCGGCGCCCTTTACTTCCACGTCCATGCGCTGCTTCTCGAACTGGTTCGGCTTGTCGCCCAGCACGGCCACGAATTCCTTCATTGCCGGCTCGACCAGGCCCGGGTGGGCCACCCAGCCGCCGTCGTAGCCGTCGGTGGCGTCACGACGCTTGTCGCTGATGATGCCTTCCATGGCGATGGCGTTCTTTTCCGGATCGTTCTTGATCGGGATCAGCGCGCTCATGCCGCCGATGGCGGGCGCACCGCGCTTGTGGCAGGTCTTCAGCAGCAGCAGCGCGTACGAACGCATGAACGGCGCGGTCATCGTCACCTTGGCGCGGTCGGCCAGGCAGAAGTTCTTGTCCACCTTGAACTTCTTGATGCACGAGAAGATGTAGTCCCAGCGGCCGGCGTTCAGGCCAGCGCTGTGGTCGCGCAGTTCGTACAGGATTTCTTCCATTTCGAATGCGGCCAGGATCGTCTCGATCAGCACCGTGGCCTTGACCGTGCCTTGCGCCAGGCCAACTTCCTTCTGGGCCATCACGAAGACGTCGTTCCACAGGCGCGCTTCCAGATGGCTTTCCATCTTCGGCAGGTAGAAGAACGGGCCGTCGCCGCGGGCGATCTGTTCGCGGGCATTGTGGAACAGGAACAGCGCGAAGTCGAAGATGCCGCCCGAGACGCGCTTGCCGTCGATCGTGACGTGCTTTTCGTCCAGGTGCCAGCCGCGCGGACGCACCTGCAGCGTGGCGATCTTGTCGTTGAGCTTGTAGTGCTTGCCGTTGCTGTCCAGCGTCAGCGTGCGGCGCACGGCGGCCTTCAGGTTCACCTGACCCTGCATCTGGTTGTGCCAGTTCGGGGTGTTGGAGTCCTCGAAGTCGGTCATGTAGCTGTCAGCGCCCGAGTTGAAGGCGTTGATCACCATCTTGGCTTCGACCGGGCCGGTGATTTCCACGCGGCGGCATTCCAGAGCCTTGGGCACCGGGGCAACCTTCCAGTCGCCTTCGCGCACGTTCTTCGTTTCCGGCAGGAAATCGGGGATCTCGCCGGCGTCCAGGCGCTTGGCGCGTTCCACGCGTGCGGCCAGCAGTTCCTGGCGGCGCGGCTCGAAGGCGCGGTGCAGCTTGTCGACCAGGGCCAGGGCTTCCGGCGTGAGGATGTCTTCGTAGGCCGGCAGGATCTCGCCGGTAATCTTCATGCCCGCGGGCAGCGTGATAGCCATCAGTCTTCTCCTGTAGGTGCGATGGTGTATTAAGGGGGGCCTGCCTGTCAGACCGTTGCGCCCGAGGCGGCAACGAAGGCAAGCAGGTCGTTCATGTCGTGCCCGGTGCCGGTGGGCGCCACGTCCAGGCGCTCCGCCGGATGGCCGGCACGGTTGATCCAGTAGGTGGTGTAGCCAAACCACGTGGCGCCACAGGCATCCCAGCAGTTCGACGAGACAAACAGGATCTCGCCGGCCGGCACGTCGAAGGCCTTGGGGCCCAGCGCGTAGGCGGCCGGCGCGGTCTTGTACTGCTTCACGGCATCGACCGACAGCACATGGTCGAACAGCCCGTGCATGCCGGCGCTCTTGACCGCGATATCAAGCATTTCCGGGTTGCCGTTGGACAGGATGCCCAGCGGCAGGCTGGCGCGCTTCAGCCGCTTGAGTGCCGCCAGGTTCTCGGGGAACGCCGACAGGCACGCGTATTCCTTGAGCAACTGCGCCTGCGCGGTGTCATCGAGCTTCAGTTCGAGACGGTCGGCGGCATAGCGCAGTGCATCGATCGTGATGTCCCAGAACGGCTTGTAGCGCGCGCCGTCCGGCGCGGCCAGCGAACGCAGCCGGGTGTAGTCGATCTGGCGCTCGCGCCAGAGCAGGGCCAGTGCCTCGCCCTTGCCCGGAAACAGTTGCTCGGCGCGCGCCGTGACCGAATACACGTCGAACAGCGTGCCGTAAGCATCGAAAACTACCGCGCGGATTTTGTTCATCTCTCAAAACGCCAGGGACTGAATGGACCTGTACACGATTGAATGCATGGAATTCTAGTGATGCGCTGCAGTGCGGCAAATAGGCTCGCTGTCACTTGATCTTTTACTTTTGCACTACTAATCTTTGCCATCCCCATCAAGACTCGTGTACAACCGAGCTAACATTCGTGGACCACTTCAAGCAACTGGAGACTTTTGTATCGGTGGCGTCACGTGGCAGCCTCTCCGCTGCCGCAGCCGCCGAAGGCGTGGCGCCGGCCATCATCGGCCGCCGCATCGACGCCCTGGAAGAACGGCTCGGCGTGAAACTGCTGGTGCGCACCACCCGCAAGATCACGCTGACGTTCGAAGGCTCCGCGTTCCTGGAAGACTGCCAGCGCATCCTCAACGATCTCCACAATGCCGAAGCCAGCGTCTCCGCTGGCGGGGTCAAGGCCAGCGGCCACCTGCGCATCACCGCGCCGGCCGGCTTTGGCCGCAAGCACGTGGCGCCGCTGGTGCCGCTGTTCATCGAATCCCACCCCGACGTCACGCTCACGCTCGACCTGTCCGACCGCGTGGTCGACCTGGTCAACGAAGGCTTCGACTGCGCCATCCGCCTGGGCGACCTGCCCGATTCGAGCCTGGTATCGATCCGCCTGGCCGAAAACCGCCGCGTGGTCGTGGCGTCGCCCGAATACCTGGCGCGCGCCGGCACCCCTGCCCTGCCTGAAGACCTGGCACGCCACAATTGCCTGCACTTCGGCGCCAGTGCCAACGTGCAGCGCGGCTGGGTCTTCCAGCAGGATGGCCGCGCCGTCACCGTCAAGGTGGGTGGCAACATGGAATGCACCGACGGTGCCGTACTCCATGCCTGGTGCCTGCAGGGCCACGGCCTGGCCTGGCGTTCCTGGTGGGAGGTCGGCCAGGAAATCGTCAGCGGCCGGCTGGTGACCGTGCTCGACGAATTCCAGGCGCCGCCCATCGGCATCCACGCCGTCTTTCCCCAGCGCAAGCACCTGCCCCTGCGCGTCCGGCTGTTTATCGACCATCTCAAGAACACCTATGGCAACCCGGCCTACTGGCGCCGCGCCGAACAGGCGCCCAGCAATGCCGCCGCCGAAGTCCACGCTGTCGTCGCCTGACACCGTCCGTTCGCTGTCAATCGCAGAATCTTGATATTTCACAATGACGAACACTGCACACTGACTACAATCGATTCAGACAGGCGCCCCGCTGGCCTGCACCCGTTCCCACTCGTGAAAGGAGGTCCCGGTATGTTCAAGCACATCCTGCTGCCCACCGACGGTTCGGAGCTGTCCAAGAAGGCCATAGACGGCGGCCTGGAACTGGCCAAGGTCATCAATGCCCGCGTCACCGCCTACGTCTGTCTCGAGGAATATCCCTATACGCCCTTCAGCGAGATCGTGGTCGAGGCCCCGCAGGCGTTCAAGGAACGCATCGAGAACCAGGCCCGGCTGTACCTGAAGGAAATCGAAAGCGCCGCCGTGGCTGCCGGCCTGCCCTTCGACGCCGACATGACCACCTTCGCGGTGCCCTACCTGGGCATCATCGACGCCGCGGAGCGCCACGGCTGCGATGTCATCTTCATGGCCTCGCACGGCCGGCGCGGGCTGTCAGGCCTGCTGCTCGGCAGCGAGACGCAGAAGGTGCTCACACATACGGATATTCCAGTCATTGTTTACAGGTAGGCACTAGCAAAACGATTCTGGCGTCGCGCGGCCTTGGCCGATCCACTACTGTCTGCGGCCGCGCGCTTTGGCCAGAACCGCTGCGCTTCGTTTTGTTAGCGCCCTTGAACGCTGCTGTCCTGCAAAAAAGCCGCGCCGCAGGTCTTGCGGCGCGGAGCCAAACTGACGGCGCGATGGTCGCGCGCCGTCCCCGAATCCCCTTTCCGTTCAGAAGGCTCAGGCCACCTTCTTGTCGAAGAACTGTTCGTCTTCGGTCGATCCCTTGAGCGCGGTCGTCGACGACTGGCCGCCTTCGATGGTCTGCGTCACGGCGTCGAAATACCCGGTGCCCACTTCGCGCTGGTGCTTGACGGCGGTGAAGCCCTTCTCGGCAGCGGCAAACTCGGCTTCCTGCAACTCCACGAAGGCCGACATCTGGTTGCGGGCGTAGCCATAGGCCAGGTTGAACATCGAGTAGTTCAGCGAGTGGAAGCCCGCCAGCGTGATGAACTGGAACTTGTAGCCCATGGCGCCCAGTTCGCGCTGGAACTTGGCGATGGTGGCGTCGTCGAGGTTCTTCTTCCAGTTGAACGAGGGCGAGCAGTTGTAGGCCAGCAGCTTGCCCGGGAACCTGGCATGCACCGCCTCGGCAAACTTCTTCGCGAATTCCAGGTCCGGCTTGCCGGTTTCGCACCACACCAGGTCGGCCACTTCGGCGTAGGCCAGCGCGCGGGCGATCGACTGGTCGATGCCGGCCTTCGAACGGAAGAAGCCTTCCACGGTGCGCTCGCCGGTCAGGAACGGCTGGTCGCGCTCGTCCACGTCCGAGGTCACCAGGTCGGCGGCTTCGGCATCGGTTCGGGCGATCACCAGCGTCGGCACACCCGACACGTCGGCGGCCAGGCGCGCTGCAGTCAGCTTGGCCACGGCCTCGCGGGTCGGCACCAGCACCTTGCCGCCCATGTGGCCGCACTTCTTCACCGAGGCGAGCTGGTCTTCGAAGTGAACGCCGGCGGCGCCCGCCTCGATCATCGACTTCATCAGTTCGAACGCGTTCAGCACGCCGCCGAAACCGGCTTCTGCGTCAGCCACGATCGGCGCGAAGAAGTCGGTGTCGCCCTTGCCTTCGCTCCACTGGATCTGGTCGGCGCGCTGGAACGTGTTGTTGATGCGTTTGACGACCATCGGCACCGAGTTGGCCGGGTACAGCGACTGGTCCGGGTACATTTCGCCGGCCAGGTTGGCGTCGCCGGCCACTTGCCAGCCCGACAGGTAGATGGCCTTCAGGCCGGCCTTGACCTGCTGCATGGCCTGGTTCCCGGTCAGCGCGCCCAGCGTATTGACGAACGGCTCGGTGTTCAGCAGGTGCCAGAGCTTTTCGGCACCGCGGCGAGCCAGCGTGTGCTCGATCTGGACCGAACCCCGCAGCTTGACCACATCCTCGGCCGTGTAATGACGTTGCACGCCCTTCCAGCGCGGGTTGGTATCCCAGTCCTTTTGAAGGGCGTCGATCTGTTGTTGGCGGGTCGTCATGTTCACTCTCCTGTAACGATTTCGAGATGGCATGGAAATCGGTGACTGCTCCCCGTCTGCTGCCTGCCGGGGGACGCTGGCCGCCTGTGCCGCCGGCGCCTCAAGTCATGTGTCTTATATAAGAGTGTAGGGAAACTTCCCGCGTTGCAACAAGCGTCGACCGTAACGAGGACACAGTTTTTTATTTGATAAAAATCAAAGCGTTACCTTCAGCTTTCCACGATACGGCATGAAATCTTTCATGATGAGAAATGCCGGTGCCGGTATGGGCATGCCATTTTTGCGGACCAAAACATCATTCCGCATCATGAAATTTTGGCAGCCTCCGGGTCGACACGGGCCGCCTCCAGCGCGGGTGACGCGGGCGCACCATCGAGATGATCGACAAACTCGCACACCATGGCCGCCATGCGCCGCGGATGCGACAGCGGCAGCCAGTGGTGCGCCTCGACCCGTCGGCGCCACAACCGGGGCACCCAGCGGCCCAGGTCTTCGGTCACGGCCGGACGCACGTAGCGGTCGCGCGTGGGGACGATGATCTGCACCGGCGCATGGGCCTGGCGCTCGCGCGGCGCCTGCAGCCGCGCGCGGATATTGGCGCGATACAGCCGCAGCCCGTGGATGCCGTCGGCCGTCTGGGTGGGACTGGACGGCACGTGCAGCCCTTCGGTGCGGCGCAGCCAGAAGGGCCAGCCGCGTCCGAGCCAGAGCTTCCAGTTCCATTCGGGCAGCAACGGAATATGAAAGAACACGATGTACCAGGACGCCAGCGCCTGCCGCAACGTAGCGCCCCATTGCTTCAGGCTGCGGCGCCCGCCGGCGCGCAACGCACTGGCCGCGTGGTCCAGGCACGGCCCCGAACACGACGTGAACGACGCGATACGGCCATACAGGCGCGGATCGGTCACGAATTCCCAGCCCTGTATCGATCCCCAGTCGTGGCCCACCAGATGCACCGGCCGATCCGCCGACACGGCGTCGAGCACGGCAATGAAATCGTCGGCCAGCCGTTCCAGGCGATAGTCGGCCACGTCGGGCGGCGCATCGGACTGCCCAGCCCCGCGCACGTCGTAGGCGATGACGTGGAACCGTGCCGCCAGCGCCTGTGCCACGCCGTGCCATACCTCGCTGTTGTCGGGATAGCCATGCACCAGCACCACCACGGGATGCGCGGGATCGCCCCAGGCCGAGGCGGTCAGGCGGACGCGGCCGGACTGGATATGGAATCGGAGCGGAGCACCGGGGAGAGAGCTTGCGGAGCGGTCAGGCGGCGGCAGGGTCATGGGCGGGCACGGTGCGTTGACAGTGTGGGATGTCGTCGCCAGCCATGCTAACGCCGTCACGTGCCGCGTGACGGCGTTTGAAGTGTTTCGTCCTGGTGGTCCGGGGCCACCTCAGGCAGCCGCGGCAGTATCGCGGGCCTGGCGATGGGCCACCCAGTCGCCGCCGTCGATGCGGGCCAGGCCGGCAACGGCAGCATCGGCCACCGGGTAAAGCAGGCAATCCGTGGGCGCGCCGTTCAGCATTACGGGCCGGGTCTCGCGGATAAACAGCGTGGCCTGCCCCGGATAGACCTCCTCGATCTCGTCCAGCACCGGCAGCAATGCATCGGGAATGTCGTACACGTCGCCCAGCACCGGCGCGGCCGATGCATCGAGCACCAGGCCCGGATAGGTGCCGAAGTCATAGAGGCGCCCTGCAATGCTGGCCGTGCCGACCAGCGTTGCCGCGCCGATGCCATGCCGCACGGCGGCCTGGTTCAGATCGTTGACCTCGCCGGCACGAAGGGTGCCGTAGACAAACACACGCTGCATGGCGCAATCCTTTGCTGACGGAAAAGCCCATGGTAGAGGAAGCCGCGCGGCGATGGAACCACGGCTGGCGCGTTTCCCCGCCATGGTGCATCCCGCCCCGATACCAGCCTCGGCCGCCCCTACATCTGCTTGAACAGGTGCGCGTACTGCCTGGCAACCGGCAGCGACTCGGGCCGGTCGCGCAGCTTCAGCGACAGGCGGCCCAGCGACTGGTTCACGGCGCTGGCCACGCAGTCGATATTGACCACCGTGCCGCGATGGATCTGCCAGAAGCGGTCGGGGTCCAGCTGCTGGGTCAGTTCGCGCAGGCTGGTGCGGATCAGCGCCTCGCCGCTGGTGGACACCACGTTCACATACTTGTCGGTGGCTTCGAGATACACCACTTCATCGACCGGGATGATGCGCACCTCCTGCCCGACCAGCGCCTTGATAAAGCGCAGGTAGTGGCCGCGCGGGGCGGCTGCCGGCTGCTCCAGCGACTCCAGCCGCTGCAGCAGTTGTGCCAGCCGGTCGGTGTCGACCATGGTGCCGATGTCGGTGGCGGCTTCATCGCTGTCTGCGCCGGCATCGCCCTCGGCAGACTCTGCCGCCTTGGCGCTCAGGCGGGCCTTCAGGCGCCCTACCGTGGCCTCCAGGCGTTCGTGCTGCACGGGCTTGAGCACGTAGTCCACGGCCGCGCGTTCGAAGGCTTCCAGCGCAAACTGGTCGTAGGCGGTGACAAACACAACCAGCGGCGGACGGTCGAATTCGATCAGCTCGCGCGCCACGTCCATGCCGCTCATGCCGGGCATGCGGATATCCAGGAACGCCACGTCTGGCTGGTGCGTGCGCGCGGCCTCCAGCGCGGCCATGCCGTCATGCACCACGGATGCAATCGTGGCTTCGGGCCACAGGGCTTTCAGTTCGGCTTCGAGCACGCGGGCGAGCAGCGCCTCGTCGTCGGCGATCAGCAGGGTCGGGGGCATGCAGGACAAAGGTCAGGGACGGAAATGGTTTCGGGGGCTTCACCCGGACGTCATCGCAGCCGGGCAAGGCGCATCAGGTCCGGGAGATGGCCGGTGCCACGGTGGCGGGCGCCGCGGGGCGCGCATCCGGTGCAGCACGCATCGGCACAAAGGTGGGCTCGCTGCTGCGCGTAAGCGGCAGCGTCAGCCGCACCACCACCCCGCGCGGCGCGTTCTCTTCCATCTGCATCGTGGCCGCCGCGCCAAAAATGCGGGCCAGCCGCTCGCGCACATGGGTCAGCCCCAGGCCGGAGCCCCCCTTGCTGCTCTGGCAGAAGCCCACGCCGGTATCGGTGATCAGCACCTGCAGGCTGCCGTCGTCGGCCTGGCGCGCAGACAGCATGATCTTGCCGCCGCGCATGCACGGTTCGATGCCGTGCGTGACGGCGTTCTCCACCAGCGGCTGGATCAGCATGGGCGGAATCTCGGCATCGGCCAGCGCTGGCGGCAGGTCCACCTCGTAGTCGAGCCGGGCGCCGAAGCGCATGCCCTGGATGTCGAGATAGCTGCGCAGCAGTTCGAATTCCTGCGCCAGCGTGCAATGCTCGGCGCGCGTGTGCGACAGCGACATGCGCAGGAAGCCGATCAGCCGCTGCAGCAACTGGCGCGCGGCACGCGGATCGGTGGCAATCAGGCCGTCAAGGTTGGCCAGAGAATTGAACAGGAAGTGCGGCTCGATCTGGGCCTGCAGCGCCATCAGCTGGGCGCGCACCAACTGCTTCTCGGCTTCCTCGCGCTGCAGCGCGTCCAGTGCCGCCTGGCGTTCCAGATAGGCCAGCTTTTCGCGCGACCAGTAGAAATAGATCATGCTGGCCGATGCCAGCATGCCGACGATCAGGCACATGCGCAGCATGTCGCCCGTGGCGGCGGCGGACTTGACGGGAAGTTGCAGCAGTTCGCGCGTGGCCCAGCTGCCCAGCACCACGCCCATCGGCACGGCCACCACGGCCAGGCACATGAACGGCCAGCGGCGCGGGCGGTCGTTCCACCAGATCAGCACGCGCGGCACGTCGATCAACACCCAGATCGACAGGCCGATCAGCTGGCTGTAGACAAAGTTCTGCACCAGCGTGCCGCCGGTCTGGAAGCCATAGTTGAGGCTGACCGCGATGACGGTGTTCATGCAGAGCACGAACAGCAGGTCTCGCGCAAGAATATTGAGCCGTGACGGCACCGCGCATGACATGCGCATATTTCTCTCCCTCCTTCTGCTCCACAAACCGCGTGCAAATCTGTGATGCACTGCAGCAAAGCCAGTGGCCCGGGCATTCGGCGTGTTCCGGGCACTGCGATGAAGGGCACTTTACGCCGGAGCGCGACGGGAGAAAAGCGCCGTGCGACGAACTGGCGGCAGACGGCGCGAGAGGTTCAGGGATTCGACCGGTGGGTCGTACGCGCGTTTGACGGCGCGTGGCCGCCAGGCAGGCGCGGGACGGGCCGCCTGGCGGTGCATGGGCGCAAGCGGATTACCGGCTGCGGGGGCGGTCTCAGGCCGCCACTGCCAGCCGACTGGTGGCCTCGGCCATCGCGGTGGACACCGTGTCGCGCGACAGGTGGGGCGCGAACATGTTGATGAACGCATGGGCGTAGCCACGCAGGTAGGCGCCGCGCCGCACGGCCACGCTGGTGGTGTTCGGCTCGAACAGGTGATCGGCCGAAATCTGCGTCAGGCCGGCGTCCTTGCGCGAGTCGTAGGCCATCGACGCGATGATGCCCACGCCCAGCTCCAGCTCGGCATAGGTCTTGATCACGTCGGCATCCATGGCGGTCAGCACGATTTCCGGCTGCAGCCCGGCCGCGGCAAACGCGCCGTCGATCTTGCGGCGCCCGGTGAAGCCCGCGTCGTAGGTGATGATCGGGAAATTGCTCAGGTCTTCGAGCGTGGGCTCGGGCAGGCGCGTCAGCGGATGTTCCGGCGACACCACGATCACGTGCTGCCAGCTGTAGGCTTCGAACGATGTCAGCCCCGCCTCGCTGGCGACGGCTTCGGTGGCGATGCCGATATCGGCCTGCCCCGTCAGCAGCAGTTCCACGATATGCGACGGCGACGCTTCCTGCAGCGCCAGCGTCACGTGCGGATATTCGCGCCGGAAGCTCTGCACCACCTTGGGCAGCGCGTAGCGCGCCTGGGTGTGGGTGGTGGCCACGGTCAGGCGGCCCGTATGGCGGCCGGCGAATTCGTCGCCGGCCTGGCGCAGGTTCTCGGCTTCGAGCAGCAGCCGTTCGACGATGCGCACGATCTCGCGGCCCGGTTCGGTCAGGCCGGTCAGGCGCTTGCCGTAGCGCTCGAAGATCTCCACGCCAAGCTCTTCTTCAAGCTCGCGGATCTGGCGCGACACGCCCGGCTGCGACGTGTACAGCGCGTTGGCTACCTCAGTCAGGTTGAACTGGCGGCGCACCGCCTCCCGAATCGATCGCAGTTGCTGGAAGTTCATCGTGCCGCCCCTTGTTCCTGTGTTGTTGTCTGGTTGCGGTTGAAGACGCGCAGCTGGCGCGGACGCACCGCCAGCAGCTCGCCCTCGCGGAAGCCCTGGTGCCGGAAGCGTTCCAGCGGCAGCGCCACCTCGATCACGTCCTGGTTGTCCTCGCGCTCCAGTTCCAGCTGGGCCACCGGGCCCAGCGTCAGCGCGCGGCGCAGCGTCACGGCGATGCCGTCGGTGCCCGGCGCGTAGCGCTCCAGTTCCAGGTCGTGCGGACGCACATAGGCCACCGCGTCGCCGGCCGTCTCGTGGCCGCTGCCCACCACGGGCAGCACGGCCTCGCCCGTGTGCAGCAGGCCGCCGCTGTCGCCCACTTCCAGGCGGCCGTGGAACAGGTTCACGTTACCCAGGAAGCCGAACACGAACGGCGTGGCCGGATGGTTGTAGACCGCTTCGGGCGTGCCGAACTGCTCCACGCTGCCGCGGTTCATCAGCACCACCTGGTCGGCCACTTCGAGCGCCTCTTCCTGATCGTGCGTCACGAACACGCTGGTCACGTGCAGTTCGTCATGCAGGCGGCGCAGCCAGCGGCGCAGTTCCTTGCGCACCTTGGCATCGAGCGCGCCGAAGGGCTCGTCGAGCAGCAGCACGCGTGGCTCCACGGCCAGCGCGCGGGCCAGCGCGATACGCTGGCGCTGGCCGCCCGACAGCTGCGCCGGGTAGCGGTCGCCCAGCCAGTCCAGCTGCACCAGCTCCAGCAGCGATTTCACCTTCTCGCGGATCTTCGCCTCGGACGGACGCTCGGCGCGCGGCTTCACGCGCAGGCCGAAGGCCACGTTCTCGAACACGGTCATGTGCTTGAACAGCGCGTAGTGCTGGAACACGAAACCCACGTTGCGCTGGCGCACGTGCTGCGACGAGGCGTCCTGTCCGGCCAGCACCACCTGGCCCGCATCGGCGCGTTCCAGGCCGGCGATGATGCGCAGCAGCGTGGTCTTGCCGCAGCCGGACGGGCCCAGCAGCGCCGTCAGTTCCCCTTCGGCAAAGTCCAGCGAGACGTCGTTGAGCGCCACGAAGTCGCCAAAGCGTTTCTGCACGTTCCTGACCTGAATGCTCATGATGGCTGCCCTTCCGATGCATGTTCACGGCTGGCGCGCACTTCCACCAGCGTCTTGATTCCGAGTGTGACCAGCGCCAGCAGCGTCAGCAGGGACGCCACCGCGAACGCGGCCGCGAAGTTGTATTCGTTGTAGAGAATTTCCACGTGCAGCGGCATGGTGTTGGTCAGGCCGCGGATATGGCCCGACACCACCGACACGGCGCCAAACTCGCCCATCGCCCGTGCGTTGCACAGGATCACGCCGTACAGCAGCCCCCAGCGGATGTTCGGCAGCGTCACGTGCCAGAACGTCTGCCAGCCCGAGGCGCCCAGCACGATGGCCGCCTCTTCCTCTTCGCTGCCCTGCGACTGCATCAGCGGGATCAGCTCGCGCGCCACGAACGGAAAGGTCACGAAGATCGTTGCCAGCACGATGCCCGGCACCGCGAACATGATCTTGATGTCGTGCGCTTCGAGCCAGGGGCCGAACCAGCCCTGCGCGCCGAACATCAGCACGTAGATCAGGCCCGAGATCACGGGCGACACCGAGAACGGCAGGTCGATCAGCGTGATCAGCAGGTTCTTGCCCCGGAAATCGAACTTGGCGATGGCCCAGGCCGCCGCCACGCCGAACACCACGTTAAGCGGCACGGCAATGGCCGCCACGGTCAGCGTGAGCTTGATGGCCTCCACGGCATCGGGCTCGATCAGCGCGGCCAGGTAGGTGTCCACGCCCTTGCGCAGCGCCTCGTAGAACACCGAAGCCAGCGGCACGAACAGGAACAGCGCCAGGAACAGCACCGCCACGGTAATCAGCGTATAGCGCACCCACGGCGATTCGCCCGTGGCGTCGTGCGGATGGTGGGCGGCAGCCGTGCCGCCCAGTCGGGATACAGCGCCGGCCATGTCAGTTCGCCTCCGGGTTGCCGTCAGGCAGCGCGGCTGCGCGGGCACCAGTCTGGTGGCGGCGCGTCCAGGCCTGCAGCAGGTTGATCAGCAGCAGCAGCACGAACGAGATCACCAGCATCACCACGGCCACCGCCGTGGCGCCGGCATAGTCGTACTGCTCCAGCTTCGAATAGATCATCAGCGGGGCAATCTCGGACACCATCGGCATGTTGCCGGAGATAAAGACCACCGATCCGTACTCGCCGGTGGCGCGTGCGAACGACAGCGCAAAGCCGGTGAGCAGCGCCGGCAGGATGGCCGGCAGGATCACGCGCCCGAACGTCTGCAGACGCGACGCGCCCAGGCTGGCCGCCGCTTCCTCCAGTTCGCGCTCCACGTCTTCCAGCACCGGCTGCACCGTGCGCACCACGAACGGCAGGCCGATAAAGGTCAGCGCCACCACCACACCCAGCGGCGTGAACGCCACCTTGATGCCATGCGGCTCCAGCCAGCGGCCGATCCAGCCGTTCCCGGCAAACAGCGCGGTCAGTGCAATGCCGGCCACGGCGGTAGGCAGCGCGAACGGCAGGTCCACCAGCGCATCGATAAAGCGCTTGCCGAAGAACCGATAGCGCACCAGCACCCAGGCCACGATCAGGCCGAACGCCGTGTTGACGATGGCCGCGATCAACGACGCGCCAAAGCTCAGTTCCAGCGACGCCACCACGCGCGGGTTGCTCACCGTGGTCCAGAAACCGTCCCAGGTCAGCGTGAAGGTCTTCAGGAATACCGCCGACAGCGGGATCAGGACGATCAGCGTCAGGTAGAAGATGGTGAAGCCAAGCGACAGCCCGAAGCCCGGCAACACGGTAAAGCGCTGGGCCGGCGCCGCGCGCAGGGGCGCGGCCGGGGCCGTCGGCGGGGGCGCGTCCGCCAGGGAAATCGAGGAAGGCATGCGTGTCTCGTCTTATGAAACCGGCGCATAAGGCGCCGGCGTACGAGACAAATTTTGCAGATGCGTCCTTATAAACAGAACGAATCTTTCCGAATTTTCTTAGACGATTTAGATATAAGGCGATGTCTGCGCGACATCCGCTGAGGCTTCCCAGGAGTCGGAACCGTCCCCCAGATGCAGGATACGTCCCTTGGAGTCGATCCGCTGCAGCAAAGTGGCAAGCAAGGCCTGCCCGGCTGGCCATTCGTCGAGCCGGGAATCGGCATTGATATGACCAAGCGCACCGGCATCGACCAGTTCGCTGCCCCAGAGCGTGCCCCAGCTGAACGCGGTACGCTGCGACATCCACGGATCGTTGGTACTCGCCACCAGCACGGTCGGGAACGGCAGGCGCCAGGTGGGCAGCAAGGCACCCACACCGAACTTGTCCGGATCGGCCGGCGCCACCAGCAGCGCACCGGCAATGCCCACCGGGTCCAGCGACGCCTGGCGCAGCGTGGCGAGGCAGCCAAAACTGTGCGCCACCAGCACCGCGCCGCGCGATGCGACTCGCAAGGCGCGCGACACCCCTTCCGAGACCCGCTCGGCCCACAGCGGCAGGCTGGGGCGTCCCCAGTCGTGCTGCTCGATGCGCTGCCAGTCCGGATACAGTCCTTCCCAACGGCTCTGCCAGTGCGCGGGGCCGCTGCCATGCAGGCCCGGAACGGTCAGGATCTGCAGGCCGCGCGGCACTTCCAGCCGCGCGACACCACCCGATAGAGTCGATGCCGCCATACGCTCTCCTTCTCTGCTTCGTTGTTCAAGTCTTATAGGAACTGCCTTGGGTATTACGTTTGGTTGCCTTGCCGGTACTGCCGCTCGCGATGCCGGATCGATGCCGCCTACGAAGCACTGCCGGCCTGCAGCGGTTCACGCAATTGCCGTGCCGGTACCGGGCCACCGGCCACCGCCTCGCCCTGCCCCAGCGCGATGCCCGCGTTCTGCAGCCGCTCCACGGCTTCGTCGTTCTGCAGCCGACGGCCGATCAGGGTGACGCCGGCGCCCTCGGCACTGGCGCGCAGGCCGGCGAGCTGGCGGTCGGTCCAGAGGCGGCGCATGTCCAGCTTGAGCCAGTCGGGCAGCGCATGCGCCATCAGCGCGCCAGCCTCGGCCGGGTCCGACGCCTGCAGGCTGACGGCAAACCCGTTACGGCGATAGTTGCCCACCACGTGCAGCAGCAGCGGCAGGTCGTCATTGGCGCTGGCAGGCACCTGGATCACGAAACGGTCGACAGGCAGGCCCAGCGATTCCAGCGCGCGCCGGAACGCGGCGCCGTGGTCGTCGGCCACGGCGGCCAGCAGGCGGTTATGCACGTTGAGCACGAGCTTTTGCTCGCCATGCGCGGCGAAGTAGTTCATCGCATGCACCAGCCGCGACAGGCGATCCAGCGACACCAGCGACGCATCGTCGGCGGCCATCGCGAACAGCTTCCAGGCGGCCAGCCCCACGCCATCGTCGGCATAGGTGCGGATGGAGCCCTCGTGGGCCACCACCACGCGGTCGGCCAGGGTCACCAGGGGTTCGAACGCGCTGGTCAGCGAGCAGTTGAAATACTGGCCCTGCACCTGGCCGCGCGCGTCGCGCCACAGCTCGCGGCCGGGCACGGGCTCGCGCGGGAGCGTTTCAAGGTAGCGTTCAAGTGCGGAAGCGTTGGTCATGGTGATGTCCATGTCGGTACGCGCGGTTCGCCTGATTGCTCATGATAGAAGCTCCTCGGCGGGCCATGCGTGAAGATTCGTTGATGGTGCAGACACTGTCGATGCCTGCCGCATCACGCGGCGCAGGACGGTGTCTTCGAGTTGCGCAAACGCCGCCGATCCACGCTGGCGCGGACGCTCAAGCGCCACGCGCTGGTCCAGCGCGATGCGGCCGTCCTCGATCAGCACCACGCGGTCGGCCAGCGCAATGGCCTCCGACACATCGTGTGTGACGAGTAGCGCGGTGAAACCGAGCCGGCGCCACAGCGATTCGATCAGCGCCTGCATGTCGATGCGGGTCAGCGCATCGAGCGCGCCCAGCGGCTCGTCCAGCAGCAGCAGGCGCGGATGGTGAACCAGCGCACGTGCCAGGGCCACGCGCTGGCGCTGGCCGCCCGACAGGCGCGCCGGCCATTCGTCGGCCCGCTCGGCAAGCCCCACCTGCGCCAGCACGGCGGCCGCGTCGGCGCGGCGCTCGCGCGGCAGTCCCAGCGCGACGTTGTCGAGTACACGCTTCCAAGGCAACAGCCGTGCATCCTGGAACATCACGCGGATACTGTCCTGCAAGGTTCGGCTTTGCTGGCGATCAAGCTGCCGCTCCTGCTGATGGTCGAGCAGCACGGCACCCTCGTCGGTTGGCTCCAGCCCCGCCACCAGCCGCAGCAGCGTGCTCTTGCCGCAGCCGCTGCGCCCGACGATGGCGACGAACTCGCCCGGCGTCACGTCGAGGTCGATGCCGTGCAGCACCTCGCGGCCGTTGTAGCGCTTGACCACCTGCTGCACGCGCAGCGCGATGCCACCGGCGGCCGGCGCCTGTCGATCTTCGGCAGCCGCCTCGCGCCGTGCCAGGTCACGCCGGGCCAGATCGCGCTCGGCCCAGGCCAGCGCGGCCTGCTCAACAGGAAATAGCGTTTGCATGAGGAGATCTCCTTGTCAGTTGGTCTGGTAGCCCGGATGCCAGCGCAGCCAGAACCGCTCCAGCGCGCGTGACAGCACATCGGCCAGCTTGCCCAGCAGCGCATAGAGCAGGATGCCGACCAGCACCACGTCGGTCTGCAGGAATTCGCGCGCATTCATCGTCATATAGCCAATGCCCGACTGCGCCGAAATGGTCTCGGCCACGATCAGGATCACCCACATCAGGCCCAGCGAAAAACGCACGCCCACCAGGATGTTCGGCAACGCGCCGGGCAGGATCACCTCGCGATACAGGCGCCAGCCCGACAGGCCATAGCTGCGCGCCATCTCGACCAGGCCCGGGTCCACCGCGCGGATGCCGTGGTACGTGTTCAGGTACACCGGGAAGAACACCCCCAGCGCCACCAGGAACAGCTTGGCCGTCTCGTCGATGCCGAACCACAGGATCACCAGCGGGATCAGCGCCAGCGTGGGGATGTTGCGCACCATCTGCAGCGTGCTGTCGAGCAGCGTGGCCGCCGTGCGGAACGTGCCGGTCAGCAGGCCCAGCGCCAGCCCCAGCCCGCCGCCCACGGCCAGGCCGATCAGCGCCCGCCAGGTGCTGACCCAGACGTGGCGCCACAGCTCGCCGGAGACGGCCAGCGACCACGCCGCCTCCACCACGGCCAGCGGCGCGGGCAACACCCGGTTCGACAGCCAGCCCAGTTGCGACGCGGCCTGCCAGGCCACGATCAGCAGCACCGGCACGATCCATGGCGCGATGGCCTGGGCTGCGGATTTCCCTGCAGCCTTGTTGGCTGCCTTGTTCGATGCGGGGGTCGGCATGGTGGCGCCCTCCTCAGCTTTGCGAAGCCCGCGGCACGATGCCGGTGGCCATCACTTCGCCAAACGGACCCGACAGCACCTGGCCGGGCAGCTTGTCGCGCACCGAGCGCGGCAGCAGCGGGAAGACCAGCTCGGCAAAGCGGTACGCCTCTTCCAGATGGGGATAGCCCGAGAAGATGAAGGTGTCGATGCCCAGCGCCGCGTATTCCTTGATGCGCGCCGCCACGGTCTGCGGATCGCCCACCAGCGCCGTGCCCGCGCCCCCGCGCACCAGGCCCACGCCGGCCCACAGGTTCGGACTGATTTCCAGTGCCTCGCGGGTGCGCCTGGCGCCGCCGGCATGCAGGGCCGCCATGCGGCGCTGACCTTCGGAATCCATCTTCGCAAAGACGGCCTGGGCGCGCGCCACGGTTTCGTCGTCAAGGCGGCTGATCAGGTCGTCGGCGGCGGCCCATGCGGCCGCTTCGGTTTCGCGCACGATCACGTGCAGGCGGATGCCGAAGCGCACCGTGCGTCCATGCTTCGCGGCACGGGCGCGCACATCGGCAATCTTCTTCGCCACCTCGGCGGGCGGCTCGCCCCAGGTCAGGTAGGCTTCGACCTGTTCGGCGGCCAGGTCATGCGCGGCCGCCGACGATCCGCCGAAATACACCGGCGGATGTGGGCGCTGCACCGGCGGGTACAGCACGCGCGCGCCCTTCACGGTGATGTGCTTGCCTTCGAAGCTGATGTCGCCGTTGTCGTGGCTGGCCGCGAGCACGTCGCGCCAGACCCGGATGAACTCGGACGACGCCTCGTAGCGTGCGGCGTGGTCCAGGAACAGTCCATCGCCTTCCAGTTCGGCCACGTCGCCGCCGGTCACCAGGTTCACCAGCAGGCGTCCGCCCGACACGCGGTCGAAGGTGGCGGCCATGCGCGCGGCCAGCGTCGGCGTCATCAGACCCGGCCGCACGGCCACCAGGAACTTGAGCTGGCGCGTCACCGCAGCCAGTGCCGAGGCGGCCACCCACGGGTCTTCGCACGAACGGCCGGTGGGAATCAGCACACCTTCGTAGCCCAGCGTATCGGCGGCCACGGCAATCTGCTTCAGGTAGTCGAAACTGACTTCGCGCGCCCCTTCGGACGTGCCCAGGTAGCGGCTGTCGCCGTGGGTGGGGATGAACCAGAAAACTTGCATGTCGAGCCTCTTTTTTTGTCGGTTGCGATGCGCGGCCTTGGCGGTTCCGCCATTCAGCGTTGCGCCGTGGCGGCCGGTGGTTGCCAGGCGGCATCGGCCACCTTGATCGGCTTCGGAATCAGCTTCAGCGTCACGAATGCGTCGGCAATGCGTTGCTGTTCGGCCAGCACACCGGCCGTGACCGGCTTCGCGCCATAGGAAAACCTTGAAACTGCGAGTTCCAGCACGCTTGGATCGAGTCCGGTTTCCTTTGCCAGGAACTGCGTGGCGTCCCTGGGGTTCTTCTCGGCCCACTGGCCCAGTTGCGCGAGTTCGTCGAGGATCGCGTTCACCACGTCGGGGCGGGCATTCGCATAGGGGCGCGATGCCAGGTAGAACTGATGGTTGCTGACCACGTTCTTGCCGTCGGCGCCACGGCCATCGGCCAGTACGCGTGCATCGAGCTGCTTTTCGGCAGCCGCCAGGAACGGGTCCCAGATCACCCAGGCGTCCACGGCGCCGCGCTCGAAGGCCGCGCGGGCGTCGGCGGGCGGCAGGTACACGGGCTGGATCTCGCTCCAGGGGATGCCGGCCTTTTCCAGCTGGCGCACCAGCAGGTAATGGACGTTCGAACCCTTGTTCAGCGCCACGCGCTTGCCGCGCAGGTCGGCCACCGACTTCAGCGCCGATGCCTTCGGCACGACGATGGCCTCGGACGTGGGGGCCGGCGGCTCATTGCCGATATAGGCCAGCTGCGCCCCGGCTGCCTGCGCAAAGATCGGGGGCGCCTCGCCCACGGTGCCGAAATCGATGGCGCCCACGTTCAGGCCTTCCAGCAACTGCGGGCCGGCCGGGAATTCGGTCCATTTGACGGTGATGCCCTGCTGCGCCAGGCGCTTTTCCAGCGTGCCGCGCGCCTTGAGCAGCGTCAGCGTGCCGTACTTCTGATAACCGATGCGCAGTTGCTTCGGATTCACGGTCTGCGATTGCGCCTGGGCCGGCTTGGCCAGCAGGCCGTAGGACAGGCCGGTGGCTACCACGAGCGCGCCCAGCAGCAGGCGCCGGCGCAGGGAAAGCGGTTTGAACGATGTCATGGGATTCCTGAAGACGAAAAGGTCGATATCGATGGCGGCACGACGCCCTGCCGGCGCATCGCGCGGCATGCAGGAAGGTCATGCGTTGGGAAACTTCAGGTCAGGCGGGACATCGCCCCATGGCGACGCGGGATGGCAGGACAGCGCGAACAGCGGACATCTCGGGCTCCTTCGTCAGGCGCTCCGGGGCGGCAGGCACGGTCGCGGGCGCGATCGTTCCAGGGGCCGCCCCGGCGCTGTGATTACCGCTTGCCGGGCTGGTACACCTGGTCAAACGAACCGCCATCGGCAAAGTGCGCCTTCTGGGCCTTGGCCCAGCCGCCGAACACTTCGTCGATCGTGAACAGCTTTACCTTCGGGAAGTTGGCGGCGTACTTGGCGGCCACCTTTTCCGAGATCGGGCGATAGTAGTTCTTGGCTGCGATCTCCTGGCCCTCGTCGGTGTACAGGAACTGCAGGTAGGCCTCGGCGGCCTTGCGGGTGCCCTTCTTGTCCACCACCTTGTCCACCACGGCCACCGGCGGCTCTGCAAGGATCGAGACCGACGGCGCCACGATGTCGAACTTGTCCGGACCCAGTTCCTTGATCGCCAGGATGGCTTCGTTTTCCCATGCGATCAGCACGTCGCCCAGGCCGCGCTCCACGAACGTGGTCGTGGCGCCGCGCGCGCCCGAATCCAGCACCGGCACGTTCTTGAGCAGCTGGCCGACGAATTCCTTGGCCTTGGCCTCATTGCCGCCCGGCTGGCGCAGCGCATAACCCCAGGCCGCCAGGTAGTTCCAGCGCGCACCGCCCGACGTCTTCGGGTTCGGGGTGATGACCTGCACGCCCGGCTTCACCAGGTCGTTCCAGTCCTTGATATGTTTCGGATTGCCCTTGCGCACCAGGAACACGATCGTCGACGTGTACGGCGACGCATTGTGCGGCAGGCGCTTCTGCCAGTCGGGCTTCAGCAGGCCCTTCTCCGCAATGGCGTCGATGTCGTAGCCCAGTGCCAGCGTGACCACATCGGCATCCAGGCCATCGATCACCGAACGTGCCTGCTTGCCCGAGCCGCCATGCGACTGCCGAATCTGCACCGTGTCGCCGCCCTGCGCCTTGTAGGCCTTGGCAAACGCGGCGTTCACGTCCACGTACAGCTCGCGCGTGGGGTCATAGGAAACGTTCAGCAGGTTGGTATTGGCCAGGGCGGCCGGTGCGGCGCCGATTGCGGACAGTACTGCGAGGCCCAGGGCCAGCTTGCGAATCATGTTCAATTGCTCCCGTCAGAGTTGTCGTGAAATGTCCCCGCCTTGATCGGACGGGGTTTCTGTCAGGGAGAAAGGCTACCGGCCGGCCCTTCTGAACGGAACGAATGGTTTCGCCGATCCAAGCACGTTTTCTGCATAAGATCGGAGGGGAATATGGGAATGCCGGAAAGCTCGCATCGCCATCTTGACAACGCAACATAAATGTTGCATTTTACCCGTTGAGATTCACAACATATATGTTGCACAATGCCGACCTCTCAACCGACTAGGGAGGGGCATGAAATACAGCGAGTTCAAGCGGTGGCTCGAACAGCAGGGTGCGGTTTTCCAGAAGCACCGCAGCGGTTCCAGCCACTACCGGGTCACGCTGAATGGCTTCACGACGATCTTTCCCCATCATGGCAGCAAGGAAATGGGCAAGGATCTGGAATTGAGGATCAGGAAGCAGCTCGGCCTGAAGTGAGGGGCAGGCCCGCAAAGGGCCTCCTTTCACCCGGACTCGCCATCCCATACCTGGCATCGACCGACTTACCACAGGACGCACGACATGTTCTCGTACCCCGTAACGCTGACGCCCGATAGCAATGGCACGCTGCTAGTCACCTTTGCCGACATCCCGGAAGCCAATGCCGTCGGCGTCGACGAAACCGATGCGCTGAAGCAAGGGCTGGAGGCCCTTGAAGCGGCGCTGGACATCTACTTCGACCTGCGCCGCCCGATTCCCCTGCCCTCCAAGTCCCGTCGCGGCCAGCCAACGGTCACACTGCCCGCATTGGTCACCGCCAAGGTGCTCCTCGCCAACGAAATGCTGGCGCAGGGTGTACGCAAGGCGGATCTCGCTCGGCGGCTGGATGTTCACATGCCACAGGTGGATCGACTCCTGAACCTGCGGCACTCTTCCAAGCTGGAAATGATCGAGAAAGCGCTGGGCTCGCTGGGCAAGCGGCTGGACGTTCAACTCGCCTGATTGGAGCGCGGTGACCGCACCCCGATCGATGGGGCTTGTCACAGCGCATTCGCCGGCCCAAAAGAAAAAACCCGCAGCACCGGAGTTGCGCTGCGGGTCAAGTTTCCATTCCGGAAACGGGTAGACAAGTCATGAAGAGCGCCCCCGCATCTCCATGACGGTTCAAATATTAGCCATCCGTTCCCATTCGCAAGTTGACGCAGGTCAATCGCCCCACAATCGCGGGCGGCTGGCTGCAAAATCCTGCCAACAGGACAGAAGAACCCTGCCGAACGGCGTAGTTCCGGCGGCAGTCATGGCGTAAACGTATTGCCCAGCACAACGCCCTCTCGCCGGGGGTCGGTGCCGCCCTGCAGCACGGGCGCGCCGCCCGCCTGGGTGCGCAGGATCGTGTTGACGCCGCTGGACTGCGCCGAAGTCGAGATGGTGTGACCCAGCGCCTTCAGCCCGGTAATCAGCGGATCGTTGGCGCCGCCATTGCTGGCATCGATGTCCGGATGCTCGCCGCCGATGGTCGTGGTGGCGCTGTTGCTGGCGCCAAAGTCCACCAGGTTCGACGCCTGCTGCGCGTCAAGCCCCCAGTCGAGCACGCCCACCAGCGTCTTGACCACATATTGCGGAATGGTGCCGCCGCCTGGCGAGCCGGTCGCCATCAGGAAATCGCCAATCGACCCATCGGCGGCCTTGCGGAACACCAGCGTCGGCGCCATCGAGCTGCGCGGCCGCTTGCCCGGCTGCACCCGGTTGGCGACCGGGTCGCCGTTGGTATCCGTGGGTGTCGCCGAGAAATCGGTCAGCTGGTTGTTGAGCAGGAAGCCATTGGTCATATGGAACGATCCCATGCTCGACTCCACCGACGTGGTGGCGCTGACGACATTGCCCTGCGCGTCAACGATCGAGTAGTGGTTCGTACCGTGCTCGACCAGCGGCACCACCCCCAGGGGCACCGCACCGAAGTTGCCGGGCGCGGCCGTGTGCATCGACTGGTTCGGATCGATCAGCGCGGCGCGCGTCTGCAGGTAGGGCTTGTTCAGCAGCGTGTCCCAGGTGCCGCCGGGCAACGGCACGAAGTCCGTATCGGCCACGTACTTGTCGCGATCCGCGTAGGCCAGCCGTTCGGCCTCGCTCACGCGATGCACGCCCTGCACGGTCGGCTTGCCGCCCTCGGCGTCCACGGGACTGGGCTTGAACGATGCCATGTCGAAGTTCTCGATGATCTGCATCGCCGATGCCACGGTGATGCCGCCCGATGTGGGCGGCGGCGCGCCGCAGATCCAGTACGCGCGGTACGTCACGCAGACCGGGGTGCGCAGCTTGGCCTCGTACGCGGCCAGGTCGGCCAGCGTGGTCTTGCCCGGGGTGGTTGGCGTGCCGTCCGTGGCGGTGGTCGAGCCGATCTTGGCGATGATGTCGTTGGCGATGGCGCCCTTGTACAGCGCGTCGGCACCCTGCGCCGCCATGGCGGTCAGCGTGTTGGCATAGGCCGGATTCTTGAGCACGGTGCCGAGCGCCTTGGGTGTGCCGTCCGCGTTGAAGAAATAGGCGGTCGCTTCGGGATCGCGCTTCAGGCTGGTGGCGTTCGACGAGATGGCCTGTGCAAGCCGGCCGCCGATCGGAAAGCCATTGGTAGCCAGCGAGATGGCATCGCCAAACAGGTCCTTCCACGCCAGCTTGCCGTGTTCCTTCTGCACGCGCTCGATCATCCTGGGCACGCCGATGGTGCCAATCGACCGGCCACTGGCGCGTGCACTGGGCTTGGGCACCGTCTGGTCGGTGGCATCGTCCACGTATCGCAGGTAGTTCTCGGTGGCGGCGGCCGGCGCGGTCTCGCGTCCGTCGTAGGCCTGCACCGTCTTTGCGGCGGCATCGTAATAGAGCATGAAGCCGCCCGACCCCATTCCCGTGGCCTCGGGCACGGTCAGCCCCAGCACGGCCTGCACCGCCACGGCGGCGTCGGCGGCCGATCCACCGTTCTTGAGCACCGCGCAGCCCGCCGCGCTGGCATAGGCGTTCGACGTGGAAACCATATAGGTCTTGGCGTAGACCGGTTTCAACCCGGTGCGATAGCCGGTGGCAGGCTCCGGCAACGCGGGGTCGCCGGGCTGATTCGACCCGACCACCACCGTGCTGCCATTGCTCGCCAGCACCTGGCAACTGTTGTCGGCCTGTGGCGTGGTGGGCGTCGTGGGTGTGGTCGGCGTCGAATTGTCGTCGCTGCCACCGCAGGAAACGACCAGCAGCGTGCCCGCAACCGCGGCCGCCAGGGTCAGGGGGACCTTCCGTATTGGCAACACCATATTTCCTCCAGACTACAAAGAAGCGCCGGGGGGCGCGAGCTGCGAATGTCGGACTGGCAGGCGTGGCAACGCGCGGATCGGGCGTCTGCCGTGTTCTTGCATGACGCAAGGACGAGCGAGGCCCGCCGGGCGGATGGGCTCGGCAACCGGATGCGACGGGCTGGGAAACGGGCAACCCGCGCGGCAGCGCGGGGGCAGGCCCTATGAGGAGTTGCTCAGGACAACGCGGATATTCATGACCGTGCTGACTGTTGGCTTGTCAAGCAATGCAATGTGTCAACACTAGTACATGGCAATCGTGATGGACAAGCAGCTTTCGCACGAGATTGGTGAGGCAACCGACATACGCGCCCCACATGCGGCTCAGGCCGCAGCCGCCTGCACGATCACCGGCTCGCACCGGATCGGGAAGTTGACCGAGTTGGCGACATAGCATTTCTCGTGTGCCACGTGGTGCAGGTGCGCGGCCTGATCGGCGTCGTCGCCGGCGCGGATCGTCACGTGCGGGCGCAGCACGATTTCGGAGAACCGCCCGCCTGCGGGGCTGTCGGTCATGGTGCCTTCGGCCTCGTCCACATAGGCCAGCACGGCGATGCCGGCATCCGAGCACAGGTGCAGGTACCAGAGCTTGTGGCAGGCGCTGGCCGACGCCACAAGCAGGTCTTCCGGATTCCAGCGCCGGGCATCGCCCAGGAAGGCCGGGTCCGACGAACCGGGTATCGCGGGCTTGTCGCCGGCGCGGATCGTGTGGTCGCGTCCGTAGGCGCGGTACCCGGTGGTGCCGGTGCCGCGATTGCCGGTCCATTCCACGGTGATGTGGTATTTGTGCTCGCCATGAGCCATGGGATTGCTCCAGGGGTGGGAATCAGGCAGAGCCGGTATTGTGGCGCAAGACGCGCACAAAAAAAAAGGACCTCCGCAGGAGGTCCTTTCGCGATGTCGTCGCGCGTTGCCGTCGACAGCCCGGCTCAGTGAACGATGCGTCCAAACGTGAAGTGGTCGTCCTCGTAATCCACCGGTATCACGTCCTTGGCGGCAAACTTGCCTTCGAGGATGGCCTTTGCCACCGGGTTCTCGATCTGCTGCTGGATCGCGCGCTTCAGCGGCCGCGCGCCAAACACCGGATCGTAGCCCGCGCTGGCAATCTTCTCCAGGGCACGCTCGCTGATATCCAGCGTCATGTCCATGCGTGCCAGGCGCGACTGCAGGCGCTGCAACTGGATCCTTGCGATGGATTCGATGTTCTTCTGGTCCAGCGCGTGGAACACCACCACCTCGTCGATCCGGTTCAGGAACTCCGGCCGGAAATGCGTGCGCACTTCCTGCCACACCGCGCCCTTCACCGCTTCCTGCGGCTCGCCGGACATTGCCTGGATGATGTGCGAACCCAGGTTCGACGTCATCACGATCACCGTGTTCTTGAAGTCCACGGTACGGCCCTGGCCGTCGGTCAGGCGGCCATCGTCCAGCACCTGCAGCAGGACGTTGAACACGTCCGGGTGGGCCTTCTCCACCTCGTCGAGCAGGATCACCGCATACGGCTTGCGGCGCACGGCCTCGGTCAGGTAGCCGCCTTCGTCATAGCCCACGTATCCCGGCGGCGCGCCGATCAGCCGGCTCACGCTGTGCTTCTCCATGAATTCGCTCATGTCGATACGGATCAGGTGCTCTTCCGAATCGAACATGAATTCGGCCAGGGCCTTGCACAGTTCGGTCTTGCCCACGCCGGTCGGCCCCAGGAACAGGAACGAGCCATACGGCTTGTTCTCGTCCGACAGCCCGGCCCGCGAACGGCGGATCGCATCTGACACCAGCCGCACGGCCTCGTCCTGCCCCACCACGCGCTGGTGCAGCCGGTCTTCCATCCGCAGCAGCTTCTCGCGCTCGCCCTGCATCATCTTGGCCACCGGGATACCCGTGGCACGGCTGACCACTTCGGCAATTTCCTCGGCCCCGACCTGCGTGCGCAGCAGCTTGTTGGGCTGCTTCTGCTCGGAGGCCTCGGCCTTGTTTGCCGCCTGCAGCTTGCCCTCCAGCGCCGGCAGCTTGCCGTACTGGAGTTCGGCCACCTTGTCGAGCTTGCCTTCACGCTGCAGGCGCGAGATATCGAGCTTGATCTTCTCGATCTCTTCCTTCAGCGCAGCCGCACCCTGCGCCGCGCCCTTCTCTGCGCGCCAGATTTCATCCAGGTCCGCGTATTCCTTCTCCAGGCGCGTGATTTCCTGCTCGATCAGTTCCAGGCGCTTGCGCGATGCCTCGTCGGTTTCCTTCTTCACCGCCTCGCGCTCGATCTTGAGCTGGATCGTGCGGCGCTCGAGCTTGTCCATCGCCTCGGGCTTCGAGTCGATTTCCATCTTGATGCGTGCGGCCGCCTCGTCGATCAGGTCGATGGCCTTGTCCGGCAGGAAGCGGTCGGTGATGTAGCGGTGCGACAGCTCCGCCGCAGCCACGATGGCCGGGTCGGTAATCTCCACGCCATGGTGCAGCTCGTACTTTTCCTGCAGGCCGCGCAGGATGGCGATGGTCGATTCCACGCTCGGCTCGTCGACCAGCACCTTCTGGAAGCGGCGCTCCAGCGCGGCATCCTTCTCGATGTACTTGCGGTACTCGTTCAGCGTGGTGGCGCCGATGCAGTGCAGCTCGCCGCGCGCCAGCGCCGGCTTGAGCATGTTGCCCGCGTCGATCGCGCCTTCGGCCTTGCCCGCGCCCACCATCGTGTGGATCTCGTCGATAAAGACGATGGTCTGACCTTCGTCCTTGGCAACGTCGCTGAGCACCGCCTTCAGGCGTTCCTCGAACTCGCCACGGTACTTGGCGCCGGCCAGCAGGCCAGCCATGTCGAGCACCAGCACGCGCTTGTTCTTGAGCGTCTCGGGCACTTCGCCATTGACGATGCGCTGCGCCAGCCCTTCGACGATGGCGGTCTTGCCCACGCCCGGTTCGCCGATCAGCACGGGGTTGTTCTTGGTACGGCGCTGCAGGATCTGGATCGCACGGCGGATTTCGTCGTCGCGGCCGATCACCGGGTCGAGCTTGCCCGCGCGGGCCCGCTCGGTCAGGTCCACCGTGTACTTCTTCAGTGCTTCGCGCTGCGATTCGGCATCGGCGCTGTTCACGTTCTCGCCGCCGCGCACGGCCGTAATGGCCGCTTCCAGCGACTTGCGCGACAGCCCGTTCTCACGCGCGATGCGGCCGGTGTCGCCCTTGTCGTCGGACACGGCCAGCAGGAACAGTTCGCTGGCAATGAACTGGTCGTTGCGCTTGATCGCTTCTTTCTCGGTGGCGTTCAGCAGGTTGTTGAGGTCGCGTCCAACCTGGACCTCGTTGGTGCCCTGTACCTGCGGCAGACGGCTGATGGCCGCGTCCAGCGCGGTCTGCAGCCCGGTGACGTTCACGCCGGCACGCGACAGCAGCGTGCGGGCCGAGCCGTCTTCCTGGGCCAGCAGCGCACGCAGCAGGTGCTGGGGTTCGATATATTGGTTGTCGTGGCCCAGGGCCAGGCTCTGCGCTTCGGCCAGCGCTTCCTGGAACCGGGTAGTCAGTTTGTCAATTCGCATCAGGCGCCCTCTCTCTCAAGTCGATGAGTGTGTCCTGGTGCGGGGCGGCGGCGTTGCAGCGTCTTGGCTGCCGTTTCGCGCATGCCCTGCCGGACACGTTACTCCCGAAAGATAGGGCTTTGCATTGACATTTCAAGACACCCGCCACACAACTTGTACAGACTGCAAGTGCATGGCGGGTTACCTGGCCTTCAGTGGGTTGCCGGGCGGCTAGTTCGGCACGTCGACGGTGGTACCACTCACCGAGATCTTGTCGCCTGCAGCCGGGGTGGCCGCGATCGGCGGCACATTAGACGGCAGGATCTGCGGGGCGATGATGTCCGTCAGGCCGCCCGCGCGCGGCGTGGTGCGCACCACCTGCGAGGGCGGCAGCGCCGTACCGCTCTTCAGGTTGGCGTAGACCGCATCCAGGGCCCGGTTCATGTAGACATGCATCGGAATGAACCGCGCGCCATAGCCGGCCACCAAATCGATGAAACCATCGAAGTGCTGTCCGTTCGTCACTTCGATATAGGACAGCTTGCTGGCATTGCCCTCCACCGACTTGTTCAGCCCCAGATACGGCCGTGACGTGTGATTGACCGGCAGCAACGCATCGCTGCGGCCATGCACGATCATCGCCGGCTTGCCGCGCAGGTCGCCGTTGCGATACGTCTGGGCAATACCCGTCATGAGGGCCGTGTTCCGGTTGTCGAGGAGATTGCGCAGGCACAGGGCGCCATCCAGGTTCGCATCGGCCACGCTGTTCGATTTCGATTTCGACACGAAGTCACGCGTGGCGCCGCCCGGCGAGTCGTCGTTCATGATCGTCACGCTCGTGGTCGGCGGTATGCCATTGCCCGTGGAGAACAGCCCGGCCAGCGAAATGGCCGGGATCGTGGCAGGCACCGATGTCGTCGGCGCGGGCGAGGCAAAGCTGTAGCTGCACAGCCGGTCGGTAACGCTGGCCCGCGAGTAGGAGTTTGCGTAAGTCACCGAGATCGAACTCGCCACCTCCAGCAGCGACAGACTGGTGTGCAGCTCATCCGATTCCGGTTCCCATCCCGCCGCGTGCATGGCGCCGAGCGCGGCATTGGCCTGGTCCGGGGTCGTGGCCCCCGCCAGCTTTCCTGCCGCCACCAGCGACGTACAGCGGTCGATGGTCTGTGACGGCAGCGATGGCAGCGTAGAAGAGCCGGAAACACGTGGCGCATTCGCCAGCGTGGCCACCTGCGCCGCACACAGCTGGAACAGGTTTGCCGTCGTCGTGTAGTCGTACAGCGACTTGCCCGACGCTGCCACCGCCGTGCCGCCGCGCCGCACCGTAATCACCGGGGCCGGCGGCATTTCCACGTTGGGCTCGCCCACCGCCACCCCGTCGATCAGCCCGTCCTCGTCCTGCTCCGCAGCGGCGATGGCCGCCCCGCCGCCGTTCGAGATGGCCGACGCGATGACCAGCACGTTGCTCTTCGTGAAGGTGATCTGGCGCAAACCATCCGTACCCAGCGTGCCGAAGCGGTCGTTCAGCGCAAACATGGCGAACTGGATGGCCTGCAGCGTGTTCCTGCCCCAGTCGGCTTCGGGGTTCTGCTGCGAATGGGCGTGCTTGAACGCAAGCCGGTGCGGGAAGGACGCGTTGAACGCTGCCAGCGAGACCCCGCCCGGCTGGGCCGCGAACTGGGCCAGCTTGCCTGCGGTGGTCCGGTCGGCGCGCGTGCCATCGATCAGCGGGACCGTGTCGGATTCAAGATCATGCGGCGCGGCCCCGGTGCCCTTGTCGGTATAGGCCACCGCGCAGCCGCGCTTGAGGCCCCACTCGCCCACCGCGATGCCGCCATAGACGCCGCGCGACCCCGACGACGTGGCGGAAATGATGCACGGGTTGGCACGGTCGAACGAATCTGGAATCTGAACCATCATCGTCACGTTCTTGAGCCCGGAGCCGTCATCGGCATAAGCGATGTATTCGGTACCTGGGACCTTGCCCTGGCTGGCCGTGACGTTGCCCTGCGAATCGACGTTCGGCCCGTACAGCGACCCGTAGCCGCCGGCGGCCTGGACGTCCACGATGGCCCGGTAATTGACGTAGATCGCATTGCGGCGCAGTTCCGCCGCCGTCGGCGCATTGGGATTGGCAAATACCGGCGCCGTACCCGCCAGCCCGTCCTTGCCCAGCCCTGCGGTGAGCAGGTCGTCGGAATTGCCGTCGTACGACTTGATCGAAATCGTGCCGACGATAAAGTCCGGACGCGTGTTCGGATTCGTCGCGGGAGGGGTGGTCCCGGTACCGCCGGACGAATCTCCGCCTCCGCAGGCCGAGATCAACAGGGTGGAAGCGGCCACCGCAACCGCGGTCTGCCGAAACTGGCGCCGCAATGGGAGGCTCGCAAGCCGCGAGGCATGGCGATGCTGCATGGGGATGTCTCCTTGTTATGAACGGAACTGGTGAGGCCGCGATAAGACAAGGACTGCTGGAAGGACTGCTGATTGCCGAACGGATTGCCGGATTCTTGTAAGCCACGGCGGGCCGGCAAGCGCCCGTAGCTGCACTTTCTAATGGTTGTGAAAGCAGACAGGCGAACCACCCGAGGTGCGTTGCACACCTCAATGCCCATGCGGGGAATAGTAGTCGGTCCAGCAGGGACCGACAGCAGCAAATGTATCGGGACTGTTACCTATGCCCCAGAACTGGGGTCCGGGAGGGAAATCCCGGCCCGTCCGACGCGTCAGGACAACGTGCGGTACGTCCAGATGCCCAGTGCGGTCAGCAGCAGCGAGCCGCCCAGGTGGGTTGCAAGGTGCGCCAGCGCCCAGCGGTAGTCGCCGGCCAGCAGGTTGCCGATCACCTCGCTGGAAAAGGTCGAGAACGTGGTCAGGCCGCCCAGGAAACCGGTCACGGCCAGCAGGCGCCACTCGGGCGGCAACGACGGGTGGGTGTCGAAGAACGCCACCGCCAGCCCAATCAGATAGCCGCCGACCAGGTTCGACGCCAACGTGCCATACGGCAGCGCCGGATTGACGGCATTCCACATCACGGAAAACGACCAGCGCAGCCACGCGCCCACGGCGGCGCCCACGCCTACCGCCACAAACCCCATCGGACCCATCGAGTCGACCCTTTCGTCCTTTCGAACTTTTTCGTACTTATTTGTTGTGTTTCGTGCCCACCGCTTCGGCGTTGAACGATTCGATGCCCCAGCGGCGCAGCGCCGCATCGTCGGAAACCCTCGCGTCAACCCAGCGCGCGCCCTCCGGTGTGGCTTCCTTCTTCCAGAACGGCGCCTCGGACTTCAGGTAATCCATGATGAACTCGCAGGCGGCAAAGGCATTGCCGCGATGCGCAGACGCCACCGCTACCAGCACGATCTGGTCCAGCGGTTGCAGCACCCCCACCCGATGCACGATCGTCACGCCCAGCAGTTCCCAGCGCTGGCACGCGGCAGCCTCGATCTGCGCCAACGCCTTCTCGGTCATGCCCGGATAGTGCTCAAGCTCCATGGTGCTGACGCGCGAGCCGTCGCTGACATCGCGCACGGTGCCGATAAAGCTGGCCACGGCACCCACGCCCGGGTTGCCGGCGCGCAGCGCAGCCACCTCGGCACCCAGGTCGAAATCTTCCAGCTGGACGCGCACCGTCATCTCAGCCTCCGGTCACGGGCGGGAAGAACGCCACTTCGCAGCCATCGGCCAGCGGTGTATCGGCGCGGGCCACGGCGTGATCCACCGCCATGCGCAGGGCCTTGCCTTCGGCCAGCGCCTCGGCCCACACGCCGCCGCGCGCGCGCAGCCAGCCGCGCAGATCGCCTACGGTACGTACGTCGGCGGGCACCTCGGCGCGCTCGGCGGCCTGGCCGACCTGCTCGCGCACACTGGCGAAATAACGAAGTTCAAGTTGCATCGGCATGAAGACTAGGCCAGCAGGCTGGCAAACGGAATGAACTGCACGGTGTCGCCGCGCACGATGGGCTGGTTGGGCGGATTGTCGATCAGGCCATCGCCCCAGACCGTGGACGTCAGCACGCCGGAACTCTGGTTCGGGAACAGGTCGAGGCCGCCGGCATCGTTCAGGCGCGCGCGCAGGAATTCGTTGCGGCGGTCGCCCTTCGGCAGATCGAAATCGGCGCGCATGGCAATGCGGCGCGGCGTCACGTCCGCCACACCCTGCAGGCGCAGCAGGAAAGGCCGCACGAACAGCAGGAACGTGACGAAGCTGGACACCGGATTGCCGGGCAGGCCGATGAAGAAGGTCGGCGCATCGGTACCGTTGGCGACCTGACCAAATGCCAGCGGCTTGCCGGGCTTGATGGCGATCTGCCAGAGGTCCAGCCGCCCCTCCGCGGTCACGGCCGGACGGATATGGTCTTCCTCGCCCACCGACACGCCGCCCGACGTGATGATCAGGTCGTTGCCTTCGGCGGCGCGGCGCAGCGTATCGCGCGTGGCGGCCAGCGTATCGGGCACGATGCCGAAGTCGGTCACCTCGCAGCCCAGGTTTTCCAGCAGGCCGCGCAGCGTGAACCGGTTCGAGTTGTAGATGGCGCCCGGCTTGAGCGGCTCGCCGGGCATCGCCAGTTCGTCGCCGGTAAAGAACACGGCCACGCGCACCCGGCGAATGACGTCCAGCCTGGCCTGCCCAACCGACGCGGCCAGTCCCAGCGCCTGCGGCGACAGGCGCGCGCCCACCGGCAGGATCTGGCTGCCGGCCTCGATATCCTCGCCCGCACGGCGGATCCACTCGCCCGACGCCGGTACGTGATTGACGATCACCGCATCGCCGTCGGCCTGGCACTGCTCCTGCATTACCACGGCGTCGGCCCCCGGCGGAATCAGCCCGCCCGTGAAGATCCGCGCGGCGGTACCCGGCGCCAGTTCGGACCCGACATGGCCGGCCGGGATGCGCTGCGACACCGGCAGGCGGGTGCCTTCGGCCGGCACATCGGCGGCGCGCATCGCGTAGCCGTCCATCGACGTGTTGTCGGCAGGCGGCACGCGCAGCGTACTGGTCACCGGTGCCGCCAGCACGCGGCCGTTGGCATCGAGCGTATCGACGGTTTCCGTTTCGGTGATGGGACGAGCGCCGGCCATCAGGGCATCCAGCGCCTGGGCCATCGTCAGCATCGGGGGACGCGCTGCGGATTGGGTCATGTAAGTCTTCGGGGTATGGGTTGGCCCCAGAAAGCAAAACAGCCCCCGGGAGAAATACCCGGGGGCCGTGGCAGCGGGGCCCGGCAAACCCGATTGTAGCGAGTTGGCGCCGGATCCACAGGTGTCCGGGGCAATACCCCTTATTACAGACCCGTGTGCTGCACGATGTACGCCTTGACCGTGTCGGTATCGGCCGGCATGACCTCGAAGCGCTGGGGCAGCTTCTCGATGCCGTCGAATGCCGACGGACGCTCGGGCTCGTGGCCCAGTGCCTCGCGGATCGTGTCCGCGAACTTGGCCGGCAGCGCGGTTTCCAGCACCACCATCGGCACACCGGCCGACAGATGCTCGCGCGCCACCTTCACGCCATCGGCGGTATGGGTGTCGATCGTCACGTCGTAGCGCTGCCTGACGTCGCGGATCGTCGCCACGCGGTCATCGTGCGTGCTGCGGCCCGAGACAAAGCCGAACTGGCGGATGCGGTCGAATTCCGGCGTGCCGGACAGGTCGAACCCGCCCTTGGTATCCACGTCGCGGAACAGCGCGGCCAGCTTGCCGCCGTCCTGGCCCAGCAGGTCGAAGATGAAGCGCTCGAAGTTCGACGCCTTCGAGATATCCATGCTCGGGCTCGACGTGTGGTACGTCTGCGCCGACGTGCGCACGCGGTACGTGCCGGTGCGGAAGAACTCGTCCAGTACGTCGTTTTCGTTGGTGGCCACCACCAGCTTGTCGATCGGCAGGCCCATCATGCGCGCGATATGGCCGGCGCAGACGTTGCCGAAGTTGCCCGACGGCACGCAGAACGACACCTTCTGGCCGGGGCCGTCGGTCGCCAGCAGCCAGCCCTTGAAGTAGTACACCACCTGGGCCACCACCCGCGCCCAGTTGATCGAGTTCACGGTGCCGATGCACTGGCGCGCCTTGAACGCGTGATCGTTCGACACGGCCTTGACGATGTCCTGCGCGTCGTCGAACACGCCTTCGATGGCGATGTTGAAGATGTTCGGGTCCTGCAGGCTGAACATCTGCGCGGTCTGGAACGCGCTCATCTTGCGGTGCGGGCTCAGCATGAACACGCGGATGCCTTCCTTGCCGCGCATCGCGTACTCGGCGGCGCTGCCGGTGTCACCCGAGGTCGCACCCAGGATATTGAGCTTCAGTCCGGCACGCTTGAGCGCGTACTCGAACAGGTTGCCCAGCAGCTGCATGGCCATGTCCTTGAAGGCCAGCGTCGGGCCGTTGGACAGCCCCAGCAGTTGCAGCTTCGTGCCGCCCTCTTCGCCCAGCGTGCGCAGCGGCGTGATATCGGCGGTGTTGTCGCCGGGGCGCGCGTTGCAGTACACCTCGGGCGTATAGGTCTTGCGCGTCAGCGCGCGCAGGTCCTCGGCCGGGATATCGTCACAGAAACGCGACAGCACCTCGAACGCCAGGTCGGCGTACGGCAGCTTGCGCCAGGCTTCGAGTTCGTCGGCCGTGACTTGCGGATACTGCTTCGGCAGGTACAGGCCGCCGTCCGGGGCCAGGCCCCCGAGCAGGATCTCGGAGAACGATTGCGGCATGTCATGGCCGCGCGTCGACTGGTATTTCATGGTAATTCGTCCAGTTTCGCTCAGTTCCGGGGCTTAGTTCAGTTCTTCCATGCGCAGGCGCGTGACCGGCGACAGCACGGTCTGCAGGCCTTCGATGCTGCGGATGGCCGCGTTGACATGCTTTTCGCGCGTCAGGTGCGTCAGGATGATGATGTCGGTCTGCGGCTCGCCCTCGCGCGATTCCTTCTGCAGCATCGCGTCGATGCTGATGCCGGCTTCGGCCAGGATGCGGGTGATCTCGGCCAGCACGCCAGTCTGGTCGGCCACGCGCATGCGCAGGTAGTACGAGCTGGTGACTTCGTCGATCGGCAGCACCGGCACGCTCGACAGTTCGTCCGGCTGGAACGCCAGGTGCGGCACGCGATGGTTCGGATCCGCGGTGTGCAGGCGGGTCACGTCAACCAGGTCGGCGATCACGGCCGACGCGGTCGGCTCGGCGCCGGCACCCTTGCCGTAGTACAGCGTGGCGCCCACGGCGTCGCCCTGCACCAGCACCGCGTTCATCGCGCCTTCCACATTGGCGATCAGGCGCGAGGCCGGCACCAGGGTCGGATGCACGCGCAGTTCCACGCCTTCGTCGCGGCGGCGCGTGATGCCCAGCAGCTTGATGCGGTAGCCCAGTTCCTCGGCGTACTTGATGTCGATGGCGGCCAGCTTGGTGATGCCTTCCACGTGGGCCTTGTCGAACTGCACCGGCATGCCGAACGCAATCGCGCTCATCAGCGTCACCTTGTGCGCGGCGTCGATCCCCTCGATATCGAAGGTCGGATCGGCTTCGGCATAGCCCAGCTGCTGCGCTTCCTTGAGCACGGCGCCAAAGTCCAGGCCCTTGTCGCGCATCTCGGACAGGATGAAGTTCGTGGTGCCGTTGATGATGCCGGCGATCCACTGGATGCGGTTGGCCGTCAGGCCTTCGCGCAGCGCCTTGATGATGGGGATGCCACCGGCCACGGCCGCCTCGAACGCCACGATCACGCCCTTCTTGCGGGCGGCTTCGAAGATCTCGTTGCCATGCACGGCCAGCAGCGCCTTGTTGGCGGTGACCACGTGCTTGCCGTTCTCGATGGCCTTGAGCACCAGTTCGCGCGCGATGCCATAGCCGCCGATCAGCTCGACGACGATGTCGATGTCCGGGCGCGTCACCACGTCGTTGGCGTCGCTGACCACGTCCACGGCACCCCCGGTCAGTTCGCGGGCGCGTTCGGTGTTGAGGTCGGCCACCACCGCAATCTCGATGCCGCGGCCTGCACGGCGGCGAATTTCCTCCTGATTGCGCTTGAGCACGTTGAACGTGCCGCTACCGACGGTACCGATGCCGAGAAGGCCGACTTTGATGGGATTCATGGACGTCTGACTCTGGGTTGCTTGATACGAAAATAGGGGGCGCCCCGGCGGCTCAGGCCGTGCCGTGACGTTTGCGATAGTTCTCAAGGAAGCGCGCCACACGGCTGATGGCCTCGCGCAGGTCTTCCTCGTGCGGCAGGAACACGATCCGGAAATGGTCCGGCGCATCCCAGTTGAACCCCGTGCCCTGCACCAGCAGCACCTTGGATTCCTGCAGCAGCTCGTAGATGAACTCCTGGTCGTCCTGGATCGGATACATCGACAGGTCGAGCTTCGGGAACAGGTACAACGCCGCCTTGGGCTTCACGCAGGTAATGCCGGGAATCTGCGTGATCAGCTCGTGGGCCAGGTCGCGCTGGCGGCGCAGGCGGCCGCCTTCGGCCACCAGGTCGTTGATGCTCTGGTAGCCGCCCAGCGCGGTCTGGATCGCCCACTGGCCCGGCACGTTGGCGCACAGGCGCATCGACGACAGCATGTTCAGGCCTTCGATATAGTCCTGCGCCGGGCGCTTGTCGCCCGACACCACCATCCAGCCGGCACGGTAGCCGCAGGAGCGGTAGTTCTTGGACAGGCCGTTGAAGGTCACGGTCAGCACATCGGTGGACAGCGAGCCGATCGACGTGTGCTCGTTGCCGTCGTACAGGACCTTGTCGTAGATCTCGTCGGCGAAGATGATCAGCCCGTGCTCGCGCGCGATGGTGACGATCGACTGCAGCAGCTCGTCCGAATACAGCGCACCGGTCGGGTTGTTCGGGTTGATGACGACGATGGCCCGGGTATTGGGCGTGATCTTGCGGCGGATGTCATCCAGGTCGGGCATCCACTCGTTGGCCTCGTCGCACACATAGTGGACGGGCGTGCCGCCGGACAGGCTCACCGCAGCCGTCCAGAGCGGATAGTCGGGCGCCGGCACCAGCACTTCGTCGCCGCTGTTCAGCAGCGCGTTCATCGACATCACGATCAGCTCGGACGCGCCGTTGCCCACGTAGATGTCGTCCAGCTCCACGCCCTGGATCTTCTTTTCCTGGGTGTAGTGCATGATCGCCTTGCGCGCGGCGAAGATACCCTTGGAATCGGAATAACCTGCCGAGTTCGGCAGGTTGCGCATCATGTCCTGCTGGATTTCCTCCGGCGCATCGAACCCGAACACGGCCAGGTTGCCAATGTTCAGCTTGATGATCTTGTGCCCCTCTTCCTCCATCTGCTTGGCCTTTTCCAGCACCGGGCCGCGGATGTCATAGCAAACGTTCTGGAGCTTGTTCGATTTCTGGATGGGTTTCACGGCGATGTCGGCGATGTCAGGGCAAGCTGCCGGTCTCTGCGGCAGCGGTCTTGGGAATCTTCTGGATTGTCCTGGACGTCTGGCGGCGCGCGTCGCTGGGCAGCAGTCGAGCGTGGCAGACCGGGAGGCAAAAGCTATAAGATATCGGATTATGACAGACTTCGGCATGGATTCTTGCATTGCAGCGCGCCTTTTGGGGCCCCGCACGCACGATCCTGCCACCAACCCGCCGCCCGCCCCTCCCGTGGCCGATCCGGCCGCCCATCCCAGCCCAGGGAGCGGCCTCCGGACACCCCGGGCGGCATGAGGCCCCCCCTTGAAACTCCACGCCGACCAACCCCAGAACCTGAACACCGTGACCGGTTACGGCCCCGGCTATGTCGAAATCAACGCGGTACGCCACGACCAGTCGGTACTGGTCATGCCCGAGGGCGAAGTCTCGCCCTGGCCGGTGAGCCGCTTCGAAGACCTCGAACCGGCGCACTTCGAGGCACTGCTGGACAGGAAGCCCGAAGTCGTGCTCCTGGGCACTGGCAATCGCCTGCGCTTCCCGCACCCGCGCCTGACTGCGGCGCTGTCCCGCCTGCATATCGGGGTCGACGCCATGGACCTGCAGGCTGCATGCCGCACCTACAATATCCTCATGGCCGAGGGCCGCAAGGTCGCGGCGGTGCTGCTGGTGGAGTCCGCCGCACAAGGCTGATCCGGCCGATTCCGGCAGATCCGGTTGCCGGGCAGGGCTGGGCAGCCCGGTCATGCACCACTTTTTTGCCGGGTTGAGCCGGCGTCACGCTTGAAGTCCGGCCGACTGCCCCAATCTGCACCCGCCATGGCGCAGGCCCAGGCGCACACACCAACAATGGGCCGCCAGCCGTCACCGATGATGCATCGCCATCCAGGAGAGCCACCAGCATGACCGTCAGTCTCAACCAGGCCGTTCCCGACTTCCAGGCCCCCGCTACCGGTGGGGATTTCCGTCTTGCCGACCACCGCGGCAAGACCCTGGTGCTGTACTTCTACCCGAAGGACAACACGCCGGGTTGCACCACCGAGGCCATGAACTTCCGTGACCAGCACGATGCCTTCGAGGCGGCCGGCGTGGCGGTCTTCGGCATTTCGCGCGACAGCCTGAAGTCGCACGAGAACTTCAAGGCCAAGCTGGAGCTGCCGTTCGAGCTGATCTCCGACGGGGACGAAGCCATCTGCAACATCTTCGATGTCATCAAGATGAAAAAGATGTATGGCAAGGAAGTGCGCGGCATCGAGCGCAGCACCTTCATCCTCGACGCCAAGGGCGTGCTGCGCCATGAAATGCGCGGCATCAAGGTGCCGAACCATGTGGACGAGGTGCTGGAGATCGTCAAGGGGATGTGAACCGGAACATCCTCGGCGTGGCAACCCGTACGCCGCATGGCCCGATGACAGTTGCGCAATCGCGACGAGAATTTGACCGATTGCAAAAGCGAAAACCTTCGGGTAGATTGGGCCTCAATGCGTTCCGATCACAGTTGCCACGCTGCAGTAACGTCCCGGCCCGACAGGCACAGTCCCAGGGCTGGTAGCGGACCTGCCGCGTCGCGGGACCGCAGAGAAGCCGCCACCCCTGTACTCCAGGCCTGGCGGCTTTTTTGTTTCCTGTTCCGTTTCACCCTCGTCCGCCACTCCGGTTTTCCCGATTTCTGCAGTTCCCCGGTTGTACGCCCGGCTTTACGCCCGCGTTTTCTTCGCCCCCGTTTGCTCCCCTGAAAGGAAAGCCAAGCATGCCGCTGCCTACCATGCCCGCCAAGCCTGCCCAACTGCTGGACCCGAGCGAGTTCGCTCCGGTGACACTGCCCAAGGCCAAAGCCGCGCAGGGTAAAAAACCCGTGCCGGTCCTCGAGCGCGTGGCACTGCTCGAGACCGGCGACACCGAGGCGCCCGCCACCCGTGCACGCGCCGGCAGCACAACCCGGGCCAAGACCGCCGACGCCCCGGCGCCGGTCGCCACCCCGACGGCAGCGCCGTCCGTCAGCCTGGTCAAGCCGGCTGCCGGCCCCACGCGCCGCACGCGCAAGACCGCAGGCCCCAGCAAGCTGTTCGTGCTCGACACCAACGTGCTGATGCATGACCCGAGCTCGCTGTTCCGCTTCGAGGAACACGACATCTATCTGCCGATGATGACGCTCGAGGAACTGGACAACCACAAGAAGGGCATGAGCGAAGTTGCGCGCAACGCGCGCACGGTCAGCCGCACACTGGACCAGCTCGTGGGCGGCACCGACGGCGTACTCGACGAAGGCCTGCCGCTGGCCAAGCTCGGCAACCGCGACGCCGCCGGCAAGCTGTTCTTCCAGACCCGCCTGAACGATATCAAGCTGCCGGAAGGCCTGCCGCAGGGCAAGGCCGACAACCAGATCCTGGGCGTGGTCAGCGCGCTGCAGCAACAATATCCGGAGCGCCAGGTGGTGCTGGTGTCGAAAGACATCAACATGCGCATCAAGGCCCGCGCGCTGGGCCTGCCTGCCGAGGACTATTTCAATGACCAGGTCCTGGAAGACAAGGACCTGCTCTACTCGGGCGTGATGCAGCTGCCCAACGATTTCTGGGCCAGGCACGGCAAGGGCGTGGAAAGCTGGCAGGACCCGAAATCGGGCACGATGTTCTATCGCCTGACCGGCCCGCTGGTGCCGTCGTTCCTGGTCAACCAGTTCGTCTACCTGGAACCGATGGACGGCAGCCTGCCGCTGTACGCCCAGGTCAAGGAAATCAACGGCAAGACCGCCCTGCTGCAGACGCTGCGGGACTACACCCACAACAAGAACAACGTGTGGAGCGTGGTGGCCCGCAACCGCGAGCAGAACTTCGCGCTGAACCTGCTGATGAGCCCCGATGTCGACTTCGTGACGCTGCTGGGCCAGGCCGGCACCGGCAAGACGCTGCTGGCGCTGGCGTCGGGCCTGGAACAGGTGCTGGACCAGAAGCTCTACAACGAAATCATCGTCACGCGTGCCACCGTGCCCGTGGGCGAGGACATCGGCTTCCTGCCGGGTACCGAGGAAGAGAAGATGCAGCCCTGGATGGGCGCCTTCGACGACAACCTCGAAGTGCTGCAGAAGAGCGACGACAGCGCCGGCGAATGGGGCCGCGCGGCCACGCAGGAGCTGATCCGCTCGCGCATCAAGGTCAAGAGCATGAACTTCATGCGCGGCCGTACCTTCGTCAACAAGTTCGTGATCATCGATGAAGCGCAGAACCTGACGCCGAAGCAGATGAAGACCCTGGTCACCCGGGCGGGCCCCGGCACCAAGATCGTCTGCCTGGGCAATATCGCGCAGATCGATACCCCGTACCTGACCGAAGGCTCGTCCGGCCTGACCTACGTGGTGGACCGCTTCAAGGGCTGGAGCCACAGCGGCCACGTGACCCTGGCCCGTGGCGAACGCTCGCGACTGGCCGACCACGCGGCGGACGTGCTGTAGCGCGGCAGTCACTGCAACCCTGGCAGTTCCACGGGCTGGCCTGTTCCATGGCCGCCCGTGGCCGCATCGCGTAGTGTGGCGCATCACACAGCGTCGGCGTTTGGCCGACAGCCAGCACTGCACGACCCGGCTATGATGGCTGGGTGTTCATGTCGATACGGAGGCGTCGATGAACAGGCAACCGTCTTTCAGCAGATACCTGTCCAACAGCAGGACCCTGTTTTCCCAGAACGCACGCGCCACGCGGCGCAAGCGCCTTGCCGTGGCCGCACTGATTGGCGCCACGGTGATCGTGGCCGCCGCCCTGCAACCGGCCAAGGCCGCGGACGCCAGCGCGCCCGTCGGCAACGAGATGGTGATCCGCACCATGGGCCCGATCAGCTACGTCTGCGGCGGCATCGCCGAGGACGAACGGGCCAGGCTGGCCGCGCAGGAGAAAAACTTCAACATGGGCATCCTCTTTACCCGGGGGGCCGATGGAGAATACCTGGCCGATGTTGATGTAAAACTGACACGAGACGGCCAGAATGTGGCCGATTTCCGCGCCGGCGGCCCGCGCTGCCTCATACGTGCGCCAGAAGGCAGCTACAATATCGAGGCCAGTTACAAGGGTCAGCCAAAGTCCATCAAGATCAGTACCGGTACGCGCAACGCGCAGTTGCGCTGGTAGTTTTCGCCGAGAAATCCGCTGGCAGTCCCACCCTGTACGGTGGGGCGGACGCCTGACCCGGCAACCGAACGACAAGAAGGATGCCGCAGCGCCCGCTTACATTGCCGCCAATCACGCGTTCCGCGTGTTCCACGCTGTCTCCGGCTCCGTCAACGCGGCGGTCGCCCCGACTCGCCCTGACCGCGTTGTGTGCAGGCGCCCTGCTGCTGGCGGCTTGCGCCGGTAGCCCCCCGGCCCGCCATACGTCTTCGCTGCCCCGCACGCCGGGCAAGCCCATGATCGACCCGAGCGCCGGCCTGGAAGAAATCTCGATCCAGGCGATGTCACTGGTCGGCACGCCCTACCGCTACGGCGGCAACACGCCCGATTCCGGATTCGACTGCAGCGGCCTGGTCCGCTATGTAGTGCTGCGCGCCGCCAGCGTCAACCTGCCGCGCACGACCGAACAGATGGGCCAGCGCGGCATATCGCTGGACCGCAGCGACGTGGCATCGGGCGACCTGGTGTTCTTCAACACCACCGGCCGCGCCAACTCGCATGTCGGCATCTATGTCGGACAAAATCGCTTTGTGCATGCGCCCGCCACCGGCGGCACGGTCCGGCTCGAAGACATGGGCAAGTCCTACTGGGCCTCGCGCTACAACGGCGCACGGCGCGTGGTGGCGGCCAGCAACCTGCCAATGACCCCGGCACCGTCGCCGACACCGCCCCCTTCGATCACGCCCGCCCCGAGCCTGCCGGTGCCTGCCGCACCCACAGCCCCGCCGCCGGAAGACGATCCGATCGCGGCATTCGCCAACCAATAGTAAAAAAGCCAGGCGCAATGCCTGGCTTTTCTGTTTGCGTATCTGCCGGATAGGGCTTACAGGATCTGCTTGCCAATCCACCAGGCGATGGCCGCCATAAACGCCGATGCCGGAATGGTCAGCACCCACGCCCAGACGATATTGCCCGCCACGCCCCAGCGCACGGCCGACATCTTCTGCGCCGAGCCGACGCCGACGATGGCGCCGGTGATGGTATGCGTAGTCGACACGGGCACGCCCATCGCCGAAGCGATAAACAGCGTAATCGCGCCGCCGGTCTCCGCGCAGAAGCCACCCACCGGCTTCAGCTTGGTGATCTTCTGACCCATGGTCCGAACAATCCGCCAACCGCCGAACAGCGTACCCATGCCGATCGCAACGTAGCAGCTCACGATGACCCACATCGGCGGCTCGGCACCGCCCACGGCCACATGGCCGCTGGCGATCAGCAGCATCCAGATGATGCCGATGGTCTTCTGCGCGTCATTGCCGCCATGGCCCAGGCTGTAGAGCGATGCCGAGACCAGCTGCAGCCGGCGGAACCAGCGGTCCACGCGCGACGGCGGCGTACGGAAGAACGTCCAGCCCACGATCACCATCATCAGCGAGCCCAGGATAAAGCCCAGCAGCGGCGAGATCAGGATGAACGCCACGGTCTTCAGCAGGCCGTTACCCACCAGCACGCCCGTGCCGCCCTTGGCAACCGCAGCGCCCACCAGGCCGCCGATCAGCGCGTGCGACGACGACGACGGAATGCCGTAGAGCCACGTAATCACGTTCCAGACGATGGCGCCGACCAGCGCCCCGAATATCACATAGTGATCGACGATATTCACGTCGACCGTGCCCGTACCCACTGTGGCCGCCACCTTCAGGTGGAAGATGAAAATTGCCACCACGTTGCACATGGCCGCCATGGCGACGGCATGGTGCGGCTTCAGCACCCCCGTGGAAACCACCGTGGCGATCGAATTGGCCGCGTCGTGAAAACCGTTCATGAAATCGAACAGCAGCGCCAGCGCCACCAGCAACCCGATGACCCACAAGCTCATTTGTACTGTTTGCATGCCAGTGCGAGCCTCAGGCGTTTTCCAGGACGATGCCTTCGATGATGTTCGCCACGTCCTCGCACTTGTCGGTGATGGACTCCAGCTGCTCGTAGATCGCCTTCAGCTTGATCAGGCGCTTGACGTCGGTCTCGTCGCGGAACAGCTTCGACATCGCCGAACGCATCACGCGGTCGGCTTCCGATTCAAGCTGGTCGATCTGCTGGGCAGTCTTCAGGATCGTGCTGGCGTTGCCCATGTCCTCGAGCAGGCCCACGGCGATCTTGACGGCTTCGCAGCACTGCACGCAGATCGCGGCCAGGCGGCGGGCTTCGTCGGTCAGGTGCGTGACGTCGTACAGCGAGATCGTCTCGGCCACGTCCTCCATCAGGTCCAGGATGTCGTCCATGGTCGTGATGAGCTTGTGGATCTCGTCACGGTCCAGCGGCGTGATGAAGGTCTTGTGCAGCAGATCGATCGTGTCGTGCGTGATACGGTCTGCCTTCTTTTCGGTGGCCTGCACGCGGCGGGCATGGCCTTCGGCGTTGGGCAGGTCATTGACCAACGCTTCCAGCTCGTGCGCGGCGGTGACGGCGCAATCGGCGTGCTGGTTGAAGTATTCGAAGAACTTGCCCTCGGTGGGCATGAAACGGCCGAACATGAAATGTCCTTGTGGCGCGCCTCACGGCAGCGCTCGGTTGTGTTGCAAATGGGAGGCAGAGCAATCGCACGACAGCCGCCTCGTGGGCGGCTGTCATCAAAGCGCAATATTTTACAGGGTTGCACCGCCCAGCGGTGTAACCCCCTGACAATCAGGTGTCGTTGTCGAAGAACGCCGGGCCGCCGCTGAAGTTGTCGAACTTCGTGAATTGACCCAGGAACGTGAGCCGAACGGTGCCGATCGGACCGTTACGCTGCTTGCCGATGATGATTTCGGCAGTCCCTTTGTCCTGCGAGTCGGGGTTGTACACTTCGTCGCGATAAATAAACAGGATCACGTCGGCATCCTGCTCGATGGCGCCCGATTCACGCAGATCGGACATCACGGGGCGCTTGTTCGGGCGCTGCTCCAGGCTTCGGTTCAGCTGCGACAGCGCAATGACCGGGCAGTGAAGCTCCTTCGCCAGGCCTTTCAGTGACCGCGAGATTTCCGAGATTTCCGTCGCGCGGTTTTCGCCCCCGCCCGAACCCGACATCAGCTGCAGGTAATCGATGATGATCAGGCCCAGCTGCCCGCACTGGCGCGCCAGGCGCCGCGAACGGGCCCGCAGTTCCATCGGGTTCAGTGCCGGCGTCTCGTCGATGAACAGCTGCGCATCGTTCATGCGCTGGATCGAATGCGTCAGACGCGGCCAGTCCTCATCCAGGAGGCGGCCGGTACGCAGCCGGTGCTGATCGAGCCGACCCACCGAGCCCAGCATACGCATGGCCAGCTGCACGCCAGCCATTTCCATCGAGAACACGGCGACGGGCAGGCCCTGCTCCACCGCCACGTGCTCGCCAATATTCAGCGAAAACGCGGTCTTGCCCATCGAGGGACGGCCAGCGACGATGATCAGGTCGCCCGGCTGCATACCGCTGGTCATGCGATCCAGGTCGATAAAGCCGGTCGGCACGCCGGTCACGTCGGTGGTGGTGTCACGGTGATAGAGCTCGTCGATCCGCTCCACTACCTGCGTCAGCAGCGGCTGGATCTCCTGGAAGCCCTTCTGACCACGAGAACCCTCTTCCGCGATCGCAAAAACCTTGGATTCGGCCTCGTCGAGCAGTTCGCGCACTTCTCGCCCCTTGGGCGCGAAGGCTGCCGAGGCAATATCGTCGGCAACGGTCACAAGCTTGCGCAGCACCGAACGCTCCCGAACGATTTCGGCATAGCGACGGATATTGGCCGCGCTCGGCGTGTTCTGTGCGAGCGAATTCAGGTACGCCAGCCCGCCCACCTCCTCGGCCTTGCCGGCCACCTGGAGCATTTCGTAGACCGTGATCACGTCGGCCGGCTTGGTGGCCGAGATCAGCCGGGCAATGCTCTGGAAGATCACCCGGTGGTCGAACCGGTAGAAATCGGCTTCTGACAGGAAGTCGGCAATACGGTCCCAGGCGGCGTTATCCAGCAGCAACCCGCCAAGCACCGATTGTTCGGCCTCGATCGAGTGCGGAGGAACCTTGAGGTTGTCTAGTTGGGGATCTGCGGCGGGCGCGTTCATGGGGGGCAATTATAGCGGGGTGGGCCTGCACGGGACGGCGCCCAAAGAAAAAAGGCAGGAGCATGGCTCCTGCCTTTTCGTGCATCCGACGCGCCGGTCCGGACCGGCGCATCACAGACGCGTACAGCTTAGACGTGTTCGCCCAGCACCGAAACGGTGATGTCGACCAGCACGTCGGTGTGCAGCGACACGCCAACGGTGTAGTCGCCCACCAGCTTCAGCGGGCCGTTCGGCAGACGCACTTGCGACTTCTCGACCTTGAAGCCTTGGCCTTCCAGGGCCACGGCGATGTCGGCGTTGGTCACCGAACCGAACAGACGGCCGTCCACACCCGACTTCTGGGTGATCTGGACGGTCAGGCCGTTCAGCTTCTCGCCTTCGGCTTGCGAGGCAGCCAGCTTCTCGGCGGCGGCCTTTTCCAGCTCGGCGCGCTTCACTTCGAATTCGGCGATGGCGGTTTGCGTAGCACGACGAGCGCGCTTGGTCGGGATCAGGAAGTTACGTGCGTAACCGTCCTTCACGCGAACGATGTCGCCCAGGTTGCCCAGGTTGATGACTTTTTCCAGCAGAATGACTTGCATCGTGTATTTCTCCTTGCGGTCCTGGGACTATCAGTTCTTGTGCAGGTCGGTGTACGGCATCAGCGCCAGGAAGCGGGCGCGCTTGATGGCCGTATCCAGCTGACGCTGATAGTGAGCCTTGGTACCGGTCAGACGAGCCGGCGTGATCTTGCCGTTGTCGCCGATGAAGTCCTTCAGGGTGTCCAGATCCTTGTAGTCGATCTGTTCGACGCCAGCCACGGTGAAGCGGCAGAAGCGCTTGCGCTTGAACAGCGGGTTCTGTTGCTGGAAGCGCTTCTTGTTCTTGTTGTCACGTTTGACGAATGCCATGATTCAATCCTTTTCGAATGCTTTACATCGAGTGATGTGAAAGACCAGTGTCTTGCTGTTGCGGTGCTTGCGGGCCAGGAAGCCTTCGCAGTCGAGCAGCGTGCCGAGCGGCATGCGCTCGAGCCGCTGGCCAATCGGGCCGATGCCCATGGCCACCACTGCGAATTCCACCTGCCGGGGCGTTTCCGCCTCCATCACCTCGCCGGCATGCTGCAGGATGCAGTTGACGACAGGGATGCCGGCCGGCGTATAGCGAAGCGTATCTCGCTCGGCGAGCGTGGCGGTCAGCCGGAGCTGGTTCACCGCGACACAGCAGTCCGCACTCAGGCGGCCTGGCCTTCCGTGGTCGTTTGCGCGGCCTTGCGGGCTTCTTCGCGCTGCACTTCCTTCATCATCGGCGACGGAGCGGTCTCAGCCTTCTTGGTCTGGACGATCAGGTGACGCAGCACGGCGTCGTTGAACTTGAACGCGTGCTCGAGTTCAGCCAGCGTGTCCTTGCCGCATTCGATGTTCAGGCAAACGTAATGAGCCTTGGCCAGCTTCTGGATCATGTAGGCCATCTGACGGCGGCCCCAGTCTTCCACGCGGTGGATCTGGCCATTTTGCGACGTGACGAGCTGCTTGTAACGCTCGATCATCGCCGGCACTTGTTCGCTCTGGTCCGGATGGACGATAAATACGATTTCGTAATGACGCATTGACGCTCCTTTTGGGATGAGCCACCCGGGCGTCACGTCCGGTGCGGCAAGGTTGAATAGCCCGCGAGTATAGCCCGTAACCTCGTAAGTCCACAAGGCCCCAGCGCGGAGGCGGGTTCAGCAGGCTGCGAATACCGACTGCAAGCGCACAGCGTCGAAGCCCAGCGAGGGATCAGCCGCCAGCGCGAGTAGCAACAGCACGCGCGCCTTGTACGGGTTGAGGTCGCCTGCCGACACGAACAATCCTGCCCGTGGCGACGGATGCGCCGGTATCGACACATGACCCGCTCCGGTACGCGAGCTGCGCACCACGGCAACGCCGGCACCGGCCGCATCGGCCAGCGCCGCCGCCAGGGTTTCGTGAATCGAACCGTTCCCCGTGGCGGCCACCACCAACCCCTTCACACCTGCCGCCACCAGCGCATCGATGGCCACCCTGCCCGGCTGGGCATGGCTGACCACGATCTCCGCCAGCGGCCAGGTCGACGGCACCGGCCAGGTCGACGGCACCGGCAGATGTTCCGCGTCGCGTCGCGCCGGCATGCGCGTGAATCGAATATAGGCGTCCTGCACGTAACCGAGCGGCCCCGTATTCGGCGAGACAAACGCGTCGACAGCCGACGTGTGCGCCTTTGTCACATCACGACCTGCATGGATCTGCTGGTTCAGGACCACAAGGACACCCTTGCCCCTTGCATCGGGACTGGCCGCGACGCGCACGGCGTCGAGAAGGTTCAGCGGGCCGTCGGCCGAAAGCGAGGTTGCCGGCCGCATCGCCGCCGTGATGACCACGGGCACCGGACACGACTGCGTCAGGTGCAGGAACATCGCCGTTTCCTCAAGCGTGTCGGTACCGTGCGTAATCACAATACCGGCCACGTCTGGCTGAACAGACCAGTAGGCCACGCGCCCCGCCAGTTGCTGCCAGAGACCGAACGCCATGTCCTTGCTGTCGATCTGCGCCACCTGCTCGGTCTCCACGCGCGCCACATCGGCCAGCGCGGGAACCGCCTGCACCAGTTGCGACACCGGCACAGTGGCGGCCTGGTACTGGGCGCTGCTGGCGGGATCGCCGGACGATCCGGCAATGGTGCCGCCAGTGGCAAGAACAACGACGCGGGGCAGCGATGACGAGGAAGCTGACATGAATGGAGGCTGGCAGAGGAGCTGATTTTGAAGCTGGCCCGGGGACTCACGAACCAGGATCTGGCCGACGATTGTAACTGTCACGCCGCGCCGGGCACCCCATGGCAAACCCGCGAAGTCACCGGACGGGGTTCGCTCCATGTTGTGCCCGCTGCGCAAATTGTGCTTGCACTTCACACGATACTGTATAAAATCACAGCATACTGTTTAAACATACAGTGCTTCGGCACGAAAGACCGGCGAACCATGGCGACCCTGACACCCCGGCAGCAGCAGATTTTCGATCTGATCCGCGACGCGATCCGCAACACGGGCTTCCCCCCCACACGCGCCGAGATTGCGGCCGAGTTCGGCTTTTCCTCACCCAACTCGGCCGAGGAGCACCTGCGGGCACTGGCGCGCAAGGGTGTGATCGAACTGACGCCCGGCGCATCGCGCGGCATCCGACTCAAGGTGGCACGCAGCGATTCGGAGCGTTCCGACCAGTTCACGCTGCCGATGGCTGGCGTGCTGCAACTGACACTACCGCTGGTCGGTCGCGTCGCTGCAGGCAGCCCGATCCTTGCCGCGGAGCATATCGATCGCCAGTACCAGGTGGACGCCTCCGTCTTCGACGAGCGTCCTGACTACCTGCTGCGCGTACGCGGCCTGAGCATGCGCGACGCCGGCATCCTGGACGGTGACCTGCTGGCCGTCAAGAAAGCCAGCGAGGCCGCCAACGGCAAGATCGTCGTGGCCCGCCTTGGCGAGGACGTTACCGTCAAGCGCCTGAAGAAACGCGGCGACACGATCGAACTGATCGCCGAAAACCCCGATTTCCAGAATATCGTGCTCCATTCGGGCCGCGATGAGTTCTCCCTGGAAGGTATCGCTGTCGGCCTGATCCGATCATCAGGCTTCTAGCGTGACCGGAGGCGCCTGACAGCGCCTCCGACTCCCGAGACTTAGGCAGCACGGCCGTCTGCCCTGGTCACCCGCTTTGCTTTGCCCACGCCGCCCCGTCCATGCTGGACGACGGGCGCGGACCACTGCTGTCGCAAATAACGAGGTGTTGCCATGCTGCAATCGAATCCCATCGCTTCCCGCCGCCCGGTCAAGCCGGTCCCGTTCCGGCAAATCAAGGGCGTCCGCGTCTACCAGGGCGCGCAACGCCGCACGATGGTCGGCAACATGGCCGCCATCTGCCGCATGCTGGAACTCGCCGAGCCGAGCACGAAACTGATCGACTGACCCTTCTTTGCCCGCCTCGCCCATGCGGGCAAACGGCCGCGCATCTTCAGATGGCCTGCTTTGTAAAAAGTGGAGTTGCGAGCCCACAACATGTAATTAAGGCTTCATTTAAAACTGACAGAAGCCTGATTAAACTCACTGACGCGCACTGCATCACTGGCGTATTCGCGTCATGCGCATAACCGGAACTTGTCGACCCCGCCAAGGGCCGGTTTTTTTTGACCGATCGCTCGGAAGGGCCGCCCAAAGAAGGCCCATCCGATCTTCAGTCCGCCAGGGGCGCGCCGAACCAGTCGGCATCGAGATCAGCCTCGAAAGCCGCTGTCCAACCCGTTCCGTCGGGCACCTTGTACTTCTGAAACTGCCCACCCACGACACGCTCGACGGCAACGGCCTCACACCGGCCGTCGACACCACTCAGGACGAATTCAAAGTCGTCCGGCACAAACCCGTGCTTTGCACACGCGGCCGCAACCTCGTCCTGCTCCTGCTGAGGAAGATCGAAGAAGCGCTGAGCCATGTTCACCCCCACTGGCATCTCGTCGTGGTATCCAGTACAGCATAGGAAATCAACATGACCGACACGCAGCGATATACACGACGCGAAAAACAAAAAGGCCGCTCGTTTGAGCGGCCTTTTGCAGAAATTCTGGGGTGGCTGATGGGACTCGAACCCACGACGACAGGAATCACAATCTGAGCTATCAAGCCTTACGCGGCGCGGCTTTCCGGACGATTCGCGGGAATACTCGACCTCAAAAACCCTCGAAAACTCCCGTGTATTTTGATGGGTATTCCCACGATCTTGGACGCCTATTTGCCCTTCGCCGGCGGGTTGTTACCCCGGCCGCCGCCCGACGGATTGCCAGTTCGGCTGGGCCAGTTAGCTTGTCCGGTACTCATGATGGACTCCCAGTGTGTTGCCTCCCCTCCAGAGTAGGGTATAGACCAATTGGAGGGGACTCGAACCCCAGCAATCTGGCTCAACCATGCGGCTTTCTGGCAAATGCTGGCAAAAAGCTGGCAAATTGCCAGCCGCTCCTCGCATTGTTTTCGAGTAAATCCCACCTTCTCACTCCATGGAAAAGCGCGCCTCGCTGCCTACAAGGGTGATCCATGTCGTACCCTCGAAGGTTGCGGAGGGTGGGAAGCTCCTAGGCTGGTACTTGTTGTACACACAATCGATTCGTGCGTCGTCGTCAGTGAAGGGCACCACAAACCAAACATACTCAAATGCGTGCTCGGTATCCGCGAAGCGCCTCGCGAGAGCCCAGAGCGCCGCATCATTCGGGTTGTATTGTTCATGTGTCGTGTAGATCATGAGGCAAATCGGCACCTCATGACGCAAGCCGTATTTCGTGATTTTCTTGGCAACCTGGGCGAATACCTTGTCCGCATATTCCCCGGCGACGTACTTCCCATGGCCCGGCTGGAACGGTACCTTTCCAGCTGGCACGACGACCTCCATCAGTTCCATGTACTCCTTTCCTCCGGGAAACTCCAAGAGAAAATCCAGTTCTTCAGTGCCTCCATCCGTGACCTTTAAGACCGATACACCCGCCTTCTTCAATTCCCGAAGATGGTAGTCAAGAATCTTTCGTTCGATGCCTTTTTGGTCGGTTGGCCACTGAATCGTGAGGTGTTTTATCTGCGGCCCGTTTGGCCCCACAGTGATCTGCACCGGACCAGCCACCCCGGAAGGTTTGCGCGCCATACGAAGGTCCCTTGGTTTCAATTCAGCGATCCTACAGGACGGCGCACACCATGCGGTTTTGGTAGCTCACCTCGCGATACTGTATGTCCATACAGTATCACGCCCGACCATGCCCCGCCTCTCCCCAAAGCCTCGCCCTCCCCTTCCGGCCGGCGGCTACATGCCAAGCCCGATCGATCCGAGCTACGACCGCTACTACACCCTGGACGGCGCTGGCCAGCCGGTACGCTGCTTTGACTACACCGAGCACGCCATGTGGGAGTCCTGCGAGGGCAAGGCCTGGCAGATCAAAGACATCCTGGCGGAATACGCCGTCGACATCTGGACCTACTTTTCGGGTTGGGCCAGCCTGAAGGACGACAAGCCGCCCATGTTCCGGACGACGATCAGCGGCGGCATGACCAAGTCCTTCGAGTCGGAGACATGGGAAGAGGCCGAAGACAAGCACAGGCGGGTGCTGGAAAAAATCCGGACTACGCTACCGCGCAGGGACTAGTCCTTGGTCGGAACCCTGCCCCGTATTGCGTCCGCATAGGCTACGAAAAGCATCAGTGCAAAGTAGATCCACATCAAAACAGCCACGGTCCAGAGAAGCCAGGCAGTATTCTCCGGAGGCGGATGGATAGCCTTCCATGTTGCGCCAGCTGCAGAACTCAACTCGGCCGCACAAGTAAAAAGCGCAGCCAGCATAAATAGTCGACTGCGGATCGCCTTCAAGAGGATGAACCGCTTCCATCGCTTAGCGAAAAGCGCCGGCGTCATCAGCCAGGTGTTCAGTCTCTGGAAGAGTTCTTTGACCGTTTTCATCGAAGTGACCTAGAAGTTCGCCCCTCCGAGATTCTGACATACGCGGGATAGGTGAAATGTTTCACTTCCTCACCAGCTGACGTATTCCACCCGTTCGGGCGATGCGCGACAGTAGGTGGCGTGCCATTCTCTGCCCTGCCGGGAAACCGGCGTTATTTCTTTCATTCACCAACTTTGACGCCACGACCACCCCGGTCGTGGCATTTTTTCTTCCTGTGGTCAAAATTCCCCCTTGCAATTAGCCCCATTGGTGCTAATATACGTCTCAGAGGTAGCGCACCGCGCCGCCCGACATCCCGAAAGGACGATCGAATGGAAAAGACCTTGGACATCCTCAAGACCGAAGCCGAAATCGGCAAGCTGATGGCTGAGACTGTGAAGCTCAACGCGGAAGCCGCCAAAATGATCCGCGAGCGGTTCTGGCTCCCGGTGGTGTACGCCTCCGGACTGATCGCAGCAACGGTCACTCTCACCAAGCTGTTTTTGAACTGATCCAAGGCCCGCCGCAAGGCGGGTTCTTTCTATGCGCTATACATCCCCTTCCCCCTCCGATCTCCAACGCCTGAAATCTGAGCTGGACCGCACAGGCGAGGAAATGGCGGACCTTTTCGGCGTGGCCGGCGGCCAGCAGTGGCGTAAGTACACCGGTGGCGCCCAGCCGCGCGAGATGGCCCCGCAGATGTTGTTCTTCGGCGCGGCGCGCCTGGCGCTCTCAGACGAGGAAATAAAGCGCGTGCTGGACCGGATGCGCGAGATTGGCGCCGAGATCGACTTGACGCATGACGGCGAATAGCCACCTCTCCATGCCATTCTGGCCACAATCGCTCGTTGACTGGGCACAGGTTTTTTCCGCTGTTGGCACTGTAGGCGCCGTCGCGCTATCGCTATGGCTGGCGAGCCGAAATGGACCCAGGCTGGTCCTTCATAGCTATAGGGCCATACACCTTGGTGGGACTGAACCGTACGAAGTAACGTTGGTCGCTGAACTTACCAATGTCGGTACCGGATCAATTTCAATAAGGAACGTGTTTCACACCGCCCACGGAGCTTTTTATAACTTTGCGTTCTACGCAGACAACGGGACAACCGATGCAAACTTCCCCGTGAGACTTCGGCCGGGCGAGTCTATTGTGCTTAAAGCGCCTGTCATTGGATGGAATCGGGTGTCAGGTCGTTGGTCAATGTGGAGACGAGCTTTCTGGGAGGTCCACTCGAACACGGGCACCATTCAGAGATTTCGAGTCACGAGGCAGACGGCTTGGAACCTGTGGCAAGACTTACTCGCAACGCGAGGAGGCGCCTCGACAATGAAAGCAAGAGCAGAAGAAGTCGACCGTAGTTGGCAATAAACACCACTTGGGCCATGCCATTCCGAGTCAAGAGATGAGAGATTTCCTAGCTTCAATTCGACAGAGTCTGGAAACCAACAACTTCTATGTGGCACTGGCCACCTCATTGACGATCCCTGACATCTGCGGATGGCTGTCTTCTCCGAACCTGCGAAGCGGTGAGAGATACAGGGCATGGTGCGAGACATACCTTACGCCCAAATACACCCACGATCTTCCAAATGGCCGAGAGGTGTTTTTATCCCCCGGAGATGCGTACGCGCTGCGGTGCGCTTATCTACACGAAGGCGCCGACGACGTATCGAGGCAGCGGGCAAGAGAGGCGCTGAATCGCTTTGCCTTCGTCGCAAGGGGTGCGCATTGTAATCTGTTCGAGATTAATGGTGAGGCAATCTTGAACTTGAACGTTCCGTTGTTCTGCACAGACATGGTCGAGAGCGCAGAACAGTGGCTCGAAGACGTGCGAGACAACCAGGCAGTCCAGGAACGCCTACGGGAATTTCTCAAGATCAGATCGGAGGAATTTGAGCTTGCGCCGGGAGTTTTCATGGACTTCCGTCCCGACTAGGCGTCAACTTGTCGTAGGTCCTTTCGCATGCCAACCCTGCTACCTTGAGCTGGTCGGCGTAGCCAGCCAGGATTCCCGAAGCGCGGTCAGACCTGCCGAGCACGTCGACGAGCACATCGAGGGGGTCGCCACCCGGCTTGTCCTGGCCGCCGCCGGCAGTGACGGAATCGTTGGCGGCTCGGGCGGCGGCAAGTAGCTGGTCGACACGCTTCCGCAGCCGGTCAGCAGCATCGCCAGCAGCCCGGGCATCAGCGCGAGCCGCGTCAGCATCTTTCTTGGAAACATTGGCAATCTCCATTTGCGCCGCCGTGCGGCGTTGTTCCTCGGCGCGCGCACGATCGACGGCTTTCACCTGGTCGACAGCGGCGGACAGCGCCGCCTTCGTGCGCTCAGCGGTGAAGGCGGCCTCGTCATGAATGGATTGCTGCCAGCGCCCCCCGCCGCCAGCACATCGTCTGTTTCCAGCGCGCGCCAGATGTTGTCTGGCGCGAACCCGACATTCCGCGCGGCGCACAGTCGTCCCAGCCACGGCCGGCTGGCCGGGTGCAGACAGACTCCCGTCACGCCGCCGCGCGACGCCCGGGTGCCGCGCTCGAACTGCCAGAAGCCGCGAGCCGGCCCGTTGCCCATCTGGCGGCGATGCATGAATTCCGATTCCTGCAGGCCGGTCGCCAGCAGCAGCACCCGGGCCTCGGGGGTGTCCATCGTCGACGGCAGCATGGCAAGCGCCGGATCGATGGCCAGCTTTACGATTACGTTCAGCTCCATCTCAGCCTCCCAGTCGCCGTGTCTGGCTGCGCTCCCGCGCGATACGCAGGGCCGCCAGGAACAGCGACACGTCGCCACGCGACGCCATCACGAGCCATAACAGCACCGCATTCGCCACCACCTCGGTGGGTTCGACCGGGGTCCAGTACCAGCCACCCCAGACGCGTAGCGCGATGGTCGCGTAGACGACCACCAGGACGTATCGCGCCAGGCGGGCGTGCCATGCCAGCGGCCCGCAGTCCGGACTGCGCGCGAGCACCAGGATCAGTCCGATCATCGTGGCCAGCGTCCCGTTGAGCACCAGCAGTGCCAAGTCGAGCGCACCGTGCGCATGGAAATATCCGAATACCTCAGTCATGACGGCCACCTCCAAAGATTCGATCGATCAACCGCTCGGCTGCGCCGCGCAGCAGCTTCGTCAGCGCGGCCTCCACCCAGTCCAGCAGCGCGCCCGCAATCACCAGCACTGACGCCGCGCAGATGAAGGCCACAAACCACGCCGGCGCCCACTCCACCGCTGAGCGCGCCGCCGGCGTGACGGCGTATCCGCCGATCAGCGAGATCAGGAAATAGGCGAGCTTCTTGAACCGGGATGGCTCTTTGCTTCGCAACAGGAACACCAGCGCACCGCAGACGACCCCGGACAACATGCCCAGATCGGGCTCGCCCCCCATCATCTGAAGTGCCGCAGTGCCGACGGCCCCAGTCAGGGCTGGGCTGCCTGCCGAGGAAACAAGCTCGGGCATGTACGTCCCCCAAAAAAGAACACGGCCACCAGAACGGCGGCCGTGTGTGCACGGTGTTGCTCCTAACCGATTGGCGGTTCGGGCCAATTGATGGCTGAGGGCCAGCCCGCGCAGGCCGGCAAGTCCCGCAGAGCTTTTCGATAGGCGGACCAGGCTGCCGGCACGGACTCACCCAACTCCAGTGCGCGGATCACGACGCCATCAGACCGGCGCAACAGCGCATCGCGCTTCCAGCGCGCACCGGTCGCCAGTGCTTCATTCGTGGGCGGCGGCTCCTCCACCACGGCGTCCTTCGGCGGTTCCTCGCCAATGCCTTCGATCACATGCTCGCTGCCGTCCGCGAGCCAGTAGCGTTGGCCGCGCAGATCGCGCACGCGCTGCCAGCCGTCGGTGTTGTCGCACCACCTTGGCGCCGCCCCTTCGCCGCACGCGGGCGGAGGGCACAGCGTCAGATGCTCGGGCAGTTCGGCCCCAATGATCGGTGGATGGGCCCGAATTCCGGTGCCCTTCTCATAGACAGTGGAACTACTGAAATCGGGAACGAGCATCCAGCCTTCGCCACCCCACTGCACCGCTTCAAACTCGCCGATCTCTGGCAGCGGTTGCGTGGTTGCGGAGGCGGGAATCGGTTCGCCGAACGCCAAGGGCGCTATTGGAAGCGCCGTCGCCTTGTCCAGCACGACGACAGTGCGGTTGTCCGGCACCAGTTCCCAGGCAGACTTGTCACCGCAGACGCGCCAGGCAAACTTTTGCGGCGCGTCATGCTCGGGAAAACTGTCGATGGTATTGGCAGGCATCGGATACATGCCGTCGCGGGGGCTACGGTATGCCTTGACAGGGCCCGCGTACTCGCCGGTCTGCGGATCAAACGCCGCCACCAGCTTGAAAGGGGCAGGCACCTCGCGGAATTCATCGCTCATATGACAAGCGTCCTAGTAGGCAATGCAGAACAGGAATTTCACACCCGCCGCCAGGTTGGCCTGGCCGCCGACACTGGCCACCCTCACGACGTGGGCATGGCCGCCGCCGCTTCGAACAATGGCAGCATGCCGATGGGCGCCGGCCGGGCTGGTCAAGCTTCGCGCATGCTGGGTCAGATCCAGAAAGGACGGGCCGTCCGACGCGCCCTGCCGGTCCTGGTGCGTCGCCGCGGGCGAATAGACATACTCGTGCTGATGCGGGTCGCATGCGTACACTTCGGCCGCATGATCGTGGACGCCTGCGCTATCGGTTGTCGCCGGGTGAAAATGGCTGATGACGGCCCCTGCCGACCGGTCACCGACCGTCGTCGCTGCGCCCGAGAGCACTGCATACCCATCCGGCACGTCGGGAACGTGGAACGTGGCAACGCCGTCGCCACCGTATGTCGTGCCGATGGCATTGAACAGTTCCGGGTACACCGCCGGGGAATAGGCCGCCCCGTTCATCGCAAGCGTCCCGTCGGGCGGGGCATCACCAGCCACAATGACGAGCTGACCGGGCCCATATCGCCTGACCCTGGAGAATGCCTGCGTCAGCGCATCGATCCGTTCGGCCCCAAGACCGAAGTCGTAGACGCGCGCCAACTCCTTCACCTGCCTGAACAGCCAGGCCGTGCGCTGGTCGATCAACTGCTGGACCCGATTGAACTGCTCCAGCAGCGGCGGCACTTCGCCGATATAGGCCCACCCTTCCCGATAGTCCTTGCGTGCGATCTGCTCTATCTCGCCGCCCGTGGCCCAGATCATTTCGAAGTCGTCGAAAAAATCCACTGCATCCATGCTCACAAGTTCCTCGAAAGAAAGCCGACGCCAAACCCGTAACAACGTTGATGTCTGAAGCCAAACGGCTTGCTACCACCGCCAGCCATCGACCGAATGCCGACCCCGGCCGCCTTCGGCACCAGGAGACGAACAGTGCCCGGCGCGAATGGACTCTGGCTTGGCAGGATATCCAGCCAGATCCGCAACTTCGCGTTGCCGGCGTTCTGCACGACGGCGCGCGTGGCACCGAGCACCGCCTTGAGCGCCGCCGAGATCTCAGGGATCGTCCCGTGGCCGTTATTGATGGCGATCTTCCAGCGCAGTTGGCTGCGGTAGCTGTCGTCGTTCATCCGCGCCGGATCGCTTGCGGCCCAGCGCTGTGGCAGCAGGGACCCGGATCGGTCCAGCACCACGACCGTACCGATCATGTCGAGTTGCGTTCCCACCGCCACATCCAGCCACCGCTCGGTGTGGAGTTGAAGCAGCGCAGCCTGCAGCAGGTTCGCCGGCGCCAGGAGACCGCATACCAGCGCCTCCAGCTTCGGCTTGCCGTGGAACTGGCCGAGCCAGTTGTCCCACGCGACCTCGTCATGCCGCTGCCTCAGGTCCATGCCAGCACCTCCACGCGCGACACGTCGAACCGCGCGCGCTCGAACGGGCTCACGATGATGTTGGCGTCCTGGTAGTCGCCTTCGGCCGGCACATACGCCGGATCGGCCGAATACGCGAGCCGGATCTCCGCGCGCGCGATGCCGGCTGTCTGGAACACGCCGGCGTAGAGGCGCTGCAGCACCACGTCCTCGCCGATGCCGAGTTGATTCCCGATGGCCACGATCCCCTTCTTGACCGTGTTGTAGCCATCGCCGGGAAACCTCTCCTCCTCCGGGTCCTGCGTCCTGACTTTGACCCGCACCCATGTGTAGAGGCGGTGCGAGCGATCGAAACGGATTTGCTGGGGCACGCCGTCGTCGTCCGTCACGACCACCGACCTGTCGCCATGGGTATCGACGCCGCCCGCCACCGTGCGGAAGATCTGCTCGCCGATGTCGTCTTCCACACCGCCATCGATCACGACGTGGATGCTGTGTGGCGGCCGGTCAAACGCGTCGGGCAAGTCATCGTCGTTCTGGTAGACGCGGATCGCCAGCGCCCCGGCAATGCGTTCCTTCAGATTGCTCTGCAGCGCCGGCAGCGTGGCCGCGCCCAGTCGGTAGATGCCCCGCTGGTAGCTGGACCGCACTTCTGCGTCGTTTTCGGCCAAGTGTCCGACAGCGCCCGGCTGCAGGTTCGCGACAGCCGTCCAGCCGGGCACCTGCGTAACCATCTCGGTGAGGTCGCCGATGCGCGTAAGCTGCGTCTCACAGTCCACGCTTTCCGCCAGGACGGGGCTGCCCACACGCGCGTAGTCCAGATTGGCGCTCACGGCAACGGCGAAAGCCTGCCGTCCATCCGACACCACGCGCACGGTCTGCTCGTCCGATTCGACGTTGAAGCCGCATGGCAGCAGCGCATGCGCCAGGCCGCTGACCACCCTGGCGGCGTTGTCCCCCGTCCGGGCGTGGTAGCTGTAGGGCGCGCCGTCGAGCGTGACGGTATAGTCCACGCCCGTCTGCATCAGCCCAACGGCCAACGCGACATCGGCGACGGCGTCCACGGAGATCGTGACGTCCCGGTTGGTCTGCCAGATCCTCTGCGTGATCCGATGCCTGATCTGGGCGCCGGCTCGAACGGCAGTGCCCGGCACACCGTACGCCACAACGTGGCAGCGGTTTGGCACGTCCGGGAGTCGCCGCGCGCCGGAAAAGGCAATGGCATGATCGAGCGACAGGCCCGAGGCCGTGGGCGGATACATCGCGTAATAGACGCCTTCGGCCAGCTCCCACAACGCCGCCTCGCGATCCGCGAACGTATCGACCAGCAGCCCGGTCAGCGAGTCGGGCCGCGTTTCGATGTTTCCAGCAAAACCCGCTTTGCGCAGACGACCGACGAAGCTTTCCACGATGGCCTGCCGGATTTCGGGCAGGCGCATGCGAACGAAGCCGTCCTTCGTTACCCCGTATTCCATAGATTTCCTCAAGCGCGCAAGAATTCCCGGCGCGCCACGAGCCCGTGATCGGTATCGGCGGCAAAGTCCACCTCCAGCGAACGTCGCTCCCGGTCGATCCGGAAATCGATTCGACGCACCGTACGCACGCCAGGCACATCGGCGATGCGCGCACGGAAAATCGCCTCCAGTGCGGCCCGATTCGGGTTCTTGACCAGGACAGCCTCGAAGTACGGCACACCGAACGTCGTGTCGAGAAACCACTCGCCCAGCAGCGCGCGCAGTGTCACCCGGATCTGCTGGCCGATTCGCCCGGCGCCGTCCACGAGCCAGCAATCGCCGTTGTGCGACAGATCCAGGTCGTGCCCATCGTCCAGCGCGAGATCAAGCGTCATGGCAGGGGTCCCGAGGTGTCGCCGCCACGGCTGTCGTGGTGCCGGTGGCCGTCGTCGACAACGTTGTCGGAGTGAATGGTCCCGCCACCGTGGTGGATGTCGCCTGCGATCCGCGTGCCGGCGCTGCCGCCCTTGCCCGCCATGCCAGCGCCGTAAGTAAACAGCCCCTCAACCGACACATCCTTCTCGAAGACGGCCGGCATGGTCACCCGAAACTCGCCGGGGCCACCGAGGATGGCGTCGCCTGCCGGTGTCAGCTTCAACGCGCACCGGCCGTACTGGACGCTGACGTTCTCCGTATCGGCTCTGCCGGCGCCCGGACGCACCACCGGCGTGGCAAACGCGTCCGACAGGTCGAACTGCCGGGGGTCATCCGGGGCGCTGTCGGCGCCGGCCAGCCAATTTTCCAGCGCGCGCTCGGAGAACGACAGCTTCACCGGATCGCCTTGCCGCAGCGGCACCGAGATCAGCGCCTGCCGCCCGGCCACGTCGCCCGCTGGCCAGCACACCGGCACCTGTACGATCTGCGGCGGCGCGAGCGCCGTGCCATTTGCCAACTGCTTGGGCAACGCAGGCCGCACCACCGCGCACGCACCGTCGTACGACACGATCACGCCGGGCAGGCACGTGTGTACCTCTGCCAACTCGGTGGCGATCAGCTGGCGCAACTCTGTCACATTCATGTCAGCGATTCCCTGTCGGTGGCGCGGCGCGGTCTACCAGTTGCAGTTCTGTCATCCAGTCGCCGTCGTCCGAGTCGCCCGTGTGCTTCACCGCATCGGCCCGGAACAAGCCTTCCGCCGTACGGCTTTCCAGCTTCACCAGATCCCCGGGGTTGATCTGCGGGAGCAGCAATGAACGCACCCGCCAGCCGTCGCGCTGCTGGGCCGCGCTGACCAGTTGCTGGCGCTTTCCGGTTTGTTCGTCCCGAACGCGCGCTTTCTCGCGCGCGCCGTGCCGGGTGCGCTCCGGCGCGCCAATCAGCCCGGTGTCCGCCGCCAGCACCACAGCCTGGCGCCTCGATGTGCCACGCCTTGGCACGATCTGCAGCGTCTGGTTCTGGATCGACCACTCCAGCCCCGCCCCCTGCACCACCTTGTGCAGCGCCTGCCGCGCCGGCCCGTAGTAGGCAAAGCCGTTCTGCCACATCCGGTCTGGTACACCGTCGGCCATCACCAGCGGCAGGCCCATCTGCTGTGCTATGTCGCGGACGATGCGATGCGCGGACGCGCCCGCGCCATACCCGATCGACACGGCCGTATCACGGACCTCGACATAGCCATCGCGCAGCTCCAGTTCGGTGACGACGTCGGGCCCGTCACGGAACGTCCACGCGTCAGTGACCGCGCCAGCGGCCAGCAAGAGCGGCCCACCCTCTTCGACGTAGCCGGCATGGAGCGTGCAATGCACGTCGGGCACTTCGATGCCGCGCCGGGTGTCCGGCCGGAGGTTGTAAATGCGGAGCCGATGCTGGTTGGTCTGCTCGCTGGCGTCCTTGTCGATATCGAAGGTCAAGCGCAGCGGCGGGAGGATCTCGATGCCGCGCTGGCCCGGCTTCCCGATCAATAGGCGATACGTTCGGTCAAAGCGCGCCATTCGCCAGCTCCGAAGCCTCCACGTAGATCAGCGCCACGTCGCCGGCCGGCAGCGCCTCCCTCCCGACAGCATCGCGCCGGTCGGGCACCAGCGCCACCAGCTCCCCGGGCGGCACGGACAGGTGCCGGAAGCGGGCCAGCAGCGGCGTGTCGGGTACAACGGCCACGCCAGCGACGATCAGCTCGTTGTAGGCGTTCTCGATCGCCAGCGACCACAGTTCAGCCTCGCTGTTCCAGGACAGTCGGAGGAAACACGTCATGCCGTCCAGCTCGACTTCGATCAGGCTGTCGTTGGCGTCGCTCACGGGAAGGGTCAGCATAGATTACGACCTGCCCAGCAGGCGTCTCAGGTCGCTCGCTTGTTTCTCGGTCGGCACGGCAGGAGCGACCTTGCCCGCATTCGTTTTCGTGCCCCCTGCCTTGCCGCGCGCCTTGCTGTTCGCCGCTGCCACCTTCTCCGGCGGAATGTCCACGGACCTCAGCTTGACCTTGCGGATCTTGCGCAACTCGCAGGCGATATCGAAGAAGTCCCCTTGCGTATCGCGGCTGATCTTGCAGGACTCCATCACCATGTCGGTGTAGGTGTCCAGGCCCGTAACCACGACCACGGGCAGGCGGTCCCGGTGGATCGCGCGCAGCGCATCCTTCGCCGCAACCAGCTTGCTGCGGCCCGAGGCGCCGCTATAGAGCGTGGTGGTGGATGCCGTCACCCAGCCCGACAGCGAAAGTCTCTCGTTCTCCGGCCGAATGTGATCCGAGACCGGCGCGCCCTCTTCCACCGCATAAGCTGTCGTCTGGCTGGACAACTCGGTGGTCTCGGACAACAGGGCATCGAGCGTAATGGCGCCCACCGTCGAGCGCCCACCCATGCCTGATACAACTAGCGAAACATCGCTCATGATTCACTCCGTTTGTTGGTCAGGCCGCCGCTTCCACGCCAGGTGGCAACGGCGCTCGACCACCTCGGCTCGCCCGGTCCATGCCACGCTGAGTCGCCGCGGCTACTGCGGCCGGCTCCGCGTTGGCGGCGTTGACCGTCACGTGGTTCGTCTGGTTGACCGTGGTGCCGCCGGCAGCGCCATGCGACTGGCGCTGGATCGTGCCCGGCGACGTAATGGGTGTGCCGCCTGCAACCCAGCTCGCTGCGCGCCGCATCCAGTTCGGTATCCGGACGCCGGCGATTCGCTCGCCAATCCAATCCGAAATAGCCTTGCCAATGCCCTTGATCCAGTTCAGCGCCTGGTCGTAGAAGCTTTTCATCGACGCTTTGGCCGAATCCCACACTTCGCCAGCCCACGCCTTGATATCTTCCCAATGCTTGTAGATGTAGACACCGAGTGCGATCACCGCCGCTATGGCGGCGGCGATCAGCACTGCCGGCCAGCCGACGATGGCAGCCAGCCCCGCGACGAGCATGGCGGCGCCACGCACGAGCCAGAAAATGCCTTTCCCAATACCGAAGATCAGGCGAAACACGGCGAACAGCGGTTTCGCCAAGCCGACAACCAGGGTGGCTACGGTGCCCCATTTCGCCAGCCACGGCGCAAGCTGTTCCCCCGCTCCGCCGAGCGCATCCTTGATCGCGTCGACCGCCTGCCGGATCCGTTCAAACGTGTCGTGCCACTGTTCGGCCGGCCCCAGCAGGTCGCCTATGACCGAATCCCCGCCCTGCAGCCAGACCCAGATGTCCTGACCGATCAGGTAAATGCTGGCAAGCAGCGCCGCCATGCGGAGGAAGGGCCAGAGCGCAGCCATCGAAATCGTGCGCAACCGGATCATGGCGGCCTGCAGCAGCCTGGTCGCCGTCGTCGCAGCGAGGATGCGCCGGCGCATCACCACCAGGCCGGTGGACGCGCCGATTAGCACGACCAGCTTCAGCACCTCGGCGAGGTTACGGGCAAGCCACTCCACGGCCGTCGAGAAGCGGCGCGCGGCGCCGGTGGCGCGGTTCAGCGCGGCGATCTGCCGGCCGACGGCATTCTTGAGCACGACCATGGCGCCGCCAAACGTCTTCGGCATCCTTTCGAACTCGGCGTTGATCTTGTTTGCCTGGCGCAGTAAGCCTGCGGCCAATTCCCGGCTCGTCAACCTGCCCGCCTTGCCGAGGTCGCGCAGTTCGCCGACGGTCACGCCGAAGGCATCCGCAATTGCCAGCGCGAGGCGCGGCGCCTGCTCGATGATCGAATTCAGCTCATCGCCGCGTAGGGAGCCGGCCCCAAGCGCCTGCCCCAGCTGCAGCAGCGCGGCCTGCTGAGATCCGGCGTCGCCGCCGCCAATGGTCATCGCCTTGCCGATGATCTCGGTCAGGCCCAGGGAATCTGTCAGCTGCAGGCCGAGCGGGCCGGCGTTGCGTTGCACCTTCTGGAACAGATCGCCGGTGGCCGCGTAAGCCTGACGCGTGCGCTGGGCGATGGCGTAGATCTCCTTCAACGCAGCCTTCCGCTCCGCCACGCTGTCGGTGCTCAGTGCGACGCGCCCTTCGACGCCCGCCCATTCGTCGGCAATTCTGGTCGCAGACATGACCGACATGCCGGCAACTATCGTGCGCACGAGCCCGGCGATCTGCGTGTAGCCCTGCCGCATCTCGCGCGCCGTCTCTACACCACGCCGCTGCGCCCGGTTGAGCGCTTGCTGACCTGACAGCACGTCCCGCAACCCCTGCCTGGCACCCTGCGCGAATCCTGCCCCAAACTCCGTGACGGTGCGCGCAGCAGCGCGGGCCCTTGCTGCAACCTGCCGGGCCGCTGCCTGGTACTTGCGAAGATCCGAGTTGTCGACCTTGTACCGAAGGACGGTGACCAGTTCGCGAATGGCATTCATCTCGACTGTGCCTTCTTGTATGCCGCCGCCTCTGCCGCTTCCTCGGCATCGAGCAACGCATTGAGTTTCAACAGGTCCACCAGATCAGCCACGCCGCCCTTCACCTCGGTCAGCGATACCTTGCCGCGGTGAATCGGCCGCCAGATCATCAGTTCGGTTTCGAAGTCATCCCGGAACCTGCCGACAGCCTGGCCCTCAGTTTTTGGGCCCCGCCAAAACGGTCGGCCCAGCGCAGCAAAAAATCCGCGAAGTTGATCCTGATGACGTGGTACATCAGTTCAAGAATGTCGCCAGGGTCGCGGAAAGCGACCAGACGCGTCGCCGCGTCAAGCGCCGTGTCACGCCCATTGATCGTCACGGAGATGTGCTTCTCATCCAGCAGGCGCTCGGCCCACTGCATGATCGTCTTGCCATCCAGCTTCTCCGACAGCGCGCGAAATGCCTGGACCAATCCATCGTCACCGGTGATGCCCGCCTCCACCGCGCCGGCAGTGACAGGATCGTCGGTCGCCTGCAGAAGATGGCCGGCCGCTGGCAGAATCTCGCGCTGCAGATCGAAGAACATTGGCAGCGCCCGAAACGGATCGAACTTCTGGACGTGAAACTCGACGTCGCCGATCCTCATGCTTTGTCGCATTACGTGTTTCCTCCCACAAAATACGTGCCGCCGCCTGTCTCGATGATCCATTCGCGCTCGCCCACTTCCTTGCCGAACTCCGAGGTGGGCAACTTGACGACCCACGCCTCGGAGGCGTGGAGCACAGATCGGCCCCGAAGGTCCGCTACAGCCACGGGGAAGAGGCCGTTGCCGCCGCTCAGGCGGTCTGCCTGAAGCAGCGAAGACAGCAGGTCGTTGCTGCGGCTCGTCTGCAGCAGCTTGATCGTGACACGGCAACGGCGGTCGCTCGACATGGCGCGCGCGACCTCCCCGTCGGCTCCCGCCTTCGATGTCACGCCGTCGCCCAGTTCCTCGATGCCGATGAAACTGTCTTCCGCAAAGCCTGACAGCGTGGCCGCCCCGACCGTGACATTGATGCGGGCGGGATCATAGGTGTGTGTGGTCATGCCTGGTTCCGGTTACAGGGAATAGGTCAGGTTGCCCTTGATGTTGACGGCGTGGATGGCCCCGGCCAGGCGTGCCGTGAAACCAACGTCGTACAACATCCGGCTGGCCTTGTCGTTGAACGGCACGCTTGCCGCGCGCGGGGCCACAATCGTGTACGAGGGAATGGTCCGCCCATCCTCGTCGACCTCTGCAGGCGCGATGCCTCCACGCGTGACGCCAAGGTCCAGCGCCTGCCGCATTGCAGTGGTGATGACCTCGATGCCGGAGTCCGTGAAGGGCACCTTGCCCTGACGGTTGCGCAGGTTCACCAGCGCCGACATGACATTGACCTTGATCGCTTCGGCCAGCCAGTCGCGGAAGCGAATCACGTCGATCCATTCGCCAGATGCGACTTTTCCGCCCTGTGTGATAGCGAAGTTGCGGAACGGCTCGAACGTGTTGACGTTTTTGAACTGTGCCCCACTGGATTCACCCTCCGTGAGGTTGTCTGTCGTGATGCCAGCGAGCTTGACGTCTGCCCATGTCTCCGACCCCGGGTAGAACGTGAACCGGTTTGCCGAGACGGCGGCCTCCAGCCATTCTTCCGCCGCCCGAGCGTGGTACCAGATATGCGTCCGGAAGTACTGCTTCGCTGCAAGCCGGGAAGCGAGATCCTCATACGTACTGGCGTCGAGGGTGCCCCGCGACGCCAGGGCAGCGCCGAAGAGCTTCCCGTTGGACTCGGCCCATTCCGCCGCAGCAAGGATGTCGGCTTCCGCACGGCTCGCGATACAGATGCCATACCATGAGTCGGCTTCGCGTTTGCACTCGGAAAGCGCCCATGTCACCAGTTCTCGGCTGGCCGGCTCGGCAATGGTCATGTTCCGACTGACCTGCACCACGAACGGCGTACCTTCGACCTTTGCGACGATGCTCAGCTCCGGCCCCACCGTCACTGCGGTGAGCGGCGCCTTCGTTGCCGTGACAGCAGCTGCCAGCGCCTGCGCGATGGCTTCCGGCGTATCGCCTGCCTTGCCCTCGACCGCCACGGTTTCGATCCACTGTTCCTCGCGCGCAACAAACCAATGTAGCGTGATGCTGTAGGACGCTTCCCTCGCTTCGCGAATGGTCACAGAAACCTCGTCGACATGCTGACGACCGATGAAACACCGGGATAGTGTCGGAATCTGCTTGAACACGTCCCGGACTGCTTTGTACACCGGGCTCCTCTCGGAAATGCCCAGATCCAGCAGTTGGTCGGCTTCAGTCACCGCCATCACGCGCGGCAACGCCGCCGCATGCGGGCCCAGCACCAGCAGATCCGAAAAAGACTGCTCCTTGATTGCCGTCGTGTTCAGACTGATCTGAACGTTGACGATTCGATCGATGTTCGCCATGCATGGCTCCGAGAATGACAAAGGCCGCTCAGAGGCGGCCTTCTCATGAATTGTGTTTGACTATCCGCCGTTGACCGCAATCTCCGGAGCGCCGGCGCGGCCTCCCCTCATCTCGCCCCTCGCCCCAATCCGCTCGATCACGCCGACTTCATCGGTCAGGGCAACGGCGTACCGGATACCCAGTTCGACTATGGCGCGGGGCTCATAGGTCGTCCCGCCGCGCAAGACAGGTATCGACCTGATTTCCCCCACATCGAACACGGCGAGACGCAGCGCTTCCGACTTTGCCATCCCGTCGGCCATACCGAGACGAAGCACCAGGCAATCCAGCGCATGGAAGCTGCCCTTGCCGAAGCACTGCAGTTCCACTCCGGCGTCACGATGCGCCGACACGACCTGCAAACCAGCTTCGTCCACGTCGCCGCGGCACACGGGAAACGGACGCGCATTCCCGATCCGAAGCTGTATGTAGGGCTTATCCGGGCGAGGTCCGCTCTCGTCTGCGAAGATGACCGGAACGTTGCCTGCCACGGCCAGCAACAGCTCGCGTATTGCGTTGTCCGGCGTCACGCCTCGACCTCCAGCACCGCCAGGTATCGGTAGTGCGGGATGACCCCGGACTGCCACGGGTTCATCGCCACAACCAGGTAATCGCCCGGGCGGGGCCCACCCCGCCAGACAATCAAGTCACCGTTCAGGCGATCCGCACCTGCCACATTCAGCATCGCGTCCGTGTAGATGCGCACCATGGCGTCGATGCGCCGACCTTCGGACAGGGCCTGCATCCCGTCATAGTCAGCGCGATGGGCTGGCTGCACAGACGCCAGTACGGTGACCAGCGGTGCTTCGGCGCCATCGAGCCAGCGCCCCGCTTGCCACCGGCCCGCGGCGCGGCGTCGGATCTGCACTGGTTTCCGGAAGCTGCTCATCAGATCCTCTCGTACCGGATCGCGCGGACGAAGTTGGCATGATCGATCAGCGGCGTATCGCTGCCCTTCCTCTCGATCGTTCCCGGTTTGTTCGGGACTGCCCATGCCTTGGACTGCTGGACATGAGCCCTCTGGTTCTTCTCGACGAACTGGCCCAGCTGCTCCAGCGCAGTCGCCGGATTTGCGCCGTCGGACACCGCGCCCGCTTGACGCTCCATCGCCATGCCAATCACCTTCACGTTCTTCTCGAAGAAATCGCGGAAGGCAGGCCTTGCCGGAGCATGTTCGGTACCGAACTCGTTGAAGATGGCTGCGTCGAGGATGTCGACGCCGCTGGCCGGATCTTTGCCAGCGTTTGACTGGATGCCGACCTTCACGCCGCGCCGTGCCAACGCCGACTGCCTTTTGACGAACTTCGCCAGGCCACGGTCAACGATCTTGACATCGGCACCCATGGGACACCTTCGCTGCGACAATCGCGCCAAAGCCGCACAGCGCCGCAAGCTGCTCATACCGGGCGCGGAAGCCCATCGGATCAGCGATGCTGCCGTTTCCTCCGCCGTCATGTGTGTACGAACGCGCCAGATCGCCCTCCTTCTCGCTGGCAATGCCGGCCGGCACCACGCCGATGGCTTGCACGGTAGCCGTCTGCTGCTGCCGGCCGTAGAGCAGCCACGCCGCGTACCAGACCTGGGCTTCGTCCTGTTTAACCTCAGGCAGGCACCACGGTCGATAGCTGGCAGCAAGGGCCAGCGCGGCTTCCTGGTCAGCGTCCGGCGCGCCGGCTACGGCCGGCGCCAGAAAGCCCAACAGTTTCAGGGTCGCGGCCATTGCTACTGCGCCTTCGTCTGGTCGTACAGCGCCTGCAGTTCAGACTTGCGAGCGTTTTCGGGGAAGTCGATCCCGCGCGCCATCAGGGCTTCTTTCAGCTCGACGACGGTTTCGGGCACAACGCCGTCGGGATCATCCCCCGTTGGCGCTCCGAGCAGAACGCCGCGCGCCAACAGCCGCTGCACGCCGCTGTGTTCTGGATCTACCTCGCCGACGCCGAGAGGCGGGATGATGACAGCGCCACCGATGGAAACGACGCACGCCGCCGTGTTCTTCACTTTAATCATTTCAGAACTCTGCTTTGGAAAGGGCCAACGGGTAATACACGGTCACGCCGGCGGTACGTGCCAGGCACGGCACAACCAACTCGAGATTTCGGGCCTGCGCGGGAAGCTGGTTGAATGGCATGGGGTTCTCCATGCTCAGGTTGTCCTCGCTGTACTCGTACATCAGCGTCAGCGGAGCGCCGCTTACATTCTGCAGTTCCGGTGCTTCTTCGATCTTCAGGCCCGGATGCTTTTTCTGGAAGAATTCCCCCACCGTCTTGCCTTGGGAGTCGGAAACCCGCCGCGAGAACAGCAGCGAGTGCTCGATGCTCGGCAATGCCCAGAGCGTGGGTGTATGCACGCCACGGGACTGCAGCCGGACGGTGTTGTAGAGCGCGTCGGCGTCTTCCAGCATCTCGTCGCCGGTGCGATTGTGATTCGCCCAGTCGCCGTGAGGCAGCACCGTGAAGCCGATGTTGGGATGCGTGATCAGCCCGTAAAGTCCGAAAGCCGGGTCGCCGATCATCGCAATCTGGTTTTGCTTTACCTCGATGGCACGGCGCGCCGCATTGGCCTTCCGGGTCGGCAGATTGGCGCCCAGTTGCAGACTTGAGCGCAGCTCGGCGATGTTGTAGCCGTAGCTGTCGCCGATATCCTTGATGCGGACGGTCTTCTCCTCGCCCTTCACATCGGCGCGCGGCAGATCGTCGGCATAGTTGGCGACAATCTTGGCCATACCGACCTGGTCATAGATGCGATAGGTAAAGGTCTCCGCCCATTCGGGCACCTCGGAGGATTGGGGAACGAGCCGCAGGCCGTTCATAGGCGGCAGCTTGCGGTCATAGGTGCGGGACTTCACGTAGTCCAGCTGGCGAGCCGCGAAGATCGATTCGTCCTGGCGCAGTCCGCCCATCTGCGGAGCGAATTCCCGCACCGCAGCCAGATCGGCTTCGTCGTAGTGAACGTGTGGCATGGTTTCCTCTTGGAAATGAAATCGGCCCGCACAAGGCGGGCCGTGATTCCGGATTGCTTCGGGTAGCGTCGGGCGCCGCAGGCGTCAGGCCGCAAATGGGTGATGCAACTCGATCAGCGCGATTTCGACGCCGGTGGCGAGCGTCACCCTGCCGCTACGAAAAACCGCGTTCGGCAGGGCCAGCTCGCCATCGTCGGACACCATGCCGGTTGTCGAGAAGCGCACCGGTCGCCCCGGTGTGACGCCACCGCCCGCCGCCACGACGGCCCAGCCAGCGCCACGGCGCAGCACCGACGCACAGTCGGTCTTCCTGTACCGATTGACGTCGAAGGGGATAGTGTGGGTATGGAGGCTGAGCCCCGTGATCCGGGTGCCTGCGCCCGGCACTACCGCGCCTTCCGCGCTTTCGCCACAAATCAGCCCGAAACCGAGGTCCGCTCCAACGGGAAACGACTCCACCAGGTCATCGCGAGAATCCCCCTTCATGCCCGGGTAGGCTCGGTCCATCAGGTCCGAATACATCATGGTTACTGGCCTCCGTTGATGTTACCGATCATGCGTGCCCGCGCTGCAGCTGCCGATGCGCCGCCTCGGTCGTTGCCCTTGTCGGCGCCGTTCTCGCGAGGCTGTTCCCGCATGTCCAGACGCTGCTGGCCGATCGAATCGGTGCGTGCGACAGCTTCCTGACGGGCCAGGTCGTACGCTACCTCGACGTAGGCATCGGACTTGCCCGCGACGTCGAACCCGTCGCCGCGCACCGCGCGGATCACGGCTACCCGGATATCCTTGTCGGCCATATCCTGCTTGACCTCGACACCGCTGGCCTTGGCATCGGCTTCCAGCTTTAGGCGCGATGCCGCGGCGGCCTGCCCGTCCTTGCGAGCCTGCTCGACTTTGCCCGTCGCCTCGTCGGCGCGCGCCTTCTCGCTATCGGCCCGCGCTTCGGCGGCGTCAGCCCGCTTCATCTGCTCGCCTACCTGGCCGCGCAACTTTTCCAGTTCCTGGGCAACCTCGGGCGCGGCGTCGTAGGACAGGCCCGAGTCAAGCCGTACTTTGACAGTTGTCATCGTGCTTTCCTCTTCATCGATCAAATCGGCATCCGCCGCATCCAGATTCAGCCGCGCATTGCCCGCACGGCCGGCGCGCACCAGCGCCAGGTGGTTGTAGCGAATCCGGCGCTGCACCGCGTCATAGCGCCGTCCGTTCCATTCGCCAGGTGTCTCGTCCAGTTCCAGCGTATAGCCGGTAGAAAGCTCCTTCTTGCCGGCCGCGATGGGGGCCGTGTCATGCACCACGATATCGCCACGCGTGTCGTCGCCGTCCTGACGTCCCTCGGACAGCACCACTCCGACCGTGTGATGCTTGGCATTGCGGGCATTCACCAGGCCGGGGTGCCCATCGGTGATCGGCTTTGCCTTCAGGCTGGCCAACGTCTCCGGATGGAACACCTCTTCGGGCGGTCGCAGCTCGTATCGCGTTGTACCGTCGGTCTGGCGGTACGGGAACACGCCCACACGCGTCAGAATCGGCGAGTCGAGCAGGAAGCCCTCCGCCGTCGACGTCGCCTTCAGCGGCGTCGTGTCAAATCGCATTTCCATGGCTTGCCCTGGTGGAACATCAGTGGACAATCAACGCGTCGAGATCATCGAGCGACGGCAATACTGGCTCCGCCCAGCATCGGCAGCGGATCGGGTGACCGGGGTGGCCGTCCCCGGGAGGCTTGTCCCAGTCGAACGTCCGGCCTTCCCGCTCTACATGCGCGTCGCGCTCTCTCTGGTCCATGGCGCCACGCCAGCGATACTGACCGATGCCGACGTTCTGCTGTCGGTATCGGGTCAACTGGCCGTTCAGCTTCCCGATCTGGTCCTGCGCGATCAGCTCGGCGCGCTTTCTCGGAAGCCCGTAGGTGTCGCGAATCTCCCGGGTGACGGTGCGCAACGTCCTGCCCTGCTGCACGGCGGCCACCACCCTGCCTTCCAGCAGCTCAAGGTAGTGGGGTGCGATGGATTGAATCAGCCGAAGATTCTCGGCTTCCCAAACACGGCACAGCGCATCCAGCCCCGGCTCCGCCCGGAAGATATCGACGCCGTACGCCGCCCGCAGCACCGCGTGAAATTGCTGCCCGTTGAACGCGCGGACCTGCTCGCCGAAGATGCCGATGACCCGACGCAAGCGCGCCGCGTCCACCGTGGCAGCAGCGACGGCGGCGATCACGGCTTCATGCAGTGCGGTGTGCCAGGCGCCAGCGGCCGGACCATCTTCCGCATCGGCACGGATACCGGCCAAGGTCGGCATGACGATCCGCTCGATGGCCTCGGCGCTGCGCCGCGCGCAAGCGTCGACAAACCGCGCGTACTCCCGTGCAATGCCATTCGGGAACAGCCATTTGCGTGGACGTCTAGGTTTCCGCGGCATACTGCGCCGCCGCCCTGGCGTCTGCAGCGTTCGTATCGAGCCCATACATGCCTTTGGCCTTCAGGTGATCGGTGGCCTCCTGTTCGCTCAGAATGCCGCGATCGACCAGGCTGCCCAGCGCGTCGGCCTCGGAGGCCTCGGCGTCGGCCTGAGTCTTGCGCACGTCCGCCGCTTCCCTATCGGTCGGCGTTTCGAGCGCGGGCCAGACAATCGACCACTGGTCCGGCGCCTTGCCCGCAAGCTTCTTCTGGGCAGCTATCAAGGCGACAAGTCGCTCCAGGGCTGGCGCCGCCTTGTTCTGCCGCAGCCCTTCCACCAGGTCGTGAAGCGTCTCGAAATCCGCCTCGCCGGTCGCGTTCTGTCCAGCAGGCGAACGCCCGAAGAGCAGCGTCACCGGGATTCCCGTCTCTGCCGACAGCGCGATCTGGAACTCGTTGACGATCTCGCGAACACCGGCGACGTTGGTGTCTTCGATGCGGTACTCGTCCTCCGCATCGACGGCGACGGTGTTGCGTATGCCACGCACCGCATCCACCAGTCCAACCCGCTTCTGAACGACATCCTCCATCCTTGCCTGGATCAGCGCGGCCAGTCCTTTCATGCCATACACGGCCTGCTGTTTTCGCTCGAGTATGCCCAGCGCCAGCCGCAGAGACCGCTGGTAGTCCAGAATGGTCTGGTAAGGCCTGGCCGCCATGCTGCGCCCCGCCCATGGCACGCCCTTCAGCGCGGCAACGCGCCGTGGCAGCGGATCACCAGGTACCGGGATCAGCCGCGTTTCGTGAACGTAGAACTCTGCACTGGCGGCACCAGTGGCCTGCGTGCGCACCCGATACAACTCCGGCAGCCCAAAGTTCGCCTTGGTCGGGTCGCCATAACGCTGCTCCGTGGCCGAAATATCGTCCAGATCGAAAACCCTCAGTTCCTCGATCTGATCCAATGCCAAAGTGTTCAATGGCGATCGCAGCAGTCCGCCATCGTTGGCAACCACCACAATTCCCGCCCCGCCGGTCAGGCGCGCCCAGCGCAGCGCGTCTCCGATGGCAGGCAATACTCCGAGCCGGTCGAACTCGTTAGCCATGACCTGATCATTGTCGCCGTCAATCCGTATGCCGCGGGACACCGCCTTGTCCGCAGGCAGATCTACCACGCGCGCGAACAGCCCTCCGCTGGCATACAGTTCGGCATTGGCCTGCGGAAAATGCACCAGACCTGGCCGAATGCCGCCCAGCATCGCGGATTCATAGCCGTCGATTCTCATGTCTTTCCATCAGCTTGCCAGCGCCCTCGCACGCGCGATGTCATCGCCCATCGCGTTGAAGGCGCGGGACAGGCCATCGATTTGGTCATCGAAGGCGCCATGCGGAAACATGCGCATTTCGCCGATCAGCGCGTCGTTCCACGCCGCCTTGAGCATCCTTACATTGCCAACATTGACCTGCGCGGCAAAAGGTGCCGCGCGGGTTGCCTTGTCGCCGCTCTCGGTGGTGAAGGTGAACGGCACGCCGAATAGCTTCTTGGCCAGGTAAGCCGCCTGAGCCTTCCCGGCCTGCCCAGGATCCTGCGGGATCGACTGCATGACGCGCGCGCCATCCCGCCTGGCTGTCCCGACAAGCAGCCGTTCCACGTCCTCGGGGCCACCGCGCTCCCGCTGCATGTCTGCTATCCACAATGCTCCGTCCGGACTCCGTCCGAGCAGTGGGCCGGCGGTCCAGTCGCCAGCATCCTTGGTGGCGGCCAGATCCCAGCCCCGGATCAGTTCGAGCCCAGCCGGCAGCGCATCGACAATCTCGATGCGACTCGGCTTGAAGATCCCGCCGTCGCGCGGCGCCGGACTTTGCATGTACTGGCCGGCGAACACGTAGGCATTGGTCGCTTCCATCCGTGCCAGTTCGGTCGCGCTATGCTTTTCCAGCCAGAGCGGGCTGCCATCCGGGTTGCGCGCCGGGATACAGACGTGCTCCCAGCTTTCGCCGTTCCCGCCGCCCAGCAGCCACCCGGCAAGATCCCGCTCGTGCAGGCGCTGCATGATCAGGATGATCGGCGTGTCTGGAGTGTTCGTCCGGGATTCGAGCGTGTTCTGGAACCAGTCGATCACGCCTTCCCGCACCGTCTCGCTTTCTGCCTCGTCGGGCTTGTGCGGGTCATCGATGATGATGGCGCCTCCAAAGCCCTCGCGGTGCTTGCCAGCCCCGAACCCGGTAATGGACCCGCCAGAGCCAGTGGCATACATCACACCACCGGCGGTGGTCTTCCAGTCGTCCTTCGCCGATGACGAGGCATCCAGTTCCACATTGGGAAAAATCTCCCGGTAGGCAGGCACGTTCAGCATCTCGCGCGTGCCGGCGGAATTCTTCGCCGCCAGCTTCGCGCTGTATGACGTGTGGATGAACTCGGCGTCGGGATACTGGCCCAGCGTCCACGAAACGAAGTTCGGAACCGCCAGCTCGGTTTTGGAGTATCGCGGCGCCACGTTGATGATCAGCCGGCGACATTCACCGCGGAACACCCGCGTCAAGGCATCGCAAATCGTCTTATGCTGCGGCCCGCGCTTCCATTGGAAGCGACGCCGCTGGTAGAACATCCATCGGGTGTAGAAATAGAGGTCCTGGCGCGCCAGCTGCGCAGCGGCGAAACGCTCTTGCGCCGTGAACTCCCGCATCCATCAGACCTCATCGAGCAACTGCCGCGCGATATCGCGAAACTCGTCGGCAGACATGGCAACGCTCTGGATGGGCGCGCCATCCTTGCCCGTCACCTCGATCTTCTGCGCTTCCTTCCACCCGGCCTGACACTTCATCCAGAACATGCTGGCGATGACCGCGTCGCGGCCCTTCCCCATGGCGTGCTGGAACAGGTTCTGCGCCACCATGGCGTTGGCGAGCGCCTTGGCTTCCCTCAGCTCCGCCCGGAACGCCGCGCGCAGTGTCTTCGGATCCAGCGGCCGCCCGGTCTGCGGATTCTTGATCTTGGCCGCGATCATGTCCTGCGGCATGCCGCAGGCAGACATGGCGGCGACGGTGATGCGCTGCTTGTCGGTGGGGATGAAGGGTTTTCGGCCTGGCGTCCTTTCCGCGTCCTCCCTGTGTATCCCTCTTTCAGAAGGGTCCAGATTTGCCCATGCTCACCGATATGAAGGTGAGCATTGCAACCGTTACGGAAAATGAGCGCACACGAAACAGACATCCAGATTATTGCACCGGACTCTTCTCAGGAGCTTGCCAGGGCCGAGGCGTTTCAGATCTACTCCGCGTTAGCTCTCCAGCATTGGACATGGGTGCTGGAGGCATTGCGACAACTCGTGCTACTCGGTGGAGGCGGGCTGACCGGCACAGTCGCCCTCGCCGCAGGCGGAATGTTCGGTACGCACGGGTACTTTGCTGGTCTCGCCGTGGTGTTTTATGCTAGCAGCACGGTCCTTGCCTATACCGCTATCACCACAGGCTCGGATCGACTCCGGAACCTCCTAGATGAGCAGGGAGCTCTCCTCGACCGGAACACCGATCGCGCGCACAACATCGGAAAGGCACCCAAGTTGGTCGTCGTCGAACGCGTGCGCCTCGTTGCCACACTGCTATTCCTTGGCGCCTTCGTCGCTATGACGCTGGGTACGATGGGCTCATTGATGGGCTACGACATCATCGTCAAGCTGTTCCCTGCCTGAGCCAGGCCTTCACGGCCGCTAAAGAACGAGCGAGCACGCCGTTGGCGATCTCGTCCGTCACTCGAGGGACACCGGCGGCAGGTAAGGTAGTCACAATTCTTGCCGAGTCGCCAGCGAATTCCTCCCACCGCCGGATCACCACATCGCAATAGCGAGGGTCCAACTCCACCGCAACACACCGCCGGCCACGCTGCTCGCACGCTATCAGCGTTGAGCCGGATCCGGCAAACGGATCCAGCACCAGATCGCCAGCCTTCGAACTGTTGGTCAGCAGGTACTCCAGCATCTCCACCGGCTTCATGGTCGGATGGTCGTCATTCTTGGTCGGCCGATCGAAATTCCACACCGTCGACTGACTCCTGTCGCCGTGCCACACATGCGCCGCTCCCGGCTTCCAGCCGTACAACACCGGCTCATGCTGCCAGTGATAGTCCTGGCGCCCCAGCACAAACGACTGCTTCACCCAGACACAGCACTGGGCGAGCTTCAGTCCTGCCGCCTCGAAGGCCTGACGGAACGCGACGCCTTCCGTGTCGGCATGGAAAACATACACGCCGGCGCCCGGCCTGCATGCCGCAGCGATGTTCCTGAAGGCCGCTCCTAGAAATCCAGCGAACTCCCCGCTCGCCAGCGCATCATTGGCGATGCGCAGCCGCTTGGCTGTCCTGCCCTCATAGGCGACGTTGTATGGCGGGTCCGTGATGACCAGGTCGGCATGCGCGCCGGCCAGCAACCGGCTGAATGCGGATGGGTCCGTCGAATCTCCGCAGAGCAACCGGTGCTCTCCCAGTTGCCAGATGTCGCCGGGCTTGCAGGTCGGTTCCGCTGGTGGCTCAGGAACGGCGTCGGGGTCGGTCAAGCCAGCGTCCAGGCGGCCGGGTCTCAGTCCGGCCAGCTCGTCGGCATCAAACCCTAGGAGGTTGATGTCGAAGCCGAGGTCGGCCAGTGCGTCGATTTCCTGTGAAAGAAGGTCCTCGTCCCAGTTTGCTGACTCCGCCAAGCGGTTGTCCGCGATGATGTAAGCGCGACGCTGGGCGACAGTCCAACCCGTGCAATCGAGCACGGGCACGGTGCCAGGCGGGATGATTTCGCCGTCAGGCAGGCGTATCGACTCGCCGCCCTCATAGATGCGTTTCGCCGCTTCAACACGAGCGTGGCCAGCGACGATGCCGCGGGCATCAGCCAGTACGGGCAGCGTCCAACCGAATTGCCTGAGGCTCTCCGCAATCTCGGCGATCTGGTCGGCCGTGTGTCGGCGAGCGTTTCGCTCGTAGGGCACCAGCGCGTGCACCAGACGAAATGTCGCCGCAAGTTGCGTCATAGGTTATCGGGGATAGCGAGGATCGGCCGGTGGTTGTGCCCTGGTAGCAACTGATCAGCTTCCATCTTTCTGCGCTCCCAACGTCTGTGGGGTTCAAGGCCCAGGCAAATGACCGATAAAACGCCGTGCAGCAAAAAGCCAGCGCCTGCGCACCATGATGCACTGACAGGACCCTGCGCTCGCCCACCCTTCGCAGCAGTCGGCGAGCGCGCCGTTCTAGAGGCGGAAACGCAAAAAGCCCGCTTGCGCGGGCTTCTTCAGGTGCAATTACTGCGATTCTGGCGTTAATTTAGGTCGATTGTCACAGCGCGTCAAGCTGAAATCTCAAACAAGGATCACACTATGCCAAAGGTCACGCTCGAACTGGGCTTCCCGATCGAATTCTCGAAGGTCGACTCCACGCTCACCATCCCGGGAAAAGGGGAACTCGTCATCAGCAAAGGCTCCGTAGAGTGGCTACCATCCGGCAACTCAGTCAACGGTCGCAGCTTCACTTATGCTCAGTTCGCCAAGGCGCTCGGAGCTGGCGGAACGCCCTTCAAATTTCAACGAATTACCCAAACCATCGAGAAGACGGTGGCGTTCAAAACCGACCCCAACGGCGCAAAGACAAAGCAAGTAGCTGCCAAGGCGATCAGGAAGAAGACCAAGACGACCTAATCGGGTGCTCGCGCGCGGCCTCTTGTAGCCGCGATTGTCCTTCACACGGGGGCGCGCGTTATTGCGCGCCCGGCCGCCGACCTGGCCCGACTGCCCTCATACTGCAGGTCATCCTCTGGCGACACCACCGCGTGCTCCTGAAACACCGCCCCCAACCGTTCAACCGCCCTCGCCTCCAGCGCCGCGCAATGCGACGCGATCCACTTCGCCGCGCGCTGGACCTTGCCTCGGTTCAGGCCCCATCTGTCCCCGATGTCGCGCACCGACATGCCATCCTTCTTGGTCTTTCTCGACGCGTAGTGCCGTGCGATGAGGTGGAAGACCGGTTCATAGGCATGGATTCCACACACCTCGCGGGCAAACCCGGTCAGGATCCGCACGCCTTCGAGCTTTTCGGGACCAATGCCATAGCGCGCCAGCACGGCGCCCAGTTCGGGGCGTGGCAACCGCGTGCGCACCGCGCTGGTCACCATCGCACACTGGCCGCGCACCTCCAGCATCTCCAGGCCACCAAAGTCGATTGACCCGGCACCCCGTTCGCCGCGCAGCTGCTGCAGCCACGACTGCTGCCTGGCATTGAGAAGCGGCACGCTTTCCATCGCGCGCATCAACGCGCGACGCATCTGCCCTTCTTCCATGGCCGGCTGCGAGAGGATCAGGAACGAGACATGCAATGCCTGCTCGGTGTACGAAAAGATCCCAGTTTCGGATTGGCTCGCGTCTGTTCTCAGCATTTTTATACTCGGGAAGAATGGGCCAGAATCGCCCGGAAAGTCTTGCAGCACCGGGCTAAGGACCAGCTGAGCGCATCGGGAAAAATCCGCCCCGCGCGTTCCAGATCCACGGGCCGTCGCCGGCCGCCTCGAAGACGCGGGCCTTGAAGTACGGGAATGGCTCGTCCTCGCCCTGGTGCACATCGAGCGTGGCACCGTGCGCGGTGATGCCCGATGCCGTGTCCCACCAGTCCCCGGCGCCACCCGCTGCGACCACCGATGGTGCGGCGTGGGCAGCGAGGATATCGGCCAGGATGACGTCGACCAGCCCGACGTTCAGTGGCTGTGCCGATTGTTCACGCCGTCGGCGATCGGCGGCTTTCACGATGGCCTGTCGCACATCTGCCATCGTGGCGCCCTCCTCCGCCCACCGTAGCAACCGGGCGTCCACCGGGCGGCAAGCGATGCCATGCCCCGCCAATGCTTCGGCGAAAGTCGCGGCGGCAGCTGGCGGCGACCCCGCTGCATCTGGCCCCTCGCGACCACTGCCGGTGGCGATGCCGCCGTTGCTTGGGTTTACATATCCCTGTCCCTCTCCCTGTCCCTTGGATGGCATTTCCCGGGGGACATTCGAGGGACACGGCGGCGATGTCCCCGGGGACAACCCCCTCTTGTCCCCTTGCGTGGGATCGGCATAGTCGGGGGACACGAAGTCATCGACCGAGGGACACAGGATGGATGTCCCGTGCCGCTGGTTATGTTTCTTGATCCTGGCGCATTCGGTCCTGTACCGCTGCAACTGCTTGGCCGACCACGCCTCTCGCGCCTTCTCCGCAACCACGGGGTGATAGAGGCGCCCATCGCCGCATTTGATCCAGCCGCGCAGCGCGCCGGGTCGGATCCGCAGCCATTCCTTGACCACGCGACCGAAGCCCGCCAACTGGGACAGCACGCGATCATCGTCAGGCAGCGACGCCGCCGGCAACTGATGCCACGACGCGCACCACAGCAGCACGGCGGCCCAGCAGGCTTCTGGCGACTCGAGCGCGGCCAGGTCGCTGTCGCGCAGGCGCACAACATCCAGCGGCATGAACTGGAAACTGCGGAGGTCGCAGTCGGGCGGTGTGAGGGGGTCAGGTGTTGCAGTCATTCACTTGCCGGGCGCCGGCCCAGACCGGCCGGATCGCTGTGCTAGGATCGCCGCCAAAATCAGGGAGATAAGAATGATTGATTGGCGCATTGGGGTCCGGATTCTCATCAGCATCGCTGCCGTCCTGCTTATTGCCGTCTTTGGCGCCACCTCCGGGAAATTTGCCGAATACGACCGCAATGCGATGGCGTCGTGGCTTCAGGCAATTGGCTCCATTGGCGCCATCCTTGGCGCAATATGGGTGGTCAGATATCAAGGCGATCTTGCACTGCGCGCGCGGCGCCAGGCATTCCTTGCTGTAGCTGAGGCAGCCAAAACCCGCGCCGACGATTTCGCCGCGCTTCTGGAAGGCAAGGACGCCCGACAATCGATGACCGTGCACTTTCACCAGTCGATTATTGATGGTTTGGTCGGTGCCCTCTCGGCCATGCCGGTCCACGAACTCAATTCGCGGGAGAGCGTGATTGCTATGCTGACCATCCGTGACCAAGTTGTGTTTCTCGGGAACTCGATCCGAACTCTCGTCGACGGTGCCTGGAAGCACCCCGAGATGCGCCCGGTGCTGGAGGAGGCTCGGGATGGTCATCCTGGTGAACCCAAAGACCTCCGCCCTCTCGGTGAAATGGTTCGTGAATTCGAACGCGTGCTCGCCGACAACGCCTTGAATCACGTGAACCTCATACGGGAGAACTATGATGTGCTCGTTCGCGAGGCCTGAATCGACACTAACTACCGGTAGGTCGAACGGCTGGATCCGGCCCGTCATAGTGTCCACCCCGCCCCGCGCGGCGCCATGCGCAGCTCCGCCGCCCGGCGCAATCCGCCCTCCCAACCAGTCAGCACACCGCGCCCCACAATCCGGTTCGTGTGAAACGTCTCGCGCGTGGCCACGAAATATTGGGCCATCCCGCCCATCACGAAAGCGCATGCAAGATGCCCGTCGCTTGCCAGGTCCTTGAGAATCTTCCGAGCGACCGGAACCTTGATTCCGAACCGGGAAGCAACCGCCGGTTCGTTCAGGCGATCGCCAGGATTCGCCCGAAAATGTTCAAGGATCTGCTGCGCCAGTTTCTGTTGCCGTTCGACGGTCGGACGTGTGCCCTTTCGCTCAAGCATTGAAAGCCTCCAGACAATAGGAAAGTTCGGGGGCGCTTGTTCGGTCTCAGGCGCACTCGACGTGCGCGGCCCGCCACGGGGCCATTGTGGGAAAAACGGGGCCAGCGGCCCGGCATGATGTGGATTCTCGTGAAACGCAGCGCCACTTCGCGCGGCATTCCAGCCGGCGCGGAAGTCGGCCAGGTCGAATAAACGTCGCATATCAGCCGCATCCCTTTCCGCACTGCCCCATGCTCATGCGGGCACATCGGCAGTTCGAGCCGATGACGTTGCCTTGCGCCAGGTAATCCATGTACTCGGCAGTCGTGACGACCAACCCCAACGCATGCAGTACTGCCGCCAGCTTGGTAATGACGATGCCAGTGTCGCCGTTCTTCACCTTGTTTGGCATTGACTCGCTCCAACCAGTGGCGTCGCAAAGCTTGGCCTGGAGCCTGGGATCGCTGCACGCCTCGCGTAGCTTCGCCAGGATGATGTCGTCGCCGGCCAGGGAAACTGGGTTGTTCATGACTGTTCCGAAGCGTTCTTTACGTTGGGAATGCAGCCGAACACGCGAGGCCGTACGCTGCAGGGGTGATGCAGGCGCGCCTGCCCCGCCGTCACCCGTGCATGGAGACGGAGCCCGAGCCTTCCGCCTGCGCAACACAAGCGGGCCGGCGCGAATAGCAAAAAGCTGGTTCTTACGATGCGGGATTCAGACGATAGCTGTCGTGGTACCAGTGCAGTCTCCGATCTTCCTTTGCCCAATGGAGGCCACATGACTGAGTTGACGGTTGTTCCAGAACGATCTCGGCACATCGAACGCATGGCGCGCGGCAAGCGCTGGGGCGTATCTGCAGTCCTTAACCTCCTGCCGGCCGGGCTCGCGTACATCTGGATCGAACTTGGGTCATTCGTGGCAGGCGCGCTGTTCCTCGCCGCTACTGCTATCGGCTTTTCCGGCTCGCTTGTGCTTCTCGCGCTGACAGCGGGCACTTCGCGGCTGTGGGGTGCCGCGCCGCTTATCGATTGCGCGCTGTTCCGACCGTCCCCGCTTCTTGCCCTGGCACACGTGCTGGCCTTGGCGATCTGGGCATGGACGCTCGCCGCGCATTCGCGGCCGTACGCCGCGTTGGCATTCGGCTCGATGGCGGTAGCGTGGGCGCTGATATGGCTGATTCCAGTTTCATGGAAGCCTCCGGCGGATAATGCCAGCGGCGCCCAGCGATAGCGGCGGTCACGGAAGATCAAGTGGCCTCCTTCGTTGGTTTCGACCCCGCAGAATGAGCCCGCATACCGCTCTCGCGCAGGTATCGCCAGCGATCGGCAAGATCTGGACGCAACCGCTCGCAGGTGACGCCGGTCGCCCTCTCGATCAACGGGCAGTACTCCGCCGGGATGCCCAGCGGGCTGTTCAGCCATTTCTGAACGTGTGCCTGCTTCTTCGCGCAGAGCGCGGCGAGCTTTGACTGAGAGCCCGCGATCCGCGCCGCCTCGAGCAGCGCATCATGCGATTGGTTCTTTTCCATGCGCCCAATATATAACCATGGTTATCACGAAGTCAATAACCATGGTTCTTTGACGGGATACAACCATGGTTATATCGTGACGTCCATGAACACATTGGCCGAACGACTACGATTTGCTCGCACCGAGAGGGGCCTCTCGCAAGCTGCGCTTGCCGAAATGGTGGGCTTGTCGCAACCGATGATTCGAAAGATCGAGCTGGGCTCGGAGACATCGAAGGTCGTTGAGTTGGCCGTGGCACTGCGCGTTCGTCCCGAGTGGCTCGCCACAGGCGAAGGCGAGATGGAAAAAGGGCCACGCGTCTTCATTTCCCACTCGAGCAACGACAAGGAACTGATCAGTGCGCTCCAACGACTGCTGCAAGCGGCATCGACATTGGATGCCGAGAAGATTCATGGCGTCGCAAATATGATCGAGGCCATGCGGGGTACAGGTTCTACCGATACCCCCTCGGTTGCGGCACCGAGCCAGGTCGCCATCCGTACGATTCATCCGAATGGTGAGATTGAGGAAACATCGTTTGATGTTCCACCACCAGCTAGACGCAAAAGCGCACCCAGCAAGTAAAACCGCCAGCCCGGCGGTTTTTTTTCACCCCAAAGATTCGGAAAAGTTCGAAACTGCGGCAGACCGTCGCAGCTCTCTCATACCAGTGAAGAAGGCTCGCGAAAAATGAACTACGTGTGCATGCTCCACGCTCCACCATTGCAGGCTTGTCTTGATCGGCCAACGAAACCAATGCCGGCGCACAGCTCGGGGGCTCAGCCTACCCGCCCCTGACAGCCCGCCGTGGGAAAGGTCGTCCGTGTTGACGCGTCCCGTTGGAAAAACCATAAAGGCAAAGACGCCTGCTCAGAAAAGGGACCACCCTCACCTGCCGACGCCGCCGGGCGCGCTTCTTCCTGCTCGCCTGAAAAGCATGGCCTGCTGGCCGCGCAGCTGCTGCCCGACGGCCGACTGCAACTCCTGGTCGAAGGGTACTTTCTGACCGACCCCGTCGCAGCGATGGCCGCAGCCATCCAGCTTGCCGACTACGCCCGATCCCTTCACGAGCGCACTGAAAAATAACCCTGGTTATTGACACATAAATAACCATGGTTATATCCTGCGTCCATCGACCCACCCCGATGGATGCGACATGGACCACCACCAAGCAGCAGACCTGATCGCCGCCGACCTGCAGGTTGGCGCTGTCGAACCGTATTGCTCGGGCGAGCAAGCGCTTGAATACCTCGGCGCGATCCTGGCGGCGGGCAACACCCGCCGTCTGCCGAACGAATCCCCGGCGCAACAGTTGTCACGCGCCCATGAGCTGATGGGGGCACGGGCTCATGCGGTCTTTGACGACTTGATCCATGGCAACGCTCAACGCGTTTCCGAGGAAGAGAACGCCGCCGCACGACATGCCCGTTCCGATGCGAAGGAAAGGCTGACGGAGCGAGGCGCGGCATGAGCGCCAGCAACGGGAGGCCAGGTATGCGGCAACGTCCTGCCCTGCGCCGCGCTATCGCGCAACTGATCGTCCTTTGGCTGGCTACCACCGCCGGGCTCGGCGTGGTGTTCCTTGTCTATGCCGCCGCCACCGACGAGCCGGTGCGCGCCCATCCCACCTCGTATCGGAGGTCGGCATGAACCACTTCATCACCTGGGAGGCATGGGTTCGCGCTCAGCGCGCCGCTGGCTTCCGCCTTACCGGCCGCTGGCTCGCCAGCGGGGAACCTGAACTCGTTCGTATCCACTGAGGAATGCAAGCATGAACGCACGCAACGAATGGCTGCAGCGGCGAATGTCCGGCATAGGAGGGTCTGATGCCGCCGCCGCGCTCGGCCTCTCCCGCTTCAAGACCCAGTATCAGCTTTACCTTGAAAAGCGCGGCGAACTGGCCGCCGAGGACCTGGACGACGTCGAGCGCATCCGGTTCGGTAACTTGATGGAAGAAATCATTGCGCGCGAGTATGCGCGGCGAAATGGGATCAAGGTCCGTCGGCGCAACCAGATCATCGCGCACCCGAGATTCCCATGGATGCTCGCCAACGTGGACCGCCTGGTCGAAGGTCAACGCGTGGGCCTCGAATGCAAGAACGTCGATGCGATGGCCTTCCGGTTCGGCGAATGGGGCGAGCCTGGCACCGACGAGGTGCCGGAGGAGTATCTACTGCAGTGCCACCACTACATGGTGGTGCTGGACTATCCCGAATGGCACCTCGCCGCGTGCGTGGGCGGCAACAAGCTGAAGACGTTCATCATCGGCCGCGATCCCGAGCTTGAATCCTTGCTGATCGAGCAGGAATTGGCCTTCTGGCAACGCGTCAAGAGCGGCGAGCCGCCCGACCCGGACTACGAGCATCGCACGACAGGCGCCCTTCTCAAGCGCCTGCATCACACAGTTGGCGAAGGTGAGGTCGATCTCTCCGCGCTCGACCACTGGCATCGCGTCCGCGTGGACGCCAAGCAGGCCGTCGCCCGTTACGAAGCCGCCATCGCCGCAGCAGACAACCGCTTGCTCGAATCCATGGGCGACGCCGCCATCGGCAAGCTGCCTGACGGGACGTTCTACCGGCGCAAGGAAATCACCCGAAAGGGTTACGTGGTCGAGCCGGCGACATATATCGACTTTCGCCATGCCAAACCCACGAAGAGCAAGAAGACCGACACCACCGACCAGGACGCCGCATGACTGACCTCCAGACCGCCCTTCCCTCACCCGCGCAGCCGACCGTGCCGGATCTCAACGCCGCAGCGATGATCGTCGACGCCGCCACGATCGAATCGATCGACCGCGTGGCCCGCGTCATGATGACCGGCCGCTCGACCGTACCAAAACACCTGCAGGGCAACCAGGGCGATTGCTTCGCCGTCGTCATGCAATCGATGCAATGGGGCATGAACCCGTTCTCGGTCGCGCAGAAAACCCATCTGGTGAACGGCACGCTGGGCTACGAGGCGCAACTCGTCAACGCCGTCATCACGAACCGCGCGCCGATCAAGTCCCGGCTCCACTTCGAGTGGTTCGGAGACTGGGATCGCATCGCGGGTCGCTTCAAGGAAGTGCCGGCCCGCAACAATCCCGACGAGAAGCGCATCGTCCGCGACTGGCTGATCGAGGATGAAAAGGGGCTCGGCGTCCGGGTCTGGGCCACCTTCCGGGACGAAGACCAACCGCGCGAGCTGCGACTGCTGCTGTCGCAAGCCGGCGTCCGCAACTCGCCGCTCTGGGGGCAGGACCCAAAGCAGCAGCTCGCCTATCTCGCCGTCAAGCGATGGGCAAGGCTGTACTGCCCCGACGTGATCCTTGGCGTCTACACGGCCGACGAACTGGAATCGCCCCTGCCACAGCCGGAACGCGACATGGGCAAGGTCGAGGACGTCAGACAGCCGGACTCGACCACCGCCAGTCGCGCGAGCCGGGTCAAGGACAAGCTGCAGTCGCGGGGCGGCCAGGTGACCGACGTTCCTTCGCAGACTGCTTCGGCATCGGCTCCGGCCCCAGCCCCGGCTCTTGACGAAGTGCTAGGCGCGATCGGCGCGGCGACGAACAGCGCCGAATTGTCGGCAGCTGGACAGCTGGCCAGCCAGATGCCCGACGGTCCCGACAAGGAGCGGGCGCGCAAGGCCTATGACGAGAAACTGAAAGCGGGCAAAGCTGCCGCGGCGGGCTCACAGGCCAATGCAACAGCGTCCGCTTCCGTGCCCACCAAGGACGGCGATGTCCTCACCTACGCGCAGGTCATGGATGCATTGCATCAGGCAACAACCGTGGATGCGCTCAATCTTGCTGCTGACCTGATTCGGTATGTGCCCGATGAAGGCCAGCAGGAGGAGTTGCGGGTGGAGTTTGAGGGGTTGAGGGGGTGCCAGTGATGTCGCTCCAGACCTCAATCATCTGTTTCGCTGAGCTTAATGAATTTGCCCCCGCTCTCTTTCGCCGAGCCGAGAAACATCTTGGCGACACTCACGCCGTTCCAGTCACCTGGCTGAGGCCGATCCGATACATCCACGGCCATCAGTCGCTGAAATGCGCCGTGGGCATGGATCAGGTCCTGCCGCATTTTCACGAGCATTTCGACATGCGCGGGCGTGGGCAGCCCGAGCAAAGAGATGCCGTTGATGTCTCCCAAAACGGCTTCGAACTCTGGGCGTCCGTATGCACCCCATTCCAACTGAAGCCAGGGGATCTGCAGCTCGGTCTCGATCTTATCCAGCTTTTCGATCCACGTTATGCAGTAACGGCACGCAGCCTGGACAACGGCTGCAACCATCTCAGCCTTGTCACGCGCTTCGAGCTTTCGCAAACGGATAGCTTGGTCGAATGCAGCGTTGGCTTGCCGCTGGCCAACCTTGAATGCGCCAATGATCGCGCCGATCGAACCCAGAGCTTGAACCCAAGACGCGATCTCAGCCGAGTTGTGAGGGCGGTAGTGAAGAAAAACGGCGCTCCCAACCGCTATCGCAATCGCCGTACCCGGTATTACCCAACCATCCCTTTTCATATTGACCCCGTTTTTTTGCGGGGCATCCTAGCATGATCCGCCGCGAATACAACAGCTTCGGCATGTGCGCTGGTCTGGGTGGTGGCGCCAAGGGCTTCAAGAAAGCCGTCTCCCGCGTTGGCAACATGATCGGCACCTGGAAGTGCATCGGCGGCATCGACGTCGATCCGGCCGCTGCGCGCGACTTCGAGACATTGGTGGGCGTACCGTGCACGGTGATGGATCTCATGACCCGCGCGCAGTACACAGCCTTTCATGGTGCTGCCCCCCCGGCGGGCTGGCGCGAGGCCACGCCGAACGACATCGTACGCGCCGCTGGCCACCAGCACCCGCACTGCGTCTTCATCTCCAGCCCGTGCAAGGGCGCGTCCGGCCTGCTGCCCGAGACCCTGAGCCGCACGCCCAAGTACCAGGCCCTGAACGAGCTGACGCTGCGCTGTGTCTGGCTGATGTGCGAAGCGTGGAAGGATGACCCGGTCGAACTGATCGTCTTCGAGAACGTGCCCCGTCTGGCCACGCGCGGCCGGCACCTGCTGGACCAGATCGGCCAGATACTGCGGCACTACGGCTACGCCGTGAACGAGACGACGCACGACTGCGGCGTAATCGGCGGCCTGGCTCAAAGCCGGAAACGCTTCCTCCTGGTCGCGCGCCATACCGCGAAGGTGCCGGCCTTCCTGTACGAACCGCCCGTGCGCCGCCTGCAGGGCGTTGGTACCGTACTCGGCCGCATGCCGCTGCCTGGCGACACGGTCGGCGGCCCGATGCATCGCGTGCCGGCGCTTCAGTGGAAGACGTGGGTGCGCCTGGCTTTCGTGGAGGCCGGCAGCGACTGGCGCAGCCTGAACAAGCTGGCGGTGCAGGACGGCTACCTCAGCGATTACCTGATCCTGCCCGAGCGCCGCGGGGGCCATCTGGGTGTGGTGGACTGGTGCGAACCTGCCGGCGCCGTGGCGGGGGAGTCGCTGCCGACGAACGGCGCGTTCTCTGTGGCGGATCCGCGCGGCCCGGCCGAGGCGGCCCAGTACCAGCAGTACGGCGTGCTGCGCTGGGGCGAACCGTCCGGCGCCATCATCGGCGTGAAGTCGCCGGGCCAGGGCACGTTCAGCGTGGCGGACCCGCGCCACGCCGGGCCAGCCAAGCACAACAATGAGTATCGGATCGTCCCTTGGACCAACGCCGCGGGCGCGGTCACCAGCGCGCACGGCACTGGCCAGTGCGTGGCCGACCCGCGCCGCGACGGCCCGACGTTCGGCAAGTACGCCGTCACGCCTTGGAACGATGCCACGGGCACCGTGATCGCCGGCAGCACCACCGGTCAGGGCGCGTTTGCTGTCGCCGATCCCCGCCCCGGCATCCGGCGCGAGCGTGGCGACAACTACCTGACCGGCGGCCACTACGGCGTCGTCGGCTGGGATCAACCCAGCGGCGCGGTATCAGCAGCTGCCAGCCACGACAACGGCCGTTGGTCAGTGGCCGATCCCCGCCTTCCGGCAGCCAATGAAAAGCTGGTGGCGATCATCCGCGCGCTTGACGGCACATGGCACCGCCCATTCACCACACTGGAACTGGCCGCCCTGCAGTCGCTGATCGAGCCTGAGGAATATCTGGAACTGCACGGCCTGAGCGATCAGGCCTGGCGCGAGCGCATCGGTAATGCGGTGCCGCCGGATGCTGCGCAGGCCATCGCTGAGGTCATGGGTACCACGTTGATGCTGGCTGAGACGGGGGAGACGTTCATGCTGTCGGCGACGCCGGTGTGGGTAAGGTCGGTGGCGGTGGCGCTGACGGTGGCGCAGCAGAGCGAGGCCGCATGAAGTGCCCTGAACTATTGCGCAGGCGGTTGGCGCTGCGACTCAACCTGGGCGACATGAAGCGGGCGCTGCCCTTGAAAGACTTCCGTTGCAGCAGCCAGCAGCGCACCTTGCCGCTCTTCCAACTGTCCATGAGCAATCGGCGAATACCAACTCTTCCGAAGCTGTACTCGGTCGAATTCGTATCCCAGATCGGCTGCCATCGCGGCGAGCAGATTGATGAAAAGCTCTTCTCGGCGCGTGGCAAGCCCTTCGGCGTTTGGACGGCGGCCGCGCGCGCACGGAAGTGGTTTGGCTCAACCCGGCATGCTCGGTCGCACTCGATCGACAGCGTGCCCAGATGGAACTGATCGCGTGATTGTGACCCGCCCCCGCCCCACTAAAGCCTTGGTCATCCGCCAGCCGTGAGCCGGGCTAATCGTCAACGGCCACAAGAACATCGAGAACCGGACAAGGATGTCATGTCATCGTGGAATGGCCCGGCTGACCGCCGCCGTGCGGCACGCAGAACGGGAACTGGCATGAAACCTCAACCGTTGCCTTTCTCAAACCAGTCGGTGTTGAGCGGCCTCATTGATCCGCCATCAAGGGTTCTTCGCCGCCGAAGCGTGAAATACGCCAGTGCGCACCCTATGACGCCGAGCGCCAGGCCGACGGCGATTCCGGCGACACAGGCTGCCGTATCACATGTCGCTTCGGATTTTGTCTCTTGGTCCATTTCGGTCTCCCTGGGACTACTCGTTGAACTACGTTGTCCGCCCTCAGTATCGGCGGCCACTACGAATGATCCAAGCAGCTGCGCACAAATTCTCGAATTGACCAAGAAGCACTGGGAGCACAGTATGGCAACCCTGACGAACGAAGAACTTAAAGACATCACTGGCGGCCTGGTGCAAGGAGCGGCGCAACGCCGCTGGATTCGCAAGCAACTGGGCTTCGAGCCGCCGATGAAGGTGGATGGCCACCCCATGATCACCTGGGAGCAGGTCAACCGCGGCAAAGTGGGCAGTTCCGCCAGGCCGACGACGGGCCCCCGCTGGAGCGTGGCAGCATGAACCGTCCCCGCAAGGTGAAGGAAGGCAAGGGCCTTCTGGATCGCATGGAGGCGCGCCCGCGCAAGGACGGGCTGGTAACGTACCGGTACCGCCCGATGGGGGCCAAGCCAATCAATCTCGGGACGGACCGTCTGAAGGCCATCCAGCGCGTCCTGGACATGCTTGGCATGGGCGACAACATCGGGATGATCGGCAGGCTGTGGGAGCAGTACCGGGAGACGAGCGACTGGCGGAAGCTCTCGGACGGCACCAGGACCGACTACACCCAGTGCAGCACGCCCCTCCTGAAGGTCTTTTCCGAGACGAAGGCCAGCGAGATCCGGGCGACGGACGTGGCCCGATACCTGCGCGTCGAGCGCAAGGATGCCCCGGTGCGCGCGAACCGCGAGGTCGCTTTGCTCTCCAACCTGATCAACCTTGCTATCGAGCGAGGCGAAGCGGAGGCAAACCCGTGCCGGCAGGTTCGGCGGAACACAGAGCAGCCTCGCTCCAGGGCGCCGGATCCGGCCGCGCTGGCGGCATTCCTGCAATGGTTGTCACGGCAAGGACCGCAGCGGCGCATCATTGGCTTGGCAGCTGAGTACGCGGCCGTCGCAGGCAGCCGGAAAGTAGAGTTCTTGGACATCGTCCGCCCGCAGGTCGACCGAAAGGCGATGGTGATCCGCACCAAACGTGCCAAGCAGCGCGGTACCAAGCGAGGCGAGATCATCGAGGAGGTCGAAATCACGCCCAAGCTTCTGGACCTCCTGGACCGGATTGACGCCCTGCATCTAGCGCAGGATCGGGGAGGCTGCTTGTACCTGTTCCCGAACCGGCACGACAGCCACTACACGGCTGCCGGCTTCAAGGCGATGTGGGGAAAGATCATGAATGCGGCGCTGGCCGAAAAGGTGATCGTGGACCGCTTCACGTTCCATGACCTGCGGGCCTACTACGCGACGACGCATAAGGCTGAGCGAGGTACTCTTCCCGACCTGCACGCGAATCCAGCAATTACTGCACGAGTGTATGACCGTAACAAAGTTGTCAAGCGCAGCGCACTCTAAGAGAGTCACTGCGCCGAGTCACTCAACTCTGCGTTGCCTCATCGGGAGGGGGAGACAACAAACTTGCGGTCTGCGCCTTGACCGATTCACTCATATATTTCATGTCGCTGATCATGTCACCCATGCCCACCGGTATGGAATTGGCCATGACACTTTCAGCGAATTTGGCTACCTCCGGGGGCAGCCCAAAAATCTTTGCTAGGGCCTCCACCTCAAGTCTGCGGGCGCCATTCATTTCCATTGCGTGCGACACGAGCTGCTCGAATTTCGGCAGGAAGGAGTCCATGTGCTCATCCCGCTTCGCAGAAGCCTCTAGGCGCACGTTTTCGCGCCGCAACTGCTCGCGTGAATTACTCAGAACTTCCTCGAGGATGTCCTCAACACCACGCTTGACAGCCTTATCCGCCGGCTCAATTTCGGGAACTTCCTTGAGCTTCGATTCGAGCATTGGCCACCACACAGCAAAGATCTCTTCAAGATCGATCGCGCTGAGGGCTGAGCTACCGAGCACACTGTTGAGATTTTGCAGAATTCGAAGTACGCCGCCACGGTCCAAGGTGAGGGCTTGGAACTGCGCCAATGGGCCGGTCAATTGGCCCGGCGTCATGTCATATAGCAAAGGACAAACAAATGGCTGCTCTAGGGTCTTTGACAACGCACCGGCTTCGAAAACGAGCCACGGATTGGATTGGTTTTCGGGCGTGACGCATAGAATGCCAACCTTTGCATCCGCGAGTTGACCCGAAACATCGATCAGCCAACGCGACCCTGCGGCAATGTCCTCATCGGACATCCACGGCTTTAGCGATTGGATCACACGAGGCAACCAACCCCTGAGAGTTTCCGCGACAAACCTGCTGCGCGGACCTGACCAGCTAAGAAAGACTTTCATCTATCGCGCCCCTTCTCAAAGTTGGTCTAAACCAAGCGGCCGAACGCATCATATTCCCACGGTGGGAATATTGAGAGAACTATGACACCAATCAGATCCACATGGCAAAACAGCCGCTTGAGTAAGCGGCTGTTTCGTAAGGGAATTCTTTGGGGTGGCTGATGGGACTCGAACCCACGACGACAGGAATCACAATCCTGGACTCTACCAACTGAGCTACAGCCACCGTAGAGATTTTTCGCTGACCGACGTGTCGATCAGCGAAGAACAAGACTATACAAGGATTCTCGATCGATGGCTAGTATCCCGCACAAAAAAATTTAAGTTCGCGGATGGGCTGCTTCGTGACTTCATCGCGGGCCCACCCACTTGGCTTCCAGAAGCACTGCTTCCTTGATGGCGGCGATGGTATCCGCCTCGCTAGGAAAAAGTCCAAGCAAGCGCTTCGACTTGCCGTTCAGGACATCTCGCTGCAGCGCCTTGCCTGCGTCGATGGATGTGCCTGGGTGCCAGCAATAGCGCGCAGTCCATTTGCCGTCCTGCAGTTGCTCGGCCACCCAGATCACCCGGTAGTCCTCGAAGACTTCACCGAATGGTTCTTCTGCTTCCATTTCATTTCCTTCAGGGCCCGCTTCCGCTTCCCTGGCGCTCGACAATCCCCGTTGCGCCAATTGGATCGGCCAGCCCGCCTGCTTTTCCCCCACTTGAAACCGTAACGATAAAGATACGGTTCGCGTTCCACGCCGACTGTCGCGGCATTTTTGGCGCATCGTAACATGACCTAGCCGCCGCACGGCAGCTGGATGGCTTAACAATAGCCACAGTTTCCACTATCGGCATATCCGCCAAAAAGCGGAGCCCCTGCCCCACCAATGCAGGGTTCTGCCGGAAATAATGCTGTTGGATACTCTTCCCCGAGGGACATTGACCCCCTCGACATTCCCGACAGGCGATCACTCCCGACGAGCATCGCCTGCTTTTTTTTCGGCGCCCGCAACGCGCTTCTGCTCAAGCCGGTCAGCGGAAAGCAATGGACGAAAAAAAAGAGCCCGCTCACGAGCGGACTCTTAAATTAGCGATCTCAATGCCCTGAAGGCATGTTCAATGTAGTCCTCGAAGACGCAGTGCACTATCCGGGCAAACCCACGGGTACTGTGGCAGCAACGAGACGGCAAAGAAAAAAAGCCCGCACACGGCGGGCTCAAAAATCAGTTGAAGAAAGCCCTGTATTCGAGGGCAGGCACAGTGTAAGAACTTGCCGCAGAACTGGCGAATTAGGGGAATCCCTTTGCGCATGCGGGTTTCCAGCCACCCAACCGCCGCAAACCCCCTTGGGGCATACATTTGCCGCGTCCTGCATAGAACGATCGTTCGGAATTAGAGTTTTTCCTCCAGCCCGTCTCGCGTACGGTCGTCACGCATGCCGGGCCTTCAGGCGGCCTCGAGCAGATCCGGACGCAGATGCGAGCGCGCTTCCTCGAACAGCACATCCACATCGGCGCGGGTACGGGCGGCGTTCATGCGGCGCGCATCAGACAGCACCCGGCGCCAGCCGCGTCCGCCATAGACGCCGCGATGGAGGCCCAGCATGTGACGGGTGGCAGACCCCATATAACCGCCCTGCTCCACCAGTTGGCCGATATAGGCCTGCATGATCAGCTCCACGTCCTCACGCGATGGAACCGGCGTCTCGGCGCCGTAGAAACGGCTGTCCATCTCCGAGAGGATATAAGGATCGTGGTAAGCCTGGCGGCCGATCATTACCCCGTCCACGTGGCGCAAATGCTCCTCCATTTCGCCGTACGAAACAATGCCGCCATTAATTAGGATTTCCAGGTTCGGGAATTCCTTTTTCAGTTGATAGGCGACTTCATAACGCAACGGCGGAATTTCGCGATTTTCCTTTGGGCTCAGGCCTTTCAGGATGGCATTCCGGGCGTGAACGATAAAGGTTTCACAGCCCGCCTCGGCAATGGTGCCAACAAAATCGCGCACAAAATCATAATGCTCGACTGTATCGATGCCGATCCGATGCTTTACCGTCACCGGCACCGACACCACGTCGCGCATGGCCTTGACGCAATCGGCAACCAGTTGCGGCTCGGCCATCAGGCATGCACCGAACGCCCCGCGCTGCACGCGCTCGGAGGGGCAACCGCAGTTAAGGTTGATTTCCTTGTAGCCCCACTGCTCGCCCAGCTTGGCCGCCTGTGCGAGATCGGCAGGCTCGCTACCGCCCAGTTGCAACGCCACCGGCTGCTCGACGGCGTCGAAATCCAGATGCCGCGCCACATCACCATGCAGCAACGCGCCCGTCGTCACCATCTCGGTATAAAGCCAGGTGTGCTGGCTCAGCGAGCGATGAAACGTGCGGCAGTGGCGATCGGTCCAGTCCATCATCGGGGCAACCGAGATGCGGCGCGGATTTGCAGTCATGGGTATGGCTTCGAGGGAACGTCCGGTACGGCGTTCAGGGCCGCGGACTGAGGAAGACCCGCAAGTATACGCGAGATACCGGCCTTGAGCAGGGTCGCGAATGGGGCACATCGACTGGGCGGGATTCTGCCAGAAAAACGTCAGTAAAAAGCGGCGCCCGCAGGCGCCGCTTTTCATGTTGGGCGACATGCACTCAGTGCATGAACAGCCAGATCAGGATCAGGACGAAGGCCGGTACGCCGAGCAGCCACGCGAGAATGTAGGGCATGATGTTTCCTCCTTGTCTATGTCTGCGAACATGGCTTCACTATAGAAAGGAGGGGGCGCCGGCGGTGTCGGGTCCCGCCCGCTTTGCCTTGTAGGACGGGGCTTACCGGCATTTGAAGCGGCCGGGTCTCCGTCAGCGGGCAGCGGCGTTGCGGTCGATCCAGGCGGCAAAGGTCGTCAGGTACTTGCTCAGGAAGCCCCGGGTCGAATCGTTGCTGATACCGCCCTGTTCGTCGAACAGCTTGTCCACCGCGCTGATGTACGCCTCCGGCTGCTGCAGCACCGGAATATTCAGGAACACCAGCGACTGGCGCAGATGATGGTTGGCGCCAAACCCGCCGATATTGCCCGGCGATGCGCTGATCACGCCGCCCGGCTTGCCGTCCCATGCGCTTTGCCCATAAGGGCGCGACCCCACGTCAATGGCGTTTTTCAGCACACCCGGCACGGAACGGTTGTATTCGGGGGTGACGAACAGAACCGCATCGGCTCGGCGGATCCGGTCGCGGAAGGCAACCCACTCCGATGGCGGATTGGCATCGTCGTCCTGGTTGTAATGGGACAGCTGGCGGATCTCGACGATATCGAGCTTTAGCTGCGGCGGCGCAAGCGCGGCCAGGGCCTTGGCCAGTTTCAGGTTCAGGGATTCCTTGCGCAGGCTTCCCACCAGTACGGCGACATCACGAGGATTGCTCATTACGGTTCCTTTCACTGTTCACACACGATCGAAGTGAAGCGAAGGCCGGCCCCGGCTGCGGGGCCAGTCCTGCCGACACTCTACTCGACTTGCATGACGACTGCCCGCCACCGCTGCCGCCCACGCCATCAGCGCTTTGGCGCGAATGGCGCAGTTGTCGCAGTTGTCGCAATTGGCGAAACGACTATCCCAGCGACGCCAGCGGATGCTCCTCGCGCCGCCATTTGCTATCGAAGAACGCACGCACGCGACCGGGCGTCACTTCATCCAGCCGGGCCGGATTCCATTTCGGCTCGTGGTCCTTGTCGATGACCAGTGCGCGGATGCCTTCGATACCGTCGCCGTGACGGAACACGTCGTACATCATGTCGAGTTCCATGCGCAGTTCGTCCTCCAGAGACATCGTGCGCGCGCGGCGGATCTGTTCCAGCGTGACGCAGAGCATCAGCGGCGACCGGCTGCGCAGCGTGGCGGCGGTCTGTGCCGCCCAGTCGCCGGCCGTATCGCTGATGGCGGTGAGAATGTCCTGCGCCGTCGCACCGGCAAACAGCGTATCGATGGCTTCGGCATGCTGCGCCAGCTGGCTGGCCTGCGGCGCGCACGCGGTTGCGTGCTGATCCGTGAAGGTGGCGATATGCGCCAGCACTGCGTCGGCGCTGTCGAACGCATGCGCCTGAAGCGATGCCGCCAGTTCCGCCATCACATTGGCCGGCAGATAGGCATCGGCAAGCTTCGCGTACAGCGCATCGGCGGCATGAATCACCACGCCGGTCAGGCCCAGGTACTCGCCGATGTGTCCCGGCGTGCGCGCCAGGAACCAGCCGCCACCCACGTCCGGGAACAGGCCGATGTTCGTTTCCGGCATGGCCATCTTGGTGCGGTCGGTGACAATGCGCAGCCGCGCACCCTGCGAGATGCCCATGCCGCCGCCCATCACCACGCCGTCCATCAGGGCGATGTAGGGCTTGCTGTAGCGGTGGATCAGATGATTGAGCGCGTACTCCTCGACAAAGAACTGGTCGAGCAGCGGGTCGTTGGCGTGGTACGCCTGATGGAACCAGCGGATGTCACCGCCCGCGCAGAACGCCTTGCCGCCCGCGCCGGCCACCACCACCGCGTGCACGGCAGCGTCAGACTCCCACTGCTGCAGCGCGGCCGTGATCGCGCGAATCATGTCGAGCGACAATGCGTTCAGGGCCTGCGGGCGGGTCAGCGTCAGATAGGCTACGCCGCCCTGCACCGCTGTTGATACAAACTCCGTCATTTCTGTCTCCGTTCCAGTAGGCGGCAATTTTACGCCACCTACCTTGCCCGGATTCGATGACGACGCCGTTTCAGAATCGGCTCATCGTCTGTCAGACAAGCCGCCGGCCTCGCCGATCAGGCCAGCCGGAAGGCCGACATCAGGCCTGTCAGGCGCTGCGCCTGGTCTTCGAGCGACCCGGCGGCGGCGGCGGCTTCCTCCACCAGCGCCGCGTTCTGCTGCGTCATGCCGTCCATATGCGAGACCGCCACGTTCACCTGCTCGATGCCGCGCGACTGCTCGTCCGACGCCGCGCTGATGCCGCCGACGATATCGCTCACACGCCGCACCGCGTTGACGATGTCCTGCATCGCGCGCTCCGCATCGTCCACCAGCGACGTGCCTTCGCGCACATTCGACACCGAGGTGCCAATCAGCGTGCGGATTTCCTTCGACGCCGCCGCGCAGCGCTGCGACAAATCGCGCACATCGCCGGCCACCACCGCGAAGCCACGTCCGTGCTCGCCCGCACGCGCGGCCTCCACGGCCGCATTCAGCGCCAGGATATTGGTCTGGAAGGCAATTTTCTCGATCACCTCGATGATGTCCACCACCTTGTTGGCCCCGGTGTCGATCTGCTGCATCGTGCTTTGCACGCGCGACACGGCCTGGCTGCCGGTCTCCGCCAACCGGCGGGCATCCACGGCCAGCGTGCTGGCCTCGCGGGCGCTGTCCGCGTTGTGGCGCACGGTGCTGGTCAGTTCCTCCATGCTCGAAGCGGTCTCTTCGAGCGAGGCGGCCTGCTGCTCGGTACGCTGCGACAGGTTGGCGTTGCCGCTGGCAATCTGCTGGCTGGCCGCAGCAATCGAATCGGCGCCGCTGCGCACCTCGCCCACCATCTCGGCCAGGCGCCCCTGCATGCGGCCAAGCATGCCGAGCATGCGGCTGGTTTCGCTTTTTGCATGCTCGTCGGCCGTTGCATCGCCATCTCGCATAGCCGAAATACTAAGATCGCCGTCAGCCATACGCGCGAAGCGGCCAATGGCAATATCCAGCGGATCCACGATCGACGCACGCAGCCGCCAGGCCACCACGGTGCTGAACACCAGGCCAAGCCCCAGCACGGCAATGGACACGGTTAGCAGCCGGTCGTAGCGATGTTGCGAATTTTCGTAGACGGCCTTGGCGCTTTCCACCTGCAGGCGACCCAGTTCCGTATTGACGGCGGTGAACTGGATATCGAGTTTCGGAATCGTCTCCATGACGGCCTTCATCATTGCGTCGCGATTGCCGGCGTCAAGGGCGGCAATCATCGGCCTCACGCCTTCCTGGAACAGGGCGCGGCGTTTCTCCGACACATTCTCGGTGGCGCGAGTCTGCTCGTCGGTGCGCGGAATCGCCAGATACGACTGCCAGGCGGCATCGGACTGGCGCGCAAAGTCCTGCGCCGTGGCCGCACGAGCCTTGGCATCGGCGGCTTCGGTCGCAAAGGCTGCCTGGTCCAGCAGCACACGCACCAGCAACTGATTCGAACGCGCTTCGGCCAGATGGGTGGCGGCCGACAATTGCTGCTGGTAGATCTGGCGCGTGGCGTCATTGCTACGCGACATGCCGATCCAACCAACGGCACCGACAATCAACAGCAATAGGTTTGTGACAATCGTCAGGAGCCACAAACGGGCGCCAATCGTAGTGTTGCGAAACATGGGGCAGATCTCTCCGTGTTAGGAACGCGGCCACTCCTCCATGGCCGTCGCCCCAATGACGGCATTGCCGAGGCCGACTTGATTGCCTTGCGGTGATAGTCAGTCCTTCATTTTTGTGATGGACCGCAAGACGTTAAGCAGGCGCCACTTGACGAGCGTATGGAGGAAATCCTCAGTGCGAATCTGGCGGAAATATGCACACTTGCGCCATGACAACGCCCATGACATCCAGCGTCCCCGCCACCCAGGGTTTCGACCCCGGCCTGATCCTGATGGCCTTTGCCCCGGTCTTCGTGCTGACGATTGGCTGGGAAGCCTGGTACTGGTCGAAGCGCGACCGCTCGATCTACAGCTGGCGCGACACGCTGTCGAATGCCACGCTGGCGCTGATGCACCAGGCATCGGACGCCTTCTTTCTCTGGCTGATGATCCGTACGGTCTACACGTGGTGCTACGCGCATGGCCTGCGCGCCGTGCCGGAGACATGGTGGTCGTTTGCGCTGCTGTTGCTGCTGCAGGACTTTCTTTATTACTGGTTCCATCGCGCGAGCCATCGGGTGCGCTGGATGTGGGCATCGCACGTGGCCCATCACTCGTCGGAAGGCATGAATTTCTCGACAGCGTTCCGGCAGAGCCTGACCTACCCGGTCTCGGGCATGTGGATTTTCTGGATTCCGCTGGCCTTCATCGGATTTTCGCCAGACTGGGTGATCCTGGCCGTGGGGCTCAACCTGGCGTTCCAGTTCTTCGTCCATACGCGGCTGGGGCAGCGCTGGCCGATCATTGAAAAGCTCGTCAATACGCCGAGCGTGCACCGCGTGCATCACGCCAGGAATCCGCAGTACATCGACCGCAACTATGCTGGCGTGCTGACCGTCTGGGACCACATGTTCGGCACGTTCGTGCCCGAGCAGGAGGCGCCGCAATATGGCATCACGCGCCAGGTCCGCACGCACAATCCGCTGACGCTGACGTTCCACGAATGGCGCGACATGCTCGCCGATGTCTGGCGCGAGCGGGATCTGCGCTACCTCTGGAAGCCGCCGGAGTGGCGCAGTGAACGTGCCGCTGCCGCAGATCCGGGCACGGCCGTGCTCTCGCCGCCCCCCTCTCCCGCAGGCGGGGCCGCAGAGCAAACCAGCGGCACATAAAAAAACCGCGCCACATGGGCGCGGTTTTCGCTTCCGGCCGGCCAGCAGGCCGGGCACCGGAAATCAGCTTGCGTCGCGCGAAGCACGCTTGCGCTCGTGCTCCTTCAGGTGACGCTTGCGCAGGCGGATGCTCTTCGGCGTGATTTCCACCAGTTCGTCGTCGGCGATGAATTCCACCGCGTACTCCAGCGACATCTGGATCGGCGGCACCAGGCGCACCGCTTCGTCGGTACCCGACGCGCGCACGTTGGTCAGCTGCTTGCCCTTGATCGGGTTCACGACCAGGTCGTTGTCGCGGCTGTGGATGCCGATGATCATGCCTTCGTACAGTGCGTCGCCCGGCTTCACGAACATGCGGCCGCGGTCCTGCAGCTTCCACAGTGCGTAGGCCACGGCATCGCCGTCGTCCTGCGAAATCAGCACGCCGTTATGGCGCTCGCCCAGGCCGCCTTCGCGCACCGGTGCGTAGTCGTCGAAGATGTGGCTGATCAGGCCGGTACCACGCGTCAGCGTCAGGAATTCACCCTGGAAGCCGATCAGGCCACGTGCCGGAATGCGGTATTCCAGACGGGTACGGCCCTTGCCGTCCGAAGCCATGTCCAGCAGTTCGCCCTTGCGGCGGCCCAGCTCTTCCATGACCGAACCCTGGTGGCCGTCTTCGACGTCCACGGTCAGCAGTTCGTACGGCTCGTTGCGGACACCGTCGATTTCCTTGAACACCACGCGCGGACGCGACACGGCCAGCTCGTAGCCTTCGCGGCGCATGTTTTCCAGCAGGATGGTCAGGTGCAGTTCGCCACGGCCCGACACTTCGAAGATGGTGTCGTCGCCGGTATCGGCCACGCGCAGCGCCACGTTCGACTTCAGTTCGCGGTCCAGGCGCTCGCGCAGCTGGCGGCTGGTCACGAACTTGCCTTCACGGCCGGCCAGCGGCGACGTGTTGACGCAGAAATTCATCGTCAGCGTCGGCTCGTCCACCTTCAGCATCGGCAGCGCGTCCTGGGCTTCCGGTGCGCACACGGTGCAGCCGATGCCCAGTTCCTCGATACCGTTGATCAGCACGATGTCGCCGGCTTCCGCCTCTGACACGATTTCGCGCTCCAGGCCGCTGAACTTCAGCACCTGGTTGATACGGCCCTTGATCGGGTTGCCTTCCGGACCAAACTTGACCACCACGTCCTGCAGCGGCTTGGCGCGGCCACGCGAGATGCGGCCCACGCCAATCTTGCCGACGTAGCTCGAGTAGTCCAGCGAAATGATCTGCATCTGCAGCGGACCGTTCGGGTCGTCGTTACGCACCGGCACCTTGTCCAGCACGGTTTCGAACAGCGGCTTCATGTCGCCGTCGCGCACGTCTTCGGTCAGACCAGCGTAGCCGTTCAGGCCCGATGCGTAGATCACCGAGAAATCCAGCTGGTCGTCGTTGGCGCCCAGCTTGTCGAACAGGTCGAAAGTCTGGTTGATCACCCAGTCCGGACGGGCGCCCGGGCGGTCGATCTTGTTGATCACGACGATGGGCTTCAGGCCCAGGGCCAGTGCCTTGCGCGTCACGAAACGCGTTTGCGGCATCGGGCCTTCCACGGCGTCCACCAGCAGGAGCACGCCGTCGACCATCGACAGCACGCGCTCCACTTCGCCGCCGAAGTCGGCGTGGCCCGGGGTATCAACGATGTTGATGTGCGTGCCGTTGTACTCGACGGCACAGTTCTTCGCGAGGATGGTGATCCCGCGTTCCTTTTCCAGGTCGTTCGAGTCCATCACCCGTTCGGCGATTTGCTGGTTGTCGCGGAAGGTGCCTGCCTGGCGCAGGAGTTGGTCGACCAGGGTGGTCTTGCCATGATCGACGTGAGCGATGATGGCGATATTACGGATGGCGCGGGTCATTCGGCGTCCCCTGAAGGCGGAGCTATCGGAAAAAATTAACCCGACATTCTAGCATGTTGCAGCGCAGAACACTCTATCGCTGTTCAGCATAGATCAAGAGACGCCATTGCGTTTTCCGCAATAACGAATTTCGGTACTTGAACATCACTTGTTACATGCTTATATTTGCCCAGGCAAAGATTGTAGCGACAAGAGATGACGTACCCGACACCCCTCGATCCGTCCGAAGACCTGTTCGACCCCGCCGACTATGAAATCGGCAAGAGCGTAGGCTATCTGCTGACACGCGCGAAAAATACGCTGTCGCAAGGCGTGGAGCAGGAAGTCAGCAGCCTGGACATGACGCACGCGCAGGCCAGCTGCCTGATGATGCTGGCCAAAGGCGAGGCCACCACGGTAACCGACCTGGCCCGCAACCTGAACACCGATGCCGGATCGGTCACGCGACTGCTGAGCCGCATGGAAAAGCGCGGCCTCATTGCGCGCACGCGCCGTGACGACGACCGCCGCGTGGTAGACCTGTCCATCACCCCTGCCGGCATCGCCATGGTCGAGAAGCTGCCGGCCGTATTCTGCAATGTCATGCGCCGCCATTTCGAAGGCTTCAGCCATGACGAGATCGAGGTGCTGCGCGGCATGCTGCTGCGGATCATCGCCAACAACCGCAGCGCAGACCCTGCCGGCTGCCCGTTCGAGCGCAACACGGGATAGGCCATCGACGATACCGAAGAAGAATTCCAAATCGTCAGATACGCCATTCCTGAAATCGCCAGACAGCGTCACAGTTCACACCCTATGACCACCGCTCACTTCCTTCCCCACCGTGCCAGCCGCACGGGCCAGCTTCGCCGCACGGGCACGCTTGCGTTGACCGTGCTGGCAGCTGCCGTGCTGGCCGGATGCGCCGCGCTGGGCAATTCGCACAGCACGCAGACGATGACCGAGGCCAGCACGCTGGCGTCGCCGCAAACCTTTGCCGGCGAACACGGCCAGTGGCCGTCGCAGGACTGGGTCGACCAGTTCCGTGACCCGCAGCTGCGTGTGCTGGTGGACGAGGCCATCCAGGGCAACCCGAACCTGCAGGTGGCATTTGGCCGCCTGGAAGCCTCGCGGGCGATGGCCGACGCCACCCGCTCCGCGCTCTACCCCGGTGTGGACTTCGAAGGCAGCCTGGTACGCCAGCGCTTTTCGGAAACGGACCTGTTCACGGGTACGCCGCTGGCAGGGTCCTGGCAGAACCAGTCGCGCCTGCAGCTGGGCCTGAACTGGGATCTCGACTTCTGGGGCAAGAACCGCGACGCGCTGGAAGCTGCGCTGTCCGATGACCGCGCGATGGAAGCCGAAACCCAGGCCGCGCGTCTGATGCTGACCACGTCGGTCGCCCGCGGCTACAACCGCCTGGCCGCGCTGTACGCGCAGCGCGACGTGGCCGAACGCGCCATCGCCCAGCGCCGCGACCTGACCGACCTGTCGCGCCAGCGCCTGGCCGCCGGCCTCGACACCCAGGTGGAAACCACCCAGGCACGCGGCACCGTGGCCGCCGCCCAGACCGACCTGCAGCGCGTGGACGAGGAAATCGCCCTGGCGCGCAACCAGATCGCCGCGCTGCTGGGCAAGGGGCCCGACCGGGGCCTGCAGATCGCCCGGCCGACGCTGCTGGCCAACGCCACGCCACAACTGCCCGACGACCTGACCATCGGCCTGATTGGCCGCCGTCCGGACATCGTGGCCGCGCGCTGGCGCGTGGAAGCCTCGTCCAAGGACATCACCGTGGCGAAGAAGGAATTCCTGCCCGACGTGAAGCTGACCGCCTTTGCCGGCGTGGCCTCGCTCGATCCGTCGAACCTGCTGATGAGCATGAGCCGCACGTTTGGCGTGGGGCCATCGGTGACGCTGCCGATCTTCCAGGGCGGCCGCCTGCGCGCCAACCTCAAGGGCAAGTATGCGCAGTACGACATCGCCGCGGCCAGCTACAACCAGACGTTGGTTGACGCACTGCGCGAGACCGCCGACACCGTGACCAGCATCCGCAGCGTGGACCAGCAGATCCAGACCCAGCGCGAGGCACTGGACCTGGCCGAGCATGCCTACTCGCTATCCACCACGCGCTACAAGGCGGGCCTGGGCACGCAACTGACGGTGCTCAATGCCGAAAGCAACGTATTGCAGCAGCGCCGGCTGGCCACCGACCTGCAGGCGCGCAGGCTGGACCTGCAGATGAGCCTGATGAAGGCGCTGGGCGGTGGCTATCAGGAAGAAGCAGCCGCCCCGGGCGGCAATCCCGACACAGGCAAGCCCGCAGGCACGACCCAGGCCACCCAAGGCTGATGGCACCGGCTCCCGGCACCAGCCGATAGCACCGGCCGACACAAGACACGACGTCACATCGCAGAGATTCGAGAGATCCAATCATGAGCACCAACCAGCAAGCAGCCCCCGCGGGCGACAACAACGGCAAGCGCAAGCGCCTGCTCGTTTCCCTGACCGCCGCGGTCGTGGTGGCCGGCATCGGCTATGGCCTGTACTGGGGCCTTTACGCCCGCCATTTCGAGAACACCGACGACGCCTACGTGGCCGGCAACGTGGTGCAGGTCACGCCGCTGGTGGGTGGCACCGTGGTGTCGATTGCCGCCGACGATACGCAACTGGTGACCGCCGGCCAGCCGCTGATCCAGCTCGATCGCGCCGACACGCAGGTCGCCATGGAGCAGGCCGAAGCCCAGCTTGCCCAGGCCGTGCGCGAAGTGCGCACGCTGTATGTGAACAATGGTTCGCTGTCGGCGCAGGTGGCACTGCGCGACGCCGACGTGGCAAAGGCCCGCGACGACCTGCGCCGCCGCCAGGCCATTGCCGGCTCGGGCGCCGTGTCGAGCGAGGAAATCGCCCACGCCCAGACCGCGCTGAAGGCCGCGGAGTCGGCGCTGGTTGCCGCCCGTGAGCAATTGGCATCGAACCAGGTGCTGACGGACCAGACCACGGTGGAAAAGCACCCGAACGTGCAGCGCGCCGCTGCCAGCCTGCGCTCGGCCTATCTGGCGTTTGCGCGCTCGACCATGCCGGCGCCGGTCACCGGCTACGTCGCCAAGCGGTCGGTGCAGGTGGGCCAGCGCGTGGCGCCCGGCACGCCCCTGATGGCCGTGGTGCCGCTGGACCAGGTCTGGGTCGACGCGAACTTCAAGGAAGTGCAGATCACCCACATGCGGATCGGCCAGCCGGTTGAGCTGGAAGCCGACGTCTATGGCTCGAAGGTCAAGTACACGGGCCATGTGGAAGGCTTCTCGGCCGGCACCGGTGCCGCGTTCTCGCTGTTGCCTGCGCAGAACGCCACCGGCAACTGGATCAAGGTGGTGCAGCGCCTGCCGGTGCGGATCGCCCTGGATCCGCAGCAGCTCAAGGACCACCCGCTGCGCGTGGGCCTGTCGATGAACGTCACGGTCGATGTGCGCAAGGAAGAAGGCGCGTCGCTGGTCAGCGCCAAGTCCGCCAAGCCGTTGCAGACCGATGTCTATGACAAGGTGGCGCAGGACGCCGACGCGCTGATCGCCCGCATTATCGCGGTCAACAACGGCGGTCGCGTGCCGGCTCCGGGTGCGGCAAATCCTGCCGGCGCGGCCAGCGCGGCAAGTGCCGCGGCGGCCAATGCGGCCCGTGCGGCGGCCAAGCCCGCCCGTACCTGATCGATCCGAATTGACCCGCTTGACTGGCTGATTGCCCATGGCTAATTCCACCACCGCAACGCCGGACGCCGGCGCGGCACCGGCCCCGAAGCCGGCGCCCGCCCGCCCCGCCGCGCATCCGCCGCTTACGGGCGGCAAGCTGATCCTGGGCACCATCGCGCTGTCGCTCGCCACGTTCATGAACGTGCTCGATTCGTCGATTGCCAACGTGTCGATCCCGGCCATCTCGGGCGATCTCGGCGTATCGCCGAACCAGGGCACCTGGGTCATCACGTCGTTCGCCGTCGCCAACGCGATCTCGGTGCCGCTCACAGGCTGGCTGACCACGCGCTTTGGCGCGGTGCGCCTGTTCGTGCTGTCGATCCTGCTGTTCGTGGTGTCGTCGTGGCTGTGCGGCGTGGCGCCGAACCTGGAAACGCTGCTGGCCGCCCGCGTGCTGCAAGGCGCCGTGGCCGGCCCGATGATTCCGCTGTCGCAGGCGCTGCTGCTGGCAAGCTATCCGCCCGCCAGGAGTTCGATGGCCCTGGCGCTATGGGGCATGACCACGCTGGTGGCGCCCATCATGGGGCCGCTGCTGGGCGGCTGGATCTCGGACAACATGACCTGGCCGTGGATCTTCTACATCAACGTGCCGATCGGGATCGTGACGGCCTGGGTGACGTGGTCGATCTATCGCGACCGTGAAACGCCCACCAAGATGCTGCCGATCGACCGCATCGGCCTGGCGCTGCTGGTGATCTGGGTTGGATCGATGCAGCTGATGCTGGACAAGGGCAAGGAACTGGACTGGTTCCATTCCGGCGTGATCGTGGCGCTGGGCGTGACCGCCGTGGTCGGCTTCCTGTTCTTCCTGGCCTGGGAGCTTTACGAAAAGCATCCGATCGTCGACATCCACCTGTTCAAGGGCCGCAACTTCGCGGCCGGGGTGGTGGCGATCTCGGTGGCTTACGGCCTGTTCTTCGGCAACCTCGTGATCCTGCCGCTGTGGCTGCAGACCATCGTCGGCTACACCGCCACCGATGCCGGCCTGGTAACGGCGCCCGTGGGTATTTTCGCCATCATCCTGTCACCGATCATTGGCCGTGCGCTGCCGAAGGTCGATGCGCGCTGGGTGGCGACCACGGCGTTCATCACCTTCGGCGCGGTCAGCTTCATGCGGGCTGGCTTCACCACCGGCGTGGACACGCGCGCACTGGTGATTCCGACGCTGATCCAGGGCGCGGCCATGGCGATGTTCTTTATCCCGCTGACGTCGATCATCCTGTCGGGCCAGCCGCCCGAGAAGATCCCGGCGGCCTCGGGCCTGTCGAACTTCGTGCGGATCACGTTCGGTGCCATCGGCGCGTCGATCTCGACCACGGTCTGGGAAAACCGCTCGGCGCTGCATCACGCGCAACTGGTGGAACAGATCAACCCGTACAACCCGGCGTACCAGGCCCAGCTCGACCACCTGATGGAAATGGGCATGTCGAAGATGCAGGCCATCGGGCTGATCGAACGCAACATCTCGCTGCAGGCGTCGATGCTGGGCGCCAACGACATCTTCTGGATCTCGGGCGTGCTGTTCTTCGCGCTGATCGGCTTTGTGTGGCTGACCAAGCGCGCCAAGGGCGGCGGCGGCGCCGACGCGGCCGGCGCACACTGACCGGCCGGCATTGTGCATGAGGCATGAAAAAAGGGCATCGATCCATATATCGATGCCCTTTTGCTTTGGACGCTTTCTTGAGAGCCGCCGGTAAAACTCAGAGTTTTACGAGCCGCTCCGGCCGCAAGGCCCCGTCCCGCATCCGCGCCACACCAAGCAGCCTGCCATCGTCGCCATAGACACGCGTCAGCGCGCCCTCTTCCGCCACCAGCCCCTCGGGCAGATCGCGGCGCGCGATGCGCTGGCCCTGCACGAAACGGCCAGCCGACGCGGCATCGAGTTGCACGGGCGCGCAGCGCTGCAGCAACGCATCCACCGGCGCCAGCAGCGTAGGCCGCACGTCGTCGGGGTGTGCATCAATCTGCTCCAGCGTGACCGCGCCCTCCAGCGTCAGATCGCCCACGCCAGTACGCCGCAGCCCCGTCAGGTGAGCGCCGCAACCAAGCGCTTCGCCAATATCTTCGGCCAGCGTGCGGATATACGTGCCCTTGCTGCAGGTCACGCGCATCGTAAAACGACTATTTTCCAGGTCAACATCGAGCAGCGTGATCGCGTGGATGGTCACCTGGCGTGCCGCGCGTTCAACCGTCTGCCCTGCCCGCGCATATTCGTAGAGCGGCTTGCCGTCCTTCTTCAGCGCCGAGTACATCGGGGGCACCTGTTCGATTTCGCCCGTGAAACGCACGATCGCTGCGTCAAGCGCCGCGCGGTCGCAGGTCACCGGCCGTTCGCTGACGATATCGCCCTCCGCGTCGCCGGTGGTCGTGGTGGCGCCCAGGCGCACTGCGGCTTCGTAGGTCTTGTCGGCGTCGAGCAGGTCCTGCGAGAACTTGGTGGCCTCGCCAAAGCACAGCGGCAACAGGCCGGTCGCCAGCGGATCGAGCGTACCGGTATGGCCGGCCTTGTTCGCGCGCAGCAGGCGCTTGGCGCGCACCAGCGCATCGTTGGACGACAGGCCCAGCGGCTTGTCGAGCAGCAGCACGCCATGCACGTCACGACGCGGCAGCCGGGGCGGACGGTTGGCTTGGGAATCGGTCATTGCGGGGAAGATGTTTGCGGCGCCGGCCCGCAGGCCGGCTCGCGAGAAAACGGCACGAACAAGGCCGGAGCCTTATTCGTCGTCCTTGGCGCGCGTCGAGTTGGCTTCGTTGATCAGCTTCGACATCTCGATCGCATGCTCCACCGACGTGTCGTGATGGAAGTGCAGCGTCGGCACGGTATGGATATGCAGACGCTTGAACAGCAGCGAATGCAGGTAGCCCGCCTTTTCCTTGAGGATGCCGGCCGCCACCTCGGGCTCGGCACCAAGCACCGTGAAATACACCTTGGCATGCGCGTAGTCGGGCGTCAGCGACACCGACTGCAGCGTTACCAGCCCCAGGCGCGGATCGCGGAGCTCGCGCTGGATCATCTCGGCCAGTTCCTTCTGGATCTGGTCGGACAAGCGCAAATTACGGGAAGAGATATTGCCTTTCTTGGCCATGCAAAACTTTTTGCTTTACCGATGATGTGAAAACGGCAGGCCGGAGCCTGCCGTCTTTGCGTATCGCCTTACAGCGTACGCGCCACCTCGGTGATTTCGTACACCTCGAGCTGGTCGCCTTCCTGAACATCGTTGAAGTTCTTGATCGACAAACCGCACTCGAAGCCCTGCTTGACTTCCTTGACGTCGTCCTTGAACCGCTTGAGCGAGTCCAGTTCGCCGTCGTGGATCACCACGTTGTTGCGCAGCACACGGACCAGCGACGTACGCTTGACCAGGCCGTCGGTGACCATACAGCCGGCCACGGCGCCAACCTTCGGCACGCGGAAGACCTGACGGACTTCCACCTGACCGATCGTCGTCTCGCGCTTTTCCGGCGCCAGCATGCCCGACATCGCCGCCTTGATCTCGTCCACAGCATCGTAAATGATGTTGTAGTAGCGGATGTCGATGCCGTTGTGCTCGGCCAGCTTGCGCGCACCGGAATCAGCACGCACGTTGAAGCCGATGATCACAGCCTTCGAAGCGGTAGCCAGGTTGACGTCCGATTCCGAGATGCCGCCCACGCCACCGTGCACGATCTGCACGCGCACTTCGGCGGTCGACAGCTTCTGCAGCGACTGCACCAGCGCTTCCTGCGAACCCTGCACGTCGGCCTTCACGATCAGCGGCAGCGTCTGGACTTCGCCTTCGGCCATCTGCTCCAGCATCGTTTCCAGCTTGGCCGCCTGCTGCTTGGCCAGCTTCACGTCGCGGAACTTGCCCTGACGGAACAGGGCGATTTCACGCGCCTTGCGCTCGTCCGGCAGCACCAGCACTTCCTCACCAGCGGCGGGCACTTCCGACAGACCCTGGATTTCCACCGGGATCGACGGACCAGCTTCCTTCGCCGGCTTGCCGTTTTCGTCCAGCATGGCGCGCACGCGGCCATAGGCACTGCCGGCCAGCACGACGTCGCCGCGCTTGAGCGTACCGCTGCTCACCAGGATCGTGGCGATCGGGCCCTTGCCCTTGTCGAGCTGGGCTTCCACGACCAGACCCTTGGCGGGTGCGTCCACCGGAGCACGCAGTTCCAGCACTTCAGCCTGCAGCAGCACGTTCTCGAGCAGGTCGTCGATGCCCTGGCCAGACTTGGCCGACACCGGCACGAACGGCGAATCGCCGCCGTACTCTTCAGGCAACACCTGCTCGGCCACCAGTTCCTGCTTGACGCGATCCGGGTTGGCTTCGGGCTTGTCAACCTTGGTGATTGCCACCACGATGGGCACGCCGGCAGCCTTGGCGTGCGCAATCGCTTCCTTGGTCTGCGGCATCACGCCGTCGTCGGCCGCCACCACCAGGATGACGATATCGGTGGCCTTGGCACCACGGGCACGCATGGCCGTGAAGGCCTCGTGACCCGGGGTGTCCAGGAACGTGATCACGCCACGGTCGGTTTCCACGTGGTACGCACCAATATGCTGCGTAATGCCACCGGCTTCGCCCGCGGCAACCTTGGTGCGGCGGATGTAGTCCAGCAGCGAGGTCTTGCCGTGGTCGACGTGACCCATCACGGTCACCACCGGCGGGCGCGGCAGCAGTTCGGCGTCGGTCTGCTCTTCGCCTTCCGTCACCAGCAGCAGCGCTTCCGGATCGTCCAGCTTGGCGGCGTACGCCTTGTGGCCCATTTCTTCCACCACGATCATGGCGGTTTCCTGGTCCAGCACCTGGTTGATCGTCACCATCTGGCCGAGCTTCATCATCTGCTTGATGACCTCGGATGCCTTGACGGCCATCTTGTGGGCCAGATCGGCCACCGAGACGGTCTCGGGCACGTGCACTTCGCGCACCACCGGTTCGGTCGGCGCCTGGAAGTTGCTGCGGCCATCGTCACCATGCTGCTTGCCGCCACGGCCACGCGGGCCACTGCGCCAGCCGCCGGTGCCGCCCGACGAATCGCCGCGCGTCTTCAGGCCACCGCCCTTGCCCTTTCCGCGGGCTTCGTCCTGCCAGCTGCCCTTGCCCTTGCCACCCTTCTTGTCGGCGGTGGCAGTGGTCGTCGTGGCGGCCGGCGCGGCGGCGGTCTTCTTCTCGTCCTTCTTGACTTCGGTGCCAGCCGGCTTCACCGGCTTGTGCAGCGTGCCGGTCTGCTCGGCCTTCTTTTCCTCGGCCTTGCGCTCCGACGGTGCCTTCAGCACACGGGGCGGCGCATTCAGCATTTGCTGGATGGCACGGGCTTCGGCTTCGGCAGCCTCGCGACGGCGGCGCGCGGCGGCGTCCTGCTCGGCGCGGGCCTTGTCGGCAGCTGCCTTGGCGCTGTCCTGCTCGGCGCGCGCCTTGTCGGCGGCAGCCTTGGCCTCGTCGGCATTCTTTTGCGCCTGGGCGCGTTCGGTTGCCAGACGTGCCTTGTCTTCTTCAGCCTTCTTGCGCGCGGTTTCCTCGGCGGCGTCGGAGGCGGCCTGGGCGGCAGCGGCTTCTTCAGCCGCCTTCTGCGCCAGCAGTTCGGTCTGGCGGCGCTGCTCGGCCTCCAGGGCTTCCTGCTTGGCGCGGCGCTCGGCTTCCTCGCGCTCGGCGGCCTCGCGGGCAGCCTGGGCTTCGGCTTCCTGACGTGCCAGGGCCTCGGCCTGCTCGCGGCGCTGTTCCTCGTCGCGGCGTGCCTGTTCGGCTGCGGCTTCGGCCGCCTGGTTGTCGGCACCGTCGTCGTGCGATTCGACTTCGTCGCGCTTGATCAGCACGCGCTTCTTGCGCACCTCGACCTGCACCGTGCGGGTCTTGCCGGTGGAGTCGGATTGACGGATCTCGGACGTTTCGCGCTTGGTCAACGTGATTTTCTTGCGTGCGCTGTCATCGGTCTGACCATGCGACCGCTTCAGATAATCCAGCAGTCGGGTCTTGTCCGATTCGGTAATGATGTCTTCAGGCGTCGCCTTGCCCACCCCAGCTGCCTGCAATTGTTCCAGCAGTGCAGCAGGGCTGCGGCTCAGTTCTGCGGCCAGTTGGGCAACTGTTGTGCTTGCCATTCAAACCCTTTCAATGCTCGGTTTCTACGTCGGGACAATTCGTGTGCGGAAAGCGCGTCCGGGTGTCACCCCGGACGTGTCCCTCAGTTAAACCAATGTTCCCGTGCTTTCATGATCAGCGCCTTGGCTTCATCCTCGCCAACGCCGGCCATCTCGACCAGCTCGTCCACGGCCAGTTCGGCCAGGTCGTCACGCGTATGGATATTGCCTTCGGCCAATTTGCCGATCAGCTCGGGGGTCAGGCCGTCGAGCGAACGCAGATCCTGCGACACCTCTTCCACCTTTTCTTCCCGGGCCAGTTCCATCGTCAGCAGCGCATCGCGTGCGCGGTTGCGCAGCTCGTTGACGGTGTCCTCGTCGAAGGCCTCGATTTCCATCATTTCGCTGATGGGCACGTAGGCCACTTCTTCCAGCGTGGAGAAGCCTTCCTCGATCAGGATGTCCGCCACTTCCTCGTCCACGTCCAGCTTGGCCATGAACAACTTGCGGACCACTTCGCTTTCCTCGGCCTGCTTCTGCGCCGATTCTTCCTGCGTCATGATGTTGATCTGCCAGCCGGTCAGCTCCGACGCCAGGCGTACGTTCTGACCGCTGCGACCAATGGAGACGGCGAGATTTTCCTCGTCGACCACCACATCCATGCAGTGCTTCTCTTCGTCGACCACGATCGACTGCACCTGTGCCGGTGCCAGCGCGCCGATCACGAACTGCGCCGGGTCTTCCGACCACAGTACGATGTCCACGGCCTCGCCGCCAATCTCGTTACGCACTGCCGTGACGCGCGTGCCACGCACGCCCACGCAGGTGCCGATCGGATCGATGCGCTTGTCATGCGCCACCACGGCGATCTTGGCGCGCACACCCGGATCGCGGGCAGCCGCCTTGATTTCCAGCAGGCCCTGTTCCATCTCGGGCACTTCGTTCTCGAAGAGCTTGATCAGGAACTCGGGCGCGGTGCGCGACAGTTCGATCTGCGGGCCACGCGCGGCGCGGTCCACATTCAGGATGTACGCGCGCACGCGGTCGCCGGTGCGCAGGTTTTCCTTCGGAATGATCTGATCGCGGGCCAGCAGCGCTTCCACGCGGCCGGACTCGACGATCAGGCCCTTCTTGTCGGCACGCTTGACCGTGCCGGTCATGATCTTCTCGCCGCGATCCAGGTAGTCATTCAGGATCTGTTCGCGCTCGGCGTCGCGGATACGCTGCAGGATCACCTGCTTGGCGGCCTGCGCGCCGATACGGCCGAACTCCACCGACTCGATCTGCTCTTCGATGAAATCGTCCAGCTGGATGTCGGCGCTCTGATCGCGGGCTTCGAACAGCAGGATCTGCTTGTCCGGTTCCTGCAGGCCCTGTTCGTCGGGGACGACAAGCCAGCGGCGGAACGTTTCGTGCTCGCCGGATTCACGGTCGATATGGACGCGGATATCCACGTCTTCCTCGAAACGCTTCTTGGTCGCCGAGGCCAGCGCGGCCTCCAGCGCACCAAAGACCACATCCTTGTCGACGTTCTTCTCGCGCGCTAGCGCATCGACGAGCAACAGAACTTCGCGGCTCATTGCTTGTTCCCTTTTCTTTGATTTCCCTTGAAGTCGATCACAGGCACCAGACGGGCCTTGTCGACATCGGATATGGCGAATTCCAGCAGCGCCGGGCCATCCTTGCCCTCGAATTCCAGGCCGATCTTCTCGGCCCCGGCCTCGCCTGCGGGTTCGCGCAGGATGCCGACGAAATTCTTCTGGCCGTTGACCGGCAGGCGCAGCGTGACTCGGGCTTCCTCACCGGCGAAGCGGGCAAAGTCGGCCAGCTTCTTGAGGGGGCGGTCCAGGCCGGGCGACGACACTTCGAGGCGCTCGTAGTCGACGTTCTCGACCATCAGCACGTGCGTAAGCTGACGGCTGACCTTCTCGCAATCCTCAATGACGATGCCGGTTTCAGGCTGATCGATATAGACACGCAGAAGTCCGGCCGGGGCACGCTCAAGCTCAACCAACTCGTAGCCCATGCCGTTAAGGGTGGTTTCGATCAAATCTGCCAGATGCACTGTATTCCCGAGTAGTGGCTTTCAATACCTTGGCAGACACCGGACAACACAACGTTCTGAAATCGAGGTTCCGAAACGACCTGTAAGCCCTGCCTGCCCATCATCCCCATGAAACCGGATGCATCGTGTGACGCATTCCAGCCGCAAGCACAAACGGGCGAACCAAAAAAAAATGGGCGCAATGCCCATCATTCGCCCATCCTCGCCGAGGATGATACTTTTGAATAGACTTTGATTATACGCGGATTATGCCTAAAAGGCAAAAGCCAACTGGGATCCGCGCCGGAATGGGACCAATTGCCGGACTTTCCCGGCATCGGCCCTTTCCGTATCAGCGTTGACCGCCCCGGCCACCGCCACGGGGCCGGCGATTGCCGCCACCGCCGCCAGCGCCGCCACCGGCCTTCGCAGCCTTCGGCATCACATTGCCGTTGACGTCGCCGCCGCCGCCCCGACGCTGACGATTTCCGCCAGCGTTCCCGGCATTCCCGGCGTTGCCACCCATGCCGCCCATGCCACCGCGGCCGCCACGGCCGCCGCCAGCACCCTTGCCGCCAGCAGCGCCACGCATGCCGCCCGCGCCGCGCATACCGCCGGCGCCACCCAGGCCGCCGCCGCTGAATTTCGTCGTGTGCGACGTCAGCGGCGCCGGGCCAGACGGGATATAACCCATCGAGGTCTGCATCGGGTCGGGTTGGCCACGGCCGCCGGCATTGCCACCGCCGCGATTGCCAGCCGGCTTTTCAAAGCGGGGCAGTCCATCCATGCCGGTGTGCATCGGCATGCCGGCAATAGCGGCTTCGGTGCGCGCCTTGCGGCCGCCCACCTTGGTGGCGCCCTTGCTGCCGCCCTGGTCACTCTTGGCCGGCGCCTTCAGGCCAATATTGGCCATCAGGTTGCGCACATCGGTAGCTTCCAGCTCTTGCCAGCGGCCGCGCTTGAGACCGCGCGGCAACAGGAACTGGCCGTAGCGGGTACGGATCAGGCGCGAAACGGTCAGGCCGACGGCTTCGAACATCCGGCGCACTTCGCGATTCCGGCCTTCGGTCAGCGCCACGTGATACCACTGGTTCACGCCCTCGCCACCGCCATCGGCGATACGCAGGAAGTTGGCCTCGCCATCATCGAGCTGGATGCCGTGCAGCAGCGCCTGACGATCGGCTTCCGCCAGCTCGCCCAGGGTACGCACCGCATACTCGCGCTCCACGCCATAGCGCGGATGCATGAAGCGGTTGGCGATGTCGCCAGACGTGGTGAAGATCAGCAGGCCTTCGGTATTGAAGTCCAGACGCCCCACCGCCACCCACTTGCCGTTCTTGATGCGCGGCAGGCTGTCGAACACGGTCGGACGGCCTTCCGGATCAGACTGGCTGACGATTTCGCCGGACGGCTTGTGATACAGCAGCACGCGCGGCGGCTTGGTCGATACCTTGCGATGAATCAGCTTGCCGTTCACGCGAACCTGGTCGGCCGGCAGGATACGCTGGCCGATATGGGCAGGCAGGCCGTTGACGGACACCCGACCCTGCAGGATCAGCTCTTCCATCTCGCGGCGCGAACCCAGACCGCCTTCGGCCAGCACCTTGTGCAGCTTCGGCGCATCGTCATCCGATGTCAGCTCGCGCACCGGCTTGGCCTTGGTGCGCGGCACGACCGTATCTTCCTCGTCGAACTGCTCGGAAATCACGAACCGGAACAGGTCTTCGGAGCCTGCAGCACTCTTTGCCGCGCCGCCCTTGCCGCTGGCCTGCCTGGCCGGCTTGTCGCCCTGGCGTTGCTCGCCTCGCTGCTCACCCTGACGCTGTTCGCCACGGGCACCCTGCTTGCCGCCACCCGCCTGATTCTTGCGCTGGCCGTTGCGGTTGCGCTTGCCAGCCTGCTCGGCTGCCGGCTTGTTGTCGCCGTCAACCAATGCGGCCTTGCGCTGCGGCTGCTGGCGGCGCTTGCGCTGACCAGCCTGGGCCTGCGCCTCGCCGCCGTCGGCGTGCTGCGCTGCCGGCACACCGGCGTCGGCGGTGGGCGCCGGCTTGCGGCGACCACGGCCACGCGGCGCGGCGGGCTGGGCGGTGTCGCCAGCCTCGGCCGGTGCCGGCGCATCGCCTTCCGCGCGACCCGCGTCCCGATCCTGCGCGGCCTGGCGGCGCGAAGCCACCAGATTGCGCAAACCGCGGCGGAGCCCCTTGCGGCGCGGCGCGCCGTCGGCGTCATTTCCCGTATCGGGGGCGCCGGTGTCACCCGGCACGTCCGGCTGGCGGACGTCTTGCTCAGCGGAATCAGACAAAGTATTCACTATCGATGTTGCATGTTGTTCAGTTGGACACACGCTCGTCGTCGTCCTCGGTCGGGAATGGCGTCTCGCCATTCAGGTCCGCAGGCTCGGCGGGCGCCGCTTTGGTCGCCCCGGTGTCCATGTGGAAGCCGTTGGCATGAGCCACCGGCGCGTCGTCCTGCCCGTCGTCTTCAGGCATCCGGGCGGCGCTGATTTCGTCTTCGGAGGCTTCGCCGTCGGCGACTTCCTCGCTGGGGGTTGTGCCCCCTTCTTCATGCTGCGCCGATTCCGTGTCGGCGCGCGCTTCCGGCCTGGCGTTTTCGTCGGCTTCGGCCAGACCAGCCGTTTCGGTGGCTTCAGCCGCCTCCACCGTCGCGGGCGCTGCCCCGGTCTCTGCGGGCACGGCGGCCGATTCCGCAAACGCTTCTTCGTCGCCAGCCGGCGGGTTGGCCGTGGCGATTTCTTCAAAATCGATGGCCTGCTGCTCCAGCAGCGCGGCTTGCGCCTGCGCCTGAGCATCTTCCAGCGGCGGCAGTTCGTCCAGCGAACGCAAGCCAAGGTCATCCAGGAACGCCTTGGTCGTTGCATACAGCGCCGGGCGTCCCGGCACGTCGCGGTGGCCGATGACTTCGATCCAGCTGCGGTCCTCGAGTTTCTTGACCACTTCCGTGCTGACCGTCACGCCCCGGATTTCCTCGATATCGCCACGGGTGACAGGCTGGCGATACGCAATGATCGCCAGGGTTTCCATGACGGCGCGCGAGTACTTCGGCGGCTTTTCGGGATTCAGCCGGTCAAGGAACTCCCGCATCTCGGGGCGACTCTGGAAACGCCAGCCGCTGGCCAGCGCCACGAGTTCCACCCCGCGCGGCTGCCAGTCCTGCCGCAGTTCCTCGAGCAGCACCCGGATCGTGTCGGCGCCGACATCGTCGGCAAACAACCGTCGCAGATCGCCAACGCGCAGCGGTTCCTGCGCACAGATCAGCGCGGTCTCGAGGACGATCTTCGCCTCTTGGGTATTCATGTGATTGCGTGCAGCCTGTCTTTGCACCTGCTCCCGGACGAATCCCGGAGCACTGGAGATTGCAGATACAGCGAGGCCGAAGCCACCGCCATTTCATCGCGCAGCCAGCTCGCCCGCCTAATGCAGCGCAGCCGTGCGCACCTCGTTCTTTTGCATCGAATTGCCGGGTCGATCCGGCAGGAGATCGTCCGGCGCTGGCCAGTTTCACCAGTCAACGGACCTCTTGCGTCGCGCCTTCTCCCTTCGGGGCGGACATTCGCCAGGGCCACCGGATGGCCAAGACGGCAAGAAACAAGACGATATCGGCTCAGGCAACCCCGCCCTGACCGGCGCCATCTTCCCAACCGCAGCCGGCCTTTTAACCAGATCTTTTGAACCGGATGGACTGTGGAGACGTTTCCGACGCACCTGGGTGGCCAGAAACCCTGGGCACGCTCCCCAGATCAGGGATGCGGCCCCAGCGGCGCCCCGAGCATGGTGCGGCGCGATACCGTGGTTCTGGGGATTGTATGGCATTCCCGGTCCCGCCCGCAACCCGCCGCTGTGGCCGATTCAGAACACCACGCAAAAGCCGTGTTGGGCCAGGGTATCCGGCAGCCATATTGCCCGGGCCACGCCCAGCACGCCAAATCCGATCACCACCAGCCCTGACGCCACGCGAACCGCGGGCTTGCGGGAGAGTTGCCGCAGGTACCCCGACAACCCCGAGATCACCAGCAGGTTCGGCAGCGTACCCAGGCCGAACGCCCCCATCACCAACGCGCCCGACACCGCGTTGCCAGCCAGCAGCGCCAGTGCAAGTGCCCCATAGACCATCCCGCACGGCACCAGCCCCCATGCCAGGCCCATCCCGTACCGACGCAACAGTGGTGCCGCGCGCGGCGTGCTGCGCAGCCGCATCGGCAATCGTCCGGCCATCGCGCGTGCGCGCTGAACCACGTGCACTGCGGCCAGCGACGCCAGACGCTCGATCCAGTCGGATCGCATTACGCGCCCGCGCAACAGCCACAGCCCCGTGATCACCAGCATCATGCTGCCCGCCGCGTAGAGCCAGCGCTGCAGTGGCAGATAATCCTGCCGCCACACCGTCGCGCCCACCGCCCCCATCACCGCGCCAAGCAGCATGTATGTCGTAATGCGCCCCGCATGCATGATGCACAGCGCAGTCCACCATTGGCGCGTGGAACGGTGCAAGACAATTGCCACATCCCGCGGGTGTTTCTGCTCCGCGGCAATAGCAATTCCTCCACACATGGCAGCGCAATGCATACCACCGAGCAAAGCCATCAGAAAAACGCTTAAAAGCACACCAAATGGCAACTGTTCCTCGCTTCTGCGTCACATGACGCTGTAAAATGCCTGCATCGCGCCCTCGCTGCAAGCGCATTCATAACGAGCACTTCAATTGTTGACTTCCATCCCCGTCACCGAGATGTCGCCCCGTTGCTCCACATGTGCCATGGGCCAGCTTTGCCTGCCCGTGGGCATGTCGCAACAAGACCTGGCGAAGATGGACACGCTCGTGCAGGAACGCGTGCGTGTCCACAAGGGCGAAACGCTTTACCGCATGGGCGAGCCGCTCAACGCGGTGTACGCCATTCGCTTCGGCACACTGAAGACGCACGTCACCATGGAAGACGGGCGCACCCAGATCACGGGCTTTCACCTGCCCGGTGAAGTCATTGGCCTCGACGGCCTCAGCGAGATGCAGCACGCTTCCGACGCCACTGCGCTGGAAGACACCGAAGTCTGCGTCGTGCGCTATGACGACCTGCAATCGCTCTCGAGCACCCTGCCCTCCCTGCAAGGCCAGTTTCTGCGCCTGATGAGCAAGGAAATTTCGCAGGACCAGGTCATGCTGATCACGCTGGGCTCGATGCGCGCCGAAGAACGCCTGGCCGCTTTTCTCGTGAACATGTCCGAGCGCCTTTCGGCACGCGGTTATTCGTCCACCGAGTTCGTTCTGCGCATGAGTCGCGAAGAAATCGGCAGCTACCTGGGCCTGAAGCTCGAGACCGTCAGCCGCCTGTTCTCGCGCTTTGCCGAAGCAGGCCTGATTCAGATTCGTCAGCGACATGTGAAGCTTGTTGATATGGCAGGTATCAAGCAGGTGTACAGCCGGTCCTGCTAAGGCAGGCCGACCCCGTACGGGACATCACGACAAAGGCCGCGCCGGAAAATTTCCGGCGCGGCCTTTGTCTTTTGCAGTGCAAGTTCTGCATTGCCTACTCGAGTTCATCGGTGTCGCTGAGCTTCACCGGCATCGTGTACAGCGTGAGGCCGCTGGACAACGCGCAGAACAGCCACGCCACCAGAAACCCCACGGTGTAGATCGCCTGCCGTGACGCTTCGACCGGGTGCCCGAAGAAATTCAGATCTCCGGGATCTACCACCGAGAACACCACCGCCGTAGCCGCACCACCCATCAGAAACGCCGGCCATAGCACCCACATCAGCCAGCGCAGTCTCATGGGCGCCTCGCAGTCTGTTCAGCGCGATCGGCGCTGGCCTTCTCGACGACCAGTCCATGGCGGGTGGCGTCGGTCACCGGCACATCGGCATGGGTGTTCGCCAGCCAGATCGTGATACCGCAACCGACCATCGCCAGCAGCGGACCACTCATCAGAATCCAGGGCCATGGTTCCCTGTACCAGGGCTTTGCGGGGTGTTGGGTCATTGCGCTCTCCTATTGGCATTCGTCCCGGCTCACCATCGGTGACAGCATCACAGATCGCGAGGAACGATAAAACTCGTGCTTTGCCGGATATCCACCTTGCGCTCGGCTTCGGTCTCGGCGGTGACCGTCACCTCGATCTTGTGCGTGCCCTGCTTCGCATCGTCGATCGGGACGCGAATGCGGATAGGCAACAGGCGGTTCGAGGTGGGCGACAGCGATTCCGCGCCGTGGTCGTACTCCACGATCAGGCCCTTCAGTTCGTCGCTCTGTGCCTGCACATGGAACTTCATTGGTGCCTCGGTCGCATTGATCAGCTGCAGCCGGTACACGTTCTCGATCCAGCGGCCTTCCACTTCGCGCCCCAGCGCGCCACGATCACGGATGATGTCGACCTTGAGCGGCGTACGCATGGCCAGGGATGCAACAAAGCCAGCCGTCAGCGCCAGCCAGATGGCCGTGTAGACAATCGTGCGCGGACGCAGCAGGCGCTTGCGGGCATCCGATGCCGTCAGCTTCTTGCGCATCGCGTTTTCCGATGTGTACCGGATCAGCCCGCGCGGATACTCCATCTTGTCCATGACCTGGTCGCAGGCATCGATACACGCGCCGCAGCCGATGCACTCGTACTGCAGCCCGTCACGGATATCGATGCCAGTCGGGCATACCTGCACGCAGATGCTGCAGTTCACGCAATCGCCCAGGCCAGCCGCGTGGTGATCGACCTTGCGCGACCGGCTGCCGCGCGGTTCGCCACGGCCCACATCGTAGGTCACGACATAGGTATCGCGATCCACCATCACGCTCTGGAAGCGCGCATACGGGCACATGTATTTGCACACCTGCTCGCGCATGAACCCGGCGTTGCCCCACGTGGCAAACGCATAGAACAGCATCCAGAACGCCTGCCATGGGCCCAGCGTCCAGTGCAGGACCTCGCCGCCCAGTTCACGGATCGGAGCGAAGTAGCCGATGAACGTAAAGCCCGTCCACAGCGCGATCAGGATCCACAGCGAGTGCTTGGTCGCCTTGATACGAATCTTGCGCAGGCTCCAGGGATCGCCGTCCAGCCGGATGCGGGCAATGCGATCGCCTTCGACACGACGCTCGATCCACATGAAGATCTCGGTGTAGACCGTCTGTGGACACGCGTAGCCGCAAAACAGCCGTCCTGCGATGGCCGTGAACAGGAACAGCGCCAGCGCCGAGATGACCAGCAGCACCGCCAGGTAGATGACGTCCTGGGGCCACAGCACCAGTCCGAAGATATAGAACTTGCGGGCACCGAGATCGAACAGCACGGCCTGACGGTCGTTCCATTGCAGCCACGGGGTACCGTAGTAGACCAGTTGCGTGAGGATGACCAGCCAGACCCGCCAGCTAGAGAAGGCACCCGTGACCGAGCGCGGGTAGATCTTGCGCCGTACTTCGTAAAGCGCCTCCTCGGTGGCGTCGGCCGCCGGCTTGGGTGGGGGTGCGGGCCGCCAGGCGGCCTCGCTTGATTCGCGGGTAGTGGGGGGAGATTCCAGGGGCGCGCTCATTGTTCAGCCCTCATGCTCCCGGCCGGACGGCGTGCCGCCCGGACCGGAGAGCGGTTTGTCATTGCCCTGTAGGTGCGGCATTCGTGCTGGTGTTCGACAGACCCCATACGTACGCGGTCAGCATACGGATGCGCTCGGGCGTCAGGATTTCCTCATGGGCCGGCATATGGCCGTTGTGCCCCTTCAGGATGGCCTCGACGATCACGCCTTCCGAACTGCCGTACAGCCAGACGTTGTCGGACAGGTTCGGCGCGCCAAGCGCCTGGTTGCCCTTGCCGCTTGCGCCATGGCATGCCGCGCAGGTCGACTTGAACGTGCTTTCGCCGCGCGACGCCCGGATCGGATCGTATGTGAGCCCCGACAGCGACCGCACATACTGCGCCGTATCGCCGGCCAGCTTGGCATCGATCGTGCCACCAAACGGCGGCATCACGCCGTTACGCCCCTTCGTGATCGTCTGCTGGATCGTTTCGGGGTCCCCGCCATAGAGCCAGTCGTTGTCGGTCAAGTTCGGGAAGCCGCGGCTGCCGCGGGCGTCCGAGCCATGGCACTGGGCACAATAGTTCAGGAACAGGCGCTGGCCGATCTCACGTGCATCGGGGTCCGCCGACACCTGCTTGACGTCCATCTTCAGGTACTTGGCATAGATCTCGTGCTGCATCTTCTCGGCGGCTTCCCGATGCGCGGCAAGTTCGCCCTGTGTCGAGAACTTCAGCACGCCGGCGTATGTGCCAAGGCCCGGATAGAGCACCAGGTAACCCACGCTGAACACGCAGGCCAGCAGGAACATCCACATCCACCAGCGCGGCAGCGGATTGTTCAGCTCGCGCAGGTCGTCATCCCAGACATGCCCGGTGTCGTCGGTGGTGCTGATGCCCTTCGGCATCTTCCGTTGTGAAAACAGCAGCCACACGCACCACGCGATACCAATGAGCGCGATGGCCGCGATGTAGTAGCCCCAGAAATCGGAAATGAAATCGCTCATGGTTACTAGTTCCGGCTTGGATTGTTATGTTCGTCCGGCAAGGCAAACGGCAGCATCGCCGATTCCTCGTTGGCCGCCTTGCGGCCCGCCGACCAGGCCCACCAGCAGATCGCCAGGAACGTCAGCAGCGACAGGACAGTGGCGATGGAAGTCACGATGACCATGGCGTTACTCCTTCGCGGGTGCGGCGCTCTCGGCCGCAGGTGCCGCAGCGGCAGGCGCTGGGGCCGTGTCCAGGCGGACGTTGCGACGGTTCAGGCCCAGACCCTGCAGGTACGCGACCATGGCGTCCTCCTCGGTCTTGCCCACCAGTTCTTCCGGTGCACCCGCAATCTCGGCGTCGGTATAGGGCACGCCCAGGCGCTTCAGCGCGCGCATGCGGTCCTGGACCGAGTCGGTCGGCAGCGGCGTTTTCTCGAGCCACGGATACGACGGCATCACCGATTCGGGCACCACGTCACGCGGATTGCGCAGATGGATGCGCTGCCAGTCGTCGGAATAGCGGCCGCCCACGCGAGCCAGATCGGGACCCGTACGCTTGGAGCCCCACAGGAACGGGTGGTCGTACACCGACTCGCCAGCCGTGGAGAAATGGCCATAGCGCTCGGTTTCGGCCTGCAGCGTGCGCACCTGTTGCGAGTGGCACCCCACGCAGCCTTCACGGATATAGATATCTCGCCCCATCAGCCGCAGCGGCGAGTACGGCGTGATGCCCGGATCGGGCTGGGTGGTGGAGTGCTGGAAGAACAGCGGCACGATCTGCACCAGGCCGGCAATGCTGACCACGATGATGGTAGCGATGATCAGCCAGCCGACGTTCTTTTCCAGCGTCTCGTGCCTGAAAAATCCTTGATTCTGAGACATTGTTTGCGTCCTCGGCGTGTCAGTGGGCGGAAGCCGGCAGGCTGGCCGGAATCGGCGCATCCACGGTCGGCTTGCCGGCGATGGTGCGGAACACGTTGTAGGCCATGATGAACATGCCGCCCAGGAAGCACAGGCCACCCGCCAGACGGATCAGGTAGAACGGATACTTGGCCTTGACCGCTTCCACGAACGCGTACGTCAGCGTGCCGTCCGGCTGCGTGGCACGCCACATCAGGCCTTCCATCACACCGGCGATCCACATCGAGGCGATATAGAGCACCACGCCGATCGTGGCGACCCAGAAGTGCAGCTCGATCAGGCGCGTGCTGTACATCTGCTTTTCACCGAACAGGCGCGGGATGAGGTAGTACAGCGAGCCGATCGAGATCATCGCGACCCAGCCGAGCGCGCCAGAATGTACGTGGCCGATCGTCCAGTCCGTGTAGTGCGACAGCGCATTCACGGTCTTGATCGACATCATCGATCCCTCGAAGGTAGCCATGCCGTAGAACGACAGCGCCACCACCAGGAACTTGAGGATCGGATCGGTACGCAGCTTGTGCCACGCACCCGACATGGTCATGATGCCGTTGATCATGCCGCCCCACGACGGCGCGAGCAGGATCAGCGAGAACACCATGCCCAGCGACTGCGCCCAGTCAGGCAGCGCGGTGTATTGCAGATGGTGGGGACCGGCCCACATGTAGGTGAAGTTCAGCGCCCAGAAGTGGACGATCGACAGCCGGTAGGAATAGATCGGACGCTCGGCCTGCTTCGGAATGAAGTAGTACATCATCCCCAGGAAGCTGGTGGTCAGGAAGAAGCCCACCGCGTTATGGCCGTACCACCACTGGATCATGGCGTCCTGCACGCCCGCATAGGCGGAATACGACTTCCACATCGATGCCGGCATCTCGATGTTGTTGACGATATGCAGGATGGCGATGGTCAGGATGTAAGCGCCGAAAAACCAGTTGGCAACGTAGATGTGCCGGGTCTTGCGCTTGACAATCGTGCCGAAAAAGACGATGGCGTAGGCCACCCAGACCAGCGTGATCAGGATGTCGATCGGCCATTCGAGCTCGGCATACTCCTTCGAGCTCGTGATGCCCATCGGCAGCGTGATCGCGGCAGCCACGATGACGATTTGCCAGCCCCAGAACGTGAACGCCGCGAGCGGCCCGCAGAACAGGCGCGCCTGGCAGGTGCGCTGCACCACGTAGTACGACGTGGCGAACAGCGCGCTGCCGCCAAACGCGAAGATCACCGCGTTGGTGTGCAGCGGACGCAGTCGGCCGAACGACAGCCACGGCGTGTTGAAATTCAGATCCGGCCAGATCAGTTGCGCCGCAAGCAGAACGCCTACGGCCATGCCGACAATGCCCCAGACAACGGTCATGACGGCAAACTGCCGCACTACACCGTAGTTGAAGGTGTCGACGCGTGGAGACGCGGTGGTGACAGCCATTCAGACCCCCAAGCTAAGTAAGAATAAACCTATTGACTGTGTGACTTTAGAAAAACAGCGCGGTCGTCGCGTTGACTTCAATCAATCCTTGCGCACCACACACGAACTGTTTTCGCCGGGTAATGTCTGTGCACCGGTCCTGCACCTGCACGCACCTGCCCGCTTCGCCCTATCGGGCGCGCTCGGGCCCCTGCGGCTTGTCGTTATCAAGCAGGATGGCTTGCGCGGGCCGATCCAGGTCGTCGTACTGACCCGCATGCAACGCCCACCACAAGACCCCTGCGATCAATGCCACCAGCACCAGGCTCATCGGCACCAGCAGATATAGCGTTTCCATCAGGACTCCCCTTCCCGCGCTTCCGGCGCCGCGGCCTTGACGCGCAGCAGCCGCCACGCGTTAGCCACCACCAGCAGCGATGACACCGACATGCCTATGCCTGCCATCCAGGCCGTGACATGGCCCGTTGCGGCCAGCGGGATGGCAATCACGTTGTAGGCAAAGGCCCACCCCAGGTTCTGCCGCACCACGCGGCGGGCGCGGCGCGCGGCGCCGATGGCAGTTGCAATCTCTGCGACGCCGCCGTGCGTCAGTACCGCATCGGCTCCCGCCTGCGCCAGCGGCGCCCCGCTGCCGATGGCGATCGACACCTGCGCCTGTGCCAGTACCGGGGCGTCGTTGATGCCATCGCCCACCGCCAGCACCACTGCGCCACGCTGCTGCAATGCGGCCACGTACTCGCGCTTGCCTTCGGGCGTCACGGCGCCGTGCGCCGTATCCATGCCGAAACGATCCGCCCACCAGCGCACGGCTGCCGCGCTGTCGCCCGACACCAGATGGCAGCGCACACCCTGCGCGCCAAGTGCGCGCAGCAGCGCGCGGGTCTGGGCACGCTCGACATCGGCCAGCTGGAAACAAGCAAGCAGGCCTGTGTCGTCCCCCAGCCAGACTTCCGTGGCGCCCGGGTGGCGCTCGTGCCCCCGTGCATCGGGTTCTGTCCCGGATGACAAGGCAGCCACGTATTCGCGGCGCCCAAGGCGAAGCCGACGACCATCCACCAGGGCTTCGAGTCCTTGCCCCGGTACATTGCGCAGGTCGCTTACCGTGGGATGACCCATGCCGGCGTCGTCACAGGCTTCCGTCAACGCCCGGGCGATCGGATGCTCGCCGCCGCGTTCCATGGCGGCCGCCAGCCGTCGGCAGGCCTGCGCATCGGCCGCGCCGAATGTCTGTGTGGAGACCAGGGCAAAGCACCCTTCCGTCAGCGTGCCCGTCTTGTCGAGCACCACGTCGGTGACACGCGCCAGGGCTTCGAGCGCATGTGCACGCGTCAGCAACATGCCGCGCCGCGACAACGCGGCGCCCGCCGCCGCCAGCGCGGCCGGCGTGGCCAGCGACAGCGCACACGGACAACTCACCACCAGCACCGCCACCGTCACCAGCAGCGCACGCGACGGATCGATCCATACCGCCCAGACCGCCCCGGTCACCACCGCCATGACCAGCAGGGTGCCGACGAACCAGCCGGCGACGCGATCGGCCACTTGCGCCAGCCGGGGCTTGTCCGCCAGCGCGCGATCGAGTACCGCCACGATCTCCGCCAGCCGCGTCTGCGCACCGATACGGTCGATACGGACTTCAAGCGGACTGGCCGCGTTGAAACAGCCCGCCAACACGGTGTCGCCCACCGCGCGCTTTACCGGGCGCGCCTCGCCCGTCAGCATCGATTCATCGAGTTCGCTCGCGCCGGCCAGCACCACGCCGTCCGCGGGCACGATCTCGCCGGCCTTGACCCGGATGCGGTCGCCCGGCTGCAGTCGGGCAACCGGGATACGCTCGCCCGCGCCACCGGCCTGTGCCAGCCGCTCGCAGGTGGCCGGCAGCTGCCGCGCCAGCATTTCCGCGCCGCTGCGCGATGCCTGGCGCACCCGCAGTTCCAGGTAGCGCGCCAGCAACAGGAACGCGACGAACATCGTCACGGAATCGAAATACACCTCGCCCACGCCGCGCGCGGTGGCGACGGCACTGGCCAGGAAGCCTGCCGCCACGCCAATGGCGACCGGCACGTCCATGCCCATGTGGCGGTGCCGCAGGGACCGCCAGGCGCCGGCAAAGATCGGCCAGGCGGAATAGAGAACGACCGGAACGGTCAAGGCAAAGCTGGCCCAGCGCATGAGCTGCAGCTGGCCGGGATCGATCGTGGCTTCGTGCGTATAGAGCGGCCACGCGTACATCATCACCTGCATCATGCCGAGCATCGCCACGGCCATCCGCATCAGCAGGCTGCGGCGTTCGCGGCGATCCTGCTGGTCGGAGCGCGACACTTCGAACGGCCATGCCGCGTAACCGATATCGGCCAGGCTGGACAACAGGTCGGCAACGCCTTGCGAGGCATCGCGCCAACGCACGATCACGCGGCGCGTCGCCACATTGGCAACCACCGACTCCACCCCTTCCAACTGCCCCAGATGCTGCTCGATCAACCACGCGCAGGCGGCACAACGGATGTTTTCCGGCGCCAGCGTCACCTCGGAGCGGCCGTCGCCGGCCGGACGCACGAACTGGCTGCGCAATTCCGGGGTGTCATAGGCAGCCCAGACCGGCTCGGCTTCGCGCCGGGCTTCAGCGTCGATCGGACGCGCAAAGCGTGTGACATCGCCGTAGAGATGCCCGAAGCCGGCGGCGTGCAGCGTCTGCGCCAGGGTCTGGCAGCCGCCGCAGCAAAAAGTGCGTGACTGGCCGTCGATCTGGGCGACAAACGGCGCGGCGGCCTTCAGTGGCTGCCCGCAATGGAAGCAATCGGTGGATGAAACGGGAGGAAGCGTGGAAGAAAGCGCGGAGGAAGCTGGCGAAGACGCCAATGCCCGCCCGGCAGAAGGGGCGTCGGAGGGGTCGGCAAATGCACTGGCAGATGCACTGGCAGATGCCAGACTTGGCGCGAGGGGGGCGGTAGTTGGAGACGGCATGGCGCGCTTTTATTACCCAGTGGATACTAGGTACCTTGCGCGCGCCCTTCCTTGATACAAATCAAACTTGGGGGAACGACCTCAGAATCGGCCCTTGCAGGTGTCCGGCAAACAACGGTGGCTTGCAGGGCGCCTCGATTTCAGGCTGATCAGGTCAGGGAGGTGTCCATCACCCGGCGTTCCGATTCCAGGTACTCGCGCGACTGCATCTCGATGATGCGCGACACGGTGCGGTGAAACTCGTTAGCCATCTGCCCTTCGGTATACAGCTCGTCGGCCGGCACCTCGGCAGAAATCAGCAGCTTGACCTTGTGGTCGTAGAACACGTCGATCAGCCAGGTGAAACGGCGCGCCTCCGACGACATGCGCGGCGTCATCTTTGGCACGTCCGAGAGGATCACCGTGTGGAATTGCGAGGCAATTTCCAGATAGTCGTTCTGCGAACGTGGTCCGCCGCACAGGGTGGCGAAATCGAACCAGACCACACCGTTGGCCTTGCGCAGCGCCTTGATCTCGCGATGCTCGATATGGAGAATCGGCGATTCGTCGGCAGTACCGGCAATCGACACGAACGCATCGCGCAGCGCGGCGCTTGCCTCGCGGCCCAGCGGCGTGTGGTACGCCTGCACCTGCTCCAGCGCCCGCTTCCGGTAGTCGATACCGGCGTCGACGTTCAGCACGTCCAGTTTCGTCTGCAGCAGCTGGATGGCCGGCAACACGCGGTCGCGATGCAGGCCGTCCGGGTACAGCAGGTCAGGACGATAGTTCGACGTCATCACGAACTGCACGCCGTTGTCGAACAGCTGTTGCAGCAGGCGGTGCAGGATCATCGCGTCGGCCACGTCGCTGACGTGGAACTCGTCGAAGCAGATCAGGCGAAAGCGGCGCGCGATGCGCCTGGCGAGTTCGTCGAGCGGGTCGGGACGGCCCCGCAGCTCCTCAAGCTCGCGATGCACCTCGCGCATGAATTCATGGAAATGCAGCCGGGTCTTGCGCACCACGGGCACGCAGGAATAGAAGCTGTCCATCAGGAACGACTTGCCGCGCCCCACCCCGCCCCACAGGTATACGCCCTTGGGCACATCCGGGTGCACCAACAGCTTCTTCAGCGCGTTGTTGCGGCGGCTCTTGTACGCCACCCACTCGTCGTAGCACTGCTGCAGCCGCGCCACGGCGCGCAGTTGCGCCTCGTCGGACTGATAGCCGCGCTGCTTGAGTTCGTGTTCGTAAAACTCGGTGACGTTCATGTCGGGGCCTGGGAAATACCGGGGTGCTTCAAGCGAAAACGGCGCGCCGCAGGAATCGCGGCGCGCCGGTGCTCACCAGGAGGTGAACGGGTATTACATGTTCAGCTGACGCTTGTCGACGGCCAGCGCGGCTTCGCGCATGACTTCCGACATCGACGGGTGCGGGTGGCAGACGCGACCGATGTCTTCGCTTGCCGCCTTGAACTCCATGGCCACCACGGCTTCGGCGATCAGGTCCGAAGCATTGGCTGCCACGATGTGCACACCCAGGATCTCGTCGGTCTTGGCATCGGCCAGCATCTTCACGAAGCCATCCGAAGCACCCATGCCCAGCGCACGGCCGTTGGCCATGAACGGGAACTGGCCCGACTTGTACTCGCGGCCTTCGGCCTTGAGCTGCTGCTCGGTCTTGCCGACCCACGCGATTTCCGGGAACGTGTAGATGACCCAGGGAACCGTGTTGAAGTCGATGTGCGGCTTCTGGCCGACGATGCGCTCGGCCACGGCCACGCCTTCGTCTTCGGCCTTGTGCGCCAGCATCGGGCCACGCACCACGTCGCCGATTGCCCAGATGCCCGGCACCTTGGTCTGGCAGTGGTCGTCAACCTCGATGAAGCCACGCTGATCCACGCCCAGGCCAACGGCCTCCAGGCCCAGGTTGTCGGTGTTCGGCACGCGGCCGACCGACACGATCAGGCGATCCACTTCCAGCGTCTGGTCCTTGCCGTCCTTGTCGGTGTAGGCAACGGTGACGTTGTCCTTGCCGGTCTTGACTTCATTGACCTTGACGCTCAGGTTGAACTTCAGGCCTTGCTTGGTCAGCAGCTTCTGGGCTTCCTTGGCCACGCCTTCGTCGGCAGCGCCCAGGAATGCGGGCAGCGCTTCCAGCACGGTCACGTCGGCGCCCAGACGGCGCCATACCGAACCCAGTTCCAGACCGATCACGCCGGCGCCGATCACGCCCAGCTTCTTCGGCACCGACTCAAACTTCAGCGCGCCTTCGTTGTCGCTGATCAGCTTGTTGTCGACAGTGATACCGGGCAGGTGACGGGCCTTCGAGCCCGTGGCGATGATGACCTGCTTGGCGGTCAGCGTTTCGCCGTTCACTTCGACCTGGAAGCCTTCGGCTGCCTTGCCGGCGAACTTGCCGTAGCCCTTGACCAGCGTGATCTTGTTCTTGCGGAACAGGAACTCGATGCCCTTGGTCATCTTGCCGACGATGTCGTCCTTGCGCTTGAGCATCTTGGCCACGTCGACCTTGATGTCGCCCACGGTAATGCCGTGGTCAGCCAGGTGATGCGAGGCGTTCTCGAACTCTTCCGAGGAAGCCAGCAGCGCCTTGGACGGAATGCAACCCACGTTCAGGCAGGTGCCGCCCAGACGGGCTTCGCCCTTGGGATCGTCATAGGCGTTGCCTTCCAGGCAAGCCACGTTCAGGCCCAGCTGGGCAGCACGAATGGCGGCGATGTAGCCGCCGGGGCCGGCGCCGATCACCAGCACGTCGAATTGTTTGCTCATGGGAAATATCTCTTTGGCACGTCATGCCCGCGCCAATGTGGCAGGCATCCGGCGGCATCGCGCGGGCGATGCGCTCGCCGGGTCCCCGCACCGGAGTGCGGGGACGACGACAAACGAAAGACGGAGTGTCTGTCTGGGGACAGGACCGATTACAGGTCCAGCAGCAGGCGGGCCGGATCTTCCAGCGCTTCCTTCATGGCCACCAGACCCAGCACGGCTTCGCGGCCGTCGATGATACGGTGGTCATAGGACATGGCCAGGTAGTTCATCGGACGGATCACGATCTGACCGTCTTCCACCACGGCGCGGTCCTTGGTGGCGTGAACGCCCAGGATGGCCGATTGCGGCGGGTTGATAATCGGGGTCGACAGCATCGAACCGAACGTACCGCCGTTCGAGATCGAGAACGTACCGCCGGTCAGGTCTTCCAGCGACAGCTTGCCGTCACGGGCCTTGGCACCGAACTCGGCAATCTTCTTCTCGATGTCGGCCAGGCTCATCTGGTCGGCGTTGCGCAGGATCGGCACCACCAGGCCACGCGGCGAGCCAACGGCGATACCGATGTCGAAGTAGCCGTGGTAGACGATGTCGTTGCCGTCAACCGAAGCGTTGATGATCGGGTACTTCTTCAGCGCGTGGACGGCGGCCTTCACGAAGAACGACATGAAGCCCAGCTTCACGCCGTGTTCCTTCTCGAAGCGATCCTTGTACTTGTTACGCAGATCCATGACCGGCTTCATGTTCACTTCGTTGAACGTGGTCAGGATGGCGTTGGTCGATTGCGACTGCACCAGGCGCTCGGCGATACGGGCGCGCAGGCGGCTCATCGGCACGCGCTCTTCCGGGCGGTCGCCCAGCGCGGCGAAGTCGACCTGGGCCGACACTTGCGGCAGGGCCGGCTTGGCAGCGGCCGGAGCCGGAGCAGCCTTGGCGGCCGGTGCCGGGGCCGAACCAGCGGCCAGCACGTCGCCCTTGGTGATGCGGCCGTCCTTGCCGGTGCCGGCAACTTGCGAGGCCGACAGGCCGCCTTCGGCCATCAGCTTGGCAGCCGACGGCATGGCGATGGCGCCAGCAGCAGCGGGAGCGGCGGCCGGGGCAGCGGCCGGAGCGGCAGCTGCAGGAGCCGGGGCGGCAGCAGCCGGAGCGGCGGCGCCAGCGGTGGCTTCCGTGTCGATCTTGGCGATGATTTCATCGGCCACAACGGTGTCGCCGTCGTTCTTGACGATCTGCGACAGCACGCCAGCCGACGGGGCCGGCACTTCCAGCACAACCTTGTCCGTTTCGATTTCGATCAGGATTTCGTCCTGAGCAACGGCTTCGCCCGGCTTCTTCTTCCAGTTCAGCATGGTCGCTTCGGCGACCGATTCAGACAGTTGCGGAACCTTGACGTCAACAATAGCCATGGTTTGTTAAATCCTCGATGTATGCGATGTGTTTCGTTTCAGGCAGGCAGTCCCGCAGCGCGCATCCCTGTGCGCCGCCGCGGGGTACCAACGAATTACTTGGTCAGAACAAAGCCCTTGAGCTTGGAGAACGCGGCTTCCAGCAGCGCCTTCTGTTGCTCGTTGTGCTTTGCGTAGTAGCCCACCGCCGGCGAAGCCGAGGCGGGACGACCGGCATAACCGAGCTTCTGGCCTTCCGTCATGTTTTCCATGATGTAGTGCTGGACGAAGAACCAGGCACCCTGGTTCTGCGGCTCGTCCTGGCACCACACGATTTCGGTCGCGCCGGGGTACTTCTTGAGTTCTGCGGCAACGGCCTTGTGCGGGAACGGGTACAGCTGTTCCAGACGGATGATCGCGGTGTCGCCCGCCTCGCGTTCCTTGCGGGTGTTGACCAGGTCGTAGTAGACCTTGCCCGAGCACATGATCACGCGCTTGACCTTGCTGGCGTTCAGTTCCTCGTGATCGGGGATCACGGTCTCGAAATGGCCCTTGGCCAGATCGGACAGCGGCGACACGGCGTCCTTGCTGCGCAGCAGCGACTTCGGCGTCATGATCACCAGCGGCTTGCGGAACAGACGGATCATCTGGCGACGCAGCAGGTGGAAGATCTGGGCCGGCGTGGTCGGCTGAACCACTTGCATGTTGTGGTCTGCGCAGAGCTGCAGGAAACGCTCGATACGGGCCGAGCTGTGTTCCGGACCCTGGCCTTCGTAGCCGTGCGGCAGCATCATCGTCAGGCCCGAGGCGCGGCCCCACTTCACTTCGCCCGACGAGATGAACTGGTCGATCACCACCTGGGCGCCGTTGACGAAGTCGCCGAACTGGGCTTCCCAGATCACCAGCGCGTTCGGTTCGGCGGTCGAGTAGCCGTATTCGAAGCCGAGCACGGCCTCTTCCGACAGCACCGAGTCGATCACCGTGAACGGTGCCTGGTTGTCCGACACGTTCTGCAGCGGCACGTACGAGCCGGCATCCCAGCGCTCGCGGCCCTGGTCATGCAGCACGGCGTGACGGTGCGTGAACGTACCGCGGCCGGCATCCTGGCCGGTGATACGCACCGGGTAGCCCGAAGCGACCAGCGAGGCGAAGGCCAGGTGTTCACCCATGCCCCAGTCCAGCATCTGCTCGCCCTTGCCCATGTTGGAACGGTCCTTGATGACCTTGTCCACCAGCGGGTGCAGCTTGAGCTGTTCCGGAATCGTGGTGATGCGCTCGGCCAGACGCTTCAGTTCCGTCATCGGAACGGCGGTGTCGGCGGCATCGGTCCACTTGCGGTTCAGGAACGGCATCCAGTCCACGGCGAACTTGTTCTTGAAGTTCGACAGGACCGGGTCGACCGTGTGCTTGCCGGCGTCCATGGCGGCACGATAGCCCTTGACCAGCTCGTCGCCGAACTCGCCGGCGGTCAGGTTCTGGGCCACCAGCTTGTCGGCGTACAGCTTGCGCGTACCCGCGTGCTGGCCGATCTTCTTGTACATCAGCGGCTGCGTCATGGCAGGAGTGTCCTGCTCGTTGTGACCCAGCTTGCGGAAGCAGATGATGTCGACCACGACGTCCTTGTTGAATTCCATGCGGAAGTCAACGGCCAGTTGCATGGCGTACACCACGGCTTCGGGATCGTCGCCGTTCACGTGCAGCACCGGGGCCTCGATCATCTTGACCACGTCCGTGCAATACAGCGTCGAACGCGCATCGCGCGGGTCCGAGGTGGTGAAGCCGATCTGGTTGTTGATGACGATGTGCATCGTGCCGCCCGTGCCGTAGCCGCGGGTCTGCGCGAGGTTCAGCGTTTCCATCACCACGCCCTGGCCGGCAAAGGCCGCGTCGCCGTGCACCTGCACCGGCAGCACTTCCTTGTGGCCCGCGTCGCCACGGCGTTCCTGGCGCGCCTTCGACGAGCCTTCCACCACCGGGTTGACGATTTCCAGGTGCGACGGGTTGAACGCGAGCGACAGGTGAACCGGGCCGCCTTCGGTCGAGACATCGCTCGAGAAGCCCTTGTGGTACTTCACGTCACCGGCCGGCAGGTCGTCGACGTGCTTGCCTTCGAATTCGGCGAACAGGTCGGCGGGCATCTTGCCCAGCGTGTTGACCAGCACGTTCAGACGGCCACGGTGGGCCATGCCGATCACGATTTCCTGCACGCCCTTGGAACCGGCGTGCTGGATCAGTTCGTCCATCGCGGCGATGAAGCTTTCGCCGCCTTCCAGCGAGAAGCGCTTCTGGCCGACATACTTGGTGTGGAGGAAGCGCTCCAGGCCTTCGGCCGCGGTCAGGCGGTCGAGGATGTGCTTCTTCTTCTCCAGCGTGAACACGGGCTTGGAACGCGTGGTTTCCAGGCGTTCCTGCCACCAGCGCTTCTGCGCCTGGTCGCTCACGTACATGAACTCGGCGCCGATGGTGCCGCAGTACGTCTCACGGAGGTTGTTGAGCAGCTCGCGCAGGCTCATCGACTCCTTGCCGAAATACGTGTTGCTGGCATTGAAGACGATGTCGAGGTCGGCCTCGGAGAAACCGTAGAACGCCGGATCCAGGTCAGGCAGGGGCGGACGCTCCTGACGCTTGAGCGGATCGAGGTCGGCCCAGTGCGAACCGATGTTGCGGTATGCGGCGATCAGCTGCGTGGCAGCGACGCGCTTGCGGCCCATGTCGGAATCGGCCGAGGCAACAATGGTCTTGATGGGGCCAGCCTTGGCGCGCTCGGCGAACGAGGCGACGATCGGGGCGTGGGGGATATCGCGGGCGTTGGAACCGTCCACAGCCGGGACATTCTGCATCGCGTCGAAATACGCGCGCCAGTTGTCGGGAACCGAGCTGGGATTCTGGAGATAGGCCTCGTACAGCTCTTCCACATAGGGGGCGTTGCCGCCGAAGAGGTACGAATTGCTTTGATACTGCTGCATCATGGGGCGCTCACTATTCTCCGGGTATGCCGGAGTTAAGCGGGTTCATCAACCTTCCGCGACACGGCCTGACCGGTTAGCGGATTGCAAACAACTCTTGGGGGTCCTGCGGTTACCACCTTGAACGAACGGCACCCGGGGGTGCCGTCTGTCCCGGTCTCGCCGCCTGACCCGAAAGGGCAAGTTGTGCGGGAAGGACCTAAGTCTTCACTCGCAGAGCATAGCATGTAATCCCCCAGACAGTGGGGACTTTTCGTGATGCAAAATCGAGACAGTTTGTCCAGGAACGCTACGGCTGCTATGACTGCGGTTCGATCTGGTCGACCGCATCGGTAATCAGGCCATCGAGCCCCCAGGACAGCAGGTCCTGCGCCCGCGACGGGTCGTTGACCGTGTAGCACAGCACCTTGAAGCCCGCAGCATGGGCGTCGGCAATGACCCTGGCGTCGAGTTCGCGATGATTCGAGTCCAGCGCCACGCAATCCAGGCGCCGCAGGCGGTCGAGCCAGTCGGGCGGAAGCTTGTCCAGCAGCAAGGCGCGCGGCAGGTTCGGCGCGGCGAGCCGCGCCGCTTCGAGCGCGACCTCGGAAAACGACGACAGCAGCGGCGGCACGGCCGCACCCTCCCACAATGAAAGTGCGTCAAAAGCCACGGCTGCGCCAGTGCGGTATTCGGCACCCGGTACCGGCTTGATCTCGATATTGACCAGGAAGCCGTTGGCCTGCGTATAGCGGGCGATGGCCGCCAGCGTCGGCACCGGCTCGCCGGCGAATGCCGGGCTGTGCCAGGTGCCGGCGTCCAGCAAGGCGATCTCGCCAAGCGTCAGCGCGTCGACGCGCCCGCGGCCCGAGGTCGTGCGGTCCAGCGTGGCATCGTGCATCAGCACGGGCTTGCCGTCGCCGGACAGCTTCACGTCGAACTCGAACATCCGGTAGCCGAACGACGCGCCATGACGAAAGGCCGCCAGCGTGTTCTCGGGCGCCAGCTTGCCGGCACCACGGTGCGCGATATGCCGCGGATACGGCCAGTTCGTCCGGATATCGCTCATGCCAGGACCTCGATCCGCTTGCCGTGCTGCATGTCGAAGAAGTGCAGGTGATCGGCCGATGCGGTGATCGGCAGCTTGTCGCCGGCGCGCACGGGCATATGGCTGTCCAGCCGCACCACGATTGGCTGGCCGCCCAGCGTGCCGTAGGCAAACGAGTCGGCGCCCAGCGCCTCCACCACGCGCACGTCTACCTCGGCAATCGCCTCGTGCGTGGCGCACGGCTCGATGTGCTCGGGACGCAGCCCCATCAGCGCCTGCTCCGGCAGGTGCAGGCCCATCGGCAGATGGCCCAGCGTGGCCGCGCCGGCCTGACCTTCCTTCGGCAGGACCCGCATCTGCGCCTCGCCGCCCTGGGCGCCCTGCCCCGCGCCATTGCGCGCCACCGGCACCAGGTTCATCGGCGGCGAGCCAATGAAGCTGGCCACGAACGTGCTGGCCGGGCGCGAATACACTTCCAGCGGCGTGCCGATCTGTTCGACGCGTCCGCCGTTGAGCACCATCATGCGGTCGGCCAGCGTCATGGCCTCCACCTGGTCATGGGTCACGTACAGGCTGGTGGTCTTCAGACGGCGGTGCAGGTCCTTCAGTTCCAGGCGCATCTGCACGCGCAGCTTGGCATCGAGGTTCGACAGCGGTTCGTCGAACAGGAACACGGCCGGTTCGCGCACGATGGCACGGCCCATGGCCACGCGCTGGCGCTGGCCGCCCGACAGCGCGCGCGGCTTGCGTTCCAGCAGCGGCGCCAGCTCCAGGATGCCGGCCGCGTGCTTGACGCGCTGTTCGATCTCGGCCTTCGACATGCCACGGATCTTGAGCCCGTACGCCATGTTGTCGTAGACGCTCATATGCGGATACAGCGCGTAGTTCTGGAACACCATCGCGATGTCGCGCTCGGCCGGTTCCAGGTCGTTCACGACCTTGTCGCCGATATGCACCTCGCCACCGGTGATCGTTTCCAGCCCCGCCACCATGCGCAGCAGCGTGGACTTGCCACAGCCGGACGGGCCGACGATCACGATGAACTCGCCGTCGGCGATTTCCATATCGATGCCATGCACCACCTGGGTGCCGCCGGCGTAGGTCTTCTGTACGTTGCGAAGAGACAGCTTTGCCATGGTCTGACCTTATTTTTCCGTTTCCACCAGGCCCTTGACGAACCAGCGTTGCATCAGCACGACCACCACGGCCGGCGGAATCATCGCCAGCATCACCGTGGCCATCACCAGGTTCCAGTCGGTGGCCGCATCGCCCGAGCGGGAGATCATCTGCGTCACGCCCACCACCACGGGCGTCATCGATTTCTGCGTGGTGATCAGCAGCGGCCACAGGTACTGGTTCCACCCGTAGATAAACTGGATCACGAACAGCGCCGCGATGCTGGTGCGCGACAGCGGCAGCACCACATCCCAGAAGAAGCGCAGCGGGCCGGCGCCGTCGATGCGGGCTGCCTCGGCCAGTTCGTCCGGAATGGTCAGGAAGAACTGGCGGAACAGGAACGTGGCCGTGGCCGACGCGATGATCGGAATCGTCAGCCCGAGGTAGCTATCCAGCAGGCCCAGGTCCGACACCACCTTGTAGGTCGGCAGGATCCGCACTTCCACCGGCAGCATCAGCGTGATGAAGATCATCCAGAAGAACACCTTGCGCAGCGGAAAGCGGAAATAGACCACCGCGAAGGCCGAGATGATCGAGATCGCGATCTTGCCCAGCGCAATGCCCAGCGCCATGATCAGGCTGTTCTTCATCATCGTGGACACCGGCGACGCCGATTCGCCCACGCCCTGGAACAGCACCGTGCGATAGTTTTCGATCAGGTGGCCGCCCGGGATCAGCGTCATCGGGGCGTCCAGCACCTGTTCGGCCGTCAGCGTCGACGCCACGAAAGTCAGGTACACCGGAAACGCCACGACGACGATGCCCAGGATCAGCACCACGTGGGTAATGAAGTCCAGTACAGGACGACGCTCTACCATTGCCTATCCTCCTGTCAGTATTGGACCTTGCGTTCCACAAAGCGGAACTGCACCACGGTCAACGCGATCACGATCACCATCAGCACCACGGACTGCGCGGCCGAGCCGCCGATGTCCATGCCGCGGAAGCCATCGTGGAACACCTTGTAGACGAGCGTATTCGTGGAATTGAACGGGCCGCCGTGCGTCACCGCATCGATGATCGCGAACGTGTCGAAGAACGCGTAGACCACGTTGATCACCAGCAGGAAGAACGTCGTTGGCGACAGCAGCGGGAACACGATCGACCAGAAACGCTTCCACGGCCCGGCGCCATCGATGGCCGCCGCCTCGATCAGCGACCTGGGAATGCTCTGCAGCCCGGCCAGGAAGAACAGGAAGTTGTAGCTGATCTGCTTCCACGCGGCCGCCAGCACCACCAGGGCCAGCGCCTGGTTGCTGTCGAGCAGGTAGTTCCAGTCCACCCCGATCTTGCGCAGCGCGAATGACACCACGCCCAGCGTCGGGTTGAACATGAACATCCAGAGCACGCCCGCCACGGCCGGCGCCACGGCGTACGGCCAGATCAGCAGCGTCTTGTAACCGGTGGCGGCACGCACCACGCGGTCGGCAAAGTACGCCAGCAACAGCGCCACCGACAGGCCCACCACGGTCACGCCGATGGCAAATACGCCTGTCACCTGAAACGATTCGATGTAGTTCGGATCGTTCCAGAGTGTGACAAAGTTGTCGGCGCCAACGAAATCGAGATTGATGCCGAAGGCATCCTGCTGCAGCATCGACTGCCACAGCGCCTGCCCGGCCGGCAGGAAGAAGAAAACCAGCGTGATGACGATCTGCGGCAGCACCAGCAGATACGGCAGCCACGGCGACCGGAATACGACGCGTTTTTCCATGGGATGGATTCCGCCCTGAGACTGAACGACTGAACGACTGAACAAACGTCAAGCGGGCGACGGTTGTGCCGCCGCCCGCTCGGGTCCCGCACCGGCCGGAGTTATTCCCGCGCGGTCTTCTGGAAGCGTTCCAGCTGTTCGTTACCGCGTGCCACGGCCGCGTCCAGCGCCGCCTTTGGCTCCTTCTTGCCCGCCCACACGGATTCCAGTTCCTCGTCGACGATCGTGCGGATCTGCACCAGATTGCCCAGGCGCACGCCGCGCGACTTGTCGGTGGTCTTCACGACCATCTGCTCGACCGACACATCGGCGCCCGGATTCTTGTCGTAATAACCCGATTTCTTGGTCAGCTCATAGGCAGCCATCGTCAGCGGCAGATAGCCAGTGGCCTGGTGCCAGTCGGACTGGATCTCGGGCTGCGACAGGAACGTGAAGAACTTGGCTACGCCCTTGTATTCTTCGGCCTTCTTGCCGCCCATCACCCACAGCGAAGCGCCACCGATGATCGTGTTCTGCGGGGCGCCCTGCACGTCCGCGTAGTACGGGAGCTGCGACACGCCGAACTGGAACTTGGCGTTTTTACGAATGTTTGCCAGCGACGCCGACGAGCCCGTGAACATCGCGCATTCGCCGTTGTAGAACTTGGCCTGCGACTCCGACTTGCGGCCGCCGTAGCTGAAATAGCCTTTCTTGACCATTTCCTGCAGGTTGGTGATGTGCTTCACGTGCAGCGGGCTGTTGAACACCAGACGCGCGTCGGTGCCGCCAAAGCCGTTGTTCTTGGTCGCGAACAGCGTGTTGTGCCAGGCCGAGAAGCTTTCCAGGTGCACCCAGCTCTGCCAGTCGGTGGTGTAGGCGCAGCTGCTGCCGGCCGCCTTGAGCTTGGCCGAATACTGCATCACCTCGGGCCAGGTCTTCGGCGGGGCCGACAGGCCAGCTTTCTTGAAGGCGTCCTTGTTGTAATAGAAGACGGTGGTCGAGCTGTTGAACGGGAACGACAGCATCTCGCCCTTTGACGAGGTGTAGTAACCCGCCACGGCCGGGATATAGGCCTTCTGGTCGAACTTCTCGCCCGCTTCCTTCATGACGACGGACACCGGCTTGATGGCGCCCTTGGCACTCATCATCGTGGCGGTGCCTACCTCGAACACCTGCAGGATGGCCGGGGCGCCGCCCGCGCGGAACGCGGCGATACCGGCGGCCATCGTCTCGTCGTAGTTGCCCTTGTTCACGGGCACGATCTTGTAGTCAGACTGGCTGGCGTTGAACTTGTTGGCGATCTCGTTCACCTTGTCGTTCAGCGCGCCCTGCATGGCGTGCCACCACTGGATCTCTACGGCTGCGTGGGCCGTGCCGGCCAGGGCCAGGCTGGCCACTGCGGCGAATTTCAACGCGAAGCGCGGGAAGGACATTGGCATTTCTCCTGAGGCCGTTCGGTGCGACAGTTTTTTTGAAAAAGCGACCGACTGTATGCATTTTTTGTGACAGGCATGTTACGCCGCTCCGTTGTCATCGAACACCGGGCAAACCCGCCCTTGCGCAAGAGAATGTTGCAGCATATTGACGACAGACAATTGCCCCGCCAGGCTCCGGCCGCCACGGCTACAATCCCCCGCCATGACCGTACCGACCTCCTTTTCCGCCCTGCCCGACAGCGCGCTGCGCCGTGTCCGCGGCATCCTGACCGACATCGACGGCACCCTGACCACCGATGGCCGCCTGCCCGCCGCCACCTACGTCGCGCTCGACCGGCTCAAACGGGCCGGACTGCACGTGGTCCCGGTGACGGGGCGCTGCATCGCATGGGCGGAAATCCTGACACGCCTGTGGCCTGTCGACGCGATCATCGGTGAAAATGGTGCGTTCTACTCACATCTCGTCGACAACAAGCTCATCACCCGCTTTCTCGACGATGCCGCCACCCGCGAGGCCAACCTGTTCCGGATTCATGCGCTGGGCCAGGAAATCCTGCGCGAAGTGCCGGGCTGCGCGCTGGCGTCGGACCAGGCATGGCACGCGGCCGACCTGGCCATCGACCACGCCGAAGACGTCTCGCCGCTGCCCCAGACCGCCGTCGACCGCATCGTAGCCATCATGCGCGGCGCCGGCATGACCGCCACCGTCAGCTCGATCCACGTCAACGGCTGGTTCGGCCACCACGACAAGCTGTCGATGAGCCGGCTCTGTGTAGAGGAATTACTCGGGGACGACATCGACGTCCAGCGCGATGAGTGGCTGTTCATCGGCGATTCGGCCAACGACGTGGCGATGTTCGGCCATTTCCCCCTGTCGGTGGGCGTGGCGAACGTACGCGACATTCTGGACAAACTGCCAGTGAAACCCGCCTACATCACCGATGCGGCCGGTGGAGAAGGTTTTGCGGAAATGGCGGAAAGGGTCTTGAAGCTGAAACAGTTGGCATAACGCACGCTGTCCGTCGTGCTTCAATGAGACATGTACAGGGGCGCGCATGCGCCCCGCCTATTGTGGAGCCGACGGTGAAAGCAAGCTTCGCCGCAACCCTTGCCACACTCCTCGCCGCGCTCGCCATCACGGCATGCGCCACCGACCCGCCCGCCGAGCCTCCGCAGACGCTGGTGGGAGAGATTCAGATCCGGGGCAGCGACCCGTTTCCGACAATCATGCTGGAAACGGACGAGTTTGACTTCTGGGAACTGCGCGGCATGACGATTCCCCAGGCCCGCAAGCTGGCTGGCAAGCGGGTATCGGCGCGAGGCAGGGTCCTGCTGGCGCCCGGGCCCGACGTCTGGCTTCCCGCGTTCAGGGTGGACGAGGCGCCCGAACCCGTCAGCCCATAGACAGGCTCCGCATTGAAAAAGGGAGGCCCGACAGGGCCTCCCTTCACGCTTGCGCGGGGCTTGCAACCGGATCTCAGTCGAACCCAAGCTCCTGGAGCTTCCGCGTAATCGTATTCCGGCCAATTCCGAGCCGGGTGGCTGCTTCCACGCGACGCCCGCGCGTGACGCCGAGCGCGGCTTCCAGCACGGCCTTCTCGAAGCGGCGCGTCAATGCATCCATGACTTCCTGCTGCCCGGATTCCAGCATCGACTTCGCCTCGCCGGCCAACAGGCTTTCCCAGCTTTGCGTGACGGCCGGTGCGGCATAGGCAGGCGCCATGGCCGGCGACGTCGCCACCATCGGCGGACGCGTGGCTACCAGGGTGTCGCCATCGCTGCCAGGCGCGCCCATGCTGTAGTCGGACGTCTCCAGCGCATCGTAGTCGCCTGCCGGCCGCATTTCGGCGGCCATCGGGCGCGACGCCGACAGGCTTTCGCCGTGTCCGGCATCGATCATCTCGCGCGGCAGATCCTTGACCTCGATGGTCTGCGCCGGCGCCATCACGGTCAGCCAGTTGCACAGGTTTTCGAGCTGGCGGACGTTGCCTGGGAACGGCAACGTGCTGACATAGGTCAACGCGTCGTCCGACATGCGCTTGGGCTCGACACCCAGTTCCTTGGCACTCTTCTGCAGGAAATGGCGCGCCAGCAGCGTGATGTCCTCGGGCCGCTCGCGCAGCGGCGGCAACCGCAGCCGGATCACGTTCAGCCGGTGGAACAAGTCCTCACGGAACAGCCCTTCCTTGACGCGGGTTTCCAGGTTCTGGTGGGTCGCGGCGATGACCCGCACGTTCGCGCGCAGCGGATTGTGGCCGCCCACGCGATAGAAATTGCCGTCCGACAGCACGCGCAGCAAGCGCGTCTGCAGATCGAATGGCATGTCGCCGATTTCGTCGAGGAACAGCGTGCCGCCCTCGGCCTGCTCGAAGCGGCCGCGGCGCATGGTCTGCGCGCCCGTGAACGCGCCGCGCTCATGGCCGAACAATTCCGACTCCAGCAGGTCCTTCGGGATCGCCGCCGTATTCAGTGCGATGAACGGGCCGTTGGCGCGCGGGCTGTGCTTGTGCAACGCACGCGCCACCAGTTCCTTGCCGGTACCAGACTCGCCGGTGATCATCACGGTCACATTCGACTGCGACAGCCGGCCAATGGCGCGGAACACGTCCTGCATGGCCGGCGCCTGGCCCAGGATCTCGGGCGCGTCGACTAGCCGATCGTCCATTTCCTCCTCGCGCAGGCTTTCCTCCAGCGCGCGGCGGATCAGTTCGACAGCCTTGTCGACATCGAACGGCTTGGCCAGGTATTCGAAGGCGCCGCCCTGGAAGGCGGCCACGGCGCTGTCCAGGTCCGAGTACGCGGTCATCACGATGACCGGCAGCCCGGGGTGGCGCGCCTTGATCGCCTGCAACAGGTCCAGCCCCGACCCGCCAGGCATGCGGATATCGGAAATCAGGACTTGCGGCTCGTCCTCTTCCAACGCCGCGAGCACGTCGCGCACATTGGTAAAACTGCGGGAGAGCAGGCTTTCACGGGCAAGGGCCTTTTCCAGGACCCAGCGGATTGATTGATCGTCGTCGACTATCCAGATCGGCTTCATGTGCGTCGCTTGTCTGCTCGGTGTCATGTGGTCTCCCGTATGACCCGCTGGATCGCCGCGCCGGACGCGTCGATGTTTGGATCGACGGTCAGTGCAGCGGCAGCAGGATACGGAAGTCGGTACAGCCCGGCCGGCTCTCGCATTCGATCAAGCCCTCGTGCTGCTGCACGAAGGTTTGAGCGAGTGTGAGACCGAGACCGCTACCGCCATCCCTCCCCGACACCAGCGGATAGAAGATGCGTTCGCGAATGTCCTCGGGGATGCCCGGGCCGTTGTCTATCACATGCAAGTCCAATGCCAGCTTGTACAAACGCTTGGCAATCGTGACCTGGCGGGCCACCCGGGTCCGCAAGACGATCTGCGCGTCGCCCCCGGCGATGCGCTCGTGCAACGCCTGCGCCGCGTTGTGGACGATGTTCAGCACGGCCTGGATCAGCTGCTCCATGTCGCCGCGCAGTTCCGGCAGGCTGGCATCGTAGTCGCGCACGATATCGAGCCCGTTCGGGAATTCGGCCAGTACCACCGAGCGCACACGCTCCAGCACCTCGTGGATATTGAGTTCGGAGACGATGTGCGGGTGCCGGTGCGGCTCCAGCAGCCGGTCCACCAGCGTCTGCAGGCGGTCCGACTCCTTGATGATGACCTGCGTGTACTCGCGCAGCGCACGCTCGGGCAGCTCGAACTCCAGCAGCTGCGCCGCCCCGCGGATGCCGCCCAGCGGGTTCTTGATCTCGTGCGCCAGATTGCGGATCAGTTCCTTGTTGGCCGATGTCAGGTCGATCAGGCGCTCCTCGCGGTCGCTGCGCACCTTCTGCTCGTTGAGCAGGATCTCGACCAGCACCGTGCTCGAAAAGCCTTCGATGCCACCCACCACCACGTGGGCATGCAGCGGCTCCTGCAGCGGCGGGCGCAGCACCAGGTCCTGCCGGCGCACATCCACCTGCCGGGCCATGACCGACTCGATCATCGCGTCGAGTTCTTCCGACGCCCCGAACAGGTCGGGCAGCGTCAGTTCCACCATGGCCTTGCGCGACATGGCAAAGCTGGCCTCGGCGGCCGGGTTGGCGTAGACCACCTGCAGCCCCGGCTGGCGCACCAGCAGCACCGGATTCGCCACCACATCCAGGCCGGGATGAAATGCGACGTCGCCCAATGGCACGATATCGGCATCGCGCGCTACCAGGGCTTCAGTATCGGCCACGCCCGGCTTGCGGTCGGCCCCGGTAACCTTGCGCGAAACTCCGCGAATCAGGCGACGCATCGGTTTCAATCCTTCAGATTCGACAGTTCCCGCCGCAGCGATGCCACATTGGCTTCACTGCGAGCAACGTCATCGCGCAACCGTGCGGTGCGATCCAGATATTTTTGATAGTTGCGCTCGTTGCCCTGGCGCTCGGGCTCGCCGTTGTTGTACTCGGCGCGCAGCCCGGCCAGCTTGGATTCCTCGGACTGCAGCTCCTGCTCCAGCACCGCCCGGCGCTCGCCGTCGCGGGTCCGCTGGGTTGCGCTGTCCACGCGCGGGAAGGCCGCGGGCGACGTGGCAGCCGGCTTGGCGGCCGATGTCACGGCGCCGCTGCTGCGCCCGCCGGGCACCGTCACCACATCGGGCAGGTTGAGCTTCTTGCAGTCCTTGCCACCGCTGCTGCCGTTGCGGTACTCGGGCACGCCGTTGGCGCCCTTGCACATGTACACATCCGACGACTGCGCCGCGGCGGGCGCGGCCCAGACGGCCAGCGCCACGGCAGCCATCGTCACCAGAATGGGGAAACCCACACGCATTTGGTGCGGCAGCGCGCCGCCGGCCATGCTGAAGACCTTGTTCGAAATGGCGTTCATGAACATCGACATGAAGGTTGGGAAAAGGAGCCCCATTCTAGCGAGCAACGTCGCTGCAAAACAAAAAGGGACAGCCGAAGCCGCCCCTTCCTGGTGCAAGTGTTGCCCGGTCACAACCTGGCAACCCACTTATCGCTTTACAGCGAGTAGTACATGTCGAACTCGATCGGGTGAGTGGTCATGCGGAAACGCGTGACTTCTTCCATCTTGAGTTCGATGTACGCATCGATCATCGAGTTCGAGAACACACCGCCGCGGGTCAGGAACTCGCGATCGTTGTCCAGGTACTCCAGCGACTGGTCGAGGCTCGAGCAGACGGTCGGGATCTTTGCGTCTTCTTCCGGCGGCAGGTCGTACAGGTTCTTGTCGGCAGCTTCGCCCGGGTGGATCTTGTTCATCACGCCGTCCAGGCCGGCCATCAGCAGTGCCGAGAAGCCCAGGTACGGGTTCATCAGCGGATCCGGGAAACGCGTTTCGATACGGCGGCCCTTCGGGTTCGCAACGTACGGAATACGGATCGAGGCCGAGCGGTTGCGGGCCGAGTAGGCCAGCTTCACCGGGGCTTCGAAGCCCGGCACCAGGCGCTTGTACGAGTTCGTGCCCGGGTTCGTGATGGCGTTCAGGGCGCGGGCGTGCTTGATGATGCCGCCGATGTAGTACAGCGCGAATTCCGACAGGCCGGCGTAGCCGTTGCCTGCGAACAGGTTCTGGCCGTCCTTCCATACGGACTGGTGAACGTGCATGCCCGAACCGTTGTCGCCCACGACCGGCTTCGGCATGAACGTGGCGGTCTTGCCGTAGGTGTGCGCGACGTTCTGGATCACGTACTTCTGCAGCTGCGTCCAGTCGGCGCGTTGCACCAGCGTGCTGAAGCGCGTGCCGATTTCGTTCTGGCCCTGGCCAGCCACTTCGTGGTGGTGCACTTCAACCGGAATGCCCAGCGATTCCAGAATCAGGCACATTTCCGAACGCATGTCCTGGAACGTGTCGATCGGGGCAACCGGGAAGTAGCCGCCCTTCTTGCCCGGACGGTGGCCGCTGTTGCCGTGCTCGAATTCCTTGCCCGACGACCACGGAGCTTCTTCCGACTGGATCTTCACCGAGCAGCCCTGCATGTCGATGTTCCAGGTCACGCCGTCGAAGATGAAGAATTCGGGTTCCGGACCGAAGAAGGCGGTGTCGCCCAGGCCGGTGCTCTTCAGGTAGGCCTCGGCGCGCTTGGCGATCGAGCGCGGGTCGCGGTCATAGCCCTTGCCGTCCGACGGTTCGATCACGTCGCAGGTCAGGACCAGGGTCGGTTCTTCATAGAACGGGTCGATGTAGGCGGTACCCGAGTCCGGCATCAGCAGCATGTCCGAGGCTTCGATACCCTTCCAGCCCGCGATGGACGAACCGTCAAAGGCGTGGCCGCTTTCGAACTTGTCTTCGTCGAAGTGCGACGTCGGAACCGAAACGTGCTGTTCCTTGCCCTTGGTATCCGTGAAGCGGAAATCGACGAACTTGACGTCGTTTTCCTTCACGAGCTTCATCACATCTGCAACGCTCTGCGCCATGCCTATCTCCTGGAAATTCGAGGCTGTGTCTGAGAAAGCCATTGTTGGTGCGACCTCCGGACCTGCCGATCTGGCCGCCCCAAAAGGGACGAAGGATGTTAGCAGAAAGCGTGCCAACGCCGGTCCCAAGCGGGGCGCCAATCGCACAGACTTCCCGAAAAACGTGCATCTGCCTGTCAGACCGCACCGCCACGGGGGATGCGGATTGCATGCAATCCCGGCTGCCGGCCTGCACCCGCCTCGCTTTACCGATACGGATCATCAGGCCCGACACCCATGAAACACCATTCTGGTGCATGATTCAAGCTACAGCACCGATTCAGTGCCAAACACGGTGAGACGCACTTGTTTGGCACCAAAACAGCGCACCGGGATTGCCGCCATTTTTCGGGCCGCTCGCAACGGCCGGGCGCTAGAATAGCGCCGATTGGGGCTGACTCCCAGCAAAGATTGGGCTTTGTTGCCAACACACCGGCAAGCCGTCCGATTGCGCCCGTTTTGACCGCTTTCTTATTGACTCCGTCACACAGAATGACTACCCGAGACACCCTCCTCCAGGCCGCCCACGCACGTCAGCAACAGGGGCAGCTCGCCTACTACGGCGCCCTCACCCCGCAGGAAGCCTACGCGCTGCTGCAGGCCGATCCCAAGGCCGTGCTGGTCGACGTGCGCACCCAGGCCGAGCTTGACTGGGTGGGCGGCGTGGCGCTGCCTGACGAACAGTTCGTGCACGTCGAATGGTCGACCTACCCGGGTGGCACCCAGAACCCGGATTTCGTGGCCGAACTGAAGGCTCGTGTGCCGCAGGATGCACCGGTGCTGTTCCTGTGCCGCAGCGCCGCACGCTCCAAGCACGCCGCGCGCGTGGCGACCGAGGCCGGCTACACGCTGGCCATGGATGTGCTGGAAGGATTCGAGGGCGCGCGCGACGACGACCACCACCGCAAGACCGTGGAAGGCTGGTGCTTCCGCGGCCTGCCGTGGCACGGCGCCTGAGTCCGCCCCTCGGCACGCCCGGCAAACAAAAAGCGCATCACAATCGTGATGCGCTTTTTTTCGCCTTGCGGCGCTCGGCCGCTCCGCCCTACTGCTCGACGATCTCGAACCCCATCGCCCGCACGCCCTCGATCAGCATCGCATAGGCGGGCGCCACCAGGTCGGCCGATCCCTTCACGCCCAGGTCGATATGGCGGCGCGCCAGGCGGTCGCCACGGGTGACGTCGCCCACCGACGGCAGGCTGAACACGCGGATGCCCGGGAACGTGGCCTCCACCTGCTCCATCAGCGGCGTCAGCGTCGACTCCGGCGCCTCGAACACATAGAACGCGCGCGACTGCTCCGCGTCGAGGTGGAACAGGTGCGTGTAGTAGTGGTCGAGCACCCACTCCATCATCGGCCACGCCATTACCGGGAAGCCGGGCATGAAGTGGTGGTCGGCCACCGAAAAGCCCGGAATGCGGTTGTAGCTGTTCGGGATGATGCGCGCGCCCACCGGGAACTCGCCCATCTTGAACCGGTGCTGGTTCTCGGGTGTATTCAGGTCGGCCTTGACCGGGTCGCCATTGGCCGTCTCGGCGATGCGCAGCGCGATCTGTTCGCGTGCGTCCGGATGCAGCGCCAGATCCACGCCCAGCGCCGCCGCCGCGCACTGGCGCGTATGGTCGTCCGGCGTGGCGCCGATGCCGCCGGTGCAGAACACGACATCCGGCCCGGCGAACGTACGCCGCAACGTGGCGGTAATGCGACCGCGTTCGTCGCCCACATACTCGGCCCAGTCCAGCGCGAGGCCGCGCTCGCCCAGCAGCTCGATCGCGCGGCGCATGTGCTTGTCCTCGCGCCGTCCGGAAAGGATCTCGTCGCCGATGACAATCAAACCGAAACCCATGATGCCCCTCTTGGTTGAAGACTCAGGATGGAAGACTTACGACTGGCCGATCTGGCGCACGTCCGACGGCGCCAGGTCGATCACGTCGCCCGGCAGCGGCGACGCCGATGGCGGCGCGGCTGCGGCCCGTTCGGCACGCAGGTCCGCCAGCGCACGCAGGCAGAAGTGACCGAACCACAGCGCCGAGAAGATGAAGATCAGCACATAGAGCCAGAGCGTGCCGGCCAGCACGACCGGAAACAGGAAGATGATGACAGCCGACCAAACCCACAGCAAGGTGGGCGCGGACCCCAGCAGGCCCACCACCACGCCGATGGTCAGCAGCGGAATGCGATGGCGCTTCATCAGCGTCTTGCGCTCCTCGGCCGTGGCGTGCTCGGAAAGCGCGTCGTACGTCATCACGCGGTAGGTCAGCCAGCCCCACAGCACAGGCGGAATCAGCGCGAAGAACGGCGGAATCAGCCACAGCGGCAGCGTGACCAGCACCAGCAGCAGGAACACGACAGTATTGCCCAGCGCCTGGAACACGCTGCCGGCGATGCTGCCGCCGTGCGCCTTCTGCAGGTCCGGATAGGCGCGCTCCAGGTGTTTCACCACGGCCGGCACCGAAAACAGGCTGATGAAGATCAGCATCGAAGCGATGACCAGCGGAATCGCCAGCGTGAGCACGAAAAGCGGCGCCACCACGCTGCGCAGCGACTGCAGGCCCGCCCAGTCGAGCACGGAATAGATCCAGCTCGTGAACATCGAGCCTTCCAGCAGCGCGCGGGCGGTGCCCATGATCGGGTCCCAGCCCCACCAGATCAGGCCGCCCCACAGGGCCGTGGCCAGGACGAACGGAATGACGGTCAGCATCAGCATGCGCGGATGCAGCTGGCTGACCACGGCGCGCCCAAACGCGCGAAGGATATCGTTCATGCAGCGATCTGCGAAAAAGAGTGTTCAGGAAAGCCACCAGAGCCTAGCACAGCCCAGGGGGCGTTCCCATCACCCCAGACGCAAAAGCCGCTTGATGCCCAGCCATTGCTGGGACAGGAAGCCGGCGCCATAGTTGCGCCCGCGCCCCGTGGGCGGCGGCAGCTGGTCGCGAATGCCGGTGGGATAGTAGACGTCGGTGAAGACGGCCGTGCGGAACAGCATGTCCCACCACGGGAAGATCACGCCGTAGTTGCAGCCACCCAGCCGCACCGGCCTGCCATCGCTGCCGGCGCGCTCGTGCCCGAGCCCCACGGCATGGTGGGTGCGATGAAAGCGCGGCGAGATCAGCAGCCGTTCGCCCAGCCAGCCGAAGTTCAGCTTCAGGTTGGCGTGCTGCAGGCTCTGCAGCAGTTGCGACAGCGCCACCAGCAGCACGTACTGCGACGGCTCCACGCCCACGGCCAGCGCCGCCGTGGCGAAGACGGCATCGCGCAGGATATCGTCCAGCAGGTGGTTACGGTTGTCGCTCCACAGCGTCATCTGCTGCTGGCTGTGATGCACCGCGTGCAGGCTCCACCACCAGCGGTAGGTGTGCGACAGCCGGTGGTACCAGTAGTCGAGCAGGTCGAACAGCAGCAGGTAGACGAAGAAGCTGACCAGCGGCACCGACGTCACGCCCGGCCACCAGTCTTCGACGTTGATGCGCTGCCAGCCCAGCAGGCGCAGGTGGCCTTCCAGCCCGTCCATCAGCGGCGCCAGCAGGAAGAACATGGCGAGCCGGAACACACCCAGGCGGTGGAACACCGTATAGAACATGTCGGTCCGGATGGCGCGGCGGTCGGTCACCGCTTCCACAGGGCGCAGCTTTTCGAGCGGGCCCAGGATGAGCACCATCACGGCGATCTGCACCACGCCCACCAGCAACCATTCGGTGCCGGTAAAGGCGTCCTCCGCATAGCCGCCAAAACCGAGGTTGTAGACCACGGGCAGGATCACGTCCTGGAATACCGTGGCCTCGATCTGGCCGACCCAGAGATTGAGCCAGTTAGTAAAGGCGTCCCACATTACCGTTTCGACCCGGAATTTGGTTGCGCACCGGCTTCCACCGCGCCGTGCTGCGCGATCCAATTCTTGTATAGCGGATGTTCGCGCAAGGTGGCAAAGCAGAACCCCTTCTGCTCCAACCCCGTCAGCAGCGGTTCGAGAACGGCAGGCGCCCACGGGTCCTTGCGCGACCAGATGCCCAGGTGGGCCATCGTGATATCGCCGTCGCGCAGGTCACGCAGCGCCTTGTCCAGCAGCGCCCGGTTCGGGAATGTCTCCGACGACAGTTCGTCGCCCAGGAACCCGGCCGGTGCCCAGCCCACATGCCTGAATCCGCACTGCTCGGCCCAGGCCAGCGTCTGCGGCGCGGTGCGGCCGCCCGGGGCGCGCCACAGCGGCACCATCGGCTGGCCCGTCATCGACTGGAATGCCTGGGCGCTGCGGCGCAGCTCGGTGCAGAACGACGCTGCGTCCATCACCACGTCATGGCCGCCCTGCGCGCCGAACTGCGGACGCATGGTGACCTTGCCGCCCTTCACGCTGCGCAGGTACACGTGGTCGAACGTATGAGTGCCAAACGCGTGGCCGTCCGCGGCCAGCGACTTCCAGTACGGCGCCCACGTCGGGTCCAGGGAATTGTCCTTGTTGACGGTCGGTTCGCTCGCCAGGAAGAACGTGGCGCGGATATGGTGCCGGCGCAGCGTGCGGGCAATCAGCTCCGCCTGGCTCATGCTGCCGGTATCGAAGGTCAGGTACAGCGTACCGGCGCGGCAGGCGCCAGCCTGCGGGCCCGCGTCTGCGGCCAGCGCCATGCCGGCAACCGGCCCCAGCACCGACGCCGCCGCCAGCGCGGCAACGCGCGAAATCATCCGGCGCATGTTGTCCTCAGCCCTGTCGTAACCGGTATCAATACAACGGCGCGCGCGTCTTGAAGTAGATGCCGTGCGGCGACTTGCCCACGCGGATCGTCTTCACCATCTTGCGGCTCGCCACATCGATCAGCCCCACCGAGCGCGCCCAGCGGAACGTCACCCACAGCGTCTTGCCATCGGCGGTCAGTTCCATGTCGTCGGGGCCGGGCAGCAGGCCCGTGATATCGCCCACCTTCGACAGCGTCTGCTGATCGATGATGCTGATCGATCCCTGCACGCGGTTGGTCAGGAACAGGTGGCGCTTGTCGCCCACGGCACGGAAATTGTGCGCGCCCTTGCCGGTCTGGATCTGCTTGACCACGGTGCGCGTGCGCCAATCGATCACGGCCACGTAGTCCGCACCGGTCATGCCCACCAGCAGGTACTTCTGGTCAGGCGTGACCCAGACACCGGCCGGCGCCGAACCCGCTTCCATCACCCACATCACGTTGAGCGTGGTCAGGTCGATGGCGGCGATCTGGTTGGAATCCTGCAGCGTGATGAATGCGATCTTGCTGTCGGCGGTAAAGGCGATATGGCTGGGCGTCTTCGCCAGCGGGAACTGCTTGGCGATCTTGAGCTGATGGCCGTCCCAGCGGTAGACATCCACGCGATCGAGCCGGTTGCCGGTGGCAATGAACCACTTCTGGTCGGGCGAGAACCCCACCTGGTACGGATCGTCGATCCCCGGCACGCGCTGCTGCACCTTGCCGGTCACCGGGTCCAGGAAGACCAGGTCGTTGCCCACCGCGTTGGCAACGATCAGCGATTTCTCGTCGGGCGTGGCAATCAGGTGGTGCGGCTCCTTGCCGATCGGGAACGTCTCCAGAACCTTCTGGGTGTCCTTGTCGATCAGCGTGACGCTGGCATCACCAGAGTTCAGGATCGTCACCACTTCCGCGCGCACGGGCGCGGAGACCATTGCCAAGGCCAGGGCGCCGACCGATACCACCCCAGCCACAACACGACGCAATGCAAGCATAAGACCGCCATTTCTACACGAATCGCGCATTCTAACGTTTCGTCTGACGGTTGCGATGACGAGCAGACCGGATTCTTAAGCGTAACTTACATTTGGATACATGTGAGCGGCGCTTTCCATCGCTGCCGCCCGTATTGCAGCGCTTTACCGGTCAGCGCTGAATCGATTCCCAGACCTTCTGCAGCCGCTTGACCGACATCGGCTGTGGCGTGCGCAGTTCCTGGGCGAACAACGCCACGCGCAGCTCTTCCAGCATCCAGCGGAATTCGTCCAGCCGCGCGTCGGCCGCCCCCCGGCCCTGGGTCCGCAGTTGCTTCTCGGCCCGCTGCCATTGCTGCACCAGCGGCGACATTTCCTGGATACGTTGACTGTCGCGGCCCGGATCGCCCTTGAGCTTGTCCACCCGCATCACCATGCCCTTCAGGTAGCGCGGATAGTGGACCAACTGCGTGTATGGCGTATCGATCACAAATGACTTGTTCATCAGCCGGCCCAGCTGTGCCTCCAGATCCTGGTAGGCCGACCCGAACGGCTTGGCCTGCAGCAACTTGCGCGGCAGCGATGCGAATTCGGCCAGGATGGTGCCGACCAGCCGCGCAATTTCCTGCGCCAGCAGCGACAGCCGCGCCCGGCCCTCTTCCTTGCGCGCGCTGAATTCGGCGTCGTTGCGCGGCAGGGGTGCCTGCAGGCAGGCCCGCTCCAGCGCCATCAGCACGATCTGGTTGCGCAGTTCTTCCTGCGTGCCCAGCGTCATGTACTGCATCGCCATCTGCTGCAGGTTCGGGATGTTCTTCTCGATGAACTTGACCTGTTCGCGCAGTTGCAGCGCAAACAGCCGGCGCAGGCCCGCATGGTGGACGCGCGCCGCTTCCTGCGGATCGTCGAACACCTCCACGTCGCAATGGTCGCCACGGTCCACCAGCGCCGGGTAGCCAAACAGCGTCTGGTTACCCTTGCGGATTTCCAGCAGCTCCGGCAATTCGCCAAACGACCACGACGTCAGGTTCTCGTACTGCCCGGCCTCGGCGGCTGGCACATCGCGCGCGGCAATGCTCTGGAACGACTGCTGCGCCTGCCCGCCCAGCTCCGCGCGCAACTGGGCCAGGTTGCGGCCCATGTCCAGCTGGCGACCGTGCTCGTCGATCACCTTGAAGTTCATCGTGTGGTGCGCCGGCAGCGTTTCCAGCTTGAAATCGGCGCGCCGGATCATCGTGCCGGTCTGCTCGCGCACGTCGGCAATCAACACGTCGAGCAGGTCGCCTTCGCCAAAGGGCTGGCGGTCGACAAACCCGGCCGCGTAGTCGGGCAGCGGCACGCAATGGCGACGCAGCTTCTGCGGCAGCGACTTCAGCAGCAGATGCACCTTCTCCTTGATCATGCCCGGCACCAGCCATTCGGCGCGCTCGGGCCTGACCTGGTTCAGCGCGTACAGCGGCACGGTCAGTGTCACGCCGTCGCGGTGGCTGCCCGGCTCGAAGTGGTACGACAGCCCCATGTCGACGCCGGCAACCGGCAGGATCTTCGGGAACAGGTCGGTCGTGATGCCGGCCGCCTCGTGCCGCATCAGTTCGTCGCGGTTCAGGTACAGCAGCTTGCGGTCCCTGGCCGATTCGGCCTGGTACCACTTCTCGAAGGCCACCTGGTTGTGGATGTCCGCCGGGATGGCCTTGTCGTAGAACGCGTAGATCAGCACATCGTCCACCAGCACGTCCTGCCGGCGCGACTTGTGCTCCAGGTTCTCGATCTCGCGCACCAGCCGCTGGTTGTGGGCGAAGAACGGCAGCCGGGTGTCGAACTCGCCCTCCACCAGCGCGCTGCGGATAAACAGCTCGCGCGCCTCGACCGGATTCATCGGGCCAAAATCCACGCGGCGGTGCTGGTAGACCGGCAGGCCGTACAGCGTGCCGCGCTCCAGCGCCAGCACCTGGCCGGCCTTTTTCTCCCAGTGCGGCTCGCTCCAGCTCACCTTGAGCAGGTGGCGGCCCACCTGCTCCACCCATTCGGGCTCCACGCGGGCCAGCGTGCGCGCGTACAGGCGGCTGGTTTCCACCAGTTCGGCGGCAATGATCCAGCGGCCCACCTTGCGCGCGATCAGCGATCCCGGCCACAGGTGGAACTTGATGCCGCGCGCGCCCAGGTATTCGCGCCCCTTGCCATCGGCCTCGTCGAGCTTCAGGCCCACGTTGCCCAGCAGGCCCGTCAGCAGCGCCTTGTGCAGCTGCTCGAAGGTCGGCTCGGTCTCGTTCAGGCGCCAACCCTGCTCGCTGACCGTGGTGTGCAGCTGCGAGTGCACATCACGCCATTCGCGCAGGCGCACATGCGACAGGAAGTTGCTGCGGCACTGGTCCTGCAGCTGGCGGTTGGTCTTCTTGTGCGCAACGGCTTCCTCGAACCACTTCCACAGCTTGACCCAGCCCAGGAACTCGGACTTCTCGTCCATGAACTTGCGATGGGCCTGGTCGGCGGCTTCCTGGGCTTCCTGCGGACGCTCGCGCGGGTCCTGCACCGACAGTGCACTGGCGATGATCAGCACTTCCTTCAGGCAGTGGTGGTCGCGGGCGGCCAGGATCATCCGGGCCACGCGCGGATCCAACGGCAGTTTCGCCAGTTGGCGGCCGGTGCCGGTCAGCTGGTTGCCCTCGTCGAGCGCGCCCAGTTCCTGCAGCAGCTGGTAGCCATCGGCCACGGCCCGGCCCAGCGGGGGCTCGATAAACGGGAAGGCCTCGATATCGGTCAGGCGCAGCGCCTTCATGCGCAGGATGACCGCCGCCAGCGACGAGCGCAGGATTTCCGGATCGGTAAAGCGCGGCCGGCCCAGGAAATCGCTTTCCTCGTACAGCCGGATACACACGCCATCGGCCACCCGGCCGCAACGGCCGGCGCGCTGGTTGGCAGCCGCCTGCGAGATCGACTCGATCTGCAGCTGTTCCACCTTGTTGCGATACGAATAGCGCTTCACGCGCGCCAGGCCGGTATCCACCACGTAGCGGATACCTGGCACCGTCAGCGACGTTTCGGCCACGTTGGTCGCCAGCACGATGCGGCGGGCGTTGGACGGCCGGAACACGCGCTCCTGCTCCTGCACGGACAGCCGCGCGAACAGCGGCAGGATCTCGGTGTGCGGCGGATGATGCTTGCGCAGCGCCTCGGCGGCCTCGCGGATCTCGCGCTCGCCGGGCAGGAAGACGAGTACATCGCCCTGGCCCAGCCGGCACAGTTCGTCCACGGCATCGACGATGCCGTCGTACAGATCCCGCTCCTTCGCCTTTTCCGAGCGCGGCGCGGGCATCTGCCCGGGCGCCGGCTTGTCTTCCTGGATCGGCCGGTAGCGCACTTCCACCGGATACAACCGGCCGCTGACCTCGATCACGGGCGCCGGTTTGCCATCGCGCGCGAAATGCTCGGCAAAGCGCTTCGCATCGATGGTGGCCGACGTGATGATCACCTTCAGGTCCGGCCGCTTCGGCAGGATCTGGCGCAGGTAGCCGATCAGGAAATCGATGTTGAGGCTGCGCTCGTGCGCCTCGTCGATGATGATCGTGTCGTACGCGCGCAGCAGCGGGTCGTTCTGCGTCTCGGCCAGCAGGATACCGTCGGTCATCAGCTTGACCGACGCGCCGGCCGACATGGCGTCGTTGAACCGCACCTGGTAGCCCACGTGCTCGCCCACCGGCGTGCCCAGTTCCTGCGCGATGCGCTTGGCCGTGGACGTGGCGGCAATCCGGCGCGGCTGCGTATGGCCGATCAGGCCGCCGCCGGGCTTGCCCTCGCGGGCCGGGCCGCGCCCGATGGACAGCGCGATCTTGGGCAGCTGCGTGGTCTTGCCCGAGCCGGTTTCGCCGGAGACGATCACCACCTGGTTGGCCAGCAGCGCCTGCGCGATCTCGTCGCGGCGCGCCGATACCGGCAGGGCCTCGGGGAACGTGATCTCGGGCAGCGGGTTGGCAAGCCGCACCGGCTGGGGCGGGCGCGGGGGGCGCTGGGCGCCTTCCGGCCGGGGCGGACGCTGGCTGCCTTCCGGGCGCGCCTGGCGCTGCCCGCCCTCAGGGCGCGGCGGCCGGGGCGGGCCGTCCGGGCGCGGGGGCCGCTGGCCGCCTGCCTGCTGCGACCCGGGCTGGCCGCCATCGGGACGCGGCGAACGCGCAGCGCCTTCAGGGCGCGGCGGCCGGGGCTGACGCGGCTGGGGAGGCGACTGCGGCGGCTTTTGCCCCTGCGATGCCTTTTGCGGCGGTTGCTGTGCCGGTCTTTGCGCCGGTTTTGGCGCAGGTTCCTGCGGCCGAGCACCACCGCCCGCTTCACGTGAAGCGGGGTTCTGGCTGGCCTGGGAGGAGGTAGCCTCGGCGGGGTTGGCCGTGGCGGGCTTGGCGGGGCGTTGTGCTGACATTGGCCGGGATTATAATCCGCCGCATGAACGCCAGAACCGACTCCCCGCAGCAGGACCCCGATCCTGCCGCCTCGCCCTCGCCCCTCGATCCGTCCACCGTCCCGATGACCACTGCCGAGCCCGCCACGCCCATTCCGTCGGCCACGGCCGGCGCCGATCTGGCCGAGGCCAGCGGCCCCGACCAGCAGCAGTTCGTCGACTGGCTGCGCGCGGTTGCCCCGTACATTCACACGTTCCGCGGCAAGACCTTCGTGATCGCCTTCAGCGGCGAACTGGTCAAGGCCGGCGTGCTCAACGCGCTGGTCAACGACGTGGCGCTGCTGCACGCCATGGGTATGCAGTTGGTGCTGGTATTCGGTTCGCGCCCGCAGGTGGAAGAGCAGCTGGGGCTGCGCAACGTGCAGTCGCAGTTTGCCGATGGCGTACGGATCACCGACAACGCCGCGCTCGAATGCGCCAAGGAAGCCGCCGGCGAACTGCGCCTGGACATCGAGGCGGCCTTCAGCCAGGGCCTGCCGAATACCCCGATGGCCGGCGCCCAGCTTTCGGTGGTGTCGGGCAACTTCATCACGGCGCGGCCCGTGGGTATCGTCAACGGCGTGGACTACCAGCACACGGGGCTGGTACGCAAGATCGACGACGAATCAATGCGCATGTCGCTGTCGCACGGCAAGGTCGTGCTGCTGTCGCCACTGGGCTTCTCCCCCACCGGCCAGGCGTTCAACCTGTCGATGGAAGACGTGGCCAGTGCCACGGCCAGCGCGCTCAAGGCCGACAAGCTGATTTTCATCACCGAGGTGCCGGGCGTGCCCGACCCCGTGGGCAAGCTGATGAAGGAAATGTCGCTGCGCACCGCCGTGGAACGGCTGCAGAACAACCACCTGCCGCCCGACGTGGCCTATTACCTGGAACACCTGGTCAAGGCGCTCCGGGGCGGCGTGCCGCGCGCCCACCTGATCCCGTTCGACATGGACGGCTCGGTGCTGCTGGAACTGTTCCTGCACGATGGCGTGGGCACCATGGTGTCCGATACCGATTTGGAAAGCCTGCGCGAGGCCACGCTCGACGACGTGGGCGGCATCCTGCAACTGATCGCGCCGCTGGAGGCCGACGGCACGCTCGTGCCGCGCGGACGTCACCTGATCGAGCGCGATATCGACAAGTTCTCGGTGATCGAGCACGACAACGTGCTGTTCGGCTGTGCGGCGCTGTACGCATTCCCGCGCGAGAACATGGGCGAGATGGCCTGCCTGACCGTGTCGGCCGAGGCCCAGGGCACCGGCGACGGCGAGCGCCTGCTCAAGCGGATCGAACGCCGCGCCCGCACGCTGGGCCTGGACCGGCTGTTCGTGCTCACCACGCGCACCGAGCACTGGTTCCTGAAGCGCGGTTTCGTGCACGCCACCGTGGACGACCTGCCGGAAGACAAGCGCAAGCTGTACAACTGGCAGCGCAAGTCGATGGTGCTGATGAAGAAGCTGTAACCCCACAACACCCATAAACGTCCGCCGCAAAGACAACAGCCGCCGCAGGGGCATGGTCCACCGGCCCCGCCCCGCCGGCCCAGCTTGGCTACAATGGCGGCCACACGAAAAAGGAGTCCCTCATGGCCCGCATGGTCCATTGCGTCAAACTGAACAAGGAAGCCGAAGGCCTCGACTTCCCGCCGCTGCCGGGCGACCTCGGCAAGAAGATCTGGCAAAGCGTGTCGAAGGAAGCCTGGGCTGGCTGGCTCAAGCACCAGACCATGCTGATCAACGAAAACCGCCTGAACATGGCCGACGTCCGCGCGCGCCAGTACCTGCTCAAGCAGACCGAGAAGTATTTCTTCGGCGAAGGTGCCGACCAGGCCGCCGGCTACGTGCCGCCGCCGTCGGCCTGATACCGTCGGAAAGCCAGGACAAGGCGGGTGCTTCGGCACCCGCTTTTGCTTTGTGCATCCGAATTGACCCAAATCATGATCATGTCGCGGCGAGCCTATTTGCCGCCACACCGGCCATCCGTGCCATAGCTGCCGTAACCGTTGCCCCGCGCGGCTTTCCGGCATGCATATGCCGAAAGAACTAGTACGTACGGCATAGCTCTGCCCGCTCCCGGCTCTTCGGCCGGCGAATGTTCCGCGTAGACCCGCAGGCCTACTCTGGCATCACTCTCCAAAGTGACTCCGGAACCCGGCCATGGCCACCGCAACCTACTCCGCCCACCCCCCAGAATCCGTGCCGCCTGGCGCCTGGACCACGCTCTGGTCCAGCACATTCGCGTTCACCATCTGCTTTGCCGTCTGGATGATGTTCGCGGTGCTCGGCATCCCGCTCAAGAACGAACTCGGTCTCAACGACACGGAATTCGGCCTGCTGGCCGCCACCCCCGTGCTCAGCGGATCGCTGATCCGCGTGCCGCTGGGCATCTGGACCGACCGCTACGGCGGCCGCATGGTGTTCTTCGTGCTGATGCTGCTGACGGTCATCCCGATCTGGCTGATTTCCTATGTCCACACGCTCTGGCAGTTGCTGGTACTGGGCCTGTTCGTCGGGCTGGCCGGCGGGTCGTTCTCGGTGGGCACGCCGTATGTGGCGCGCTGGTTCCCGCGTTCGCGCCAGGGGCTGGCAATGGGCATCTTCGGGGCCGGCAACTCGGGTGCCGCGCTCACCAAGTTCGTGGCTCCGGCGTTGATCCTGGCCGCCGGTACCTGGGAAATCGTACCGAAGGTCTACTCGGTGGCGATGCTGGTCACGGCCATCGTCTTCTTCCTGTTCTCGCGCAGCAACCCGGCACACCGGTCGACGTCGGCCACGAGCTTCCGCGCCCAGCTGGCCGTGATGCGCGACCCGCGCGTGTGGCGCTACTCGCAGTACTACTCGGTGGTGTTCGGCGGCTACGTGGGCCTGTCGCTGTGGATGACCAAGTACTACATCGGCGAGTACGGCTTCGACATCAAGACCGCCGCCTTCCTGGCCGCCTGCTTCTCGCTGCCCGGCGGTGTGCTGCGCGCCATCGGCGGCTGGATCTCCGACCGCTACGGCGCCCATCGCACCACGTGGTGGGTGATGTGGGTCAGCTGGGTGGGCTTCTTCCTGCTCAGCTACCCGAAGACCGACTTCGTGATCCACACGGTCACCGGCCCGCAGAGCTTCCATATCGCCCTGACCCCCACCGTGTTCACGATCCTGATGTTCGTGGTGGGCATCGCCTTCGCCATCGGCAAGGCCTCGGTCTTCAAGTTCATCTCGAACGACTTCACCCACAACATCGGCGCGGTGTCCGGCGTGGTGGGCCTGGCTGGCGGCCTGGGCGGCTTCATCCTGCCGATCCTGTTTGGCGCGCTGGCGGACCTGACCGGCATCCGCAGCAGCTGTTTCATGCTGATGTACGGCACGGTCTGCGTAAGCCTGGTCTGGATGCACTACAGCCATCGCGCGGAGCAACTGCGTGCGCGGCCGCGGCCGGAGGCGTCCGCCGCCCTGGACAAGCCCGCGCAGGCCGCCTGATCCGCGCTTTCCCACCGATTTCCTTCTCTCGCACATCATGACCAGTACCGTACTGACCCGCTGGGAGCCCGAGAACGCCACGTTCTGGCGCGACCGGGGCGAACGCATTGCCTATCGCAACCTCTGGATCTCGATCCCGGCCCTGATGCTGGCATTCGTGGTCTGGATGCTCTGGAGCGTGGTGGCGGTCAACCTTGACCGTGCCGGCTTCCAGTTCACCAAGAACCAGCTGTTCTGGCTGACCGCGCTGCCGGCCCTGTCCGGCGCCACGCTGCGCATCTTCTATTCGTTCCTGGTGCCGGTGTTCGGCGGCCGCCGCTTCACGGCCATCTCCACCGCGCTGCTGCTGATTCCGGCGCTGGGCATGGGCTTTGCGCTGCGCGATCCGTCCACCAGCTACCCGACGCTGCTGGTGCTGGCCCTGCTGTGCGGCCTGGGCGGCGCCAACTTCAGTTCGTCGATGGCCAATATCAGCTTCTTCTTCCCGAAGGCGAAGAAGGGCCTGGCCACCGGCCTGAATGCCGGCATCGGCAACCTGGGCGTGTCCGTGGTGCAGTTCGTCACGCCGCTGGTGGTGTCGGTGGCCGTGTTCGGCGCACTCGGCGGCGAACCGCAGAGCTATCAGGCCAACGGCGCCGCGCAGAGCCTGTGGCTGCAGAACGCGGGCTTTATCTGGGTGCCGTTCATCGTGGTGGCAGCGCTGGCTGCGTGGTTCGGCATGAACGACATCGCCGATGCCCGCGCGTCGTTCGCGGAACAGGCCGTGATCTTCCAGCGCAAGCACAACTGGCTGATGTGCTGGCTCTATATCGGCACGTTCGGGTCGTTCATCGGCTTCTCGGCTGGCCTGGCGCTGCTGACCAAGTCGCAGTTCCCGGGCATCAACCCCACTGCCTATGCCTTCCTGGGCCCGCTGGTCGGCGCGCTGACCCGCCCCGTTGGCGGCTGGATCTCGGACAAGCTCGGCGGTGCGCGCGTCACGCTCTGGACCTTCGTCGGCATGATCGGCGCCGTCTGCGCCGTGCTGGCCGCCCTGCCCCATGACGGCCAGGCCGGCAGCTTCCAGGCATTCCTCATTGCGTTCATCGTGCTGTTCGCCCTGACCGGCGTGGGCAACGGCTCCACGTTCCGCATGATCCCGGTGATCTTCCTGACCGAGCGTCAACGCGACGCAGCCGGCAAGGGCGATGCCGCGCAGAAGCAGGCCCTGCAGGACGCCGGCAAGGAATCGGCCGCCGTGCTGGGCTTCTCGGGCGCGATCGGTGCCTATGGCGGTTTCTTTATTCCCAAGAGCTTCGGCACGTCGCTGGAACTGACCGGCTCGCCCGATGCCGCGCTCTACGGTTTCATCGCCTTCTATCTAAGTTGTGTACTCGTGACCTGGTGGTACTACGCACGCCGTAACGCCCCCATGCCCTGCTGAGGCGGGCATCACCCACAAAAGCAAGCGGAGAACATAAGAAATGTCTCATTTTCTGGATCGACTGAAGTTCCTGTCGCGCGTGAAGTCCACCTACGCGGACGGGCATGGTGCGGTGGTCAACGAAGACCGCAAGTGGGAAAACAGCTATCGCAGCCGCTGGCAGCACGACAAGATCGTGCGCTCGACGCACGGCGTGAACTGCACCGGCTCGTGCTCGTGGAAGGTGTATGTCAAGAATGGCCTGATCACCTGGGAAACCCAGCAGACCGACTACCCGCGCACGCGCCCCGACCTGCCCAACCACGAACCGCGTGGCTGCCCGCGCGGCGCGTCGTACAGCTGGTACGTCTATTCGGCGCAGCGCGTGAAATATCCGATGATCCGCGGCCGCCTGATGGAGATGTGGCGCGAGGCCCGCAAGACCATGGACCCGATCGCCGCCTGGGCATCGATCAGCCAGGACCCCGAAAAGGCCGCGCGCTACAAGAGCGTGCGCGGCCAGGGCGGCTTTGTGCGCGCGGACTGGAATACCGCCACTGAAATCATCGCCGCCGCCAATGCCTTCACGGTCAAGGAATACGGCCCGGATCGGGTGATCGGATTTTCGCCAATTCCGGCCATGTCGATGGTCTCGTACGCGGCCGGCGCGCGCTACCTGAGCCTGATCGGCGGCGCCTGCCTGTCGTTCTACGACTGGTACTGCGACCTGCCGCCGGCCAGCCCGCAAATCTGGGGCGAGCAGACCGACGTGCCCGAGTCGGCCGACTGGTACAACAGCACCTACCTGATGGTCTGGGGCTCGAACGTTCCACAGACCCGCACGCCCGACGCACACTTCTATACGGAAGTCCGCTACAAGGGCACCAAGACCGTGGCCGTGTCGTCGGATTTCGGCGAAATGGTCAAGTTCGGCGATATCTGGCTGGCGCCCAAGCAAGGCACCGATGCCGCGCTGGCGATGGCCATGGGCCACGTGGTACTCAAGGAATTCCACGCCACCGGCAAGTCATCGTATTTCCGCGATTACGTGAAGCAGTACACCGACATGCCGATGCTGGTGCTGCTGCGCGACCAGAACGGCACGCTGGTACCCGACCACTTCCTGCGCGCGTCCCATCTGGACGGCAACCTGGACCAGGCCAACCATCCGGAATGGAAGACGCTGGTGATCGACCAGGCCACCGGCGAGATCGTGGCGCCGAACGGCTCCATCGGCTTCCGCTGGGGCGAGGCCGCCCATGACAACGGCGCCAGGGTGGGCCGCTGGAACCTGGAAATGAAGGACGGCGGCAGCGGCCGCGAGATCGACCCGCGCCTGTCGCTGATCGGCCATGAAGACGAAGTGGCCGAAGTGGGCTTCCCCTACTTCGGCGGCGAACACGATGCGCTGCTGCGCCGTCGCGTACCGGTGCGCCGGCTGACGCTGGCCGACGGCACCGTGGTGCAGGTGGCCACCGTCTACGACCTGCAGATGGCGAACTACGGCGTCGACCAGGGCCTGGGCGGCCCGAACGTGGCGGTATCGTTCGACGACGACGTGCCCTACACGCCGGCCTGGCAGGAAAAGCACACGTCGGTGCCGCGTCATCTGGTGATCCAGGTGGCGCGCGAGTTCGCCGACAACGCCGACCGCACCCACGGCAAGAGCATGGTGATCGTCGGCGCGGCGCTGAACCACTGGTACCACAACGACATGATCTACCGCGGCATCATCAACCTGCTGATGATGTGCGGCTGCGTGGGCCAGAGCGGCGGCGGCTGGGCCCACTACGTCGGCCAGGAAAAGCTGCGTCCGCAGTTCGGCTGGGCGCCGCTGGCGTTTGGCTCCGACTGGTCGCGCCCGCCGCGCCATATGAACGGCACGTCGTTCTTCTACAACCACACAAGCCAGTGGCGCCACGAGAAGCTTGGCGTCGACGAGATCCTGGCGCCCACGGCCGACCACAAGCGCTACGACAACCTGTCGCTGCTGGACCTGAACGCCAAGTCCGAACGCATGGGATGGCTGCCGTCGGCGCCGCAACTCGGCCGCAACCCGCTGGACGTGGTGGCCGATGCCCGCGCGGCCGGCAAGGACCCTGTTGCCCACACCGTGGAACAGCTGAAGTCCGGCGCGCTGCAGTTTGCCTGCGACGATCCGGACAACCCGGCCAACTTCCCGCGCAACATGTTCGTGTGGCGCTCGAATATCCTGGGCAGCTCGGGCAAGGGCCACGAATACTTCCTCAAGTACCTGCTCGGCACGCAAAACGCCGTGTTCGGCGACGAGAATGACGCCATCAAGCCAAGCGAGGTCAAGGTGCGTCCGGCCGCCGAGGGCAAGCTCGACCTGCTGACGGTGCTCGATTTCCGCATGAGCACCACCTGCCTGTACGGCGACATCGTGCTGCCCACCGCCACCTGGTATGAAAAGGACGACCTGAACACGTCGGACATGCACCCCTTCATCCACCCGCTGTCCGAAGCCGTGCAGCCGCTGTGGGAAAGCAAGACCGACTGGGAAATCTACAAGGCCATCGCGAAGAAGTTCACCGAGATTGCCGGCCCGTACCTGGGCACGCGCGAAGACCTGGTCTGCACCCCGCTGCTGCACGACACCCCGGGCGAACTGGGCCAGCCGTTCGAGCCGAAGGACTGGAAGCACGGCGAGTGCGACCTGATCCCGGGCAAGACGGCGCCGTCGATGACCGTGGTGGAACGCAACTACGCGGACATCTACAAGAAGTTCACGTCGATCGGGCCGCTGCTGGACAAGATGGGCAACGGCGGCAAGGGCATCAACTGGGACACGAAGCATGAAGTCCACGAGATCGGCCACCTGAGCAAGACCGTGACCGAGCCCGGCGTCAGCTACGGCCGCCCGCGGCTGGAGACCGCCATCGACGCGGCCGAGATGATCCTGACCTTCGCGCCCGAGACCAACGGCCATGTGGCCGTGAAGGCGTGGGACGCACTGTCCAAGATCACCGGGCGCGACCATACGCACCTGGCCGCGGGCCGCGAGCACGACAAGATCCGCTTCCGCGACGTGCAGGCCCAGCCGCGCAAGATCATCTCCGCGCCCACATGGTCGGGCCTGGAATCGGAGGAAGTCAGCTACAACGCCGGCTACACCAACGTCCACGAACTGATTCCATGGCGCACGCTGACCGGCCGCCAGCAGTTCTACCAGGACCACCGCTGGATGCTGGACTTTGGCGAAGGCGCGTGCGTCTACAAGCCGGCCATCGACACCAAGACCGTGGGCCCGATGCTGGGCCGCAAGCCGAACGGCAATCCGGAACTGGTGCTGAACTGGATCACGCCGCACCAGAAGTGGGGCATCCACTCCACCTACTCGGACAACCTGCGCATGCTCACGCTGTCGCGCGGCGGCCCGCACGTCTGGATCTCGGAAGCCGAGGCCAAGGCCAACGGCATCCGCGATAACGACTGGGTGGAAGTGTTCAACGTCAACGGCACGCTGACCGCCCGGGTGGTGGTGTCGCAGCGCGTGCCACAAGGCATGTGCCTGATGTATCACGCACAGGAAAAAATCGTCAATGTGCCAGGTGCGGAAACCAGCGACATGCGCGGCGGCATCCACAACTCGGTCACGCGCGCCGTGACCAAGCCCACGCACATGATCGGCGGCTACGCGCAACTGGCGTATGGCTTCAACTACTACGGCACGGTTGGCAGCAATCGCGATGAATTCGTGATCCTTCGCAAGATGAACAAGGTGGACTGGCTGGAAGGTCCGCGCAAAGAAGAACCCACCCCCACAAACAAGGCAGAAAAGACTGAAGGAGCATGGCAATGAAGATCCGCGCTCAAGTGGCCATGGTGCTCAACCTCGACAAGTGCATCGGCTGCCATACCTGCTCCGTGACCTGCAAGAACGTCTGGACCAGCCGCGAAGGTGTCGAGTACGCATGGTTCAACAACGTCGAGACCAAGCCCGGCATCGGTTTTCCGAAGGAATGGGAGAACCAGGACAAGTGGAATGGCGGCTGGAAGCGCAATGCCGACGGCAGCCTGACCCCGCGCCAGGGCGGCAAGGGCAAGATCCTGTCGAACATGTTCGCCAACCCGAACCTGCCGCAGATCGACGAGTACTACGAGCCGTTCACGTACGACTACGAGCACCTGCAGAAGGCCCCGCTGGTGGAAACCCCGCCCACGGCACGCCCCGTCTCGGCCATCACCGGCAAGAAGATGGAGAAGATCGAATGGGGCCCGAACTGGGAAGACGACCTGGGCGGTGAATTCGATTCGCGCAGCCGCGACAAGCTGTTCGACGAGATCCAGAAGGACATGTACTCGACCTTCGAGAACACGTTCATGATGTACCTGCCGCGCCTGTGCGAGCACTGCCTGAACCCCACCTGCGTGGCATCGTGCCCGTCGGGGTCGGTCTACAAGCGCGAGGAAGACGGCATCGTGCTGGTCGACCAGGACAAGTGCCGCGGCTGGCGCATGTGCATCTCCGGCTGTCCCTACAAGAAGATCTATTTCAACTGGCAGAGCGGCAAGGCCGAAAAATGCGTGTTCTGCTATCCGCGCATCGAGGCCGGCCAGCCGACGGTGTGCTCCGAAACCTGCGTGGGCCGCATCCGCTACCTGGGCGTGATGCTGTACGACGCCGACCGCATCGAACAGGCCGCCTCGGTGGCCGACGAGCGCGACCTGTACCAGTCGCAGCTGGACATCTTCCTGGACCCCAACGACCCGGCCATACAGGCCGAGGCGCTGCGCCAGGGCATTGCCCAGAGCTGGATCGACGCCGCGCGCAAGTCGCCGGTCTACAAGATGGCCGTCGAATGGAAGGTGGCATTCCCGCTGCACCCGGAATACCGCACGCTGCCGATGGTCTGGTACATCCCGCCGCTCTCCCCGATCCAGTCGGCCGCCGAGGCCGGGTTCATGGGCATGAACGGCGTGATCCCCGACGTCAAGAGCCTGCGCATTCCCGTGAAGTACCTGGCGAACCTGCTGACCGCCGGCGACGTCATCCCGGTGCTTGGCGCACTGGAAAAAATGCTGGCCATGCGCGCCTACAAGCGCGGCCAGACCGTGGATGGCATCGAGGACCTGGCCGTGCTGGAACAGGTGGGCCTGACACCCGCCCAGGTCGAGGACATGTACCAGACCATGGCTATCGCCAACTACGAGGACCGCTTCGTCGTGCCGTCTTCGCACAAGGAAATGTCCGAGGACAGCTTTGACGAGAAAGGCAGTTGCGGCTTCAGCTTCGGCAACGGCTGCTCGGGCGGCACATCGGACGGCACGCTGTTCGGCCGCAAGAAGCCCCAGCCCGAAGTGGCCTATGCCGACCTGCCCCGCTCCCGCAAGGCGCTGGCAACCTGACCGAACCGGAGAACGCCATGACTATTCATCGAGTACTGAGCGCCGTGCTCAGCTATCCGGACCAGGCGCTGGTCGACGGCCTGGCCGAGATCGACTGGGCGCTGGCCGAATGGCCGCAGGCCCGCGAGATGCTCGCGCCGCTGACCGGCGTGCTGCGCCGCGAACCGCTGATCCGGCTGCAGGAAAACTACGTCGCCACGTTCGACCGCAACCCGGCCCATTCGCTGCACCTGTTCGAGCATGTGCACGGCGAAAGCCGGGATCGCGGCCAGGCGATGGTGGACCTGCTGGAGGAATACCGGCGCGACGGCTTCGACCTGACCACCGGCGAGCTGCCTGACTATGTGCCGCTGTTCCTGGAGTATCTGGGCGCCCTGGTCATGGACGGCAAGGAAGCCCGTGCCGAGCAGTTGCTGGGCGACGCCATCCATGTGCTGGCCGCCATTGGCGACCGCCTGGCCCGCAGCGAAAGCCCCTACGCAGCCGCGTTCCTGACGCTGCGCACGCTGACGGACGTCCAGCCGCAGGCGCAGGAAGAGCCGCCCGTGCGCGACATGGACGAAGCGCTGGAGACGTTCGGCCCCGGCGCCGACGGCGTGGAGCCGCTGCTGGCGCGCAAGCCCGACGTCGAGACGGTGCGCTTCTACAAGCGCGACGCGGCGGCCGCCGCGCGCGCGATGCCGTCCGCCATCAACCCCTGCTAACCGAGGACCCTTGCCATGAACCTGGTCCATCAATTCCTGTTCGGGATCTACCCGTATATCGCCGCCGCCATCTTCCTGTTCGGCAGCCTCGCGCGCTTCGAGCGCGAGCAGTACACGTGGAAGTCGGACAGCTCGCAGGTGCTGTACCGCGGCAACCTGCGCATGGGCAACATCCTGTTCCACGTAGGCATCCTCGGCCTGTTCTTCGGTCATATGGCCGGCCTTCTCACGCCGGTGGCGGTGTGGGACGCCCTGGGCGTCTCGCACAGCTTCAAGCAGGCCGTGGCGATGACCGCCGGCGGCGTGATGGGCACCATGTGCCTGGCCGGGCTGCTGATCCTGCTGCATCGCCGCCTGACCAATGCCCGCGTGTCCGCCGTGACCCGTACCGGCGACAAGGTGCTGCTGCTGTGGCTGCTGGTCACGCTGCTGCTGGGGCTGTCGACCATCTTCGCGTCGGCCAGCCACATGGACGGCCACATGATGGTGCAGCTGATGACCTGGGCCCAGCATATCGTCACGCTGCGCGGCGATGCCGCAAGCTACGTGGCCGACGCGCCACTGGTCTTCAAGGCGCACCTGTTCATGGGCATCTCGCTGTTCGCGATCTTCCCGTTCACGCGGCTGGTACATGTGTGGAGCGGCTTCGCCTCGGTGGGCTATCTCGGACGCGCCTGGCAACTGGTGCGCAGCCGCTGAGAGGTATCGCCATGCACACGATCGAGCGCCTGCTGAAAGGGTTCGAGCGTTTCCAGCAGCATTACTTCGAGGATGCCCCGGCGTTGTACGACGCGCTGCGCGTCGGCCAGCATCCTCAGACATTGCTGATTGGATGCAGCGATTCCCGCGTGGACCCCGGCCTGCTGCTCGGCAGCGACCCCGGCGACCTGTTCACCGTCCGAAATGTCGCAAATCTGGTTCCACCGTGTAGCGAAATGGAGACCGGACGGCTCCACGGCGTATCGGCGGCCATCCAATTTGCGGTAGAGCAACTCCGCGTGGCCAGAATTATTGTCATGGGTCATAGCGGATGCGGGGGAATTCGCGCATTGTTGGCGCGGCCCGAGGTCGAGGGCGACACGGCACCGGCGCGGGCCGGCCAGGATTTCATCGGCCCCTGGGTGCGCATTGCGGCACCCGCCCGCCAACTGGTGGAGCAGACCATGCCCGGCGCAAGCGCCGAGCAGCGTCAGCATGCCTGCGAACAGGCATCGATCCTGGTGTCGCTGCGCAACCTCGAGTCGTTCCCGTTCGTGCGCGCAGCGTGCGAGCGTGGCGAACTGACACTGCATGGCTGGTATTTCGATATCGCCGCCGGCGCGCTGCTCGCTTACTCCGACCGCGCCGACAGCTTCCTGCCGCTGGTTTGCCCGCTGCCCGACGCCCCCGTACATGACGCCCGTCACAACGTCACTGCCGTTTGCCCCTGATGCAATGAGTCCGTCGCCCGCTTCTGCCCTGCCACTGGTCTACGCCTGCTCCGGCTGCTCCAGTGTCGCCCAACTCGCCAATCAGTTCGCCGTGCGGCTCGACCGTAGCGGGCGGGCGGAGATGTCCTGCATCAGCGGCGTTGGCGGTGGCGTCCCGGCGCTGACGCGCGTGGCGCGGTCAGGACGGCCGATCCTGGCACTCGACGGCTGTCCGCTGGCCTGCGTCAAGGCATGCCTGGCGTCGGCGGGCGTTGCACCGACCCGCCATCTGGTCCTGAACCGGTTGGGTGCGACCAAGCGCCAGCACGGCACGTGCACCGACGATGAAGAGGCGGCCACCTGGGCCGCCGTTGAGCAAACACTATCCGGAATGGACTCATGACAGAACACTGGCTGAAACTCGCTGGACGGCGGCTGCTGCCGGTCGTCCAGGGCGGCATGGGCATTGGCATTTCCGCCCATCGCCTGGCTGGCACCGTGGCCGCCAACAATGGCGTGGGCACGATTGCCAGCATCGACCTGCGCCACCATCACCCCGACCTGATGGAACAGACGCGCGGGACGCGGGACAAGGAAAAGATCGAGGCGGTGAACCGCGTGGCGCTTGATCGCGAGATCCAGGCTGCGCGTGCGCTGTCGGGGGGCAGCGGCCTGATCGCGGTGAACGTGATGAAGGCGGTGGGCTCGCACGCCCAGCTGGTACGACAGGCCTGCGAGAGCGGCGCCGACGCCATCGTCATGGGTGCCGGGCTGCCGCTCGACCTGCCCGAACTGGCCGCCGGTCATCCCAAGGTGGCACTGATCCCGATCCTGTCCGAAACACGCGGCATTGGCCTGGTCCTGCGCCGCTGGATGAAGAAGGGCCGCCTGCCCGACGCCATCGTGATCGAGCATCCCGCGCACGCGGGCGGTCATCTCGGGGCCGCCACGATCGAAGACCTCGGCAACGAGCGCTTTTCCTTCTCCCGCGTGCTGAACGAATGCCGCGAACTGTTCCAGACGCTGGGGCTGGCCTGGGACAGCATCCCGCTGATCCTGGCTGGCGGTATCAATACGCACGAGAAGGTGCGTCACTGGCTGGGTGAAGGCGCGTCGGCCGTGCAACTGGGCACGGCGTTCGCCGTGACCGAGGAATGCGATGCCCATCCGGACTTCAAGCATGTGCTGGCGACGGCGACCCCGGAAACCCTGCGCGAGTTCACCAGCGTGGCCGGGCTGCCGGCGCGCGCCGTGCTGACACCATGGCTTTCACGCTACCTGTCGAGCGAAAGCCGGCTGCAACGCCGCGCCAAGGCGCGCGATTGCCTGGAGGGCTTCGACTGCCTGCAGGCATGCGGGTTGCGTGACGGCGTGGCCAAGATCGGCCAGTTCTGTATCGACCTGAAACTCGCGCAGGCCGTGCGCGGCGATGTGGAGCGCGGTCTGTTCTTCCGTGGCAAGGGCAAGCTGCCGTTTGGCGAGGCGATCCGGCCCGTTGCCGAACTGATGCACTATCTGCTGACCGGCGAGAAACCCGCCGCGCTGGCGGCGGCGCCGGCTACCATCGCTCCTGTTGCCACGGCCGGCACGGTCGCCGCGGTCTGACGGCGGGACGCACTCTCCTTACTCCCCCTTCCCTGTCTTCCCACTCAATCTCGCGGTACGCGGGGCGGCAAGCCGCCCTGCTTGCGCATCCTGAGCATGCATCGCAACGCGGACAGCAACTGATATCCGAGCCAGGCGTTGGATGCCGCAAACAACACCCCTCCCACGCGCGCCAGCCATGCCGGCGCCAGCGGCAACGCCAGCAGCACGACGAACGCCGCCAGCAACAACCAGCCCTGCTGCCGCTGCCGGACGGGCGAAATGATGTCCTGCATCACCGGCACCCGCGCACGCGGCGGCAGCAGGCGACGCAAATGCAACCACACCAGGAATGGCACGATCTTGCCGAGCATCGCCGTGATCGGCAGCACGCCGCCACCCACCAGGGCCAGCACGCCAATCCACCAGGGCAAGGCCATCGGCGCATCGCCGGACTGGAATAGCTGGATGGCAGTCAGAATCGAAGCCATCACCATGCTGGCGATGGCCGTGGGCCAGAGCAGCCAGTGGGGATCATGGCGACGGCGCGCGCGCAGCACGGCGGCCAGCATCGATATCCCCAGCAACACGACAAAGGCCAGCCAGGGCAACAGCGCGAACGATGCCAAATGGTGATCCGGAAAGACCACCGCGACAACGCTGAACGCGAACAGCAGAAGCCAGTGCGCCATCGGCAGGCAGCGCTGCAGGGCAGCGGGCAGCTGGCGGGTCTGCCAGAACATCGGCAGCACGGTGGTCGACACCCCCGTGACCAGGGCACAGAGCCAGCCGCCCAGACCCCACGCCACATGCAATGACAGCAGCGTAGGCAACTGCGCGGAAAACCATGTCGATATCGACGGTGTCCACCCGCCTCCAAGCGTGAAGGCCAGCCCGACGCCTGCGGCGACGGCCAGCAGCAAAGGCACCCCGACCCATGCCAGCGTGCGTGTGGTGGCGTCGACACGGGCCACCCGGCGTCCTGCCGACAGCAGGATGATCGAGACAAGCAGCGGAAACAGACCCAGCATCGCCGCCCAGCGAAACGCGGTGGCCTGCGCGCCGACAAAGCCGACAGCCAGCGCCGCCGCAATGCCGGCCCCAGCCAGTGCCACAAACGGCGCCAGCCATCGCACGCGCGGTACGGGCGCACGTGCAATCACCGGCAACATCTGAAAGAGTGCGCCCAGCATCACCGGCAACAGCATGGCAAGTGCCAGCGCATGGACCGAAGCCAGGGCCAGCGGCGCAAAGCGGTGCGGCAGGCCATCGGCCGGCCCGCAGGCCAGCAGCAAGCCTGCCGCCGCGCCCAGCCATGGGGCAGGCATCAGACAGCCGAACACCACGGCTGGCCGTGGCGCCTGCGCATAGTCAAGGTTTGCCGCTTTCACTGACCGATTCCCTCGAGTCCCCGCCGGGTAGATACCGGAATCGGCACATTGTCCGCCTCGGACTGGCGGTGGTTCAAGACCCGCTGGCGTCCGCGCCACGGTCAGGCCGCAGTTACGCCGCGGATTGCATGTTTCTTGATCTGGCGCAGAAATCACATGCCCCTTCAGGCCGAAAATCAGCCCGAGGTTGTGCCCGCCCCCTTGCGCCAACCCGATCAGATGCCAGGCCCCACGATTCCAACACCCTCAGATATTGCCGCGGCAGTCACCGCCGCCGACACCCCGTATCCGCTGCCCGAGACCGGTCACGTCCCGGATACGGTTCGGCTGACCCCGCCGCGCCACCGGCTGTCCACGCGCATCATCCTGTTGTCGCTGGTGTCGCTGATGGCCGTGCTGACGATGATCGCCGGCACGCTCTACCTGTCCTGGAAGCTCGAAGGCGCGGGCGCCGCCATCAATGACGCCGGCAGCCTGCGCATGCGTGCCAACCGCGTCGCCATCGAGCTGTCGCTGTCGGCATCGGGCAAACCCAACACCCTGGCCGAGCAGATTGCCACCCTGGACAACACGCTGGCCCAACTCCGCAAGGGCAATCCGGCGCGCCCGCTGTTCCTGCCCGACGAACCCGCCATCCATGCCCAACTGGATGCCGTGCTGGCCGACTGGTCGCAGGAGCTGAAGCCCCTGGCCCTGGCTGGCAACGCCAGCCAGTACGTCCGCGCACTGCCCGGCTTTGTGGACCGGGCCGACCGGCTGGTCCGGCAGATCGAAAACGACAGTGCGCGCAAGACCGACATGTTGAGACTGTCCCAGGTTGGTCTTGCGGTGATGGCATGCGTGGGCACCGTGGCGGTCATCTACCTGCTCTACCTCTGGATCATCCTGCCCGTGCTGCGCCTGCAGGATGGCCTGCGCCGCATGGCTGCGCGCGAATTCTCGCTGCGGCTGCCGGTGGAGACCCGCGACGAGTTCGGCACGCTGACCTCCGGCTTCAACCGGATGGCCGCCGAACTGCAGGATCTCTACCAGGACCTGGCCGCCCGGGTGACCAGCAAGACGGCCGAACTGGCACGCCAGAATCGTGACCTCGAAGCGCTCTACGACATGGCCGCCTTCCTGAACCAGGCTGGCGATTCCGAAAGCCTGGCACACGGCTTCCTGGAGCGCGTCATGCAGCAGTTCGGCGCCGATGGTGGCTCGGTGCGCATGTACGACGCCCGCCAGGGCAAGCTCCACCGGCTGGCATCGGCGGGCTTGTCCACAACCCTGGCCGACAACGACCACTGCTCGGATATCGATGCCTGCCATTGCGGGCACGCCACGCAGGCCGGCATCGTCACGGTTGCCGACCTGCGGCGGGCCGTGTCACCGGCGCTGGCCCCGATGCCGCCTGCCCTGCCATCGCCATGCCGGCGCGAGGGCTTCCTGTCGATGGCTGCGTTCCGGCTGGACACGCTGCGTGGTCCGGTCGGCACGTTGACGCTGCACTTCCGCGTGGCGCGCGAACTGCCGCCGTCGGATCGGCAGTTGCTGGAAACGATGGCCCAGCATCTGGCCACCGCGCTGGAACACGTGCGCCTTTCCGCCAGTGCGCGCCAGCTTGCGGTGGTCGAGGAACGCAACCTCGTGGCGCAGGGGCTGCACGACAGCATCGCGCAGGGCCTGAATTTCCTGAATCTGCAGGTGCAGTTGCTGGAAGACGCCGTGGACCGGGGCGCCGATGGCGAGGTTCAGGAGATCATCCCGCTGCTGCGCCATGGCGTGGACGAGAGCTATCAGGACGTGCGCGAGCTGCTGCACAACTTCCGCTCGCGGCTGACCACCGGGGAGTTGCGCCCCGCCGTGGAAGAAACAGTGGCTCGCTTCCGGCGCCAGTGCCGCACCGAGGCCACGCTGACCATCGACGACAAGGGCCTGCCGCTGCAGCCCGAAGACCAGTTGCAGGTGCTTTTCATCCTGCAGGAAGCGCTGTCCAACGTGCGCAAGCATGCCATGGCCGAGCATGTGACCATCTCGATCCGGCATGACCGGCTGTTCCGGCTTGTGGTTCAGGACGATGGCGACGGCTTCGACGCCGGCCGCCTGAACGAGCACGACGCCAGCCACATCGGCCTGCACATCATGCGCGAACGCGCGGCCCGGCTTGGCGCGCAGCTTGCCATCGACGCAAGCCCCGGCCTTGGCGTGCGGATCGAACTGACGCTGCCGCGCGACCTGGCATCCGACGCCAGCCCCGGCACATCGGCCGACCAGCCGGACATTGCGCCGGCCACCACACCGGCCTGAGGAACCCGCATCATGACAATCCGAATCCTGTTGATCGACGACCACACGCTGTTCCGGTCGGGTATTCGCGCCCTGCTGCAGCGGCAAGCGGATTTCGAGATCGTCGACGAAGCCGCCGACGGCGTGGAGGGCATCAAGCGGGCCAAGCAACACCGGCCTGACGTCATCCTGCTGGATCTGAACATGCCGGGCCTGTCCGGGCTGGAGGCACTGCATCTGCTGGTGGAAGACCTGCCCGACAGCGCGGTGATCGTGCTGACCGTGTCGGAAGAGGCCGAGGAACTGGCGACCGCACTACGCAGCGGCGCGCGCGGCTATCTGCTCAAGAACATCGAGACCGAAGCGCTGACCAGCGCCATCCGGCGCGCGGCGGCCGGGGAACCGGTGATCTCGGACAGCATGACCGCGAAGCTGGTGCAGCAGTTTCGTGCACCGAGCATGCAGGCCGGCGCGGGGCGCGGCCATGATGGCGGCCAGGGGAACGCCCCGCTGACGGCGCGCGAGCGCGACATCGTGCAGGGGCTGGTGCGCGGCGAAAGCAACAAGGAAATCGCCCGCGAGCTTGGCGTGGCCGAAAGCACCGTGAAGATTCACGTGCAGAACATTCTAAAGAAGCTCAATCTGGCCAGCCGCGTGCAGGTGGCGGTCTACGCCGTCGGGCACGGGCTCGCGGGCTGACCGCCCGCCTGGGCGGCAAGACTGCGCCGCTCAGTAATCGGTACGCTGGACGCCCTGCTCGGTGCCCAGCAGCAGCACATTGGCGCCACGCAGCGCGAACAGGCCCACCGTCACCACGCCTGGCAGATGGTTGATGCGCTCTTCGAGGGCCTTCGGGTCCTCGATCTTCAGGCCGGCCACATCGAGAATCACATTGCCGTTGTCGGTCTTGTAGATGCCGCCTTCCTTGGTCATGCGCAGGCGCGGCTGACCGCCAAGCGCTGCCAGCTGGCGAGCCACCGCCGCGCGTGCCATCGGAATCACCTCGACCGGCAGCGGGAACGTGCCCATGACCGGCACCAGCTTGCTGCCATCGGCGATGCAGACGAAGCGCTGGGCCACCGACGCCACGATCTTCTCGCGTGTCAGCGCGCCGCCGCCGCCCTTGATCATCGCACCCGAGGCGTCGATCTCGTCGGCGCCGTCGACGTAGACGGGGATGGTGTCGACATCATTGAGGTCCAGCACGGTAAAGCCATGCTGCTGCAGGCGGCGCGTGGATGCTTCCGAGCTGGAAACGGCGCCGCTGAAGCGTTCCTTGAACGCCGCGACGGCGTCGATGAAGAGATTGGCGGTGGAGCCCGTACCCACGCCGAGAACGGCACCTTCGGGCACTTCCTGCTTCACATAGTCCGCGGCGGCTTGCGCGACCTGCGCCTTGAGTTCATCCTGAGTCATGACAACAGCCAGAATTGCGTTGGGAAAGGGCGTAGTGTAGCGGATCGCGGCCGCTGCCCGGCGATTGCCGCCGTGCCTGCTGCCAGATCGGCCACCTGCATCTGTAGCCGCACCGGCCGCCCATGCCGGCTTGCCGCATCACGCCACGCCGTTACAATGACCCATTCCCGGCGACCCCTCGCCCCAAGACTTCTTCCAGACGGAACCAGATCATGAACGCGCTCGAACAACTGAAGCAGTTCACCACGGTAGTGGCCGATACCGGCGACTTCCAGCTGATGAAGCAGTACACGCCGCAGGACGCGACCACCAATCCGTCGCTGATCCTCAAGGCCGTGCAGAAGCCCGAGTACCGGCCGCTGCTGGAGCAGGCCACGCGCGACCATCACGGCAGCGCGGGCGTCGAGGCAGTCATGGACCAGCTGCTGATCGCCTTCGGCTGCGAGATCCTGGCGATCGTGCCGGGCCGCGTCTCCACGGAAGTTGACGCGCGCCTGTCGTTCGACACGCAGGCCACCGTCGACAAGGCGCGCCATCTGATCAGCCTGTACGAGCAGCGCGGCGTGGCCCGCGAGCGCGTGCTGATCAAGATTGCCTCGACCTGGGAAGGCATCCAGGCCGCCGCGATCCTGCAGCGCGAGGGCATCCGCTGCAACATGACGCTGCTGTTCTCGCTGGTGCAGGCCGTGGCCTGTGCCGAAGCCGGTGCGCAGCTGATTTCTCCGTTCGTCGGCCGTATTCTCGACTGGTACAAGAAGCAGGCGGGCGACAAGTGGGACGCCGATGCCAACGCCGGCGACAACGATCCCGGCGTGCGTTCGGTGCGCCAGATCTATGACTACTACAAGAAATTCGGCTACGAGACCGAGGTGATGGGTGCCAGCTTCCGCGGCACGGGCCAGATCCTGGCGCTGGCGGGCTCCGACCTGCTGACCATCAGCCCGGACCTGCTGGAACAACTGGCAGGCAGCCAGGCCACGGTGGAACGCAAGCTGTCGGTGGAGCAAGCCCAGGCAGGCAACATCGCGCGCATCGCCGCAGACGAGGCCGCTTTCCGCTGGCAACTGAACGAGGATGCGATGGCCACCGAGAAGCTGTCGGAAGGCATCCGCCTGTTCGCGGCGGACGCGGTCAAGCTCGAAAAGCTGGTGGCGGAACTGGCGGGCTGAGCGAAGCAGCCGACGGCACGCCGCTGTCCCCCTGACTTGCCTGCCCTGCTGCCATTGGCGGGGAAGGCAAATCGGGAAAAAACCGTCAGACGATCAGCCCGCAGCTTGCGACCACAGCATCGGCAGGCACTCCCCTGCCGCCGCCGGCAACACCAGGTCTGCCGTGGCATCCAGCGCCGAAGGCTGCGGATTGACCAGAAGCACACGGGCACCCGTTTCCTTCGCCAGTCCTGGCAGGGCCGCGGCCGGATATACGAGCCCCGACGTTCCCACGACCAGGCACAGATCGCAGTTCTGCGCGGCATGATCGGCACGAAAGCGCGCCACGCGCGGCAGATCCTCGCCAAACCACACCACGCCGGGGCGCATCATCGCCCCGCACAGCGCGCAATGCGGCGGCTCGCCCGGCACGGGCGGCACCGTGTCGCAGCGGCCGCAGCCGTCCAGCCATTTGTTGGCGAACAGGTTGCCGTGCAGTTCCACCACGTGCTGGCTGCCGGCCTGCTGATGCAGGCCGTCGATATTCTGCGTGACCAGCGTCAGTGATTTCTGACTGGCCAGCGCCGCCAGCGCAAAGTGGGCGGGATTCGGCCTGGCGGCCGCCACCAGTTCGCGCCGGTGCTCGTACCACTGCCACACCAGCGCCGGCTGACGCCGGTAGGCTTCCTCGGTGGCGAGTTCCTCGGGATCGAAGCGCGCCCAGAGCCCCGTCAGGGCATCGCGGAAGGTCGGCACGCCAGACTCCGCCGAGATCCCCGCGCCGGTCAGCACGAAGATATTGCGCGCGGCGTCGATCCACTGGCGAGCCTGCTCCAGCGCGGCGGCGTCGACGATCATGCTCAGCTTCGGCGCTGGCGCACTGCCTCGTACAGGCACACGCCGCTGGCTACCGATACGTTGAGGCTTTCCACGCCGCCAGCCATCGGAATGGCTACCAGCTCGTCGCAGGTTTCGCGCGTCAGACGGCGCATGCCCTCGCCTTCGGCGCCCATCACGATCGCGGTCGGGCCCTTCAGATCCATGTCGTAGAGCGACTTGTCGGTGCCGTCGGCCGTACCGATCACCCAGATGCCGCGCTCCTGCAGTTCGCGCAGCGTGCGCGCCAGGTTGGTCACGGTGATGTACGGCACGGTTTCGGCGGCGCCACTTGCCACCTTCGCCACGGTGGTATTGAGACCGACGCTGCGATCCTTCGGCGCGATCACCGCATGGGCGCCGGCACCGTCGGCCACGCGCAGGCACGCGCCGAGGTTGTGCGGATCGGTGACGCCATCCAGCACCAGCAGCAGCGGCGTGCCTTCGATGCCGTCCAGCAATTCGTCGAGATTGAGGGCGAGCGAGACATCCTCGGCACGCGCCACCACACCCTGGTGGCGGTCGGTGCCGGCCATGCCGCGCAGGCGATCGGCATCCACAGGATGCAGCGTCACGCCAAGACTTTCCGCCAGCCGGACGAAGTCCAGCATGCGGCGGTCCTTGCGGTTCGCTTCGATGTAGATGTCGGAAACGCTCTGCGCGTTCTGGCGCAGGCGTGCGTTGACGGCGTGAAAGCCGATCAGGAGTTTGTGTTTGGCCATGGCGCGCATTGTACCCGCCATGGCCTCACAACAACGCCGATTTGCTTACCGCTTGCGCGTGGCGCGGCTGGTTTTGCCGGCTGGCTTGGGCGCCCGCTTGGCAGCGGACTTCTTGGCCGTCTTCAGGTGCGGCGGCTTGGGCTTGGCGGCCCGCTTGGCCTGCTTGCCAGCAGGCGTCTGGCGGCCCGGATGCGGCGCATGCCCGACATTCGCTTCACGCGGCTTCACCGGCGTGATCACGGCCTCGAACACCGGTTGCTCTTCGATCACGCGGTCCAGCGTTTCGTCGAACGATTCCTCGGGCTTCGAGGTGCCGCCCAGCAGCGCGGCCAGTTGCCGACCCTTCTTGCGCGCGGGCACCGCATGGGCTGCCGGCACGCGCGGTTGCTCGGGAGCACCGGCGCGCCCACGCAGCGTCTTGGCCGACGGCTCCTGCACCAGGCGGAAGTCGATCTTGCGCGCATCCAGGTCCACGCGCGATACCTGCACGCGCACGCGATCGGTCAGCCGGTAGCGGATGCCGGTGCGCTCGCCACGCAGTTCGTTGCGCGCCTCGTCGTACTGGAAGTAGTCGCTGCCCAGTTCGGTGACATGCACCAGCCCTTCCACGTACAGCTCGTCGAGCTGCACGAAGATGCCGAACGACGTGACCGCGCTGATCGTACCGGCGAAGTCGCTGCCAAGCTTGTCACGCATGAAGTAGCACTTCAGCCAGGCTTCCACGTCGCGCGATGCCTCGTCGGCACGGCGTTCGTTGGCCGAGCAGTGCAGCCCCAGTTCGTCCCAAATACCCTCGTCGCGCTTGGCGCGAGCGGCGGCGTTCTCGGCACGTTTCTCGGCATCGGCGGCCTGCATGCGGCGCGCCTTGGGCGAGATCTGCGTGTTGAGTTCCGTGCCGTGGATAAAGGCCGGCCGGTACTTGGTATGCGCCAGGATCGCCTTGATCGAGCGATGCACGAGCAGGTCGGGATAGCGCCGGATCGGACTCGTGAAGTGCGCGTAGGCCTCGTAGGCCAGGCCGAAGTGGCCGATATTGTCCGGGCTGTAGACGGCCTGCTGCATCGAGCGCAGCAGCATCGTCTGCAGCATCGGCGCATCGGGGCGGGACTTGATCTTGTCCATCACCTCGGCATAGTCCGATGCCTGCGGCTTGTCGCCGCCGCCCAGGGACAGGCCGGCCGTCCTCAGGAATTCGCGCAGGTTCTTGAGCTTTTCCTCGCTCGGGCCCGCGTGGATGCGGTACAGCGCCGGGTGCTTGAACCGTTCGAGGAAGTCGGCCGCGCAGACGTTGGCCGTCAGCATGCACTCCTCGATCAGCCGGTGCGCATCGTTGCGGGTACGCGGCAGGATCTGTTCGATCTTGCCCTGCGCGTTGCAGACGATATACGTCTCGGTCGTGTCGAAGTCGATTGCACCCCGCTCGCGGCGCGCCTTGAGCAGGACCTGAAACAGCTCGTACAGGTTCTGCAGGTGCGGCACCAGTTCGGCACGCTTGTGCGCCTCGGGGCCCTTGGTGTTCGACAGCACGGCCCAGACCTCGTTATAGGTCAGGCGCGCCGCCGAGTGCATCACGGCCGGATAGAACTGGTAGCCCTTGAGTTCGCCCTTGGCCGTAATCACGGCATCGCAGACCATGCACAGGCGGTCGACATTCGGATTCAGCGAGCACAGGCCGTTCGACAGCTTTTCCGGCAGCATCGGAATCACACGCCGCGGGAAGTACACAGAGGTGGCGCGGTCGAGCGCATCGGCATCCAGCGGCGTGCCGGGCCGCACGTAGTGCGACACGTCGGCGATGGCCACGATCAGGCGCCAACCCTTGGCGCGGCCGATCTTGACCGGCTCGCAGTAGACCGCATCGTCGAAGTCGCGGGCATCCTCGCCGTCGATCGTCACCAGCGGCACGTCGCGCAGGTCGATGCGGTGATCCAGGTCGGCCTGGCGCACTTCGTCCGGCAACGCCTGCGCTTCCTTGGCGGCAGCCGCCGAGAACTCGTGCGGCACGCCGTACTTGCGCACGGCGATCTCGATTTCCATGCCGGGATCATCGATATCGCCCAGCACCTCGACCACGCGGCCCACGGGCTGCACGTAACGGTCCGGCCATTCCATCAGTTCGACGCTGACCACCTGGCCCACGCGCGCCTTGCCTTGCGACTTGGGCGGGATCAGGATGTCCTGGCCGATGCGCTTGTCTTCGGGCGCCACCACCAGCACGCCGTTTTCGGACAGCAGCCGGCCGATCACGAAGCGGTTGGCCCGCTCCACGATCTCGACGATCTGCCCTTCCGGACGCCCGCGGCGGTCGTAGCCCACCACGCGCACCTGGGCGCGGTCGTTGTGCATCGCCTTCTGCAGTTCGCGCTCGGGCAGGAAGATATCGTCCTCGCCATCGTCGCGAATCAGGAAGCCAAAGCCGTCGCGGTGGCCCTGTACGCGGCCCACCACGAAATTCGGTTGATGGGCCAGTTCGTAGCGGCCCTTGCGGTTCAGCTCGATCTGGCCGTCGCGTTCCATCGCGGCAAGCCGTTTCTGAAAGCCGTCATGCTCCTTGCGCGTGACGGCCAGGGCCTTGGCGATGTCGCCGGCCGACAGGGGCGACCCCGAAGTTCTCAGTACGCCGAGGATTTCTTCCCGGCTAGGGATCGGATAGTTGTTCTGATTCAATTTTTCTCGAAACTATTTGACAAACGTTTGACGGTCGCTATAATGGCCGCTTCGGTTGTTTCGACACCTGCCCAGGTGGCGGAATTGGTAGACGCACTAGGTTCAGGTCCTAGCGGTGGCAACACTGTGGAGGTTCGAGTCCTCTCCTGGGCACCAAGATTCAGCAAGGAACCCGCAACGTGAGTTGCGGGTTTTTTGTTTTCTGCTGCTGAATCCTTCAAATTCTCTCCCTCTTGCCTGTTGCCTTTGTCCGTGGCTCTTTTCTGACTTGGAGCCGTGGATGAGTGTATCAGTTTCAGTGCCGATTCCGGCATTATCTCGCCATCTTCGCCACATCCATCGCGAAAAATAGAGTGGCCTCCCCATTCAACTCACCGATTGACGGTGGGCCGATCTGTAACTATGATGGTTTCACATTGAGATTTCCGCATGAGCACCAGCAGCCGGTTTGCCGTCGCCGTCCATATTCTCACCCTGCTCGCGCAGGCTGAGGGCCCGGTCCCGTCGTCGATGATCGCTGGCAGCGTAGGCACCAACCCGGCGCTGATCCGCCGCATGATCGGCACGCTGACCGAAGCGGGCTTTGTGACGACGACGATGGGTAGCACCGGCGGCGCGACACTGGCGCGGGCTGCGTCAGACATCACGCTGCTCGACGTCTTCCGTGCCACCGAGACCACGGCGCTGATCACGCTGCACCAAAGCGCGCCGAATCCGGCGTGCATGGTGGGCCGCGAGATCACGGGCGCCCTGCAGGTGGTGGCCGATCGCGCACAAGCTGCCATGGACGCCTCGCTCGCGGAGATCACGATTGCCAGCATGCTCGGCGAGGTCGAGCATGCCGCCCGGCGCCGCAAGCGCTGATTTTTTTACCTCGATATGTAACCAACTTGGTTTCACATCCACCTAGCCAAAAGGAATCCATCATGAAGATCGCCATCATTGGCGCCACGGGCAACGTGGGCAGCCGCCTGACCGACGAAGCCCTGCGCCGTGGCCATACCGTGACCGCCCTCGCCCGCCAGGCATCCAAACTGCCCGCGCGCGAAGGCGTGACCGCCCATGACGTGGATGTCGCCAACGCATCGGCACTGGCCGCTGCACTGCGCGGCAGCGATGTCGTCATCAGCACGGTGCGCTTCCTGCAAACCAGCGCCGCGCAGATCTTGGCCGCGGTCAAGGCCGCTGGCGTCGACCGCCTGCTGGTGGTGGGCGGCGCGGGCAGCCTCTATGTGGCACCCGGCGTGCAACTCGTAGATACGCCAAATTTCCCCGACGCCTACAAGGCCGAGGCATCGGCCGGGCGCGATTTCCTCAACGCATTGCGCGGAGAAACGGCCCTGGCGTGGACCTTCCTGTCGCCTTCGGCCCTGTTCACACCGGGCGAACGGACAGGCAAATTCCGTCTGGGGAACGATGATCTGCTCACGGCTGCCGATGGCAAGAGCTGGATCTCGATGGAAGACTATGCGATCGCAATGCTCGACGAAATCGAGCAGCCGAAGCACGTGCGGGAGCGGTTCACGGTTGGGTACTGATTACCCGCCCGGCAAGGCCTCCCCACCCCCGCGTTCGGGCGTGGGGAGCAGACAAGGCGGCGCTTACGCAGCGCTGTCGTCTTCCAGCAGGCTGGCGCGCTTGCCGCGCTTGAGCCAGGCGGCCAGGTTGTGCGGGCGCAGCGTGTCGTATTCCTCGAACGGCTGGTGGATCCACGGGTTCGACGGCAGGAACGTCACGTGATAGTCGGGCTCCACCTTCGAGCAGGCCTTGTACCAGAGCACGGCCGAGCGCACGTCGGTCACGGCCGGGTAGCGTTCCTTCAGGTGACGGCCCACGCGCTCCAGCGTGACACCGGAGTCGACCAGGTCGTCCACGAGCAGGATCTTGCCCGACAGTTCGCCACGGGTCATCGTGATGTATTGCGCGATGTCCAGGTCGCCCTGCTGCGTACCGGCGGCTTCACGGTACGAGCTGGTCGCCAGGATCGCCAGCGGCACATCGAAAATACGCGACATCTGGTCGCCCACGCGCAGGCCGCCACGGGCCAGGCACAGGATCTTGTCGAACTTCCACCCCGACTCATGCACGTTCAGCGACAAGCGTGCGATCAGGCGGTGGTACTCGTCCCAGGAGACCCACAGGTTCTCTTCGTCGTTGACAGGCAGGTTCATGGCGTCTTTTCTTCTAATGGCCGGATCATTGGCCAGTGGATAAAGCATCGGCCCGCATGTCGCGGGCCGAATGGCTTTTGTGAGGCCGCGGCGCTCATGGCGCCACGGTCATGCTCACGGATATTTCCGTCGCGTCAGGCGACCTGGTACGGATGGCGCAGCAGGATAGTTTCGTCGCGGTCCGGACCGGTCGAGATCATGTCGATCGGAATACCGACGACTTCCTCGACCCGCTTCAGGTACACGCGCGCCTGTTCCGGCAGCGCTTCCCAGGTCTTCACGCCGAACGTCGACTCGTTCCAGCCCGGGTATTCCTCGTAGATCGGCTTGCAGTTCGCCACGGCATCCGAGCCACGCGGCAGGATATCCACGCGCTGGCCGTCCAGCTCGTAGCCCACGCACAGGTTGATCGTTTCCAGACCGTCCAGCACGTCGAGCTTGGTCATGCACAGGCCCGACACACCATTGATCTGCACCGAGCGCTTCAGCGCGGCGGCATCGAGCCAGCCCGTGCGGCGCGGACGGCCGGTCACCGAGCCGAATTCCTTGCCGACGTTGGCCAGGCGCACACCCACGGCGTCCTGACGGGCCGGGTTGTCGTTGTCGTACAGCTCGCTCGGGAACGGACCCGCACCCACGCGCGTGCAGTACGCCTTGGTGATGCCCAGGATGTAGTTCAGACGGCCCGGGCCCACGCCAGCACCGGCAGCGGCCGCACCGGCCACGCAGTTGCTCGACGTCACGAACGGGTACGTGCCATGGTCGACGTCCAGCAGCGTGCCTTGCGCGCCTTCGAACATCAGGTTGCCGCCGGCCGCGTTCACGGCGTACAGCTCGGCCGACACATCGGCCACCATCGGCTTCAGACGCGGCGCGTAGGCCAGCATCTCGTCCAGGATCTGCTGGAAGTCCACGGCTTCGGCGCCCAGGTACTGGGTCAGCATGAAGTTGTGGAAATCGACGTTCTCGCGCAGACGCTCGGCGAAATGCTTCGGATCGAACAGGTCCTGGACGCGCAGCGCGCGACGGGCCACCTTGTCTTCGTAAGCCGGGCCGATGCCGCGGCCGGTCGTGCCGATCTTGGCGGCGCCACGACGGGCTTCGCGTGCCTTGTCGATGGCAACGTGGTACGGCAGGATCAGCGTGGCGGCTTCGGAGATGCGCAGGCGGTTCTGCACCTGCAGGCCGGCGCCTTCGAGCTCTTCGATTTCACGGAACAGCGCTTCGGGAGAGAGCACCACACCATTGCCGATATAGCAGACGGTGCTTTCGCGCATGATTCCCGACGGGATCAGTCGCAGAATGGTCTTCTTGCCGCCGATGATGAGCGTGTGGCCAGCGTTGTGGCCGCCCTGGAACCGCACCACGCCTTTTGCATGATCGGTAAGCCAATCGACGATTTTCCCTTTGCCTTCGTCACCCCACTGGGTTCCGATCACGACGACATTGCGTCCCTGGCCTACTGCGGATGCGGACATGTTGAATTGGTCAGAAGGTTAAAAACGTATTCTACTCTCGTTGTTCGACGGTTCCGGGTTTTCACGGGTCCGTGTCACAGACGTTTGCTGTCCATTCCGGGCGATAACAGGCCGCCACGGGCAGCAAACGTCATTTGAAAGCAGGTGGAAAGCGCCGGCACGGATCGGCCGGCAGTGGAAATCAGCGAATCAACGCGGGACTACGACCCAGGCATCGCCCTGGCGCTGCAGTTGGCGGTCGCAGTTGAATTCATCGAGTTCGTGCGTATGGCCGGGCAGCGACTGGATCACGATCTCGCCCGCCGCGCGCAGCGTGGCGATGGTCGCACTGAGCGCGGGATCGGCATCCCACGGCGCAAAAATGGCCAGCGCACGGACTTCTACCGGCGACAGGGCTGCCACTTCGCGCAGATCGAGCGAAAAACCAGTGGCCGGGCGAGCACGGCCGAACGCCTCGCCCACCTTGTCGTAGCGGCCGCCACGGGCCACGTAATTCGGCAGGCCTGCAACATAAGCCGTGAACATCACGCCGCTGTGATAGTGGTAACCGCGCAAATCCGAAAGATCGATGTTCACGCTGGCACCGCGCACCTGTCCAGCCAAAGCGGCCAGTTCGTCCAGCGCTCGGCCGATGGCCGGGTCGGCGGGCAACGTTCCACGCGCACGTTCGATCACTTCAACGCCCCCATACAGCGTCGGCAATGCCAGCAACGCATTGCGCTCGGTGTCGGGCAGGCCTTGCGTCAGTTCACGCAGGGCCGGCACATCCTTCGTTTCAAGTGCCGCAAACAGCGCATCCTCGATATTGCGCACTGACGGCAGCGCCGACAGCAGTGCTTCGAGAATGCCGGCGTGGCACAGGTCCAGCCGGATGTCGACCAGCCCGGCGGCCTGCAGGGCAGCCAGCATCAACTCCTGGATCTCGACGTCGGCTTCCAGGCCCGCATGGCCGTAGATCTCGGCACCAATCTGAATCGGCTCGCGCGTGGCGTGGAAACCGGCCGGACGCGCATGCAGCACGTTGCCCGCGTAGCACAGGCGCGTCACACCCGGACGGTTCAGCAGGTGCGCATCGATACGCGCCACCTGCGGCGTAATGTCGGCACGCAGGCCCATCGTGCGGCCCGAAAGCTGATCCACCAGCTTCAGCGTACGCAGGTCCAGGTCATGGCCGGTACCAGTCAGCAGCGACTCCAGGTACTCGAGCATCGGGGGCATGACCAGCTCATAGCCATAGGTGCGGAACAGGTCCAGCATGCGGCGGCGCAGTTCTTCAATCTTGCGCGCTTCCGACGGCAGGACGTCGGCAATGTTTTCGGGCAGGAGCCAGCGGTTGGACATGGGGGTCTCTTCTATCAAAATCCGGGCCGGCGAGGCGCAAGCCCCCCAGCCGGACAAAACCCCGGCGGACCGGGGTTCTGTCGAATGTTGCGTTTCACGGCCCCCGCTTTGAGCGGGATGCCCGATGCGCGCCGTGCGCGCTACTTCTTGCCGCCGCTACCGGAAGCCGGCGCCGCGTTGCCGCCCGCCGACCGCATATAGCGGAAGAAGTCCGAATTCGGCTCCAGCACCATCACGTTGCCCTTGTCGCGGAACGTGTTGCGGTAGGCTTCCATGCTGCGCCAGAACTGCGCGAAGCTGGGATCCTTGCCAAAGGCATCGGCGTAGATCTGCGACGACTTGGCATCGCCCTCGCCCTTGACGATCTGGGCATCGCGATAGGCTTCGGCCAGTACCACCTCGCGCTGACGGTCGGCATCGGCACGGATTTTCTCACCTTCGGCGGCGCCCGTCGAACGCAGTTCGTTGGCAACGCGCTTGCGCTCGGCTTCCATGCGGCGATAAACCGACTCGCTGATCGCGGGCAGCAGGTCCACGCGCTTCAGGCGCACGTCGAGGATTTCGACGCCCACGGACTGTGCGTATTCGGCCATGCCGACGCGAATGTTCTGCATGACCTTGTCGCGCTCGCCTGCCACCACGTCGGACACGGTGCGCTTGCCGAACTCCTCGCGCGCCACGGCGTCGATACGCTGCGTCATGCGGTCCTGGGCGCCACGGACGTTGCCGGCGAATGCCACGAAGAACTTGCGGGGATCGGTAATTCGCCATTTGACGAACCAGTCCACCACCATCGACTTCTTCTCGGCGGTCAGGAAACGCTCACTGGCGGCCACGTCGATCGTCTGCAGGCGACGATCCATGAACACCACGTTCTGCAGCGGCGGCGGCAGCTTGAAATGCAGGCCCGGTTCACGCACCACCTGCTTGATCTCGCCGAAGGCAAAGACCACGGCATACTGGCGCTGATCGACCACGAACAGCATCGACGATACGACGGCCAGCAGGATAAACAGGCCAATGGCAAAGGAAATCAGTCGGTTCATGACGGGTCTCCTTAGCGAACGTCGCGGTCGCGGTTGCGCATCGACTCACGCGACCGGATGTCCGGCGTGGGCGTGTCGGTCGTGGCCGGCGTGCTGGAGCCCGCCGCCGGCGCAGTGGCCTGCGACGGCAGTTGCGACATCAGCTTGTCCAGCGGCAGGTACAGCAGATTGTTGCCCGCCTTGGCGTCAACGAGGATCTTGTTCGTGTTGCTGTAGATCTGCTGCATGGTCTCCAGATAGATTCGGTCGCGCGTCACCTGCGGCGCCTTGGCATATTCGGTCTGCACCGAGCGGAAGCGCGCGGCATCACCCTCGGCCTGTGCCACCACACGGGCACGGTAGGCTTCGGACTCTTCCTTCAGGCGCGCCGCCGTGCCGCGGGCACGCGGCAGGATGTCGTTGGCATAGGCCTGGCCTTCGCTGATCGCGCGTTCGCGATCCTGGCTGGCCTTGTTCACGTCATCGAAAGCAGCCTGCACCTGCTCGGGCGGCTGCACGCTCTGCACGTTGACGGAAATCACCCGGATACCGGTCTTGTAGGCCGTCAGGATCGACTGGATCGACTTGGCCAGACCCTGGGCGATCTGCTCGCGGTTTTCGTACAGCACCGCATCCATCTTGTTGCGGCCGACGATTTCGCGCACGGACGTCTCGGCGGCCTGCGTCACCAGCTCTTCGTCGCCACCGCGATCGGTCCTGTTGAAGAACAGGAATTCGCTGGCGTCCTGGATGTCGTACTGCACCGTAAAGCGGACGTCGATGATGTTCTCGTCCTGCGTCAGCATCGACGAGTCCTTGAGGTTGCTGTCCTTGATCGACGTGGCGCGGCCAACTTCCACCGAGCGCACCGCCGACAGGTTCACCACCTCGGCCGACTGGATCGGCCACGGCGCGCGCCAGTTGATACCGGGGCCCGTGGTGTACTTGAACTTGCCAAACTGCAGGATCACGGCGGTCTGCCCTTCCTGCACCATGAAGAAGCCGCTGGCCAGCCAGATGCCGACCACGGCCGCGACGATCACGCCGATACCGACGTTGGAGCCCTTGCCCGACGGGCGCGAGCCAAAACCATTGCCCTGGCCGCCACCGCCATTGTCCTTGCGGCCCAGCAGGCCGTTCAGGCGGCGGTTGAAGTCGCGCCACAGCTCGTCCAGGTCGGGCGGGCCGTCCTGCGGACGCTGGTTCTGCTGGCGACCTTTGTCCTTGTTGTCTTCATCGTCCTGTCCGTTACGACCCCAGCGCGGGTCGTTCAACGAGAAGATGGCGCGCAGGCGCGGCCAGCGAGCAAACCGCGCGGCGCGGCTGCCTGGCACGAAGTGCGAGTCAGGATTCCGAGGGAACAGGGGCATGTAGGGCACGGGTCCGGGAAAGTTTGGAACAGGGGGATTCTAGCAGCCATCTTGATCACTTTTGCTCAAATTCCCCCAATCGGGCGGCCATTCGCAGCGAACGGCTATCAGTCTGGGCGGTCGGCACCCCGATCCGGGGCGCTTTCGGGGCCCTCCAGGGGGTCTTCGGCGTCCCAGTCATCGTCACCGGCCGAAGGCGGAATGCCCGCCAGGCGCGGATCGTACGGGGCGGGATCGTCGGGCCGCGATGCCAGCCATTGAGCAACTTCGACCACGGCTTCGCGCAGCGCGTCGAGGCCCAGCCCGTCGCGCGCCGAAATGAACACGCGTGTCGGCACGCCCTCCTCGTTACGCTCGATGCGCGGGCCCTGCTCCAGCAGTTCCGGCGCGGCATCGATCTTGTTCATCACCACGATCTGCGGGATGTCGGAAGCGTTGATTTCCGCCAGCACGCGGTTCACCTGCTCGATCTGCTCGTGGCGCACCGGGCTCGATGCATCCACCACGTGCAGTAGCAGGTCGGCATGGACGGTTTCGTCCAGCGTGGCGCGGAACGCCGCCACAAGCTGCGTCGGCAGGTCGCGGATAAAGCCGACCGTGTCGGACAGCACCACGTTGCCGAATCCATCGAGAAACAGCCGGCGCGACGTGGTATCGAGCGTGGCGAACAACTGGTCCGCCGCATAGGCGCGGGCCTTGGTCAGCGCATTGAACAGCGTCGACTTGCCCGCGTTGGTATAGCCCACCAGCGAAATGCTGAGCGTGTCGTTACGGGCCCGCGCGCGGCGCTGCGTATGGTGCTGGCGCTGCAGTCGCGCCAGATCGGACTTGAGCCGCTTGGCGCGGTCGTCCAGCATCCGGCGGTCCAGTTCTAGCTGACGCTCGCCGGGGCCGCCGCGCATGCCGATACCGCCCTTCTGGCGCTCAAGGTGGCTCCACGCGCGCACCAGGCGCGACGCCTGGTATTGCACCTGGGCCAGTTCCACCTGCACCTTGCCCACGTGGCTTTGCGCACGCTGGCCGAAGATATCGAGGATCAGGCCGGTACGGTCGATCACGTGACGCCCCAGAAAGCGCTCCAGGTTACGTTGCTGGGCGGGGCTCAGCGCGTGGTTGAAGACGACCACATCGGCGTCCAGCGCGTCCGCCGCCTCCTTGAGCTCTTCCGCCTTGCCCGAACCGATGAACAGCGCCGGATCGGGGCGCGAGCGCTTGCCGGTCAGCGTGTGTACGGGCAACGAGCCGGCCGTGGAGGTCAGCAGCGCCAGTTCGGAAAGGCTTTCCTGGAAGTCATGCTTGCCGAAATCCACGCCGACGAGAATCGCGCGCGAAGGATCGGTCTGGGAGGTAGCTCTGGGTTGCAAGCGGGTGGACGCCAAGCGCCGGAAAAATTGGTTGGAAAACGGGGTTGGATCCGATTGTCAAGACAATGGCAGGCCGCGCTGCGGCAAGCTGTCGCACCTCATCGCCATTGGGCTCGGAGACGGACGCAGGCTTGATGGGGAACCGGATTTGGAAGGTGCCGCCCAGTCAGGGCAGCGCTGGCGGCGCAGGCCGGAGAACAGCTGGGACGGGAATGTGCAGCGTGACGGCCGCATGCGGATGCGGCCGCCCACAAACGAGGAAAAATCAGCCCTCGGAGGAATCATCCACACGGAAATTGACCGCGCGCGCAGGCACGACGGTAGAAATCGCATGCTTGTACACCATTTGGGTCACGGTGTTACGCAGCAGCACGACATACTGGTCGAACGACTCGATATTGCCTTGCAGCTTGATGCCATTGACGAGGTAGATGGAAACCGGCACGTGCTCTTTGCGCAGCGCGTTCAGGAACGGGTCTTGTAGCAATTGCCCTTTGTTGCTCATGGCACACTCCAAAATTATAGATTTAGTGATGGATCATGGGGACGAAAGTCCCCGGTTCAAGTCAGTTGGCGCAAAAACGCGCCAGAAAAAAGATCAAAACGGTACCAAGCTGGCATCTACGCGCAGGGCTTCCCCTGCTACTCGTGAATTTAGCCTCAGTTCCAAACGAACGCAAACGAAACTTCGGACGAGGAACGGCACCTTTTGGGCTCAATCCTTCGATTCGGCGTAAGGGTTTTTGTTCGTACGGAATTCGATGCGCAATGGCGTGCCCTTGAGCTTGAACGCCGTACGGAAGCGGTTTTCCAGGTAACGCTTGTACGCGTCCGTCACGTTCTGCAGCCCGTTGCCGTGGATGACCACGATCGGCGGATTGGAACCCCCCTGGTGCGCGTAGCGCATCTTGGGGCGCGATACCCCGGCGCGCTTGGGCTGCTGGAATTCCACTGCTTCCTGCAGCACCCGCGTGAGCTGCGGCGTCGGCAGCTTGACCATCGCGGCGGCGTACGCGTCGTCCACCGAACGCAGCAATGCACCAATTCCGGTACGTTCCTTGGCCGATACGTAATGGACGTTGGCGAAGCTCAGGAACTGCAGCTTGCGCTCCAGATCGTGCTTCACGCGGTCGCGCGCATGGCCGTCAAGACCGTCCCACTTGTTCACGCCCACCACCAGCGCACGGCCCGACTCCACGATAAAGCCGGCGATATGCGCGTCCTGCTCGGAAATGTCCTGCTGGGCATCGAGCAGCAGCACCACGACATTGGCATCGGCAATCGACTGCAGCGTCTTGACCACCGAGAACTTCTCGATGGCCTCGAACACCTTGCCGCGCTTGCGCAGGCCAGCGGTGTCGATCAGCGTGTAGGGCTTGCCACCGCGCTCGAACTCCACATAGATGGCGTCGCGCGTGGTGCCGGGCATGTCGAACGCGATCACGCGCTCTTCGCCGATCAGCGTGTTGACCAGGGTGGACTTGCCCACGTTCGGCCGGCCCACGATGGCGATCTTGGTGCCGCGCTGGTCAGCGTCGACCTCCTCGGCCAGCTCCGGGCGCTCCTGCACGGCCAGTTCCAGCGCCTCGTCGACGAGTTCGCTCACGCCGTCGCCGTGGGTGGACGAGATCGCATACGGATCGCCCATGCCCAGTTCATAGAAGTCGGCCGCCACCGAGGTGTACCTCATGCCCTCGGCCTTGTTGACGGCCAGCATGATGCGACGCCCGGTCTTGCGCAGGTAGTCGGCGATCACACGATCCTGCGGCGCGAGGCCCAGGCGGCCATCCACCAGGAAGATGACGACGTCCGCTTCCACCACGGCCTGGCGCGTCTGCTTGGCCATCTCGGCCACGATGCCGTCCTTGGCCACGGGCTCGAAGCCGCCGGTGTCGATCACGATGAACGGACGATCGCCGATACGGCCCTCGCCATAGTGGCGGTCCCGGGTCAGACCCGGCAAGTCGGCGACGAGTGCGTCGCGCGAGCGGGTCATGCGATTGAATAGCGTCGACTTGCCCACATTGGGACGGCCGACGAGTGCGATAACTGGTTTCATTCAATAAATGGAAACAGGGGCCGGCACGCGCCGTCCCCAGCAATTCCGGAGTCATGTTGATCCGACAACCGCCGTGTTTGTCCACGGCTGGCCGCTTTTCCTGTCGGGGCGGATAAGGAACCGGTGTTCCAGCCCGCTATGTTGGCACGACCAGGGATCATGCTACCGGATTGGCGCCGCCCATGCGACAGGGGCATGGGCGGGCTTGCGTGCGCTGGCACGCTTTTATTCTGGCGCCATCGCTGGCGCCCCTGGCGGTCAGTTCGGCACGAAACCGTAGACGTCGCCGTCGCGGGTCTGCACCACCAGCGTCTGACCGGCAATCACCGGTGCCGCGCTGATTGCACTGCCGTCCGTCTTCATGCGCGCCAGGACGGTGCCGTCCTCGCGCGACAGGAAGTGGACAAAACCTTCATAGTCGCCCATCACCACCGAACGGCCAATGGACGCCGGTGCGCCCAGGCTGCGGTAGCGCAGGTCCGTATTCTTCCAGCGCTCGTTGCCGTTCTGACGATCGAACGAGTACACCGCCGACGTTTCGTCGCTGGCGAACAGCGAGTTGTCATCCTGCGTCAGACCCATCGGCGACGAGAAATCCTTGCCCCACTGCGGCTGTCCGTTGGTCAGCTCCAGGCAGGCGATACGGCCCTGGAACGTGGTCGCACACACCTGCCGGCCCATGACGGCGGGCATGCCCGTCACATCGTTCAGGCGCTCGATCTCCGACACGCCCTTCGGATACGACACCGTGCTTTCCCAGCGCAGCACGCCATTGCCCGGGGCCAGCACACCAAGCTTGCCGCCCGGGAAACCCGTGACGATGCCATCACCGGCGTACACCATGCCCATTGCGGCACGCAGGTTCAGAGGCGCCTGCGAACGCTGGTAGATCCAGCGGCGGTCGCCCGTGCCGGCATCCAGGCCGATGATGCGGGTGTCGGTGGTACGCACCACCACCAGGCCGTTGCCGACCAGCGGCGCCGACAGGACCTCGCCATTGACCTGCTTCTTCCAGATCTGCTTGCCGCTCTTGTCGAACGCGTAGACCGCGCCCTTCTCGCCGGCCACGGCGGTCGTGTCGCCGTCCGAGCCCGGACCCGAAGTCAGGTCGAGGTCGGTCTTCGCCTTCCAGAGGGTCTGGCCGTTGGTGGCGTTGATGGCCATCAACGAGCCGCTCTTGCCCGACACGAACACCACATCGCCAGCCACCACCGGGGCCATGACGTACGGGCCGCTCTTGCCCACGTCGGCCTTCCAGGCCTGCTTGACCGACAGCGTGGCCGAAATCGGCTTCAGTTCGGTGGGCGGGTGCTTGTTTTCCTTGCTGAACAGCGAGCAGCCCGCCAGCAGGCCCAGGCAGGTGCCGGCCACGAGCGTACGGGATGCGGCTGTGCGAAGCAATGACGTCATAGGATGCGATCCTGAATTTTTTGAAAGGGTCCGCCGTCCGCTCACGCGGTGCCCAGCGCGTCGAGCTTGAACTGGATGATCTGGCGCATGCCACCTTCGCTCGCGCCAAGCTTTTCCAACGCGCGGCGATAGGCAGTGCGCGCTTCGTCGCGCTTGTCCTGGGCGGCCAGCAGATCGCCACGGCGATCGGCGAACAGCGCCTCATATTGCGCAGGCGCATCCTTCAGCAGCGCCAGGCCCTGGTCGTAGGCCTTTTCGTCCAGCAGCACGCCGGCCAGGCGCACACGCGCCAGCGGCGCGTAGTCGTCGCCGCCATGGTCGATGGCCCATTGCAGCTGCGTCTTGGCACCGGCCAGGTCGCCCGCGTCGTACAGCACCTTGGCTGCGGTCAGCGCGCTCATCGGGCCATAGGCAGTGCGGCCGAACTTGTCTTCCAGGTCGGTGGCCGCGCGCTTGACGCGCTCGGCGTCGCGCGCTTCGGCAGCCTTGGTTACCTGCTCGTACAGCACCGCAGCGTCACCGGCTTGCTTGCGCTGCCAGTAGTTCCAGCCGGACCAGCCCGCGAACGCCAGCAAGGCGACAATCAGCGCCCAGGTGACGGCGTTGCCGTACTGTTTCCACCAGGCCTTGAGGCTCTCAAGCTGTTCCTGTTCTTCTAGATCGTAAGCCATGTCGAGGCAGTTACCCGCGTTGGTTGAAATTGACACGGCCGCTTCCTGGCAGGACAGCGGCCGTGCGGCGCGATTCCGACGGCGTGCTTATTGCTCGTCGTCCTCGTCGTCCGATTCGATTTCGTCGACCATCCTGTCGATGATGAAGTCGACAACATTCTCGGCCGGCACGCTGGTCTGCGGACCACCTTCGGCCGCATTGCCGCTGCGCAGCTGCTTGACCTGCACCGTACCGGCGGCGATTTCGTCGTCGCCAATGATAACGGCAAAGGATGCGCCACTTGCGTCGGCGCGCTTCATCTGCGACTTGAAGCTGCCGCTCTTGCCGTCCGGCGTGGCATGGAAGACCACATCCAGGCCCGCATCGCGCAGCCGCTCGCCGGCAATCATCGCCTGCTCGCTGGCGGCCTGGCCCTGGTGGACCATGTACACGTCGCAGCCCTGCGATTCCGGCACCAGCTTTTCCTCGCGCAGCAGTTCGATGATGCGCTCGATACCCATTGCCCAGCCGCAGGCCGGCGCGGCCTTGCCACCCATCTGCTGGATCAGCGGATCGTAGCGGCCGCCGCCGGCGATCGTGCCCTGGGCGCCGAGCTTGTCGGTGATCCACTCGAACACGGTCAGGTTGTAGTAATCCAGCCCGCGTACCAGGCGCGGATTGATCTTGAAGGGAATGTTGTTCGCCTTCAGGATCCGCTGCACGCCCTCGAAGTGGGCCAGCGATTCCTCGCCCAGGAAGTCGATCAGCTTGGGCGCGTTCGCGGCCATCTCCTGCAGCGCCGGATTCTTGGTATCCAGCACGCGCAGCGGGTTGGTGTACAGGCGGCGCTTGCCATCCTCGTCGAGGATATCCTTGAAGCCTTCCAGGTACTTGATCAGTTCCTCGCGGTGCGCGGCGCGCTCGTGCGCCTGGCCCAGCGAGTTCAACTCAAGGCGTACGCCAACCAGGCCCAGGTCGTCCCACAGGCGCTGGCACATCAGGATGATTTCCGCATCCACGTCCGGGCCGGCAAAGCCGAGCGCCTCGGCGCCAAGCTGGTGGAACTGGCGATAACGGCCACGCTGCGGCTTTTCGTGACGGAACATCGGGCCGGTGTACCACAGGCGCTTCGGGCCGTCGTACAGCAGGTTGTGCTCGATCGTGGAACGCACGGCCGCCGCGGTGCCTTCCGGGCGCAGCGTCAGGTTCTCGCCGTTCAGGGCGTCGGTGAAGGAATACATTTCCTTCTCGACGATGTCGGTCACCTCGCCGATACCGCGCACGAAGAGCTGCGTATGCTCGACGATCGGCGTGCGGATCTGCTGATAGCCATAGGCGCGCAGCATGCTGCGCGCGGCATTCTCAAACATTTCCCACAGCGGGGCGTCGGCGGGCAGCATGTCGTTCATGCCCTTCACGCCCTGCAGTGCCTTGTCGGCCTTCGTCTTGTCTTCGCTCATTGTTCTCTTCGTGATACCGGTGCTGCGGGTGCTGACCTGGCGCCGCTGCGCTCAGGCCACCGCTTCCTGTTTTGCCTGCTTTGCGTTCGGGCCGTAGTGCGTGCGGACGTATTCGTCCACGATCGCCTGGAATTCCTGGGCAATGTTCTCGCCGCGCAGCGTCTTGACCTTCACGCCGTCGACGAACACCGGGGCAGCCGGCGATTCGCCCGAGCCCGGCAGCGAAATGCCGATATTGGCGTGCTTGCTTTCGCCGGGGCCGTTCACGATGCAGCCCATCACGGCCACATCCATCTCTTCCACGCCCGGGAAATCGTTCTTCCAGACCGGCATCTGCTCGCGCAGATAGCCCTGGATGCTGGCCGCCAGTTCCTGGAAGGTCGTGCTCGTGGTCCGGCCGCAGCCCGGGCATGCGATCACCATCGGGGTGAAATTGCGCAGGCCCATCGTCTGCAGGATCTCTTGCCCGACGTAGACTTCCTTCTCGCGCGCCGCGCCCGGTTCCGGCGTCAGCGAAATACGGATCGTGTCGCCGATACCTTCCTGCAGCAGCACCGACAGCGCCGCCGTCGAGGCCACGATGCCCTTGCTGCCCATGCCGGCCTCGGTCAGGCCCAGATGCAGCGCATACTCGCAGCGGCGCGACAGCTCGCGGTACACCGCCACCAGCTCCTGCACCTGCGACACCTTGCACGACAGGATGATCTGGTTGCCGGCCAGGCCGATTTCCTCGGCCTTCTGCGCCGACTCGATTGCCGACGTGATCAGCGCTTCCACCATCACGCTCTGCGCGGGCCACGGCTCGGCGCGTTTGGCGTTCTCGTCCATGACTCGCGCGAGCAGGTCCTGGTCCAGGCTGCCCCAGTTCACGCCAATGCGCACCGGCTTGTTGTACCGGCACGCCATTTCGATCATCTCGGCGAACTGCTTGTCGCGCTTGGCGCCCTTGCCTACGTTGCCCGGGTTGATCCGGTACTTCGACAGCGCCTGCGCGCACTCGGGATAGTCGTGCAGCAGCGTATGGCCGTTGTAGTGGAAATCGCCCACCAGCGGCACGTTGACGCCCATGCGATCGAGTTGCTCGCGGACGGCCGGCACGGCCGCCGCGGCTTCTGGCGTGTTGACGGTAATACGGACGATCTCGGAGCCTGCACGCGCCAGATCCTTGATCTGGATGGCGGTGCCGATCGCGTCGACGGTGTCCGTATTGGTCATCGACTGCACGCGCACCGGTGCGCCGCCGCCGATCGTTACGATATTGTCGCCCCACACGACGCTGGCCTGGCGCGACACGCGACGCGGCAGCGGACCCGGAATCACCGGTTGGGAAGCATTCTGGTGCATTGCGTTACCACCTTCAAATGGCATGGCTGATTGCGCTGCCCGGCCGCATTACTGCAGGGTCAGGCGCGCCACATTATTGCGGTCGGCAGACTTGAAGTTCACCGGCGCGCCATTGTGCGCCACCGATTCCACACCCTTCACGTTGCCGAGAATGACCTTGTACGGGCCACCTGCGCCGCTGCCGGTCACGGCATCGCCGCCCTTGGCCGTGCCGCCCAGGATCACCTTGCCGGTGCGGTCGCGCACCTCGTACCAGGTGTCAGCGACGAAGCGGATCTGCACCGCGCTATCGCCCGACGCGGCAGGCGCTGCTGCAGCAGGCGTGGCGACGGCCGGAACGGCTACGGCGGGCGCGGCCGGCTTTGCCGGGGCGTCCTGCGTCAGATTCACGGCGCCGCCCGTTGCCAGCGGCATGCCAGCCGTTGCGGTCGCAGCCGTCGTAGTGGCAGCCGGAGCAGGCGCCGGAGATGTCCTGGCAGCCGGCTCGGCCACTTCCGCCTTGGCCGGTTCCTTGGCCACAGCTTCGGCCGGAGCCGCTTCCGACGGTGCCGGCGAATCGTTGCCCGCCATCACCGGCGGCAATGCCGCAGTCACGGTGCCGTCGCCATTGCTTTGCGTGGCGCCTTCTTCCGAAACCTTTTCGGACGGCTTGTCGCTTGCCGGGGCTTCCGCCGCGGCCTTGCTGTGCGCGTCGAACCATGCCTTGGCATGGTCGTAACCAAAATAGACACCCACCACGACCAATGCCAGCACGCATACCAGCCAGATCCAGCGGCCGCCGCCGCCGCCCGTCTTGCTGCCGAAGCGCTTGCGGTCGTCGAACGCCTGGTTGATCGCGCCTTCGTGACGGCGCGTAATGCCAGTCACCGGCGTGGCCTGCGCCCGCGCGTGATACTGGCCAAGCAGGCTGTCGATATCGATCTGGAGCGTGCGCGCGTAGGCACGCATCACACCCTTGGCAAACGTCACGTCCATCAGGCTCGACACATCGCCTGCCTCGATCGCCACAAGCTTGTTCGGCGCCACCTTCAGGCGTGCACCGACATCTTCCAGTGACAGGCGTTGCGCCTCGCGACCCTCTTTCAGCTGCGCCCCGATCTCGCGGGCCACTGCCTCGCGGTCGGAGTCTGTCGCGCCGCCGGCAACTTGCGTTGCGGCCTGGCTACCGGCGCGCTCTTCTTCATTCATCCCAAGCTCCTCTCTCGTATGCGGTCAGCTCGCGCGAATCGGGGAAACGGTTACGCAGTTCCGCGATCATCGCGCCCTGCGTCTGGGTATCGCCCTGGCGGTGGGCAATGCGCGCACCCAGCCAGAGGGATTGCGCGCTGGCAAAGCGGCTCGCGTTGACGCGGCCGGCAAACTGCCGGGCTTGTCCCATGTCCCCGCGCTGGTAATTCAATTGCGCGAGATTCATGAGCACTGACGGATCATTACGGTCATAACCGTAGGCCGTTTGCAGATTTTTTTCGGCTTCGGCCAGATTGCCGTTACGCATCTCGCAAAGACCAAGGTTCGTCAGCGGCTTGATCGGACCATTGACCGAAGGGGTCTGCACCGCGCGTTGCAGCGTGGCCCTGCCCTCGGCATACCGGCCGGCCTGGCACAGGAACCAGCCGTAGTTGTTCAGCACGTCCGGATCGTTCGACCGCATGTTCAGGGCGGTACGGAAGCTGTCTTCCGCCAGTGCGTTCTCGTTCATGCCCATGTAGACCAGGGCACGCACGTGATAGGCGTCCGCGTTCGACGGATCGATATTGATTGCCTGCTTGACCTCGTCAAGCGCCACCGGATACTGGCGCGCCTCCAGGTACTGGGTAGCCAGGCGCAGCCGGAGCGACGAACGCTTGTCCGCGGCAGTCTGGTCGGAAGCGGTCTTGATGTCCTGCTGGGGCCCCGTGGGCAGCGTGCAGGCGGACAGCATCAGCAGCCCTGACAGGGCAGCGACAAGCAGACGGGTCATGCAGGACGGGCCTCCCGAGCAGTACCGGCAACCACCGGAACCAGTGGCGTGATCTTGCCGAACTTGCCGCGCTCGGCCAGACGGGTACGATCCATGACCTCGCCGGCCAATTGCCCGCAGGCGGCGTCGATATCGTCGCCCCGGGTCTTGCGGATCGTCGTGACGATGCCCGCATCCATCAACACCTGGGCGAAGCGGCGGATCTGCTCGTTGTTCGAGCGCTTCAGCCCCGATTCCGGGAACGGGTTGAACGGGATCAGGTTGAACTTGCATGGCACGTCGGCCACAAGCTTCAGCAGTTCCCGCGCATGCTCGACGGTGTCGTTGACGCCGTCGAGCATGCAATATTCGAAGGTAATGAAATCGCGCGGCGCGAATTCCAGGTAGCGGCGGCATGCCGCCATCAGGTCGGCCAGCGGATACTTGCGGTTCAGCGGCACGAGCACATCGCGCAGCGCATCGTTCGACGCATGCAGCGACACGGCCAGCGCCACGGGCAGATCCTTGGACAGGCGGTCCATCATCGGCACCACGCCGGACGTGGACAGCGTCACGCGGCGGCGCGACAGCCCGTACGCGTTGTCGTCGAGCATCAGGCGCATGGCCGGCACGACGGCATCGTAGTTCAGCAGCGGCTCGCCCATGCCCATCATCACCACGTTGGAGATGACACGGTCGTCCTTCGGACCACGGCCCAGCTGGGCACGCATGGCGAATTCAGCCATCCACAGCTGGCCAATGATTTCGCCGGTCGTCAGGTTGCGGGAAAAACCCTGCTTGCCGGTCGAGCAGAACCGGCAGTTGACGGCGCATCCCGCCTGCGACGACACGCACAGCGTACCGCGCGTGTCTTCGGGAATATACACCGTCTCCACCGCGTTGCCGGCGCCAACATCGAGCAGCCATTTCCGCGTGCCATCGCTCGACAGGTTGTCGGTGATGATGGCGGGCGAGCGGATCTCCGCCCGAGTCGCGAGCTTTTCGCGCAGCGACTTGGCGAGATCCGACATGGCGTCGAAGTGGCTGGCACCGAACTGGTGGATCCAGCGTTGCAGCTGCCGCGCACGGAACGGCTTCTCGCCGAGCTCGCCGCAATAGGCGGTGAGCGCGTCCGCGTCGAGGTCGAGCAGGTTGACGAGATCGTTCATGACGGCAGTTCCAGCTTGACTACAGGTTCAGTCGTGAGTGTCAGAAGACAATCAGCGGCTGTAAACGTTCATGCCCGGGAAGAAGAAAGCCACTTCCACGGCAGCCGTTTCAGCAGCGTCCGAGCCGTGAACGGCGTTGGCATCGATGCTGTCGGCGAAATCGGCGCGGATCGTGCCCTTTTCAGCCTTCTTCGGGTCGGTGGCACCCATCAGGTCGCGGTGCTTGGCGATGGCGTTCTCGCCTTCCAGAGCCTGGATGATGACCGGGCCCGAAACCATGAAGTCCACCAGGTCCTTGAAGAACGGGCGTGCCTTGTGCACTGCGTAGAACTGCTCGGCTTCACCGCGCGACAGGTGAACCATCTTGGCAGCAACGATCTTCAGGCCAGCGGCCTCGAAACGGGCGTAGATCTGGCCGATAACGTTCTTGGCCACGGCATCCGGCTTGATAATCGACAGGGTGCGTTCGATCGCCATGAAAAACTCCGAAAAATGAAGGGGTTACAAATGGATTAAACGTGCAATTCTAGCACGACCGCATGGCGGATTCGAGCACGCGTGCCAATGGCTTCCACGATACCTGCGGCATGCGGCATTGCCGCGATGATTGTTATTTTTAAATCACATTACATTCTTGAAATGTGGGAACGGCGGCGCAAACCCTTCGTCAAATGTTTGCGTTTTCGGAAAACAACTAATGACAAGGGTGATTGTGTGGACAAAGCCCCTTGCAAATCCGCAGGCGCGATGCCACATTGGCGCTGTGCCGTCGGGTTGCTCCGGCGCCTCACATAGATCTGATGACAGGAGTCACGATGAACGACAAGCTGAATACTTACGGATTCGGCAATAGTGCTGCGGGCGTCACCGACGTTGCCGTCCGCAACCGGGTCCTACGCAACACCTACTGGCTGCTGGCCATTTCGATGATCCCGACCGTGCTGGGCGCATGGATCGGCGTGGCCGCAGGATTCGCCGGCCTGGTCGCCGGCAGCCCCGGCATGTCGGCCATTCTGTTCCTGGCCGTCGCGTTCGGTTTCATGTTCGCGATCGAGAAGACCAAGAACAGCAGCATGGGCGTGGTACTGCTGCTGGCCTTCACGTTCTTCATGGGCCTGATGCTGGCGCGCATCCTGAGCCTGACGCTGTCGTACTCGAACGGCCCGGCGCTGATCATGTACGCGTTCGGCGGCACCGCGGCGGTATTTGGCGTAATGGCCTCGATCGCCACGGTCAGCAAGCGCGATTTCTCGGGCCTGGCCAAGTTCCTGTTCGTCGGCGTCGTCCTGCTGATCCTGGCCGGCATCGCCAACATCTGGCTGCAGATGCCGGCACTGATGATCACGCTGTCGGTGATCGCGATCGCGATCTTCTCGATCTTCATCTTGATCGACGTGCAGCGCGTGGTGAACGGCGGCGAGACCAACTACATCACCGCCACGCTGGCAATCTACCTGGACGTGTACAACGTCTTCGTGAACCTGCTGGCACTGCTGGGTATCTTCGGCGGCAACCGCGACTGAGTCGCCCCGTCGTCATGAAAATAGCCGCCCTCGGGCGGCTATTTTTTTGCGCGCGGCCGGCCTCGGCCGCGCCCTTGCCTGGTCAATCGCGTTCGAATACGGCGATCGACTCCACGTGCGACGTATGCGGGAACATGTTCACCACACCCGCGCCAGCCAGCCGATAACCCGCCTCATGCACCAGCAGGCCAGCATCGCGCGCCAGCGTGGCCGGGCTGCACGACACATAGACGATCCGCTTCGGCAGCACGTCGCTGCCAGCCTGGTGCAGTTCGCCCAGCGCCTTGCAGACGGCCAGCGCGCCTTCGCGCGGCGGATCCACCAGCCAGCGGTCGAAACGGCCCAGCGCGGCGATATCCTCGGCGGTCACTTCGAACAGGTTGCGGCAGGCAAACGACGTCTTGTCGGCCAGCCCGTTGTATCCGGCGTTGGCCAGTGCACGCGTGGTCAGCGCTTCGCTGCCTTCGATGCCCATCACCGACGCGCCCTGCGTGGCCAGCGGCAGCGTGAAGTTGCCGATACCGCAGAACAGGTCGAGCAGCCGGTCGGCAGGCTGCGCGTCCAGCAGGCGCAGCGCGCGGCCGATCAGCACCCGGTTGATCTGGTGGTTGACCTGCGTGAAATCGGTGGGCTTGAACGGCATGCGAATGCCGAACTCGGGCAGCGTATAGGCCAGCTCCTGCTCGGCCGGATAGAACGGATAGACCGTATCCGGGCCTTTGGGCTGGAGCCAGAACTGCACCTGGTGCTTGTCCGCAAAGGCGCGCAGCAGGTCTTTGTCGGCATCGGTCAGCGGCTCCAGGATGCGCAGCACCAGCGCCGTGACCTCGGCGCCGACAGCCAGCTCGATCTGCGGCATGCGGTCCCGGATCGACAGCCCAGTCACCAGTTCGCGCAGCGGCACAAGCATCGCCGAAACGTTAGGCGGCAGGATCTCGCAGCGCGTCATGTCCGCCACGTAACTGCTCTTGCGCTCATGGAATCCCACCAGCACCCCGCCCTTCTTGGCGACGTAGCGCACCGTCAGGCGTGCCCGGTAGCGGTAGCCCCAGTCCGGGCCGGCGATCGGGCGGAACACCACGTCCGGCTTCACTTTCGACAGGTGCCAGAGATTGTCTTCCAGCACACGCTGCTTGATAGCCAGCTGCGCGCGCGCGTCCAGGTGCTGCATCGAGCAGCCGCCACACACGCCAAAGTGCTGGCAACCGGGCTCCACGCGCATCACGGAAGCCTGCTTGACCTCCACCAGATGCGCCTGTTCGTAGCTGGGCTTGCGCCGGTAGCTCTTGTAGGAGACGGTTTCGCCGGGCAGCGCGCCCTCGACGAAAATGACCTTGCCGGGGGTGCCGTCCTCGTTGTTTTCCAGGCGGCCGACGCCACGCGCCTCCATGTCGAGGCTGTGAATGGTGACAACGGGATCGCTGGGGGTCGCGGATGCGGCGGGCGCGGCACCCGGCTTGCCCGTCATTTCGGGCTTGGAAGATTCGACGGCTTGAGACACCGGAGGGACCTGACGTATTGTTTTGCGAAAGCGCGATTGTAGTCCAGTCATCGCGCCGTCATGAAAGTCGCAGCGACGAAAAGAGGAAACGATGGAACTGATTTCGTGGAACATCCAATGGGGACGCGGTGCCGACGGCAAGGTGGATCTTGCCCGTATTGTCTCCACGATCCGCGATATGACCGATCCCGATGTCATCTGCCTGCAGGAGGTCACACGCGGCTTTCCGGACATGGCGGGACAGCCGCAGCGCGACCAGGTTGCCGAACTGACCGCGCTGCTGCCCGGGTATCGCGTCATCTTTGCCCCGGGCCTGGACCGCACCCATGGCGACGGCACGCCGCGCCAGTTCGGCAATGTCATCGCCACGCGACTGCCGGTGCGCGAAATCTTCCGTCATGCACTGCCCTGGCCCGCCGATCCCGACGTGGCATCGATGCCGCGCGTGGCGCTGGAAGTTACCGTGGAAGCCGGCGCCAGGCCATTGCGGGTCATTACCACGCACCTGGAGTTCTACTCGAAGCTGCAGCGGGCCGCGCAGGCCGACGCGCTGCGCCAGTGGCACCTGGAGGCGTGCGAGCACGCGCGGCGGCCCGGCAAGTCAGAAAAGAAGCCCGGCCCGTTTACACCCGAGCCGCGCCCGACCGAGGCCATTCTCTGCGGCGACTTCAACAGCAAGCCCGATGACGTGGCGTACAAGCGCGTGATCGAGCCCTATACCGATGCCACCGTGAACTGGAAAGATGCCTGGTGCCACATGCATCCGGGTCAGGCGCATGCGCCGACCTGCGCGCTCTACGACAAGGCGCAGTGGCCGGAGCCACCGTTTGCCTGCGATTTCATGTTTGTGACGGAAGACCTGCTGGGCAACGTGACGCGTTGCGAGGTCAATGGCAAGACAGATGCTTCGGACCACCAGCCGATCCACCTGAGCCTGGATCGCTGACGGCCGCCGACGGCCGGCGCCCGCCAGTGGCCGCGCGGAGCCGTCAGTCGTCTTCCTCGGCCTCGGGCGACATCGGCTGCAGCTTGAACGCGCGCAGATACTCCATCCACTGCGCGCCCGGCAGCTCGGCCAGCGATTCCTGGATCAGCGCTACTTCCATGTCGAACTCGCGCGGCGTCAGGCCACCGCGCATCAGCTGGAACCGGCAGTACATCAGGTACGTGTTGACGACGTCGGTCTCGCAATAGTCGCGGATCTCGTTCAGCTTGCCCTGCTGGAATGCCTGCCAGACCATGCTGCCGTCCATGCCCATCTTCCCCGGAAAGCCGCACAGCTTGGCCAGGTCATCAAGCGGCGCGCTGGCGCGCGGCTGGTACATCGCCAGCAGGTCCATCAGGTCGAGGTGCCGCATGTGATAGCGGCTGATGTAGTTGTTCCACTTGAAGTCACGGCTGTCGTCGTCGCGGCCCTCGCCCATTTCCCAGTAGCGTGGCGCCGCCACACCATGGACCAGGCCACGATAGTGCAGCACCGGCAGGTCGAACCCGCCACCGTTCCACGACACCAGCTGCGGGCTGTAGCGCGCAATCAGTTCGTAGAATTTCTGGATCAGGGTGGCTTCACCATCCTCGAGCGTGCCCAGCGATCCGACGTGGAATACCGCCGAACCATCGCGCTGGGTACGACGCAGCACGCACGAAATGGCGGCCACGCGCTGCAGATAGTGCGGCAGGAAATCGGAGCCGGACTTCTCCCGGCGGGCTGCAAACGCATGCTCGGCGACTTCGGCGTCGCTCATCGATGCGGGATGGTCATGCAAACGGCGCAGGCCGTCGACATCGGGAATCGTCTCGATGTCGAATACCAGCACAGGGGTCATAAAACGGCGTCCTTGCGTACACCTTGCGAAGCGAAATGCCGTTTGAGCTTGACCAGCGCTTCCTGCTGGATCTGGCGCACGCGTTCGCGGGTCAGACCCATTTCCTCGGCCAGCTCCTCGAGCGTGGCCGGCTCGATGTGGTTGAGCCCGAAACGGCGCTCCACCACATAGCGATGCTTCTCCGACAGGCGTGCCAGCCAGAGCTTCATCAGGTTTTCCAGCTCGCGGTGGGCCACTTCCTGATCGGGCGCGGCGTTATGTTCGTCGGACAGGAAATCGAGCAGGCTCGAACCCGGGTCAAGATCGAACGGCGTATCCAGCGAGGTGGTATGTTCATTGAGTGCCAGCACGTCCTGCACCTCGTCCGGCGTCTTGCCGAGCAGGTGGGCGATGTCCTCGAGGCTGGCGTCGCGGCCGTCGGTGCCACCTTTTTCAAGATGACGCTTGGCACGCAGGACCTGGTTGAGTTCGCGAATCACGTGCACCGGCAACCGCACGGTGCGGGCCTGGTTCATGATCGCGCGCTCGATGCTCTGGCGGATCCACCAGGTGGCATATGTCGAAAAGCGGAATCCGCGCGAGGGATCGAATTTCTCGATCGCGTGCATCAGGCCGAGATTGCCTTCCTCGATCAGGTCAAGGAGCGGCACGCCGCGATTCAGGTAGCCCTTGGCAATACTCACCACGAGACGCAGGTTGCGCTCGATCATGACCTGCCGGGCAGAGAAATCGCCGCCCTTTGCCAGCGTGGAGAAATGCAGTTCCTCCGGGGCCGAGAGCAGCGGCTTGATACTGATGCGATTGAGATAGTGCTGGACCGTGTCGGCAGCCAGTTCCGTATGCAGGACGGTGCGGAAGTCGTCGGGCTCCGGCGCAGCTTCGGTGCTGCTCTCTTCCTCTTCGTCTTCGGACTCCTCGTCCTCGTCGTCAGAATCGTCGGCGCTCAGGTCGGCGTTACGCTCGGTATTGCGTTCGGTGTTGCGTTCAGTGTTCCGGTCGCCATTGCGCAGGCTGCCGCGCGACACCGGCGCGATGGGCTCGTCGGCCACCGGCACCATGTCGGACGCGGGTTCGACCTCGAAGACTTCGGCGTCGCCCGCGTCAGCGGCTCGGGTTGCCACACCAGCCTTTCCTTCCGGCTGCTTGGGACGACGGGTCCTGCTGACAACTCCGGATGAAACAGTTTTCTGGCGTGGCATGAAACCTCACTGTGGCGGTAGATACCGCATCGGATCGACCGGTTTTCCGTTCTTGCGAACCTCGAAGTGCAGCTTGACCCTGTCAGTATCACTGTTACCCATTTCGGCAATCTTCTGGCCCTTGCGAACCGTTGACTGCTCTGCCACCAGCACCTTGTCGTTATGACCGTAGGCGGTGAGATACGTGTCGTTGTGTTTGATGATGACAAGATTCCCGTAGCCGCGCAAGGGGCCTACGTGAATCACCCTACCCTCGTCGGCAGCCAGCACCGGATCGCCTTTCTTACCAGCAATATCGATACCCTTGTTGCCTTTGTCGTCAAATTTACCGATCAATTGCCCGCTCGCGGGCCAAGCCAGGCGAATGTCGCCTGCCGGGGCCGACGCGCCACCTGCCGCGCTGGCGGCTGCGGCTGCCGCCGGCGCTGTGGCCGCGGGGGCCGCCGCCGGGGCGGAAGATGCGCTCATTGGCGTGCCCACCGGGCGCGCGGCGTCGATCGGCTGCGATTGCACCGCTCCCGGCGCCACCGGCACGGTGGCCACGCCCGGCGCGGCGTTCACGTCGGCGCTCGGCGGCATCACGCGCAGCAGCTGCCCCACTTCGATCTGGTTCGCGTTGGCCATGTTGTTCCAGGCCGCCACGTCGCGATACGACTGGCCATTTTCCAGCGCGATACGGTAAAGGGTATCGCCACGCTTGACCCGATAGTATCCGGGAGGTGCCGGTTCCAGCGGCGCGGCCGCCTGGGTGGTGCCGCCGGAAGTCCGGTCCACCACGGGGGCCGGCATCGGCGAACTGGCGCAGGCGGCCAGTACCGCCGCGCAGGCCAGGATGCTCAGATGTTGTCCGACTCGTGTGAAATTCTTCTGATTCACGATGTTGTGCATAGTTCGACTCAGATGGTGCCCGATTTTAAAGGCACAAAGAAAACGGCTTCAAGCGCGGTCCTGTGAAATCGATGCCGATTGAGGCGCTCGATCAGCAGCAGCTGCTGCGTCACCGTCTGACCCGGCGCGCCGTTGCCAGGTGTCACCACCGGCGCAATCAGACGTCCGCCAATGGCCAGTTGTTCCAGCAGGGCCTGCGGCACCTCCATGCCGGCGGCGGCAAGGATGATCGACGAGAACGGCGCGGCCTGCGGCAGGCCGAGCATGCCATCGCCGTAATGCAGGCGGATGTTCGGCACGCGCAGGGGCCGCAGGTTGGCCTTGGCTTGTTCGTGTAGCGGACGAATACGCTCGATAGAGAACACTTCCTGCGCGCACAGGCTCAGCACGGCGGCCTGGTAGCCGCAACCGGTGCCGATTTCCAGCACGCGCGCCAGCGGCTGGTCGGGGGTCAGGCCCTCGCGCAGCAGTTCGATCATGCGGGACACGACCGAAGGCTTGGAAATGGTCTGCTGGTGCCCGATCGGCAGCGCCGCGTCTTCATAGGCCTGCGAGGCCAGCCCCGGCTCCATGAACAAATGGCGCGGCACCGTGGCGATGGCACCCAGCACGCGTTCGTCGCGGATGCCGCCGGCGCGCAGGCGCGCGGCCAGCGCGGTGCGGGCCCGATCCGACGCCATGCCGCCGCCGCCAGCCGTGGCCGCCGACGCGCGCGCCTCCACGGCACTGCCCGGCGGGGGCGGTGCG
>NZ_BBQI01000018.1 GCF_001652915.1 Cupriavidus sp. D384
GTTTGGTTGTTAAAGAACCCCAGCGGCCGGCTTTGCCGTTCGCTGTCGCTGCGTCGTTTCGTTGCAGCGGAGAAACGAGATTATGCAGAGCATTCAACGTTTCGTCAACAGTTTTTGCAGAACTTTTTTCTGCCGGTCAGCGCTGCAAACCCTCGCAACCCCAACCCCCTGCTGACCCCGCAAACCCTTGTCGTTGCTGCGTTTGCAGCGCGCTTCGTGTTGCGAGGGGGCGAATATTAGGCCTGATCTGCGACCTTTGCAACACGCATGTCACGAACTCATGGAGCGACATTCGGGATATACAACTCAAACCATTGATCACAAAGGAAAATCGGTCCAATAAATAATTATCGGACCGACCAATACCCCTCAACTTGCCTCGGGTATTCCCCGACTCAAGTTTTACTGATGCTTGAAATTGGGTGCGCGTTTCTCCACAAATGCCGCCATTCCCTCTTTCTGGTCTCCGGTGGCGAAGGTCGAATGGAACAAACGCCGCTCGAAGTGGACGCCTTCGTTGAGCGTTGTCTCATAGGCGGCGTTGATCGACTCCTTGATCATCATGACCACCGGCAGCGAATAGCTGGCGATGGTCTCGGCCGCCGACACCGCCTCGTCGACCAGCTTGTCGGCCGCCACCACGCGCGACACCAGGCCGGCACGCTCGGCCTCGGCCGCGTCCATCATGCGAGCGGTCAGGCACAGGTCCATGGCCTTGGCCTTCGATACAGCGCGCGGCAGGCGCTGCGTGCCGCCCGCGCCCGGCATGGTGCCAAGCTTGACCTCGGGCTGGCCGAACCTGGCGCTGTCGGCCGCAATCACGATGTCGCACATCATCGCCAGCTCGCAGCCGCCACCCAGCGCGTAGCCGCCCACCGCCGCGATCACCGGCTTGCGGATGCGGCGGATGGTTTCCCAGTTGCGCGTGATGTAGTCGCCCTTGTAAACATCCATATAGGAGTACTTCGCCATCATGCCGATGTCGGCGCCGGCGGCAAAGGCGCGCTCGCTGCCCGTGATGACGATGCAGCCGATGGCCTCGTCCGCGTCGAACGCGGTCAGCGCGGCGCCCAGTTCGTCCATCAGTGCGTCATTGAGCGCGTTCAGGGCCTTGGGGCGATTGAGCGTCACCAGCCCGACGCGGCCACGCGTCTCCACCAGGATGTTCTCGTACGACATGTCTTCTCCTTGCGATGAGAGGAATCAGTGATCTGTCTTATACAGAAGCGGATCGATACTCGCCCGCCGCTGTGAAGCTGGTCAAGGCGGGCGGCCACCTCTTGCGCCCTGCCGGTATCCCTACTACTATTTGCCGACCGACTGGTCGGTTAATTTAACGGATGCACGCCACTATCTACAATGGCCGTGCGACCCGTCGCGGCAACAGATCCGCATACCGACCCGAAGAACAAATGGCGCAGGAACACATGGCGCAGGAGACCACCATGCCCCCAACCCCGGTTAGCCCGGCCAGCCCGGCGCACGCCCCCGTGCGTGCGAGTCTCGAATCCGGCCCCATCCTGCTGCGCTGGCACGGCGATGTGGCCGTTGTCACGCTCAACCGGCCCGACAAGCTCAACAGCTTTACCCGCGACATGCATCGCGCGCTGGTCCAGGCGCTGGATCAGACACAAGCCGGCGGTGCCCGGGCGCTGCTGCTGACCGGTGCAGGCCGTGGCTTCTGCGCGGGCCAGGATCTGGCCGATCTCGACTTCACGCCCGGCCACGCCACCGATCTCGGCGAACTGATCGATACCTGGTTCAACCCGCTCGTGCGCCGCCTGCAGGCGATGCCGCTGCCCGTGATCGCCGCGGTCAACGGTACGGCCGCCGGCGCAGGCGCCAACCTGGCGCTGGCCTGCGACATGGTGCTGGCAGCCAGGTCGGCCAGCTTTATCCAGGCATTCGTCAAGATCGGCCTGGTGCCCGATTCCGGCGGCACGTGGCTGCTGCCCAAGCGCCTGGGCATGGCCCGCGCACTGGGGTTGGCGATGACCGGCGACAAGCTCAGTGCCGAGGAAGCCGAAAAATGGGGCCTGATCTGGGAGACCATGGACGATCCCCTGCTCATGGAACAGGCCCTGGCCCTGGCTACACACCTGGCGGCACAGCCCACGCGTGCGCTGGCGGCCATCAAGCAGTCGATGCATGCCAGCGCCACCAACAGCTTCGACGCCCAGCTGGACCTCGAACGCGACCTGCAGCGCCAGCTCGGCCAGTCCCACGATTACAACGAAGGCGTGAACGCCTTTCTTGAAAAGCGCGCCCCGCATTTCAAGGGCGCCTGATCCCGTTTCCCCGCGAGCAAGGAGACCCGCTTGAACCAAGACCCCCAGGCCCTGGCCCAGGCCACCGCGCATGCCATGTACGAGTCCGACGCCTGCAGCCGCTGGCTGGGCATGGTGATCGAGGAGGTCCGGCCCGGCTACGCGCGCCTGTCGATGCCGATACGGCCCGAGTTCCTGAACGGCCATGCCATCTGCCACGGCGGCCTGATGTTCACGCTGGCCGATTCCGCCTTCGCATTCGCCTGCAACAGCCATAACATCAACACCGTGGCGTCGGGCTGCAGCATCGAATTCCTGCGCCCCGTGCACGGCGGCGACGTACTGACCGCCGAGGCCGTGGAGCAGATCCTGTCCGGCCGGCATGGCGTGTACGACATCAAGGTGACCAACCGCGCCGGCGAGCCGGTGGCGATGTTCCGCGGCAAGTCGGCCCAGATCAAGGGGCACGTCATCCCGCCAGCCGAGGCCTGATACCAGACAAACGCGGTACCCTGCGCCAACGTAGCGCACCATCCCGGAAACGTGGAGACATCATGAGTACGCGCCTCACCGATCTGCCCCTGGAACCGATCGAGACTGCCAGCCGGCAGCAACTTCAAGCCCTGCAGCTTGAGCGCCTGAAATGGTCGCTGCGCCATGCCTACGAAAACTCGCCCGTGTACCGGCGCAAGTTCGACGAGGCGGGCGTGCATCCCGACCAGGTGCAGTCGCTGGCCGACCTGGCGCGTTTTCCGTTCACCACGAAGCAGGACCTGCGCGACAACTACCCGTTCGGCATGTTCGCGGTGCCGCAGGACCGCGTGGCGCGGGTCCACGCATCGTCGGGCACCACCGGCAAGCCCACCGTGGTGGGCTACACGCTGCAGGACATCGATACCTGGGCCACGGTGATGGCGCGCTCGATCCGCGCATCGGGCGCCCGGCGCGGCGACAAGGTGCACATCAGCTACGGCTACGGGCTGTTCACGGGCGGGCTCGGCGCGCACTATGGCGTGGAAAAGGCCGGCCTGACGGCCATCCCGTTCGGCGGCGGCCAGACCGAGCGCCAGGTGCAGCTGATCCAGGACTTCAAGCCCGAGGTCATCATGGTGACGCCCAGCTACATGCTGGCGATTGCCGACGAACTGGAGCGCCAGGGTATCGACCCGGCGTCGACGTCGCTGCGCATCGGCATCTTCGGCGCCGAGCCGTGGACGCCGGAGATGCGCCTGGCGATCGAAAAGCGCATGGGCATCTCGGCCGTCGACATCTATGGCCTTTCGGAAGTGATGGGCCCGGGCGTGGCCAACGAATGCGCCGAGACCAAGGACGGCCCGACCATCTGGGAAGACCATTTCTATCCGGAGATCATCGATCCCGATACCGGCGACGTGCTGCCCGACGGCGAATTCGGCGAACTGGTCTTCACGTCGCTCAGCAAGGAGGCGATGCCGGTCATCCGCTATCGCACGCGCGACCTCACGCGCCTGCTGCCGGGCACCGCGCGGGCGGCCTTCCGCCGCATGGAGAAGATCACCGGCCGCACCGACGACATGATGATCGTGCGCGGCGTGAACGTCTTTCCGTCGCAGATCGAGGAATTGATCCTCAAGCACACCGAACTGGCGCCGCACTACCAGTGCGTGCTGGGCAAGGAGGGGCCGCTCGATACCCTGACCGTGCGCGTGGAATGCGCCCATGGCGCCGAGCCGTCGGTGGCGGCCCATGCGCGCGAGCAGCTGACGCACGACATCAAGGCGTATATCGGCGTCACGGCCGGCATCGAGATCCTGCCGGAAGGCGGCGTCGAGCGGTCGGTGGGCAAGGCGCGGCGCATCGTCGACAACCGCCCGCGCTAGCCTGCGCGGGCAGCGCGGCGCGTCTCGCGCTTGAAGCCCAGCCGGCGGGCCAGCTTGTGCAGGTTGCTGGCATCCACGCCAAGCTGGCGCGCGGCCTGCGCCCAGTTGCCGTCCTGTGCCAGCAGGGCCTGTTCGATGCAGCGCCGCTGGCACGAATCCACCGCCTCGCGCAGCGAAACGGCCGGCACCACTACCGGAGGCGCGGGTTCGACGGGCGCCACGGCGGCCGGCGTCAGCCCGCCGCCCACGCCATCGGCATCGAACAGGTCACGGAACAGGTCGGCGTCGAGCGTCAGGATGTCGACGCGATTGGCACCCCGGCTGACCAGCTTCAGCGCCGCCCGGCTGATCACGTGTTCCAGTTCCCGCACATTGCCCGGCCACGGATAGCGCCGCAGCGCGTCCTGCGCGGCGGCGGACAGGCGCAGGCTGCGCAACCCCAGCCGCGCCCGGTTCAGTTCGAGGAAATGGCCGGCCAGCAGCAGCACGTCGTTGTCGCGCTCGCGCAGCGGCGGGATCGGGATCGGGTACACCGACAGCCGGTGATAGAGATCGGCGCGGAACGAGCCATCGCGCACGTGTTCGCGCAGATGGCGGTTGGTGGCGGCAATCACGCGCACATCCACGCGCCGCGGCCGGTCGGAGCCAAGCCGCTGGATCTCGCCGTTCTGCAGCGTGCGCAGCAGCTTGGCCTGGATCGACAGTGGCAGTTCGCCCACCTCGTCCAGGAACAGCGTGCCGCCATCGGCGGCCTCGAACCGCCCCGGCCGCTCGCCAGTGGCGCCCGAGAACGCGCCACGCGCATGGCCGAACAGTTCGCTCTCGGCCAGCGATTCCGGCAACGCGGCGCAGTTCACATGGATCAGCGGCCGGTTGCGGCGCCGCGACAGCCGGTGCAGGCGGTGCGCGAACAATTCCTTGCCCACGCCGGTCTCGCCCAGCAGCAGCACCGGCAACTCCGAATCGGCCACCACCCGCAGTTCGTGCAGCAGATGGCTGATGGCCTGGCTCTGGCCGATGATCTCGCCATCGTCGCGCACCACGTCGCCAGCGGGCTCGTCGATCCGCCCCTGCCGTAGCGCCCGGATCTCGGCCTCCAGCCGCGTGATGCGGATGGCGGCCTCGATCACCGGCGTCAGCCGTTGCAGTTCGACCTGCGCGGCATCGGTGAACGTGCCCACCTGCAGCGCATCGAGCGTCAGCACGCCCCACGTCTTGCCTTCGGCTTCGAGGCTGATGCCCATGCAGTCATGCACCGGCAGCGGCTCGCCCACGTGTTCGTCGATCAGGCCGTCGTAGGGGTCCGGCAGCGCGCTGTCATGGTGGAAGCACGTCACGCCGCGGCGCGCCAGGATGGCCGCCAGCCGTGGATGCAGGCTCACCGCGAAGCGGCGCCCCAGCGCGTCGCGCACCAGGCCGTCGACGGCCACCGGCCGGAGCTGGTCTTCCTCCAGTCGCAGCAGCGCCACGGCGCCGCAACGGAAATGCGCGCGCAGGCTGCCCACCAGTCTCTGCATCCGTACCGCCTGCGGCAGATCCGCGCACAGGTCGGCCTGTAGTAGCTCGCCAATCATGGTCAAAAACACCCCATTCAGGTTCGATTCACCACGCCGGCTCGCGGTCCAAAAAACCCTACCGACAGGTAAATCATTGAATCTTTGAATCTTTCTGATGGGCACGAGATTCGCACAAGAGACGTCGGCTTTTATTGAGAAGGAGCAAATCATGAGCATGCAAGACCAGTCTCTGGGCCAGCTGGCCCGTCGGATCCCCGGTGCGACGAAGATCTTCCACGACTACGACCTCGACTTCTGCTGTGGCGGATCGCACACATTGCGCGATGCCGCGCAGGCCAAGGGGCTCGACGCCGCCGCAATCGAGGCCCGCCTGCAGGCGCTGCAGGCCCAGGCCCCGGCCGACGGCCACGACTGGAGCGAAGCGCCGGCCGAGGAACTGATCGGCTTCATCCTGGCGCGTTTCCACGAGCGCCACCGCGAGCAGCTGCCGGAACTGATCCGCCTGGCGCGCCGGGTCGAGGAAGTGCACGGCGACCGGCCCGAATGTCCCGCAGGCCTGGCCGATCACCTGAGCGTGATGCTGCAGGAACTGCTGAGCCATATGCAGAAGGAAGAGCAGGTGCTGTTCCCGATGCTGTCGCGCGGCATGGGCGCCATGGCGTCGGCGCCGATCACGGTCATGCGCATGGAGCACGACGACCACGGCGCCGCGCTGCAACGGCTGTCCGACCTGACCCACGACATCACGCTGCCGCGCGCCGCCTGCAACACCTGGCGCGCGCTGTACCTGGGCCTGCGCACGTTCCGCAAAGACCTGATGGAACACATCCACCTGGAAAACAACGTGCTGTTCGAGAACGCCGCGCGTGCGCACTGATCGCGATCACTGACCCGCGAGCCATCTCGCATCCTGCCAACCCATACAGCGTACCGATACGCACCCATCATGGGCCCCTACAAGAAACTATGGTTCACGCTGATCGCCGTGCTGGCGGTCACGTTCGCTCTCCTTGGCTACTACGGTTCCGAGGTCTACCGGCAGCAGCCGCCCATTCCGGCGCAGGTTGTCACCGCCGACGGCACGACGCTGTTCACGTCCGAGGACATCCTCGACGGCCAGACCGCATGGCAGTCGGTGGGTGGCATGCAGCTTGGCTCCATCTGGGGCCACGGCGCCTACCAGGCGCCCGACTGGACGGCCGACTGGCTGCACCGTGAACTCACGGCCTGGCTGGACCTGGCCGCGCGCGAGCGCTTCGGCAAGGACTTTGCCGCGCTCGACGTCGGCGACCAGGCCGTGTTGCGCGCGCATCTGAAGGCCGAGTACCGCGGCAACCACACCGACGCCAGCAACGTGCTGACGGTGTCGCCGCGCCGCGCCAAGGCCATCGAGATGACGGCCGACTACTACCAGCGCCTGTTCTCCGACGCCCCCGAACTGCACAAGAGCCGGGAGAGCTTCGCGATGAAGGAAAACACGCTGCCCTCGCCGGAGCGGCGCGTGCAGCTGACGCATTTCTTCTTCTGGACCGCATGGGCCGCCGCCACCGACCGCCCCGGACACACCGCCACCTACACCAACAACTGGCCGCATGAGCCGCTGATCGACAATCGCCCGACCGCCGAGAACGTGGTCTGGTCGGTGGCCAGCGTGGTGGTGCTGCTGGCCGGCGTGGGCCTGCTGATCTGGGCGTGGGCGTTCCTGCGCGGCAAGGAAGAGCCGCTGCCGCCCGCACCGGCCCGCGATCCGCTGTCGACCTTTGCGCTGACGCCGTCGCAGCGCGCGCTGGGCAAGTACGTGTTCCTGGTGGTGGCGCTGTTCGCCTTCCAGGTGCTGATCGGCGGCTTCACTGCGCACTACACGGTCGAGGGCCAGAAGTTCTACGGCATCGACATGTCGCAGTGGTTCCCGTACTCGCTGGTGCGCACCTGGCATATCCAGAGCGCGCTGTTCTGGATCGCCACGGGCTTCCTGGCGGCGGGCCTGTTCCTGGCGCCGCTGATCAACGGCGGCAAGGACCCGAAGTACCAGAGGCTGGGTGTCGACATCCTGTTCTGGGCGCTGGTGGTGGTCGTGGTGGGCTCGTTCACCGGCAACTACCTGGCCATCGCGCAGAAGATGCCGGCCAACCTGAACTTCTGGCTGGGCCACCAGGGCTACGAGTATGTGGACCTGGGCCGTCTGTGGCAGATCGGCAAGCTGGCCGGGATCGTGATCTGGCTGGTGCTGATGCTGCGCGGCATTGCCCCGGCGCTCAAGGCACGTGGCGGCGGCGACAAGAACCTGCTGGCGCTGCTGACTTCGTCCGTGGTTGCCATCGGCCTGTTCTACGGCGCGGGCCTGTTCTACGGCGAGCGCACCAGCCTGACGGTGATGGAGTACTGGCGCTGGTGGGTGGTCCACCTGTGGGTGGAAGGCTTCTTCGAGGTATTCGCCACCACGGCGCTGGCCTTCATCTTCTCCACCCTGGGCCTGGTATCGCGCCCGATGGCGACGGCGGCCAGCCTGGCGTCGGCATCGCTGTTCATGCTTGGCGGCATTCCGGGCACGTTCCACCACCTGTACTTTGCCGGCACCACCACGCCCGTCATGGCCATTGGCGCCACGTTCTCGGCGCTGGAAGTCATGCCGCTGATCGTGCTGGGTCACGAAGCCTGGGAAAACTGGCGCCTCAAGGAACGCGCCCCGTGGATGAACAACCTGCGCTGGCCGGTGATGTGCTTCACGGCCGTGGCGTTCTGGAACATGCTCGGCGCCGGGGTCTTCGGCTTCATGATCAACCCGCCGATCTCGCTGTACTACGTGCAGGGCCTGAATACCACCCCCGTCCACGCGCACGCCGCGCTGTTCGGTGTCTATGGCTTCCTGGCGCTCGGCTTCACGCTGCTGGTGCTGCGCTATGTCCGCCCGGACTACAAGCTGAGCCCGCGCATGATGTCGATCGCCTTCTGGGGCCTGAACGGCGGCCTGGTGCTGATGATCGGCACCAGCCTGCTGCCGGTGGGCATCATCCAGGCGCTGGCCAGCATCAGCCAGGGCCTCTGGTACGCGCGCAGCGAAGCGTTCGTCCAGCAGCCGATCCTGCAGACGCTGCGCTGGGTACGCACCTTCGGCGACGTGGTGTTCCTGGTGGGTGCCCTGACCTTTGCGCTGCAAGTGGTGCTGGGACTGCTCTCGCGCGGCCCGGCCCGCGAGGTTCCGGAAGGCCGTCTCGCTCGCCAGTAATGCTCTAACGCCGGAATGCAGCCGCCGGGCGCCTGTCAGGGCCCGGCGGCTTTTTTGCGCCCCGGGTTTCGCTTACCAGGCATCGAGCTGCCAGCCTTTGTCGGTGGCAGCCAGGCGGTGGGTCAATGCCAGACCGTCCATGAAGGCGTCGTCGTGCGACACCACCACCAGTGCGCCCTGGTAGCTGCACAGCATGGCCTCCAGGGCCTGTGCCGATGGCAGGTCCAGGTGATTGCTCGGTTCGTCGAGCAGCAGCAGTTGCGGCGGCGGGTCGGCGTAGAGCGTGCAGGCCAGCGCCGCCTTCAGCCGTTCGCCGCCACTGAGCGCGCCGCTGGGCGCGACGATCTTTTGTGCATCGAGTCCAAGATGCGCCAGCAGCATGCGCAGGTTGGCTTCGGTCGACGTGCCGTTGGCGGCCTGGCACTGCGCCAGCACCGACTGCCCCGGATCGAGATTCGCCAATTGCTGGTCAAGGTAGACCGTATCGGCCGGCTGCCTGCAGGCGCCCGCCAGCGGCGCAAGCTGGCCGGCCAGCGTCTTGAGCAATGTGGACTTGCCGCAGCCGTTCGGGCCGACCACGCCCACGCGCTGCTGCCCGGTGACGATCAGGCTGATGCGGCGTGTGGCGCCCGACACGAACGGCAGCGCCACGGCATCCAGTTCGGCCACGCGCCGGTGTGCGGCCCTGCCAGCCCATTCGGCCTGCGCGCCCGGCACGGCGTGCATCGTGATGCGTGCCGCGTCTTCCACCTGCTGCGCGGCTTCGCGCACGCGCTGGTCAAGGCTGGCCTGGCTGGCGGCCTGCTGTTGCCGCAGCTTGCCTGCCGAGACTTCGCTGCGTGCCTTCTGGCCGCCCAGCAGGATCCTGGCCTGGTTCGACGTCTTGCCTTCCCGATTGCCGCGCGCCTGGCGCCGCTCCTGGCGCTCGCGCTGGTCGCGCATGGACTGCTGCTCCCGCTTGCGGTCGAGCTTGCGCTGTTCAAGCTGGTCGATCGCGTGCTGCCGCTCATCCGCCTTGCATTGCGCATAGAACGTGAAGTTGCCGCCATAGCTGCGCAAGCCCAGCGACGACAGTTCCACGATGCGCGGCAGGGTATCCAGAAGCGCCCGGTCATGGCTGAGGACAAGCAGCCCGCGCGGCCACTGGCGCAGTTGTTCGATCAGTGCGTGACGCGCCGGACGGTCGAGATGGTTGCTGGGCTCGTCCAGGATCAGGAAGTCGGCATCGGACAGCATCGCGCCGGCCAGCGCCACCCGCATGGCCTCGCCGCCGCTCAGGGCATCTGCGGTCATGCCGGCGTCGAGATGGCCCAGGCCACTGCGTTCAAGTGCCTGTTGCAGCCGCTGCCGCACATCCCAGCCGCCGCCGACGGCATCGAAATCCTCCGGCGCGCTACTGCCCGCCTCGATGCGCGCCAGGGCGTCGAGCGTGTGCTGCACCCCGGCCAGGCTGGCTACCGTGGCATCCGCTGGCGGCGCTACCTGCTGGGCCAGATAGCGCACGCTGCCCGCGCGCACGCAGCGCCCGCGCGTTGGCAGTAGCTGCCCCGCCAGCATCTGCGCCAGCACGGATTTGCCCGCGCCATTGCGGCCGACCAGCCCGGTGGGGCGCTGGTCGAAAGTTTCGTCGAGATCGGAGAAAAGCGTCCGGCCGTCAGGCAGGACATAGGACAGGCCTTCGAGCCTGAGATAGGGATCGGTCATGCATACATTCCAGAGATGCCAGGAACTCCCCCAGCTTGCGGGGGCGGGTGGAGACTGGCCGTCTTGTCGACGGCGGCATCAATGGCGCATGGGACCAATACCTCTGTGTTGGGTGATCAGGCGGCTATTGTAATGGGGATGGAAGAATCGTGCGTGGCGGGGAACAGGTGCCCGCGCAAGCGGCGGCACTCCGGTGACCGGCACCCCTCTCCTGCCTTGGAGAGGGGTTGGGGAAAACGGTAACGCCGTTCAAACGGCGAAGTCACAACCTGAAATGCCCGCCCTCTCCCCCGGCCCCTCTGCCGCTCGCGGCAGCGGCGTGCAAACCGCAGGGCGACGCAGGGCCGTTGCCACCACTTCGCCCACGAGAATGATCGACGGGCTCGCCAGCCCGGCCCCCACCGCATCGGTCAGCGTGCCCAGCGTGCCGGTCCAGCTGCGCTGGGCGGCACAACTGGCGTGCATCACCACGCCCGCCGGCATGTCCGGACGCATCCCCGCCTGCAGCAGGGCCGCACGGATCAACGCGATCCGATGCATGCCCATATAGATCACCAGCGTGGTGCCGCTGGCGGCCAGCGCGCGCCAGTCCGGTTCGCCATCGCCGCGCGTGTGCGCGGTCACGAACGTCACCCCGTGGCAATGGGCGCGATGCGTCAGCGCGATGCCCAGCGCCTGCGCAGCGGCCAGCCCGCTGCTGATGCCGTTGACCACCTCGACATCGATCCCATGCCCGCGCAGGAACGCGGCCTCCTCGCCGCCGCGGCCGAACATCAGCGGATCGCCCCCCTTCACGCGCGCCACGCAGCGGCCCGCCAGCGCGTGCGCCAGCGTCTGGGCGTGGATGCTGGCCTGGCTGACCGAGCAGCGCCCGCCGCGCTTGCCAACGGAGATGATCTCGGTGCCCGGGCTTGCGTAGCATTCCATCATCTCCGGCACCAGATCGTCGATCAGCCAGACCTGGGCTGCCGACAATGCCCGCGCGGCCTTGACCGTCACCAGGTCCGGATCGCCCGGGCCGACGCCCACCAGCCAGACCTTGCCCGTCTTCCTGCCGTCGGCACCATGCGCTGCGCGCCGCACGTCGATGTTCCACCGTGTCATCATGACTTCTCCCGGTTCAATGGCTCGTGCCCGACGAGCGCGTGGTCTTGTTGAACACGTTGTATTTGCCCACCGGCCTGTCCATCGGCAATCGCTTAACTTCCCGCAGCGTGGCGGCGTCGTAGACCACGATGGCGCCCTCGTCTTCCATCAGGCTGACCAGCGCAAGGCGCCCGTCGCGCGTGAACTCCACATGCGCCGCCGTGCGGCCCGGCGACGGCGTGACGCTGCCCACCACCTTCAGCGTCTGCTTGTCGATGATCTGGAGCGTGTCGCGGCGCGGGCTCATCATCGCGTCGGTCCACGCATAGGGCGTGGCCTCATGGCTGCGCAGGAAGAACCCCGGCCCGTTCGTGGGGATCGTGGCAACGGTCTGCCACGTCTGCATGTCGATCACGCTCAGCGCGCCCTGCCTGAGGTTCGGCGACGCCATCACATCGCGCCCGTCACGCTGCCAGGTGATGCCGCTGCCCAGGTGCGGCATGCCGGACAGCGCCAGGTCTGCCACCTTGCGGCCGGCATCGAGATCGATCACCTGTCCGGCGCCGCCGCGCGAGGCGCCGAGAATATGGCGATACGACTGGTCGAAGAAGAAATCGTCGAGCACATCGTCCAGCGCAATCACGCGCGGCTCCAGCGTCGCGTACGGAATCTCCCAGACTTCGGGGATGTCGCGCAGCGCCGCGATAAACGAGCCACGCGGCGCGGCATCGTAAACCGCCGATACGCGCGATGCCTTGCCGTTCGCCCCGGTCACCGGATACACCCGCGCCAGCGACAGGTCATCGGCGCGCAGCAGCACCATGGTCTGCGGCAGCGTATTGCCGGCAAGCACCCATTTGCCATCGTCGCTGACCGCCACATTGCGCGTATTGAGCCCGGCGCGGATCTCGGCCACCAGTGTCAGGTTCCACAGGTCGTACTTGCTGATCCAGCCGTCGCGGCTCGCCACATATACATGGCGGCCGTCACGGCTGAACTTGGGGCCACCGTGCAGCGCAAAGCGCGTCTGGAAGCGGTGGATCGGTTCCAGCCTGTCGCCATCGAGCACGCTCAGGTGGTGGGTGCCCGACTCCACCACCAGGAACAGATTCGATGGATCGGCCCGGAACACCGGCTTGTCCGGCAGGCTGCCCGGCGCGTGATGGACCACGCGCGATGCGCGGATATCCGCCGCCTCCCAGTGCGGCGCCTGTGCCGGTGCCGTGCGCAGCCACGTGGCGATCTGGTCCAGCGTGGCCTCCGGCAACTGACCGGCGAAACCCGGCATCTGCGTGGCCGCCCGGCCATGGCGCAGCACATCGCGCAAGGCATCGGGCTTGAGCCGCTCCAGGCTTTCGGGCAGCAGCGCCGGGCCCATGCCCCCCAGGCGGTCGGCGCCGTGGCAGGCCGCGCAGTGCTGCCGGAAGGTGGCCGCCACGTCGGCCACCGCACCGGGCGCCGTGCCAGCATGGGCGCCTGACCACACCCAGGCGGCCATCGCCATCCCCGCAATCAGGCGCTTCATGCAACCACCTCCCGGCCGAGCGGTTCGGCGATCTCCTCATCGGACAGATAGCAGCCCGGGTCCTCGGCCCATGGATTGCCGCTGACGGCATAGGCGCGCACGCGCGTGTTGCCGTTGCAGATGTCGCGATGCGCGCAGCTGGCGCAGCGCCCTTCCAGCGGCCGGGGGCTCGATTTGAGCCCGCGCATCAGCGGATGGCTGCGGTCGGCCCAGATATCGCCAAACGCACGCTCGCGGACATTGCCGATCGACACATGCCACCACATCGTGTCCGGATGCACGTTGCCAAGGTTGTCGATATTGGCAACGCCCACGCCCGTGGCGTTGCCGCCCCAGTTGACCAGGCGCTGGCGCATGTCGGCCAGCCGCCCGGGCTGGCGCCGCGCAATCCAGTGCAGCAGGCTCACGCCGTCGGCGTCGTTGTTGCCCGTGACGAAATCGCCGGCGCGGCCTTCCTGGGCGCGGTCCCACACGTGGTCGAACAGCCAATCCACGGCCACGCGCGTATGGGCGTGGTGCGCGTCGTCGCCGCGATGGCTGCTGCCGCGCCCCGCATAGTTGAAATGCGATAGATAGAACTTGTCAATGCCTTCGGCTTCGGCCAGCGCCACCACATCAGGCAATTCGTCGGCATTGGCTTCGGTCAGCGTCATGCGCACGCCCACGCGCAGACCGCATTGCCGGGCCACGCGCAGGCCATCCAGCGCCTGCCGGAACGCGCCGGGGCAGCGCCGGAAGCGGTCGTGCGTGGCCTCCATGCCGTCCAGGCTCACGCCCACGTAGTCAAAGCCGGCCACCAGCAGCCTGGCGGCGTGCCGGGTGTCCAGCAGCGTGCCGTTCGACGACAACGACAGATGAAAGCCCATCTGCTTGGCGTGTGCGGCAATCTCGTACAGGTCCGGCCGCAGCAACGGCTCGCCGCCAGACAGGATCAGCGCAGGCACGCCGGCTGCCTTCAGCTGTTCGAGCACACCGATGGCTTCGGCGGTCGACAGCTCGCCCTTGAAATCGGTATCGGCCGATGTGGAATAGCAATGCTTGCAGTTGAGGTTGCAGCGCCGCACCAGATTCCAGATCACCACCGGGCCACCGGCGCGGCGTGGCGCCGGTACCGGGCCGCCATCGCGCAATGCTTCCATGAAGCGGGAAAGTCTGAACATGTGTCAATCTCCGGAAGCCCGCAGGCGCAGGCCGGTTTTCTTGAGGATGCGGGTGGACCAGAGCACGTCGTGCGCCCGGCATGCCTGGCCCAGCAAATCTCGTATTTGTGCGATGTGCGGAGCGGCCTCTTCGCGCGTGCGTGCATGGACCATGGCGAACAGGTTGTAGGGCCAGTCCGGCAGCCGGCGCGGCCGCTGGTAGCAATGGCTGACGCATGTCAAGGCGCCCACGCGTTCGCCAAGCTCGGCAATCCGTGCGTCATCGACATCCCACACCGTCATGCCGTTGGCGCGCCAGCCCAGCGCATAGTGGTTGGGCACGGCGCCCACCCGGCGCAGCACGCCGCGCTCGTGCATGGCGGCAAAGCGGGCCAGCACCTCGTCTTCCGGAATGCCGATCCGGTCGGCCAGCGCCTGCCATGGCGCCGGCACCAGCGGCAGGCCGGCCTGCGTGGCCTGGACCAGCGCGCGGTCGATGGCGTCCAGGTCGCTGGCGCGGATTGCAGTGGCAAGGGGGATGCTGGGGGCGGGGGTCATGGTCGCTACACCGGTAGATACAGATTGACGAAGAACTCGCGTTCCTTCGGGAAGGGCAGGATCTCGACGCCGGTGCTGGCCGTCATACGGGCCAGCACGCCGGGTACGTCGCCAGCATCGGCTACCGCGAGCACGAACCACAGGTTCAGATAATGTGTACGCGCGTAGTGATGGGCCACCTCGGGAAAGGCGTTGATGGCGGCGACCACGGCGTCCAGCCGGTCGGCTGGTGCGTGGCAGGCACACAGCACGAACTGGCCGCCCGCGCGCTCGATCTGGAACAGCGGGCCAAAGCGCGTCAGCACACCCCGCGCCAGCAGCGCCCGCAGCCGGGTAATCAGCGTGGCCTCGTCGATATCCAGCGCAGCGGCGGCATCGGCATAGGGCCGGGGCGTCAGCGGCAGCCCACGTTGCAGCGCGTTGACGATGCGCCGGTCGAGGGCATCAAGGGAGTCGACGGAAGCGGGCGCATCGACAATGGCGGGTTGGGTCATGCCGGCGGCGCCTCCCAGCTATAGCGCGTGCCACACTGCTTGAAGCACGTGCCGCTACGCAGCACCCTGCCCGGTAGCGTGCCCATGCCGGCCTGCCGGTCGAAATGTTCCAGCGCGGATTGCAGTTCGTCCTCGCTGCGCGCATGCACCATCGCAAACAGGTTGTACGGCCAGGTGGGCTGGCAGCGCGTGCGCCGGTAGCACAGCGACACCGGCGCCACGCGCGCCAGCCGCGTGCCGATGGCATCCACGCGGGCATCGGGCACATTCCACACGCACATGGCGTTGTGACGATAGCCAAACGGGCGGTGATGCAGGATCACACCAAAGCGGCGTATCACGCCGCTGGCATGCCACTGCGCAATGCGCGCCAGCACCCGGTGCAGCGGCACGCCACAGCACCGGGCCAGCGCGTGGAACGGCTGCGGTGTCAGCGGCAGCCCCGTTTCCAAGGCCGCCACCAGGCGCCAGTCGTCCTCGTCCAGATGCGTCGACGCGGGCGCTGGAGTGCGCCTGCCGCGCAGCGTGCCGTGCGCGCCAGACATCGAAAAACCCAGGTCGATGTGGTACTCGCGCTCCATCGGCAGGTCCAGCGGCATCTGGCCGACGTCGTCGGCGATGCTGCCCAGCACGACATCCAGCGCGGCGCGATTGCGTGCGCCGGCCACGAACCAGAGGTTGTAGCGGTGACCGTGCCGCGCATAGTTGTGGCTGACGGCGCCGTAGGCATTGACGCGCGCCGCCACCCTGGGCAGCGCGTCTGGCGGCACCGCCAGCGCGGCCAGCGTGCTGGCGCCGATCACATTGGGTGCGAACACGGCACCGACCCGGCTTACGCGGCCGGCGCCCAGGTCGCGCGCCAGCAGGCTCAGCACCGTGCGTTCGTTCAGGTCCAGCGCTGCGCCCGCGCGCTGGAACGGGCGCGGCACGATCGGGAAATCGCGCTGGATACTGTCGTAGAAACGTTGCTCGTCGAACATGGCAGTTATGGCAGGCACATTGGGCGATTACATGCCGATGCGCTGCGCGCGCACCGTGAAGAAGATGCCGCTCGGCTGATCGGCCGCCAGCGTGGCGATGCGCCGGAACGTTGTGGTGTCGTAGACCTCCACGCGGTTGTCGTCGCGGCAGGACAGCCACAACGCCTCGCCCTTGGGCGTGAACTCCATGTGCAGCACGCCATGGCAGGGCGTCAGCGTCTTCACCACCTGCCGCGTGGCGGTATCCACCACCTGCACCGTGTCGTTCTTCGGAAAGGCAAAGTTGACCCACACCTGGCGGCCATCGGGGCGGGCCATCGCAAACACCGGCTGCCCGGCCACGGACACGCGTGCCTGTTCCTGCCAGCTGCGCGCGGGGTCGGCCACCAGCAGTTCGTGGCGGCCGATGGCCGGCAGCCACGCCTGCCCCTGCGCCATGGCCCAGCCGCGCAGATGCGGCATCTTGTAGACCGGCAGCGGCGCCTGGCCCCGGCCGTAGCCGGACAGCACCTTGCGCGCGGCGGGCGGCGTCTGCCACAGATCCACCAGCGACAGGCCGTCTTCGCCAAACAGGCCGGCCAGGTACCAGCGTCCGTCCGGCGTCACCAGGCCGTCATACGGTTCGCGGCCCGCAGGCAGGCGCGTGACCTGCGGCTGTCGCGGATCCGATGCGTCGATGACCCAGATTTCGCCTGCCTCGAACAGGCTGGCTGCCAGGCGCTGGCCGGGCAGGTCGGCCAGCCCCACCACCTTGGAACGGCGGCCATCGGGGCCGATGGCAGGAATCTCGGACAGCAGCTCCAGTGTCCCGGCGTCGAACAGCTTGATGCCGCCCGGCGCATAGTTCTGCGCAGCCACCACCTTGCCGTTCTGCAGGATGGCGCCGCCGATACTGTTGCCCGCCTGCTTCACGCGATGAGTGATGCGTTGCGCCAGCAGATCCACGCGGGACAGGCCGCCATCACGGCCAAAGACGTAGGCGTACCGCCCATCGCGCGAGAACACCACGCTGGCGTGGGAAAGATCGCCCAGGCCGTCGATGGTGCCCAGGCTCGTCATGCCGCTGGTTTCCACCACCTGCAGCCGGCCGGCGGCGCGCTCGATGACCACGCCAAGGTCGCCGGTGCCGCGCATGACGGGGGCCGGTTTGGCAGGCAAGCCGGCACAGGCAGCCATCAGGCATGACACCCCCAGCGCAGCCGCCGTGAAGCGGATCAGTCGTGCAATGCGCTGGCGGACGATGCGGGGAGCACGGGCGGCGGCTTGCCCGCCTGGAGTCTGTCGATCAGCCATTGGGCTTCTTCCTGCGTCATGAACGGTTGCCAGGGCGGCATGGCGGTGCCGGGCCGGCCTTGCAGCACGGTTGCCACCAGGCCGTCACGCGGCTTTCCCGCCAGTGCGTCGGCCGTCAGCGGCGATCCAAGCCCGCCCTGCAACGTCATGCCATGGCAGGCACCACAGTCGTCGCGCAGCCAGCGCGCCAGTTGCGCCTGGCGTGCCGCGGACGGTTCCGCATGCACCAGCGCGGCCGGCGCGGCCAGCATGCCGAGCAGCACCAGGTGCCATGCGATGGATCGGGCCATGGATCGGCGAATCAAGGGTTCAAGGGGTTGGAGGTCAGAGCGTCAGCACCCACTTTGCAAGCGCACCGGCATCGGCATCGCTGACCGAATTGGCCGGCATCGGGATCGGGCCCCACTTGCCGGTGCTGCCTTTCAGGATGCTTTGCGACAGCTTCGCCGCGGCGTCCTTGTCGCTCTTGTACTTGGCGGCCACGTCCTTGAACGCCGGGCCAACCATCTTCTTGTCGACGCTGTGGCAGGCCATGCAGTTCTTGCTCTTGGCAAGGTCGGCGCTGGCGTGGGCGGCCAGCGGCATTGCCGCCGCCAGCAAGGCGGCAACCATCACTTTTGCGGGATGCATGTGCATTCTCCTGGTATGTCGAATTCCGGACAGGCAGCCAGCGCCGCCGGGCGCCGGCTGCCCGGACATCAATAGACGTCGTGCTGGGTGTTATGGGTGTTGAACTTGCCGGTCGGCGTGATCAGGCGCGGGTCCTTGATGACGGTCTTGAGCTTGCGCGTCTTGTCATCGACCACCACCAGCGCCGATTCCTGGTCCTTGGTGCCCCAGACGGAGAACCACACCTCGTCGCCGGCCTTGTTGTACTCGGCCTGCACCACGCGCTTGGCGCCCTCGCCCTTCAGGTTGGCCCATTCCGCGATCGGCAGGATCTCGTAGCCGCCTTCGAGCTTCTGGGTGTTGAACACGGCCACCGACTGGTTCAGCTTGGCGTCGGGATTCAGCGGCGTGTCCACCCACAGGTTGTGGGACTTCGGATGCGTCTTGATGAACAGCGATCCGCCGCCCTGGCCCTTGAGCGTCTGCACCACCTTCCAGGCGTTGGCCTTGTTCTTCACCGGGTCGGTGCCGATCAGGCTGACGGTTTCGTCGCCCAGGTGGCTCGTGGCCCAGACCGGGCCGTACTTCGGATGGACAAAGTTGGCGCCCCGGCCCGGGTGCGGGGTCTTGCCCACGTCCACCAGCGCCGCCAGGCGGTCTTCCTTGGTGTCGACCACGGCAATCTTGTCCGACGCATTGGCGGCCACCAGGAAGTAGCGGCCCGTGGAATCGAAGCCGCCGTCATGCAGGAACTTGGCCGAATCGATCGTGGTGGTCTTCAGGTTCTTCAGGTCCGAATAGTCGACCATCAGGATCTTGCCGGTTTCCTTGGCATTGATGACGAACTCGGGCCGGTAGTGGCTGGCCACGATCGACGCCACGCGCGGCTCGGGGTGGTACTCGTTGTCGACGGTCATGCCACGCGTGGACACCACCTTCAGCGGCTTGAGCGTGTCGCCTTCCATGATCACGTACTGCGGCGGCCAGTACGAGCCCGCCACGGCGTACTTGTCTTCGAAGCCCTTGTACTTCGACGTCTCCACCGAGCGCGCTTCCAGGCCGATCTTGACCTCGGCCACGTTGTCGGGCACCGGCATCCACAGGTCGATCAGGTTCAGGCGGGCATCGCGGCCAATCACGTACAGGTAGCGGCCCGACGCCGACATGCGCGAGATATGCACCGCGTAGCCGGTCTTGACGATATTGATGATCTTCTTGGAATCGCCGTCGATCAGCGCCACTTCGCCCGCATCGCGCAGCGTGACCGAGAACAGGTTGTCCAGGTTGTAGTTGTTCATCTTGCGCGTGGGCCGCTTTGCCACGGGCACGATGTCCTTGCGCGATTTCTCGATGTCGGCCAGCGAGAATTCCGGCGGAGTCGGCGGCTCCAGCTGCACGTAGCGTGCCATCAGGTCCACCTCGGGATCGGACAGGTCGCCCGACGTGCCCCAGTTCGGCATGCCCGCCGGGCTGCCGTACTTGATGAACGTCTTCAGGTATTCGGTGCCGCGTGCCCGTGTGATGTCAGGCGTCAGCGGCTTGCCCGTGGCGCCCTTGCGCAGCACGCCGTGGCACCCCGCGCACCGCTCGAAGTAGATCTGTCTGGCGTGGTTGAATTCGTCCGCGGCGAGGGTGGGAACCGGATTCGGCGGTGGCGCCGTTTCGGCCTGGCCATGAGCCATCCAGAGGAACAGCGGCAGCGCCGCCATTGCGGGGAACATCCTGTGTTTCGCCTTCATGTCTCTGCTCAGCGAGAGTGGGGAATGCGGTGGCGTGCTGGTGCACGTCGGATGTGCCCATCATCGTGAAAATGCGATGACCAAGGATTGATGGCAGTCAAGCCGATGACAGTTCACACGGAACTCGTCAGGGGCGATGCGTCACAGCGTGACGGAATGCGAGAGCGGTGTTGGGGAAATGCGAAACGGACACGCCGGGGTGGCGAAAGACCCTGGGCGTGGAGAGGGATTGGGAGGGGGAAGATGGCGGATCGCCGAAGGCTTCTGGTTCCCCTCTCCCGCCTTGCGGGAGAGGGGAGATAACCGTGGGCCAGCGACAGCCATCAGCTGCGCGGCATCAGCACCCACATGCGGCCGCCCTGCTTCATGCGGCCGGCGGTTTCGCCAGCGGCGTCGCCGGCGCCCCAGAAGAAGTCGGCGCGCACGCCGCCCTTGATGGCCGAGCCGGTGTCCTGGGCGAACATCAGGCGCTGGATCGGCTCGGTGGACAGCGGGCGGGTGGTCGACAGGAAGACCGGCACGCCCAGCGGGATCGTGGCCGGATCGACGGCGATGGAGCGTTCCGCGGTGAGCGGCACACCGAGCGCGCCGACCGGGCCGTCATTGTTCGGCGGCAGTTCCCGGAAGAACACGAAACGCGGATTCACGTTGAGCATTTCGTCGACGCGCGCCGGGTTGTTGCGCGCCCAGGCCTTGATGCCCTGCATCGTCGCCTGCGCGGGCGTGATCTCGCCGCGGTCGAGCAGCCATTTGCCGAAGGAGCGGAACGGCTGGTCGTTGGTGCCGCCAAACCCGACGCGCATCATCGTGCCGTCTGGCAGGCGGATACGGCCCGAACCCTGGATCTGCAGGAAGGCCGCCTCGACGGCGTCATCCACATAGACCAGCTCGCTGCCGCGCATCGCCGGCATCTGCAGCAGGTCGGCGCGCGGGGGCATGGCGCCGCGCAGTTGCGCGGGGCGGCGGTACAGCGGCACCTGGTACTGGCCCTGGCGCGTGCGGGACCCATGCAGGATGGGTTCATAGTAACCGGTGATCAGACCACTATCCGTGCCATCGACGTTGACCACGCGGAACGGCTGGAAGTTGGTTTCGAAGTACGCGCGCATGGCGACCAGGTCGCCGGCGTCCACCATCAGGCCGGTGGCGCAGACGCGGCTCCACTCGGGCTTCTTCTTCAGCGCCTGGCAGCTGGCCTGCAGGGCCGGCCAGGCGGCGCGCACGTCGTCCTGGCTCCAGCCGCCGATCTCGGCCCAGGTGGCCGGTTGCAGCTTGCCGGCGTTCGGCGATGTCGACGGTGCCGGGGTGCCGGCCGTGCCGCCCGGCTGCACGCGGATCGGGCCGCTGCTCATGCAGCCGGCCAGCAGCGCGGCGCCCAGGGCAGAGGCCGCCAGTGCCAGCCAGCCTCGGGAAGACGCACGCGGCGCGCGCGGGGAATACTGATATGCCATCTTGTTCGTTCTTTGCCTACAATCTCAACCCGATCCGCCGACTGTCACAGACTGCCCCAACGCGATGAGCCAGTTTTTCGAAAACCATCCCACCCTGCTGCTGGCAGCCGAAGCCGGCCTGGCGTTACTGCTGCTGATTTTCATCGTGGTCTGGACGATGGGCACCGCGAAGAAGCATCCGCGGCCCACCCGTGCGCCGCAGGACCACCCGTCGCGCGCCGTCAAGGCACCGCAGGAGACGGACAAGGCGCCGGACGCATAGGTTCCGCGCGCCGCCCGTCCTGCCCGACCCTTGCCGCGCCAGCTCAGTGGAGCATGCGCGGCAGCACCAGCGCGAACTCGGGAATCGGCACCTCGAAGCGGTGGCCGTCCTCGGCCACGCAGAAATACTCGCCCTTCATCGATCCCACCGGGGTCGAGATCGTGGCCCAGCTCGAATACTCGAAGTGCTCGCCCGGCTTGAGCAGCGGCTGGTGGCCCACCACGCCCAGCCCGGCCACTTCCTGCGTGGCGTTGTCGCTGTCGGTGATGATCCAGTGGCGCGAGATCAGCTGCGCGGCCACTTCGCCGATGTTGTGGATGGTGATGGTGTAGGCGAACGCGTAGCGTCCGCGGTCCGGGTCCGACTGGTCGGCCATGTACTGGGTGCGCACGGCCACGGAAAAAGCGTACTCGCTCATTGTTCGACGGATGAGGATGGTCGGCAGGCCAGCGTCCCGCTGGGGGGCGCGGCCGGGTGTGTCGCATTGTGCGGCAAGGGCTTGGCAGGGGCAAGCACGCGCTGTCGGGCAGGATTGGGCCCGACGGGCGTAAAATACGCGCCATTCTCGCGGATCACCCCGCATCCGCCGCCTTCAGAGCCTCAATCCAGCGCCCGAACAGCCATGAGCCAGCCCACCTACCGCATCGCCCCGTCCATCCTGTCCGCCGACTTTGCCCGCCTGGGCGAGGAAGTGCGCCGCGTCACCGAAGCCGGTGCCGACTGGATCCACTTCGACGTGATGGACAACCACTACGTGCCCAACCTGACCGTGGGCCCGCTGGTCTGCGAGGCCATCCGCCCGCACGTGACCGCCCCGATCGACGTCCACCTGATGGTGCGCCCCGTGGATCGCATCATTCCCGACTTTGCCAAGGCTGGCGCCAATATCATCACGTTCCACCCGGAAGCCAGCGATCACATCGACCGCTCGCTGGCCCTGATCCGCGACAACGGCTGCCAGGCCGGCCTGGTGTTCAACCCGGCCACGCCGCTGCACCACCTGGACCACGTGATGGATCGCCTGGACGTGATCCTGCTGATGAGCGTCAACCCGGGCTTCGGCGGCCAGTCGTTCATCCCCGAGACGCTGAACAAGCTGCGCGCCGTGCGTGCCCGGATCGACGCCTACACGGCCCGCACCGGCCGCCAGATCCTGCTGGAAGTGGACGGCGGCGTGAAGCCGGACAACATCGCCGAGATCGCCGCCGCGGGCGCCGACACCTTCGTGGCCGGGTCTGCCGTATTCGGCAAGCCTGACGCCGACGGCGGCTACAAGGGCATCATCGGCACGTTCCGCGACGTGCTGTCCAAGGTCGGCAAGTAAGGCGGGCCCGGACGATGACGAGCGACATCCTGCGCCGCACCGACTGGCGCGGCATCCAGGCGGTGATCGTCGACCTGGACGGCACCATGGTCGATACCGCTGGCGACTTCCATGCATCGGTCAACGCGATGTTGCTGGCGCTGGTGCACCAGCATCCGCACCTGGGCCCGGTGGAACCGATGTCCGCCCAGGAGATCGTCAGCTTCGTGGGCAAGGGGTCGGAGAACCTGATCCGCCGCGTGCTGGACGCCCGCTTCAGCCCGCTGCACGCCAACGGCCTGTTTGCCGACGCCTACGCGCTCTACGACCGCGAATACGTGCGCATCAACGGCCAGTTCTCCAATGTCTACCCGAATGTGCGCGAGGGCCTGGCGGCGTTGAAGGCGCTTGGCCTGCGCATGGCCTGCGTGACCAACAAGCCGTGGAACTTCACCGAGCCGCTGCTCGCCAAGACCGGCCTGGCCCAGTATTTCGAGCTGGTCTACGGCGGCGATGCCTTTGCGCTGCGCAAGCCCGACCCGTATCCGCTGCTCAAGGTGGCCGAGGCGTTCCGCATGGATCCGGCGGCCGTGCTGGCCATTGGCGACTCCGAAAACGACGCCCGCGCGGCCCGCGCGGCGGGCATGGGGGTGCTGTTGATGCCCTATGGCTACAACCATGGGAACCCTGTACAAGGCGTCGACGCCGATGGTATAGTCGCCGACATTGCCCGCGTCGCAGCGATTCTTGCTGCACACCGGTCAAACCATCACGGTTAATCCCCGCTGAACAATCAATGTTCCTCAACCGCAAACGCATCTTTTCTGGCAGTGATCGGCAGGCCTGGCCCTGGCGTCGCTGGCGCGCCTCTGAACAGGCGTAAAGTGCGTTCGCGAGTTTCCTGACGGGCCTGGGTCGCCCGGACTTCCGCAGACTGCGGATCTCCCCCCGCCCAGGCTCCGCCGGACCGGTCTCGATGTCCTGACGACCGGCTTCCCCGGCAGATCCTTCCGCCAGCGCCGTAGTTCGGGTTGCTCCTGCTTGCGCCTGTGCTACGGTTAGCCTCGAGAACGTGCCACGCGCCGCCCCTGGCCGTGTGCAGCCTCATCGATTCACGTGTGCGCCACGGTCCGCCCCCTGGGGGAGGCGGGTTGATGCAGCTTGTCGCCCTCCCATCCCGCTGACGACATCCCGGTGCCGCCTGACCCGACCATACTGGCCGGCGCCGCAAGTAGAGGATCGACATGACCGAACTGGAATTCAAATCGCTGGCCGACCAGGGCTACAACCGCATCCCGATCATCGCCGAGGCGCTGGCCGATCTGGAAACCCCGCTGTCGCTGTACCTGAAGCTGGCGCAGTCGCAGACGCGCGGCGTGAACACCTTCCTGCTGGAATCGGTGGTGGGCGGCGAGCGCTTCGGCCGGTATTCGTTCATCGGCCTGCATGCGCGCACGCTGATCCGTGCCTACGGCCAGCGCGCCGAGGTGGTCACCGACGGCAAGGTCGTGGAAACCCACGAAGGCAACCCGCTGGACTTCATCGCCGCGTTCGAGAGCCGCTTCAAGGTGGCGCTGCGCCCGGGCCTGCCGCGCTTCTGCGGTGGCCTGGCCGGCTACTTCGGCTATGACGCCGTGCGCTATATCGAGAAGAAGCTGGCCGACAAGCAGATGCCCGACGACCTGGGCCTGCCCGATATCCAGTTGCTGCTGTGCGAAGAACTGGCCGTGATCGACAACCTGTCCGGCAAGCTCTACCTGATCGTCTACGCCGACCCGACCACGCCCGAAGCCTATTCCCGCGCCCGCCAGCGCCTGCGCGAACTGCGCATGAAGCTGCGCCAGCCGGTGGACGTGCCGGTGACCAGCCCGTCGGTGCAGACCGAGGTGTATCGCGAATTCGCCAAGGCCGACTACCTGACGGCCGTGCACAAGGCCAAGGAATACATCATGGCCGGCGACATGATGCAGGTGCAGGTGGGCCAGCGCCTGATGAAGCCGTACCGCGACTCGCCGCTGTCGCTGTACCGCGCGCTGCGCTCGCTGAATCCGTCGCCGTACATGTATTTCTACAACTTCGGCGATTTCCAGGTGGTGGGCGCGTCGCCCGAGATCCTGGTGCGCCAGGAAACCCGCAAGGTCGGCACGCCCCAGAACGGCGACACCGAGACCGCGCGCATCGTCACGATCCGCCCGCTGGCCGGCACGCGTCCGCGCGGCAGCACGCCCGACCGCGACGCCCAGCTTGCCACCGAACTGCTCAACGACCCGAAGGAGATCGCCGAGCACGTGATGCTGATCGACCTGGCGCGCAACGACATCGGCCGCATCGCCGAGACCGGCTCGGTCAAGGTCACCGACAAGATGGTGATCGAGAAGTACTCGCACGTGCAGCACATCGTCAGTTCGGTGGAAGGCACGCTGCGCGAGGGCATGAGCAATCTCGACGTGCTGCGCGCCACCTTCCCGGCCGGCACGCTGTCCGGCGCGCCCAAGGTGCGCGCGATGGAGATCATCGACGAACTGGAGCCGCGCAAGCGTGGCATCTACGGCGGCGCCGTGGGCTACCTGTCGTTCGGCGGCGAGATGGACCTGGCCATCGCCATCCGCACGGGCGTGATCAAGGACGGCAATCTTTACGTGCAGGCCGCGGCCGGCATCGTGGCGGACTCGGACCCCGAGGCCGAATGGAGGGAAACCGAGGCGAAGGCGCGCGCCGTGATCCGTGCCGCCGAACAGGTCCAGGACGGCCTGGACGCCGACCTCTGAGCCCCCGGGAGAGATGACATGCTGCTGATGATCGACAACTACGATTCGTTCACCTACAACCTCGTGCAGTACTTTGGCGAACTGGGCGCCGACGTGCGCACCTATCGCAACGACGAGATCACGATCGAAGAGATCGAGGCCCTGAAGCCGGACCATATCTGCGTGTCGCCGGGCCCGTGCAGCCCGCACGAAGCCGGCATCTCGGTGGATGTGCTCAAGCACTTCGCCGGCAAGGTGCCGCTGCTGGGCGTGTGCCTGGGCCACCAGGCCATCGGCGAGGCGTTTGGCGGCAAGGTGATCCGCGCCAAGCAGGTGATGCACGGCAAGGTCAGCACGATCGAAACCACGCAGGAAGGCGTGTTCGCGGGCCTGCCGAAGCACTTCGACGTGACGCGCTATCATTCGCTGGCCATCGAGCGCGAAACGCTGCCCGACTGCCTGGAAGTCACGGCCTGGACGCCGGACGGCGAGATCATGGGCGTGCGCCACAAGACGCTGAACGTGGAAGGCGTGCAGTTCCACCCGGAGTCGATCCTGTCCGAGCACGGCCATGCGCTGCTGGCGAACTTCATCAAGGCGCCCCGATGAGGCGCACCGACTTCTCAGCCTATTCCGCCGACCATCCAGCCGCCCACAATACTGAAGAATCCGCCATGTCCATCACGCCGCAGGAAGCGCTGACGCGCTGCATCGAACACCGCGAGATCTTTCATGACGAGATGCTGCACCTGATGCGGCAGATCATGCAGGGCCAGATCAGCCCCGTGATGGCCGCCGCCATCCTGACCGGCCTGCGTGTGAAGAAGGAAACCATCGGCGAGATCTCGGCCGCCGCGCAAGTGATGCGCGAGTTTGCCAACCATGTGGATGTGAAGGACCGCCAGAACTTCGTCGATATCGTCGGCACCGGCGGCGACGGCTCGCACACGTTCAATATCTCCACCGCGTCGATGTTCGTGGCGGCGGCTGCGGGCGCGAAGATCGCCAAGCACGGCAACCGTGGCGTTTCGTCCAAATCAGGCAGCGCCGACGTGCTGGAGGCGCTGGGCGTCAACATCATGCTGACGCCCGGGCAGGTGGGCCAGTGCATCGAGGAAACCGGCATCGGCTTCATGTTTGCGCCGACGCACCACCCGGCCATGAAGAATGTGGCGCCGATCCGCAAGGAAATGGGCGTGCGCACGATCTTCAACATCCTGGGCCCGCTGACCAACCCGGCCGATGCGCCGAATATCCTGATGGGCGTGTTCCACCCGGATCTGGTGGGTATCCAGGTGCGCGTGATGCAGCGCCTGGGCGCGCAGCACGCGATCGTGGTCTACGGCAAGGACGGCATGGACGAGGTATCTCTGGGCGCCGCCACGCTGGTGGGCGAACTGAAGGATGGCGAGGTGCGCGAGTACGAGATCCATCCGGAAGACTTTGGCCTGTCGATGATCTCGAACCGTGGCCTCAAGGTGGCGGACGCCACTGAATCAAAGGAAATGCTACTCGAAGCACTGGGCAACGTACCGGGTACGCCACGCGAGATCGTTTCGCTGAACGCCGGCACCGCGCTCTATGCAGCCAACGTCGCCAGTTCGATCGAAGACGGCATCCAGCGCGCGCGCGAGGCCATCGCCAGCGGCGCCGCACGCGAGAAGCTCGATCAGTTCGTGCGCGCCACGCAGCAATTTAAGTAAATCGCCATGTCCGACATTCTCGAAAAGATCCTGGCCGTCAAGGCCGACGAAGTGAACGCGGCGCGCAAGAAGCGCGACCTGCCGAGCCTGCGCGCCGAGGCCGAGAGCCTGCGCGCCGAGCCCGGCCTGGCCCCGCGCGGCTTCGAACGCGCGCTGCGCGAGAAGATTGCCGCCGGCCATGCCGGGGTGATCGCCGAGGTCAAGAAGGCGTCGCCGTCCAAGGGCGTGCTGCGCGAGAACTTCGTCCCCGAAGCCATCGCCGAAAGCTACGCCACGCACGGCGCGGCCTGCCTGTCCGTGCTGACCGACGTGAACTTCTTCCAGGGCCACGCCGACTACCTGAAGCGCGCGCGCGCCGCCTGCGACCTGCCGGCGCTGCGCAAGGACTTCATGATGGACCTGTACCAGGTCTATGAAGCGCGCACCTGGGGCGCCGACTGCATCCTGCTGATCGTGGCCGCGCTGGACCACGGCCTGATGGCCGAACTGGAAGCCTGCGCGCTGGAACTGGGCATGGACGTGCTGGTGGAAGTGCATGGCGACGACGAACTGGACGCCGCGCTGAAGCTGCAGACCCCGCTGGTGGGCGTGAACAACCGCAACCTGCGCACGTTCGAGGTGTCGCTCGACAACACGCTGGGCCTGCTGCCGCACCTGCCGGCCAACCGCCTGGTGGTGACCGAATCGGGCATCCTGGGCCCTGCCGACGTGAAGCGCATGCGCGATGCCAACGTCAATGCCTTCCTGGTGGGCGAAGCGTTCATGCGCGCGCCCGAGCCGGGCGTGGAACTGGCGCGGCTGTTTGGCTGAACGACGATTCATCCGCAACTGACTGACCACGACTGACCACGGCAATGGCAAAAGAGATCGAACTGAAGCTGGCCCTGCCCGATGCCGCGCTGGCGGCCGTGGCGGCGTGGCTAGACACCCATGGCGAGGCGCGTGGCGAAGTCACGATGCTGAACGTCTACCTGGACACGCCCGCACGCGACCTGGCCCGCGCACGCGCCGCGCTGCGGCTGCGCCGGAAAGACAGCCAATGGCTGCAGACGCTGAAGACCGCCGGCAAGAGCGGGGGCGGCCTGGCAGCGCGGCACGAGTGGGAAACCGAAATTGGCGGAGAAGCCATCGAACTCGATCGCTTCGACGCCCAGGCACGCGCCGTGGTGGCCCCGCTGGCCGACCGGCTCGCGCCGGTCTTCCGTACCGACTTCGTGCGCCGCACGTGGATCGTGGAGCAGGACGGCGAGCGGATCGAGGCCGCCATCGATACCGGCACGATCAGTGCCCCCGGCACCGCCAAGACCGAGCACATCCAGGAACTGGAACTCGAATGGCTGCCGGGCGAGGGTACGCAGTCTGACCAGGACGACGCGCGCGCCGAAGCCGCGCTGCGCGCCTTCAGCCAGCGCCTGGGCCACGTGGCACCGCTGGCTCCCATGGATCTCAGCAAGGCCGCTCGCGGCTACCGACTTACCGACGCGTCCGATGCAAGCTGACCTCTTCGTCACCGAAACTTCAAAACCCGCCCCTTCCATCGACTGCCTGCAAGACCAGGTCGACGCCCTGCCCGCCGCGTGGCGCAAGCTGCTGGCGCCGTGCATCGGCAATGCCGACTGGGCGTCGCTGTGCAAATTCGTCGACGGCGAGCGCGCTGCCGGCAAGCCGGTGTTCCCGCACGCGGTGTTCCACGCGCTGCACCTGACGCCACCCGACGCGGTGCAGGTCGTCATCCTGGGACAGGACCCGTATCACGGCACCGGCACGGTGGGCGGGGTGGAGATGCCGCAGGCGCATGGCCTGGCCTTCTCGGTGCCCGATGGCATCAAGGTGCCGCCGAGCCTGCGCAATATCTTCAAGGAGATCGCCGCCGAATATGGTGGCGAGCCGGTGCGTGCCTCGGGCAACCTCGAAGGCTGGGCGCGCCAGGGCGTGCTGCTGCTGAACACGGTGCTGACCGTGGAGCAGGCCAATGCGGCCAGCCACGCCAAACGCGGCTGGGAAGCCGTGACCGACTGCCTGATCCACGCACTGGCCATGTCGCGGCCCAACCTCGTCTTCATGCTGTGGGGCAGCCATGCCCAGGCCAAGCGGGCCCTGCTGGAAGGCCAGACACATTGCGTGCTGGAAGCACCACATCCGTCGCCGCTATCGGCTCATCGCGGCTTTCTGGGCTGCGGGCATTTCAGGCAGGCCAACGACTGGCTGGAACGCCACGGCCGGCCCGGAATCGACTGGCAAAACACCTAAGCGGTCGGGCGCCATTCGAAGCCATCGAAGGTTTCGGGTGGCGCCGTCTTCACGTCGACGCGCGACACCTGCGCGGCCGGCGGCCCCTGCTCCATCCACAGCCGCAGCGCTTCGAGATGCTCGCGCGCCCCCGTGGCGATGACTTCCACCGTGCCATCCATGCGATTGCGCACCCATCCGCCCAGCCCCAGCGCCCTTGCCCGGTCTGCGCAGTTGCCACGGTAGCCCACGCCCTGCACGCGGCCGTGGGCCACCAGCTGCCAGGTTTCCGTCGATGCTGTCATGATTCGTTTCATCCCTAGGTAAACTACCTAGCCCGGTTGGGCGTTAGGACCTCAGCATACGATGCCTTTGCCCTATCCCCCAGCCCCTCTCCCGTTATGTGGCAGAGGGGCGCAAGCCAGCTGCATCCGAATCGCCAGTGGCGTTATCTCCTTTCCCCGCCGTGCGGGACAGGAGCCGGGGGGGAGAGGGCATGGCGCATGACACACCACCGAGGCCGTGCCCATGCCACCAACGCAAAACAATCAAGCGCCCGGCTACGTCGGCCCGCTGCTGACCGCGCCGCCGAACCGCTTCGACCTCGCGCTGCTGCCGATCATCCTGGCCGCCATCGTCATCGTGGCCTATGCCGCGCGCCAGATGGACGTGCCCTACCAGCCGGGCGAGTCACTGGAAATCCACCTCGACGTGGCGTGGCTGCCCTACTATCTGATGCGCACGAGCATCCGCATGCTGGCCGCGCTGGGCGCCTCGCTGGTGTTCTCGTTCGCCTTTGCCGCGCTGGCATCGCGCAGCCGCACCGCCGAAAAAGTGATGGTACCGGCGCTGGACATCCTGCAGTCGATCCCGGTGCTGGGCTTCCTGTCGATCACCGTCACTGGCTTTATCGCGCTGTTCCCCGGCAACCTGGCCGGCGTGGAATGCGCGGCCATCTTCGCGATCTTTACCTCGCAGGCCTGGAACATGGCGTTCAGCCTGTACCAGTCGTTCCGCACCATCCCCGGCGACCTGCTCGAAGCGGCGGCCATGTTCCGGCTGTCGCCGTGGCAGCGGTTCTGGCGGCTCGAAGTGCCCTATGCCATGCCGGGCCTGCTGTGGAACATGATGATGTCGATGTCGGGGGGCTGGTTCTTCGTGGTGGCGTCCGAAGCCATTGCCGTGTCCGGCCACGATATCCGCCTGCCCGGCATCGGCTCATATATCGCCCTGGCGATCCAGCAGCAGAACCTGGCCGCCATCGGCTGGGCGATCCTGGCGATGCTGGTTGGCATCGTGCTCTACGACCAGTTCCTGTTCCGCCCGCTGGTGGCCTGGGCCGACCGCTTCCGCTTCGAAACGCTGGCGCAGGACACCGTGCCGCAGTCATGGCTGCTCAACCTGCTGCGCCGCTCGGCCTGGGTGCATGCGCTGCTGAAGCGGACAGCCGCGCTGGCCGGCCGCACGCTGGCGTGGAGCGCTCGCCATCGCAATATGGTGGCGTTGCCGGCCGCGCCGGTGCGCTGGGCGCCGTGGCTGGACCGGCTGCGCGACGCCATCATCATCGCAATCGCGCTGGCCGCGCTGTATCGCGTGTTCCATTTCGTGCACAGCGAGGTGGGCTGGGCCGAGGCCGCGCATGTGCTGTGGCTGGGCACGCTGACGATGCTGCGCGTGATCGTGCTGATCGCGCTGGCCGCGCTGGTCTGGGTGCCCGTGGGCATCCGCATCGGGCTCAACCCGTCGCTGGCCCGGATCGCCCAGCCGATCGCCCAGTTCCTGGCGGCCTTCCCGGCCAACCTGATGTTCCCGCTGGCCGTGATGGCCATCGCCAAATTCGGCCTGAACCCCGAGATCTGGCTCAGTCCGCTGATGATCTTCGGCACGCAGTGGTACATCCTGTTCAATGTGGTGGCTGGCGCGTCGGGCATTCCCACCGAACTGCGGCTGGCGGCGCGCAATTTCGGGCTCAAGGGCTGGCTGATGTGGCGGCGCTTCCTGGTGCCGGCCGTGTTTCCGAGCCTGCTGACCGGGCTGGTCACGGCGGCCGGCGGATCATGGAATGCGAGCATCGTGTCCGAATACGTGACCTGGGGCGACCGTACGCTGGTGGCAACGGGCCTGGGCAGCTATATCGCCGAGATGACCGCACGCGGCGACTTTCCACGCATCGCCCTGGGCATTGGGGTGATGGCGCTGTTCGTGGTGGGCTTCAACCGCTTGCTGTGGAACCGGCTCTACGACCTGGCACAGGCGCGCACCCGGCTGTAAAGCCGGCATGAACGACCGGAATTAAGGAATTTACGATGGCACTGCAAGACAACGCCCGTCCGGTGATCGACCTGCGCGGCGTGGGCAAGATGTTCCGCACCGCCGACCACACCGACCGCGCCGTGCTCGAAGGCGTGAACCTGACCCTGCGCGAGGGCGAGATCGTAGCCATGCTGGGCAAGTCCGGCTCGGGCAAGTCGACGCTGCTGCGCATCATGGCCGGCCTGGTGGGCGCCGACCGTGGCGAGGTGCATTTTCGCGGCCAGCGGCTGGCGGGCACGGCCGAGGGCATTGCGATGGTGTTCCAGTCGTTCGCGCTGTTCCCCTGGCTGACCGTGCAGCAGAACGTGGAACTTGGGCTCGAAGCCCAGGGCGTCGCCAAGGCCGAACGCACGCGCCGCGCCGAGGCGGCCATCGACATGATCGGGTTGTCCGGCTTCAACAGCGCGCTGCCGCGCGAGCTGTCGGGCGGCATGCGCCAGCGCGTGGGTATCGCCCGCGCGCTGGTGACCGAACCCGACCTGCTGCTGATGGACGAGGCGTTTTCGGCGCTGGACGTGCTGACCGGCGAAACGCTGCGCGACGAAATGCTCGACCTCTGGGAATCGGGCCGCGCCAATATCAAGAGCATCCTGATCGTGTCGCACAACATCGAGGAAGCGGTAATGATGGCCGACCGCATCGTGATCCTGTCCAGCGATCCGGGCCGGGTGCGCGCCGAGGTGCCGGTGCCGTTCCCGCGCCCGCGCAACCGCGACGACGCCCAGGTGCGTGCGCTGATCGACGAGGTCTACACGCTGATGACGTCGCCCGCCGCACTGGGGCCCCGCGTCCCTGCCATGGCCGCCGCGCCGATCGGCTATCGCCTGCCGGATGCGGATATCAGCCAGATGGAAGCCGTGCTCGACCTGCTGCACGAGTCGCCCTTCTTCGGCCGCGCCGACCTGCCCCACCTGGCCGAGGAAGCCGGCCTGACCGACGACGACCTGCTGCCCGCCTGCGAAGCAATGCAGCTGCTGGGCCTGGCAACCATCGAGCGCGGCGATATCACCGCCACGGCGCTGGGCCGCAGCTACTACGAGACCGAGCCGCCCGAGCGCAAGGTGCTGTTCGGCAAGCAGCTGCTGACCCACGTGGCGCTGGCCGCGCACATCCGGCGCGAACTGGAGCAGAGCGAGAACGGCGAAGTCGGCGAAGAGGCCATCCTGCGTGCGATGGAGGCCCTGCTGAAGCCCGAGGAAGCCGAACGCGTGCTGAAGATCGCCATCGACTGGGGACGCTACGGCGAGGTGTACGGCTATTCGTTCAACAGTGGGATGCTGACGCTGCCGGAAGAGGAAAACGCTGGGGGCGCACCAGCCGAGTGAGGCCTGGCCCTCTGCCCCCTCCCGCCCTGCGGGAGATGTTGGCCTCTTGCGAGCCTGAGGGCTACTCCCCTCTCCCGCTCGCCGGAGATGTTGGCCTCTTGTGCGCCTGAGGGCTACTCCCCTCTCCCGCTCGCGGGAGATGTTGGCCTCTTGCGTGCCTGAGGATGCGACTCCCCTCTCCCGCTTGCGGGAGAGGGGTTGGGGGAGAGGGCAAGCGCGTCGTACTTGGCTAGCCTGGTTAGCACTCCGTACGCCTGCCCCCCCCCCCCCCCCCCCCCCCCCCCCCCCC
>NZ_BBQI01000019.1 GCF_001652915.1 Cupriavidus sp. D384
GAGAAAACCGTCGCCGCACGAATCAACCGGTGGGCGCCTGCGTCTCAGCTCTTGAGCGGCACCCTGATCGCCCGCCCAATGGCGCCGGTTCGCAGCGCGATCTTGGCCGCATCTTCCCGCAGCGCGCGCAGGCGCCGTTCCAGCAGCGCATTGGACGCGCGGCCCGACGCGCTGGCCGACGAGGCCGCATGCTGGTCCTGCGTCTTCTGCAGCGGTTCGTTGGCGCCGATCTCGCCGGCGGCGGCGGCCTGGGCCAGCACGTCGGCCTTGCGACGATCCGCCGAATCGGCGATGCGGGCGCGGCGCTCGCTGGCTTCGTCGTCCGACACCTGCTGCGCCGGAGCAGACGCGCCAGCCGTGGCCGACGGCGGCACGGTTTCATGCACCAGCCCCACCCCCGCCACCGCCGTCTCGGCCGGCGTCCGGATAAAGCCGGCGCCGCGCGGGCCGTGCCGTTCCTCGCCCGCCAGCCGTTCGCTGGCAAGTGTCAGCGACCGCAGCGCGGCATTGGTGGCCTGCTCGATCGCGGCCTCGGCAGCCGGCACATCGAGTTCGCCGTAGTGCTGCCGCACCTGGATACGCGCGGCCGCCACGTGCGCCGCCACCAGGTAGTTCTGCACGATGAAGCGGCTCAGGTTGTCCACGGCGCGGTGCCGGCTGCGCGGTTCGTCGAGCATGCGCTGGAACGACCCGATCAGCGCCGACAGGTTGTCCATGAACTGCTTGCGCTGCACGCGGTAGGCGAAGTCGTCCTTGGCCTTGCGCGTCAGCAGGTCGCGCGTGGCCGCGATGTAGCGGCGATTGGCCTGCAGCACGTTCTCGACCAGCTTCGGAATCGCCCGGTATTCCCAGCTTGGTAGCACAAAGCTGAAAATCGACGCGATGATGCCGCCGATCACCGTATCCACCAGCCGCTCACCCACCACGGTCTGGCTGCCCGGGATCAGCAGGTTAATCTGGATCAGCACCTGGATACAGGCGGCAATGGCCGTATAGCGATACTTGATCTGAACGAACGCGGCGCTGGCCACCAGTGCCAGGTACAGGATGCCGATCAGCAGCAGCGGCTCGTGCACCCAGCGCAGGATGCCCACGCTGACGATGCAGCCAATCAGGGTGCCGATCAGGCGGTCGTTGTACCGCTGCTTGGTCATGCTGAAGTTCGGCTTCAGGATCACCACGATGGTCAGCAGGATCCAGTAGCTGTGCGACGCATACGGCAGGCGGTCGCCCAGCCAGAGCCCCACGGCCACGGCCATCGTGATGCGAAGCGCGAAGCGGAAGGCGGGCGAGCGCCAGTGCAGGTTGTCGCGCACCACGCCGAATTCGTACTTCTGCCGTGTCAGGAACGGCGTCATGTCCGATCCCGGCAGCACCTGGCCCGGCTCCACCGGCGTACGCGATGCCTCGTGCAACTGGCCCACCAGCGTGATGGCGCCGCGAATCATTTCCAGCGTGTCGCGCAGCGCATTCATCGCCGCTGGCGACACATGGTGATGGCGCAGCTGCTCGATTTCCTCTTCCACCTTGCGCAGGTCGGGACGATAGTCGAACGCGCTGTACGAGGGCCGGCCGCGCGTGACGTCGTAGGCGATTTCCTCCAGGTCCTTGCACAGGCCCAGCACCAGCCGGCGCAACCCGTCCAGCACCGGCGTGCCGCCAAAGGTCTGGCGCAGCAGCGCGTAATCGGTATTGGTCGACAGCAGGTATTCGTAGATATCGAGCATGCGCAGGTGAACCTGCACCAGCAGCCCGTCGTGCGGCGTCTTGTTGCCGCGCAGCACCATGTCGCGGGCAGCCTGCTGGCGCTCGGCCACCACGATCTGCTGGCGCACCAGCCGGTTGAACTGCTCGTCGTAGTCGGTGCCTGCGTCGTAGAAGGCAGCCTTGATCTCCAGGTAGCCCGCCATCTCGTATAGCGATTCGGCCAGAATCTGCTGCCTCGTGCGGCGCTCCATGATCCAGCTGACGGTCATCGCATAGAGCAGGTAGCCCAGGGCGCCTGCCCCGAACAGCGCCGAGTGCTCCAGCGCCTTGCGCACCACGAATTCCTCGTTGATCGTCAGCGTCATGACGAACAGCATCGAGAACTGCAGCGGCATGGTCTTGTTGCCGTAGACCGTCATCATGCCGGCCAGGAACGTGACCAGCACCAGCACGAACGGCATCACGCGCGGGAATGGCGTGGCTAGCGCCACCAGCGCGGTCACCGCCGTGCACAGCAGCACGCTCGCCAGCATCTCGTTGAACTTGTGCGGCAACGGGCTGGGCAGGTCCATCAGGCTCGTGCAGAGCGCGCCCACCGATACCACCATGGCACTGGGCAGGTCCATGAACTGCATCGCGATCAGCGTCAGGCCGATCACGCCCGTGGCCGATCGCAGGCCACGGTAGATGTAATGTGAAAACAGGAATGTGCGGGGGTCGTGCGCGTATTCCATGGGGCGGGGGCTAGAAGCCGGGCAGAAACGGATAAATTGGGGGCAGGCGGGGGGCGGGCGCCGTCATCATGATGGACGCGGCGCCGTGACAGGCAGGTTACTGGCCCAGCCAGCGCGCTCGCCCCGCATGCTTGCCCGGTTCCAGCTTGACCTTGAATTGCGAGGCCGGCTCGCGCGCCAGTGTCACCGGCAGCACCTGCAGCTCGTCGCGCCGGAACACGTGCAGTTCGGCACGGTCGCCCGGGCGGTAGCGCGACAGCAGCTTGTCGAGCTGGCCCGGCGCCACGCGCAGGCCGTCCACGGCCGCGATCAGGTCGCCCGCCGACACGCCGGCCCGCTGGCCCGCACCGCCATCGAGCACCTGGCTCACGCGCACCCAGCCGTCGTCGGTACGGGTCTTGATGCCCAGCGCGGCGCTGCCATTCGGCTTCTGCGGCTCGGCCACGATGCCGAAGCCGCGGAACAGCGCCGCCAGGCCGATCTCGTCGGTGCCCTCGGTCAGCGCGCGCAGCAGCTTGCCCAGGCGCAGGCCGGTCACATCGTCGAACAGCGCATGCACCTCGGCTTCGGTCACGCCGCGTTGCGTGGCGCCCGGCGCGTAGAAGTCGCGGCCATAGCGTTGCCACAACGCGCGCATGATGTCGTCCAGCGACCGGCGGCCGCGCGTCTTCTCGCGGATCGTCAGGTCCAGCGCCAGCGCCACCAGCGAACCCTTGGTGTAGTAGCTGACGATGGCATTCGGCGCGTTCTCGTCCTGGCGATAGTATTTCGTCCAGGCATCGAAGGCGCTTTCGGCCACGCTCTGCTTGGTGCGGCCGTTGCCGCGCAGCACGCCGTTCCAGGTCTTGGCCAGCATGTCCACATACTGCTGCTCGGTGACCAGCCCGGTGCGGACCAGGATCAGGTCGTCGTAGTAGCTGGTAAAGCCCTCGAACAGCCACAGCAGCGGCGTGTAGGATTCCTGCGCCAGGTTGTACGGCACGTACGCGGCCGGCTTGATGCGCTTGACGTTCCACGTGTGGAAATACTCGTGGCTGCACAGGCCCAGGAACGTGCGATAGCCCTCGCTGGTCTCGCTGTTGCCGCGCACGGGCAGATCGTTGCGCGCGCACATCAGCGCCGTGCTGGCACGGTGCTCCAGGCCGCCATAGCCATCGGTGGTGACCATCGTCATGAAGACGTAGCGGCGGTTGCTGTCCAGGAACGGCGCGCGGGCCGAACGGGGTTCGAACAGGCGGATCTGCGCCTCGCAGATCTGCTTCAGGTCGCGGCAGATGCGCGCCATGTCCAGCTGCGGCACGCGGCCCGTGAACACCACGTCGTGCTGGGCGCCGCAGGCGCGGAAGGTGCCCAGCGCGAATGTGCCCATCTCCACCGGGTGGTCGATCAGCTCGTCGTAGTCGGATGCCTGGTAGCGGCCAAATCCGTAGCGGCGCGCACCGCCCGGGCCGCGTGCTTCGGGCAGCGCCGTGGCGACGCGCCAGTCGGCATAGGCCTCGCCGGCGGGCGGATGGATGTCGACCGTACAGGGATGCTCGTCCTGCCCCACCACGCGCAGGAACACCGAACTGCCGTTGTAGAAGCCGTGGGTGGTGTCGAGATGCGCGCTGCGCACCGACAGGTCCCATGCATAGACTTCGTAGCTCAGCGTCAGCGGACCCGCCTGCGGCGGCAGCGGCGCGGCCTGCCAGGTCTGCTTGTCGAGCTTGGTCAGCGGCACGCTCACGCGGCCCGCATCGGCACGGATGCGGACAATGTTGCGTGCGAAGTCTCTGATCATGTAGCTGCCCGGAATCCACGCGGGCAACGTGAAGACCTGGCCGGCCGGGTCGGGGACATCCACCGTCACGGTAACGGCGAACAGATGGGCTTCCGGTTGAAGCGGGGCAATGGCGTAGCGGATCGGCGTCATGGTCACGATTGTAGCGTCACGCCCCGGACCCGCCGGGGACGTGCGATTTCTCCGAGCCGCGCGCGTCAGGCGTTCACATCGACGACAACCCGCCCGCGCATGCCGCCTTCCATGATCCTGCGGCCCGCCTCGATGGCGTCGCCCAGCCGGATCTCGCGCGTGATGGCCTGCAGGCGGTCGGGTGCCAGGTCCTGGGCCAGCCGCTGCCATGCGGTTTCGCGCAGCGGCATCGCGGCCATCACGCTGTCGATGCCGGCCAGTGTCACGCCGCGCAGGATGAACGGCGCCACCGATGCCGGAAAATCCATGCCCTGCGCCAGCCCGCATGCGGTGACCACGCCGCCGTAGCGCACCTGGGCGCAGGCGTTGACCAGCGTATGCGAGCCCACCGAATCCACCACGGCCGCCCAGCGCTCCTTCTGCAACGGCTTGCCCGGTGCGCTCAGTTCGGCGCGGTCGATCACGTCGGCAGCGCCCAGCGCGCGCAGGAAGTCGGCCTCGGCAGCCTTGCCGGTCGATGCCGTCACGCGATACCCAAGCTTCGACAGGATGGCGATCGCCACCGACCCCACGCCGCCCGAGGCGCCGGTCACCAGCACATCGCCATCGCCGGGCCGCACCGGGCCGTTGACGCCGCCGCGCTCCAGCGCCAGCACCGACAGCATGGCCGTATAGCCGGCCGTCCCGATCGCCATGGCCTGGCGCGTGGTGAACGCATCGGGCAGCTTCACGAGCCATTCGCCCTTGAGCCTTGCCCGCTGTGCCAGGCAACCCCAGTGCGCCTCGCCCACGCCGTAGCCGTTCAGCACCACGCGGTCGCCCGTCTTCCAGCGCGGATCGCCGGACTCCAGCACCGTGCCCGCGCCGTCGATGCCAGCCACCATCGGCCATTTGCGCACCACGGGCGAGCGGCCCGTAATCGCCAGCCCGTCCTTGAAGTTGATCGTCGAATAGTCGACGGCCACCAGCACGTTGCCGTCCTCGGGCAACTGGCTTTCTTCAAGCTGGGCGATCTGCGCCTGCGTGGACTTGTCGTCGGCCTGGGTCAGCAGCAATGCCTGGAACGTCATGATGTTGTCTCCCGTGTTCTTGTGGATGGGCAGAAGGGGCGTCCGGACAGGGGCGTCCGGAAATGAAAAACGGCCGGGCAGTGCCGGCCGTTCCTGACAGCCGGCGGGGCCCGGCGTCCTGGTTATTTCTTGAGGCTTGCGAGCTTGCGCTCCAGCGTCGCGGCGTCTGCCGCGCCCGGGATACGCGTGCCGTCGGTAAAGAAGACCGCCGGCGTGCCCGAGATGTTCAGGCTCTGGCCCAGGGCCAGGTTGTCGTCGATCGGCGTCTTGCAGCTGCCGTTGCCCACCAGCGCCACGTGGTTCAGCATCCAGTCGCGCCATACCTTGGTGCGATCCGCCGAGCACCAGACCTGCTTGGCCTTGACCGACGAGTCCGGCGACAGCACCGGGTACAGGAAGGTGTAGACGGTGATGTTGTCCATCTGCTGGAAGGTCTGCTCGATCTTCTTGCAGTATCCGCAGTTCGGGTCCGAGAACACGGCCACGGTGCGGCTGCCGTCGCCCTTGGTCCACTTGATGGCACGGGTCAGCGGCAGGTCCGACCACTTGATCTTGTTGATCTCGGCCAGGCGCTCTTCGGTCAGGTTGGTATTGGTCTTGGTATCGATCAGCTCGCCATTGATGATGTAGCGGCCGGTGGCGTCGGTGTAGACCAGCTGGCCGCCGACGTTGACCTCGTACAGGCCCGGCACCGGCGCCTTGGTCACGCTCTTCACCTCGGCGCGGCCGCCCAGCATCTTCTGGATCGACTGCCTGATCTTGTCCGTGCCCGGTTCGTCCGCGGCCAGCGCGTGAAGGGCGTAGCCCGCTGCGGCCACACCGCTGGCAAAGGCGGCGATCGCGGCAACGCGGGCGGATCGGCGGCGGAACAGTTGCAACATATTGACTCCAGGTAACGATATGCCGGTCAGTGTGCCGGCTTTGCGTGTCATCGGTAAATCGCCGAAAGCGGGATTGGCCGCATACCGTGCGGCCGGATGGCGAGATTGTCGCGCTTTCCGGGGATTCGGTGTATCCGGGCGATCCGGGTGAAGCGGGCCATGCCGGCCGGGCTACCCGAGCGCGCGGCCGATCAGGATCCGCTTGAGCAGCCCCTGGCTGCCCACCGCACGGATTCCCAGATTGCGCATCACACGGGCCGGTGTGCCGGGCAGCGAAAACAGCCGGTGCAGCCCGTCCGTGGCCGCGGTCAGCGACAGCAGGTCGGTGGCGCGGGCCCGTTCGTAGCGGCGCAGCAGGCGCAGGTCGCCCTCATGGCGGAACGACTCTTTGTCGGCCATGACCCGTCCTAGTTCCACCACGTCGCGCAGACCCAGGTTCATGCCCTGACCGGCCAGCGGATGCACCACGTGCGCCGCATCGCCCACCAGCACCACATGCGGCTGGGCAAAGTGATCTGCCCGCTGCAGCACCAGCGGGAATCCCTGGGCCGGCGTGATGCAGCGCAGCGCGCCGAACCGCGCGCCCACGGCGCCGCTGGCAACCTGGGCCACCGTGGCGGCCAGCGCTTCGGGCGTCAGGGCCAGCAGGTCGCGGGCATGCGCCTCGTCGGCCGACCACACCATCGACACCCGGTTGCCGGGCAGCGGCAGCATTGCCAGGATCTCGCCATTGGCCGATTCCTCGTCGGCCATCAGCTTTTCGGGGCAGCCCAGGAACCACTGCCACGCGGTTTCCTGGTGCGGCAGCTCGCAGCGGAAATTGGCGACCACGCCCAGTTGGCGATAGCGCCGCTGGGTGGTGCCGATATGGCATTGCTGGCGCACCCACGATCGCGCGCCGTCGGCGCCCACCAGGCAATTGGCGCGCACGCGTTCGCCGCCGTCCAGCGTGAGCGTCACGCCGTCGACATCGCGCTCCAGTTGTCCGGCCGTATCGTCGAACCATTTGACCTGATGCTGGAATCGCAGCGCGGTATCGAGCACACGCTCGACATGGCCCGATTCGATGATCCAGGCCAGTTGCGGCACGGCGGCGGCATAGGCAGAGAAATGGAGGTCGCCATGCGGCGAGGGATCGGTCTCGCAGGCGCTTTCGTCGCCATAGACGCGCATGTCGCGCACGGGCTGGACGCGCGCCGGGTCCAGCGCTTCCCAGACCCGCAGCCGCTCGAGCAGCGCCTGCGAACTGGCCGAGAACGCGTAGATGCGGCTATCCCAGTCATCTTCGCCGGTGCGCGCGGTATCGCCTGCGGGGCGCGGCGCCACCAGCGCCACGTGCATGCCTTGCTGGGCCAGCAGCAGCGCACAGGCCTTGCCGACAATGCCACCGCCGACCACGGCGATCTGGAAGCGGGAAGAAGGATTCGACGACATCTATTGGGCGGCGGCGCTGGGCGCCGGCACGGCAGGTCCGGACATGGCTGGATTATAGCGACGTGACGGGTGCGGCATTGGCAACGCGACGCCAGGCCGCACCGCCGCCAGATGCCGCCGCCCCCGATCCATGGGTCGCGCACGCACTGCCCGCGAAACGCCAGGCATGCCGCAAGTGGTACATGCGTATCCTCGCGCGCCGGGCAGCGCCCGGGGCGGGCCTTCGTACCGTGCCAGAGCTGCGTCCGGCAGGGTTACAATGGCGGTTTTTCCGGCGACCGCATCAGCACAGATCGTTGAGCAAAGCCCCGATCCGCTGGTCCTGTCCGCCTGACCCACTCTGCCCCGGCATCGCAGTTCGCTTGTCCGAACGCCCCTCCGCCGCGCAGAGACGCACCGCAACCCATTGATTTCTAAAGGTTTCCCATGAGCCTCAAATGCGGCATCGTCGGCCTGCCCAACGTCGGCAAGTCCACGCTGTTCAACGCCCTGACCAAGGCCGGCATCGCCGCCGAGAACTATCCGTTCTGCACGATCGAGCCCAATGTGGGCGTGGTGGAAGTACCGGACCCGCGCCTTGCCAAGCTGGCGGAGATCGTCAAGCCCGAGCGCATCCTGCCGGCGACGGTCGAGTTCGTCGATATCGCAGGCCTGGTGGCCGGCGCATCGAAGGGTGAAGGCCTGGGCAACCAGTTCCTCGCCAACATCCGCGAAACCGACGCCATCACGCATGTGGTGCGCTGCTTCGAGGACGACAACGTGATCCACGTGGCGGGCAAGGTCGATCCGCTGTCGGACATCGAAGTCATCAACACCGAACTGGCGCTGGCCGACCTGGCTACCGTCGAGAAGGCCCTGGCGCGCTACATCAAGCCGGCCCGCGCTGGCGACAAGGAAGCCCAGCGCCTGGTGGCCGTGCTGGAAAAGTCCCAGGCCGTGCTGGACCAGGCCAAGGCCGTGCGCACGCTGGACCTGTCCCCGGAAGAGTGGGAAGCGCTGCGCCCGTTCTGCCTGATCACCGCCAAGCCCACGATGTACGTGGCGAACGTGCGTGAAGACGGCTTCGAGAACAACCCCCACCTGGACGCCGTGCGCGAGTACGCCAAGACCACCGGTTCGCCGGTGGTGGCCGTGTGCGCCGCCATCGAGGCCGAGATCGCCGACCTGGACGACGCAGACAAGGCCGAATTCCTGGCCGACCTGGGCATGGAAGAACCGGGCCTGGACCGCGTGATCCGCGCCGGCTTCACGCTGCTGGGCCTGCAGACCTACTTCACGGCTGGCGTGAAGGAAGTGCGCGCCTGGACGATCCATGTGGGCGACACCGCCCCGAAGGCCGCCGGCGTGATCCACACCGACTTCGAACGCGGCTTCATCCGCGCCCAGACCATCGCCTACGCCGACTACATCCAGTTCAAGGGTGAGACGGGCGCCAAGGAAGCCGGCAAGATGCGCGCCGAAGGCAAGGAATACGTGGTGCACGACGGCGACGTGATGAACTTCCTGTTCAACGTCTAAGCCGCGCGGGGCGGGCTTCATCCCCTGCCCGCGTGGCCGAGATCGCCCGCAACCGTGATGGTTGCGGGCGATTTTCATTTCAGGGGTTCCCAGTCGCTGATGGACTTCGTCCTCGACATAGACGTGGTACGCGCCGTCGGCCTTGCGCCCCATGTCCCGACTTCCAGCGTCAGGAAATAACGTATTGAAGCTTCACAGCTAGTCGAGTACGACGAACAGCACGGCAACAGCCAGCATGGCGAGCAGGGTATGGCGATAGATGGGTGGCATGGCAACTCCGGGGTTCACGTTGACGGGGTGGTCCGTTGGGGACCACATCTGGCAAGGTGCCGTACGGGAGTGCTCAGACCTGTGGATATGATGGCCGAGCGTCCCGCACGGCCTGGAAAAGGCCGGCGCGAGCCACTCGTTGCGTCAGCAGGCCCAGGGCCCGATGCAGCGACAGCGCGCACTCCTGCCCACGGTGCATGGCACCGCACGGGCTGGAAAGACGGCTGTTGGCGAACATCATGGTTGCGGAGTGCAAGGCGCTGGGCCAGCAGAGGAATCTTGCGCGAAAGACCTCTTATGCCACAAAGGGGTGCCCCTGTCCAACCAGCAGCCGGCCGGCTGCAGGCCATGACCGCCCGGCTACATCCCGCGCAGCGCTTCGTCGCGCATGCCCACCAGCAACGCCTGCCCGGCGGCGTCCACGCGGAATTCGCCGAATTTCGCCCTGGCAAACCGTTCGGCCTGCCCTTCCTGGAAGAACCAGGCGTCCGTCGACACCTGCACGCCACTGCCGCCCCAGCGCGCCGGCACATTCTGCACGCGCAGCAGCCGTTCCCCGGCGGCCAGCGGCCCGCCCTGGTACAGGCGAACGAAGTGGCCTTCGTTGCGCTGGTCACGGCGAATCACGATGACTTCCTCGCGTGCCAGACGGGTCTGCTCCGTACCATGTGCCACGCGCACCTCGTTGGCGATCGAGAAATTCAGCGCCATGTAGTCGCCCTGCATCAGCGAACGCGGGTCCACCGGGGCCAGGCGAAGGTAGACCACGTCGCCGCGTGCCATCAGCCGTTCCTTGCCGGCGATGCCCGCCAGGGCAATGCCCACCGTCAGCAGCCATCCCACGATGATCCAGCGCTTCATGCCACGGCCTCCTGGTTGGCAATGCGGCCCAGCGCGACGCGGGCTGCCAGCAGCAGCGCGCCGGCGGCCACCAGCGTGGCGGACTTTGCCAGCAGCGTCCACTGCAGCGTGCTGTAGTACCAGACAAAGCCGATCAGCACCGTGGCGACGGCAAGTCCGAGCCACGGCAGCGAGCCGCGCCGCAGCGCCACGTCCAGTGCCAGCACACCGGCCGTTACCGCCGGGGCGTAGACCATCAATGCACTGAACGCGATGGTTACGGCGAGCACGGTCGCAGCCACCGGCACGCTGCGCGCCAGCCGCCTGCACTCCAGCAGCGCCATGACCACCAGCGCCGCCCCGATCAGCGCGCCGGCCAGCCATCCGCCCTGGGCGCGCCAGGGGGTGTCAACCCCGAAAATCAGTTCGGCCGGATGTGCGAAACCGGTCACCACCAGCGCGCCCAGCAGCGCCATCAGCAGCGTGGCATCGGCGGCCGGCTCGGCCATGGGCAGGCGCCCCGCCGCCGCGAGCTGGTCCTCGCGCATGACAAAAGCCAGCAGCGCGGCAAATGCCAGGGCCGTCATCGGACCCAGCGCCATCGGGATCGCGGTCCAGCGCGGCGCGATCAGGTCGCCCAGCGCCACACACGCGGCAATGCCCAGCGCCGTCCAAATGGCGAGCATCGTCAGGAAGCGGTGCAGCCGGTCCGGCACCAGCGCGAAGAGCACCACTTCGAACAGCGCCACGCCCAGCCAGAACGGCGCCGTCTCCAGGAAACGATGGAACCCCAGCGCCTCGCCCACGCCGGCAATCGCCATGCCCTGCCCGCCCAGGCTCAGCGCCAGCGCGAACTGGCCCAGCGCAATGCGGCCGCTTTCGCGCGTGGTCACACGGTACAGCGCGATGGCGATGCCGATCATCACCACGCCGGTCACGGCCATGGCCGGGCCGTTACCGCGCGTGGTGGCGAAGACGGTGCCAATCAGGAACATCTGGAAAAACAGTGCCCCGAGCCACCCTGCGCCGCCCATCAGCAGGCGGATCGGCCACGGGGTGCGCAGCGTGGGCGCATAGTCGCCCTGCACCGCGCCACGCGCGGCCAGCTGGCGCCATAGCGGGCGTTCGGTCTGTTCCGTCCGGTCGATCCGGGGCTGGCTCATGCGGGGCTCCCCGAGGTCTCGCGCCATGCGCGCAGCAGCCACGTGGCCGCCGCCACGGCCAGGCCGATGGTCAGCAAGGCCAGCAGCAGGAAGGCGCCAAAGTCGCCGTGGAAGTCCACCAGCCAGCGCCCCACGGCGGAGATGATCACGCCGATGCCGGTCAGGCACACCAGGCTCAGCACCACGATATCGAACGCGCGCCAGCGAAACCAGGCCGCCAGGCCAACCAGCGCCGCGGCACTGACCAACAGGCCGGTGGCATTCACCTGGCCGGTCAGCACGCTCATCAGTCCCACCCATCCCGCATAGCCGCAGGCCAGCAGGCCCAGCAGCCGCGGGCCGGTGGCGCCCTGGAAGCCCCAGCGTCCGGCGCGGGCCGCCAGCAGATACCAGACGGCCAGTTGCAGGATCGAAGCACCGAGCAAAAACATCATCGTCTCGCGCGCAAATCGCGCCGAAAACAGCAGTTCGAACATGCCGCCGATGCCCAGCCGCACGCTGCAGAACCGCAGCAGCGCCACGTTGCCAATGGTCAGCACGATCCACCAGTGCGGCGCGGCGCGTGCCGCCAGCGCCCAGGGCACGGCCAGCAGCGTCCATAGCGCGAACAGCTGCCAGGCATCGGCGCCGGTCTGGTAGGTCTGCCCGATCACGGCCATCAGCACGCCAGACACGATCTGCGCGCCGCCCAGCGCCGCCCGTCCCGCCATGTCGCCGGCAGGACGCCATGCGGCAAACCCGGCCAGCACTGTCAGCAGGCCGGCCAGCAGACCGAACTTGGCGAATTTATGGAGGGACGCCCAGTTGAAGGCGAAGAAGACGATAACGCCTGCGCACAGCAGCGCGGTACCGAGGATCAGCAGCGCCCGATCCAGCCAGAGATGCCAGTGCGCGCGGCCGGGCAGCGTCGGCGCCCAGGCCGCCAGCAGGTCGGCGGCGCCGAGGCGGCCCTGGGCGCGCCAGTCGGCCAGCGCCTGCTGGATGGTGCGGCGAGAAGTGAGAGTTTCCAACCGGCGATCCCCACGAGAGTCGGCATGGACTGCATGCTAGCAAACCGGCGCGCCGAAGTCTCCCGGGGGTGCCGCCGGGCCGGAAACCATCCCGTCAGAAGCGGTAGGTCACGTTGCCGATGATCGAGCGTTGCGTGCCGAAGAAACAGTCGCCGCGCGCGATACAGCTGTAGACATACTGCTTGCCGAACACGTTGTTCATGTTCAGCGATACGCGCACCGGGCCGCGATCATAGGCCACCACGGCATCGAACACCGTGAAGCCGCCCACGCGGTTGTTGCCCGTGCCGTCGGTGCTCGGGCCGTTGTAGCGCGCGCCGGCACCCGCCAGGAAGCCGGGGATGTCGAACAGGCTGAAGCGGTAGTTGGCCCACAGCGACGCCGTGTTGGCCGGCACGCTGGCAAGCCGCTGGCCTTGTTCGGCAGCCGAGCCTTCGATCGTCCTGGCATTCAGGAACGTGTAGGCGGCGACCAGGTCCAGCCGGCCTATCGACACCAGCGCCTCCAGTTCGGCGCCGCGCGTGCGGGCCTCGCCGATCTGCACCGTGCCCGCCATGCCGTTGACCACGCCGGCCACCTTGCGGTTTTCCTCGCGCATGTCGAATACTGCCGCCGTCAGCGTCATGTTCCTGCCCAGCGGCTGGTACTTGATGCCCGCCTCCCACTGCTTGCCGCGCAGCGGCTTGAATGCCGTGCCGTCGACATTGAAGCCAGCCTGGCCCTGGAACGACTCGGCATAGCTGACATACGGGTTCAGGCCGAAGTCGGAGCGGTACATCAGGCCAAAGCGCTTGGTCAGCTCGCTGTCGTCACGCGACGCCGACGGCGTGTTGTCCTGCGCCGCGCGCGACCAGTCATAACGCAGGCCCAGCATCAGCAGCCACTTGTTCCATTCGAGCTGGTCCTGCAGGTACACGCCGGTCTGGATCTGCTTGGCGGCCGGCACGTCGCGGAAGGCCGTGGGCGCCACGTAGTTGCCGTAGACCGGATTGAACACGTTGATCGGCGCGGCCGAGCCATTGGCATTGGTGCGCCCCGTGCTTTCGCTGTTCTGGTAGTCCATGCCCGCCAGGAACGTGTGGCCCACCGGGCCGGTGCGGAATTTCGCCTGCCCCTGGGTGTCCACGGCAAACTGGTTCAGCGTCGGCTGGTTCAGGTACAGCACGCGGCGCAGCATGGTGTCGCTGCCCGGCACCCAGCCATGCGTGGCGCCGGTGAAGCCGGTGGTGTAGATGCTGCGATAGTCCACCGTGCTGTGCGAGTAGCGCAGGTTCTGGCGCACCGTGAAGGTGTCGTTGAAGCGGTGCGAGAACTGGTAGCCCACGGCGTGCTGTTCGGCCGTGTACTTGTCGAAGCCCGGCTCGCTGACAAAGAAGTTCTGCGGGATCTGGCCGGCCGGATTCTCGATCAGCGTACCGCGCCACGGGAAGAAGCCGATCATCGTGCCGCTGTCGTCCTTCTGGAAATTGGCGAGCAGCGTGAACTCGGTGTCGGCGTTCGGCCGGTAGGTCAGCGACGGTGCAATGAAATAGCGGTTGTCCTTCACGTAATCCACCGACGCATCGCTGTCGCGGGCCATCGCCACGAAGCGGTATAGCCACTTGCCATCGGCATCGATCGGGCCTGTGAAGTCGGCCTGGATCTGCTTGCGGTTGTAGTTGCCGAAGCTCACGCCGATCTCGCGCGCCGCCTCGGCCTGCGGCCGCTTCGACACCAGGTTGACGATGCCGCCAACGGCGCCCTGGCCGTACAGCATGCCCGACGGCCCCTTCAGGATTTCCATGCGCTCCAGCGCGTACGGGTCGGGGCGCGTGTTGTTGTAGAAGCCCACGGCGTTCAGCAGGCCGTCCAGGTACTGGGTGGAATCGGTTCCGCGGATCTTGATCGTATCGGTGCGGTTGTCATTGGCAAACCCGGCCGTGGTCACGCCCGCGGTGTAGCCGGCCGCCTGCGCCACCGACTGCGCGCCCTGCAGCTCCATGCGGTCGCGCGTGATGACCGTGATGGACTGCGGCGTCTCGATGATCGGGGTATCGGTCTTGGTGGCCGTCACCGCCCGCTTGGCGACGAAACCCTGCACCGGGCCTGTGGGCGATTCCACGCCGCTGCTGCCGCTGACCGTCACCACGGGCAGGCTGTGGTGGGCCGGCTCGGCGGCCGGCACCTGTTCCTGGGCAATGGCAAGGCTGGCGGCCTGCATGCTCAGGGCAAGGGTGGTCATCTGAAGGACGTGCGAGCGGCGAACGCGGCCCCGGGCGCGGACTGACATGGATTTCTCTCTCGTTGCTTATTGAAAATAAGAATGCGAATGACTCGCATTAAAAGCGACGGATTGTAACGCCATGTATTGCGGAGCACACAATCGGACACGATTGTCATGTTCGAATGTCGCACGCTGCCCACAGTTCGGCCCGGCTTTCGCATCGATCCGCGCGCCGGTAAGCTGGCGCCGTTTTCGATTCCGTTCCCCACCGCACCATGACTCTCGGCATCCTCGCCGCCCTGCATCACGAAGTTGACGGCCTGATCGCGGCGATGCGCCACGAAGACGCACGCGCCACCATGCAGACCATTGGCATGCGCGACTACTACCGCGGCACGCTGCACGGCCAGCCCGTGGTGCTGGTGCTGGCGCGTGTCGGCAAGGTGGCGGCCGCGGCCACCACGGTTACGCTGATCCGGGAGTTTGGCGTCGACGAGATCGTATTTACGGGGCTTGCAGGCGGAGTGGGCGCTGACGTGCAGGTTGGGGACATCGTCGTGGCCGACCGCACCATCCAGCACGACCTGGACGCCCGCCCGCTGTTTCCGCGCCATGAGGTGCCGTTGCTGGGGCGGGCCGAATTTCCGGCCGACCCCGTACTCACCGCTGCGCTACGCAGCGCGGCCGAGCAGTTCCTGCGCGACGATCTCGCCACCGAGGTGCCCGATGGCGTGCTGGCCCGTTTCGGCGTCGATCAGCCGCGCCTGCACGTCGGCATGATTGCCAGCGGCGACCAGTTCATCAACGCGCCAGCGGACGTTGCCAATTTGCGACAGGCCTTGCCGGACTTGCTGGCCGTGGAGATGGAAGGCGCCGCGTTGGCGCAAATCTGCCACGAATATGGCGTGCCCTACGCATTGATGCGAACCGTCTCGGATCGTGCGGACGATACGGCACACGTCGATTTTTCGTCGTTTTTGCGCGACGTGGCCAGCCACTATTCCAGTGCCATCCTGCGCAGGTTCCTGGACGCAAGGGCCTGACCGGGCACATCGGCGCGAAATCCGATTCCCGCCAAATTGGTTCGTTCTGAAATTACCGGCGCGGGCGGGCCACGCCCCAGACCGCCACCAGCAGCGCGGCGCCGGCAATGGCGGCGCCCCATCCCAGGATCTGCCCATCCGTGAACAGATGCGCGGCGCGCCCGCCATAGAACGCGGCCAGTGCACCCAGCACGCCCAGCAATAGCGCGGTCGGCACAGTGACGACGCGGCCCGCCGGGTGTAACAGCCGTCCGGCGAAACCCACCGCTGCGCCCACTATTGCCAGTCCGAACATTCCAACTCCCATGTCTTTTGATCCACAGCAAAAGTGGATGTGGCGTAACGATACTGCAGTTGCCCGGCCGCGCTCGGGGTTCCCTGCAACTTTGTAACGTGGCGGTATAATGACCAGCGCTTCCGGCACCGTTCCGGATGGCAACCCAACCCCACAAATGCAACTGCTCGCGATCGGTATCAATCACACCACGGCACCCGTCTCGCTCCGCGAGCGTGTGGCGTTTCCGCTTGAGCAGATCAAACCCGCACTTGGCGCGCTGCGCACCCACCTGGCTGGGCGCAATGGCACCGAGGCCGCCATTCTTTCCACCTGCAACCGTACCGAGATCTACTGCGCCACCGATGTGCTGCAGCCGGGTCAGGAAGGGTTCGAGCACACGCTGCGCTGGCTGGCCCAGCATCACAACGTGCCCGCAGGCGACCTGGCGCCGCATTTGTACGCCCTGCCCCAGTCCGAAGCCGTGCGCCATGCATTCCGCGTGGCCAGCGGGCTCGACTCGATGGTGCTGGGCGAAACCCAGATTCTGGGGCAGCTCAAGGACGCAGTGCGCACCGCTGGCGAAGCCGGCGCGCTGGGCACGTACCTGAACCAGCTGTTCCAGCGCACGTTCGCGGTGGCCAAGGAAGTACGCGGCCAGACCGAGATCGGCGCGCACTCCGTATCGATGGCTGCCGCCGCCGTGCGTCTGGCCCAGCGGATTTTTGAAAGCGTGTCGACGCAGCGCGTGCTGTTCATCGGCGCGGGCGAGATGATCGAACTGTGCGCCACGCACTTTGCCGCGCAGAAGCCGCGCCAGGTGGTGGTCGCCAACCGCACCGTGGAACGCGGCGAGAGGCTGGCCGAGCAACTGGCCGGGCAGGGCCTGACCACGCAGGCCATCCGCCTGCAGGATCTGGGCGAGCGCCTGCATGAATTCGATATCGTCGTGTCGTGCACCGCAAGCTCGCTGCCGATCATCGGCCTGGGTGCCGTGGAGCGCGCGGTCAAGCGCCGCAAGCACCGCCCGATCATGATGGTCGACCTGGCCGTGCCGCGCGACGTGGAGCCCGAAGTTGCGCGCCTGAACGACGTGTTCCTCTATACCGTCGATGACCTTGGCGCCGTGGTGCGCGAAGGCAACGCGATGCGCCAGGCTGCCGTGGCGCAGGCCGAGGCGATCATCGAATCGCGCGTGCAGAACTTCATGCACTGGCTGGAAACCCGCAGCGTGGTGCCCGTGATCCGCGACCTGCAGGCCAGCGGCGAAGCCATCCGCCAGGCCGAACTGGAGCGCGCCCGCCGCATGCTGGCGCGTGGCGACGATCCGGCCGCCGTGCTCGACGCGCTGTCCGGCGCGCTGACCCGCAAGTTCCTGCACGGCCCCACGCACGCGCTGAACCACACCCAGGGCGAAGACCGCGACGCACTGCTGCGCCTGGTGCCGGGTCTGTTCCGCCACAGCAGTCACTCCGAGCGCTAGCCGCGCCGTCCATGCCGCGCTGGCGTCCGCCGGCGCCGCCGGGCATCCGCCCGCCGATCCGCGCCGTGGCCGCGCCACCGCGTTCCCCAGCATCCCGATTCCGCTACCGATGAAACCCAGCATGCTCCACAAGCTCGACCAGCTGGCCGAGCGACTCGATGAAGTCAACGCCCTGCTTGCCAGCGAAACGGCAACGGCGGACATGGACCAGTACCGCAAGCTGTCGCGCGAGCATGCCGAACTGTCGCCGGTGGCCGAGCAGTACGGGCAGTATCGACAGGCGCAGGACGACCTGACCACCGCGCAGGCACTCCTGGAAGATCCCGAGATGAAGGACTTTGCCGCCGACGAGATCGCTGCGGCGCGAGACCGGCTCGAAGGCCTGGAAAAGTCGCTGCAGACGCTGCTGCTGCCCAAGGACCCCAACGACGACCGCAACCTGCTGCTCGAAATCCGCGCCGGCACCGGCGGCGAGGAAAGCGCGCTGTTCGCGGGCGACTTGCTGCGCATGTACACGCGCTATGCGGAACGCCAGCGCTGGCAGGTGGAAATCATGAGCGAATCGGAATCCGACCTGGGCGGCTACAAGGAAGTCATCGTGCGCATTGCCGGTGCTGCCGCGTTCTCGAAGCTCAAGTTCGAGTCGGGCGGCCACCGCGTGCAGCGCGTGCCCGCCACCGAAGCGCAGGGCCGCATCCATACGTCGGCCTGCACCGTGGCCGTAATGCCGGAAGCCGACGAAGTGGGCGAGGTGGAGATCAATCCGTCCGACCTGCGCGTCGACACGTTTCGCGCGTCGGGCGCGGGCGGCCAGCACGTGAACAAGACCGACTCCGCCGTACGCCTGACCCACCTGCCCACCGGTATCGTGGTCGAATGCCAGGACGACCGCAGCCAGCACCGCAACAAGGAAAAGGCCATGAAGGTACTGGCCGCGCGGATCAAGGACGGCCAGCTGCGCGCAGCGCAGGCCAAGGAAGCCAGCACGCGTCGCAACCTGATCGGCTCGGGCGACCGCAGCGACCGCATCCGCACGTACAACTTCCCGCAGGGCCGGGTGACCGACCACCGCATCAACCTGACGCTGTACAAGATCGACATGATCATGGACGGCGACCTCGACGAGCTGGTGGGATCGCTGGCCGCCGAGCACCAGGCCGACCAGCTGGCGGCGCTGGGCGAGGAATCCTGACCGAATCCGGGGGCGCCGGAGTTTGTAACGTAGGTAAATGCTTGAAACAGCACTGGCTTGTAAAAAAGCGGTGTCTATAATCGATTTCGACCAGACCACCCCAATACGTCACTTTTGCAAGACATGGCGCGTTGGGGGCATCGAAGTCTGGCTGGATGTCACTCCTCCAACAGACACACAAGGACGAAATCATGAACAAGCTGCTCGCCGTGCTGATGCTTACCGCTGCCATTTCCGTTGCCGCCTGCGGCAAGAAGGAAGAGGCTCCGCAATCCAACGCTGACAGCGCCATGCAGAATGCCGCCGAATCGGCCAAGGCCGCTGCCAGCGACGCCGCCGCTGCGGCTTCGAACGCCGCCGACGCTGCCAAGGCCGCCGCCAGCGGCGTGGCCTCGGATGTCTCCGCAGCCGCCGACAAGGCCCGCGAAGACGCCGGCAATGCCATGGCCCACGCCAAGGAAGCCACCAAGGACGCCGTCAACAGCTCGGCCGACAAGGCCAAGGACGCCGTCAACAAGTAATAGCCCTACGCAGACGCGCGCGGAAATGAGGCCCGATTGGGCTTACACTAGGCGCCTGAAAGCAGAGCCACGCAGAACCCCGCCAGGCCCAGGCCCGGCGGGGTTTTTTGCAAACCGGCCGCCGATTGTCCCAGACGTACCGCCGATGTCCTCCAATCCTCCGGGCGATTTTCCGCCCCTGCCGTCCACGCCCACCCTGCGCGAAGCGCAGACGCTTGCCGCCATGGCCGGCCTGCCGGCGCTGGAGGCGCGCATGCTGCTGTCCCATGTCACCGGGCTCACGCGCACGCAACTGATCACCCGCGACCAGGACCATCTCAATGACGCACAACGTGATGCATTTTCCACGTTGCTGGCGCGCCGGCTGACCGGCGAGCCAATGGCCTACCTGCTGGGAGAACGCGAGTTCTTCGGCCGCACGTTCCGCGTCACGCCCGATGTGCTGATTCCTCGCCCGGACACCGAAGTGGCTGCCGAGGCATCGCTGGCCCGCCTGGCTGGCATCCATACGCCCCGCGTGCTGGACATGGGCACCGGATCGGGCATCCTGGCCGTGACCATCGCCCGCGAGCGGCCCGACGCCGAGGTCTGGGCCACCGACATTTCGCGCGGCGCGCTGATGGTGGCGCAGGACAACGCCCGCGCGTTGCAGGCCGACAATATCCGCTTCCTGGTGTCGGACTGGTATCACGCGCTGCCGCCGGGGCAGCGGTTTCACCTGATCGTGAGCAATCCGCCCTATATCGCGGCGGGCGACCCGCACCTGGCCGAAGGCGACCTGCGTTTCGAGCCGATCGACGCCCTGACCGACCACGAGGACGGCCTGGCCGACCTGCGGGCCATCGTCGCCGGCGCCACCCAGCGGCTGCTGCCGCAGGGCTGGCTGCTGATGGAGCATGGCTACGACCAGGGTTACGCCACGCGCCACCTGCTGACCAGCGCCGGCTTTGCAGAGGTGTTCACGGCACGCGACCTGGGCGGCAACGAGCGCTGCAGCGGCGGCCGGCTGCCCGGTTGAAAGCTGGCCGGCGACTGGCTGATACCCCTACCTGATGCCGGCGCGCGATTCCGGTAAAATCCGCTGATCCCCCATGCAACCGGACCGTTTTCATCATGAGTGACGTACAACAGAAGATCGACCAGATCGTGAAGGGCAGCCCCGTCGTGCTGTTCATGAAGGGCACCGCCCAGTTCCCGATGTGCGGTTTCTCGGGCCGTGCGATCCAGATCCTGAAGGCCTGTGGCGTCGACGCGCCGACCACGGTCAACGTGCTCGAAGACGAGGCCATCCGCCAGGGCATCAAGGAATACGCCAGCTGGCCCACGATTCCGCAGCTGTACGTGAACGGCGAGTTCGTCGGCGGCTCGGACATCATGATGGAGATGTACCAGAACGGCGAACTGCAATCGCTGCTGAAGGCCTGAGCCTGCCTGGAACTGCCATGCCTGTGAATCAAGGCGGCGCGCCGCAACGGCTGATCGTCGCCATCACGGGTGCCACCGGCGCCGTCTACGGCGTCCGGCTGCTGCAGGTGCTGCGCGATGTGAGCGGTGTGGAAACGCACCTGCTGATGTCGCCGGCCGGCATCATGAACCTGCAGCACGAACTCGACATCGGCCGCGCGGAAGTGGAAGCGCTGGCCGATGTGGTTCACAACGTGCGCGATATCGGCGCAACCATTGCCAGCGGATCTTTCCGCGCCCACGCCATGATCGTGGCGCCGTGCTCGATGCGCACGCTGGCCGCCGTGGCCCATGGCCTGTCCGACAACCTGATCACCCGTGCCGCCGACGTTACGCTCAAGGAACGTCGCAAGCTGGTGCTGATGGTGCGCGAAACCCCGCTGAACCTTGCCCAACTGCGCAACATGACCGCCGTTACCGAGATGGGCGGCATCGTGTTTCCGCCAGTCCCCGGGTTCTACCAGAAGCCGCAAAGCATCGCCGAACTGGTCGACCATACCGTGGGCCGCGTACTTGACCTGGTGGACCTGCGCGATGTCGGTGAAACGCTCGCGCCAGGATGGGGCGGGCTGAACGGCAGCGCGAGCGACTGACCTTTGCCCCTTGCTTTCCTCCCCTCCCCCACGCGTGGAAGAGAGGATCATGCTTCAGGCGCTTACGCGCGCCAGCTTACCAGTGCCGGTACCGGCGACCATAGTAACCACCGTAGTACCCGCCACCGTAGTAGCCATACGCGGGCCGCACCACCACCGCCGGCGGTGATACGTACACCGGCGCCGGCGCCACCGCGACCGGGGCCGGGCCAACTTCAGGCCCGTACGGCGTGGGATACACCGCGCAGCCGCCAAGCATGGCCGCGCCAGTCACTGCCAGACCCAATACCATCGCTTTCGTTTTCATCACAACGTCCTTTTTGTCCCAGGCATTGCGTCATCTCAATGCGCTGTCCTTAAGAACGTTATACGGGTGGGTTCGGTAATACAGCGTCAAGGCGCTGTAACCATTGTTACGATTCGCAACGACTCCCTGCACGTAAGCGGCCAGCCCGTTCACACGTCGAAGCGGATGCCCTGGGCCAGCGGCAAGGTGTCTCCATAGTTGATGGTATTGGTGGCCCTGCGCATATAGCCCTTCCACGCATCGGACCCCGATTCCCGGCCACCGCCCGTTGCCTTCTCGCCGCCGAACGCACCGCCGATCTCCGCGCCGCTGGTGCCGATATTGACGTTGGCGATGCCGCAGTCGCTGCCCGCCCCCGACATGAACATCTCCGCCTCGCGCAGCGACTCCGTGAAGATGCAGGATGACAGGCCATGCGATGCCGCGTTGTTCAGCGCGATGGCTTCATCCAGCGATGTGTATGGCATCAGGTAAAGGATGGGCGCGAAGGTTTCGGTCAGCATGGTGTCATGCTGGGTGTCGGTCAGCACCAGCGCCGGCCGCACGTAGCAGGCACGCGGAAAGCGGTCGGCCAGCAGCCGTTCGCCACCATGCACGACGTTGCCCTGCGCGCGGCAGCTGGCCAGCGCGTTAGCCATGGCATCGCCGGCAGCCGCATCGATCAATGGCCCGACCAGCGTGCCGTCCTGCAGCGGATCGCCCACTGGCAGGCGCGCATATACCTGACGCAGGCGCTGCGTCACCGCCTCGATCAGATCGGCATGCACAAAGGCACGGCGCAGCGTGGTACAGCGCTGACCGGCCGTGCCGGCTGCCGCAAACGTCATCGCGCGGATGGTCAGTTCCAGGTTGGCCGATGGTGCGACGATGGCGGCATTGTTGCCGCCCAGCTCCAGGATGGCGCGCTTGAAGTGCGCGGCGCAGGCCATGCCGACCTCGCGGCCCATGCGCGTGGAGCCCGTCGCGCTCATCAGCCGTACCGACGGATGTTGCACCAGCGCCTGGCCCAGCTGGCGTCCGCCCATCAGCACGCAGCACAGCCCTGCAAGCTGCGGCGCATGGTCATCGAACACGCGGTCGAGCACGCCCTGCACGGCCAGCGCGCACAGCGGCGTCTTTTCCGAAGGCTTCCACACCACGCCATTGCCGCACACCAGCGCCAGCGCGGCATTCCACGCCCACACGGCCACCGGGAAGTTGAACGCCGAGATCACGCCGCACAGCCCGTACGGATGCCAGGTCTCGCGCATCGCATGCGCGGGGCGCTCCGAGGCAATCGTCAGCCCATGCAACTGGCGCGACATGCCCACGGCAAAGTCGCAGATATCGATCATCTCCTGCACTTCGCCCAGCCCTTCCTGCAGGATCTTGCCGGCCTCCAGCGCCACCAGCCGGCCCAGCGCCGCCTTGTGGACGCGCAGCGCCTCGCCCAGGTGGCGCACCACCTCGCCACGCGCCGGCGCCGGCATCAGCGCCCAGACACTCTGCGCCGCATGCGCGCGGGCGATGCGCGTATCGGCATCGGCGGGCGAACACACCGGCACCTGGCCAAACACCTCGCCGTCGATCGGCGAACGCACGGCCAGCGTGCCCGGCGCGGCGGTGCTGGTTGCGGTCCATGGCAGTGGCAGGCCCATGGCCTGCCAGCATTCGGCAAATTCCTGCGCTTTCATGCGAGCGTCTCCTGTAGTGGGTGCCGCGCGTAATGCTGGCCGAAGCGGTTGGCCAGAAAGCGGTCGAGCGGCATGGCTTCCTGTTTCACGAATCCCGACTGCGGCAGCACGCCGGTCGCCACGAGATCCAGCGCGGTGCAGATGCCTGCCGCCGTGGTCAGCTGGATTGCATTGACATGGCCGATGCCCGCGAAATCGTCCATGCCGCCGATGCGCGCGGAAAACGACGCCTGCGTCAGCGGCCCGCGCTTGCCCTCGCCCCGCGCGCCGGGCGGATGGCCGGTGGCGCTGGCGAACACCACCACCACATCCTGCGCGGTCACCGGAATGGCGTGCTCGAAAATCTCGCGCAGCCATTCGCGCCGCTCGCGCAGCCGCAAGTCGTTCAGCAGCAGCTTCATCTGCGCACAGTGGCCGGGATAGCGGATGGACTTGTAGTCGACCTGGCGCGCACGGCCAGCCAGCGTGTCGGGCAGCGTGCCCAGCCCTCCAGAGGTATTAAAGGCTTCGTACTCCACGCCGTCCAGTGCGAAGGTCTCGTGCCCCTCCAGCGCGGGCAGCTCCACGCGACGCCCGTCCACGATGGCCTCGCACGGGTTGCAGTATTCGTTGATCAGCCCCTCGGTGCTCCACGTCAGGTTGTACTTGAGCGCATTGCTCGGGTAGCGCGGCAGCGCCCCCACGCGCATGCGCAGGTCGTGCAGTTCGCCGCCGCCGCGCAGGAAGCGTTGCGCGAGGTCATGCCCGACCACACCGATGAAACCCGGCGCCAGCCCGCATTGCGGCATCAGCACCGACCGCGCGCCACCGGCCAGCGCGCGGATGGCATGGGTGGCCGCCACGTCCTCGGTCAGGTCGAAGTAATGCACGCCCAGGCGCGCGGCCACCGTGGCGACATGGATGGCGGCGTGAAACGGCAGCGCGTTCATCACCGCGTCGGCCCCGGCCAGCAGCGCCGCGCAGGTGCCCGGCTCGGTCGGGTCGCCGGCCCGTACCTCGATGTTGCGCGGCACGCCATCAAGCCGGTGGGCGTCGTGATCGACCAGGCAGACGCGGTAGTCGCCGGTATCGGCAAGCATGGTGGCAATCACCCGGCCGATCTTGCCGGCACCGAGCACCACCACCGAAAGCGGACGGGGGGCGAGAGTCAGGTCGCGCACCGAGGCGGGACCGAGCGTGGAAGCCTGCATGGCTGACTCCGTCAGAAACTTGTTGTTGGTGACTGAAGTATGGGCAGCCGCGCGCACGTTTTGTAGCCACAAGATTGACGAAACCCCGGCATAATCGGTCGTATTGACATAGCAATTTGACGAATCGTCATCGACGACCATGGCAGACCTCGACCAGACCGACCGGCACCTGCTGGCCTTGCTGCAGGCCAATGCGCGGGAGAGCGCGGCCAACCTGTCGCGCGCGCTGGGTATCGCGCGCACGACAGTGGTGGCGCGCATTGCCCGGCTCGAACGCACGGGCGTGATCGCCGGATACGGCGTGCGGCTGGGCAGCCAGATGGAGGACAACGCAATCCTGGCATTCTGCGGGCTGTCGGTGCAGCCAAAGGCGGCACCGTCCGTGGTGCGCGCGCTGCAGCGGTTTCCCGAGGTGGAGGAACTGAATTCGGTCAGCGGGCCGGTGGACTATATGGCCGTGATCCGATGCGACACCCACGCGCGGCTGGACAAGCTGCTCGACGAGATCGGCATGCTCGACGGCGTGAACCACACGACCACGTCGATCGTGCTGGCCCGCAAGATCGACCGGCGGCGCGCGGCGGGCTAACCCCCGCCGCTCCAGGACGCGCGGGCGCAGCCAGCGCGCTTGAACCGGGCGCGCTATGCTTGCCTCCCTCGCCATGGATTCAGGAGAACAGCTATGAGTGAAACCATTCGCGTTGCCGTGGGCGGCGTCACGGGCTGGGCCGGCGGCGAACTGGCACGCGGCGTGGCGCACGCTGCCGACATGACGCTGGTGGCTGGGCTGTCGCGCGGCGCGGCGGGCCAGACCCTGGCAGGCCTGACCGGCCACAAGGACACGCCGGGCGTGGCGGCGCCCAGCATCGAGGAGTTAGGCAAGACGCCGTATGACGTCTACGTCGAATACACCAAGCCGGTCATCGCCAAGCACAACATCCTGCAGGCCCTGGCGCACGGCGCGCATGTGGTGGTAGGTACGTCGGGCCTGTCCGATGACGACTACGCCGAGATCGACGCCGCCGCGCGCAAGGCCGACCGCGGCGTGCTGGCCTGCGGCAACTTCGCGATCACGGTGGTGCTGCTGCAGAAGTTTGCCGAGATGGCGGCGCGCCACCTCGACCACTGGGAAATCATCGATTACGCCAAGGCTGGCAAGGTCGACGTGCCGTCCGGCACGGTGCGCGAACTGGCGTTTCGGCTAGGTCAGATCAAGCAGGCGGCGCAGGCCGTGCCGGTGGACCAGGTCAACGGCCCGCAGGAAACGCGTGGCGCCACGATGTCCGGCACGCAGGTGCATGCCGTGCGGCTGCCGGGATACCAGCTTGGTGTCGAGGTGATCTTCGGTGCCGATGGGCAGCGCCTGCATCTCAGGCACGAAGCCGGCGACGGCTCCAAGCCCTATGTGTCCGGCGCGCTGCTGGCCATCCGCAAGGTCCACACCGTGCGCGGCGTGGTGCGCGGCCTGGACAAGGTGATGGAAGGCCTCTGACGCTGGCGCGTCCCGCGGATCTGGCGGCAGGCTGCTGCCCTGCCGCCTGGCCGCCGATTTACCAGCTACCCGGGTTGACCGGCTTGGCCGGGGCCTTCTTGTCGGCCTTGTCCGTCTTTTCGGCCTTGTCCGCAGTCTTGTCAGCAGCCTTGTCCGCCTTGTCGGACTTGCCACCCTTGCCCGCCGGGGCCGGCGGCGGCGCCAGCGACTTTGCCACTTCGGCATCGCGGTTTGCCATCAGCGCACGCGCCTGCGGCAGCAGCAGTTCGATGGTGCCTTCGGCCGGATTCTCGGGAATCGCGTAAAGCTCCACGGTCAGCGGCTTGCGCATCCAGCCTGCGTGGATGCTCCGCACGCTCTTGCCGGCCGTGTCCTTCATGTCCACCATTTCCTGGCGGAACGGCTTGCCGTAGCGGGCATTGAGCGCCTGCGCGGCGGCGTCCTGCGACCGGATGCCGTCGGTCGGCACGATGACACCCACCAGCGCATTGCCATCCACCAGTGCCACCAGGCGCGGCCCGTCCATGAACGCGGGCCGCTGGTCACGCGGCACGCCGACCTGGCGCATCACGCCGTCGCCACGCAACTCCACGCAGTACGCGGTCACGTCCTTGCCATCGGGGGTGCGGTGGTCTGCGCAATCGGGCAACGCGGGCAACGGGCTGCCGATCTCGAGCGTGTCGAGCATCGTCGAGAAACGGTCCTTGCCGTCGAGGAGGGCTGCCGCAGCGGCACCCGGGGCCTTGGCGGCAGGCTGCGCTGCCTGTGCGACCGGTGCGGCGGGCGCAGCCGGCGCGGCTTGGGCGACGGACGTCGCCAGCAGGGCGGCAACGGCCAGCCCGGCAATTGGAAATCTCAAAACACACTCCTGAAAACGGCTCCGCGTTGGAGCCGGCTCCGTCCCAAGGGTTCCTGCCGGGGATACGCGGCATCAACGGTGTGATGCCGGGTCGACAGGCGGGATCAGAGCATACGCTTCACGGCATGGAAGCATACCAGCGCAACGCCGATCAGCACCGCCCACAGGATCAGCTTCGGCACCGGACTCGGCGGCAGTTGGCGTGGCGCCGCCGTGCGCCGGGCTACCGGAGCGCGCATGCGGCTGTTGGTCTGCAGGCCACGTGTATGCCAGATGGCAGTGTCCGCGGCAAGGTCGAGCCCCTGGGCGCTGTCGCGGGACTTGCTGGTGTGCGCGGTGTGCGGTGCGCCAGTGCGCGGCGTGGACGGGCGCGTGCCGCCCGGACGTTGTGTGGCCATCTCCTGCTCCCCCCGAAATGCATCGAATGCCTGGCCGACGAGATCTGTGCCGCCGGTACACATGCACTGCCGGCCGATCTACTGCCGCCGGTCAATGCGCAGCAGATGTTAAGACATCGCGCATGCGTCCGCTACGGCGCTTCGATGCCAAACCCACACTTCTGCGAACCTCCGCCAAGGGAAGTTTGTAACCGCCTGTTACGCCACGATGCGAGAGAAGTTTGCGCCACTATCCAGCCGGTTTTCCGCGCGTCACGTGGCGATTTCCTTGCGCGCGATCGCCATCGCCTCGCGGCGGAAAGCATGGCCCATGTGGTGATAGAACGGATGCGGATTGAACTGGCGCGACAGGAACGACGCCAGCAGCGATGCCGCCAGCAGGTAAATGGTCAGGTCCTGCGTGCGCGTCATTTCCATGACGATCACGCTGGCGGTGATCGGGGCCTGGGTGGCAGCCGCCAGGAAGGCCGCCATCGATACCAGCGCCAGCACGCGCGGTTCGGCCATGCCGGACATGAAATGGGTCACGAAATCGGCAATATTGGCACCGATGCCGGCGCCAATAGCCAGCGACGGCGTGAAGATCCCGCCCGGGATGCCGGCGAAGTACGACACCACCGTCGCCACGAATTTCGCCACCCCGAACCACAACGTGCTGTGCGGCTCGCCATTGATCAATCCGGACGCCTGTTCGTAGCCCGTGCCGAACGTGGCACCGGCAGTGGCCCAGCCCACCGCCGCCACGACCAGCCCGCACAGGAAGGCCACCCACACCGGATGCGCCGTCGTCCAGCCACGCCATGCCGAGGGCACCAGCCCGGGCACGCCGCGAATCAGCAGCTTGGCGAAGAGCCCGCCCATCACACCGTTGACCACCGCGCACAACAGGACCGGTCCCCACACGTCGTGCAGCACCAGCATCGGCACCTTGACGCTGAAGTATGGATTGTTGCCAAGCACGGCCAGTGACAGGAAGCCCGCCGTCAGCACGCCGGACAGCACCAGCCTGTCCCACCGCACGGCCGTGCCGCGCCCCAGTTCCTCGATGGCGAACACCACCCCGGCCAGCGGCGTGTTGAATGCCGCAGCCAGGCCGCCCGCCGCACCGGCCGCGATCAGCGAACTCGGATGAAAGCCGATGCGGAAGCGCAGCTTCTGCTGGCACCACTGCCCCCAGGCCAGCATGGCGGCGGCACCCACCTGCACCGACGGCCCCTCGCGCCCCACCGATGCACCGGCCAGGAGCGCCCCGGCGGTCAGCAGCACCTTCCACATCGATTGCCGGAACGAAACGAGCACGGTCTGCGCCACGCCGGCCGGCGGCAGCGTCACGGCCGCGATCACCTGCGGAATGCCCGAGCCGCGCGCCTGGGGTGCCAGCCGGATCGTCAGCCACCGCAGCGCAGCCAGCCCGAAGGGCAGCATCACGAAGGCCAGCCACGGTGTGGCGGTGGTCAGCTTCGCATTCCAGCGCAGTGCGACTTCGGCGATGTAGGCGAAGACCATCGAGAACAGCGCCACCCCGCCCGCGCCGCACATGAACACCGCGTAGCGCATCGACACGCGCGAGATCCGCCCCACCTGGCGCGTCTTGCGGTGCGCCGCGCGACGCGCGTGAAAACGCAGTTTGCCGAGCCGGTCGCGGCGCGCTGCGGGCTCGGATGGCGAAGTGGAATCGGGAAGGTTCGAATCGGGCGGGTCGACAGGATCGGTCATGGCGTCGCTGCGAAAAGCAGGCGGGAGCAGGCGGGGGCGTGGCAAAACGCCCTCAACTATACGCTTCCCGCCCGTCGCCGAGACCGGTCCCGCACCTTCCCCGCACCGTGGGCATCAGTCCAGGCTGATGCTGTTGGCGCGGATGACCTTGCCCCAGTTCTCGCGATCGGCCTGCACATAGCGATCGATCTCCGCCTGGCTGCGCGGCTGCTGCACGATCAGCCCCAGCGCGTTGAACGTGTTGCGAAACGGCGTCTCGGTCAGCACGTGCGACGCGGCGGCCTGCAGTTTCGCCACCGCATCCGGCGGCGTCTGTGCCGGCACGGCCAGGCCGAACCACGTGGCGGCGTGGAAGTTCGGATACCCGCTTTCGGCCACGGTCGGCACGTTGGGCAGGACGTCGAGCCGCGAGCGCCCCGTCACGGCCAGCGCCTTCAGCTTGCCGGCCTTGATATGGGGCAGCGAGGTACTGACCACGTCCACCATCAGTTGCGTGTCATTCGCCAGCAACGACGCCAGCGCCGGCGCGCTGCCGTTGTACGGCACATGCGTCATATCGATGCCCAGTTCGGACTTCAGCATCTCCGTCGCCAGCTGCAGCGGATTGCCGAGCCCCACCGAAGAATAGTTGAGCTTCCCGCCCGCCGCCCTGGCATAGGCGGCAAAGTCCTTGATGCTGCTGGCCGGCACCTGGTTGTTGGTCACCACCACCAGCGGCACCTCGATCCCGATCAGGATGACCTTGAAATCCTTCGGGTCATAGCCAGTCTTCTTGTAGAGCATCGGGTTGAGCACCATGCTGGCACTGCTGCCCATCAGGACCGTGTAGCCATCGGGCTGCGCGCGGGCCACGCCCTGCGTGCCGACCATCGTATTGGCGCCGGGGCGGTTCTCCACCACCACGGGCTGCTTCAGTTCACGCGCCATGCCTTCGGCCATGGCGCGGCCAAACTGGTCGGTCGACCCGCCCGGGGTGTACGGAACGACGAGCTTGATCGGCCGGTCGGGATAGGCGGCCAGGGCCGGGGCGGCAAACGCGGCCCCCAGCAAGGCGGCACAGAAGCTGATGGCGATACGGTGCATGGTTGTCTCCTGCTTTATAGGAATGGAATCGCAATGCCAACGCCTGCCCTCTCCCCGCCTCAGCTCCCGCAAGCGGGCGCAAAGCGAAACCGTGGGGCAGGTCGTGATCAGACGCGCCGCTGGCGGCCTGCCCAGTGCTGGTCGCGCAACCGGCGCTTGGCGAGCTTGCCGGTCTCGTCGCGCGGCAGCCGTTCGACGATCTCGATCGAGCGCGGCACCTTGAAGCCGGACAACCGGCCGCGCAGCCATTCGATCACCGCCGCAGACTGCACGTCGGCGCCCGGCACCGGCTCGATCACGCCGTGCAGGCGTTCGCCGTATTCGTCGTCGGGCACGCCAAACACCACGCAATCCGCCACGCCCGGATAGCGCACCAGTTCGTGCTCGATCTCGGCCGGATAGATGTTCACGCCGCCCGAGATGACCATGTCCGACGCGCGGTCGCAGATAAACAGGTAGCCGTCGGCATCGACGTAGCCCATGTCGCCCAGCGTGACACGGCCGTCGATATCGATCGCGCGGCGGGCCTTGTCGTTGTTCAGGTAGGTGAAGTCGGGATAGGCGGGCTGGCGCACGTAGACCAGGCCCACTTCGCCCGGCGCGCACGGCTTGCCCTGCTCGTCGATGATGCGCACGCTGGCTTCGTCCACGGGGCGTCCCGCCGTCCCGGGGCGGGACGCGGCATCGTCGGGCGTCGCCACGGTGACCAGCCCGGCCTCGCTCGATGCGTAGGTTTCGTGGATCACCGGGCCAAACCAGTCGAGCATGGCACGCTTGACCTCCGGCGAGCACGGCGAGCCGGTGGACGCGACAAAGCGTATCGACGACAGGTCATATCTGGCGCGCACTTCGGGCGGCAGCTTCAGCAGCCGCACATACATGATCGGCACCAGGTAGAGCACGTCGATGCGGTGCTTTTCCACCAGCGCCAGCACCTGCTCGGCATCGAAGCGCGGCGCCAGCACCAGCCGCTCGGCCATCTGCAGCGCGTTCTGCACGTACACGCTTGGCGCGCTGTGATAGAGCGGTGCCGACATCAGCGCGCGGCAGCCGGGCACGATGCCGTACGCCTGCCGGATCAGCGAGCGCAGGCGTTCCTGCTGCGCTTCGAGGTCCGCCAGCGGCATCGCCTGGCGCAGCACGCCCTTCGGCCTGCCAGTGGTACCTGACGTGTAGGCCAGATGCCCGCGCGGCGCCACGCGCGGGCCGTCGTAGGCGGCCTGCGCGGCCAGCCACGGCTCGTATTCGATGGCATCGGGATGCGTGCCGCCTACCACCAGCACCGCAACGCCGTCAGGCACCACGGCCTGTATTGCCGGCAACAGGTCGGCGTGGACGATCAGCGCGCCCGCGCCGCTGTCTTCCAGCAGGTAGCGCACCTCCTCGGCCATGAAATGCCAGTTGATCGGGCAGTAATAGGTACCGGCGGTACGGCAGGCAAACACCACGTCGGCAAACACCGGATCGTTACGCAGCAGCACCGCCACCACGCCGCCTTCTTCCAGCCCCAGCCGCCGCAGCCCGCCCGCGAGCCGCATGCCGCGGTCCAGCACTTCCGCGCCGGGGCGCTGCAACGATTCGAACCAGAGGTCTGCGGGCATGCGGGGGCTCCTTGTATGGCAGGCGGGTGCGTTCCAGTGCGGCGGGTGGCGAAGGATCACGACCCTTCTCCACCGATGACTGGTCACTTTAACGAGGCGCGCTGGCATCGACAATCCCATCTGACCGAATCACAATGTTGCGTCAAACTTGACATTGCTTTCAGAGTCGTCGCATGGACCTCAACCTTGTGCAGGCCTTCGTGGATATCGTCGAAGCGGGCAACCTGGCCGAAGCCGGACGCCGGCGCGGCGTTACCCGGTCGCAGATCAGCCGGCAGCTTGGGCAACTGGAGGAGCAGGCCGGCGCCATGCTGCTGCGCCGGACCACGCGCCGGCTGGAGATGACCGATGCGGGCCAGTCGCTCTACGAGCACGGCCTGCGCATCCTGCAGGAGATGGCCGCCGCACAGGCCGAGATCGACAGCCTGGGCAAGACGCTGCGCGGCCATGTGCGCGTGAGCGTGCCCACCGGCCTGGGCGACGCCTTTATCGCCCCGCTGCTGCTGCGCTTTGCCGAACTGCACCCGGGCATCTCGCTGCGGGTGTTCTTCGCCAACCGCGTCACCGACCTGATCGCGGCCGAGATCGATGTGGCACTGAAGGTGACGTCGGTGCCACCGCTGGACACGGTGGCGCGCGAGGTCTGCGCCATCCGCTGGCAACTGTGCGCGTCGCCCGAATACCTGGCGCGCACGCCGCCGCTGCAGAAGCCGTCGGACCTGGCCGAGTGCCGCTTCCTGTGCCCGCCCTACACTTCGAGACGTTTCCTCTTGACCCTGGGCCGCGATTCGGCGTGCGGACCTGAACGGCACGATGTGGAGATCACGCCCTACCTGCAATCCGAACACTTCCCGTTCCTGATGAACGCGGTGCGCCAGGGCCACGGCATCAGCCTGCTGCCGGTCTACATGGGCTGGGACGATGTGCGCCGGGGCACGCTGGTGCCGGTGCTGCCCGACTGGAAACCCGAAGGGCTGGGCAACCGGCTCTACATCATCACCACGCCAAACCCGCACCTGTCGATGGCCACGCGGGCGCTGATCGGTTTCCTGCGCGAGGCCGTGACCGGGTTGCCGGTATTCGCACAAGCCTGACAAAAATCGCCTGCCGACTTTCAAATCGCAAGCTATTATCCCTTTTACTTGCATATCAAAAGTAAAAAGAGGAGACGATGGCACACACGGACTTTGCCAATATGCCGTGCCCGGTGGCGCGGTCGATGGCGATGCTGGGCGAGCGGTGGGCGATCCTGCTGATACGGGAGGTCTACTACGGCAGCTCGCGTTTCGACGAATTCGAGAAGCACCTGGGCATTGCGCCAAATATCCTCAGCGCCCGGCTCAAGACCCTGGTCGAGCACGGGTTGCTGGAAAAGGTGCCGGCGCCCGGCGGTGGCGCGCGGCAGGTGTACCAGCTGACCGAGATGGGACGCGATTTCTTTCCGGTCTACGTCTCGCTCAAGGCCTGGGCCGACCGCTGGCTGGCCGATGACAAGGGCCCGCTGACCGTGCTGGAAGACAAGCGCGATGGCAGCGAGATCGTTGCGGGGTGCCTGACCCGTGCCGATGGCAGCACGATCACCGCCGACGACCTGCGCGTGCGGCCTGGCCCCGGCGCCGGCCGGTATCTGCGCGAGCGCTTTGGCGCGCAAACCACTGCGGAGGCCGCCGATGAGCAAGCCTGACGCATTGACCCTGGACGGCCCGCGCGCCGCCATCGAACCGGTGTCGAACGGCGAGATCGCGCGGCGCATTGCGGTGCTCGCGGCGCCCACCAGCCTCGTGGCCTTCCTGCAGGCCGGCTCCCAGCTGATCGAAACCTGGCTGGCCGCGCGCCAGGGCACGGCGGCACTGGCCGGCTGGGCGGTGGTGCTGCCGTTTGCGCTGCTGCTGCAGCAGATGTCTGCCGGGGCGATGGGCGGCGGCGTGGTGTCGGCCATCGCCCGCGCGCTGGGCGCCGGAAAGCGCGACGACGCATCGTCGCTGGTGATGCACGCGATGATCATCGCGGTGACGGCCGGCCTGGCCTTTGCCATTGCGCTGGCGGGCTTCCCGCGCCAGGTGTTTGGCGCCGTGGGCGGCAGCACGGCGGCCGACGCGGCGGCGACCTATGCGATCTGGCTGTTCGGCCTCGGTGCGGTGCCGGCGTGGCTGGCGAACACGCTGGCGTCGGTGCTGCGCGGGGGCGGCCGCCACGCGCTGGCCGCCCGCGTGCTGGCCGGCATGTGGATCCTGTTCCCGGTGTTGGCATGGTGGTTTGCCGAAGGGCTGGGCATGGGACTGGCCGGGATTGGCGCGGGGCTGGCGGTGGCATCGTGGGCGGCCGCGCTGATGATGGCCTGGGTGGTGATGCGCGGTGGCGCGGGCTTTGTGCCGACACTGCGCGTGAAGCTGTCGGGCGCGCTGTTCCACCGGATTCTGGCGGTCGGCCTGATCGCCTGCGCGCTGGCGTCGGTCGCCAACCTGACGACGATCCTGGTCACGGCGCAACTGCGCCACTACGGCACGACCGCCGTGGCGGCGTATGGCATTTCGGCGCGGCTGGAATTCCTGATGATTCCGTTGGCCTTCGGCGTGGGCTCGGCCCTGACGGCGCTGGTGGGCCGCTCGGTGGGCGCTGGCGACTGGCACACGGCGCGTCGCACTGCCTGGGTGGGGGCGCTGCTGGCGCTGCTGCTGGCAGGCAGTGTCGGCGCGGCGGTGGGGCTGGCGCCGGCGCAGTTCGCCGCGCTGTTCACCAAGGATGCGGAAGTGGCCGCCATCGCGGCGCGTGCGTTGTCGTGGGTCGGCCCGGCATTCGGCGGGTTCGGGCTTGGCATGGCGCTCTATTTCGCGTCGCTGGGTGCCGCGCGCATGCGCTGGCCGATCGTCGCCGGCCTGAGCCGGATCGGCCTGGCCGCCGGCGGCGGCTGGGTGCTTGCCAACGTGGCAGGGATGGGCCTCGACGGCCATTTCCTGGGCGTTGCGCTGGGCATTACCGCCTATGGGCTGGTGACGGCGATGGGCGTCCGCAAGGGCGAGTGGTCACCGCGTCGCTGATGGGTATCCTCTCCCACTTGCAAGAGTGGGATTCAGGGCGAGGGCGGACGGCTCAATGGGCGATGGTCTTCATTTGAATCGCCTTGCCCTCTCTCCCGGCCCTCTCCCGCGCGGGAGACGGGCGCAAACAATGGGCGACGAGCCCCTATCGCCGGAACCCTCCATGGAACCGGCCACCACCGCCGCCGAACCTTCCGCCGCCTCCCGCAAACCGCCCCTGCCACTGCTGCGCCGCCGCGCTGCTGAAGCGCTGCTGCCCGGCCTGCCGCGCCTGGCGCTGCTGATCCAGGCGCCCCTGCATTTCACTGTTCTGCTGCACGGGTTCCCAGCCATTGGTGGTGTGCTTCTGCCAGCCGTCGTCGGTGTGCTGGTAGACGTTGCCGTCATGGCCCGCGTAGACGTTGCCGTTGTTCCAGACCACGGCATTGTCCTTGTTCGGATTGGCAACAAAGCCACGGCTACCGGCCGTGTACTGGCCGGTCTGCGTATTGCCGGCGATGCCCGCTTCGCCTGCGCCGATGCGTCCGGTCTGGGCGTTGTAGCCAGCCGCCTGCCGGCCTGCCGCATAGTTGCCCGTGTATTCGTTGCCGGCCACGCCGCCGCGCGCGGCGCCCTCGCGCCCTGTTGACGGATTGGCAAACGATCCCTGCCGCCCCGCCGCGTAGTTGCCCGAATACGGATTGAACGCGGCGCCCTGGCTGCCCTGGAAGCGCGCGCCCGTGGCCGGGTTGTAGCCGGCACCGGCGGTACCGCGCCACTGCGTGCCCGTCCAGGCGTTCCAGCCTTCTGCATGGGTCACCGTACCCTGCCCCCATCGGCCATAGAAATTCGCCTGGTTGACATTGACGAAGCTGCCGCCGCCATACCAGTACGGGCCCCAGTACGGCGCGGCCGTGCCCCAGATGGCGCCGGCCGCGAAACCGAACGCAAACCCTTCGGCAATGCCGATGCCAAATCCCGCGCCATACCCATAGGTCACGGGATAGCCGTAGTAATACGCGCCGACGTACGGTGGATAGACATAACCGGTGCCGTAGACCACGGTGCCGTCCGGGTTGACCACCACGCCCAGGTAGCCCGGCGTATAGCCCACCACCACCGTGGTGGGCGTGACCGAGTAGATGCGCACGTACGTCACGTAGTAAAGCGGCGAACTGGGCGGAATGGTGTAGATGGCCGATGGCACTTCGGTGGCTACCTGCCAGGGGCCGCCCGGCGCGCTGGCCGTGAACCAGACGCCGTTGACCACCGCGTAGTAATGCGACGAATCGACCTCGATCACGGGCGTGCCGGTGTTGACCGCGTAGCGCAGCGACGTGCCGGTGATCGATTCGAACTTCGGCGTGCCATCGAAGGTCACCGCCGTGACGGCCTTGGTGCGCGACACCGACGCCGTCTGGGGGATCGTCGCGGCGATCTCGGCCTCGCGGGCCTGCGGCGTGCCGGGCACCGATACCAGCACGTTTGCCTTCGGGTCCTGCGGAGAAATCTTCGCGAACTCGGCCGGCAGTTGCGTGCCGGGCACGTATTCCCACGGCCCGTTGAGCATCGCGGCGCGGAACCAGCGGCCCGAGATCAGCACATAGGTCTGATTGCCAGACGGATCGATGAACACCGCATGATCGGCATTCGACATCGTCAGCAGGCCGGTGCCGCCCACCGGCGTCATCTGCGGCTCGCCCGATGTCAGGATCAGTTCGGCCGGCTGCGTGGCCATCAGCACCGCCGGCGCGCGCGACGGCTTCTTGCCGTCGGCAGGCATCATCGGATCAGGCTTGGGCTCGTCCTTCGACGCCGTCATCTTGCCGGCGGCGCCCACCAACGCGGCGGGCGGGCTGGCAACGGGCTCCCACGTGCCGCCGGCCGATTCCGAGCGATACCAGTAGCCGGCCGCCTGCAGCCACAGTTCGCCGCCCTGATCGCGCAGCAGCAGCGAGCGGCTGTTGATGGCGCGCTCGTACGATGTGCCGGCCACCTGGCGCCATGCCGGGTCGCCGTCGACATGCACCAGCACCGTGGGCGTGGTGGCAAACAGGATCTGCGGGGCGTCGTTCTTCACCGGCACGCGCTGCGCCTTCGCCAGCTGCTGCGACACCGCGTAGCTGGCCTGCAGTTCTTCCAGCGGCACGGTCAGGCCCTGCGGCGACAGCCGGTTGATCAGCGCCTGCCGCACCTTGTCGGCGGCGTCGGGGCGGGTGGGCACGTCCACGCTGTCGATCTGGATATTCGTCAGTTGCACCAGCGACGACGGCTTGTCGATATCGGCCTGCGCCGAGAACCGCGCCACACCATAGACCGGTGTGCCTTCCTTGGCGCCAATGGCCACGGCGGCACGGCCCGACATCCGGTTGCCGTCCCATTTCTCGATTTCGGGCTGGTACAGCTCCACGTGATCGCCAGCCACCTCGAAATTGCGCGGCCAGCTCAGTGGCGCCAGCTTCTGCGCGGCACTGGGGGTGGTGGCGGACTTGGTGGCGGACGTGGTCGCCAGCACCGCCGGCGGTAGCGCGGCAACCAGCGCCGCGGCAAGCAACGTCTGGCCCAGACGGGCGGGCTTCGCAAAGGACATGGAATCTCCAGCGTTCGGCGTCAGATGAATCTAAATTAGTGCGGTTGCAGGAACAATGTGCGGCGAAAACATTCATGGGACCTGCAGAAACCCGACAGATCACATGAGGCGCCTCAAAGTGGTGCATAGTCCATTTTTCGTTTGAAACAGCCTCTTGAAGCCCCGCTTGCGCAGCCTCACCTACACTCGAATCCGACTCTGACGCCCCCTGCCATGAGTACCAGGCGCTCCCGCCGTTCCCTGCTGGTTCCTACCGCCATCGTTGCCGCGCTGCATGCCTACATCGGCGCGCGGCTGCTGCCTGCCCTGCCCCTGCCGGCCGCCATCCATATGCTGGCCGTGCTGTGGCTGATTGCCTCGACATTGCTGATTCCGGCCGCACTGATGGCGCGGCGTCTGGCCAGCGGATGGGCCGACAAGCTGAGCTGGATCGGCATGCTCGCGATGGGATTCTTCTCATCGCTGCTGGTGCTGACGTTTGCGCGTGACATCTTCCTGCTGGTGGCGATGCTGGCCCGCTGGCAGCCAGCCGGGCTGGCGTTCTACAGTGCGTCGGCGGTGGTGGGGCTGGCGGTTGCCGTGTCCGTGATCGGCTACTTCAATGCACGCGGCTTGGCGCGAGTGAAGAAGGTAGATGTGCCGATCGCCAACCTGCCTCAAGAATTTGAAGGATTTACGATCGCGCAGATCAGCGACATCCACGTGGGGCCCACCATCAAGGCGCCCTACCTGAACCGCATCGTCGATAGTGTGAACGGCCTGAAGCCCGACGCCATCGCCATTACGGGCGATCTGGTCGATGGTTCGGTGCGCGAGCTGTCGGCCCACACGGCGCCATTTGCGCGGCTATCGGCAAAGCACGGGGCCTACGTCGTGACCGGCAACCACGAGTACTACTCGGGCGCGGAGCCGTGGATCGAGGAACTGACGCGGCTGGGCCTGCGCGTGCTGCTGAACGAGCACGTGGTGGTGGCCCGGGGCGATGCGTCGCTGGTGCTGGGCGGCGTGACCGATTTCACGGCCGGCGGCTTTATCGAAAGCCACCGTAGCGACCCCGTGCGCGCGCTGCACGGCGCGCCGGCCAATGCCGCGGCACGCGTGCTGCTGGCGCACCAGCCCCGCTCGGCTCCGGCTGCCGCCGCGGCCGGATTCGACCTGCAACTGTCGGGACACACCCACGGCGGCCAGTTCTGGCCGTGGAACCTGTTCGTGCCGATGCAGCAGCCCTATGTGCATGGGCTGAACCGGCATGAAAGCATGTGGATCTACGTGAGCCGCGGAACGGGCTACTGGGGGCCGCCAAAGCGGTTTGGCGCGCCGTCGGAGATCACGCTGGTGAGGCTGGTGAGGGCTTGATTCGATGCGTCGGGGTTGCTCCCCTCTCCCGCGCGCGGGAGAGGGGAGCAAACCAACACTTTCGCCAATCAGCGAGTAATCGGCTTGTAGCGGATGCGCTTCGGCTTGGCGGCTTCTTCGCCCAGGCGCTTCCTCTTGTCGGCTTCGTATTCCTGGTAGTTGCCCGGGAAGAACTCCACATGCGAATCGCCTTCGAAGGCGAGGATGTGGGTGGCGATACGGTCCAGGAACCAGCGGTCGTGGGAGATCACCATGACGCAGCCGGCGAATTCCAGCAATGCGTCTTCCAGCGCGCGCAGCGTTTCCACGTCAAGGTCGTTCGATGGTTCGTCCAGCAGCAGCACGTTGCCGCCGGCGATCAGCGTCTTGGCCATGTGCAGACGGCCGCGCTCACCACCGGACAGCGTGCCCACGGTCTTCTGCTGGTCGCCGCCCTTGAAGTTGAAGCGGCCGATATACGCGCGCGACGGCGTTTCGTACCGGCCCACGGTCAGGATGTCCGAGCCGCCCGAGATTTCCTCGAACACGGTCTTGCTGCCATCCAGCGCGTCGCGGCTCTGGTCCACGAACGCCATCTTCACGGTCGGCCCGATCTTGATCTCGCCGCTGTCAGGCTGTTCCTTGCCGGTCAGCATCTTGAAGAATGTCGACTTGCCGGCGCCGTTCGGGCCGATGATGCCGACGATGGCGCCCGGCGGCACCTTGAAGCTCAGGTTCTCGATCAGCATGCGGTCGCCAAAACCCTTGCTGACGTTGTCGAACTCGATAACCTCGTTACCCAGGCGCTCACCCACGGGGATGAAGATTTCCTGGGTTTCGTTGCGCTTCTGGTATTCCTGGCTGTTCAGCTCGTCGAAACGGGCCAGACGCGCCTTGGACTTGGCCTGGCGGCCCTTCGGGTTCTGGCGCACCCATTCCAGTTCCTTGTTCAGCGCCTTCTGGCGGGCCGACTCCGTGGCCTCTTCCTGCTTCAGGCGGTCTTCCTTCTGCTCCAGCCACGAGCTGTAGTTGCCCTTCCAGGGAATGCCATGGCCGCGGTCCAGTTCCAGGATCCACTCGGCGGCGTTGTCCAGGAAGTAGCGATCGTGGGTGACGGCCACCACGGTGCCCGGGAAGCGCGTCAGGAACTGTTCGAGCCAATCCACCGATTCGGCGTCAAGGTGGTTGGTCGGTTCGTCGAGCAGCAGCATGTCTGGGCGCGACAGCAGCAGGCGGCACAGCGCCACGCGACGCTTTTCACCGCCCGACAGGTTGCCGATCCTGGCGTCCCACGGCGGCAGGCGCAGCGCGTCGGCGGCGATTTCCAGCTGCAGTTCGACGTTGTTGCCATCGCTGGCGGCCAGGATGGCCTCGTACTTGGCCTGGTCGGCGGCCAGCGCGTCGAAGTCGGCGTCCGGCTCGGCATAGGCCGCGTAGATTTCGTCGAGCTTCTTGCGGGCTTCGAACACGCCGCCCAGCGCTTCTTCCACCGATTCACGAACGGTCTGCTCGGGGTCGAGCTGCGGTTCCTGCGGCAGGTAGCCGATGTTCAGGTTCGGCATCGGCGTGGCTTCGCCTTCGATCTCCTTGTCGAGACCGGCCATGATCTTCAGCAGCGTGGACTTGCCCGAGCCGTTCAGGCCCAGCACGCCGATCTTGGCACCCGGGAAGAAGGACAGCGAGATGTCCTTGAGAATGTGACGCTTGGGCGGAACGATCTTGCCCACGCGGTTCATGGTGAAAACGTACTGTGCCATGGAGCGTGCCGGTTGAATTCGGTTGGAATGCGGGGAATGGCGGGAGTGTAGCAAACGGACCGGGCCGGATCGCCCCGATAGCCCACATCCCGCCCACATCCCGCCCACATCCCGCCCACATCCCGCCCACATCCCGCCCACT
>NZ_BBQI01000020.1 GCF_001652915.1 Cupriavidus sp. D384
CACCGCCTCAAGACGAAGCATGAACCCAGGGTGGGTCAATTTTCGATGCAAATGCTGGGTCCGTTTTCCGTGCAAATCAACACTGCAAGTTTCGATTGGCGTTGAGAAGCAGGCTAGCCATATCGAGCGATTGCGTTGTGCCGCACCGTCCAGAGCACCTCAGACCATTGATAGTTCGCCGATGCCTGGCTGCTTGCGTACTTTCCCCGCAAAATCTGGCGGTCTGGCCTTGATTTCTCTTATAGATCAATGTCCTGCGCGGTTGCGAATTTCCCGGTTGCCGTCCTGCGGGTGCCAAATCTGGCGCATTTCAGACTGTCGTGCCAACGACGCCGAGTTGCGTGAGATGGTTCGTCAGTAGCGCTGGACGTCAAGACGCGCAGTCAGTGCGGCCAACGCTGTCACGTCTTCCCCGCCATTTTGACGAATCACGCCCTCGATGGCTGCGCCGGCTTGTCTCTCATTCATGAGGATCGGCTGGTCGTAGAAGATGCCCCATTGGTCGCGAACGTGGGTGTACATCCCGATCGACGCGGTACGCCGACGCGGGTCAGCCCGCGCTTGCCAGACCGAGCGCGTCGTCTCCAGGGACATCATGTCCGATGACGCCAACTCGGCGCGCCCCCAATGCTGGGCGATGGGATGCTGATGCATGAAGGCAAGCACTGCATCAGCGGCTTTTCGCAGTTTCCGCTCGTCCGCGATACGTTGCATCATCTGGCGAATCGCGCTTGATGACAGTTCCGGCACCATGCGGGCAATGTCCGCGGCAGACATCGAGGTCCCATGGGCAAGCACTGCGGCGTAGACCATGAGCAACTCACCGCGGGAATATGGCTCTCTGCCCAGCAATAGCCAACTGAAATGGGTGTGGCTGTCGATTTCCAGAAGGATCTCGGGCAATTGTCCTTCTGGGTGCCTGTCAAACAGCGCGCGCCGCAACGCTTCAACCGATGCTTCGGTCCGCTTCGCCTTGAGTGGATCGACATGGATGGCACTATCGATCTTCAACTCGCCCCGCACGGCCGCATCGCGCAGGCGAGTGAGCCCTGCATCCAGGTGCGCGACCACAGGTTCTAAGAATGTTCTTGCGTCCTGCGGCAGTTTGAGATGCCCATAGAAGTGGTTGCGCCGCGCCTGCCAATCCTGGCTGGAGATCAGCATGGTTGCCTGGCTGCGGAAGGCAAAGCTGTGATCGAGGAATACTGAGCCATTTCGTAGCGCAACCCGCAGAGCAAACAGCGTTCCCCATTCGAAGGCGGCCAGCGCTCGCTTACGGTCCTGTCCCTCCAGTATTGGCTGCCAGGCTCGCCCGAAACGCACAGTCACCCGATGGGGTAGCCAGTCGGCCCTTCGCGCATAGAGATTGCGTAAGATCTCCATCGCCTCTACCGCTGGATGGGCGGACTGCGTGGCGAATGGCAACCCGACCAACCTTGCCAGCAATGCTCTGGCAAGCCGATGCCGCAACAGCAGTTGCTCGCGGATCATGCCAGCACGGCTTCGCAGATGCTGCTGGCTGGTTGCGGCGTCGGCCAACGCATTTAACTGTTGGCAGAGCGCATCTCGCGTGAGCGTGTCATCCGCGATGAGCCCTTTGACGGCTGCAGCAAACTCTCGCAGCTTGATACCTGGATCCGGTCGGCCGGCGTCGATGAGTCGTCCGGCGTCGTTGACGGATTTGCGAATCCAATGACGCAGCATGGACGACATCTGGTCCGTGGCAGCACACAAGGCATAGCGCAAAAAGCAAGCGGACTCCAGGCGGCGGGATTGCTGCACCACGCGTTTGCTAATCGAGGCCGGTCGATTGGCGCAACGTCGCGCGTAGTGTCGTACCACCGCCTCATTGCAGACCGCCGGCCAGCGATGTTGGATCCCCAACTTGTACAGCCGCTCGATCTTGTCAAACAGCTCCCCCATTTGATGCGTGGAACTGCGCAACGGAACCGCCCACAGCCATTGCTGCAGGCTTGCTTGATTGCCTTCCGGGCGAGGTAGCAAGGCACTCCATGCATCAAGCGGTGCCTCGCCATAGGCGAGCACCAACGCGTCGGTCAATGACGCCTCGGAAATCTCCACTGCCTGGCTGATGAGGCGTTTCAGCGCACGGTCATGCGGAATCAGAACACGATGTTCGTACAGCCACCGCTTCAGCTCGTGCAGCATGTCACTGCGATTGGGCTGTCCCGCCAATCGCTCCTTGAGCCAGCGCATCACGTAGCGTCGCTGATGCTCGGCCAACGGGCTGAAACCGAGCGCCTGATAGGCGAGGATTTGATGGTCCACCAGCGTGTCGGTGCGCCCGTCATACAGGGCGCTCAGCGTACCCATATCCGGTGGGGTGATGCCCAGTTGGGCGCCAACATATGCCCAGAGAAATTTCGGAACCTGCTTGGAGGCGTCAAGGGTGCGCCCCGTCATACGGACAAAGCCGATATGGACGGCACAGGCGAGCCGATACAGGTGACTGCGCCGCGCGTCGATCAGGGCGCGCTCCTTGGGGGAGAAAGTGAAGAAGGTGGCGAGCTCGAACTCGCTGAGCTCGCGCGGCATCTGTCGCATGCCGAGATACGCCAGTTGCCAGTGATCCATCGCGCTTTCTCCCAAGCGGTAGACGGACCGCCGAGATTAGCGGTAAGAAGGCTGAGACGCAATGAGACGCCAAATACATGCCTCATGCGTAACTTCCGGTAGCCAAAATCATGAGTCAGCAACCCATTGATTTACATGACTATCCTGTGGGCCGCTGCCCGGAAACCCGCGTGGATGCTAGGGGTGGCTACCCCGGTAAACTGCACGGGAATCAAGGGGACGCCTTCATGAACGCCACCAGCACCTCTTGTCCGATGCGCGGCACGAAAGTGCTGCCGAATCGCTGGCCTGATGCCGAGTCGGCGGTACGCAGGAAGCACGAACTGTTCTCGTTGTTCTTTCCGTAGCGGTCCCAAGGAAATTGGACCTTGACACGCCCCAGATCGTCGCACCAGATTTCCTGATTCTCGGGGCCAACCACGCGCGCATACTGATAGCCTGCAGCCAGGGGCTTCGCATGCCATTCCGGGCGGAACAGTTCATTGCTGGGCTGCGCCTCGAATTCGACCTCGCAGCGCCATTGTCCCGCGCCGGTGACCTCGCCGACGTCCTCGATCAGGAGGTGCGTGGCATAGACGATGTACTCCCGGTTCGCCTTGGTTTGCAGAAAGCGTTCGAGGGCGAAAGTGTGGCCCGGCACCATGCAGCGCAGATTCCCCTTGCCTCGTGCCCGCACGCCATGCTGTCGCAGGGATTCCATACGAATGCGGGCAAGCATGTCGCCCTCCTGTCGCGCGTCGTTGCCGGTCTTGGGCTGACTGTGGTCGCCCGGCCAGGCATAGATTTGTTGCGTAGCGTGGCTGGTGTTGCGCGGGTCCTTGGTCCACACTCCCAAGTCGGCACGTGGTTGGTTGAAATCGTAGTCGTCGTGCATCCAGGCGCCGCTCACCAACCGGTCGTGGACTTCGAATTCGTAAAGATGTTCCTCGTCCACCCGGTCGGAGGATGGGTACCAGCTAATGGTCTGGTACGCGGGGCTTGGCATGCTTTGGAACGCGCCGTTACCTTCGGTCAGCACCAGACGGTGGAAGCCGTCGCTGTGTTCGAAGTGAAAATTGATTCCCCACTCGGCGAGGATGCGGCACAGGAACGCGTAGTCCGTCTCGCCAAACTGGACCTGATATTCCCTTCGTGGAAACACGTGGGTGGCAATCCGTCGCTCGACCGGGAAGGTGTACTTGCTGAGCAGCTCCTCGGCGATCTCAAGAACCGTCTTGTTCTGGAAGATCCGGTAGTCGGTGGTCAGCGTTGCCAGAAACAGCCACGGCCTCAGCGTGAGTCTGTAGGCAATGTGCTGCCCGTTGCCGGCATAGAACGGCCCTCGCACATCCGTGACCACGCCCGTGATCTCGCGCTCGCCTTTGCCGAAACCGCCGTCCAGCCCGAAACCGTTGCCGTCCAACTCGATGGTGACCGTCAACTCCTTGCCCTGCATGGCCTCCGTGTCGAAGTTACCTGCGGGGCCATAGATGACGTTGCGGTCATCGGGCGTCTTCAAAACCAGCTCGTATTCGAAGAGGGTATTGATGCCCTCCCTGCCGGAGAGCCTTGAGAACACCAGCAGCGGCTGGCCCAGCAACTCCGGCAGTCCTGCGCCAGACACCGTGACGGTGCGGGACGAGAACAGCGGAGAACGGTCACGACCACCCATGAATCAAACTCCAGGGAAAGGAATACACATCGAACGGAACGACGGATGGACCTCCGTGGTGCGGCAATAGGTGGCGACCATGGGTCCAATAATCCTCGTCGAATACTCGCAAACGGAGCGTCCATGGGATATAGGATTTGTCTGAAATTGTGCTTAACGTCTCCGAAAACGAAGTTAAGCGACCCTTTCAATTGAGCGTGACGTGGTCACATGCAGGTCGAGGTCGAGGTCGAGGTCGAGGTCGGCGCGGCAGACATAGGGAGATCAGGCGCCCTCTGCCCAGCAGAGGCATTGCTATCTGTAGACGCGCCTTAAAAGTGTCAATGATTGCGAAATCCGCCAGAATGCGAGCGCCCCAGGCCTCGAGTCGGGGCGTGGGGGGCGGAAGACAGGCTCGTACACCGGTGCGGCGCAATTGAGGGACGGTACAGCACCTCAGAATGTGATCCAGCGCACATGGCATCGTTCAGCGTTGCGCCGCTCGCCCTCGCGCCATGCCGCCGGCAGGCGCACTATATCCATGCCGCGCAACAGTCTTTTCCAACGTAGAGGTTTATCCGCGCGGCAGGCTGCGGTAAAAACACCGTCCCGTACTCACAAAAGACGCGATCCCAGTTTCGCCACGGTCTTGGACTCCAACACTCGATCTCACTGGCTGCCAGCACTTTGCCGCGCGCTGGCGGTGCTACCCCTGCCCGTGCTGCAGGCCACCGGCCGTGCGCTAGGCCGTCTCGTCTACGCCTTGCCCGGCCGATATCGGCAGCGTCTGCAGGAAAATGCCGCGCAGGCCGGCTATCCGGATGCCAGCTTTGCGCGCCGCTCTGCCGCAGAAGCCGGCGCCATGATCCTCGAAACCTGTCGCATCTGGTTTCGCAATGACGACAGTATCGCGCGCGTGATCTGCGACGACTGGGACGTGGTCGACACCGCCCGCGCCGAGGGCAAGGGCATCTTGTTCCTGACCCCACACCTGGGCAGCTTCGAGATCACGGCACGCTACGCCGCCAGGCGGATGCCGCTCACTGTGATGTTCCGTACGCCCCACAAGGAATATCTGCGGGCGCTGATGGACAGCGCCCGTTCCACCTCTGATCTGACCGCGGTACCCGCCTCTTCGCAAGGCGTGCGCGCCTTCATGCGGGCGCTGCGTCAAGGCGGCGCGGTGGGCCTGTTGCCCGACCAGGCACCGAGCCTTGGCGAGGGCGTATGGGTGCCCTTCTTTGGCCGGCAGGCATTCACCATGACGCTGCCGGGCAAACTGGCGGCGCAGGCCAAAGTGGCGGTGATCCTCGCGTCGGGCGAGCGCCTGCCACGCGGGCGCGGATGGCGCCTGCACCTGATGCGCCTGCCCGGCGAGATGCCGGATCAACCCGCAGCTCAGGCGGCCCTGCTCAACGGCGCGATGGAAACGCTGATCCGCCGGTTTCCCGAACAATACCTTTGGAGCTACAACCGCTACAAGGCGCCCCAAGGCGCGCCGCCTCGGCCAGCCAAATAAGCGCGCCGCCACAGCGTCCGCGCTTCCTGAGCCGGACTGGTGATCACCATCGGCGGCATGGTTTGGGCAGCGTCGGCTTCGGTGGTGGTTGTCACGCCGACCGAATCCTGTCAGTCAGGCGCCCTGGGCCGATAACCGTATCTGGACGGCTTCAGGCCAATGGCGTCCGCCTCCGGCCATCCCTGACCCGCATCGCGCGTACCGCCTTCCACGAACGCGAAGCCCAGTTTTGTGAATCATGAATTCCCTTGTCCGGGTCACGAGCCTATCGTAGATCGCGCATCACGATGTCAGAAAAACGACGGCAAGCACCGCCGCAGCCCGGCGGGCCAGCGCCGCACAAGGAGACATGAATGACCAAGACGATGGGGATTCCCCGTCTGGCGGCCGCATGGGTGGCGGCCACGGCTTTCTCTTTCGGCATGGCGGGCAGCGCGCAGGCGGCCTGGCCCGACCGGCCCATCCGGCTGATCGTGCCCACCGCCGCGGGGGGCACCACCGATATCGCGGCGCGGCTCGTGGGCAAGCGCATGAGCGAGATCCTGGGCCAGCCCGTTGTCGTGGACAACCGCGCCGGCGGCGCCGGCATCATCGGATCGCAGGCACTGCTGCAGGCGCCCGCCGATGGCTACACGATCATGATGGGTAATATCGGCCCGAACGCCATCAATTACGCCCTCTATCGGCAACTGCCATACAAGCCGCAGGATTTCACGCCGATCACCCTGGTGGTGTCGGTCCCCAATGTGCTGGTGGTCAACCCCAAGGTGCCCGCGCACAACGTGGCGGAACTGGTGGCGCTGGCGAAAGCGCAGCCCGGCCAGTTGTCGTTCGGTTCCTCCGGTACGGGCCAGTCCGTGCACCTGTCTGGCGAGCTGTTCCGCAAGCGTGCCGGCATCGACATCATCCACGTACCCTATAAAGGCGCGGCACCCGCCGTGGCCGATCTGGTGGCGGGCCAGGTGACCATGATGGTCGATAACCTGCCCAGCTCGCTGCCGCATATCCAGGCGGGCAAGCTGCGTGCGCTGGCCGTAACCAGCGCCGCGCGCGCGGCCGAACTGCCCGACGTGCCCACCATGAAGGAAGCTGGCTTCGACGACTTCCAGGTCACCGCGTGGTTTGGGCTGGTCGCCCGTGCCGGCACGCCGCCGGCCGTGATAGCCCAGTTGCACAAGGCAGCCGCGACGGCGCTGGCCGAGCCGCAGGTCAAGGCGCGGCTGGCCGAACTGGGCGGTCAGGCGGGCGGCGACACGCCCGAGCACTTTGGCCAGTTCATCGACCAGGAACGCCAGCGCTGGGCGCGCGTGGTCAAGGACACCGGCATTCCGCAGCAATAAGCCGCCAACGGGCGCCTCAGGAGCTTTCATGATCGACAAGATCGTCCCGTCGCTGGAAGCGGCGGTGGCAGGCATTGGCGATGGCGCCACGGTGCTGGTCAGCGGCTTCGGCGGCTCGGGCATTCCCGGCGTCCTGCTCGACGCCCTGCTCGCGCACGGTGCGCGCGACCTCACCATCGTCAACAACAACGCGGGCAATGGCGACACTGGCATTGCCGCGCTGATTCGCGCGGGCCGCGTGCGCAAGGTCATCTGCTCGCACCCGCGTTCAAACAATGCCGAAGCCTTTATCGAGGCCTATCGCGCGGGCAGGGTGGCGCTGGAATGCGTGCCGCAGGGCACGCTGGTGGAACGCATGCGCGCTGCCGGCGCGGGGCTGGGCCCCTTCTTCACGCCCACCGCCTACGGCACGGCGCTGGCCCAGGGCAAGGAGACTCGCATGATCGACGGCACGGGCTACGTGCTGGAACAACCGCTGCATGGCGACTTCGCACTGGTCAAGGCGCACCGCGCCGATCGGTGGGGCAACCTGACCTATCGCTACGCGGGCCGTAATTTCGGGCCGGTGATGTGCACGGCCGCGCGCCACACCATCGTCCAGGTGGACGATATCGTGCCGTTGGGCGAGATGCCACCGCAGCACGTGATGACGCCTGGCATCTTCGTCCAGGCCGTGGTGCTGGCCGATCCGGGAGTTCAGCATGCCGCATGACGCCTCCATCCGTGCCGATGCGTTGCCGCGCCTGTCGCGCATGCAGATCGCTCGTGTCGTTGCGCACGACATTCCCGACGGCAGCGTGGTCAACCTTGGCATCGGCATGCCCACGCTGGTGTCTGACCAGTTGCCCGAAAGCCGCGAGATCGTGCTGCACAGCGAGAACGGCATCCTCGGCATGGGCCCGGTCATTCGCCATGGTGCAAACGACCCCGACCTGATCAACGCCAGCAAGGAGCCCATAGGCCTGCTGGCCGGCGCCTCGATCTCGGACCACGCGGTGTCGTTCGCGATGATGCGCGGCGGCCATATCGACATCACGGTACTGGGCGGCTTCCAGGTATCGGCCGGCGGCGATCTCGCCAACTGGTCGACGGGCGAGCCCGATGCCATTCCCGCCGTGGGCGGAGCGATGGACCTCGTCGTGGGAGCCGGAAAGCTGTTCGTAATGATGGAACACGTGACCCGTGACGGACAGCCAAAGATCGTGACGGACTGCAGCTATCCGCTGACTGGCCTGGGCGTGGTGGATCGCATCTACACGGATCTGGCCGTGATCGACGTACAGCCTGGTGGCGGCCTGATGGTGACCGGACTGGTCGAAGGGGTTTCGTTCGAGGCAGTCCAGGCATTGTCAGCCGCGCCACTGAAGCTGGCCAATGATCATCGCGTGCTGCGCACAGGCCGCTGACACGGCCGCTCACCGAGGGGAGACACTATGACAACAAGAACCATTCGCAAGCCGCGCGCCACGGCAACAATGATGCTTGGCGCGCTGTTGGCGACGGCGTTGGCGACGGCCGGACCGCGTATCGCGCACGCCGCCGACGCATGGCCGGTCAAGCCGATCCAGCTATTGATTCCCTATCCTCCCGGCGGCAGTGCCGACCTGCTGGCGCGCCCGCTGAGCGCGAAGCTGCAAGAGCGGCTGGGGCAACCGATCGTGCTCGACTACCGTCCCGGTGCCGGCGGCACGATTGCCTCGCAAACATTGGCACGCAGCAAACCGGACGGCTATACGCTGATCATGGTGCTCGCCGCGCACGCCATCAATCCCAGCCTGTATCCAAAGCTGCCATACGACACGCGCAAGGACTTTGCGCCGGTTTCTCTGGTGGCCAACCTGCCGCTGATCCTGGCCAGCAGCCAGTCATTGCAGGCACGCAACGTGGCCGAGTTGATTGCGCAGGCCAGGGCCACCCCCGGCAAGATCACGTTCGGCTCTGCCGGCAACGGCAATACGGGACACCTGGCCGGTGAACTGTTCGATTCAATGACGGGCGTGAAGATGACGCACGTGCCTTACAAGGGCAGCGCGCAGGTGGTAAATGCCATGTTGGCGGGCGACATCCAGCTGACGTTCGACAGCATTTCCACGTCGATGCCGCAGATCCGCGCGGGCAAGATGCGCGCGCTGGCCGTCACCAGTGCCAAACGCGCGGCCATGGCACCCGACGTGCCCACACTGGCCGAAGCCGGCGTTCCCGGCTTCGATATCAACGGGTGGTACGCCATCCTGGCGCCGGCCGGCACACCACGCGACGTCGTCGACAAGCTCAGCAGCGAAATTGCCGCCGTACTGGCCCAGCCCGATCTGCGTGCGCAGATCGCGGCCAATGGCTATGAGCCCGTGGGCTCGACGCCGTCGGCGCTCGGCGCCCACATCGAGGCAGAACTCGTCCGCTGGAACAAAGTGGTGACCGGTGCGGGGGTCAAGCTGGAGTAGTCTGGCCGGCATCCGCGCGTACCGCCCCCGGTGGCCGCCCGACCACCCGCTTGAATGCGCGGCTGAACGCGGCGAGCGACCCGTAGCCGAGCCGGTACGCAACGGCTTCGATCGCCTCGCGATCGCGTGCGATCCATTGCGCGGCGAGCCGCATCCTCAGTTCGGTCACGTAGCGCACGGGCGTCATCCCGGTCGCAGCGAGAAATCGCTCGGCGAACACCGAGCGCGACACGCCCGCTTCGGCGGCCAATTCCGCGACGCTCCAGTTTCGGCCCGGATCGCGATGCAGCGCGACGATCGCACGGCCGAGCTTCGGATCGAGCAATGCTTGCACCCAGCCCGTCGCGTCGCCGCAGCCGCACTCGACCCAGCCCCGCACGATGAACGAGGCGACTACGTCTGCGAGCCGCGCGAGGATGCCCGCGAAGCCTGCGCGCTCGGAGCAGGCTTCGCGCTCCATCGCATCGAGCATCGGGCGGATTTCGGGGTAGCGCGCGAGCAATGTGCCGACGTGCATGAACTCCGGCATCGTGCCGACGAGCGGCTGCATGCCGCCAAGATCAAACTCCATGCACGCGCTGAAGATCAGCGCCTCGCCCACCGTCGGATCGCTTTTCGCGCAGGGCGGCGGCGTACCGACCGACGCGACCGAGTCGCAGATCCTCGCGCTCTCGAAGGCACCGATGGGACGACACGGGGCGTCAGGATCGGACACAAGTGTGTGCATGCTGCCGCGCGGTAGCAGGATCGCGTCACCGGTTTCAAGCGTCATCGTTGCGCCCGCCGCGTCGCGCAGCAGCACTGGCCCGCGCCCGACGAAATGGAACTGCGCGCGTCCCGGGACGTGGCCGAAGCTCAACCCGAACGGTCGCGGGATCTGGATACGGCGATACTGGACGCCGCTCAGGCGCATCCCCAGCAGCAGCTCGCTGACGAGGTCGCGCACGTCGGGAACGTAAGCAGGAAGGGAAGCGGACATCGTATCCGGACGATTGATCAATGATTGCGGATTGTATGTCATATACCGTCCTGCCATCGCTGCTTACGATACGCCGTCATTGGCACTTTTCTCGATTTTTCCTGATATGGAACGACGCATGAGTCCCGGAACTTCCAAAGCCGCTCCGCAAGCGGCCCCCAGCGAACCCGCCTGGGGCGCGGTCTTTGCAATGGCGCTAGGCGTGTTCGGCCTCGTCACGGCCGAATTCCTGCCCGCGAGCCTGCTCACACCGATGGCCGACAGCCTCGGCGTGACCGAAGGTGTCGCCGGGCAAACGGTGACGGCCACCGCAATGGTTGCGCTCGTTGCAAGCCTGCTGACCGCCGCCGTGACGCGTACGATCGACCGGCGGCGCGTGCTGCTGGCGTTTTCGATGTTATTGGTCGCGTCGAATCTCGCGGTTGCGTTTGCGACCAACCTCACGACGATTCTGATCGGCCGCGTTGTACTTGGCATCGCGCTCGGAGGCTTCTGGACGATGGCAACGGCCACCGCAATGCGGCTCGTGCCTGCTGCGATGGTGCCGCGCGCGTTGTCGATTATTTTCAGCGGCGTGGCCGTCGCGACGATCGCCGCTGCCCCGCTGGGTAGCTATTTCGGTCATCTGATCGGCTGGCGCAACGTGTTCCTGTTAGCAGCCGCGCTTGGCGGCGTCGCGTTGCTATCGCAGGTCGCGACGCTGCCGTCGATGCCGCCGAGCGGAACGACCCGCCTGCGCACGTTGATCGACGTGCTGCGCCGGCCGACTGTCGGCCTCGGAATGTTCGCAACCACGCTCGTGTTCACCGGACACTTCGCGTTCTTTACGTACCTGCGGCCCTTCCTCGAACAGGTGGCGGGCGTTGGAGTAAACGGGCTCTCGGCGATTCTGCTCGGCTACGGCGTCGCGAACTTCGTCGGCACGTCGCTCGCCGGCCGTGTGCTCGAAAACCGGCTGCGGCCGATGCTGATCGCAATGCCCGCGCTGATGGTCGTGCTCGGCATCGGGCTCGTAGTGCTCGGCCGCGCGCCAATGATCGATGCGGTGCTCGTGGCGCTGTGGGGCATGGCGTTCGGCGGCGTGCCGGTCGCATGGTCGACATGGGTCACGCGCACCGTACCCGATGAAGCCGAGAGCGCTGGTGGCCTGATCGTCGCGGCCGTGCAGCTCGCGATCGCGACCGGTGCGGCGGCGGGCGGCGTCGTGTTTGATGCAAACGGCGCCACGGGTGTGTTCGTCGGGGCCGCCATCGTGCTGGCCATCGCGGTTGCGACGATCGCGACGGGCGTGCCGCGACGAGTGGACACGGTATCCGCGCTAATCGAGCCTGGACTACATTGAGTCTGTCACCGTCGCACTTTCCAGGCGGGATTCGGAGAAAGCGGCCTATAGCCGCCATGGTCCCGTTCACGCCAGCAAGCGGATGGCAACGACGCTGCAATCGAAATGCAAAAGCGCGTCTCAAAGCCTGTGGCATCCCCGCCGGGGCTGGAAACGCTTCCGTGCGTGTGACGTACAACAGGCTTTCCGCCTAACCCCCTTCCAGCTTTACAAAGTTCGGAGAATTTTCGCTGCCGGGATTTCCTTCCGGGCGGGCGTGCTAGGGGCAGTCATGCGGTCGAGGGGCGGCATGCCGCTTGCTGTGCTTCCCCAATCAACTGCACGGTAGGGACCGGGGAGGCATCAAAAATGAGAATCGCGCAAATTGCCCCCCTGCATGAATGTTGCCCCCCCAAACTGTACGGCGGCACCGAGCGCGTCGTCTCCTACCTCACCAATGAGCTTGTCCTGCTGGGTCATGACGTCACGTTGTTCGCCTGCGGTGGATCATCGACGCCTGCCCGGCTGATCAACTGCGTCGGCCACGCGCTACGATCGAACCCCGCTGTCAGGGATCCCCTGCCCTATCACATCATGATGCTTGATGAGGTCTGCCGGCGGGCGGATGAGTTCGATGTGCTGCACTTCCACACCGAGATGTTGCATTTCCCACTCGTTCGGAGCCTAACCCGGCGCACGGTCACAACGCTGCACGGCCGCCTGGATTTGCCGGACCTCAAGCCGTTCTATGAGAAGTTCTCCAATGTGCCGCTTGTGTCAATCTCGCATGCCCAACGCCTGCCCATGCCGCCGGTCGCGTGGGTGGGCAATGTCTACCATGGGATACCGGAAGGCTCGCTGGCGTTCCGTCCCGTGCCGCGTGGAGGTTATCTTGCATTCCTCGGCCGGATATCTCCGGAAAAGCGCCCCGACCGCGCCATCGAGATTGCCGTACGTGCAGGGATGACGCTCAGGATTGCAGCCAAGGTAGACGCGGTTGACCGCGCCTATTGGGACACAACGATCGCACCGCTGATCAGGCGCCACCGGAATATCGAATACCTGGGCGAGATCGGCGAACGTGAAAAAGCCGCGTTCCTTGGTGACGCCCTGGCCTTGCTGTTCCCGATCGACTGGCCCGAGCCTTTCGGCCTGGCCATGATCGAGTCGATGGCATGCGGAACGCCCGTGGTCGCTTTCCGTTGCGGTTCAGTGCCGGAAGTGGTGGACGACGGCGTGACGGGCTTCATCGTCGATTCCATGGATGAGGCGGTGGACGCTGTCCGTCACATACACCAGATCGATCGCTCTGGTGTCCGTCGCACCTTTGTCCGGCGATTCAGCGCGACGCGCATGGCGAACGACTACATTACGCTCTACAACTGCACCAAACACGCCCCGGAACCTGCCGGACAGGTGGAGTATCCGGCCTCGCCCGCAATCGCTGGCCTCGCGGCCTGATCCTGGGGAGCAAACGATGCTAGATACTCCGGAAGACGGCGCAAATCAGGTCCCGGACGCTTCCGCCGCCGCACCCATCATCGTTGCGGCCTCGCGCTCCCTGCGGGAAGGCCACACCCGTACGCTCAAGCACGGCGACATCTTTGCGGTATTCGACCAGCGTGGCGACGCCGTATCGGGCGGAGGTGGCTCGGATGGCCTGTACTACCGGGATACCCGTCACCTCTCGCACTTCCACCTCACTTTTGGCGGCTGGTGTCCGATCCTGCTCAGTTCCGTGCTGCGCGACGACAATGCCGCGCTCACCTTTGACCTGACGAATCCTGATCTCTTCGATGCCGGCGGACGGCTGACAATGGTTCACGATCTGATTCATCTGCGACGCTCGAGATTTCTTTGGGACGGAACGTGCTACGAACGCCTGGCCTTGAGAAACTATGACGAACTACCCCGCCGCATCACGATCGAGCTGGCCTTTGCCGCAGACTTCGCCGACCTGTTCGAAGTGCGAGGCGCCCGCCGCGCGATGCGTGGCAAGATGCAAGCCACAGCCATGGACGCATGTGGAGTCACTCTTGCCTATACGGGCCTGGACGGATACGAGCGCACCACCCAGCTTTGCTTCGACCCACCCCCCACGCGCCTGACCGAGAACGAGGCGGTGTTCGAACTGGAACTGCCGCCGCTAAAGACCCACTTGCTGTATATCGAAATCTGCTGCGCCAGCGCCCGCAGTGACGGCCGTTCGCCACGCCGGGCGTTTCCCACGGCACTGCGCGCCGCGCGCCGCTCCCTGCAATCGCTCTCCAGCCGCGCGGCAACGATAGTCACCTCCAATGACATATTCAACGAGGCTGCAGGCCGGAGCGTCTCGGACCTCTATATGCTGAGCACCCGGACGTCGTACGGCCCGTATCCGTATGCCGGGATCCCCTGGTTCAGCACCTTCTTCGGCCGCGATGCACTGATCACGGCACTCGAAACCCTCTGGCTGGATCCCGACATCGCACGCGGCGTGCTTTGCTATCTGGCCGCAAATCAGGCCACGACCGTGGACCCGGCGGCGGACGCGGAACCCGGAAAGATCCTGCATGAAAGCCGTCAGGGAGAAATGGCCAATCTCGGTGAAGTGCCGTTCCGACGTTACTACGGCAGCATCGATTCCACGCCACTGTTCATCTTGCTGGCAGGTGCCTATATGGACCGCACCCACGACCACGCTACGGTACAAGCGCTGTGGCCGCATATCGAAGCTGCGCTCCAGTGGATCGACGACTACGGCGACCGGGACGGCGATGGCTTTGTAGAGTACGGCCGGTATTCGGCCGACGGGTTGCTCAACCAAGGGTGGAAGGACAGCCGCGATTCAATCTTCCACAAGGATGGCACGCTCGCACAAGGGCCCATTGCCCTGGTGGAAGTCCAGGCGTACGTCTACGGTGCGTGGATGGCCGCGGCCAGCATTGCGCGCCATCTTGGACATGGCCAACGCGCCACGGCGCTTGAGGCGAAAGCACAGCGTCTGCGCGAGCGATTCGACCAGGCATTCTTCGATCCCGAACTCGGCACCTACGCATTGGCGCTGGATGGCGACAAGAAGCCTTGCCGCGTGCGAACTTCCAACGCAGGCCACGCGTTGTACACCGGCATCGCCTTGCCGGAACGCGCCGCGTCGGTTGCGGCGGCACTCATGGGAAGCGCCTCGTTCTCCGGCTGGGGTGTTCGAACCGTCGCCTCGACGGAGACACGCTACAACCCCATGAGCTATCACAATGGCTCGGTGTGGCCCCACGACAATGCCATCGTTGCAGCAGGGTTCGCGCGCTACGGGATGCACGGTGCCGCCCTGGGCATCTTCGACGGTTTGTTCGCTGCCGCGACGCATATTGACCTGCGCCGGTTGCCGGAACTCTTCTGTGGTTTCGCGCGCCGGCGCAATCGCGGGCCAACGCTATATCCGGTGGCTTGCAGTCCACAAGCATGGGCTGCCGCGACACCTCTATCGTTGTTGCAGTCCTGCCTGGGACTCGACTTTGACCTTGCCGCCGGCGAGATCAGGTTTCAACATCCGCGGCTTCCTGATTTCATGGACGAAGTGGCTCTGTATGGATTGGCGCTTGGCAGCCAATCGGCAGATGTTCTGCTCAAGCGCGCCGCCGGAAGCGTAATGGTCAGCGTTCTGGACCGCCGCGGGAGTGTGGTGGTCACTACCACGAACTGAGCAGCCTAAGATCAGCATAAGTCAGCGTCGAAATTCGACCGCAGGCAGCGGTTGGCCGGCACAACCTGCGTGCAGACTGGGGCAGACATCAGCGCGCGCCCCGCCATCGGCTGGTGACAGCGCCGCGGTGGAGAGCCGGGGGAATGCGGCTACTCCACGTGCGTCGTCCATTCCTGATGTCCTTGGCTTCCCCCGCCGCGCAATGCCTCTTAGTCTGTCAGGTCCTTCGGCAGCTTTCCTCCATTCACCGCCAACTCCTGCATGACACGCTTGTGTAGCCACGTGTTCATTGCCGCAGAGTCATTCATGTCGCCGTCGTAGTGCAATTCCTTTGCGAGCGCTTTTCGGTTGTCCAGACTGCTATCCACCCCCAACGCCTTCAGCGTATCGACAATGGAGGTTCGCCAGTTCAGCGTTTGACCCGTTTCGCTGGCTGCCTTGTCCATTACCGCCTGCACATCGACCTGGGAGAGTGGCTGTTGACCGCCCCCCGACCCGGCCGTCTGCGCAGCCGCTGCGGGTGGCGCCGTAGACGTTGGGGCTGCAGTGGTCGGCGAAGCTTTCGCGTTAGCCGTGGACGAGGAGTCTGTCGTGGGCGTGGTGGCCTGCGAGGACGCAGCCTGCCCTTTGTGAAGCAGCTTGTTCACGATGTCTTTGAAAATGCTCATTGCGATCTCCATGCCAAGTTCAAAGTTTTACGACGGTGCAATTTCCGTTCCCAAGGCACGCACGACTGGTCGGTCGACAACATCCCGATGGGCGTCTGATGAAAAAGGGCCTGACTATCCGCACGGGGCAGACTTGTGAACCGCTGGAGCGAGTCCCCAGGCCCTCGGTGGGGGCTGGAATGCGTCTTGCTGCCCCTTGGCTGGACGGACCGTGGTCGGCCCGTCTCTGCCCCAAGCAACCCCACAACCCGAGACATCATGGACAAATCCAAAGTACCCGTCGAACAGCGCGCCGCGCTGTCCCTGCTGCTGGATGATCACCGCAGCGTCAAGAAACTCTTCAAGGCCTTCGAGGATGCAAAGGACGACGCCGCAAAGCAGTCGATTGCATCCGAGACCTGCCAGCAGTTGACAATCCATGCGCAGATCGAAGAGGAGATCTTCTACCCCGCCTTGCGCGGCGCCAGCGACAAGATCGACGGCATGCTTGATGAAGCCACGGTCGAGCACGGTGTTGCGAAGGACCTGATCGCCAAGATTGAATCTGGCAACAGCAAGATGCTGGAGGCGAACTACACCGTACTGGCCGAATATGTGGGCCACCATGTCGAGGAAGAGGAAAACGAGCTCTTCCCGGCAGTGATTCGGGCCAAGGTTGATCTCACGGAAGTGGCACAGCAGCTCGAGGCCCGCAAGGCGGAACTTACGGGCCAGCCGGCTTAAGGCGAACGTCGAGAATCAATGTGACGACGGTGGGCGCAGTTCGCGGGCGCATATGGCTCGCGCCAGCAATTTGTACAACTGAAGGTGCAAATGACAGACTATACGCGACCACGTCGGCGGCCGGACAGCGCCGAGTCAGAGGCAGAGCCCGCGCCTGCTGCGGAGGACAACTTCGTCCGCGTGCGAGGCGCGCGCGAGCACAACCTCAAGAATGTCGATGTCGATATCCCGCGCAACGCGTTGGTGGTGTTCACCGGCGTATCGGGCTCTGGCAAATCCTCGCTCGCTTTCGGCACGCTCTACGCAGAGGCGCAGCGGCGCTACTTCGAATCCGTCGCACCGTATGCAAGGCGGCTGATCGATCAGGTGGGCGTGCCGGAGGTCGACAGCATCGAGGGCCTGCCACCCGCGGTGGCGCTGCAGCAGCAGCGCGGCACGCCGAACGCGCGGTCGACGGTGGGCAGCGTCACCACCCTGTCTAGCCTGGTGCGGATGCTGTACTCGCGCGCCGGGACGTATCCGGCGCGGCAGCCGATGCTGTACGCCGAGGATTTCTCCCCCAACACCGTGGAAGGTGCCTGCCCGGATTGCCATGGACTTGGGCGGATATACGATGTCACCGAGCAATCGATGGTCCCTGACGCGTCCCTGACGATCCGCGAACGCGCCGTAGCGGCCTGGCCGCCGGCCTGGCATGGGCAGAATCTGCGCGACATCCTCGTCACGCTTGGCTACGACGTCGATACGCCTTGGCGAGACCTTCCAAAGAAGGATCGCGACTGGATTCTCTTTACCGAAGAGCAGCCCACCGTGCCGGTCTATGCCGGCTTCACGCCGCGCGAGGTGCGCGCCGCGCTCAAGCGCAAGCTGGAGCCGAGCTACCAGGGCACTTTCACCGGCGCGCGGCGCTATGTGCTGCAGACCTTTGCCACCACGCAGAGCGCGCTGATGAAGAAGCGCGTGGCGCAATACATGATCGGGCGCGATTGCCCGGCATGCCACGGCAAGCGCCTGAAGAAAGCGGCGCTGTCGGTGAAGTTCGCGGGGCTCGACATCGGCGATTTCACGCACCTGCCGCTGGCCCGCGTGGCAGAGATCATGCGTCCGATCGCGCAAGGCGAAGCGCCCGGCCCTGCCGGCGCCACTGCCGTGCTGAGCCGCAAGGCGGCGCGCGCAGACACGGCGCGGCGCGTGGCGGCCGGCGGCTCGGCGCACAAGGCCGCCCCCGATGTGCGGCGCACGCCCAACCTGTCCGACGAGAAGCGCCTGGCCTCGCAACGCATCGCGCAGGAACTGATGGAACGGTTGTCCACGCTGATCGATATGGGCCTGGGCTACCTGTCGCTCGACCGCAGCACGCCGACGCTGTCGTCGGGCGAACTCCAGCGGCTGCGTCTGGCCACGCAGATCTCGTCGCAACTGTTCGGTGTGGTCTATGTCCTCGACGAGCCCTCGGCCGGGCTGCATCCCGCCGACGGCGAGGCGCTGCTCGTGGCATTGCGCCGCCTGAAGGCGGCTGGCAACTCGCTGTTTGTCGTGGAGCACGATACGCAGACCATGCGCCAGGCCGACTGGATCGTCGATGTAGGGCCCGCCGCAGGCAAGCATGGCGGGCACGTGCTCTACAGCGGGCCGCCGGACGGCCTCGCCGGAATCTCGGCGTCGCGCACCGCGGCCTACCTGTTTGGCACGCCAGAGCGGGAGCAGCGTGCGCCGCGCGAACCGGGCGGGTGGCTCAAGTTGGCCCATGTATCGCGCAACAACCTGCACCGCGTGAATGCGGAAATCCCGCTTGGCTGCTTCACGGCAGTGACTGGGGTCTCGGGTTCGGGCAAGTCGAGCCTGATCAGTCAGGCGCTGCCCGAACTGGTGAACCGCCATCTGGGCCGCGTCGACGACGGCGATGCCGACGAAGAGCGTGACCCGCTGTTCGCGATGACCGATGCCCCGACCGAGGGCCGTATCGCTGGCGGCATGGAGACGGTGCGCAGGCTGGTGCGGGTGGATCAGAAGCCGATTGGCCGCACGCCCCGCTCGAACCTTGCCACTTACACCGGGCTGTTCGACCACGTCCGCAAACTGTTCGCCGCAACGCCGGCCGCGCGCAAGCGGCGTTACACGGCCGGCCGTTTCTCGTTCAACGTGCCCCAAGGGCGCTGCCCGACGTGCGAAGGCGAAGGCTTCGTCAGCGTGGAGCTGCTATTCCTGCCGAGCGTCTACGCGCCATGTTCCGCGTGCCATGGCACGCGCTACCGGCCGCAGACGCTGGAAATCACCTGGCAGGGCCGGAACATCGCCGAGGTGCTTGACCTGACCGTCGACGCAGCCTGCGAATTCTTTGCCAACGAGGCGCCCGCGATGCGGGCCCTGACGGCCTTGCGCGATATCGGCCTCGGTTACCTCCGGCTCGGGCAGCCGGCCACGGAACTGTCGGGTGGCGAGGCACAGCGCATCAAGCTGGCCACCGAATTGCAGCGCGCTCAGCGCGGCGACACGCTGTACGTGCTCGACGAACCCACCAATGGCCTGCATCCCGCGGATGTGGACCGCCTGCTCGTGCAGTTGCAGACGCTGGTGGATGCTGGAAACACCGTGGTTGTGGTCGAACACGACATGCGCGTCGTGGCGCAAGCCGACTGGGTCATCGACATCGGGCCAGGCGCTGGCGACGAGGGAGGGTGCATCGTGGCAAGCGGCCCTCCGGCCAATATCGCTACCTCCGAAACCAGCGTGACCGCGGCCTACCTCGCCGCCGAGTTGGGCTGAGCCGAATGTCGCGCATTGCCGGCCTCCTCCAGTGTCTTGCGTGTGGACGAAAGCGGGTGCAGATTCCATGCCCGGCATGGTGGCCTGCATGATTCAAAACCGCCCCGGTTCCGCTTTACAAAATCGGGCGTTTTTTCCGTGCCAGGATTGCTTTCATGCAGGCGCCGCCCCGGTTCGACTTCCGGCATCGGCGCTGCCGTCATCGCCGGGCTTTCTTGTGCCGGCCGCCCTGTCAGCCTTGCCTGCTGCTTGCCAATTTCCACAGCGCAGCCGAACGGGTTCCCGTACGGCAGTACGCAAGTACGGGCTTCGGCAGGTCCGCCACGAGCAAACCGAAGGCCGCAGCAGCTTCGGCAGTGACATCACCCGACTCCACAGGCAGGTAGTGCACGGCCATGCCCAGCGAACTGGCAACCTCCGCAATGCTCGCGAACTGGGTCTGGCCGGCAGCCTCTCCATCGTGCCGGTTACAGACGATGGAACGGAACCCGATCGCATGCGCCGTGCGAACGTCGGCTCCGCTTAGCTGTGGCGCCACGCTCACGTCGTCAGAGAGCTGCCTGATCTGCATTTCCTGTCGGCCCGCGCGCACTTCCAGGCAGCGCCGTATGGTCCTGTGGAAGCAGTCGACCGCAAAATCCACGTCTGCCTCCGTTGTGAAACGTCCAAGGCTCAGGCGAACCGTGCGCTCCGCTGAATCCGCTGCCAGTCCGATGCATGTCAGCACGTGAGACGGTTTGCCTGCCGCCGAATTGCAGGCCGACGTTGAGGAGATGGCCAGGTCATCAGCCAGCATGAACGGGAAGAAATTGGGCAGCGCCACAGTCAGACTGAGGGTATGCGGAATGCGGACTGCTGCGCTGACATTCTGCGTGACAGCGCCCGTCGCGCGCACACCACTCAGCAAGCGCTCGCTCAGTTGCGTGATGCGCTCGTTGTCCGACGCCATTTCCGTCCGCGCCAGTTCGCAGGCCGTTCCCATGCCGACAATCTGGTGCGTGGGGAGGGTGCCAGAGCGCAGCCCCTGCTCGTGTCCGCCACCATGCATCTGGCAAGCTATGCGCGGTGCCACTTCGCGGCTCACATAGAGCGCACCGATGCCCTTCGGGCCATAGAGCTTGTGTGCCGACATCGACAGCAGGTCAATGCCCATCGCCTTTACGTCAATCGCGGTCTTGCCAGCCGCCTGCGCCGCGTCCACGTGAAGCAGGGAGCCAGCCGCATGGACGACACGCGAGATTTCAGCGATGTTGGTAAGGGTGCCGATCTCGTTGTTCACCATCATCAACGAAACAAGGCCCGTGCCATGGCTGCAGGCCGCTTCCACTGCGGCCGGCGAAATCTCGCCTGACGGATCCGGCACGAGGTAGGAAACGGAAACGTCGCTTTGCTCAAGGTACGCCGCGGTGTCCAGAATAGCCTTGTGCTCAAGCTTGCTGGTGACCAGATGGCGCCGCGTCGGCTCGTGCTCGAAAAAACCCTTGAGCGCCAGATTGTTCGACTCCGTCGCTCCGGACGTCCAGACAATCTCCGATGGCTCTGCACCAATCAGCGCAGCGACCTGGGCGCGAGCGTGCTCCACCAGATCCTTTGCCTTCAGTCCTGCAGCGTGCGAGTTCGACGCAGGGTTTCCGAAGACGCCGTCGGCCCCCAGGCAGCGGAACATCGCCTCCATGACACGAGGGTCAGCCGGTGTGGTTGCAGCGTAATCGAAGTACCGCAGAGTGTCCGTGCTCATCATTCATCCTTCAGAAGGGATGAAATCCTACGACGAACGCACTGAAAGTTACTTCCAAAATCCATCGACGACAGAGGGGGGCGTTAGCATGAAATGCTATTGAACGATATTTCTGTAGAATATTTTCCCGTTAGCCGAGCGTGCTGGCAGATGCAGTGACCTTATGGCGACCCCTGTCCCCGAGGCCTCCAGCCCGCGCCATCACGATACAAGCGCCACGATGACGGTCCCCCACAGCGCCAGCAGCACGTTGCCGACAGCATAGGCAACGCCGTAGCCCAATGTCGGCACCGCGCTCTTCGCAGCTTCCTGTACCGCGGCCAACGCGGGCGTTGCGGTCGACGCCCCGGCGCAAACGCCAAGCATGACGCCCGGATGCATTTTCATGAGCTTGTGGCCGACGAAGATGCCCGTCAGCATGGGAACGCTCACTGTCAGTGCTCCGGCAAGCAGCAGCGACAAGCCGCTCGACTGCAGACCTTTGACGAAGTCGGGTCCGGCATTCAGGCCTACGATCGCCACGAAACCAGTCAACCCGATAGACTCGAATACCCACAGCGTCGGACCCGGAATACGCCCGAAGAGGCGCGGCTGCACCGATCGCAGCCAGCCGCACACCAGTCCGCCCAGGAGCACCCCCACGCTAAGCGAAAGGCCGATCTCGATGCCGCCAATGGAAAGCGCCGGGATGCCCACGAGCGCCCCGGCCACAATGCCCAGCGACACCAGCACCATGTCCGTCGCATTGGTTGCCCTGTCGGCCACGCCAATCTTCCCGACCGCGCCATCCACGCGTTTGACGCTACCTACCAGCGACAGGACATCGCCACGGTTAAGAATGGTGTCCGGCGAGAGCAATATCTGCGTGCCCGCGCGCGAGACACGCAGCACGAATACGCCGCGCGCGCCCTCTTCCCGGGCCAGATCACCGAGCCTGCGGCCGTCGATCGCCTTGGCGGTGATCACCACGTCCAGCGATTCCACTTCCACATCCAGCAACGCCCGATCATCGATTTCGCGCAAACCAGCATGCGGGCCTTCCATTCGCTCAACCAGCAAGGTGCGCCGGCCGGACACGCTGAAGACGTCGCCAGCACGCAGAACGGTTTCCGGAGCGGCGTCTGTCATGACGCCATCGCGGAAAAGACGCTCTATAAACAGACGTTCGTCGCCCATGGCCGTTTCCAGCTCGGCGATCGTTGCCCCCGTCAGCGGCGAATCGTCGGCAATACGGTAGGCGCGCAGTTCGAACTCCCGCCGGCTCGGGATGGCCTGCGTGGCGTTGCCCTCCATGCTGTCTTCCAGCTCCCGGCACGCCGCTGGAAGATCGACGCCGAGCAACCTGGGCGCGAGTTGGCCAAGGATCCACGCCGCGCCGATCACGCCCACCAGATAGGTGACGGCGAACGCAACGGGTATCTGGTTCGTCAAGGCCTGTCGATCGGCTTCGGAAAGGGCCAGCCGCGAGATGGCGTCGCTCGCCGTCCCGATGGTGGCCGATTCGGTCAACGATCCGGCCACCACACCCGCTGCGGTACCCGCCTGGTAGCCGAAGAGCTGGCTTACGACGAACGCGACCACCAGGCCCGTCGTGGCGACAATCGCCGCCAGCAGCGCCTGTTGCAGGCCATCGCTACGCAGCCCGCGAAAGAACTGTGGACCGGTGCGAAATCCAATGGAAAACAGGAAGAGCAGAAAGAAGCATTGCTTGACCTCACCCGAGATTTTGAGGCCCAATTGACCAATCAATACGCCTGCAAGCAGCGTTCCGGTGACAGCGCCCAGCGTAAAGGTGCCAACCTTGAGCTTGCCGAGCGCATAGCCCAGGCCCAGCACCAGGAAGAAGGTGACTTCGGGATGGAAATGAAGTACGTGCTGGAACCAGTCGAACGCTGCGCTCATTGCGGACTCCACGGTAAGCCGGCGTCATCGGGCGGCCCACGCTGATACGGAGGCCGAATAGCGGTCGCCCACAACAGCGCCGGCCGCAAACGTACGATCGAGCGCGGCCAGTCCCGCGTCACTGGGCTTCCATGGAAGCCTGAACGCTTAGCAGGTTCTGAGGCACGACACGAATCAGCCCACGCGCGGGCTGTCGATATCCGCAATCAGGGATAGCGAAAGCGACACCGTCAATGGCACGATCAACAGCAGAAACAGCTTGGTTCCTTCCGCGCGTATGCCGTATCCCTGCAGCAGGCTGCTGAAGAACGCGATGATGATCATCAGCCCCCAGGCAGAGACGGGGATGCGGTTCAGCCAGGCTGCCTCGGTATAGCCTTGCGAATTGATGACATCGTTCATGCCTGTCACGGCGAGCGCGCTGATGGGATTGGGGGCGGCGCCAGCGGCGTCCCGCACGACCCGCCACATCTCGGCCTCGATTCGCGCAGTCCTTTTTTCTATTCCCTGCACCTTCTCCCGGTCACGCGTCTGGTAATAGTGAATGCGCTGTTCGAGGTATTGGGCAAGCAGTTTCTTGATGGTTGTCGCGTCGGCCGCCATCAGTTCCGCCCTGAGATACTCGGTGCCGATCGCATTTGCCTCTTCTTCTTCCAGATTCTTCCGCTGATCGTATCGGCCCACAGCCATGGACAACGTGAACCCGATCAACAGCGCCAGAAGGGTCAGGGTAGCGCCCTGGATGATATTGAAGTCATCCCGGTTCTCCTTGGGAATTGGCCAGATGCGGCGAAGCACGAGCGCCCCAACTGCCGTGGCGCCACCCATGAAGAGCAACAGTACGACGAACAGAATGGCGGGATGGCGAATCAAATCGTGCATACATCCTCACAGTACGTCGTCGTCCGTGCCGAAGCGCGCTGGTCTTGCCCCGTCACCCAGTCAAACTCACTCTCAGTACGGCGGATTGACGACTACGTACTGCGATCCCTGCGGTTGATACCAGGTACCGCCGCATTGCTGGTACACCATGCCACCGTAGTTCACGGGCGCGCAATTGGGCGGCACCGATCGGACCATCGAACCGACCACTGCCGATGTCACGGCCACCGTCGCCGTGACTGCCGCGGCCGTCGCTACCGGGTGGTAATCGTTATCCCATCCGCAACATCCACCATGGTTGTCGACGTTCACGTTCACGTTGCGGTTCGAATTGACGTTGACGTTGCGATTGGTGTTAACGCTGTTGACGCTGTTGCTGCGTACGTTGTTGGCTCGCGCGTCCACATGGCTGTTGTTGATCTGACGCCCGCCGCCACCACCACCTCCCGCATGCGCACCTGCCATATGCCCGCCACCGCCGCCCCCCGCACGTCCGCCACCTCCACCTGGGCGGGCTTCCGCCGTAGTCACCCACCCCGACGCGGCCAGGACGAGCGCCGTCACGCAAACCAGGGAATGCTTGCCGAATGCGTATGTCATCGTGGGCTCCTTAACGGGACTTCAGGGGAACGAACTCGGCGGCCTTGGCCCCCGCCGGCGGCGTGAATGCGAAGGTGGCATTGCCAAACTTCGCATTCAGGTTCCACTTGTAGTACGTGACCGACTGCGGCCGTGCATCGTCCGAGCGATTCGTGATGACCAGCTTGCGCGGCAGCGGGCGCGGGCCAGCAGAAATCCAGATCTGCCAGTCGAACTGACCTTGCCTGAACGCATAGTGGTTGCACAGGTCGCCAGCGATAAAGTCCTGTCCGGCGTTCATCGCCGATTCGATGTTATCGACCGGGGCGGCGGGCGTACCCCACAGGAACAGGTCCGCAGACGGCACTTCTATGCCGTAGCGTTCGCCCAATCGATCCACGAGTGTGTTGAGGTTGTCGCTGAACTGGGCCTGCGAGTAGTACTTCTGCTCAGGCTGGTAGAGCGTCACGGTCTTGCCGTCGTAGATCAGGTCACGCTGCAGACGGGCGCTGCGCATCGTCGCACGCAGCTTGTTGGGCCGAACGACGTCCAGATCCGCGATCGCGGTGTGCTGCAGCTTCTGCCCGTCCTGCAGTACGCGCTCGCCAGTCAGGCTGATACCGACCTCGAACTGCTTGAGGGACTGCAGGCTCGCGCCCATGTCCTGCAATGCCTTGATGACCGCCGGGTCCACTGCATTGGCGTCGGGCTTCGGCGCCGGCGCCTGGGCGGCGGGCGCCGCGGCGGCGACCGGCGGATTCTCCGGCGCCTTGGCTGGCGACGGGGGTGCACTACTGCAGGCCGTCAGGGCAACAGCGAGCAAACCAAGTACCGGTAAGCGTGCCATGAATACACTCCAAGCGATGTACAGCCGTTGGTGGCAGGCCGCTCGGCGATGCGCGGCCTTCCCTGTTCAATCGAGTGCGCGCGATCCAGATCCTTGCGGCAGCGGTCCGAAGAACATGCGCCTGAACCGCTCGCGACCCACCACACGGACGATCTCGGCGATAACGCAGTACGAGAAGATGAGGGTCAGCAGCAGGATCTGGATGGCCCAGAAGCGCGGCCAGTTCATTTCGACCAGCAGCGTGTGATTGGCGGCGGCCAGGCTCGGGGCTTCTTTCCAGTATTCGTACAGCCGCTCCAGGTAGTGCACGAGCAGCGCCACCAGCATGTAGATCAGCGTTTTCCAGCCAACATTCCAGATCAGCGGCTTGTCCGGAAACCGGTTGATAAACGGCATCATGTTCGCAATCAGTACCGCCTTGCCGAGGATCAACGCCGCAAGAAGGATCGACGCCGATGTCTCCAGTTCGATGCCGCTGCTGCGGACCATCAATGCGCGGATCACCGCCACGATATGAAGCGCCACCAGGAAGAAAATGGTGGGCGGCAACATCTCCAGGAATTCGTGCTTGATCGTTGCGACGACATCGCTCATCTGCTGGCCTCCCCCACCCTCGCGGCTTGCCGCCCCTGCGCTACGCATGCTTGCTGCGACGCGGCACCGGGTTCGCCTTTCAGACTCGAACCCCCACGCATACTTCCAGCTACCCAAAGCTGGCGGAAGTGAATGATTCTGTTAACGGTTCTTATTTGTTTCGAGAAATGCCACGCCTGTGCAGCATCAGGCACCGCACCAATTGGAAAGCGCTTAATGAAAATGATGCCGGCCCCCTTCGCGTGGGATTGGCGCTATTCGATCGCGCCCCTTTCCTTGATATGGCGATCTCGGGTAATGTTCCCATTGTCTGCAGGGTGCCTTTGCATTAGGCTCTAGCGTCGCCAGGTTGACCCGCCTTTTTCGTGGAGGAGCCCAGGATGCGCGCAGTGCAAAGCCCATTGCAGTCTCCGGTGTCCCTGACCGCGGCGAGCTTCGCCGAATGGGGCGAAGCGATCAGCACCAATTTCCTGCCCCTCGATTGCTCTCGCCCCGCGGGCGGCCATTTTTACGGCCGCGCTAACCTGGCCCATTTCGCTGAAAGCGTGGTGGGTGACATCGAGGTGGGGGCGCATCGCGTTACCCGCCGGCGCGGACATGCCGAAGCGTCTGACGCCGGATACTTCAAGATATTCTGGCAATTGAGCGGCCGCAGCGTGATTGCCCAGCGCGGCCGCGAGGCGGCGTTGCTCCCTGGACACTGGTCCATTTACGATACCGCACAGCCCTACAGTGTCGACATGGAGGAAGGCTGCCGCGCGCTGGTACTGCTCGTGCCGCAAACACGCGGATTTGGCTGGCAGGCTGCAACGCGTGAACTATGCGGCAGCGCCCTCCCCGGCATGGGTACCGCACGAATCGCCGCCTCTGCACTCGGCGGCTTGCTGCACGATGCCATCGCCGGACATCAACTTGACCACCGTGCCCAGGCCGTATTGGAGGATTCGATGGTGGCGCTGGTGGAGTCGGCACTGCATGGGGCCATGGAGCCGGACGGCGCTGCCGCGCATCAGCGCGTGGGCAAAAGCCGTGTGCGGTCCATGGTCGAATATATCGACGCGCAATTGCACGATCCCGAACTGTCCGCACTGCGTCTTGCTGCGGCTTTCCACGTGTCGCGCCGCACGCTCTATAACGTATTCCGGGATTTCGGGCAGACACCACACGCCTATATTCAGTCACGTCGGCTGGACCGCGCGGCGCAACGCCTTTCCGACCCAGCCGAGGCCAGCGGCAGCATTACGCAAATCGCGTTCGGGCTGGGGTTTGCCGATGCCGCCCATTTCAGTCGCGTGTTTCATGAAAGGTTTGGCGTAACGCCGTCGCAATGGCGCCTGCGCAAGAGCGCCGGGAATATTGCACTGCAACACCCTTAGCCACGCGCGCGTGCACTGCGCGACAAGCAGTATGCACGCACAGACAAGATGCATGACCGGGCCGTTGCTAACTTCTGTCGATCCTCACGACGACAGGAGACAAGCATGAATGCACCGCACGAGACGCGCCCCGGGATCCGTAGCGCGATGCTGATCGATGGTCAATGGCGGCAAGCCGCCTCAGGCGAGACATTCGCGGTATTCGATCCTGCCACCGGCCAGGAGATCGCCCATGTACCGACCGGCGCCGCCGCCGACGTCGACGCCGCGGTCGCAAGTGCCCGCCAGGCGTTTCGCAGTGCCGCCTGGCGCGGCATGCTCCCGGCGCAACGCGAACGGCTGCTACTCAAACTGGCCGACCTGATTGAACAGCACGCTGACGAACTGGCTCGGCTGGAAACGCTGAACAACGGCAAGCTGCTGGCTTTCGCGCATGGCCTCGACGTGGGCGGCAGCGCCCAATGGTTGCGATACATGGCGGGCTGGGCCACCAAGATCGACGGCCAGACTTTCCAGATTTCCATGCCCTTCCCGCCCGGCACCCGCTACAACGCTTCCACGCGGCGCGCGCCGGTCGGGGTGGTCGCCGCGATCGTGCCGTGGAACTTCCCGCTGCTGATGGCCGTCTGGAAGATCGCCCCTGCACTCGCTTGCGGCTGCACAGTGGTGCTCAAGCCAGCCGAGGAGACCCCGCTTACCGCTATCCGGCTTGGTGAACTGGCGCTGGAAGCGGGCTTCCCGCCCGGTGTCCTCAATATCCTGACGGGCGACGGTGTCGCCGGGGCGGCACTGGTCGCCCATCCGGACGTGGACAAGGTGACCTTCACGGGATCCACCGAGGTCGGACGCCTGATCGGCGCGCGCTGCGGCCAGGATATCCGACGCGTGTCGCTCGAGCTGGGCGGCAAGAGCCCGGTCATCGTCCTCGACGATTGCGACCCGGCCACAGCCATCCAGGGTGCGTCGGCGGCGATCTTCTTCAACCAGGGGCAAGTCTGCACGGCCGGCTCGCGGCTGTATGTGTCACGCCGCCACTTCGACCACGTCGTGGAAGGCATTGCCAAGGTGGCCGACGCCATGGTGCTGGGCTCTGGCCTCGACCCGGCCAGCCAGATGGGACCGCTTGTCTCAGCACGCCATCGCGACAAGGTGGTGGGCATGATTGCCACCAGCCGGCGGGAAGGGGCATAAATCGTGGCAGGCGGCGCCGGTGTCGAGCGCGATGGCTACTTCGTGCGACCCACTGTCGTCGCCAACAGTGCAAGCCGTGACCTTGAAATCGTGCGAGAGGAGGTCTTCGGCCCTGTGGTCGTCGCCATGCCGTTTGACGATCTCGATGCCGTGCTGGTGGCGGCCAACCGCTCCGAATACGGACTGGGCGCCAGCGTCTGGAGCAACAACCTTGGCGCCGTGCAGCGGCTGGTCGATGGGATCGAGGCTGGCACGGTCTGGGTGAATTGCCACAACGTCGTCGACCCTAACATGCCATTTGGTGGCTACAAGGCGTCGGGCGTCGGCCGCGAACACGGCCGTTCGGCCATCGAGGCCTATACAGAATTGAAGTCGGTTTGCATGGCGTACTGAGAGCATGGCAGCACGCGGGGGGCGGCGGCTGGGCCGTTCTCCCTCGAAACAACAAGAAACGCAGCACAAGAAGAACCTTGAGGAGAGAGACAAGATGACGCAACGCGCGAAGCGGCCCCGTTTGCATTTCTGCGCCATTACGATAACGGCGAGCATGCTGGCCACATCCGTGGCGTACGCCACCCCTGCCCCAACCGCACCAGATTCACCAAATGCACCAACGGCGCGCTCGACCCGCAGCGCAACCGCTACGCCGGTGGCGCGGATCCGCACGGCAACCGCCAAGGTCGACGGCAACTTCATCCAGGCCAATGCCAGCAAGACCCCCGACTGGCCCAGCTACGGCCTGGACTATGCGGAAACGCGGTTCAGCCGCCTGAGCCAGATCGATCGCCAGAACGTCAAGGATCTGGGCCTCGTCTGGTCGTATGACCTCGAGTCGACGCGCGGCGTGGAATCGACGCCGCTGGTTGTCGACGGCGTGATGTACGTCACGGCATCCTGGAGCGTGGTCCACGCGGTCGACGTGCGTACCGGCAAGCGGCTGTGGTCATTCGACCCCAAGGTGAACCGCGCGCTGGGCTATCGCGGATGCTGCGATGTGGTCAACCGCGGCGTCGCGCTCTATCAGGGCAAGGTCTTCGTGGCCGCCTACGACGGCCGGCTGATTGCACTGGATGCCGCCACCGGGCGCAAGCTCTGGGAGAAGGACACCATCATTGACCGCAAGTTCTCGTACACCATCACCGGGGCACCACGTGTGTTCAAGGGCAAGGTCATCATTGGCAATGGCGGCGCCGAGTATGGCGTGCGTGGTTACGTCACGGCCTACGATGCCAACACGGGGCAGCAGAAATGGCGCTGGTTCACCGTGCCGGGCGATCCCTCGAAACCGTTCGAGGACGAATCGATGGAACGGGCCGCAAAGACCTGGGACCCGGCAGGCAAATGGTGGCAGGCCGGTGGCGGTGGTACGGCCTGGGATTCCATGACCTTCGATCCGGAACTGAACCTCATGTATATCGGCACGGGCAACGGCTCGCCCTGGTCGCGCAGCAAGCGTAGTCCGGCCGGTGGCGACAACCTGTACCTGGCGTCGATCGTGGCGCTCGATCCGGACACTGGCAAATATCAATGGCACTACCAGGAGACGCCGGGCGACAACTGGGACTACACCTCGACGCAACCCATGATCCTGGCGGACCTGACCATCGATGGCCAGCCGCGCAAGGTCATCCTCCACGCACCGAAGAACGGCTTCTTCTTCGTGATTGACCGCACCAACGGCAAATTTATCTCCGCCAGGAACTTTGTCGATGTGAACTGGGCCAGCGGCTACGACAAGAACGGACGGCCGATAGAGATCGCCGAGTCACGTTCGACCGACAAGCCCTATGACGCCATTCCGGGGCCATACGGGGCCCACAACTGGCACCCCATGTCGTTCAACCCGGTGACAGGCCTGGTCTACCTGCCTGCCCAGCATGTGCCGATCAACCTGATGGACGACAAGGCGTGGACCTTCAATGGCGCACAACCGATGCAGCCGGGCGGCAACACAGGCTGGAACACGGCCAAGTTCCTCAACGCCGAGCCGCCCAGGAGCAATCCGTTTGGCCGGCTGCTGGCGTGGGATCCGGTCCAGCAAAAGGTGGTCTGGTCGCAGGAGCAGGTGTCTCCGTGGAATGGCGGGACGTTGACCACGGCGGGAAATCTGGTCTTTCAGGGATCGGCCGATGGGCGTTTTGCGGCCTACGACGCGAAGACCGGCGACAAACTCTGGGAGACCCCGACCGGTACTGGCGTGATCGCGGCGCCGGTCAGCTACGAGGTGGACGGCAAGCAATACATCTCGATTGCCGTAGGCTGGGGCGGCGTGTATGGGCTGGCCCAGCGCGCCACCGATCGCCAGGGCCCTGGCACTGTCTACACGTTTGCACTTGGCGCCAAGGCGAAGCTGCCTGACTTCGTCCAATACCGTAGCGACGGTCTCCTGCAAGGGGTGAAGTACGACCCGGCCAAGGTCAACGACGGGGCTGGACTCTATGTCAGCAGCTGTGTCATGTGCCACGGCGTGCCCGGCGTGGACCGCGGCGGCAACATCCCGAACCTTGGTTTCGTCAGTGCGGGCATGATCGAAAATCTCGACAAGATCGTTTTCAAGGGGCCATTCATGGCGCGCGGCATGCCGGATTTCACCGGCAAGCTGACCCCCGAGGATGTCGAGAAAATCAAGGCGTTTATCCAGGGAACCGCTGATTCGGTCAGGCCAAAGGCACAGGCCGGGCTCAAGTAAGCCAGGCCGAAAGCGAGGGGGCGGTTGCGCTGCCGTACGTACCTGGCGCGACTGTCCGCCCGTCCGCTCGCTAGATCAGCTCTCTGTAAAGTACCGATAGCGCCTCGCTGCCAGACGCACCGTCACGCCACAGGCGCGCCGCAAAGGCGTCTTCGAACTCCTCGCTGCCTTCCTCGAACATTTCGTAGACGCTGTCGTGCGACAGGTCGCCTTCGAGCACCTTCAGAGCCGCATCGACGGCCTGGCGAGCCCTCTGCGGCAGCAATGGCTGGAGTTCTTTCAAGGCTGCGATTTCTGCGGCAACCTGTTCGTCGGTTTTCCTGGCCATGTCGATTCTCCCTTGGGTCGCCCCGGTTCAGGCCGGTCATCATCACGGCTTGAGCCGGCCCCGTGCTGACAGCCTACCATTTTCAAGGCGTCAGATTCACGGCAGGTTTCTGCGCCGGGCACAACAAATTTGCCATGCACACATAGTCGCCTCAACTGTTCGCTGATACACTCCGCCTCCGTCGAAAACCAATCTACGGAGTTTTACCAGCATGGCCATCAAGAAAGTCGCAGCAACCGCAGCCAAACGTGCACCGAAGAAAGTCGCCGCAGCACCCGCCAAGAAGGCAAGCGCCTTTGATCGCGAAGTGAAGGCTGCCCAGAAGCAACTCGACAAGCTTCGCGCCGATCTAGCAAAGCAGGTTGCTGCCGGCAAGAAGGCCATCGTGAAGGCGGCGGCTGATCTGAAGAAGCTGAAGGAATCGGCACGCGCTGCGCATGCTGCAGAAAAGCTCGCAGCCAAGGAAAAGATTGCAGCGGCCAAGGAAAAGGCAGCAGCCGCCAAGGCAAAAGCGAAGGCAAAGCCGGTGGTGAAGGCTGCGGCCTCGAAGAAAGCCAGCAAGCCGCAGGCCGCTGCCAAGCCGACGAAGGCCGTCAAGGCCGCGAAGCCGGCCAAGGTTGTGAAGGCAGCTCCGAAGGCCGCCCCGAAAGCAGCTCCCAAGGCAGCAGCTCCCAAGGTTGCAAAGGCCGCCGCGAAGCCGGTCGCAAAGGTCCGCCGCGCAAAGGCAACGAGCGTGAAGCCCGCCGCCACGGTGCAGGCACCGGCAGTTGAAACCGTGGTCGCATCGGCTTAAACGCTGCACACGGTCCAGGATAAGGGCGGCATCTGCCGCCCTTATTTTTTTCTTGCGCCAGTCCGTCCCCTCCGGTGCACCGCTGGCCGCTACCGACGCGGTCACTCCATAGCCCCCGCTTCTGCAGGCCGGTGTTACCGGGAACCGCACGTTGGCGATTGATATGCCTGGCGGTTAATCGCATTTTTTATCCCCGGATGGATGCCGGTCGCCGTCGACCCGCGTGAGCCGGATCACGAGTTGATGCATACTCTCGTCCGTCCGACCATGTGGGGGTCACGCCATGTCAAACGTAGGGCGGCTCGTCCGCAGCGCCACGCTCAGCGGCTACGTCGAGCTGGTGGAGTCGCTCGGCCGTGATCCGGCGGCCCTGCTGCGCGGGGCCGGCCTCTCGGCACGGCTGCTGAAGGATCCCGAGACCCTGATTCCAAGCAGCGCCCTGCGCGAATTGCTGGAAGCCACCGTGATCGCGACCGGCATGGAGGACTTCGCGTTGCAGATGGCCGCACGCCGCACGTTCTCCAACCTGGGGCCGATCAGCCTGGTGCTGAAGGAGGCGCCCTCCCCGCGCCAGGGGCTCGACACGCTCTGCCGGTACCTGAAGCTGCTGAGCACGTCGCTTGTCACGCATGTGGAGGACGTGGGCCAGACGGTGATCATTCGCGAGGATTTGCTGCCAACTCCCGGTCATGCGACACGCCAGGCCATGGAATTGGCCGTTGGCATGATGTTTCGCATCCTGCGCGAACTGATCGGCCCGCAGTGGCGCCCGTTGCAGGTTTGTTTCACCCATCGCGCCCCGGCCAGCGTGACCGCACACCAGGCGTTCTTTGGCCGCAAGCCGATGTTCAATCAGCCGTTCAATGGACTGGTGTGTGCAACCGCCGACCTTCAGAAACCGCGCACCCCAGACCATTCGGGCGCCACGCAACTCGCGCGCGATTATCTGGAAGCCGCACTACGGAACCGCAGTGGCGGCACGCGCGAATCCTGCCGGGAACTGATCATGGCGCTGCTCCCGGGCGGGCGGTGCACCGCGCAACAGGTTGCGCGCCACCTGCGCGTAGATCGCCGCACGCTACATCGGTATCTGAGTGCCGCTGGACAAACGTTTTCGGAGTTGCTCGATGAAGTGCGTTCGGAACTCGTGATGCGCCATCTTGCCGAGAGCGACCAGCCGATTGGCGAAATCGCCAGCCTGCTGGGATTCTCGAACCAGAGTAGCTTCAGCCACTGGTTCCGCGCCGAATTTGGCTGCAGCGTTACGCAATGGCGCCGGCAGGGGCAAGCGCAGGCGCCGACCGGCGCCACCGGCCCTCGCCGCCGCCCCGCTCCCGCCATCAGTCGGCCGTAAGGACAATCTTTCCCATATGCTGGCTGCGTGCCAGATACGCGTACGCATCCGCGATGGCATCCAGCCGGAACGTCCTGTCGATGGGCAGCCGGAGGCGGCCCGCGCGAAAATGCGACATCAGATCCCGCGCACACGCCTGGATGCACGCAAGGCGTTCGGACTCCGTACGTGTGCGAAATGTAGCCCCTATCAGCTTGAGCCGATTCAGCCAAAGCAGGTTGATATCGGTGCGTCCGAACTGGCCCCCACCCAGCCGCGCAAGGTTGACCAGGCGCCCTTTCACCGCGAGGCAGCTGACGTTCTCTTCGAACACCGTGCCACCGATGGTGTCGATGATGACATCCACGCCGCGCCCGTCCGTGGCCGCCATGATGGACTCGCGCTGGACGTCGCGCGAAGCGTCGATGCCCACGTCGGCGCCAAACGCGGCCAAGCGTTCGAGCTTCTGCGCCGAGCGCGACGAAACGATCACGCACCCGGCGCCCAACGCCCTGGCTGTCATCGTCGCCGCCATGCCCACGCCGCCCGACGCACCATTGATAAACACTGTTTCGCCCGGTTTCAGCTCACCATTGCTCACCAGCGCATCGTGGGCGGTGATGAACACGTTGGGGAACGCCGCCGCATCGACCCATGACACATCGTCCGGCACTGGCATGAGCGCGAGCGGAGATGCCACGACGTACTGGGCATGGCAGCCACGGCCATGCCCCATCACCCGGTCCCCTGCCCGCCAGCCGTCAACCTGATCGCCCACCTCCACCACTTCACCGGCAAATTCGACGCCCGCCGTCATCGGGTCGCCCATCCGGTGTTCGCGCAGGTACTTGATCTCCCCTAGATTGATGCCCGACGCGCGAACGCGAATCAACATCTCATGAGGGCCCGGGACGGGCATGGCGATGTCCTGGACGGCCAGCCGGCCACCATCGGCGCCCGCAAATACACGTGCTGCTTTCATTCGTTGTCCTCCTGCTCCACCATCATTGCGCCGTGAAATGCATGGCGCGCAACAGCTTGCTCTGGCGCTCATGGGATGCCCGGACATCCGCGGCGAGCTCGTCGGGGGTCGCGGCGGTGCCAACCTCCATGCCAAGATCCTGGATCTGGCGTCGCAGCTCCGGCGACTGCAGCGCGCTGAGCGTCGCATCACGCATCCTGGCAACCACCGCGGGTGGCACACCCGGGGCGGACCATAGCCCCATCCATCCCACCTCATTGAGTTCGGGATAGCCCAGCTCAGAGAAGGTCGGCACATTGGGGAGCGCCGATATCCGGTTTGGAAAGGCGACCGCGTAGGCACGCAGCTTTCCCGCCTTGATGAACGGCAACGAGGTTGCCGGACCGTCGAACATCAGCGGAACCTGCCCTCCCATGACGTCCTGCAGCGCCGGGGGCGATCCCTTGTAGCTCACGGCGCCGGTATCCAGACCCGCCAGCTGGTTGAACTGCACGCCAATCGTCTGACCACGCAGGCCGATGCCAAAGTACGCGTAGTCCAGTTTTCCCGGGTTGGCCTTGATATGGCTGACCAGTTCGGCCAGGCTCCTGGCAGGCAGCGCAGGGTTGCCAACCAGTATCAGCCCCTGCCGCGTCAGCTGCGCGATGGGCACGATATCCCGGAACGGGTCGTAGGACACCTTGATGGCCAGCGGGACTTCCGAGGCAATGCCCTTCTGGATAAGCAGGAAGGTGTAGCCATCGCGCGGCGCCGACAGCATGGTCTGGACCGCGATGGTGCCGGCGGCCCCCGACTTGTAGTCGACGATCACCGGTTGCCCGAGGGGACGCTGCAATGCGTGGGCTAGCAGGCGGGCGATGATATCTGCGGTTCCTCCGGGCGGCGCGCCCACCAGAATCCGCACCGGCTTCGTTGGCCAGTCGGCGGCATGGACAGCGCTTGCGGCAAACAGCGCCGCGCCGAGCACGGCCGCCCGCCCGAGCGCGCGGCGCGCATGGATGATCCAGTGTTGCATGACGGTCTCCTTGTCATCGGCTGCGTGTTGTCACTGCGTCTTGTGCAGGAAGCCCTGGTTGCCCCCGTTGCGGTTCGGGGCGAAGCCATTGGCCCGCAAGGATTCCTCGACGGAGTCATGGAACACGCCAATCTGGCAGATCTCGCGCGCCTGCCTGGCCGTCGCGATCTCCCGGCCCATCTCGCGCGCGATACGCACCAATTGCTCGATCTGGCTGACAGTGCCCTGCCTGGCGGTGCGCGTCGGGTTCCAGAGAACGTCCTCGGTGCCACACCGCACGTGCAGCCCCATCGCGATCCCCATCACATTGACCGGCAGCACGTTTCGCACGTTGCTCTCGACCGCGACCACCGCGCCATCCGGCACGGCGCGCATGAAGTTGGCAAGACTGTAGATGCTAGGCGTATCCATCCCACCCCCGATGGCGACCCAGTTCAGGACCAGCGGACCCTTGTAGAAGCCCCGGCGCATCAATCGCTCGACCGATTCGAAGCTGTTGATGTTGTAGCACTGGAACTGGCTCTGAATCCCGGCGGCAGTCAGGCGCCGCACGTGTTCCTCCACCCACCCGGGATTGGCGGGCACGGTCATGTTCTTGTAGGCATTGAACAGCGCCATGTCCTCGCGCGAGGTGCCCCGGAAGTCGGCATCCTCGGCGTGGTCGGTGACGTTCATCTGCGCGGTGTTGACGGTCACCGTCACCTGATCTGGCCTGGGGTCCAGGTCGGCGAGCATGTGGCGGGTATCGTCCGACAGCCATTTGGCGGCCTGCCCTTCGTCTTCTGGGGCGAACGAGATCGAACCACCCACCTGGATGATCATCTCCGGCACCGCCTCGCGTACGCCGGCAATCAGTTCGTTGAACTTGGACAGCCGCTTGCTGCCCTTGCCGTCGAGCTCTCGCACATGCAAGTGCAGCACCGTCGCGCCGGCGTCATAGCAATCGACGGCTTTCTGGATCTGTTCGTCCATCGTCAGCGGAATGTCCTCGGGAAAGTCGGAGGGCACCCAGCCAGGGGCGTAAGGCGCGGCAGTGATGATCAGGGGCGGCTGGTTTTCGGGAAAGAGGTGACCGTCGAGAAAATGCATGTCGATGCTCCAGGTAATCCAGGCAATCCGGGCAATCCGGGTAAGAGTGGCAGGGCGTGGTCGGATCAGTAGGGGATGTCGCCCACGATGCCGGCGCGTTCCATCTTGCGCGGTGCGGGCCAGTAGTCGTTCAGGGCATAGTGCTGCGTGCAGCGGTTGTCCCATACGGCGATATCGCCCTGCTGCCAGGACCAGCGCACCTGGTATTCGGGAATGGTGGCGCGGCTGATCAGGTAGTTGAGCAGCAAGGAAGCGCCCGGCGCCTTGTCGATGCCATGACGCACGTTGGCCGGTGTGCTGTAGTTGGTGAAATGCGTACTGAAGCCCGCCCCGACAAACAGGATCTTCTCGCCGGTCTCGGGATGGGTGCGCACCACCGGGTGCTCGACCGAAGGATGCTCCAGTGCCAGTTTCGCCCGGGCCTCGGCGGTCATGACCGCGCCAAAGCTGTGCTCGATGCTCGCCCTGGCACGCAGGCCAATGATCTTCTGCCGGACGTCCTCGGACAGTTCCTCGTACGCCTTGACCATGTTCACCCAGATGGTGTCGCCGCCAATCTCGGGGCATTCGATGCAGCGCAGTACCGCACCCATGGCCGGATTGGGGCGCCACAGGCCATCGCAGTGATAATTGTTCTCGTAGCTGTGCGGGTTGTCGCTCCGGTAGATGCGCACAAGGCCCGGATGCTCGGGGTCGCTCCCCGCCACCGGGTGGTCTTCCAGCTTGCCAAAGCGTCCGGCAAACGCCACGTGCTCGGCACGCGTGATGTCCTGGCGGCGAAAGAAGAGCACCTTGTGCGCGAGGAGCGCCGCCTTGATCGCCGCGAAAAGCGATGGATCGCGTGACGCCTCGCCCAGATGGACCCCAGAAATCTCGGCCCCGATGGCCGGGGTGATTTGCCTGATTTTCATTGTCATGTCTCCTGCACAGTCCGGTGAATCCGCGGGTTGGTTCATCGTGTTCTGTGCATCCAGTATCTGCAGCCTCCGGCCGACCGGCTTGCTTATCTGGGACATTCATTTGCTAATTTGGGACATCGGCCGTCTGCCGGCCACCGGCCCCGGGGAGACCTCTGCGCCTGAGCCCCGCCACCCCCGGGCATGGAGCGGCCGCGCCCAGGCACCGCCCGGTGCGTCGGCTCAGTCCGCCGTCATGGGCGCATGAAAAAGATCGGCATGGCCCACTCCGCCCCCCCCAAAAGCTCCGCGGTTGGCGCAAAATACGGGTCTTAGCGTGCAATGCACACACTGCCCTCATGGAGATCCCTATGAACACCGTTGTCCAGGCCACTCTGTCCATTGAACAGAGTGCGAATCCCGTATCCTCGACCGAGCGCGCCAGCTTGCTCGAGAACCCGGCGTTTGGCCGCGTGTTCACCGATCACATGGCAACCATCCGCTACACCGAGGGCAAGGGTTGGCACGATGCCAAGATCGGCCCGCACGGCCCCATCCAGTGCGATCCGTCCACGCTGGTGTTCCATTACGCGCAGGAAATTTTCGAGGGGCTGAAGGCATACCGCCTGCCGGACGGCGGCGGCGCACTGTTCCGCCCGGATGCCAATGCGCGCCGCTTCCAGAACTCCGCCCGGCGCCTGGCGATGCCCGCGCTTCCCGAGGAACTGTTCCTGGAGTCCGTGCGCGAGCTGGTCAAGCTGGATCGCGCCTGGATTCCGTCAGGCCAGGGCTCGGCGCTCTACCTGCGCCCGTTCATGATTGCCACGGAAGTCGTGCTCGGCGTGAAGCCTTCTGCGGAGTACCTGTATTGCGTGGTCGCGTGCCCGGTGGGTGCGTATTTCAAGGGCGGCGCCTCGGCGGCCGTCACGCTGTGGGTGTCCGACGCCTACACGCGCGCCGCGCCCGGCGGCACGGGTGAAGCCAAATGCGGCGGCAACTACGCGGCCAGCCTGCTCGCCCAGGCCGAAGCCACGCGCGAAGGCTGCGACCAGGTGGTATTCCTCGACGCCGTGGAACGGCGCTGGATCGAGGAGCTGGGCGGCATGAACGTCTTCTTCGTCTTCGACGATGGCACCCTGCAGACGCCGCCGCTCACCGGCACGATCCTGCCCGGCATCACGCGCGATTCGCTCATCACCCTGGCCCGCGACCTCGGCCTGACCGTGCGTGAAGAACCGTACGCGATCGGCCAGTGGCAGGCCGATGCCCAGAGCGGTCGGCTGCGCGAAGCGTTCGCCTGCGGCACCGCAGCAGTGGTGACGCCGATTGGCAAGGTGAAGGGCCGCGAGTACAACTTCACCATCGGCGACGGCACGGCGGGCGCGACGACGACACGTCTGAAGGCAGCGCTGGTCGACCTGCAGCAAGGTCGTGCAGCAGACCCGCATGGCTGGTTGAATCGCCTGTTCTGACCGGATGTCGGCGTGATCACGCCGACCCGTTTGACGCACCTGCAGTCGCACAAAGCAAAGCACGGAGCGTCCTGGCGGCGGGGGGGAAATCCTCCGCCGACGCATGCTCCGGCGCGTCCAGCCTAATCCTCGCCGATAGCGCAGCGCCCAGCCGAGCGCCTTCCTGATGAAGAATTCGGGGTTCGGGCGCCTTCAACCACCTGACTGAAGATCCTCGAAAATCTGCTCGGCAAGGAAATCACACGGGGGACGCCTCGACTTCGAACTCCGGGCCAGAATCAGTTCCAGGGGTGGCAAGTCCGGCAATCCGTGCGACCGCCCAAGCAGCGTCAGATGCGGGGGAATCGCGCATTTGGCCAGCGCGGCAATCGCCAGGCCCGCATCCACCATGCTCAGCAGCCCCAGCAGGCTCGGGCTTTCATAGGACGTCCGATGGGGAATCCTGGCGCGATCAAGACTGCGGATGGTGTTCTCCCGCGCGACGCTCCCCGGCATGAACACGGCAATCGGCAATGGCCTGTCTTCCCAGATCCTTGGGCCGTTCGCCTTGGCTGCCCAGGCCATCGGCTCGTGTCGCAGGAAATCGCCGGATAGCCCCTTGACCCGTGTGCCGCAGGCCAGGTCGACCGTTCCGTCCTTGACCAGCGGCCCCAGGGCACTGCTGGGCAATCCCATGACCTGGATTTCTACTTTCGGGTAGGAAGCCGAGAACTTCTTGAGCACCGAGGGCAGCAGCGACGACGCATAGTCGTCAGGGACGCCGATCACGACCTTGCCGGTCACCTCCGGGCGCACCACCGCCGCCCAGGCTTCGTCGCGCAGCGACAACATCCGTCTGGCAAACCCCAACAGGACCTCGCCCTCGTGCGTCAACGCGACACTGCGTGCACGCCTCACGAAAAGCTGCCGGCCCAGCGATTCCTCAAGGGCCTTGATCTGCATGCTGACGGCCGACTGCGACCGGTTGACCGCCTCCGCGGCACGGCTCATGTTGCCGGTCTCTGCAATGGCGACCACGGTCGCGAGCACATCATGATCCAGGGTCTTCATAGGTATCAGGAAAACTGAACGTAACGATCAATATTATGCGTTTTTATTGTCGCAATGCCCATGCGATATTGCTTGCACGGGGGATGGAAAGACGGATGTGAAGGCGCGACCCAGTCGCTCTTTTCATCGCCCCCGCTGCTTTCGCCCAACATCAAGCGCCCCTGCATGAATACCCCAGGCAAACCCGCCGCCCTACTCGATCATCCCCTGCGTGCCTCGCTGGCCGCGGAACTGCATGCCCGTCCGTTCCTGCGCCTGACTGGCAGCGCGTCGGTCACGCACTACGCCATCTACACCGAGAGCAACCCGGCAGTGCATGAGCGCCTGCTGCGCGCGCTATGCGCGGAGACCGGCATGGCCTCGCCGCCGTCGGGCGCCCGGCACTACGCGGCGCAATCGGCCTTCGGCTGGCATCTGAAGTGGGAGCGACACACCGAATTCTCGACATTTACGTTTGTGGCGCCGCGCAGCGACCGGGCGTACTTTGACGATCTCGCCATCCGGGGCGTGCCGCCGCAATGGATCGAGATGCTGGGAGGCATGCGCTTTCATGCGTTGCGCATGGAACTGCTGCCGGCCGGCGCAGGCGAGGCCGTCTGCGCCCATCTGCGCGACTGGCTGGCTGGCCCTACGCTCGTCGGCAGCCACGTGCTGGACGGCGGCAAGGTGTTCAGCGACTGGAGTATTGGTGCGGACGGTCATATGCGCATCCTTGCCATCGACGACGACTTCCGGGAGGAGCAAGGCGGCAGGCTCCTGCAACGGCTCTACGAGATCGAGACGTATCGGATGATGGCGCTGCTTGCCCTACCGGTTGCGCGGAGCATGGGTGGCGACCTTGACGAGATCCACGCCGCGCTCCAGGCGCTCATGCGCAACATGAACACGCAACGTGCAGGGGAAAACGACGCGGAACTGCTGGTGCAGTTGACGGATCTGGCCGCCCGGGTGGAGTCGCTCGCCGAGCATGGCGGGCGTTTCAGCGCGTCGTGGGCCTATGAGCGGCTCGTTCTCGCGCGCATTCAGGAATTGCGGGAGCAACGCATCGAGGGCATGCCGATGATCTCCGAATTCATGGAGCGACGCTTCGCGCCGGCCATGGAGACGTGCAAGAGCGTCTGGATGCGGCATGAGCAGCTTGCCGCGCGCATTGCCCGCGCCGTGGACCTGCTGCGCACCCGGGTCAACCTGACCCAGGAGCGCGACGTCACCCGATTGCTCGCCGGACTGGACCAGACCTCGCGCAATCAGCTGCATCTCCAGCACGCTGTCGAAGGCCTGTCCGTCGCGGCCATCTCCTACTATGTCCTGTCGCTCGCGGCGGCCGGATTCAAGGCGCTGCACGTCATGCATCTTCCCATCGAGCCCGAACTGGCAGAGGGCCTGCTGATCGCGCCGGTGGTCCTGGCCGTTTTCTTCATTACCAAGCGCAGCCGGACCCGGCATGCCCACGGCGCCCGCCCGGCCCATGCGATCGGTGCCGCCCCGTCAGCGCCTACCCAGATCCTTTAGTCTTTCCAACGTTTCAGATCACCTGAAATCATGCTCACTGCCCAGTCCGCCAGCCCCAACCTTCTCGCCGGCGCGGTCCCTTTCGCATTGCGCCCGCTGACATCCGGCTTTCGCCCGAGCCTGCCCGGATCCGCCCATTTGTCACCGCCGCCGAGAAGGCAACGGACGCCGACCGAGGTACTGATCGACAATTCCAATGATCGGCCCGATATCTCGGCCATTGCCGTCCTGGGCTACAACTGATCGTCGGCAGACGCAATGACGGCACGCGGTGCGCGGGATGGCGTGAAGCATCGGCCAGCCCGCCAGCACTCAACCCTGATCGGTTTGCAGGAAAAACTCGACGCGCTCGTCGCTTGGGCCGGCTGCCTCGCCAAATGTCAGCCATCCGTGGCGACGTAGCGCGATCTCGTCACGACGCAGGACGAAGGGCGCCTCACCGTCAACACTGACATGGGTGCCGTTCGAGCTTCTGTCGACCAGCACATACCGCCCCGCGCGCGGCTCGACGACTGCCTGGAAGCGCGAGGCACGCCGATCCGCGACGACGATGGTCATGCTGCCATCGCGCCCGAGGGTTACCGGTGCTGACTCCGCGGTCATTTCCACCAGCGTTTCGCGATAACGCAGCGTGAGAAAGCCATATGCGACGGCACGCTGACTCGGCTCGGCGACCAGGGTGAGGTCGGTCCCCTCTTGCCAGATCGCCTCGAACAGCTCCACGGGCTGATCCCGCCCGCGCACCCGGATCGGATACAGGCTGCGTGTGCGCTGCTGCACACTGGCCGACAGGTGCCCCACCGTCTCCTTGCTGGTGATGACCTGCCCGCGCGACGCCAGGGTGGTGAGCCGGGCCGCGAGGTTCACGGTGTCGCCGAACACGTCGCCCGATGCCTCGCGCAGGAGCGGCCCATGGTGCAGCCCGATATGGACTGACATCGCCACCCCGGCCACCGGCGCCAGTTCCGAGACGGCCAGTTGCATGTCAATGGCTGCCAGCAGCGCCTTGTCTGCCGATGGGAACATGACCATAAGCTCATCGCCGATGGTCTTGATGACCTGGCCCTGCCAGGCGCCGGCACACGACGTCATCACCCGCATGCAGCGGCCAATGGCGGCCAGGGCCGCTGCGTCGCCCGCCAGTTCGTACAGCCGCGTACTCCCGCTGACATCGGCAAACATCACCGACCCCAACGAGGCGTCGCCTGGCGCTTGTTGATCCACCCCAGCCTGGTCCATGCCGGATCTCGTCCTGGTCCACATCGCCCGGCATCCGTGCCGGGCCCTCCTGCGCGCGCTGCAAGGGGGGCCACGCCAACCCGTGCGAGTCTGCACAGGAATTCTGGCACCGCGACCCCGGTAGCTCAACCCGAAAACGCACGCCCTGCCTTGCTCGCGGCACAGATCCCGCGTCTAATGAATGGATCCGGAGCATGCAGGTGGGAGGCGATATGCACTGCGCCGAATGCGACTTCGATAACCTTGCAGGCGCGAAGTTTTGCGAGGCATGCGGGGCGTCGCTTGGCCGGCGATGCCCGCACTGTGGCGAAAGCGCCAGCCCCACGGCAAGGTTCTGCCGGGCCTGTGGTACGCTACTGACTCACGCGCAGGCCACCGCTGCCCAAGCGAACGATCCCGCCGGCACAGTTGCCGCAATCTCCGCAATCTCCGAAGCCGGCACAACCGTCGGCCCCGGCGCGACCGGCCACGCCCGCGAGCTTGCCCCGGTTCACTACACGCCACCCCATCTGGCGCAGCGCATCCTTGCCGAGCAGGCGGCCATGGAAGCCCGCGGCGGCATTGGCGGCGAGCGCAAGACGATTACGGCGCTCTTTGCGGACATGGCGGGCTCCACGGCGTTGATCCAGGATCTCGACCCGGAAGAGGCGCGGCGCCTGATTGATCCGGTGGTGACGCTGATGATGGAAGCCGTGCATCACTACGAAGGCTACGTCGCCAAGTTTCTTGGCGACGGCATCCTGGCACTGTTTGGCGCCCCGATCGCCCACGAAGACCACGCGCTGCGGGCGTTGTACGCGGCGCTCAGGATGCAGGAGGCGATGCGCCGTCACAGCGACCGGATACGCCTCGAACAAGGCGTCCCGCTGCAGATTCGGGTGGGTATCCACACCGGCGAGGTGGTGGTGCGCTCGATCCGCAAGGACAATCTCCACACTGATTACGATCCGGTGGGACATACGATCCACATCGCGTCCCGGATGGAAGGGATCGCCACACCCGCGTCGATCCTGGTCAGCCCTTCGACGCACAAGCTGGCCGAAGGGTATTTCCAGTTCAAGGCCCTCGGTACCACACAGGTCAAAGGCGTGCGAGACCCGCTTGGCGTCTACGAAGTCCAGGGGCTAGGCGCCATGCGCACCCGGCTGCAGATCGCAGCGCACCGCGGTCTGGCAAGGTTTGTCGGCCGCGCGGATGAAATGCAGCGGTTGCAAGACGCCCTGGCGCGGGCCCGTGCCGGACATGGGCAGATTGTCGGCGTGCGCGGCGAGGCCGGAGTGGGCAAGTCGCGGCTGTTTCATGAGTTCAAGGCGCGCTCGCAGCAAGGCTGCCGGGTGCTGGAGACGTTTTCGGTCTCGCACGGCAAGGCGTTCGCCTATCTCCCGTTGATCGAACTCCTGAAGAACTACTTCCAGATGACCCCGCAGGACAGCGAGCGCAGCTGCCGTGAAAAGGTCACCGGCAGGCTGCTCACGCTGGACCGGTCGCTGGAAGGGCACCTCCCCTACCTGCTCTACCTGCTCGGCGCCAGCGATCCGGACGCGGCGCTGGCCACCATGGACCCGGTCCTGCGCCGCCAGCGTACCTTCGATGCCATTGCGCATCTGCTGGTCCGGGAAAGCCGCGATGCGCCATTGCTGGTGCTTTTCGAGGATCTTCAGTGGCTGGATAGCGAAACCGAGACGTTTCTCAATCTGCTCATCGACCACGTGCCCGCAGCGCAGATCCTGCTTCTGGTCAACTACCGCCCAGAGTACGTGCATGACTGGGGCGCCAGGCCCTGCTACACCCAACTGGATCTGGAACCGCTGGGCCCCGCCGAAGCCGAGGGCCTGCTCACCGCGCTGCTTGGCGATGACCGCAGTCTGGCGCCGCTCAAGCGTCTGGTGCTGGAAAAGACCGAAGGCAACCCGTTCTTCATGGAAGAAGTGGTCCAGACGCTCGTCGAGGAAGGCGCACTGCTTGGGCAGCCGGGCAGCTACCGCATCGCGCAGGCTCCGGCGCTGTTGCATATGCCGACCACGGTGCAGGGCGTGCTTGCCGCCCGGATCGACCGGCTGCCCCTCGCGCAGAAGGCGCTGCTGCAAACGCTCGCCATCATCGGCAAGGAGTTTCCGCTGGGCCTTGTCCGGCTGGTCAGTGCCGCCGATGAGCGCCAGTTGCGCCCGCTGCTCGCCGACTTGCAGGCGGCGGACTTCATCCACGAGCGCCCCGCGTTTCCCGAGGTCGAATACGCCTTCAAGCACGCACTCACGCAGGAGGTTGCCGCCAACTCGCTGCTGATCGAGCGGCGCAGCGCATTGCACGAGCGGACGGCCCAGGCGATCGAGACCCTGTTCCCGGACCAACTGAAAGACCACTGCGGCGAGCTGGCCCACCACTACAGCCTCAGCGGCAATGTTCCCAAGGCAATCGAGTACCTGCACGCCGCGGCCCAGCAGGCGCTGCAACGGTCGGCACAACCGGAGGCGATCCATCATCTCGACACGGCGCTCGAATTGATCAAACGCCTGCCCGATACGCCCGAACGCGCCCGCCAGGAGCTTACGCTGTTGCTGACGCTTGGGCCCACCCTTATGGGCATCCGCGGTCAGGCCTCCCCGGAGGTGGAAGCCACCTACCGGCGTGCGCTGGCCTTGTGCGAGCAAGGCGAGCAAAGCGCATACTACTTTTCCGCGCAACTCGGGTTGTGGGCCTTCTATCAGCTCCGGGCGCAATACAACGTCTCTTCGCCGCTGGCAAAGCGCCTCGTTGGTATGGCGTTGAGATCACAAAATCCCAATCAGCTGGCGGAGGGCCATCGCGTGGTCGGCGCCACGGCGTTCCGGCTCGGACACCTGGAACAAGCGCGCTCGCACATGGAACAGGTGCTGGCACTGCAACGCCCGGAGCCCCCCCAGTACGACTACATGATGGGATATGGGCGCGACCCGGCGGTCCATGCCACGAGCACGCTGGGCTGGATCCTCTGGCACCTGGGCCTGCCGGACCAGGCACGCGCCCGCTGCCACGAGGCGCTCGCGATGGCGCGCCAGCGCCCCGACACCGTCAATCTGGCGCTCTGCCTGATATTTGCCGCGGAAGTGCACCGGCGCTGCGGCGAGGCGCAACAAACCCGCGACTACGCGAAGGCGGCCGTTGCCGTGGCCTGTGAACAGGGATTTCCCATTTACCTGGCCTGGGCGACGGTGCTGCAAGGCTGGGAAATGGCTGTGCTTGGCGATCCGCAGAATGGGGTCGCGCAAATCCGCCAGGGCCTGGCAGCTTACGCCGCCACCGGCGCGTCGCTCGGGCGCCCGAATCTGCTGGCAATGCTGGCCGAAGCCTGCGGCAGGGCCGACGCCCCCGAGGCGGGTCTCGCAACGCTCGCCGAGGCCCTGGATTTCGTCCGCGAGACCGGGGAACGCATCGACGAAGCCATGTTGCACCGCCTGCGGGGTGAATTGATGCTGGAGTTGCCCCACCATGAGGCACATGCCGAGGAGTGTTTCCAGCAGGCCATGGCGGTGGCGCGGGACCAGGGCGCCAAGGCCCTGGCGCTGCAGGCCGCTGTACGCCTGGCAGGGATGCGCCAACAACAAGGCCGGCCGGACGCAGCGCGGGAGATCCTGGCCCCGCTCCTCAGCGGCTTCACCGAAGGCTTCGACCTGGCAGACTGGCAGCAAGCCAAGGTCCTGCTCGATCTCTCGCACGCCTAGCCACATGCCACCCGCCGTCGCCCCCGCCCCTGTGATGGCACCCCGAGCAGCTCACGCGATGCACAGCCGGTTCGTGGCATTGTGGTCGCGCGCTGGCGGCAGTCAGGCCGAGGCGGTCTATGCAGCGCTCGCCGCCCGCTATGCGGAGCCTGCGCGGCACTATCACACGCTGCAGCATGTCCGGCGGTGTCTGCGCGACCTGGACTGGGCACGCAGCGCAATCGCCGACGGCGATGCCGAAGCCGTGGAACTGGCGCTCTGGTATCACGACGTGGTCTACACCCCTGGCGCCACCGACAACGAAGACCGCAGTGCAGAATGGCTCCGGCAAACCGCCAGAGACGGGGCAGGGGCCGGGATCGACGGTGAGCCGGACGTCGGGAATGGCATTGCCGGGATCGAACGCGTCGCGCGCTTGATTCTCGACACGTCGCATACCCACGCGCCAGCGGACGCCGCAGGCTGTTTTGTGGTCGACATCGACCTGGCGGTGCTCGGCTATCCGCGCCCATGGTTCTGCGGCGATGCCGTGCGTTTGCGTGCGGAGCGTCCCGATCTCGATGCGGTGACCTATGACCGCCGCGAACGGGCATTCCTCGGTTCACTGCTGGCGCGACCGCGCATCTATCTGACCGAGCCGTTTTACAACCGCTATGAAACCCGCGCCCGCCGGAATCTGGCATGGCGCATGGACCAGCCGTCACTCCCGGACCCATCGTCGCCGCTCAAAGGAACTCTGCCTTGATGTCGATACTCGAGTGCTGGCCGATGCTCTCGTAGTTCCGCGCAAGCCATGCTTCGGCCTGCGCCCGGCCCTGATCGCGCAACTGGCACAGGAACGACCAATCGCCGTTGTATTTGCTCGACACATGCAGCGCGGCCATGGTGTCGTCGGATCGGATCGAGTGAATCAACATCTCCTTCATGTCGTCCCCGTCCACCCGGCCCTGCTGGATCAAGGCAGTCACAAAGGCAATCGCGCGCATTTCGCGCATCAGCGACGAATTGAAGCTGACTTCATTGAGCCGGTTGAGGATGTCGGCGGCCGTAGTGGGCACGCCCCGGCGAATGATCGGATTGATGTGCACGATCACCACGTCCCGCGTCTCGCATTCATAGATCAGCGGAAAGATCGCCGGGTTGCCGACGTAGCCGCCATCCCAGTAATACTGCCCTTCGATGCTCACCGCCTGGAAAAGTGTTGGCAGACAGGCGGATGCCAGCACCGCCTCGACGCACACATCCGCGCCGGAGAAGAGGCGAATCCGGCCGGTCTCGACATTGGTCGCGCACAGGAACAAGCGGATCGGGCACTGCTGGCGCAACCCCTCGAAATCCACCTGCTGCTCGAGCACATCGCGCAGCGGATTCATGTTGTACGGATTGAACTGGTAAGGGGACAGTACCCGCAGCGCCATATCGGCCACGGCATACAGCGGCGAGTAGTTCAATCCAAAGCTATGGCTGCCCTTGATCCATGGGATCCATCGCAGGGGGCTGTAGCGCCGCGCCGATTCGGCGATGGCCAGCCAGAACGTATGCAGCGCCTCGCGCGCGCCCGCCGGGCCACCACGCCGCAGCCCATTGGCGAGCACGACGGCATTCATGGCGCCAGCGCTGGTGGCACTCACGCCCTCGATGGCAAGCCTGCCGTCCTCAAGCAGTTGGTCGAGGACGCCCCAGGTGAAGGCGCCATGCATGCCGCCGCCCTGTAACGCCAACGCCACAGGCTTTGCGTTCTTGCCGTCCATGCTGCCCCTCCCGGCTGGGCGGCGTGCTCCCGCCCCTTTCTGGCCGCGTATTTGCTGTGCGTTTTGGCTGCCGTACCGCACATATGCCTGCCGCACCGGCCATTGCCCGCGCTGGCCACTATCCTGAAAGTGTAGTGAAGATGCGCCGCCTGCTGGCTCCGCTGTGACATGTGGCGGCCACGGCATCACCGCCCGGGCATATTGCACCGCACCAGCGCGGCCAGTATCATGCGCGATTCGAAAATTTTGCGCACACTGGTGGCTGCGGGAGGGCATGCTGGCCTCGACAGCCCAGGCGCCGGCCTGTGCGCCGTCCACGATTTGTCCGCACCCCCCGCAGGCACAACGCCAGTCTCATGGCCGCGGCAATCGGCGGCCACCTGCCCAGGAGCACGTATTGACTCATCCGGATCGCGACCTTGAACCCTCCAGCTTGATTCCGGTCAGCGCCAAGCCCAACCGCCGTCGGCCCACGGGCAAGACGCCGGCCACGGGCGCGCTGTCGGACAAGGCGTCCATCGCCCGCCAGGACGCAGAGCGTCAGGGGCAGATGCGCGCGCTGATCGCACTCGGCCGGGAACGCGGCTATCTCACCCACGCGGATATCAACGACCACCTGCCGGATAACGTGACGCCGGCAGCGATGGACACCATCGTCAGCACGTTCAGTGACATGGGCGTGTCCGTGTACGAACAGGCGCCGGATGCCGAAACGCTCCTGCTGAACGATGCCCCGTCCACCACCTCCGATGATCAGGCGGACGAAGAAGCGGAAGCGGCACTCTCGACGGTCGATTCGGAATTTGGCCGTACCACGGATCCTGTCCGGCTGTACATGCGCGAAATGGGCTCCAGCGAACTGCTGACCCGTGCCGGCGAAATCGGTGTCGCCAAGCGCATCGAAAGTGGCCTCCAGGACATGATCCAGGCCATCGCCGCTTGCCCGTCCGTGGTGTCCATGATCCTGGCCGATGTGGACCGCATCGTCGCCGGCGAATTGCGCATCGACGAACTGGTCGACGGTATCAGCGACCCCGCGGACAGCCCTGCCACCGAAGATGGTGAGATGTCTGATGACGCGACGGCGGCTGCCGACGATGCCGACGCCGACGCGTCGGATGACGCCGACGACGCATCGGACGATGAAGAGGACGACGCTGGCGGCGGGGATTCGGAAAAAGCGAACGCCGCCCGCCTCGAACAGCTCACGGCCGACAGCCTGGTGATTTTTGCGCGCGTTCGTGCGCTGTTCGAACAGGTGCCCGAGGGCCCCGTGACGGGCGAGGCGCGCTCCGCCGCCATCGCGCGCGTGCGCGAGGACATCCAGCGCGAACTGGCGCCGATCCGCTTTACGGCCAAGATGATCGACAGCCTGTGTGCGAGCGTGCACGACCAGGTGGCCGCGGTGCGGACCATCGAGCGCAGCATCCTGGAAATTGCGGTCGAACGTTGCGGCATGCCGCGCGAGGCCTTTATCGCATCCTTCCCTGGCAACGAAACCGACCTGGAATGGACGCGCCGCACCGCCGCCACGTCGCGCGAGTTTGGCCCGGCACTCGAACGGCACCTGCCGGCCATCCAGGCAGGCCAGCAGAAACTCATCGATATCGAAACAAAGGTTGCGCTACCGCTGCAGCAGCTCAAGCAGATCAACCGCCAGATGAGCGCCGCCGAGCTGAAAATGCGGCAAGCCAAGCGCGAGATGATCGAAGCCAACCTGCGGCTCGTCATTTCCATTGCCAAGAAATACGTGAACCGGGGGATGATGTTCCTGGACCTCATCCAGGAGGGCAATATCGGCCTCATGAAGGCCGTGGACAAGTTCGAATACCGGCGCGGCTGGAAATTCTCGACCTACGCCACCTGGTGGGTCCGTCAGGCCGTGACGCGGGCGCTGGCCGATCAGGCCCGGACGATTCGTGTGCCGGTCCACATGATCGAATCCATCAACAAGCTCAATCGGATCTCGCGGGAGATCCTGCAGCAGACCGGGCAGGAACCCGATCCGGCCGTGTTGGCCGAGCGTATGGAGATGTCCGAGGAAAAGGTACGCGGGATGCTCAAGATCGCGCGGCAGCCGATTTCGCTTGAAACGCCGGTGGGCGACGACGGCGACGCGACGCTGGGCGACATGATCGAGGATGATGCGGCCAGTTCGCCGGCAGAAGCCGCCATTATGTCCGGCCTGCGCGCCCAGATCGAATCGGCCCTCGACGAGTTGTCGCCGCGCGAGGCCAAGGTCCTGCGGATGCGATTTGGCCTGGATATGAGCACCGAGCACACGCTGGAAGAAGTCGGCAAGCAATTCGACGTCACCCGCGAGCGAATTCGCCAGATTGAAGCCAAGGCGATGCGCAAGCTCAAGCATCCCAGCCGGGCCGACAAGCTCAAGCCGTTTCTCGATCGTTGAACCCGGGCGGAGTTGATTCTCCGCTCTTTCGCCCCCCTGGCGGGTCCGGAACCGGCCAGGGCCGTCTGACTTCGCCCCCGTTTTCAGGGCGGCAATACGCTCAAGCCCGACGCCCCGCTGGAGGTCGCCCTGCGCACGCTCCTGAGAACACCGTTCGCGTCAAACTCGAACAGCACCGTCGACGACCGGATCTTGCCGCCAGCAAACAGAGGGCCAACGATCGGGAGAAAGCTCTCCGGGTGCGTCTGGGAACTCGCAAACGAATAGATCAGGATTGTCGTTCCGTTGCTTAGCGTTGCCTGGGAGGTCGGCCCGCCAATCAGGTTGACGACGTCCTCCTGCGTGGAGAAACCCGGCAGGAAGTCCTCCAGTTGCTCCGGCCTGACCTCCACCCCCGTCGAGACACAGCCTCCCATCAGCCCACCGATCAGGCCGCACACCAGTGTCAATGCGAGAACCCGATTCATGTCGTTGCTGCCCTGTCCCGGTACCCCGGCACTCAACATTTGAACTGCCTGGGCAACGCGCCTGACGTGAATGTTCGACACCGTTGCCGATGCGCAAGGGGGCACGCAAAGGGGGCACTTCCAGCCGCACGACCAGGCGTTGCACATTGGGGATGCACCGTCGCACATGCAGCATGGCCTCACGGTAGCGCCCACGCGTCGGTTGCCCTTGCCTCACTTCAGGCTATACCGCAGCGCCCGCCATGCAAGGTGAATGAACCCTGCCTGCCCCGTCGCCATGGATCCCTGGCCGCCCGGGAGGTCCGGGGGCCGGGCCCGATTCGGGCGCCCTCGTTTTTGGTACCATCCAGCCCCAAAACAAGCGCGCATACCTGAGGAACGCGGCACCATGAGCAAGACTGGCGATTTCGCTGTGAGATTTCTAACGATCCCTGCGGTGATGGCGTGCTCGCTGCTGGCAGCTTGCACGACACCAGCGCCCACCCATTCCGGGCGTCAACTGTCTACGTACGATATGTCGACGGAATATGCGACCGAATACTCGCCGGACGGGTTCACCTTGCTGGTCCACCACCGCTATCAGCAATTTACGATGCTGCGCAGCACCGCGGCGGCCGAGTGCAAAACGGCCGCCAGCAGTGTGGCCACCAGTCTGGCAGACCGATGGAACCGCAAGGTCGCGCCAATGGACGACAGTCGCGTCCAGCTGAATACCAGCAGAAACTGGCTCGGGAAAATCACGGAATGTTCGGCAAAGGTGCCGGTCGTCTGGCAACGCTAAGGCGCACACCGGTTCACGTGCTTTCGTGGCATCCGCATCCGGACTTGCCAACCAGACTTGCCAACCGCATCGGTCAGTCCCCGAGAAAGATTCGTCTCTGCGCATTGTCGATGTGACGCCGCATGGCCTCCGCCGCCTGTATCGGCGATCGCTCGGCGATGGCGTCGATGATGGCGCGGTGCTCGGCCTGGACCACGTCAAATCGGGCCGCCACGCGCGCCTGCCCAAGGTTACGCGCCAGCTCCATGCACTGGCGGATGGGGCCGAGGGCATGCTCGATGGTCGAGACGAAGAACGGGTTGTGCGATGCGCGGGCAATGGCCAGGTGCAACTGCAGGTCTTCTTCGACGCCCATCGCCCCGCTTTCCTGCGTACGGTCCAGTGCGCCGTACGCAGCGCGGATGGTGTCAAGATCGGCGTCGGTGCGCATCTGGGCGGCAATCTCGGCCGCGCCAACTTCCACGCAAAGGCGAAACGCATAGTAGTGCTGGATATCGGCAATGCTCTGGATCTGCGGGCTGGCGCTTGCCTGGCTGCGCACGGGCATGCGCTGCACAAAGCTGCCCGAGCCGCGGCGTGACACCACAATGCCTTCCGAGCGCAAGCGCGACAGCGCCTCGCGCACCGTGGTGCGCGATACCGCGTACCGGTTTGCCAGATCCACTTCCGTCGGCAATTTCTGGTCCGCGGCGAACTCGCCGCGCAGGATGGCAGCAATGATCAGCTTGCAGACCTGCTCAGAACGGCTGGTGGCGTCGCTGGCCGTCAATACGATGTCTTCCAAGCGTTCTTCCCATTGAATTTGAAGCCGTGTGCCGGTGGTCCGGCAACTTGTCCGAACTTGTCACACTACCATACCGCGCCTGACTATTTGAAGCCACCAAAGTGTGGTCATCGTACGTCACAAAATTCGCCGAATACGGCACTTTTTAGATCGGGTATACCCCGGATTCCTGCTTTCTACGTTGACTTCATCGTCGATACCCACGAAAGTTGCCGGACTTAAGCACAAAGTTGTCGGACTAATCATGCGTTTTACGTTGTACGACGTCGCATAAATACCGGCAGATCGATCGAGAACATCTCCCGGAGTTTTATCGTGACCAGGATTGCATTGAGCGGCGCGGGCGGCCAGTTGGGCAAATTGCTCCGCGTAGTATTGCCCACGCGCGGCTACCAGTTGCGGGCATCGGGGCACACCACGCCACTCCCCCCGCTGACCGAAGGTGAGGACGTGATGCACGGCGATTTGCGCGATCCCGCCGTCGTGGATCGGCTACTGCAAGATGCGGACGTACTCATTCACATGGCCGGCACCAGCGTAGAGCGCCCGCTGCCGGAAATCATCGACAACAACCTGCGCTCGCTCTACGAGATCTACGAAGGCGCACGCCGCCAACGTGTGCGCCGCGTGATTTTTGCCAGTTCCAACCATGCCATCGGCATGTACCCGGTGACCGAGACGTTACGCACGGACTGCGAATTCCGGCCCGACGGCTTCTACGGGCTGAGCAAGATGTGGGGCGAAGGCATGGCGCGCCTTTACTGGGACAAGCACGGCATCGAGACCGTCTGCATCCGCATTGGCAGTTGCGTGGAGCGCCCGAACGAGCCCCGTCACCTGAGCACGTGGCTTGGGCACGACGATTTCGTGCATCTCGTCGACCGGAGCATCAAGGCGGCCGATGTGGGCTTTGCCGTGGTGTGGGGCGTATCGGCCAACACGCGCAGCTACTGGGATAACCGCGAGGCTGCTGCGCGCCTGCAATACCTGCCGACACAGAACGCCGAGGATTTTGCCGACGACATCCTGTCACGCCCCGATCCGCTCGACGCCGTTGCACGGCGGCATCAGGGCGGCAGCTTCGCCAGCATCGACTACACGGCGCCGGAGGATCGCCCGGGGCGCTGATCACGCCTCGTCTTCCGCCAACGCCAAAGAACAAGACGCGGCGACGCGCGCCGCGACGGACAAGACAGTAACCGAGGAGACAAACGATGAAATGTATCAAGGGCATGCGCTGGTGGATGGTCAGCCTGGTCACAATGGGCCTGATCGTCAACTATCTGGCGCGCAATACGCTGTCGGTAGCCGCGCCGACCATGATGACCGAGCTGAACATGACCACGCAGCAGTACTCCTACGTGGTGGTGGCATGGCAGGTCTGTTATGCGCTGATGCAACCGGTGGCGGGCCTGGTGCTCGACGCCATCGGCACCAAGATCGGTTTTGGCATTTTTGCCCTGGCCTGGTCGCTGGCGTGCGCGGCGGCGGCGCTGGCCACGGGCTGGCAGGGCATGGCGTTCTTCCGCGGCCTGCTCGGGCTTACCGAGGCGGCCGGCATTCCGGGAGGCGTGAAGGCCACCACCGAGTGGTTTCCGGCCAAGGAAAGATCGGTCGCCATCGGCTGGTTCAACATCGGTTCATCGATTGGTGCACTCTGCGCCCCGCCGCTCGTGGTCTGGACGATCCTGCATGGCGGCTGGCAGTTGTCGTTCGTGGTGGTTGGCGTGCTTGGAGTGGCATGGACCGCGCTATGGGCACTGTTCTACAAGCATCCGAAGCAACAGAAGCGTTTGTCCGACGAAGAGCGCGAGTACATCCTGGCCGGACAGGAATCGCTGCACAAGGACAGCAGCGCGCCCAAGGCTAGCTGGCTGCAAATCGTGCGTGGCCGTAATTTCTGGTCGATCGCGATTCCGCGTTTCCTGTCGGAACCCGCATGGCAGACGTTCAACGCCTGGATTCCGCTCTACATGGCTACCGAGCGCCATATGAACATCAAGGAAATTGCGATGTTCGCGTGGCTGCCGTTCCTGGCCGCCGACATCGGCTGCGTGCTGGGCGGCTACCTGAGCCCGTGGTTCCACAAGCATCTGAAGGTATCACTGTTCACGTCGCGCAAGCTCGTGATGCTGGTCGGCTGCCTGTCCATGATCGGCCCCGCATGCGTCGGACTGGTCGATAGCCCTTATGCGGCCATTGCGCTGCTGTGCGTCGGCGGGTTCGCCCACCAGACGCTTTCCGGCGCGCTGTATTCGATCACGTCCGACGTGTTCGGCAAGAACGAGGTGGCCACCGCCACGGGTCTGGCAGGCATGACCGGCTATCTGGGCGCCACGCTGTTCACCCTGGTGTTCGGCCTGGCCGTCACGCATATCGGCTACAGCCCGCTGTTCGTGGTGTTGGCCGTGTTCGACCTGGTGGCGGCGGCCGTCGTGTTCGTGATGGCACGCGAACGCGTGGCGCCCGCCGCACCGAACCCCGGCATGCAGTCGACACCGGCCCATTCCTGACCCCGCGGTCAGTCCCAGTCCGCGCTCTGCACTCCTTCCGAAGTACCGGCAGTGCCCGCTACGGCCCGAACGCATCCGCGTTCGCGGCCCGGGCGCATGCCGTCTGCGCTTTCCCGCTTTCTCGCTTTCCCCAATTCCAACGCAAAACGATGCAAAAACAACGAGGAGAACCCACGATGACACTGAAATGGCAAGTTGCAGCATTGAGCCTGCTGGCAGCAAGCGCCGCCAGCGCACAATCCAGCGTGACGCTGTACGGCGTAGCCGACGCCGGTATCGAGTACACGAACAAGTCCGCGCCCACGGCCGCCGGCACCAGCGGCGGCAGCGCAATGCGCGTCACGTCCGGCAACCAATCCGGATCGCGCTGGGGCATGCGCGGCGTGGAGGACTTGGGTGGTGGCCTCAAGACCCTGTTTGTGCTGGAAAGCGGCGTCAACTTCGACACCGGTACGTCGGGCCAGGGCGGCCGCCTGTTCGGTCGTAACGCCTATGTCGGCCTGCAAGGTCCGTACGGCACGTTCTCGCTCGGCCGCCACACCACGCCTTACTTCGACTTCGGCCTGCTCTACGATCCGATGGCGATCTCCACGCGCTATGGCATCACGTCCATCGCGCCGGAATTCGGCTCGCGTGCGGACAACAGCGGCAAGTACATCGGCACCTTCGGCGGCCTGACGGTGTCCGCCCTGTACAGCTTCACAAACAACGGCACGGAGATTCCCGGCAACTTTACCAACGGACGGGAGTACAGCTTCTCGGCCACCTATGCCACGGGCCCGCTGTCCATCGGCGCGATCTACGACCAGGCAAACAATGTGGGGGATGCGAGCGCACAACTCATCCGCCGCGCGTCGGCAGCGGGATCGTATTCGTTTGGTGCGGCCAAGGCGTACGCGGGCTATCGCTGGGCCAAGGCATTCAATGGCGCCACGCTGCCAGGCGGCCAGTTCGCGAATGGTGGTTCCAATCTGTATTGGGCTGGGCTCGGCTATCAGTTCACGCCGGCATTTTCGGTGATTGGCGCCGCGTATTACCAGGACTTCCGCAATTCCGGCGCCGATCCGTGGGACTTTGTCGCCACGGCCGACTACGCGTTCTCCAAGCGGACGGACGTCTATCTCTCCGTGTCGTACGTGAAGAACAAGAACAACTCGAATCTTGGCGTGAACGGCTTTAACACCAACAGCCCGACGGACAGCGCCTTCGTCCAGAACGGCGCCAATCAGTTTGGCGCCACGATGGGCATTCGCCACAAGTTCTGACCCGGCTTTTCCTGTCGTAGACAGAATCACGCGCAGCTCTCCGCGCGACATCTATTCGATGAGGCGGGCCTTTCCGAAGGCCGCCTCGTCGTCCAAATTGTCGGGCTGTGCTTTTCGAACTTGTTCTATGGACAGGGCGCGCGCAGCCCGGCCTTTGCACCGGGGCAGGAAGGGAAATGGAACCGAACCGGCGACGGCCATTTCGCCATCCCTGCGCACGATCGCATTTCATTCGCACCAAAGCAAAACCCCCAAGCTTTCGGGCTTGGGGGTTCTGGGTATAAGAGCCTGGCGATGACCTACTTTCACACGGGTAG
>NZ_BBQI01000021.1 GCF_001652915.1 Cupriavidus sp. D384
GCTCATGCGACCGGGTCGTTAAGTCCCGCCCTTCACGCTATCCCGTTCGATTCCTCAATCGAGACCTTAACTGAACGGCATTACACCCGAAGGTGCCTTTTTTTGCATCCTGCCGCCGCGTCGCCAGCGGCAGGGGTCAGCAATCAGCGATCAACGCTCGTAGCGCGAGCGGCTGTTGCCGTTGCGTTGGCCGCCGAAGCCGCCGCGATCGCCGCGGTCGCCGAACTTGCGGTCGCCAAAGCTGCGGTCGCCGAAGCTGCGCTCGCCGCCGAAGCCGCGGTTGCCGTCGCGTTGCTGGCCGTCACGGTTGCCGTACGAACGCTGCTCGCCGCCGAAATTGCGGTCGCCGAAGCTGCGCTGCTGGCCTTGACCCTGACCCTGGCCTTGACCCTGGCCGCGGTAGCCGCCGTTGCCACGGTCGCCGAAGCCGCCGTTGCCGCGATCGCCGAAGCCGCCACGGTTTTCGTCGCCGAAGCTGCGGGCGCCACGGTCGCCAAATCCACGGTTGCCGTCGTTGCTGTTGCCGTTGCTGAAGCGGCGCTCGCCGAAGTTGCGGTCGCCAAAGCTGCGCTCGCCGCCTTCACGGTTGCCGCCGTTGTTGCCACGGTAGCCGCCGCCGTTGCCGGCGCCATTGCCGCCACGGTAGCCGCCGCCATTGCCACGGAAGCCATCACGGCCGCCCGGCTTGCCGCCGAAGTTCGAACGCGGCTTCGGCGAGCGGCGCGGCTCCAGGCCTTCGATCACCGATGCGTCGATGCGGTTGTTCGTGAAGCGCTCGATACGGCGCCACTGGAACATGTCGCCATGGTTCACCAGGTTGATGGCGATACCCGAGCGGCCGGCACGGCCGGTACGGCCGATACGGTGCACGTAGTCTTCCGCCTGCTTGGGCAGGTCGAAGTTCACCACGTGGGTGATATCGGGCACGTCGATGCCGCGTGCGGCCACGTCGGTGGCCACCAGCACGCGCAGGTTGCCGCGGCGCAGGGCCGTCAGCGTGCGGTTACGCGCGCCCTGGGTCATGTCGCCGTGCAGGGCGCCAGCGGCAAAGCCGGTGTCCGACAGGCGCTCGGCCAGCGAATCGGCGTCACGCTTGGTGGCCGTGAACACGATGGCCTGCTTCAGCGACGAATCGCGCAGCAGGTGATCGAGCAGGCGCTCCTTGTGCGACATGTCGTCGGTGAAGTGCAGGCGCTGTTCGATGTTGCTGTGGTCGGCGCGCGCGGCAGCGATCTCGATGCGCTGCGGGTCGCGCAGCTGGCGCGAAGCCAGCTGGCCGATGCGGGCGTCCAGCGTGGCCGAGAACATCAGCGTCTGGCGCGAAGCCGGCGTGGCGGCCACGATGGCGTCGATGTCGTCGGCAAAGCCCATGTCGAGCATGCGGTCGGCTTCGTCGAACACCAGCATGTCCAGCGCGGACAGGTCGATACGGCCGGCCTCGATGTGGTCCAGCAGGCGGCCCGGCGTTGCCACCAGGATGTCCGGCATGCGCGACAGCATGGCCAGCTGCTTCGGATAGGGCATGCCGCCCAGGATGCTGGCGCACACGATGCGGCGCAGATGGCGGCCGTACTTGGCGGCAGCCTCGGTGACCTGCAGGGCCAGTTCACGCGTCGGCGTCAGCACCAGCAGCGACGGCTGGGCCGCGGCCGGGCGGGGACGCTTGCCCTTCATGCGCTTGGCCGGTTCGGTCGGACGATTCGGCGCCGGCTTTTCGCTGATGCGCTGGATCGCGGGCAGCATGAACGCGGCGGTCTTGCCCGAACCGGTCTGGCTCGAGACCAGCAGGTCGCGGCCAGCCAGGAAGGCGGGAATGGCCTGGGCCTGAACCGGGGTGGGGTTGTTGTAGTTGGCTTCAGCCAGGGCGCGCAGGATGGCGGGGTCCAGGCCAAGTTTTGCGAAACCGCTTTCCGGAGCTTCCGACGCTTGCTCGGCCGGGGCTGCATCGGCGTTGAGCAGGGCGTCGAGCTTGTCGAGCGGGCTCACGGCAGCGGCGGGCGTGGCAGTAGCGTCGGTGGCGGAAGCAATAGCTTGCTCCGCACGGAAATCTTCGTGCTGGGTCATGTCGTACGTATTAAAAATGCATGGCACCCCAGGGCAGTGTGCGCAAAGGGGTGGGCGCAAGTGCAAAGTCTTAAAAAAGGCTTCGGCGCCAATCGGTAGGCCGTTCGACAGACTCAGCTGGCAAGACGGCGGCAGGCAGGGGCGGCTGGCAATTCAAACAAACCGGCCGATTTTCCCTGGCAGGCAAACAGCAATTCGGGCTGTTATCAGGATCGGAGACGAGGCAGCGTCAGGTGAGCGGTGCGTTCTGGCCAGGCACCTGTCTGATATTTCGTGTGATGACAGAGGCAGGGAGCAGATCTTGGGAGGTAGCGGATACGCCACGGCAGGTTGCCTTGGGGCGTGGTGCGGTACTCACAGTGCGAAACTCACGGCGCGGAGTATAGCAGAACGCTGAAGTTTTTGTTGCACCGCGCAAGTGGGAATTATCCGGTAGATGGTAAGCAAACGTAAGTGAAAGCGGCCGGGGCATCGCTTGCATGTAGGGGCGCGGTGCCTATACTCCAGAACGCGGGCATCGATGCCCGTACGGGGCGGACGATAAAAAGTCCCGCTGATATTGCCTTTGGCAAGACTCGCTTGCCGCTCGCCTCCGGCCTTGCGGTCATTGATGCCACTGCCAGGTTTCCTCCGACTGTCCGGGTGGTCCGGATGGGCGTCCGCTTCATGGGCGGAATCCATGGGAAACATGCTTGGCACAGGAATGACCGGAAGCAGCCGGTGACGCAGACCCAGGAAGTCCGGGCCCGTCCGCAACCAAAGCCCGCCAATTGCTTGGCGGGCTTTTTCTTGTTATGCGACCGGTGGCGCCGCGCCTACCTGCGCGCGGGCGTGGTCTCCCGTTCCTGCCCTGCAACCTGCGATGTGCCGGGGAATCCCTCCGGATACTGGACCAGCCGCGTAAGCGTGGGGCGTCGGTGCGCCTGCCAGCGGTAGCTGCCTGCCAGCCGCGCGCCGCCGATGATGGCGGTCATGGCCTCGCGGTCGAGGTCCATGTTTTCCGACAAATCCTTGATGACGATGACTGCCATGGCGATCTCCAGCATGCGGGCCTTGCCGCGGCCGGCCGGAATGGCGCCGGTCGGGCGGCGCCAGGGCAGGCGCGGGCCCGATTCAGTATAGGCGAGCGGTCCTGCCACATGCGCAGCGCACACGACAGGACCGCTCCCGGACGCGCGGCGTTCAAGCCACGTTCGCCCAGTTGCCGCCCTTTTGCACCGGCTTGACGTTGAGCGCGAGGTTGCCCAGGTCGACGCCGACGATCTTGTTGTCGTTGAAGGCGGCAACGTTCACCTGCTGGAACTGCTGCACGCTCTGGTTGATGTTGATGTTGACCAGCGGGCCGGCGGCGGCAATCTTGCCGAACCAGTCCGTGCCGCCGCGGATGGCGCACAGCGATTGGTGGTCGAGTTCCTTGCTGACGGCAAGGTCGCGGACGATGATCGATGACATGGTGGACTCCTTGATGCAATTTGGCGGGTTCGGTGCGCGGCGGGCGGCTGGCTCGATGCCGGCGCCCGCCGCTGGCGACGGACTCAGGCGTTGTTCTGCGCGTACTGGTTCGTCGTCACGTTGTTCTTCATGTGGTCCTGGAAGGCCGAACCGTTGCCGAAGTAGTTGGCGACGTCCTGCAGTTGCTGGTTCGACTGCGTGATCTTCGTGTGCGAGTCGAACGACAGCTTCACCGGGGCGTAGACGCTGGTCCACGGGGCGATCAGGCCCAGGCCGCCGCGCACCGACTTCATGCGGGTGGCTTCGAGGGTGGTGGCGCTGGACAGGTCGAGGATGGTCAGGGTGCTCATGGCAGTCTCCTAATGGGCGAGTGTGCGGATACGATGCGTGGATGCGAAGGGTGAAGCTCAGACCGGGTGGTACACGTTGTTCTGCGCGGACTGGGTCGTCGTGACGTTGTTCGTCATGTGGTCCTGGAACGCCGAGCCGTTGCCGAAGTAGTTCTCCACCTGCTGCATCTGCTGGTTCGATTGGTTGACGTTGAACACCTTGTCGACCGACAGCTTGAACGGGCTGTAGACGGTGGTGATCGGCATGATGGCGATGCCGCCGCGCACGGCCTGCAGCGTCTTGGCGTCGAGGGTTTCGGTGGAGGACAGGTCCTTGATGGTCAGCGTGGTCATGATGGTCTCCTGGATGAGGAAGGTGCTGCTTTGGGTCTGGGTGATGAGCATCGGGTTGGTGTCGCGCTCGGACCAGATATCGCAGCAAGCGTGCCAGCGCGGGCCATGACCACGAAAAAAAACCGCCAGGCGTTGTGGGGCAAGGGATTCCGGATGAGTGTGCGATGCGCGCCGGCACGGCGGGGCATGCGTTGGGCCCTTGCAGTGGTGGGCTGGCGCCAACAGAAAGGTGTCGGGTGTCGGGCGGACGGCAACGTCCGGGGCGCGCCGGGCCACAGGGCGGCATTGCGGATGGCCGGAGTGCGCACTAGTATCCATCGAAGGCAATGTGCCGTGACGCAACGGTTTCGCCGCCAGTGCCGCCTCCGAAGCGCCACTTGCGAGCGCCACCAGTCGGCAACCACACGTCGGGATGCACCGGATGTCCAGCCTGACCGAACTCATACGGAATTTTCAGCGCGGGAGCCTGAGCCGCGACGAATTCCTTGCATCGGTGGATACGGCCCTGAAGGACGATCAGACCGACTCCACCCAGTTTGCCCGCGTGCTTACCGAGGAGCACACGCGCTTTCCATTGCCGCCGGCCGTGTACGCCGAAGTCATGCACCGCATCGACTCGCACACGGCTACGCAATTCGATCCCGTTGGCGAGGTACACCAGGACGTGCACGGCGATATGCACACCGAAATGCCTGGCGAAGAAACGCGCATCGAGCCCGAGTCACCGGATCGCGCTCAGCCTGCGCCGGGCGTCACAGGCGTCACGGGCATCACAGGTACCAGCGGTGGCATGACGGGCGCGTACGTTGGCGGCGGGTACATGGGTGGCAACACGGGCACCAATACGGGAAGCAATACCGGCAGCAATACCGGTAGCAACACCGGCAGTACCACGGGCGGACAGAGCGGGCATTTCACCGGCGGCTTCATCCCGTCCGGTCCCACCAAGGGTGTGGGCGACACGCTGAACGGCCGCTTCGTGCTCGAAGAGTGCCTGGGCGTGGGCGGCATGGGCACGGTGTACAAAGCGCTTGACCTGCGCAAGCTCGAGGCCTCGGATCGCAAGCCCTATATCGCCATCAAGGTGCTGAACATGCAGTTCAGCGGGCATCCGAAATCGCTGATCGCGCTTCAGCGCGAGGCGCGCAAGGCCCAGCAGCTGGCCCACCGCAATATTGTCACGGTCTACGACTTCGACCGCGACGGCCCCACGGTCTTCCTGACCATGGAATACCTGCAGGGCAAGTCGCTCAACCGCGTGCTGCGCTCGCCAGACTTCCAGGGGCTGCCCTATGTAAAGGCGATGCCGATCATCGTAGGCATGGGCAGTGCACTGGCCTACGCGCACGAACGCGGGTTCGTGCATTGCGACTTCAAGCCGGCCAATGTGTTCCTGACCGATCGCGGCGAGGTTAAGGTCATCGACTTCGGTATCGCACGCGGCTTCCAGCAGCCTGCCGATGACGCGGACCAGACCGTGTTCGATCCTGGCTCGCTGGGCGGCATGACGCCGGCCTACGCCAGCCCGGAAATGTTCGAGCACCGTGAACCCGATCCGCGTGACGATATCTACGCGCTGGCCTGCGTCAGCTACGAACTGCTGACCGGCCGGCATCCATACAACCGCGTGTCGGCCACCGAGGCGCGCGCGAAGAACCTGAAACCCGAGCAGCCCAGGACGCTCTCGCGCGGGCAGTGGAAGGCGCTGCGCCAGGCGTTGTCGCTGGATCGTGCCACCCGTACACCCTCCGTCAGTCAATTCCTGGCCGGACTGGGCGGTGAGGCGCAGAGCACCAGCATCCGCCTGCCGGTGATCGCGGGCAGCGTGATTGCCGGCGTGGCCCTTGCCACCGGGGTGCTGGTGTACATGTGGCGCAGCCACATGCCTTCGACCGAGAGCGCGCCACCCTCTCAGGCTGCGGCACCCGTCGCCACGGCACCGTCTGCCACGCCCTCGCCGCCGGAAGAGGCGGTGCCGGTCAAGCCCGAGTCCGTTGCGCAAGTGATCGCTGCCACGCCCTGTTCGCTGCTGACCGCCAGGATCGACGGCAATACGCTGCAGGTGGGCGGCTATGTCGGCGAGCCGGCGCTGGGCGGCCTGCGCGACAAGCTGGGCAAGATCCCGGGCGTGCGCACGCTCAAGCTCGACGCCCAGCCGCTGACCAGCGACAAATGCGATGTGGTGAAGCTGGTGGCGCCGTACTGGTCGGGCAACCGCAAGGCAGGCGGCCCGGCCGGCGCGGTACTGCACACGCGCGGTGGCACGCAGCTGGCCGAAGGCACGCCACTGGTGCTGGACATCAACACGCCGCCGCACGAATCGTATGTCTACGTTGACTATTTCTCGGCCGATGGCAAGGTGGCGCATCTGGTGCCCAGCGGCCGCATCCAGGGCAACCAGGCGCCGGCCAGCTATAGCGCGACAGTGGGCGACAGCGGCGACTGGATCATCTCGAAGCCGTTCGGCACCGAACTCGTGGTGTTGCTGACCACGCCAACGCCGCTGTTCACCACGCGGCGTCCGGAATTCGAAACCCGCCAGGACTACCTGAAAGCACTGGAAAAGCCGCTGGCGCAGATGGCCAGCAAGCACGGGCGCGAGCAGATCAGCGCTGACATCGTGCAGATCGCCACGCGCGGCAAATAGCGGCCAGCCAGCCGCCGGGGCGGCCATCGGGCCAGCGCAATCCGCCGTCCTTCGTTGCTACTTTGCCTCGCGCACCACGCGGAAGCCGTTCTGCGACTGCCGTACGCTGGTGCTGTACTTGAAGCGCGTGGATGACACCATGTAGCTGGCGCCTTCGCGCCACGAGCCCCCGCGGATGACGCGCGCCGTGCAGGCGGGTTCATCCCACGCGCGGCCGTCGGTCGGCGCGTTCTTGTACGAACTGTGCCAGCAGTCGGCCACCCATTCCCAGACGCTGCCGTTCATGTCGTGCAGCCCGAACGGATTGGGCGCGAACGATCCCACGCTGGCCGGTGCGGCATCGCTCCACGGATCGCCACAGTCCTTGCAGTTGGCATTGCCCTTGGCCATCCTGTCGCCCCACCAGAACGCGGTGCTGGTGCCGCCGCGCGCCGCGTACTCCCATTCGGCCTCGGTAGGCAGCCGGTAGGTCTTGCCGGTGGTTTTCGTGAGCCAGGTGACGTATTGCTGCGCGTCATCCCAACTGATGTCGCGCGCTGGTGCCGTTTTCGCTTCGGGCGGATTGGTGGCGATGCGCGGGCAGGCGTTGGCATCGGCGCAGGCGTTCCACTGTTCGACCGTGACCTCGTACTTGCCGATGGCGAACGCATGGCCGACGTTCACGTGATGCGGCGGTTTTTCGGCCGGGTCGCTGGTGTTGCTGCCCATCGTGAAGGCGCCGGGATTCAGGCCGATCATCACGGGGCACTGCGGGCAGTCGCGCGATTCGCCGCCCTTGGCTTCGGCCGGTCGGGCCGCGCCAGATGCCGGGGCTTCCTTGCCTTCCTTCCCTTCGGCCGGAAAGGTGACGGTGCCCTGGGCGATGGCCCCGCCTGCACGCGTGCGAGGCTGGCCCGCGCCGCCAGGGGGTGGCGCAGCAGGGGCGGGTGCGGGCTTGGCGGCGGTGGGCGGTGGCGGCTCGGTCTTTGCCTGCGTCTTCGGTTCGGGCCTGGCCGGCGTCGTCGCGGCTGCCGCAGGTGCGGATGCCGCCGGCGCGCTGGCCTTGATGCGATCGAGGCGCGTCTTGGCGAGCGCGGCGAAGCGTCCGTTCGGATACTGCTTCAGATAGGCCTCGTAGTCGGCCGCATAGTTGCTGTTCTTGATCGAATCCCAGAACGACAGCTCATACTGTTCATCGCTGTTCTTGGGCAGGATGCCCGCCGTCGCCGGTGGCAGCAGCGCGTTGCCGGCCCGGGCAAGCCAGAGGCTGCTGACGGGGCCGCCCGAGGTTGGGTCGTGCGATACGCCATCGATCTCCGCGCCAAGTCCCAGCAGCGCCAGCGACACGACGATTGCTTTCCGCCACATATTCCCCCCTTCAGAGTCGCCGCGCTGCGCGGTGTGGAGTTGCCGTGACGCGGTACCGGCCGTTTCAAGATAGCACAGCGTTTGTGGCGTGAAAGTTCGCTTTTTGGAGCCTTCCGACCTACGCTGTAGGACACATCGCCGAGCGCATCAAGAATATCGACCAAGAATCCGCTCCCGCGCGGGGTACCGTGTGCAGCGGACAGTTCTCCGGGAGGAGCCGCCATGTCCAGACGATCCCTGCTGCACGTGCTCGCGGCCGCGTGCCTGGCCACATTCCTGTCCAGCTGGACGACATTCGCGATACCGCTCACGCAGGCTCCCAAGGGCGCCGAGGTCTACATCATCTGGCCCGGTGACGGCGCTGTCATCGACGGCGGCAAGCTCTGGGTGCGCATGGGCCTCAAGGGCATGGGCGTGTGCCCCAAGGGCATCCAGCGTCCGAACTGCGGTCACCACCATCTGCTGATCGACGCCGACCTGCCGCCGCTGGACAAGGAAATCCCGAACGATCGCAATCACCTGCACTTTGGCGCCGGCGAGACCGACGCGCGCATCGAACTGCCCCCGGGCAAGCACACGCTGCAACTGCTGCTGGGCGACAGCAAGCATGTGCCGTTCGATCCGCCGATTTACTCGAAGAAGATCACGATCACCGTGCGCTAGGCACACAGGCGCGAACGGGGGGAGCCATGACGCATTTCAGACCGATGCTTCTTGCGGGCATGACGTTGCTGTCCGCTGCCTGGCTGCAGGCGGGCATGGCGCGCGCGGCCGATGCGTCGGCGCCGGTCGCGCATGCCGACCACGCTTCGTCCGGCCCGGCTTCGGGCCCCACGCCAGCACCGAAGAACGCCTATCTCTATATCGGGTATCCCAACAACAACCAGACGCTGCCGGCCGGCAAGCCCATCAAGGTCTGGTTCGGGCTGCGCAACATGGGCGTGGCGCCCAAGGACGTCAAGTATCCGAACACGGGCCACCATCACCTGCTGATCGATGTCGATTTGCCGCCGCTGGACAAGGAAATCCCGAACGACCGCAACCATCTGCACTTTGGCGCGGGCGAGACGGAGACCACGATCGACCTGCCGCCGGGCAAGCACACGCTGCAGTTGCTGATGGGCGACGAGAAGCACATACCGACCAATCCACCGATCTATTCGAAGAAGATCACGATCTATGTGAAATAACCGGCTCGGAGCGAGAAGGCGGGGCGGTCCGCCTGTCTCCGGCGCGGCGCACAGCGATGTGCGCCGTTTTTTTTTGACCAATGCGGCCCGTGATGGGCCCGTTGTTGCCTGATCGCCAACACAGCACACCGTCACTGTGGGTCGCCGCCCAACACCTGGCCGGGTGCCGGCGCGCGGCCTGGAACCGTCGCCTCGCCCGCCAGCCCTTGTGGCACAACGGCCCGCAGACTTTTTCAAGCTTGTGGCCCGCGCTGGCACGCTTGCTGCGATATCTGGTCCGAGCGCGACACCAACCCGATGCTCATCACTCTGACCCAACGCAGTACCTTCCTCATCCAGGAGACCATCATGACCACGCTGACCATCAAGGACCTGTCCTCCACCGAAACCCTCGACGCCAAGAAGCTGCAGGCGGTACGCGGCGGCATCGCGGTGATCGCCCCGTACACCTCGATCTTCACGCCGGTGAGCCTGAAGTTCGACTCGCACACCAAGATCACGCAATCGAACCAGCAACTGCAGGACGTCGCCAACTACTTCGGCAATGGTTCGGCCTTCCAGGACCACATGAAGAACAACGTGACGACGAACCAGTACGCCCAGAACAACGCCTGATATTCGTACGGTTCAGGCGGCAGCGGCGCGCAGGCCGGCCAACAGGCCGCCGCCGCTTCAGCCGCACGGGGAGCTTGCGCCGGGGACACCTCCGCCCCGGCGCTTTTTTTGCCCGCCGCTTTTCCATGGCGCGCACGCCGAGGTTGGCGTCCGCCAGACGCCGACCCACAATACAGATCGAACGCCAGGACGCCCTGCCACGGTACGCTGGCGTTGCAAGCAGGAAGCCATCGTGAACGCATTCGCCTTTGCTCCGCGCCGCATGTCCCAGTTGTCGGGCGTGGCCCTGTCCGTGGCGCTGCTGGCCGGCTGTGCCGATTTCCGCCCGCCCGAATACCACCGGCCCGAAACGCCGGCCAAGGCGGCCTGGACCAGCAACGAATCGGTCAGCGTGTCGCCGGCCGAGACCATCCTGCCGAACTGGTGGCAGGGCTTTGGCGATCCGTACCTGGACCAGCTCGTAGCCAAGGCGCTGTCGGGCAACTACGACATCAAGGTGCTGGCTGCCCGCATTCGCGTAGCCAATGCCCAGATTGCCGAGGCCCGGGCGGGCGCGCTGCCGGTGTTCGACGTCGGCGCCGGGTTGGATATCAGCAAGACCACCGGGCAACCGGTGTCGCGCACCTACAACCTGGGCGGCACCGTGAACTGGGATATCGACGTCTGGGGCAAGGTCGAAAAGGGCGTGCAGGCCCAGACCGCCGAATTCCGCGCAACCGAGGCCGACTGGCGCGCAGGCTACCTGTCGCTGGTATCCGATGTCTCGATCACGTACTTCACGATCCTGCTGCTCGACGAGCAGGTGGCGCAACAGCGCCATACGCTGGCGCGCAACAACGACATCCTGGGCACCTACAAGGCCATGCTCGCCAACGGCCTGCTGCCCCAGATCCGCGTAATGCAGCAGCAGGCCGAAATCAACCGGCTGACCAAGGACCTGCTGGAACTGCGGCGCTCGCGCGACGTGGCCGAGAACGCGCTGGCTACCCTGGTGGGTGTGCCCGCCGGCGAGCTGAAGGTGCCGCCGGGCAAGCTGCAGGAGCGCATCAGGCTGCCCGTGGTGCCGGCCGGGCTGCCTTCGCAACTGCTGGCGCGGCGCCCCGATATCGTCGCCGCCGAATACCGCGTGCTGGCCGCCTACGATCTGGTTGGCCAGGCGCGGCTGGCACAACTGCCCAGCATCAGCCTGACGGCGCGTGGCGGTACGGCCAGCTTTGCGCTGTCCGACCTGATGAAGTCCTTCACGTTCGGCTTCATGCCCAGCATCAACCTGCCGATGCTCGACCCTAACGTGCGGGCCCGCGTGAAGACCACCGAGGCCAACGTGGGCGTGGTCGAGAACGAATACGGCCGCACCGTGATGACCGCGTTCGAGGAAGTGGAGAGTGCGCTGGTCAACGTCGACGCGCACAAGAAGCAGCGCGTGGAACTGCAGCAGCAGGTAAGCCAGCTGCGCGTGGTGGGCGCGCAGATCGACGCCCAGGCGCGCGAGGGCATCGCGTCGCAGCTGGATGTATTCGAGTCCGAACGTTCGCTGCTGACGGCCGAGCAATCCTTGTTGGCGGCGTACCAACAAATCCTGGCCGATACCGTCACGTTGTACAAGGCACTGGGCGGCGGCTGGCCCGATGTGGCCGTGCGCAACGGGCACACGGATACCACTGCCGATTCGGCATCGCCGGCCGGCGTCTCCGCGCCCAAGGCGGCGCGTTAGCCGCAGCGGCGCACAAACCGTTTCAAGCCTGAAACCCCTATGGCGCCGGCGTTTGCGCAACGCTGCGCCGCAGCGCATTGACTCCCCTCGAGCGTGGCCTACTATGTTCTTACCCGTGACCTGCCGCCCCCTTGCCGACGCTTGCCGACCCCGTCGCGGCGTTGACGCGCGGTTGCGCGCCACAGGCTGCACTGTTGGCTCAGGTGAAACATGACGCGCGACGAAGCTCCCTTCATGGATGTGCCGGTCATGGCGCCCCCGGGTGGCCAGGCATTCGATGTACTGCTGATGCCCGTGTCGCGCCCGGAGCTTGGCGAGATCCGCATTGACGAGGACCTGTTCGCGATCGGGCGGGGCGAGGCGCCGTTTGCCGCGTATCCGACCGAAGCGGTGTCGGTGCTGTCACGGCGGCATGCACGCATATTCTCGGAAGACGGTGCGGTCTACGTGGCCGACCTGGGTAGCAAGAACGGCACCCGCGTGAACGGCGACAGCGTGCAGCAGCAGCCGGCGCGGCTGAGCGATGGCGACGAGGTCAGCTTCGGCGCCGACCTGGCCTATCGCGTACGGCTCTATCCGCGGCCTCCCGAACCCGAACCGCCCCGGGTGGCGGTCACGCTGGCCCCGATGCGCGACGACCTGGACCTGCAGCCGGTGGTGATCGCCGGGTTCCCGTTCATGGTCAGCAAGGCGGACGATACCTTCGCCCGCTATCGCGACCAGTATCCGCACCAGGTGAACTACCTGTCGCGCCGCCACGCGCACGTGTACCTGAAGCACGGCGTGCCGTGGATAGAAGACCTGGGCAGCACCAACGGCACCTTCGTCAACGGCGTGCGGCTGCGCGACCAGTCGGTGCGGCTGGAACCCGACGACGTGGTGGCGTTCGGTGGCAGCCATTTCGTCTACCGCGTGGGGATCGAGCGCGAGACCGATGCCGATGCCACCGCGACCCGGACGTCCCTGGCCGCACCGTCCCCGGCCGGCGAGCCGCTGCAGGCGCCGGTCAACGGTGCGGAAGCCGCAACCGGCGAGGTGGATCCCGACAAGACCACCTTTGTCGGTGCGGCCGATTCCTTCCTGGATATCTTCTGCATGGACTATCGCGCCGCGCAGGAAGACGAAGTCAACCCCGAGGCCATGCCCGACGCCGCGGACCCCGCCCATGCGCCGGCACCGCGCGGCCGGGTGACGATGATGTTGGTGGAGGCCATGCGCAGCTTCGGCATCCACGACCGGCACCAGCTTGAGCGTGCGGCGCGCGTGGCGATCCTGGTGATTGCCGTGCTGGTGGTCGGCGGCGGCTACCTCTGGTGGCGTGGCGCGCCCGACCGGTCCCTGCAGGCGCTGGTCGACGAAGGCAAGTATGTGCGTGCCGCCGAAGTGGCCGACAAGGTGCTGTCGCGTCATCCGGACGAGGCGCGCTACCAGGCGCTTGGCGCCGAGGCGCTGATGCGCGGCTACGTGCCGCAGTGGTCGGCGCGATTGCAGGCCAGCGACGCGGCCGGCGCCACGGCGGTGCTGGATGAAATGCGTGCACGCAGCCAGCACAATGCCGATGGACAGGCGCTGACCAGCCAGCTTGCCTGGGTGGCCGACCTGGAACGCTACGTGGCCCAGCGCGGCGGCATCGACGGACCCATCCGCATGTATTCCGACGAAGCAAAAATCCGCGACCTGCTGCGGCGCTGGGAGGACGACACCGCGTCGCACCAGCGGCTGCTCGGACGCATTGCCAATGACGTGCCGACGTTCCGCGACACCTACGCGCGTGCGCTGAGCGATCTGCGCCGGCTGCAGAACGACGAATCGGTGCTGCTGGCCGCCATCGACCGGCTCAACGCGGCCATTGCCACGGAGCTGGGCCGTGATCAGCCCGAGGCATTGCAGCCGATGCTGGCCGAGTACAAGGACAAGTACGCACGGCTATCGGGGCTGGACAGCGTGGAGAGCGACCTGCGCCAGTACACGGCAATGATCGAGTCGCTGCGCGTGCGGGCGCCGGGGCCGCTGGTGGCGCTGATGCAGAAGGCCAGCTTTGCCACGCCGCCATTCCAGGCCGCCTATCAGAAGCTCAAGGCCACGCGCCTGCCCGGCGACGAGGTGCAGAAGCAGTACGTGGCGGCCAGCAAGGCCTGGGAGCAGGGCGATGGCGCGGCCGCGCTGGCTGCGCTGAAGACCGTCACGGCGGGGCCGTGGGCCGCCGATGTGGCAAAGGATGTGGCCCACAAGGAGCAGGTGCTGGCGCAATACGCCGCCATCAAGGCCAGTCGCGGATCGCCTGGCTATGAGGAACAGCTGCTGGCGTTCTACGAGTCGCTGGACCCGAAGACCGACGGGTACTTTTCCGAGAATATCGACGCCGATGTCAACAGCATCCGCGACGCCGCATTGCGCCGCGCCAACCAGCTGCTGAACCGCGCGGCCACGGGCTGGCGCCAGTACCGCAATAACGGACTGATTGCCGGCGAGCAGCGGCTTGAATCGGGCATCTCGGCCAAGTTCCGGTCGCAGGCCAGGTTGCTGGCCGACGCACAGGACGATGCGCGGAAAGGGCTGCGCATCTACGCCCAGCTGAAAATCGAGGATTCGGCGCAGTGGGGCAAGATCCGCGACGACATCCAGGCCGAGGTGGACACCCAGCGCCGGTCGCTCAATGATCTGCGCATGGTGCTGGACCCGGCAGTGCTCAAGGCCAAGCTGGCGCTGGTGGGCGAGGGCAGCACGGAGGGCGGCAAGGACGGTAGCGCCGCCCCGGCCGCGACCGCTGCAACTGCCGCGAAACCCGGAGCGGGGAGCACGCCATGAAGGACGAGAACCGCGACAACAAGCTGCGGCCGCTGACCGAAGCACTGGAAGACCATAGCGCCGAAGGCATTGCGCTGCTCAGCGCCGAGCCGCGCCGGCTGACGCTGCTGGCAGTGGTGACCACGGGCGTGCTAGTGCTGTGCGGGCTGCTCTGGTCCTTCTTCGGCCATGCCGATGTCATCGTGACCGCCCAGGGCACGCTGGCGCCGGAATCCGAAGTGCGCCGCTTCTACGCGCCTGTGGATGGGGAACTGGTCGATCTCTACGTGGCCGAGGGGCAGCCGGTGTCGAAGGACGACGTCGTGGCACGGCTCAATGCGCGCGGCGCGATCGAGGCGGCCGCCAATGCGCTGCAGGCCCAGTTGAAGCTCGAAGACGCCGAGCGCGAATGGAAGCAGTTTCCGGAGCGCAAGGCATTGCTGGAACGCCGGGCGCTGGCGCTGAAGCAGCAGATCGAACTCAATTCCCGCCAGCACGAGAATCGCCTGGCCGAAGGCACCACGCGGCTGGCCGAGCAGCAGCGGGCGCAGCTGGCCGAGGCGCGTAGCAATCTGGAAAACGCGCGCCGCGCGCGGGAGTTCGCGCGCCAGGAGCAGGACCGCTACGCACGGCTGTTTGCGCTGCCGGCTGGCGGCGGGGTGTCGCAATCGCAGGTGGAAGCCAAGCGCGCGGCGACGCAGGAAGCCGAGAACAACCTGCGCGTGGCCCAGTCGAGGCTGGCCGAGCTCGATGCGCGGCTGGCACAGGAATTCACGCAGGCCAGCGCGCAGCTGGAAGGCAGCGGGCAGGAACTGGCGAGCCTGCGCGTGCAGTACGACGCCGCCGTGCGCGAGATCACCAGCACCGAGGACAAACTGCGCCTGCAGGTGCAGACGGCCCGGCTGGTGGCCGACGCCGCCGCGCGCATCAAGTTCGAGAACATCGACAAGGACAACTTCCTGCTGATCCTGGCACCGGTGTCGGGCGTGATCACCGACGTCACGTCCACGCAGCGCGGCGACAAGGTACAGGCCAACACGCCGCTGGGCGGCATCGCACCCAAGGATGCCCGGCCGATGCTGCGGATCGAGATTGCCGAGCGCGACCGCGCATTCCTGCGCGAAGGCCTGCCGGTCAAGCTCAAGTTCAGCGCGTTCCCGTACCAGCGCTATGGGCTGATCGCGGGCACGCTCGAGTACATTTCGCCGGCCACCAAGCCGTCGGGCCCCGACAAGCAGCCCGTGTACGAGGGCCGCGTGCGGCTGGCGCAGGACTATTACAGCGTGGCAAACAACAGGTATCCGCTGCGCTATGGCATGACGGCCACGGCCGAGATCGTGGTGCGGGAAAGACGCCTGATCGACCTGGGACTCGATCCATTCAGGCAGGTCGCAGGTTGAACGTTGAGGAGAGGGCGATGACAGCCATCGTACGCATCGACGACGAAATGATCGGCGTCGACGAATTCGTGAGGGTCCTGAAGCTGACCGGCCAGTTCGAAGGCCTGGTGGAGCAGCTGGTGCGCGACAAGCTGACCGCCCACGCGGCGCGCCGCCATGGCCTGAAGCTGACGCCCGACGAAGTGCAGGAGCGCGCCGACCAGTTCCGGCGCGTACACGGGCTGCACCGGGCGGCCGACATGAACCACTACCTCGACGCGCTGAACATCACGCTCGACGAGTTCGAGAACTTCATCACCGACAGCCTCTACCAGGAAAAGATGATGGAGCAGGTGTGTACGGACCAGGCGGTGGAGTCGTATTTCCAGCTCAATTCGCCGAAGTTCGACAGCATCGAGGTCAGCCATATCGTGGTGGACACCGAAGGCAAGGCCAGGGAGCTGGTGTCGTACCTGCAGGATGATCCGGACGCGTTTGCCGAGATGGCGCGCGAGCATTCGATTGCCGATACGCGCGAGCAGGGCGGCGATATCGGGAAGGTGCTGCGCGGATCGCTCAAGGGCGATATCGAGGCCAAGGTCTTCAACGCCGAGGCCGGCGACCTGCTGGGCCCGTTTCCGGCGCCGGACAAATCGTTCTTCGAGGTCTTCCTGGTGCGCGCCAAGCATCCGGCGCGGCTCGACCCGGATGTGACCGTGGAGATCCGCCGGCTGCTCCGCGAGGAATGGCTGATGGCAAGGGCGCAGGAACATGTCATCGAAGCCCGCTAGCGAGGTGGCGGCGCCGGCCGCATCCGCAGCCGCTCCCGCGCCGCCCCCCGGGCAGTCGCTGGCTGATTTCCTGGCGACGGTGGAGATCCTGTCGCCGCTGTCGCGCGACGAGATCGAGCGGCTGGCCGCCAGCGCCCGCACGCTGCATTTCGGCTTTGGCGACACGGTCTGCAACGCGGGCGAGCCGGCGGACGGCATCTTTATCGTACGCAGCGGCTCCGTGCGCGTGTTCAACGAGGAGCAAGGCAAGGAAATCAGCATGGGCGTGCGCAAGACCGGCGAGGTGTTCGCCGATATTGCGCTGCTGCGCGAGTATCGGCATGAGTCGTCGGTGCGGGCATCGGGCAAGACCGAGCTGGTCACGATCCCGCGCGCCGTCTCCGAGCCGACGATTGGCGGCAATCCGGCCGCGCTGGCCTTTATCACGAGCTACGTGGCGATCAGTTCGGCGGGCGGCTTTGTTGCGCGGCTGTTCGACCTGCGCGGCAAGCTCGACAAGCTGGAACTGGAAGACGCGGTGCGCAGCGTGGGCGTCAAGCGGGTGGCGGCTGGCAAGGAAATCCTGCAGCAGGACGGGCGCGAGGATCGCCGCCTGTATGTGGTGCGCCAGGGCACGGTGCGCCTTGTCCGCGAGGAGGATGGCGATACGTTCCAGCTGGCCACGCTGGGGCCGGGCGAGATCTTTGGCGAGCGCGCCTGCGTGATGCGCCAGGAGCAGATTGCCTCGGCCATTGCCGAGACCGACACCCGGCTACTGGTCATCCCCGAGAAGACGGTCCAGTTGATCCTGGAGCGCAATGCGCGGCTGCGTGAGGTGCTGGAAGAACGCATCCGCACCGTGGACCGCGAACTGCACCGGCAGAAGAAGCTGGCGGAACGCCGCAAGCGCCCGGTGCTGCTGGACCTGCACTCGAAACCGGAATTCGGTGAACGGCTGATCCGCCGCTTCGCGCTGGTGGAGCAGGCCGAGGAGATGGACTGCGGCGCGGCCTGCCTGGCGATGATCTGCCGGCACTACGGTATCCCGATGACACTGGGCAAGCTGCGCGAACTGGCGAACGTGACCACGGCCGGCGCCACGCTCGACAGCCTGGCGCGGGCGGGCGAATCTCTGGGCTTTACCACGCGCGGCGTGCAATGCACGCGCGATGCGCTGACGGGCTTCGAACTGCCTTTCATCATCCACTGGGAGGGCTATCACTACGTGGTGGTCTACGGCGTTTCGGCGCAGTACGTATGGGTGGCCGACCCGGCCATCGGCTTCCGCAAGATGAGCACCGAGGAGTTCGAGCGCGGCTGGAGCGGCACCTGCCTGCTGTTCTCGCCCGGCACGCAGATGAACGAACTGGCGGTTTCGCGTTCGCCCTGGCTGCGCTTTATCAGCTACCTGTCGCCGTACAAGCGCATCCTGGCGCATCTGTTCCTGGCTACGTTCGTGATCCAGATGCTGGGCGTGGTGCCGCCACTGATCATCCAGAACATCCTTGATGGCGTGGTGGTTCACCAGAACATCGGGCTGCTGCACCTGCTGATCCTGGGGCTGGTGATCTCGAACGTCTTTACCCAGTTGATGGTGACCATCCGCGCGTACCTGGCGAACTTCATGGTCCGCAACATGGATTTCGCGATGATGTCGCACTTCTTCAAGCACACGCTGTCGCTGCCGCTGTCGTTCTTCGCCAAGCGCAAGACGGGCGACATCTTCGCGCGCTTCCAGGAGAACCAGACCATCCGCGCGTTCCTGACCGAGTCCACCGTCACCACGGCGCTGAACCTGCTGATGGTGTTCATCTACTTCAGCATCATGTTCCTCTACAACGTGAAGCTGACGCTGCTGCTGATTGCCTTTGTGATCCCCATTGCCGCGCTGACCGTGGTGGTCACGCCAAAGGTGAAGGGCTACGCCCGCGAGGTGTTCGCGGCGTCCACCGACGCCAAGGCCTACCTGATGGAAACGCTGGGCGGCGCGGAGACCGTGAAGGGCATGGGTATCGAACGTCCCGTGCGGCTGCGCTGGGAGCGCAAGTATGCCAAGGCGCTGGAAAAGCAGTACCAGGCGCAGTCGTTCCACATCCTGGTGGGGCTGGTCAGCCAGGTGCTGAACGCGGCCACCACGATCACGATCCTGTGGGTGGGTGCCACGCTGGTGCTGGAGCGCGAACTGACGATCGGCCAGCTGATTGCGTTCAACGCCTTCATGGGCAGCGTGCTGGCGCCGCTGATGGGGCTGGTGGCGCTGTGGGGCCAGCTCAATGACGCCGGCGTGGCGATGGAGCGGCTGGGCGACGTGCTGGACCTGGAGCCGGAGCAGAAACCGCAGGATGTGATGTCGCGCGTGTCGCTGCCGGACCTGCAGGGCGAGATCCAGTTCGATGGCGTCTACTTCCGCTATGGCGGCGAGGACACGGCCTACGTGCTGGAGAACATCAGCTTCCATATGCGGCCCGGGGAGATGGTGGCGATCGTCGGCCGCAGCGGCTCGGGCAAGACCACGCTGGCGAAGCTGCTGGTGGGTTTCTACAAGCCGACCGACGGCACGATGAAGGTGGACGGTTACGACATGAACGTGATCGACACCGAGTTCTTCCGCGCCCAGGTGGGCTATGTGATGCAGACCAACCTGCTGTTCTCGGGCACCGTGGCCGAGAACATTGCCTGCGGCGACGACAGCCCGGATCGCCGCCGCATCGAGGAGGTTGCCAAGATGGCCGATGCCCACGCGTTTATCTCGAAGCTGCCGCTGGGCTACGAGCAGGTGGTGGGCGAGCGTGGCATCGGGCTGTCGGGCGGGCAGATCCAGCGACTGTGCATTGCCCGCGCGCTGTATCACGACCCTCGGCTGCTGGTGTTCGACGAGGCCACTTCGGCGCTGGACACGCAGTCGGAGAGCAACATCCTGGCAAACATGCAGGACATCCTGAAGGGCCGCACGGCCGTGATCATCGCGCACCGGCTCAGCACCATCATGCAGGCCGACAAGATCCTGGTGCTGTACGAAGGCGGCATCGTGGAGCAGGGGCGGCACGAGGAATTGCTGGAGCGCCGCGGCATGTACTACCAGTTGGTCCAGAAGCAGTTGAGTGCGGCATGAAGCTATACAACCCCACCCCCGTCACCTCCGCCGTTTCGTTCGCGGGCCTGATCGAACGGATCGAGATCCTGCGCTCCACGCTGCGCTGGTCGTCGCGGCTGGAACGGCCCGACATCGAGAAACTGCTCAAGCAGGCCACCACGTTGCGCGACGAGGTCATGGGCCTGTCGCACAAGGAGCGCTTCGTGGCGGCGGCATCGGCCGCGGGCGAGGCGGAGGTCGAGGAAGCGGTGGTCGAGCCGGTGGAGATGTCGGCCCGCGAGCGCCGCCAGGCGCTGATGGAGCGCAGCTTTATCTTCGAGGGCACGTTTGGCGACAACCCCAAGCTGCTCGAAGCGCTTGAGATTGCCGAGAAGGCCGCGCCGACCGATCTGCCCGTGCTGATCGACGGCGAAAGCGGCACCGGCAAGGAACTGATGGCGAAGGTGATCCACGCCAATGGCCTGCGCAACGACAAGCCGTTCATCTCGGTCAACTGCGGTGCGATTCCCGACAGCCTGCTCGAATCGGAACTGTTCGGCCACAAGAAGGGGGCGTTCACCGGGGCGGCCAACGACCGGCGCGGCAAGTTCGAGAGCGCGCATACGGGCACGATCTTCCTGGACGAGATCGGCGAATTGCCGCTGACCGGCCAGGTCAAGCTGCTGCGCGTGCTGGAGGCGCACGAGATCCAGCGCGTGGGCTCCGACGAGGTGATCGCCGTCGATACGCGCATCGTCGCGGCCACCAACAAGGACCTGCGCCGGATGAGCCAGGAGGGCACGTTTCGCGAAGACCTGTTCTACCGGCTCAGCGTGATCCACGTGACCCTGCCCGCATTGCGCGAACGGCGCGACGAAATCCCGCTGCTGGTGGCCTATTTTGGCGACGAGGCGGCCGGGCAGCTCAAGCGGCGGCCGCTGAAACTGACGCCCCGGTTGCGCGACTTCCTGCTGCACTACGAATACCCGGGCAATATCCGCGAACTGCGCAACCTGATGTACCGGCTGTCATGCCTGGCCGGCGACACGGCGGATTTCGTCCACCTGCCGCAGGATATCCGGCCCAGGCCGGCCGGCCTGCAGGCCGTGGCGGCAGCGGGCGGCAAGGCAACCGTGACCGACCTGAGCACGGCCACATCGCTTAGCGAAGCCAAGCGCGCGGCCAGCGACGAAGCCGAGCGGGCTTTCCTGGAACGGGGGCTGCAGGAAGTTGGGGGAACCGTGGCCGAACTGGCGCGCCGCTTCGACATGAACCGGTCTCACATCCAGATGCTGCTCAAGAAACACGGGATTCACTCGAAGGACTTCAGGAATAACCGGCAGGCGGATGGGAAGTAGGGCGGGGCGCCTGCCCGCAGGCTTCAAACCTCCGGGTTCAGCAGCGTCATGTCCGATCCCCCGCCGAGGTCCTCGGCCCGGATCACCACCACCGACACGTTGTCGCGGCCGCCGTTGTCCAGGGCCTGCCTGAGCAGCGTATCGGCGGCTGCCGCCGGGTCCGTGATGGCCGGCGCCAGCAGGGCTGCGATCTGGTCGTCCTCGACCTCGTTGCTGAGCCCGTCGCTGCAGAGCAGGAACACGTCGCCATCGCCGATTTCCAGCGTCAGCCGTTCCAGGTCCAGCGTGGATGCCGCTCCCACGGCGCGCGTGATGGTGTTGTGGGCGGGATGGTGCTTCGCTTCGTCGGCCGTGATCAGCCCCCGTGCCTTCAGGCGCTCCACCTGGCTGTGATCGCGCGACAGCTGCTTCAGATGGCCGTCGCGGAACAGGTATAGCCGGCTGTCACCGGCCCACAGGCAGCTGCAGCGGCGCTCGCAGGCCAGCAGAATCACCACGGTGCTGCCTATCACGCGTACCTTCATCCGCAGCGCTTCTTCGATCAGCAACTGGTTGACGGTCTGCATCGCCAGGCGGGCGTGCTCGGTGGCGCCGTCGAGGCTGTCCGGTTCGGGCAGGGACGATAGCGCCTGGATGATGGCCCGGCTGGCGAAGTCGCCCACGGCGTGGCCGCCCATGCCATCGGCTACCGCCCAGATGCCCTGGTCGGGCATGGCAAGGCAGGCGTCTTCATTGCGTGTACGCACCCGTCCGACGTCTGTGCAGGCGGCGGAGGTCCAGCGGAATTGCGATACGCAGGCCACGGCATGCTCCAGCGCGGGCCGTCACCGGCTCGCGCGTATGGCGCCCCCGGGGCGCCGGGTATTTGGAAGTCACCGCGAAAGCCCTGCTGGCTGCTGCAGGGCTCAGACCAGCCGTCCCTTGTTGCGAGCGTCCATGCTGGCGTCGACCGTCACGTTCGAATTCGGCGCCGTGTTCTGGACGTTCACGTTCTGGAACTGGTTGTTCATCTGATCAGCATAGAAGCTGTAGTTGATCTCGTAAAAGTTCACGACCGGTAACGCGCTGGGGCGCGACGCCACATAGGGCTGGATCCAGCCGAAAACCCACGGCGCGCCGCCGCCCCGGACGGCCGACATGGCGCGGAAATCGAGTTCGCGGCGGGTGTTCAGGTCGCGGATGGTGAGCGTAGCCATGGTGGTCTCCTGAGGCTGGCATCGATAGGTGTGTGCCGGTAAGGAGCAAGCGGTGTGCCACCGCAATGAATGTGACGAATGCGTATCGCATGATGATCGGATGGCCTGCGATGTGATCTATCGAGCCTGTCCAGCGTTGGCCGGGTACCAACAACCGTGTGTGAAGTGGTGGGACGCGGCCGTCAGCAGGGCGTTGGGCCGCAGCTGACGGTCGACGCCCATCCAGACTTGCGCGGAAGACGGTGAAATGCCAACAGAATGCCGCCGATTCTGTTGGGCTTATCCCGACGTCACAGCCGCGTCCCACCCCCCTGAATCCCCGCAAACCGTTGTCCCGCCGTCGAAGCGGCGGCCTGGCACGCTTGATGCGGTTGGGTAGGCACCAGCGCAGCCTGACTGCCAGCCACCGACACCGAACCGAGACCTGCCATGAACGCCCAAGACCAACAACTAGTCAGCCGCCTGGAAGATGCCTACCTGCCCGGCGCCCATCTCGTGACGGAACGCAATGGCTACGCCCACCACGGCATCTACGTCGGCCAGGGCCGTGTCATCCACTACGCCGGCTTCTGCCACGCACTCCACGCCGGCCCGGTGGAAGAAACCACCGTCGAACAGTTTGCCGGCGGCCACGGCGTGACGATGAAGTCCGAACCGTGCGCCCGCTACCTGGGCACGGAAGCCGTGTCGCGCGCCCGCAGCCGCCTGGGAGAAAACCGCTATCACCTGCTGACCAACAACTGCGAGCACTTCTGCACGTGGTGCCTGCTCGGCCAGGCCCGCAGCGAACAGGTGGAAACCTGCCTGCGCCACCCCGGCGCCGCGATGATCACCGTGCTGCATATGGCGCTGGCACTGCTGTCGAGCATCCACCTCGCCAGCCTGCATGCAGCCTGAGTCATCGGCGCACCGATGCAAATCACCGACCAGGGAGCCTGCCATGTCCGGACTGATCGACTGGGAAAGCTGCAACGCACGCAGCGGCCGCGCCTGCCATCGCGCATGCGGCAAGAGCCGGGACACCACCCGGCCACGCCTTGAACACCGCAGCGACAGGGCGCGCGTAAAGAACCGCCGCCATCCGGCGCTGGCGGAGTTTGCTATACTCCGCCCCGTCTTCCGGTCCGCCCGCCCCAGCGCGGCGCAGATACGGTGCAGACGGTCCGCTCGCCGTAGTTCAATGGATAGAACGAGCGCCTCCTAAGCGCTAGATACAGGTTCGATTCCTGTCGGCGGGACCATAATCAAGTTCGCAGTAGTTCTCCGAAGTTCTCTCCACCACCATAAATCAAGGCATCTCGGCCATCCGATGTTCGTCAAAGTTCGTCGAGAACCGTTCGCATCCGTCACTTTTGGGGGCATTCTCTAACGCTCCAATTATCGGTGCCCTCATGCGAGCCCTCGTACGGTAGAACGTCTCGTCGACACCAACATCCGTAAGGCAAGCTGCGCGAGCGTGTCTCTAAGCTGTTCGACGGTGGCTGCCTCTATCTTGAGGTCATGACCGATGGGCGAAAGCTCTGGCGCTTTAAATACGTCCGGGGCACCTAACCTGGTGTTACGCTGGGGCAGGCGCGCGCGCAGCGCGAAATGGTCAGGTCGCACGTCGCCGACGGTAAGGATTTCGGCGCCTCTGCAGGCGGCTCCCAATCAGCCCCATCCAGTTCAACGCGATTACGTTTTCGACGACGTTGCCTCGGCTATTGATCAATGCATGGCGCATAGCTTTTCCCCTCATTGCGTCAGGTATGCGGTGAACCTAAATTTTCCGCCGCTGCCGTTGCCGCCACGTGGTCGTGGTGGCTTACGCGCCAGCCCCTCCGCCGCCACCTCCAAATCCGGTAGCAATGGTGCCGGAAGCATTGGCTACTGTCGCACAACCGCAGCCGAAGTACCCCGACCCGCAGATACCACCCGTGCCTCCCGGTGGCATCGGTGCATCATTCACGAGCGAGGCCAGAACCTTGCTGGCATAGACGTCGTTCCAGCTTTCCTTTTGGGTGGCATGCCAGTCACGAGCAACGGCTTCGAAGAATTGCCGTCCGCGATTTGGCCGCGCGGCGCTAATCTTGTTTGACGGCTGCTTTCTCGTCCGAAGCGACACGGCGAAGACTGTGAATTTATCGTACCAGACTGATTTTCAGTGAGGGTGATATTATTGGCGTCTTTGATACAAAGGCGATACCAGTCGGAGACATACCCCACATGCTGAAGTCCCTTGCCAGGCGAATTAGGTCGTTTGCCACGCGCGACGTAACCAATGAACTCGCGGAGATCAGGTTGGAATTGCAGGGCTTTGCAGTGGCCATGCGCGCCGCGGTCGACGCCGCAGCTGCCGACGAGACCGAGCGCATGGGAAAAATCGACGAAAGGCTTGCCAAGGCTGATCAGAGGCTTGATGCGATATGGGGAGCTACGGACCACACACGCCACCTCACGATCACGAATCTGAAGCTGCTGAAGATGCAGACGCTTGGGGCTGAGCCCATTGTCACTTGTTCCTACAACGGGATGATCCCGATCAAGTTCTTCGTCCCGAAAGCGGCTACGGACTATATCCAGGGGTACCAGCTCTACTACGAGAACTTCTGGGAGGTCGAGCTGCTGGACAAGATGAAGGCATTCGCCAAGGGCAAGGCGATTCTCGATATCGGCGCAAACGTCGGAAACCACGTCATTTACTGGTCTCGAGTGGCCGGCGCGAAAGGCATCAAAGCTTTCGAGCCTATCCCCGAGTTGTTCGATATTCTTCAGCGCAACATCGAACTAAATGGCATTCACAATGCCGAGGCGTTCGAGTTGGCTCTCGGCAAAGAGAGGTCTTTCGGACAACCCGTTTCCCACGGCTCTAACCGCATGCAAAGCGAAATCTTTGCGAGCCAGGACGAGTCCGGCATCAAGATTGCCGCGCTTGACGACCTGGGAGTTTGCGATGCGGACTTCGTCAAGATCGACGTTGAGGGTCATACGCTCGATCTCCTGCATGGGGCAGGCAAGACCCTGGCCAGTTTGAAGCCGGCGTTGTTCGTGGAGCTTTTTGAACATGAAAAGGATGCGTGCATGGCGATCCTGGAGGGCCTCGGCTATAGCATGCTGAAGGCGCTTGAGGATCATAACTACTTCTTCGTGCACAAAGATCGACCGTTTGAGGGCGAACTTGGCTTCCTGTGAACGGATGACACTCTGCCTCCAAGGCCACCTTCGGGCCTAATGCCGTTCAGTTAAGGTCTCGATTGAGGAATCGAACGGGATAGCGTGAAGGGCGGGACTTAACGACCCGGTCGCATGAGC
>NZ_BBQI01000022.1 GCF_001652915.1 Cupriavidus sp. D384
CAGCGTCGTCTTGCCGTGGTCAACGTGACCAATCGTACCTACGTTCACGTGCGGCTTGGTCCGCTCGAACTTTTCCTTTGCCATGTTTCAGCTCCTAATGGAATACAGTCAGATTCAATTCTTTGCGCCGCCACGCAGATCATGCATGGCGGCGAAGCTTTATTACTTGCCCTTGGCCGTCATCACTGCTTCGGCGATGTTCTTCGGTGCCTCAGCGTAGTGCTTGAATTCCATGGTGTACGTGGCGCGGCCTTGCGTGGCCGAGCGCAGTGCGGTCGAGTAACCGAACATTTCCGACAGCGGGACTTCGGCCTTGATGATCTTGCCGCCGCCAACCATGTCGTCCATGCCCTGCACGATGCCGCGGCGGGACGACAGATCGCCCATCACGGTACCCGTGTAGTCTTCCGGCGTTTCCACTTCCACGGCCATCATCGGCTCGAGCAGAACCGGGCTGGCCTTGCGCATGGCTTCCTTGAAAGCCATCGAGCCGGCCATGCGGAACGCGTTTTCGTTCGAGTCCACGTCGTGGTACGAACCGAACGTCAGCGTGACCTTCACGTCCACCACCGGGAAGCCAGCCAGGATACCGGCCGGCAGCGTGTCGACGATACCCTTCTCGACCGCCGGGATGTATTCGCGAGGAATCACACCGCCCTTGATGGCGTCGATGAACTCGAAGCCCTTGCCCGGCTCTTGCGGTTCCAGCGTGATCACGGCGTGACCGTACTGGCCGCGGCCGCCCGACTGCTTGACGAACTTGCCTTCGACGTCCTCGGCCTTCTTGCGAATGGTTTCGCGGTAAGCCACCTGCGGCGCGCCGATGTTGGCTTCCACGCCGAATTCGCGCTTCATGCGGTCGACCAGAATTTCGAGGTGGAGCTCGCCCATGCCCGAAATGATGGTCTGGCCCGATTCTTCATCGGTACGCACGCGGAACGACGGATCTTCAGCGGCCAGGCGGTTCAAGGCGATACCCATCTTTTCCTGGTCAGCCTTGGTCTTCGGCTCGACAGCCTGCGAGATCACCGGCTCCGGGAACACCATGCGCTCGAGCACGATCGGTGCAGCCGGATCGCACAGCGTGTCGCCGGTGGTGGCGTCCTTCAGGCCCACGGCAGCGGCGATGTCGCCTGCCAGCACTTCCTTGATTTCTTCGCGCTGGTTGGCGTGCATCTGCAGAATACGGCCCAGACGCTCCTTCTTCTGCTTCACCGGGTTGTACACGGTGTCGCCCGAATTGATCTTGCCCGAGTAGACGCGGAAGAAGATCAGCTGGCCGACGAACGGGTCGGTCATGATCTTGAATGCCAGCGCCGAGAACTTCTCGTTGTCGTCGGCCTTGCGCTCGAGCTTCTTCTCGTCGTCGCTTTCGTCCACGCCCTTGACCGGCGGGATGTCGACCGGCGACGGCAGGAAGTCGATCACGGCGTCCAGCATACGCTGCACGCCCTTGTTCTTGAACGCGGTGCCGCACAGCATCGGCTGGATTTCGCAGGCGATGGTACGGTCACGCAGCGCCTTGACGATCTCGGCGCGGGTCAGCTCTTCGCCGCCCAGGTACTTTTCCATCAGCTCTTCGCTGGCTTCGGCGGCGGACTCGACCATCTTCTCGCGCCATTCGTCAGCGACGTCCTGCAGCTCGGCCGGGATGTCCTTGTATTCGAACTTCACGCCCTGGCTGGCTTCGTCCCAGATGATCGCCTTCATTTCCAGCAGGTCGATCACGCCCTGGAAGCCGTCTTCAGCGCCGATAGGCACGACGACGGGCACCGGGTTGGCCTTCAGGCGGGTCTTCAGCTGGTCGTAGACCTTGAAGAAGTTCGCGCCGGTACGGTCCATCTTGTTGACGAACGCCAGACGCGGCACGCCGTACTTGTTGGCCTGACGCCAGACGGTTTCCGACTGCGGCTGCACGCCACCCACTGCGCAGTACACCATGCAGGCGCCATCCAGCACGCGCATGGAACGCTCCACCTCGATGGTGAAGTCCACGTGCCCCGGGGTGTCGATGATGTTGAAGCGGTGCTCGGGGTAGTTGCCGCCCATGCCCTTCCAGAAGGCGGTGGTAGCAGCGGAGGTAATCGTGATGCCACGCTCCTGCTCCTGCTCCATCCAGTCCATGGTGGCCGCGCCATCATGCACTTCACCGATCTTGTGGTTCACACCGGTGTAGAACAGGATCCGCTCGGTCGTGGTGGTTTTACCCGCGTCAATGTGAGCCGAAATACCGATGTTACGGTAGCGCTCAATAGGAGTCTTACGAGCCACTTTAATCCTCTATTCGTCCATGAGGCGCAGAAATCTCATGACCTGCGCCTTTAACACAAACGGGCGAGATGTGTGAAAACACAGCCCGCCCGGCAACCAACAGCGTTTTTCGCGCGCCTTAGAAGCGGAAGTGCGAGAACGCCTTGTTGGCTTCGGCCATGCGGTGTACTTCGTCGCGCTTCTTCATTGCGCCACCACGGCCTTCTGCAGCTTCCATCAGCTCACCTGCCAGGCGCAGCGCCATCGACTTCTCGCTGCGTTTTTTCGCGGCCTCGCGCAGCCAACGCATCGCCAATGCCAAACGACGCGACGGACGGACTTCGACCGGAACCTGATAGTTTGCACCGCCCACGCGACGGCTCTTCACTTCCACCACCGGCTTCACGTTGTTGATGGCAACGGAGAACACTTCGATGGGGGCCTTGCCTGCCTTCTTTTCGATCTGGTCGAACGCGCCATAAACGATACGTTCGGCAACCGACTTCTTGCCGTCCAGCATCAGCACGTTCATGAACTTGGCAACTTCAACGTTACCGAACTTCGGATCAGGCAAAACGTCCCGCTTGGGGACTTCACGACGACGTGGCATCTTCTTTCCTTAAGATTCAGTTGAGAGGCGGGATAAATATTTCCGCTCTCCGGCCACCAACTAGCTTGCCAGCGCTACTGGCTGGACAAATTCGCCGGGTGACCACTTACTCGACGGCACGGCGCACAAAAAACGCTCCGTTGTACCGCCGCCTGGTGACAGCTCCATGACGTCCTGTCACGGCTGTCGGATATTGCTTTGCGTAGAAGCTTAGGCAGCCTTCGGACGCTTTGCACCGTACTTCGAACGGGCCTGCTTGCGGTCCTTCACGCCTTGCAGATCCAGCGAACCACGGACGATGTGGTAACGCACACCCGGCAGATCCTTCACACGGCCGCCGCGGATCAGCACGACCGAGTGTTCCTGCAGGTTGTGGCCTTCACCGCCGATATACGAAATGACTTCGAAACCGTTGGTCAGGCGCACCTTGGCGACCTTACGCAGTGCCGAGTTCGGCTTCTTCGGCGTCGTGGTGTACACACGGGTGCACACGCCGCGACGCTGGGGGCAGTTCTCAAGCGCCGGGCTCTTGCTCTTGATGACTTCAGAGACGCGCGGCTTGCGAACCAGTTGGTTGATAGTTGGCATTGTTCAATCCAGCTTGGTTTTACAAAAACACCCCTGTGCCAGATGCTGGCCAAGGGGCAACTACGGGTTTTGGACGGGAAAGGCGAGCAGGACGCTCTGAAGGAAGGGCTGTGAAGTGACAGACTTGCCAAAGAGCGCGAGCTCGCCCGGATCCCGCTGCCGCCTGCCTGGCTGCGCCGCTGAAGGCACAATTCCGAGGGACGCGCGAAATCCAAAGCCAAAAACTCGAATCTGGCACTCTAGCAGGCCTGTTGGCAACGGTCAAGGGGTATACGCGCCGTATACCTATTGGCAGCCCGAAGCGGGCTGACGGGCTCAGACCTCGCGCAACGTCTCGAGGATTTCCTCGCCGTAGCGCTCCAGCTTGGATGCACCAATGCCGGGCACCTCGGCCAGTTCATCCAGCGATTCCGGCGCGCTGCGCGCCAGCTCGGCCAGCGTGGCATCGTGGAAGATGACGTAGGCCGGCACGCCGTGCGACTTGGCGGTGGCCGTGCGCCAGGCCCGCAACGCCTCCCAGTTGGACAGCGTATCGGCATCCATCGTGGCGGTGTGATCAGTACGCGGCCCGCCCCGCCCTGCCCGCTCGCCGGACTTGCCCGGCTTGCTGACCTGGCGCCGCAGCGTGACCGACTGCTCGCCCTTGAGCACCGACCGCGCCGGATCGCCAAGCAGCAGTGCGCCGTGGCCGCCGTGGTCGATCACCAGCAGGCCGTGCGCGATCAGTTGCCGGAAGATGGCATGCCATTCGGCCACGGAGAGGTCCTTGCCGATGCCGAACGTCGACACCTTGTCGTGGCCCCACTGGCGGATCTTCTCGCTGGCATTGCCGCGCAGCACGTCGATCAGGTGGGTCGAGCCAAAATGCACGCGGCTGGCCTGCGCCGTGCGATACACGCACGACAGCGCCATCTGCGCCTCGCGCGTGCCGTCCCAGGTGGCAGGCGGCTCAAGGCACGTATCGCAGTTGCCGCAGGGGCCTGCCGATTCCTCGAAATAGGCCAGGATCCGCACGCGCCGGCAGCCCGCCGTTTCACACAGGCCCAGCAGCGCGTCGAGCTTCGACGATGACACGCGCTTGTGCGCGTCGTCGGCCTCCGACTCGTCGATCATGCGCTTCTGCTGCACGACATCGCCAAGCCCGTAGGCCATCCAGGCATTGGCAGGCAGCCCGTCGCGGCCAGCTCGGCCGGTTTCCTGGTAGTAACCTTCCATGCTCTTGGGCAGGTCCAGGTGGGCCACGAATCGCACATCGGGCTTGTCGATGCCCATGCCGAAGGCGATGGTGGCAACCATCACGATGCCCTCTTCCTCGCGAAAGCGGGCCTGGTGATGCTGCCGCACCTGCGCATCCATACCGGCGTGGTAGCCCAGTGCGTTGATGCCGTGGCTTGCCAGCCATTGCGCGGTGTCTTCCACCTTCTTGCGCGACAGGCAATAGACGATGCCGCTGTCGTGCCCGCCATCGCCGTTCATGTGCTCGGCCTTGATGAAGGCCAGCAGCTGGTTCCGCGCGTTGTCCTTCTCGACAATGCGGTAGCGGATGTTCGGACGATCGAAGCTGGAAATGAAGACCCGCGCATCGTCCAGCGCCAGCCGCTCGATGATCTCGTTACGCGTCAGCGCATCGGCCGTGGCGGTCAGCGCAATGCGCGGCACATTCGGGAAGCGCTCGTGGAGCACCGACAGCTGGATATATTCCGGCCGGAAGTCGTGGCCCCATTGCGACACGCAGTGCGCCTCGTCGATGGCGAACAAACCCACGCGGGTCCGGTCCAGCAGATCCAGGAAGCGCGGCGTCATCAGCCGCTCCGGCGCCACATAGAGAATGTCCAGCCGGCCAGCCAGCAGGTCACGCTCGACCGCCGAGGCCTCGCTGCTGCTCAGGGTGGAGTTCAGCACTGCCGCGCGGACGCCGGCTTCGGTCAGCGCCGCCACCTGGTCCTGCATCAGCGCGATCAGCGGCGACACCACGATGCCCACGCCTTGCCCGGCCTGCTGGCGCAGCAACGCCGGAATCTGATAGCAGAGCGACTTGCCACCGCCCGTGGGCATCAGCACCAGGCAATCGCCGCCGTCCGCTACATGGTCGATGATCTCCGCCTGCGTGCCACGGAATGCGTGGTAGCCGAAGACTTCTTTGAGGATCGCCAGGGCGCGCGACATGGGACAGCAATAGATCGGAAAGCCGGGAAAGGCGTAACCATACCACTCCATGCCGCGTCGGACGGAATGTGTATGCGCCGGTGTGGCACTGCCGCCAATCGTCACCCGGGAATCGGCCGCGCCGCCGATAGTCTTGCGCCAGCACAACCATGGTCTGGCGCGCCGGCCATACGATGGCTGGCGAGGTCCCCAATACAGCCACATGCAGCGCCATTCCTTTTCCCTGCCGATCGAGATCCTGCGCGATGGGTCGGCGCCGTACAAGCGGCAGATCATGCGGCAGGTGGAACACATGATCCTGTCCGGCCGGCTCCAGCCAGACGACCGGCTTCCGTCCATCGCCTGCCTGGTTGCCATGCTGGGTGTTTCACGGAACACCGTGGTCGGCGCCTATGAAGGCCTGACCGATGCCGGCCTGCTGCGCGGCGAGCCCGGTCGCGGCTTCTATGTGGCGGAGGCGATTCCCCGTGCGTCATCGCTGCCGGTGGCAACCCCGGTGACAACCCCGGCGAACAGTCGGCCCGATGCGCTGCCCCGTTCATCGCGATCGTCGCAGGCGGGCGCCGGAATCTTCCCGCCCGGTGTGCATGCCGCGCCGCCCCGCTGTCCCGTGACCTTCGATTTCAAGATCGGACGTCCCGCGCCCGATGCCTTTCCGGCCCGGCGCTGGGCGATGCTGTCAAACCCGCTGCTGCGCCAGATGCGGCATGCGATCAGCGAATACCCTTCGGCGGAAGGCCTCTGGGGACTGCGCATGCAGATCGCCGATTACCTGGCGGCCACCCGGGCGCTGGCGGTCGATCCCACGCAGATCCTGATCGTCGCCGGTGTCCAGGAGGCGCTGCACCTGCTGGCCGCGCATTTTGTCCAGCACGGAGACCGCGTCGTGGTGGAATCGCCCGGCTATGCGGGCTTCTGCAACTTGCCCCAACTCACGCACGCGGTACGGATCGCCGTGCCCGTCGATGCAGACGGGCTATGCACGCCTGCGCTGCCGGATGCGCCGGTGCAACTGGCGTACACCACGCCATCGCATCAGTACCCGCTCGGCTACACGATGTCGCTGGACCGCCGGCGGGCCTTGCTCGACTGGGCTGCAGACGTTGGCGCCTGCGTCATCGAGGACGACTACGACGGCGACTTCGCCTACGACAGCGCACCGCCGCCTCCGCTCATGGCGCTCGATCCCGCGCGCGTCGTCTACATCGGATCGTTCTCGAAGGTGCTCGGGCCGGGTCTGCGGCTCGGCTTCATGGCGTGCCCGCCGTGGCTGACGGACGCCATCGCGCGTCGCAAGGCGCTGCTCAATCACGGATGCCCCTGGCTGGAACAGGCCGTACTTGCCCGACTATTCGAGTACGGTGACTACAGCCGCCACCTGTACCGGCTGCGCCGTCGCTATCGCGAACAGCGCGACGCGCTGCTACTGGGGTTGCGCGACATCTGGGGGACCCGCTGCCAGATCAGTGGCACCGGCACAGGCATGCATGTCGCGCTGCACCTGCCGGCCGGCGAACCGAATGCGACCGACATCGCCAACAGCGCATTGGCGCAGGGTGTCAGGCTGTACCGCATGGACGAAGCTGCCTGCGGGCATATTCCGGCGTCCGGCAGCCGCGTGCTGCTGCTTGGCTACGCGTCGCAGAACGCTACGCAGATCCGCGAGGCGATGGCCAGGCTCAGGCGGGCGGTGGACCGTTGCCGTTCGCAGCAACCCGGCACCAATGCACCGGCCAGCCTGGCCGTGTGACCCCTCAGTGCGCGCCGGGCATTGTGCCGAAGTGTCGCGACAGCGCTTCGATGGCGGCATCATCCAGCGGCTCGGCCATCGGGCGCATCACGGCGTCGTCCCGCCGCGCGGCCTTGAAGTCGCGCAACTGCTTGGCGAGATACTCCGGCTTCTGTCCCGCAAGATTGGGATACAGGCCGACGCTGCTGATGCCGTCGATACCATGACACGACGCGCACAGCGGCAGGATGGCCGCCACCTGATCGGCAAGCTTTGGTGCGGCTGGCGTGGACGGTGCAGCCGGCGCGGCGGCCGTGCCCGTGGCGGCAGTTGCCGCATGCGCGACGGTGGACGCCGCCAGCAGGGCGAGCAGCGCGGCCAGCTTGTTCCCTCGATACTTGATCATGGCCACTCCCCTCAATGCTTTCTCGTCGGCGGCAAACCGACCGAGATCCACTGCGTGCGTGCGCGCGAGAAGATGCCCGCCGGGCTTTCCATCTTGTGCTCGGCCACCAGGGCCAGGGACTTGCTGTCGTACACGCGCAGCCGGTCACCGTAATAACCCGCGCTGACATACAGATACTTGCCGTCCCGGGTGTACTCGGGGAAGAACGCATGGCCGCCGGCATCCAGGGTGCGCACAACCTCGAGCGACTGCTTGTCGATCAGCTGGATGTGCGCGGCCTTCTTGTCCTTGGAGACGATATCCACGGCCACGTACGGCGCATCGGGGTGCGCGGCCGGCGATTCGGTAGGGCCATCCACCTTGATGTTCTTCACCACCGAGAAGTCGCTCGTATCCCACACGGTCACGACATCCCCCTTGTCGCATTTGCCGATATTGGTGCCGAACGCCAGCATCCGCCCGTTCACCGGGGTGACGGCTCCGGAGCCGACATGCGGCTGGCAGCCCGCCGGGATATCGCGTGCCACCTTGTCTTCCTTGAGATCGATCGCCACGATCTTGTGATCGCCGTAGGACGCCACCATCGAGTACCGCCCGTCAGGCGTCAGGAACGTGTCGTGCAGCATGCGGCCTACGCCTTCCAGCTTTGTCACCGGCATGCCTTCCCGGTCCGGATCGACGATCCAGATCTGGCCGGCCTGGCGCAGCGTCAGGGCGAACTTGTTGTTGATGCGGCTACCGATGACCGGGCCGCCCGCCGACTGGATGAACTTGCCGTCAGGATCCTTGCCTTCGAGCCGCAGATACTTCACGGGCTCCAGCGTGTCGGCCTTCAGAATCACCACCAGGTTCGGCACGAACGAACTGGCCGCCAGCCATTTGCCATCCATGGACACGGCGATACCGGGGCCGGTCAAACCCGTCTTGACCTTGCGCACGACCTTGAGCGAGTAGAGGTCGATCTTGTAGACGTGACCATCGTCACTCTTCAGCCAGGCCCATCGTTCGTCGACCGGGCTGAACTCCATGATGTGGGGAGCGATCGGCGTCGCAATTTCGCCAACCACCTTGTTTGTCGTGCCATCCAGAAAGACGGTCTTCGCGTTGTCGGCGCCCGTGCCGCGCCCGTAGCGGCCACGCGCCATGACCACCATCAGGTCGTAGACAGACCCGATCTGATAGGCCGGCTTCGACGGCAGCGTGGATTCATCGACGAGCACTTCGAGGCTATCGCGAATCTGCTTCATCGACCATTCCGGCTTGCCCACGGGCTGAGTCTGGATGTACTCGGCTACCAGCCGGATGTCCGCATCGGACATGCGCGAATGAAACGGCGGCATCAGCGTGTCGGGAATGCCGGTCATGATGGCGCCACGTAGCGCGGCCTCGCTCTGCACGAGCCTGTCCTTGTGCAGGGCCGGCCCGACGTAACCGCCCCGGCTGGCGGAATGGCAGACCGCGCAATTGGCCTGGTAAAGCGCGTCTGCGCGTTGCAGCGCTTCGGCGGTCATGGCCCACAACGTGCCAGACACACTGGCAAGCATGGCGGCAACTACAGTCCTGGCAAGCATCGTTCAGGTCCTCCGTGGGTAGTTTGAGTAGTAACGACGCGATCAATGTGCCACTGCGTGCCCGTGCGCCTTTGGGGATGCAACTGGAAATGCGATGGGTACGGTTGGCCGATGCGCCGCCCCGTCGCCCACCGTCCACGGCCGTGTCGCAAACCCCGGCGCAGTTGCGATAGCGCAAGGGCCTTCCACCGGCGGCGGTCTACGATCCAGCAACCTGCGCCCCGACCATTCGCACACCTTGTATGCCGACATCGAGCCCCGTCACCGACTCCATCCCCGCCGTCCGCGAAACCCTGTTTGTCAGCGGCAGCGACCTGTTCGCGCTGGGCCACTACCCCGGAAACCCGGTCTACCCTGGCGCGCTGATGCTCGACCGGATGCTGGCGATGGCTGCGGAACTGGCCAGCCGCACACTGGGCGAGCCGGCCCGGGCCACAGCGGTCAGGCGCGTGCAATACCTCGGCGTGGTCGTGCCCGGCGACGTGGTGGCTCTGGAAGTCGCCCTTTGCGCGGAGGCCGGTGGCGATGCTGGCAGCGAGGTATCTTGCGAAGCCGTCGCCTGCGTCGCAGGGGATGCGCGTGTCCGGGCAACCATTGTGTGCGGCGTTGGCTCCGACGATCCGGCTCGACTCGGCGCGCCCGAGGTGAGCGCGGCGGCACCGGCATTGACGCATCGCGATATCGCCCGGCTGTTGCCGCATCGGTATCCATTTCTGTTGCTGGATACGGTATCGGCATACCGACCGGGCGAGCACATCCGGGCCACCAAGGTCGTCAACCGGGAATCGCCGATCCTTGGGCGCCAACCGCCGCAGGCCTATCCGGCCACGCTGGCAATCGAGTCGTTCGGCCAGGCCGGCGTTACGCTTTTCTATCTGAGCCAGGCGGGCAATGCGCCGACGCATGCACTGGTGGGACTCATGCGCGATGTCACGCTGCATCGACCCATTCCGTACGACACGGTCCTGACCCTCGACGTCAGGATCGAGCGGCTACGTTCAAACATGGTGGTTTTCGGGGGCAGCATCCTGATCGGCGACGAACCGTTGATCGACGTGGGCAGCCTCGTCGTCATGATCGCGCCCGCTTCGTCGGCCGGTGCCTGACGCGCTGATGCGGGTAGCCGCCTATTCACGCCCATCGGAAAGCGGATTGTCCCGCCTGTTTAGCGTGTCGGGATTCACGGGCGGAGGCATGCCCGCCGGCGACGTATCTCGCCGCACGGCATCGACTTGCTTTTGGCGCGCCTGCTGCTCAAGCATGGCGCACTGGCGGGCATCGGCCTTGCCCGCGGCGCAGTCGCGGCGCTGCTCGTAGCGCTGTTCGCGCTCGTCTTCAACGGTCTGTGGCGGTTTCGGGGAAAGGTCCAGCTGGAAAGCATGGGCCACGGGCACCGCTGCGATCATGCCGGCGCAACCAACGGCACTCAGCAGGCGGTAAATCCAGGTTGCAGGCATCCGGAGCGGCATGATCGAGGCTGTCGTACAGCAGAATTCAAGGCTCCCTTACCGTAGCGCCGTTGGCGAGCCGGTGGATTGATCCACACCAACCCAGAGGCTTCGGACGAAAAAAAAACCCGGCTCGATCGAGCCGGGTTTTTCATTGCAGCGGTAACTGCGAGGATCGCGATCAGACTGCGTCGCCGTCGCCCTCGGTGGCTTGCACCACCGGCGGCTCGATGAAGAGCGATTGCTCTTCGTCGCTGATCGCCTGGGCGCGTTCGCGCTCGGCTGCCTCGCGTGCCTTGCGGGCACGGTGGTAGGCCAGGCCGGTACCGGCCGGGATCAGACGACCCACAATCACGTTTTCCTTCAGACCACGCAGGTCGTCGGTCTTGCCCATGATCGCGGCTTCGGTCAGCACGCGCGTGGTTTCCTGGAACGATGCCGCCGAGATGAAGCTGTCGGTCGACAGCGACGCCTTGGTAATACCCAGCAGCAGGTTCTCGTGGATAGCCGGACGCTTGCCGTCGGCGATCACGCGATCGTTCTCGTCGAGCAGTTCCGAACGCTCCACCTGTTCACCCGGGATGAACTTGGTATCGCCCACGTCCTGGATCTGCACGCGGCGCAGCATCTGACGAACAATCACTTCGATGTGCTTGTCGTTGATCTTCACGCCCTGCAGACGGTACACGTCCTGCACTTCGTCCACGATGTAGTGCGCCAGCTCTTCGATGCCCTTCAGGCGCAGGATGTCGTGCGGATCCGCCGGACCTTCCACGATCATTTCGCCCTTGTTCACCACCTGGCCGTCGTGCACCAGCACCTGCTTTTCCTTCGCGATCAGGAACTCGTGGGCGTTGCCGTCCAGGTCCGTGATCACCAGGCGCTGCTTGCCCTTCGTGTCCTTGCCGAACGACACCGTACCGGTGACTTCCGCCAGCACGGCGGCGTCCTTCGGCGAACGGGCTTCGAACAGCTCGGCCACTCGCGGCAGACCACCGGTAATGTCGCGGGTCTTCTGCGATTCGGTCGGGATACGTGCCAGCACCTCACCCACGTGCACCTGCTGACCGTCCTTCACGGTAATCAGCGCGCCCACCTGGAAGCCGATGGTCACAGAATGGTCCGTGCCCGGAATCTTCACTTCCTGGTTGTTCGCGTCGAGCAGCTTCACCTGCGGGCGCAGACCCTTGGTGGCAGCCGTACGGCGCTTGGCGTCGATCACCACGAGGGTCGACAGGCCCGTGACTTCGTCCATCTGCTTGGCAACGGTCACGCCTTCTTCCACGTTCTCGAACTTGATCGTGCCCGAGTACTCGGAAACGATCGGACGAGTCAGTGCGTCCCACGTGGCCAGCTGCGTACCAGCCTTGATGGCCTGGCCGTCCTGCACCAGCAGCGTGGCGCCGTACGGGATCTTGTGGCGCTCGCGCTCGCGGCCGTGGTCGTCGGTGATCAGTGCCTCGCCCGAACGCGAGATCACGATCAGTTCGCCCTTGGCGTTCGTCACGTAACGCATGGTCACCGTGAAGCGCACCGTACCGGTGGCCTTGGCTTCCACGCTCGATGCCACTGCCGCACGCGATGCCGCACCACCGATGTGGAACGTACGCATGGTCAGCTGGGTACCCGGCTCACCAATCGACTGTGCAGCGATCACACCCACTGCTTCGCCCGAGTTCACCAGCACGCCGCGGCCGAGGTCACGGCCGTAGCACATGGCGCACAGGCCGTAGCGCGTGTCGCACGACAGCGGCGTACGGACCTTGACTTCGTCCACGCCGATGTTGTCGATCAGCTCGACCAGATCTTCGTCCAGCAGCGTGCCGTTCTCGATCGCGGTTTCCTGAGTTTCCGGATTCACCACGTCGCCGACGGTCACACGGCCCAGGATACGGTCGCGCAGGGCTTCGATCACTTCACCGCCTTCGACCAGGGCCTTCATGGCCACGCCGTTGGTGGTGCCGCAATCGTCTTCCACCACGACCAGATCCTGCGTCACGTCGACCAGACGACGGGTCAGGTAACCCGAGTTCGCGGTCTTCAGCGCCGTATCGGCCAGGCCCTTACGAGCGCCGTGGGTCGAGATGAAGTACTGCAGAACGTTCAGGCCTTCACGGAAGTTCGCCGTAATCGGCGTTTCAATGATCGAGCCATCCGGCTTGGCCATCAGGCCACGCATACCTGCCAGCTGACGAATCTGGGCCGCGCTACCGCGAGCACCCGAGTCCGCCATCATGTAGATCGAGTTGAACGAATCCTGCTTGACGGTAGCGCCCGTACGATCGACCACGTCTTCGTGCTGGAGCTGCTCCATCATCGCCTTGCCCACCTGGTCACCAGCGGCACCCCAGATGTCCACGACGTTGTTATAACGCTCCTGGTCGGTCACCAGACCCGACATGTACTGCTTGTCGTATTCCTTCACCTTCGCTGCCGCGTCGGCGATGATCTTCTCCTTCTGCGGCGGCACCAGCATGTCGTCGATGGCGATCGAGATACCGGCGCGCGTAGCCAGGCGGAAGCCCGACTGCAGCAGCTTGTCGGCGAAGATCACGGTTTCGCGCAGACCGCACTTGCGGAACGCCGTGTTGATCAGGCGCGAGATTTCCTTCTTCTTCAGCGGCTTGTTCAGCACCGAGAACGGCAGGCCCTTCGGCAGGATCTCGGACAGGATCGCGCGGCCGACCGTGGTGGCCTGCAGCGTGATCTTGGGTGCGAAACGCGCGTCGCCGTCGGCGTCCTTGTTCACCACTTCGTACTCGGTGATACGGACGTTCACGCGCGATGCGAGCTCGACTTCCTTGTTCTCGTAGGCACGGATGACTTCGCTGATATCAGCAAACGTCATGCCTTCGCCCTTGCCGTTGATCTTGTCGCGGGTCGTGTAGTACAGACCCAGCACAACGTCCTGCGACGGCACGATCGACGGATCGCCGTTGGCCGGGAACAGCACGTTGTTCGACGCCAGCATCAGCGTGCGGGCTTCCATCTGGGCTTCCAGCGACAGCGGCACGTGAACGGCCATCTGGTCACCGTCGAAGTCGGCGTTGAATGCCGCGCAGACCAGCGGGTGCAGCTGGATGGCCTTGCCTTCGATCAGCACCGGCTCGAACGCCTGGATACCCAGGCGGTGCAGCGTCGGCGCACGGTTCAGCATCACCGGGTGCTCGCGGATCACCTCTTCGAGGATGTCCCACACCACCGGCGTCTGGCTTTCCACTTCCTTCTTCGCCGCCTTGATGGTGGTGGCGATGCCCATCGTTTCCAGCTTGTGGAAGATGAACGGCTTGAACAGTTCCAGCGCCATCAGCTTGGGCAGACCGCACTGGTGCAGCTTCAGCGTCGGGCCCACCACGATGACCGAACGGCCCGAGTAGTCCACGCGCTTGCCCAGCAGGTTCTGACGGAAACGACCGCCCTTACCCTTGATCATCTCGGCCAGCGACTTCAGCGGACGCTTGTTGGCGCCGGTCATCGCCTTGCCGCGACGGCCGTTGTCCAGCAGCGAGTCGACGGCTTCCTGCAGCATGCGCTTTTCGTTGCGCACGATGATTTCAGGGGCCTTCAGCTCCAGCAGACGCTTCAGACGGTTGTTACGGTTGATGACGCGGCGATACAGGTCATTCAGGTCCGACGTGGCGAAACGGCCACCATCGAGCGGAACCAGCGGACGCAGTTCGGGCGGCAGCACCGGCAGCACTTCCAGGATCATCCACTCGGGCTTGATGCCCGAGCGCTGGAAGGCCTCCAGCACCTTCAGGCGCTTGGCGAACTTCTTGATCTTGGCTTCGGAACCGGTGGCCTGCAGCTCGGCGCGGATCTGTTCGATCTGCTTCTCGATGTCGATGCCGCGCAGCAGTTCACGGATGCCCTCGGCACCCATCATTGCCACGAATTCACCCTCGCCGTACTCGTCGCACTTGGCCAGGTAATCGTCTTCCGACATGATCTGGCTCTTCTTGAGCGGGGTCATGCCGGGTTCCAGCACCACGAACGCTTCGAAGTACAGCACGCGCTCGATGTCGCGCAGCGTCATGTCGAGCACCATGCCCAGACGCGACGGCAGCGACTTCAGGAACCAGATGTGCGCGGTCGGCGCAGCCAGTTCGATGTGGCCCATGCGCTCGCGGCGCACCTTCGCCAGCGTCACTTCCACGCCGCACTTCTCGCAGATCACGCCACGGTGCTTCAGGCGCTTGTACTTGCCGCACAGGCACTCGTAGTCCTTGATCGGGCCAAAGATCTTGGCGCAGAACAGACCATCGCGTTCCGGCTTGAACGTACGGTAGTTGATCGTTTCCGGCTTCTTCACTTCGCCGTACGACCACGAACGGATCTTCTCGGGCGAGGCCAGGCCGATCTTGATCGCGTCGAACTGCTCTTCCTGCTGAACCTGCTTAAAGAGATCGAGCAATGCTTTCATTGCAACTCCTTGTTTCGCCGCCGGCCCGGAGTCTGTCCGGGGCAGCGGCATTCAATCCTGTGGGAAACCTGCGCTGGTGGGTGCCCGCCGGGGCCGGCACCCGTATCAATCGGCGGATCAGTAACGATCCAGATCGATATCGATACCCAGCGAGCGGATTTCCTTCACCAGCACGTTGAACGACTCCGGCATGCCGGCGTCGATCGAGTGCTCGCCCTTGACGATGTTTTCGTACACCTTGGTACGGCCGTTCACGTCATCGGACTTGACCGTCAGCATTTCCTGCAGCACGTACGACGCGCCGTAGGCTTCCAGTGCCCACACTTCCATCTCACCGAAACGCTGGCCACCGAACTGGGCCTTACCGCCCAGCGGCTGCTGCGTCACCAGCGAGTACGGGCCGGTGGAACGGGCGTGCATCTTGTCGTCCACCAGGTGATGCAGCTTCAGCATGTGCATCACACCCAGCGTGACCGGACGCTCGAACGCTTCGCCGGTGCGGCCGTCGTGCAGCGTGACCTGCTGCTTCGATGCCGTGAGGCCCTTCTCCTTGGCAATCTCGTCCGGGTAGGCCAGGTCGAGCATGCGGCGGATTTCGGCCTCGTGCGCACCGTCGAACACCGGCGTGGCGAACGGGACACCCTTCTTCAGGTTGCCTGCCAGTTCCAGCACTTCGGCATCGCTCAGGCTATCCAGGTCTTCGGCCTTGCCGCTCTCGTTGTAGATCTGCGCGAGCAGCGGACGGAGTTCCTGCGCCTTGGCCGAAGCCTTGAGCATGTCGCCGATGCGCTGGCCCAGACCGCGTGCGGCCCAGCCCAGGTGGGTTTCCAGAATCTGGCCCACGTTCATCCGCGACGGCACGCCCAGCGGGTTCAGTACGATGTCCGCCGGCGTACCGTCGGCCATGTACGGCATGTCTTCGATCGGCACGATCTTCGACACCACACCCTTGTTACCGTGACGGCCTGCCATCTTGTCGCCAGGCTGCAGGCGGCGCTTGACGGCCAGGTACACCTTGACCATCTTGATCACGCCCGGCGGCAGTTCGTCACCCTGCGTCAGCTTCTTGCGCTTCTCTTCGAAGGCCAGGTCGAACTCGTGACGCTTCTGCTCGATGGCTTCCTTGACGGCTTCCAGCTGGGCAGCCACTTCCTCGTCGGCCGGACGGATGTCGAACCAGTGGTACTTGTCCAGGTCTGCCAGGTACTCGCGGGTCAGCTTGGCGCCCTTGGCCAGCTTCTTCGGACCGCCGTTGACGGTCTTGTCGAGCAGCAGACGCTCCAGACGCTGGAACGCATCGCCTTCCACGATACGCAGCTGGTCGTTCAGGTCCAGGCGGTAACGCTTCAGTTCGTCGTCGATGATCGACTGGGCGCGCTTGTCGCGCGTCACGCCTTCACGCGTGAAGACCTGCACGTCGATCACGATACCGCTCATGCCCGACGGCACGCGCAGCGACGTATCCTTCACGTCCGAAGCCTTCTCGCCGAAGATCGCGCGCAGCAGCTTCTCTTCCGGCGTCAGCTGGGTCTCGCCCTTCGGCGTGACCTTGCCCACCAGCACGTCGCCGGCTTCCACTTCGGCGCCGATGTACGTGATGCCCGACTCGTCCAGACGCGCCAGTTGCGCTTCGGCCAGGTTCGAGATGTCGCGCGTGATTTCTTCAGGTCCGAGCTTCGTGTCGCGGGCGACAACCGACAGTTCCTCGATGTGGATCGAGGTGTAGCGGTCTTCGGCAACCACACGCTCCGAGATCAGGATCGAATCCTCGAAGTTGTAGCCGTTCCACGGCATGAACGCCACCAGCATGTTCTGGCCCAGTGCCAGTTCGCCCAGGTCGGTCGAGGCGCCGTCAGCGATCACGTCGCCGCGGGCAACGATATCGCCAACCTTCACCATCGGCCGCTGGTTGATGTTGGTGTTCTGGTTCGAACGCGTGTACTTGATCAGGTTGTAGATGTCCACGCCAACTTCGCCGGCCACGGCTTCGTCGTCGTTCACGCGGATCACCACGCGCATCGCGTCGACGTAGTCCACCACGCCGCCACGCATCGCCTGCACGGCCGTACCCGAGTCAACTGCCACGGTACGCTCGATGCCGGTACCCACCAGCGGCTTGTCCGGACGCAGGCAAGGCACGGCCTGACGCTGCATGTTCGCGCCCATCAGTGCACGGTTCGCGTCATCGTGTTCCAGGAACGGCACCAGCGATGCTGCGGCCGACACGATCTGCGACGGCGCCACGTCGATGTACTGCACGCGGTCCGGCGTGACCATACGCGTTTCACGCTCGGAGCCTTCACGCGCCGACACCAGTTCGTCGGTCAGGTTGCCTTCGCCGTCAACGGTCGCGTTGGCCTGCGCCACCACGTACTTGCCTTCCTCGATGGCCGACAGGTAGTCCACCTGGTCGGTCAGCTTGCTGTTTTCCACCTTGCGGTACGGCGTTTCCAGGAAGCCGTATTCGTTCAGGCGGGCGTACAGTGCCAGCGAGTTGATCAGGCCAATGTTCGGGCCTTCCGGCGTTTCGATCGGGCACACGCGGCCATAGTGGGTCGGGTGCACGTCACGGACTTCAAAGCCGGCGCGCTCGCGCGTCAGACCACCCGGGCCAAGTGCCGAAACGCGGCGCTTGTGGGTGATTTCCGACAGCGGGTTGGTCTGGTCCATGAACTGCGACAGCTGCGACGAACCGAAGAACTCGCGAATCGCCGACGAAATCGGCTTCGAGTTGATCAGGTCGTGCGGCATCAGGTTCTCGGTCTCGGCCTGGCCCAGACGTTCCTTGACGGCCCGCTCCACGCGCGACAGGCCGGCGCGGAACTGGTTTTCGGCCAGTTCGCCGACGCAACGCACGCGACGATTGCCCAGGTGATCGATATCGTCGACTTCGCCCTTGCCGTTACGCAGGTTCACCAGGATCTTGATCGTCTCGAGGATGTCCTCGTCCTGCAGCACCATGCTGCCCTCGCCGCTCGGGCGCGACAGACGGCTGTTGACCTTCATGCGGCCAACGCGCGACAGGTCGTACGACTCTTCGCTGTAGAACAGGCGCTGGAACAGCGCTTCCACGGCGTCCTCGGTGGGCGGCTCGCCCGGGCGCATCATGCGATAGATGGCGATACGCGCGGCCGTCTGGTCGGCGGTGTCGTCCACACGCAGCGTCTGCGAGATGTACGGACCCTGGTCCAGATCGTTCGTGTACAGCGTCTGGATCTGCTTGACACCGGCTTCGCGCAGGTTTTCCAGCAGCGACTCGGTCAGCTCGTCGTTGGCGTTGGCAATCACCTCGCCGGTATCCGGGTCGATGATGTTCTTGGCCAGCACGCGACCCAGCAGGTAATCCTCGGGCACGCTGATCAGCTTGGTGCCGGCGGAATCCAGGTCACGAATGTGCTTGGCGTTGATACGCTTGTCCTTCTCCACGACGACGCGGCCGTTCTTGTCGGCGATGTCGAAGCGCGCGACTTCCCCGCGCAGGCGCTCGGGCACGAACTCGAGTTGCGCGCCTTCGCTCTGCAGCGTGAAGTTGTCGAACACGAAGAAGTGCGCCAGGATCTGTTCCGGCGTCAGGCCGATCGACTTCAGCAGGATCGTCACCGGCATCTTGCGGCGGCGGTCGACGCGGAAGTACAGGATGTCCTTCGGATCGAATTCGAAGTCGAGCCACGAGCCGCGGTACGGAATGATCCGTGCCGAGAACAGCAGCTTGCCCGAGCTGTGCGTCTTGCCCTTGTCGTGTTCGAAGAACACGCCCGGCGAACGGTGCAGCTGGCTAACGATGACACGCTCGGTGCCGTTAATCACGAAAGAACCGGTCGACGTCATGAGCGGAATTTCGCCCATGTAGACTTCCTGCTCCTTCACTTCCTTCACCTTGCCCGGGTTCTCGCGATCGTTGATGATCAGGCGAACCTTGGCGCGCAGGGCCGAATGGAACGTCAGGCCACGCTGCTGGCATTCCTTGACGTCGAACGGCGGGTTGGACAGGTGATACGAGACAAACTCCATACGGGCAAGCCCGTTATGGGAGGAGATTGGGAAAATCGCGTTGAAAGCGGCCTGCAGACCCTCGCTTTTGCGACGCGCGGTCGGCGTTTCCGCTTGCAAGAACTGGGTGTAGGATTCAATCTGTGTGGCAAGCAGGAATGGAACCTGATGAACCGTCGCGCGCTTCGCAAAGGATTTGCGAATGCGCTTCTTTTCGGTGAAGCTGTACGCCATGGGATCTCCGAATCATCGCAGGGCTGGCTGGACCTGGCCGGCACCTGAGGTGTTCAGCGACTGGGAGGGGATTTGGCGGTTGGCCGCTACCAACCTCTGGCTGACGGTGCCCGCACGCTGCGGACGGTGTGGTCATTGCACGGCGCAATGCCTGCACACGTCCGGGGGACACCCGACCAAACTTGTCTTCTGCAGTCGGTTCAGAAGACAAACATCAGCAACCACCTAGTGTGCCACTGATGTTTGGCTTCTGCTGAGGCAGCGATGGATTGTCGCCTGCCGGAGCATATCCTAATTCACATTTCACCCATCCGGGCCGGTTTGCGCAACCTTCAGGTGTCTGATGGAACACCTCCGCAGAAGCGCAAAAAGGCTGGCGCCGGGAATTTCCCTTTGCCAGCCCCTGCCGCGTGCCACAGAGGCACGCGTCGTACCACTTACTTGACGTCGACCTTGGCGCCGGCGTCTTCCAGCTTCTTCTTGGCTTCGTCGGCAGCGGCCTTGTCCACGCCTTCCTTCACGGGCTTCGGTGCGCCATCGACCAGGTCCTTGGCTTCCTTCAGGCCCAGACCGGTGATTTCGCGCACGGCCTTGATCACGCCAACCTTGTTGGCGCCGACTTCGGCCAGAATCACGTTGAATTCGGTCTTTTCTTCAGCAGCGGCAGCACCGCCAGCGCCCGGGGCAGCAGCCACAGCCATGGCAGCAGCCGACACGCCAAACTTCTCTTCGAACGCCTTGACCAGGTCGTTCAGTTCCATCACGGACATCGCGCCTACGGCTTCCAGGATGTCGTCTTTAGTGATTGCCATTTGGATTACTCCTACTAGATTTGATTCGGGATCGGTATTGCGATCTGTCTATGCGGCAGCTCAGGCGGCCGGGGCTTCCGCTTCCGCGGGAGCGCCTTCGGCGTTCTTGGCAGCCAGTGCGGCCAGCAGGCGGGCGAAGCCCGACACCGGCGCCTGCATCACGCCCAGCAGCTGCGAGATCAGTTCTTCGCGGCTCGGGATCGATGCCAGGGCCTTGACGGCACCAGCGTCGAGCACCTTGCCGTCGTACGACCCAGCGCGCAGGACCAGCTTGTCATTGGTCTTGGCAAAGTCGTTCAGAACCTTGGCCGAGGCCACTGCATCTTCGGAAATACCGTAGATCAGCGGACCGGTCATCTGCTCTGCGAGGGCTGCAAACGGCGTACCTTCGACGGCACGGCGAGCCAGCGTGTTCTTCAGAACGCGCAGGTACACGCCTTGCTGACGAGCGTTGGCACGCAGCTTGGTCAGATCGCCAACCGCAATGCCGCGATATTCGGCCACGACGATGGTCTGGGCCTTGGCGACTTGCGCCGAGACCTCAGCAACGACGGCCTTCTTATCTTCAATATTGAGTGGCACGGTTAAGCTCCAAAACGATGCGTATTCGGCAGTTACCCGCCGAACGGCGCATCAGTCCAAACGAACGGCGTCCGATTGGCCCGAATCCACCGGATTGCTCCGGCGTCATCAATCCCTTCGGGTGCGCCATCTGCGCTGGCAGGCCGGCTGCCATCGGGGCAAGCCCCGCATGTGCCGACCGATTAAGTCCACGCTGCCAGAAGCGGTGTGAACACCAGCGGTCTTTGATAACCAGCGGCACCTGCCGCGCGCCATGCGCGCCGCGAATGCCACTGCCCAAAGCCTTGCGACGATCGCGGCACTGCCACGATCCTCAATTCTTTCCCTGGCCGGTGTTATCGGGAGCCGGTCAGAGGATTGCCGTCAGCTCAGGCTGCCAGCGAAGCCTGTTCGACACGGACACCAACGCCCATCGTCGACGACACGGCCACCTTGCGCAGGTACACACCCTTGCTGGTTGCCGGCTTGGCCTTGACCAGGGCGTCCAGCAGGGCGCTCAGGTTGCTCTTCAGCGCGGCGTCGTCAAACGAACGGCGGCCGATGGTGGCGTGGATGATACCGGCCTTGTCGACACGGAATTGCACCTGACCAGCCTTGGCGTTCTTCACGGCCTGGGCCACGTCCGGCGTCACGGTGCCAACCTTCGGGTTCGGCATCAGGCCGCGCGGGCCGAGGATCTGGCCCAGCGTACCAACGATACGCATCGTGTCCGGCGAAGCGATCACGACGTCGAAGTTCAGGTTACCGGCCTTGACTTGCTCGGCCAGGTCTTCCATGCCGACCACTTCAGCGCCAGCAGCCTTGGCGGCCTCGGCCTTTTCGCCCTGGGCGAACACGGCCACACGGACGCTCTTGCCGGTACCAGCCGGCAGCACGACGGAACCGCGAACAACCTGGTCCGACTTCTTGGCGTCGATGCCCAGTTGCACGGACACGTCGATCGACTCGTCGAACTTCGCCGAAGCGCAGCTCTTCACCAGGCCCAGGGCCTCGTCGATCGGGTAGAACTTGGTACGCTCGATCTTCGCCTTGTTGGCGGCGACGCGCTTGGAAACCTTAGCCATTTACAGACCCTCCACGGTGATGCCCATCGAACGCGCCGAACCAGCGATCGTACGCACGGCGGCGTCGAGGTCAGCGGCGGTGAGGTCAGCGTTCTTTGCCTTGGCGATTTCTTCAGCCTGGGCGCGGGTAATCTTGCCAACCTTGTCGGTATGGGGCTTCGGCGAACCCTTGGTGATGCCTGCTGCCTTCTTGATCAGCACGGTCGCCGGCGGCGACTTCATCACGAACGTGAAGCTCTTGTCGGCGAAGGCGGTAATCACCACCGGCACCGGCAGACCGGGTTCCATACCCTGGGTCTGGGCGTTGAACGCCTTGCAGAACTCCATGATGTTCAGACCACGCTGACCCAGTGCGGGACCAACGGGCGGGGAGGGATTTGCCTTACCAGCCGGAATCTGCAGCTTGATAAAGCCAATGATCTTCTTGGCCATCTCTACTCCAATCCGGATCCGTTCCTGTTGCGGAAATCAGATCCTGTTGAGTCGTAACGCGCTATCGCCATGCCGAGGCACGACCTCACGCTCCTCTTCGGGCCGGCGTCGCCGCCGCCCTATCCATCCGCTGCCACCCTGACGGGCCGCAGCAGAGAAAATCCTTAAACCTTCTCGACCTGGCCGAACTCGAGTTCGACCGGCGTTGCGCGTCCGAAGATCGTGACCGTCACGCGCAGGCGCGACTTTTCGTAGTTCACTTCTTCGACGTTGCCATTGAAGTCGGTGAACGGGCCGTCCTTGACGCGCACCATTTCGCCCACTTCGAACAGCGTCTTGGGACGCGGCTTCTCGACCCCTTCCTGCATCTGGGTCATGATCTTGTCGACTTCCCGTTGGGAAATCGGGCTCGGACGGTTACGTGCACCGCCCACGAAGCCGGTCACCTTGCTGGTGTTCTTCACCAGGTGCCAGGTTTCGTCGGTCATTTCCATTTCCACCAGCACATAGCCGGGGAAGAAACGACGCTCGGTCACCGACTTGTGACCGCCCTTGATTTCTACAACCTCTTCCGAGGGCACCAGGATGCGACCAAACTTGTCTTGCATCTCGGCGCGCTCGATGCGCTCCTGCAGCGCGCGCTGCACGCTCTTTTCCATGCCGGAGTAGGCGTGTACCACGTACCAGCGCTTCTTCGAAGAAGGCGATTCTGCGGCCGTGGTTTCCTGCTGAGCGTTATCCGTCATGTGCTACCTCTTATTTCCAGCCCAGGACAAGGGAGAAGATCACCCACTCGATGAGCTTGTCGGCCGACCACAGGAACAGCGCCATGATCACCACAAAGGCAAACACGAGGCCCGTCATCTGACCGGCTTCCTTGCGCGTCGGCCAGACGACCTTGCGAACTTCCCGGTACGATTCACGAGCGAATCCCACAAAGTCCTTGCCCGGCGCGGAGACCAGCGCCACGACGACGCCAAGGGCGAGGCCAGCAAAGAGCGCAGCGCCACGGACGTACGACGGCTGCTGAGCCAGCGCGTAGAAACCGATGACTCCGGCGACCACCAGGAGCACCGCTACCACGAGCATCCACTTGCCGCTCGAGGCGCCTACGGTTTCGACATTGGGATTAGCCATGTTTCGCAAACGAGACTAAGCCGCGTCACGAGTGTTCCTCGCGACGCGGCTGATTGATTTGGCAGGGGCAGAGGGAATCGAACCCCCAACCTTCGGTTTTGGAGACCGACGCTCTGCCAGTTGAGCTATACCCCTAAAACAACTTTGGGGCCGGCTTCAAGCCAACCCCTCTGGCAAACGAACGCGACTGGTTGATGTCGCGCTCGCCAGTTCGACCAATTGCTTAGTCGAGGATCTTTGCCACAACGCCGGCGCCGACGGTACGACCACCTTCGCGGATAGCGAAGCGCAGGCCTTCTTCCA
>NZ_BBQI01000023.1 GCF_001652915.1 Cupriavidus sp. D384
GGCCGTGCGGCTGCTGGCCGTCGGCGTGGCAGGCTCGGCGGCAGGCGCCGGCGCTGCAGTCACGGGCGCCGCAACCGGGGCGGGTACCGGAGCCGGTGCGGGCGCCGCGGCGGCAGCCATGACGGGCTCCGGCATCGGCGCGCTCGCGGGCTTCGCGCTTTCGGTGACTGGCTTCGCCTGGGCAATCGGTGCATCCGCCTTCGGCACAACCGGGGCTGCCTGCGCGACCGGAGCAACCGGAGCAGTCTGCGCGACTGGTGCGACAGGTGCGACCGCCATGGCACGCGGCGCGGCAGCCGGCGGGCTGGCCGGACGCGGGCGTGCAACGGCCTGGCCGCCACCGCCCTGCCCGCCTGCCGGCGTGGCAGGCGCCGCCGACGGCCGGAAGGCCAGCATGCGCAACAGCGTCATCGTGAAGCCGGCGTACTCGTCCGGCGCCAGCGCAAGCTCGCTGCGGCCAAGGTTGGCGATCTGGTAGAAAAGCTGGATTTCCTGGGCGTCGAACTGGCCGGCCAGCCGGCGCACATCCCCGGCCTCGGGCCATTCGTCCTGCACCGACGCTGGCACGGCCTGCGCCAGCGCAATCTTGTGCAGCAGCGAGCCCAGGTCCTGCAGCGCGCCGGCAAACGACAGGCTGCGGTCGGCCATCGAGTCGGCAATACCAAGCATCGTGGCACCGTCCTCGGCGGCCAGCGCATCGAGCAACTGCACCAGGTAGCTTTGGTCAATCGCGCCCAGCATGCCGCGCACGGCTTCCTCTGACACCTGACCGGCGCTGTAGGCAATGGCCTGGTCGGTCAGCGACAGCGCATCGCGCATCGACCCATGGGCGGCCTGCGCCAGCAGGCGCAGCGCGCTGCCGTCGTGGCTGATGCCTTCCTGGCCCAAAATATGGTCCAGGTGCGACACGATATGTCCCGGCGGCATCTGCTTCAGGTTGAACTGCAGGCAGCGTGACAGGACGGTGACAGGAATCTTCTGCGGATCGGTCGTTGCCAGGATGAACTTGACGTGCCCGGGCGGCTCTTCCAGCGTCTTCAGCATCGCGTTGAAGGCGTGGTTGGTCAGCATATGCACTTCGTCGATCATGTAGACCTTGAAGCGGCCCACCGTCGGCGCGTAGACCGCCTTGTCGAGCAGCTGCGCCATCTCGTCGACGCCACGGTTCGACGCCGCGTCCATCTCGATATAGTCGACGAACCGCCCGCTATCGATCTCCTGGCAGGCCTTGCACTGTCCGCAGGGCTGGGCGGTGATGCCGCCATTGCCGTCCGGGCCGGTGCAATTGAGGGCCTTGGCCAGGATCCGGGACAACGTGGTCTTGCCGACACCGCGCGTACCGGTGAACAGATAGGCGTGATGCAGCCGTTGCTGTTCCAGCGCATGCGTGAGCGCGCGCACCACGTGCTCCTGGCCGACCAGCGTGGTGAAATCCCGTGGGCGCCATTTGCGCGCTAGAACTTGATAACTCATGGCGGCGATTGTAGCAAAAGGCGGACCTCAGCAATCGGGAACCGGCCCGGCAAACCCTGGCCGGCCGGCGCCCACAAAAAAGCCCCGCCTTGGGGCGGGGCTTCGTGTCACATCAGGCTGGCCGGCCGTCAGTGAATCACCATCTGCGTGAACGGATGCACATACGCCTGCAGCGTCACGAACAGGCCAACCAGGATCGCCAGCGCGATCGAGTGGAAGAACACGTAGCGCAGGATCTCGCCCTCGTGGCCGTACCACTTGGTGGCCGTGGACGCCACCACGATCGACTGCGCGTCGATCATCTTGCCCATCACGCCGCCGGAGCTGTTGGCGGCCGCCATCAGCGTCGGCGACAGGCCCAGCTGCTCGGCCGTGGTCTTCTGCAGGCCGCCGAACAGCACGTTCGACGCCGTGTCGGAGCCGGTCAGCGCCACACCCAGCCAGCCCAGCATCGTGCCGAACAGCGGGTACAGCACGCCGGTCTGGGCAAACGCCAGGCCCAGCGTGGCGTCCAGGCCCGAGTAGCGGGTCAGGTAGCCGATGCCGAACATCGCGCAGATCGTCAGCAGCGAATAGCGCACGAGCTTGATGGTTTCCCAGTATTCCTTGAACAGGCGCGGGATCGAGTAGCCCATCAGCAGGCCGCCCACCACCGCCGACACCAGGATGCCGGTACCTGCCATCGACAGCACGTTGAAGCTGAACACGGCACCTTCGGCGATTTCCTTCGGCACCACCGGCGGACCCTTGATGATGGCCTTGTCCAGGCCCGGGATCGGGTACTTCCACTGCCAGATGCCGTCCATCAGCTTCTTGAACTCGGGAACGCCCCAGACGAACACGAACACGGTCAGGATCACCCACGGCATCCATGCCTTCGCCACCGAGATGCCCACCGACGCGGCAGTAGCCCGGGCTTCGGCTTCCAGTGCTTCGGGATGGTCCACCTTCGAGTCGTCGTGGCGGCCCAGGATACGCGTGGACGTCCAGATTTCCTTCGGTTGCCAGATCTTCAGGAAGCCGGTCAGGCAGCCCATCGAGATCAGCGCCGAGATCACGTCCACCAGCCAGGGGCCGTGGAAGTTCGACACCAGGAACTGCGGCACCGCGAAGCTGACACCTGCCACCAGGATGGCCGGCCAGATCGCCAGCATGCCGCGGAAGCCCGCGAACGCCCAGATCAGCCAGAACGGCACCAGCACCGAGAAGAACGGCAGCTGGCGGCCGATCATCGCCGACAGCTGCACCTGGTCGATGCCCGTCACCGACGACAGGCCGATGATCGGCGCACCCAGCGCGCCAAAGGCCACCGGCGCCGTGTTGGCGATCAGTGCCAGGCCCGAGGCGGCCAGCGGCGAGAAGCCCAGGCCGATCAGGATGGCACCGGTCACGGCCACCGGCGTGCCGAAACCGGCCGCGCCTTCGAAGAATGCACCGAAGCTGAATGCCACCAGCAGCAGTTGCAGGCGCCGATCCTCGGTCACGCCGGAAATCGAGTTCTGCAACACCTTGAATGACCCGTTTATCGTGGTCAGCCGGTGCAGGAAGATGATATTGAGGACGATCCAGCCAATCGGGAACAAGCCGGACACGATGCCGAGCCCCGCCGCCTTGCCGGCCATGGCCGCCGGCATGCCGAACACGAACGACGCGACGACGATGCCCACCAGCAGCGCCAGGCCGGCCGCCAGGTGCGCCTGCATATGAAAGAACGCCAGCGCGGCAAGCAGCACGGCGACTGGAACCCCGGCAGCAATGGTCGAAAGCGCCATGCTGCCTAGCGGGTCATAGACTTGACTCCACACGATTGAATCCTCCTCTGGTTGATACGGCTGCCTGCCTCTGACGGGCCTGGACCTCCGGACGACATTTGCACCGCCGAGCGACGCAAGCGCCGCCCGCCGGACAGAAAGGGGATTGTAAGGACGGGTTCCCGGCTCACCGCCCAAAATCCGGTCATCGACCCGATGAGCCGGATTCAGGGATCAGGGTTTCTGCGGGGGCAGTCTGGCGCACCTCACATCCTCGCGCGCAGCGTACTCCTTAAAACGATCGTTCGATATAGGTATATGTGATGGAGGCGCGGCCCAAACTGGTGCACGGCTGTGCGTCGTGGGCCGCCCCTTGCCGGGAGATGCCGGATCAGCCGCACTCGCCCACGTAGCCGCAGTTGGCGCACTTGGCACAGCCATCCACCTTGTGTAGTGCGTGCGCACCACACTCGGGGCATGGCTTGCCTGTGCCGATCCCGGTCACGGCCGTGGCGGCCTGCGCGGGCGCCGCGGGCCGGGCCAGCACAACCGCCGCCTCGCCGCCATCGCGCCGGGCCAGCCGGGCCGCCAGCGCCACACCGGGCACCTGCCCCCCTTCGTCGTCCAGGAAGCCGCGCTTGATCAGGATGCGCTGCAGCGCGTAGCTCAGCGCCGCCACCTCGGAATCATGGAAGCGCGGCACCTCGGTACCGTCCTGCCGCACCACCGATCCATAGCGCACGGTGCCCTTGTCCCACACCACGTTGCGCATGTCGGCCAGCGCCTTGGCAATCGGACCGCCCGAGCGCGCCACCATCGACAGCAGCCGCATTGTCGACGTGATCCACTGCTGCCCCTCGGTGCGCTGGCCGGCCGGCATGAAGAACTCGATCGGCCGCTCGATCGTGACCGGCTGGCCGTCGACGGTGCCCGAGACGCGCATGAAATTCACGGTCAGGTAGACCGTCTTGTGGCCCTCGTAGGTCAGGTATTCCACCTTCGACGTCACGCCTTCGAGGTCGCCCAGGGGCCGGCTGCCAAACGGCCGCGTGAGCGGATCGTCGCCATTCTGCGAGCCCGGCGCCGCCGCCGCGGGCGCCTCGGCCGCCGGCGTCACCGACAGCACGGCGCCCAGCACCTGGTTTGGCCGGTAGGTGGCCAGCCCCTTCAGACCGGCCTTCCAGGCTTCCAGGTACAGGTTGCGGAATGCCTCGTACGGATAGTCCTCGGGCACGTTCACCGTCTTGCTGATGCTGGTGTCGATATACGGCTGCACGGCCTCCAGCATCCGCATATGATCCAGCGCCGACATCTGCAGCGCGGTGACGAAGCTGTCAGGCAGGCGGTCCATGTCGCCGCCCAGATGCCGATAGAGCCGCCAGGCGTGGTCGGCCACCTCGAACGTGCGGTAGCTGTCGTCCGGCATGCGCTTGCGGCGGTTGTACGTCCACGAGAACGCGGGCTCGATGCCGTTCGACGCGTTGTCGGCAAAGGCCAGCGTGATCGTGCCGGTCGGCGCGATCGACAGCAGGTGCGAGTTGCGCAGCCCGTGCGCGCGGATGGCGTCCTGCACGGCGTCCGGCAGGCGGCTGACGAAGCCACCGCGCAGGTAGGCATCGGCGTCGAACAACGGGAAGGCGCCCTTCTCGTCGGCCAGCTCCACCGACGCCAGGTAAGCATGGTCGCGCATCGATTCGGAAATCCGGCCCGCCAGCGCGCGTGCCGCGTCGGTGTCGTAGCGCAGCCCCAGCATGACCAGCGCGCTGCCCAGCCCCAGGAAGCCCAGCCCGATGCGGCGTTTGGCCTGCGCTTCGGCCTGCTGCTCGGGCAGCGGCCAGAACGTGACGTCGAGCACGTTGTCGAGCATGCGCGTGGACACCCGCACGACTTCGGCAAACGCGGCGAAATCGAAGCTGGCCTCGTCGGTGAACGGCTGGCGCACGAAACGCGTCAGGTTGATCGACCCCAGGCAGCAGCAGCCATACGACGGCAGCGGCTGCTCCGCACACGGATTGGTGGCCTCGATCGTCTCGCAGTAATAGAGGTTGTTGTCGGCGTTGATGCGCGACAGGAACAGGATGCCGGGCTCCGCATGGTCGTAGGTGGCCTGCATGACCTGGTCCCACAGCCGGCGCGCCGGCACGCGGCGATACACCCATTGGCCATCGTCGCGCCGGTAGGCGCCGGCCGCGATCACGTCCATGCCCGGCTCGGCCTCGTGCACCAGTTCGATCTCTTCGTCGGCCTCCACGGCCCGCATGAAGGCGTCGGTCACGCCAATCGAGATATTGAAGTTGGTGAGGTCGCCGCGATCCTTGGCGTGGATAAAGCTCTCGATATCGGGATGGTCGCAGCGCAGCACGCCCATCTGCGCCCCGCGCCGCGCGCCGGCCGACTCCACGGTGGCGCACGATGCATCGAACACCTTCATGAACGACACCGGCCCCGAGGCCCGCGAGTGCGTGGCACGCACCAGCGCGCCCCCGGGCCGGATCGCCGAGAAGTCATAGCCCACGCCGCCACCGCGCCGCATGGTCTCTGCGGCCTGCGCCACGGCGGTGTAGATGCTGGGCTTGCCGTCCCTGGCCTCGGACACCGAGTCGCCCACGGGCTGCACGAAGCAGTTGATCAGCGTGGCCTGGATGCCGGTGCCGGCGGCGGAATTGATGCGCCCGGCCGGCACGAAGCCGTTTTCCAGCGCCCAGAGAAAGCGCGCCGCCCAGGTGTCGCGGTGATCGGCCGGCTCGACTTCGGCCAGCGCGCGTGCCACGCGGCGGCGCACATCGTCGATGTCGCGCTCTTCGCCCTTGGCGTATTTTTCCTGAAGTACTTCGATGGAGATGTCTTGCGGCACGAGTGCGCCGCGGAGGATCTGGTCGTTTGCGTTCATGCCCCAACCTGTCTGGATGAAAAGTCGGCAGAAAATGCCGTCCGCCATGCTGACAGCATGGCCGCACGACACCCCGGTATCAGATCAAACTCCCGTCGAACAACCCTCGTAGAACAACGAAATTGGAAACGTTGTGCCAGGTTGGGTTACAATGCCGGTCGGACGGGCCTCCTCGCATGGCGGCGCGGTCAACCTGGTCAGGTCGGGAACGAAGCAGCCACAGCCGTTTTCCACCAGTGCCGAGGGTCAGGCTCGTCCCCCTTCTTCCTGCATTTCCCGTCTTCACGCGAAGTTCTTCGCGAAACATCCAAGAAATCAATGTCTTTCCTGCCCGGCAGCGGGAGACACGCGCTGGCGCGTGAATGGCGATTTTCCCCGCATCGTTCGTGCTATCCCAGCCCCAGCCCAGCCCCAGCGTCTCGCGCAGCGGGCCACGGAAGGGCGCACGCCCCTCGGGACCCACGTCTATTCTGCGCCTGTTTTCCGGATCAGAACAACGAACCCTGCTGCGTCGTGGCGATTGGGGCATTCGGCATCTGTACTGGGGTGCGCGACGGCGTCGCGGCACGCAGCGCGTCGGCATCGATCCAGGCCCCGGCGGCCGTTGCCACCCCGGCCTCGATGCGCTTGCCGGGGAAGATCGGCTGCACCGCCGCCACATAGCGCGCCAGCTGCGCGCCATAGGCCGCGTGCTCCTGCGGCAGCAGGCGCTGCTTGTAGTCGATGATCACCACGCGGTCTTCGAACTCCACCAGCCGGTCGATCCGCAGCAGGCGGCCCCGGCCATCGTAAAGCTCCACCTCGTTGCGCGCCGATACCGCGTCGGGCGCGAACAGCAACGGCCGCAGCGCTGGCGCCGACAGCATGGCGCGCAGGTCGGCCACCGCGGCTTCGGCCTGCCGTTGCCAGCGCTCGCGCGCCTGCGGCGCGCCTGCTCCGGCCAGCGGGAACCAGCGCATCACCGTGGCGGCGTCCGGCACCCCGGCATAGGCGTCCGGGTAGCGCGTCAGCCGCTCCAGCAGCGCATGGACCAGCTCGCCATGGGCGGCTGCCTCGGCGTCGAATACCGTGGCTTCGGCCTCGTCTTCGAAAGCACCTTCGGCTGAAGCCTCGGACTGCCCCTCGCCCACCAGGTCGCCCATCATGTCGCCCACCGCGTCCGCCGCATCGCGGTAGCGCAGCCGGAAATCCGTGTAGCGCACGCGCTCGCTGGCCGGGCTGAACGTGTCGGCGGCGGCGATATCGGCCTCGGGATAGGCCGCAACTTCGTCGCCAATGCCGGCCCCGGCCAGCCGCACATACCAGCTGCCGGCAATCTCGGCGCCATTGGCATCTTCCTTTGCGGCCTTGCTGGCGCGGCCCTTGACGCCGCTGACCAGCAGCCCCTGCTGCGCACGCGTCATCGCCACATACAGCAGGTTCCAGTTTTCGCGCTCGGCCAGTGCGGCTTCGGCCTCGAACATTGGTGCACGCGCCAGGCCGCGCTCGCTGCGCTTGCCGTACGCCGAGAAATGCCGCGGTGCGGGCGATGCGGGCGGCCAATCCACCAGGATGCCGCCACGATCCGCGGCGGGATCGCTGTGATTGGCGTCGAGCAGCACCACGAACGGCGCCTCCAGGCCCTTGGCCGCATGCACCGTCAGGATATGCACGGCGTCGAGCTGGCTGTCGACGGCATCGTCGGGCTCCGCCTCCGTGTCTTCCACGCCTTCGCCCATGCCGCCTTCGTCGGGACTTTCATCCTCGTCGCCGCGCCGGATCTCCTGCAGTTCGTCGATAAACTTCGGCAGGCTGGGGTAGCGGCCGCCATCGAGGTCCAGCGACAGCTTCAGGAAGGCATCCAGATTGGCCAGCACCTGCTCGCGGATGGCCGATGGCGCGGCTTCCGCGTAACGGCGGCGCACCTCGCCATGGTGATAGATATGGTCGATCAGGTCATGCACGGGCTTGTGCGGCGCCAGCGCCAGCCAGGCGCGCAGCCGTGCGATACCGCTGCGCAGCGCATCCGAGACATGCTCGGGCAGCCCGCTGGCGATGCGCGACCACCAGCCGCCCTCGCCTTCGATCGACGCCAGCAGGATCAGGTCGTCGTCGGTGGCGCCCACGATCGGGCTCTTGAGCACGTGCGCCAGGTCGAGATCGGATTCCGGGGTCATCAGGAACGCCAGCAGCGCGGAGATATCGAGCGCCTCGAGCGTGGTCAGCAGGCCGCCCCGGCGCGGGCTCAGGCACGGGATGCCGGCTTCGCGCAACGCGCGCTCGTAGTCGGGCAGATAGGTCTTGCGCCGCACCAGCAGGTGCATGTCGCGCCAGGTGGCGGGCCGCGACACATCGCCCTCGCGCACCGGCACCTGCTCGCGCAGGTAGTGCAGCCACGCGGCCACGCGACGGCCTTCCTCGAAGCGCAACGAATCTCCCTGCTGCACGCGCGGCTGGGTCAGCGTATCGCGATGGCCGTCGCCAGCAGGCGGCTCTTCGGTTGCTGCAGCCGCCTCATGCGCGCCATCGGCCCCGTCGGCATCCTCCTCCACCAGCGGCAACAGCCAGACCGGGCCTCCGGGGTCCTTCAGCGCCGTGGTCTGGGTTTCGTAGAGCGGATAGCGGCCGTCGGCGCGCGCGTGATCGAATACGGCGTTGACCCAGTCCAGCACTTCCGGGCGATTGCGCCGCGTGCGGTTGGTGCGCAGCACCGTGGCACGGAACTCTGCCTGCAGCATGTCGCGCGCGGCGTCGAACAGGCGCGCGTCCGCCCGGCGGAAGCGATAGATCGACTGCTTGGGATCCCCCACCAGGAATACGGTGGGCTTGTCCCCCAGGCCCTGGTAGCCGGCCAGCCAGCCCTGCAGGATGCGCCACTGCAACGGGTTGGTGTCCTGAAACTCGTCGAGCAGCAGATGGCGATAGCGCGCATCGAGCCGCACCTGCAGATACGTGGCGGTTTCCTCGTCGGCCATCAGGCGCGCGGCCAGCCATTCGAGATCGGCGAAATCCATCGCGCGCTGTTCGCCCTTGTAGCGCTGGTAGCGCTCCAGCAGCGCATCGCCCAGCCGGTAAAGCGCCAGGTTGATGGCCAGCACGGCGGCCTCGCAGCGGCGCGCGGCAAGGTCGTCGAGCCGCGCGCAATGATCGGCCACACGGTCGATCAGGTCTGCGGCACCGCCTTCGCCGCCGCAGACCTTGACCAGCGCCGAGGTGGCCTTCATCGCGCGCGGCTTGCCGGCATCGGTGAAGAACGCGGCGCGCAACTGGCCGAATGCCTGCGTGGCGGCATCGCCTGGCGCGGCACCGGCATCGCGCCAGGCCCGGATCGCGCGCAGGCCATCGACCAGCCGCGACGCGTGCGTCTGCTCGGTCTTGCCAGCCCGGCCAAGCGTCAGCGCCAGCTGGGCGCAGTCCTCGAGCCAGTCGTCGTCGGCCAGCGCTTCCACCAGTACGTCGGTGGTGGCGTCATCGCCAAGATCGGCGGCCAGCCGCTGCGCCGGATCGCCCGCATCACGAAATGCCCACCATTCGTTGCGCGCGTGGAACATGCGATCGAGCAGGCTGCGCGCCTGGAAATCGCCAATCGCATCGACCAGTTCCTCGTAGGCCTGGCGCAGGTCCGCATGCTGCGGATGGGCCAGCGCGCGCCAGAACGGCGCCCAGGCCTCGCGCTTCATGCGCAGCGCGTCTTCGCGCAGCGACGCGCCGGGCACGATGCCCGACGACAGCGGCGCGCCGCGCAGCAACGTGCCAAACCAGCCGTGGAACGTGTCGATGGCCATGCGTCCCGGCGACGCCAGCACCTGCGCATGCAGCTGGCGGGCGCGCGGCAGCGCGTCGCGTGCGGCATCGGGGGCCAGTCCGCGCATTTCGAGCTGGGCCAGTACGGCGTCGTCCGATCCGCTTGCCAGTTGCGACAGCACTTCCAGCAGGCGTTCGCGCATCTCCTCGGCAGCCTTGCGCGTGAACGTGATGGCAAGAATTTCGTGGGGCGCGGCGCCAGCCAGCAGCAGTCGCACCAGCCGCGCCACCAGCAGCCAGGTCTTGCCGCTGCCCGCACAGGCCTCGACCACCACGGAGCGTGCCGGGTCGCAGGCGGCCCGCGTGAAATCGGCCTCGCCCACGGGTTGACCATCGCGCAGATAGGCGTGGATGTCCTGGCTGGCGCTCATGTTCGAAGATCCGGCAAGGCGGTGGATTCCCAGAAGCCCTTGCGGCACAGGCCGCGCGCTTCGCAATAGGTACAGGCGGCGGCGTCGCCGAATGCGGGCAGCCTGGCGCCCTGCCGCAGACGGCCCACGTCCTGCCGCAACTGGCGCTCCAGCCACGTCACGGCGGCCTGGAATTCAGGCAGGTCGACTTCGCGCTGCGCACCGGGGGCGCTGTCGCGGCCGCCCTGCTTCACGCCTTCGAGCGACACCCAGCTGCCGGCCACGGCATCGGCACGCAACAGCCCGTAGAACGCGAGCTGGCAATCTTCCTCGGCATCGCCAACCTTGCGCCGCAGGCGGCTGGCGGGCTGGGTCTTGTAGTCGAGCACCGCGTGCGCGCCGTCCGGCCCCTTGTCGAGACGGTCGATACGGCCTGCCAGCCGCAGCGGCACGCCGTCGGGCATCGCCACATCGACGCCGGCATCCATTTCGCCGCCGCGCCAGTGCCAGCCCATTTCCTCGCGCGCGGCCTGCCAGGCCACATACGATGGCAGCACCTCGCACCAGCGGCGGTAGTAGCTGATCGCGTTGCCGTCCTCGGCCATCTGCTTGCCGAACACGGTGTCGGAGATCTGCTGCAGGCGTGCCAGCCGCCGCGCGTCGTCGCGCTCGTCGGCATCGTGGATTTCCTGGTGATATTGCAGCAACACGCGGTGCAGCAGGTTGCCGATATCGCGCTTTTCCAGGTCGTCGTTGAGGGCTTCGAGCCCGGCCAGGCCCAGCATGCGGCCCGCGAAGAACTGATACGGGCAGCGGCGCAGCATGTTGTACGCGGCCGCGCTCCAGCGGGCCGGCACGCGTTCCGGCGCCATCGGCGCGGGCATCTGGCCCGGCTGGGCAAAGGTGTCCAGCAGTTGCGGCGGCGCTCCGGCTTCGATCGGGGCCCCGGCACGCGCGCAGCAGGCGGACAGGCGCTCGATCCATCCCGACACATGATGCGGTTCGCCCCGGCTGCCGTAGCGTTGCCAGGTCAGCACCACGTCGTCGTTGTTGAGCAGCACCTCGGCCAGATCGCGCGCCTGCTGTGCAAAGCGTGCCTCGCGATCTTCCAGGCCCAGCTCGCGGCGCATCTGGTTCGAGAAGAACATCAGCTCGGCGGCGCTCGATGGCAGCTGGGCATCGTCGCAACCCACCACCACCACGCCGTCGAAGCGACGCATCCGCGCGCCGTTGAGCGGCAGGATCGTGATGCGCGACTGGCTTTGCGCCAGCGGTTCCTTGTAGGCCACCGTTTCGAGCAGCGCCGCCAGCATGGCGCGGAATTCCTGCTGGTTCAGCGTGGCATGGCTGCCGGTGTCGTCATCGGGCAGCTCGGCCAGCCGGGCCAGTGCATCGAGCAGTTGCCGGCCGGCGTCGTCGGCGGCCAGCGCGGGCCGCATCGCCAGTGCATCGAGCGTGGCATCGAGCCGTCCCAGCCAGACCGGCAGCGGCTGCTGGGCATGGCCGCGCGGCCATTCGGCGGCCTCGTCGGCCAGCATGGCGATCAGCCCCCGCGCGGCGGCACGCACCTGCAGCGTCGTATCGCTGGCCTCCATGGCCTCGGCATCGACCACAGTCGTGTCTTCGCGCTCGGCGAACAGGTGGCGCAGGCGCGCCCAGCCGCCGGTGATCGCATCACGCCGGATCTGCCGCTCCAGCAGCGCGATGGCTGCGCCACGGTGCGCGGCATCGGGCAGGCAGAACGGCGACTTCAGCAGGTCAAGCAAGGCGGCGGTGTCGCCATCGCGCACCAGCACGTCGAACCAGCGCATCAGCGCGGCCGCGGCGCGTGTGGTGGACAGCTTCCAGCCCGTTTCATCGCGTACCGGCGCTCCGGCGCGTGTCAGCAGTGCGCGCGTGCGGCGCGCCACCACGCGATCGTGCGCCACCAGGGCCACGTGCTTGCGGCCCTCGTTGAGCCATTGCACGAGCTGGGCCGCCGCCGCCGCGGCTTCGTCCTCGAAACGGGCGCTGCCGATGACCCGAACGCGCGGGCGCAGTTCGGGCAGCGTCTGGGGCAGCGCGGGCATCTGGGCATCGTTGGGGCGCCTGTCGCCCGCATGATTCCCCTCGGCCTCGCCGCCCGCCTCGTCCGGCGCCGCCGGTTCGGCACGGCGCGCCTCGGGCCACAGCGCCAGCAGCGTCTGGTACCAATCGGCATCGGCAGAGCCGTCGCCGGTCCAGTCGTAACCCGCTTCCAGCGTCGGCACCAGTTCGCCGGCCTGCTGCAGGAAGCTGGCTTCGATCGGTTCGGGCGGCGTCGGGCCAATCCACACAACCGGCCCTGCCACCTGCTGCGCCAGGCGCTGCAGCGCGCGGCGGCGGGCGGGCAAGGGGTCGTCCGGGCCCGACAGCATCTGCCAGAAGGCCAGCACGATCTGGGCCTCCTGGCCCAGAAAGCGTTCGGACAAATGGGCGTAGGTACGGTGCAGCGCACCCTGCAGCAGCGCGGCGCGATCGTCGCCGTCGATATCGTCATCCTCCCGGATGGCGGCGTCTTCGAGCCAGCGGGCGCTCAGTTCGTCGCTGATCGACAGCAGCGTCTGCGCCAACCCCCAGGCCGCGCCCTCGGTCTGCGCGCCGAATGCGGTGCGCAGCCAGTCCTGAGCGCGGATCGCCTGCTGCACGGCCAGCAGCCGCGCGGCGTGACTGCGCGCCGGCGCCGGTTCGGCATCGAGATCGGGAGGCAGGTCCAGCAGCCAGTGGCCCAGCGTCAGCACGCGTGGCAGCAGGCGCGGCTGCCCTGCGGCGCGTGCCGCGGCGTCCAGCGCCTGGCGCACGCCGGGAATCTGCGCAGCCGTGGGCACGACCACATGCGCGGCCGATGCGGCGGGGCCGCAGTGGTCAAGGAAATACCACGTCGCCGTGGCGGCCTGTTCGAGGAACGACGGGCCAGGAGGAAACGAAAGCCGGGTCATGGATGGCAGGGACCGATACGTATCAGCGATGCGGGGCGACCCGGGCGCCTCGGATGGCACGCGGTGGCGTCAGTTGCCGCCCCGGCCGCCGCCTTCGATGCGCGCACGCAGTTCGCGCGCGGTCTCCAGCAACCCCTCGTAGCCGGAGCGCGCATGCTCGGGCAGGTCGGGATCGCCAATCAGCGTGCCGAGCGTTTCCATCACGCTGTACACCAGCCCCTTGGCGGCGCCGGAGGCGATGCTTTCGGATTCGACGGCACGGTTCAGGTGTGCCAGCGCTTCGCTCAGGTGGTCCGCATCGGGGGAATCGGTATCGGGCTTGCGAGGATCGGGCGTCATGATCGATGGCCTATGTCGGAAGATGCAGGATTGGCGCATCCGGCCTGCCATTCTACGCGGTCGCGGATGCGATCCGTCCAAGTGCATTCTAGATCATGCCCGAGGCGATTTTCTACGGGAAATCCCCACCCTTCCGGGCACCGGGGGGTGCAAATACCTCCAATGAGGGATGCCGATTGAGCCAGCCTCTCGGGTCGATTGAAACTATCATCGGCAACGGAAGCCCGCGCGCGGCACAATGTGGATGTGACCGCCGCAAACGCCTTGTGGCACGCGGCGCGCGGTGGATGACTGCAGGGCTTGAAATCCGGCAAGCTGGTAACATATCGGCGTCAATGGCGGCGCGTGTCGCCACGCATTGCCGTCCGGCGACCCTGCACGATCTCGTGTAAGGTAGCGGTTCAGCCCCACGGCAGTTGCCCGCCTTCAACATAAACTGAGCGAAACCTGAGGTTCCCCGCCATGAGCGACCAAATCAAGTATGTGAGCGACGCATCGTTCGACACCGACGTGCTCAAGTCCGACAAGCCCGTGCTGCTGGACTTCTGGGCTGAGTGGTGCGGCCCCTGCAAGATGATTGCCCCGATCCTGGACGAAGTCGCGAAAGACTACGGCGACCGCGTGCAGATCGCCAAGATCAACGTGGACGAGAACCAGCAGGTACCGGCCAAGTTCGGCATCCGCGGCATCCCGACGCTGATCCTGTTCAAGAACGGTGAAGTCGTGGCCCAGAAGGTTGGCGCGCTGTCGAAGTCGCAGCTGACTTCGTTCCTGGACGCACAGGTCTAAGCCACCGACCTCCGGCCGGCGCGTTGTGCGCCGGCCCAGCATGATCCGGCCTCGCGTGCGCCAGTTCTGGCGCGCCGGCCGGTTTGTGCTAAGATGCGACCCAACAACTTCCCCGAGCGTTCGCTCATTCCTTCCCCCTCCTTAGGTCTTGCCCGTCCGGGCCCTTTCTGTACCCTTTGTCTATGCACCTGACAGAACTCAAATCGCTTCACGTGTCTGCGCTTCTCGAAATGGCGGCTACGCTCGAGATCGACAATGCACAACGGATGCGCAAACAGGAACTGATGTTTGCGATCCTGAAGAAGCGCGCCAAGATGGGCGAAACCATCTACGGAGACGGCACGCTGGAAGTTCTGCCCGATGGCTTCGGTTTCCTGCGCTCGCCGGAAACGTCGTACCTGGCCAGCACGGACGACATCTACATCAGCCCGTCGCAGATCCGCCGCTTCAACCTTCATACCGGCGACTCGATCGAAGGCGAAGTGCGTACGCCGAAGGACGGCGAACGCTACTTTGCGCTGGTCAAGGTGGACAAGGTCAACGGGCAGCCGCCCGAAGCGGTGAAGAACCGCATCATGTTCGAGAACCTGACGCCGCTGCATCCGAACCGGCCGCTCACGCTCGAACGCGACATCCGCGCCGAGGAAAACATCACCGGCCGGATCATCGACATGATCGCCCCGATCGGCCGCGGCCAGCGCGCGCTGCTGGTGGCATCGCCGAAGTCCGGCAAGACCGTGATGCTGCAGCATATCGCCCACGCGATTGCCAACAACCATCCGGAAGCCGACCTGTTCGTGCTGCTGATCGACGAGCGTCCGGAAGAAGTGACCGAAATGCAGCGCTCGGTGCGCGGCGAGGTGGTGGCTTCGACGTTCGACGAACCGGCCATCCGTCACGTGCAGGTGGCCGAAATGGTCATCGAGAAGGCCAAGCGCCTGGTGGAACTGAAGCGCGACGTGGTGATCCTGCTGGACTCGATCACGCGTCTGGCCCGCGCCTACAACACGGTGGTGCCGGCCTCGGGCAAGGTGCTGACCGGTGGTGTGGATGCCAACGCGCTGCAGCGCCCGAAGCGTTTCTTCGGTGCCGCGCGTAACCTGGAAGAAGGCGGTTCGCTGACCATCATCGCCACGGCGCTGATCGAAACCGGCAGCCGCATGGACGACGTGATCTACGAAGAGTTCAAGGGCACCGGCAACATGGAAGTGCACCTGGAACGCCGCCTGGCGGAAAAGCGTGTCTACCCGGCCATCAACCTGAACAAGTCGGGCACGCGCCGCGAGGAACTGCTGATCAAGCCGGAAATCCTCCAGAAGATCTGGATCCTGCGCAAGTTCATCTCGGACATGGACGAAGTCCAGGCGATGGAATTCATCCTGGACAAGATGAAGCCGACGAAGAACAACGCAGAGTTCTTCGACATGATGCGTCGCGGCGGCTGACATCGGGCAGTTGCCACCGGCATGAAAAGGCGTACCCTTCGGGTGCGCCTTTTTTCTTTTCCGCCCATACCGATTCCGCACCGATCCCGCGTTCAACATGTTCGGCAAACTGTCCAGCTACCTGCGCGCCCGGTCGCGCGAACGCAAGCTCGCGCACTACGCCATCCCGGACGACCTGTGGGACCGCACCGTCGCGGCGCTGCCGTTCGTCCGGCGCTATGGCCCCGACGACCTGGGCACCCTGCGCGAACTGGCCACGCTGTTCATCGCCAGCAAGGAATACTCGACCGCGCATGAGCTGGAACTGACCGACGAGATGGTGGTGGGCGTGGCGGTGCAGGCCTGCGTGCCGATCCTGAAGCTCGGCATCGAGTGGTACCGCGGCTGGCACGGCATCGTGCTGTATCCGGGCGAGTTCCTGATCCGCAAGACCGTCGAGGACGATATCGGCCTGGTGCACGGCGTCGAGGAGGAAGCCAGCGGCGAAGCCTGGGAGCATGGCCCCGTGATCCTGTCCTGGCAGGATGTGAACATGCCCGGATCGGGCATCGACAACGGCTCGGACTCGTATAACGTGGTCATCCATGAGTTCGCCCACAAGCTCGACATGCTCGACGGCGAGCCCGATGGCGTGCCGCCCTTCTCGCGCGTGCTGCATCCCGGCATCGATGCAGAACAATGGGCTGAGACCCTTCTCACTGAATACGATGCATTCGCCGATGCGTGCGAAGCCGTGCCCGATGTCACCTGGGACCACCCGGAACGGCTACCCCCGCGCCTGCGCGTCATCGATCCCTACGGCTGCGAAGCGCCGAGCGAGTTCTTCGCGGTGGCGTCCGAGTCATTTTTTGTCGATCCACGCGGGCTTCACCAGCACTGGCCTGTGCTCTATGGCGTGCTCCGGCAGTTCTACCGGCAGGATCCTGCCGCGAGTGGCGCATAGACCACCAACAATCGCGCTTCCGATGCATGCGAAATCGGGCCCCGGATTATTGCCCAGACCCTTGTTTTTCTGCCATAATCCAGGTTTGCCCGTTATCGGCAAGTGGTTCGCTCGTCGCAAGCAGGCTGCGGCACCACCGAGCGGACTGGCTACCCAACCTGAAAGGAAGCACCATGAAAGAAGGCATTCACCCGAATTATCGCGAAGTCCTGTTCCACGACGTGTCGAACGACTTCAAGTTCGTGACCCGCTCGACGATCCAGACCAAGGACACGATCGAACACGAAGGCAAGACCTACCCGCTGGCCAAGATCGAAGTGTCGTCGGAATCGCATCCGTTCTACACCGGCCAACAGAAGATCATGGACACGGCCGGCCGCGTCGAGAAGTTCCGTCAGAAGTTCGGCAGCAAGCTGGCCGCCAAGAAGTAATTGGCCGACGCTACCAAGCGACTGCGGCGCGCACCAGGGCAGATGCTGCTGGCACGCGCAACCTGACAAAGAGGCAGCATCGGCTGCCTCTTTGCATTTGTGGCCCACAATAGCGTTTCGCGCACGCTCAAGCAGGGCGACCCCGATTTACTGCCGATGTCCCAAGCCACCAAGACCTCTCCCGTCCACCTGACCGCCGCCGCTACTGGCGCGCTGCCGCGCTACCTGTTGCTGGCGATCTGCATCATCTATGGACTGACCGGCCTGTTCGGGCGCGATCCGTGGAAGAACGAGGATGCCGCGGGTTTTGGCGTGATGTGGCAGCTTGGCTCGGGCAACCTGCAGGACTGGCTGATGCCCAATATCGTGGGCCGCACGTTCAGCGAGGATGGCCCCCTGGTGTATTGGGTGGGCGGGCTGATGATCCGCCTGTTTGGCGGCTGGCTGGGTGCGCCCGATGCGTCCCGCCTGGCGACGGCCCTGTTCTACTTCGCCACCTGCGCCTTTATCTGGTATTCGACCTACCTGCTGGGTCGCCGCGACGAAGTGCAGCCTTTTGCCTTCGCCTTTGGCGGCCAGCCCGACGCCCGATCCTACGGCCGCGCGCTGGCTGACGGGGCACTGCTGATTTTCCTGGCCTGCGTCGGCCTGGCGGTGCGCGGCCACGAAACCACCGCGCAGGTCGGCCAGGTCTGCTTTATCGCCTTCATGCTGTACGGCATGGTGCGCAGCCTGGACAAGCCCGTTCAGGGCAGTCTCTGGTTTGGCGTCGGGCTGGCGGCCCTGTGCCTGGCCAGCGGCCCGATTCTGGCTGCGGCGCTGATGGGCGCGGCGCTGATCGCAGGTGCCGTCTCGAAGCCGGTGCCGTCAAAGCGGCTGCTGATCATCGGCGTACCCCTCGCGCTGGCACTGGTCGCCGCATGGATGGCCGTGGTCTACCTGGGTGCCGCCGCCAGCGAAGATGGCGTGACCTATATCCGCGAGTGGGCGCGCTACGACCGCCACACCTACGGCCTGCCGACGCTGCCCACCACAGGCTTTATCGCGCGCAACTTCCTGCTGTTCGCCTGGCCGGTCTGGCCGATCGCGGCCTTTGCCTGGCTGTCGTGGCGCGGCATGCGGCGTGCCCCGCACGTCACACTGCCGCTGGCTATCCTGGCGATGCTGTTCCTGCTGCTGGTGCTGCAACGCAGCCCGGGGGACGTGCAGTTCATCCTGCTGCTGCCGCCGATGGCAATCCTGGCCGCCTTCGCACTGCCCACGTTGCCGCGCGCGGCGATCAACGCGGTGGACTGGTTCGCCCTGCTCTTCTTCACGATCTTCGGCGGCACGGTGTGGTTCATGTGGATCGCCAAGACCACGGGCTGGCCGCCCAAGGTCGCCAACAACGTGTTCCGGCAGATTCCCGGCTTCGAGCACACGTTCACGATCAGCGCCGTTGTCATCGCGCTGGCCGCCACCGTAGCCTGGGTGCTGGTCGTGCGCTGGCGGCTGTCGCGCGCGCCCAAGCAGATCTGGCGCCCGGTGGTGATCTCGGCCGCCGGCACGACGCTGATGTGGGTCATGGCGATGACGCTGTGGCTGCCGTCGATCAACTATGGCAAGACCTACCGTGACGTGGCAAAGGCCGCGGCCCTGGCGTTGCCGCCCACATACGAGTGCGTGCAGCCGATCCGCATGGGCGACGCGCAACTCGCATCGTTTGCGTACTTCGGCCATATCCGCTTTGGCGGCCCCGGCGACGGCTGCGACGTGCTGCTGCGCCATGACGCCGTCGACTACGGTGCACCGAGCAATGTCTCGCATTTCGAATGGCGCCTGATCTGGGAAGGCCGGCGCCCGGCTGACCGCGATGAACGGTTCCGCCTGTATCGGCTGGTCGATACCTCGCAGGCCAAGCCCGCGCAGACGCCGTCGCGACGCCGCCTGCCGCCTCGGTAACCCCTTCCAACGCGCGGGCGGCCAGCCGCCCGCGAGCGCTGCCCCGGCCCGCGCGCCGGGTGCGCCTCGAACCCAACATCCACGATGAGCAGCGCGCTGCAGGATCTTCGTCGCATCGTTCACCTGGCCGCCCCGGTACTGGTCGGACAACTGGCCGTGATCGCCTTTGGCGTCACCGACACCATCATGGCCGGCCGGGCCTCGGCAACCGATCTGGCTGCGGTCGGCCTTGGCGGCTCCATCTACGTCACGGTCTATATCAGCCTGATGGGGGTGCTCCAGGCGCTTGCGCCGGTCGCCGGGCAGCTGTACGGCGCCGGACGCACCGCCGAGATTGGCGCCGAAGTCCGCCAGGCTGCATGGCTTGGCCTGGCGCTAGCCATCCCCGGGATGCTGCTGTTGCTGTTCCCCGCCCCGCTGCTGGCCTTCGCCAAGGCGCCGCCCGAGCTGGTGGACAAGGCATCGCGCTATCTGCATATCGTGGCGTTCGGCCTGCCTGCTGGGCTGGCGTTTCGTATTTATATGGCGCTGAACAACGCGCTGTCGCGGCCGATCATGGTCACCGTGCTGCAGATTGCCGGGCTGGTGCTCAAGGTGCCCCTCAATGCCTGGTTTATCCATGGCGGTTTTGGCGTGCCGGCGATGGGCGGGCCCGGGTGCGCGCTAGCCTCTACGCTGATCACCTGGGCGTGGTGCCTGTCCGGGCTGGCTATCCTGCGCCTTGGGGCCGCCTACCAGCCGCTGGGCATCTTCGCGCGCTGGGAATGGCCGCACTGGGATCGCATCCGTCCGCTGCTTCGGCTCGGGGTGCCGATGGGGCTGACCTACCTGATCGAGATCACCTCGTTCACGCTGATGTCGATCTTCATCACGCGACTTGGCACGGAAACGCTCGCGGGACATCAGATCATCGCCAACCTGAGCGCGGTGGCGTACATGATGCCGCTGTCGTTGTCGATCGCCACGTCGACGCTTGTGGCACAGGCCATTGGGGCGCGCGACATGCTGGGCGCGCGACGCATTGGCTGGCGAGGCATCCGTTTTGGCGCCAGCCTGGCACTGGTCACAGGCGCGCTGCTATGGCTGCTGCGTGAACCGCTGCTGCATGCCTACGCCAAGGATCCGGCCGTGGTCGCCAAGGCCTTGCCGCTGATGCTGTTCGTGGCGTTCTACCAGGCCTTTGACGCCATCCAGGTGATGAGCGCGTTCATCCTCCGCGCGTACAAGATCGCATTGATCCCGACGCTGATCTATGCGGGCTCGCTATGGGGCGTGGGCCTCGGGGGCGGCTACGTGCTCGGCTTTGGCCTGATCGACGCCATGCCCGCCTTCACGCGCGGCGCCGCGGGCTTCTGGATGGCCAACAGCATCAGCCTGGCGATAGCCGGCACGCTGCTGGTACGGTATTTCAGGCAGGTGAGCCGGGTAAAGGCTACGGAGGCACGAGAGGTGGCGAAGGTGGCGTAATACCCATCCCTGCCGGACCCGTGAGCGCAAAGAAGGAAAGCCTGCATAAGCAGGCTTTCTTTTTGAGGGCTGGCATGGACGGATCAACCCCCAGGCCGCGGATTCGCTGGCAAGCGAATCCCTTCTCGCCCCGCCGGGAGCTGCGCAGGCAGCTTCCTCCGCTCCGCATGGACGAAAAAAAAGCCTGCTTGCGCAGGCTTTTTTAAATTTGGCGGAGCGGACGGGGCTCGCCTACATCCCCCAGGCCGCGGATTCGCTGGCAAGCGAATCCCTTCTCACCCCGCCGGGAGCTGCGCAAGCAGCTCCCTCCGCTCCGCATGGACGAAAAAAAAGCCTGCTTGCGCAGGCTTTTTTAAATTTGGCGGAGCGGACGGGGCTCGAACCCGCGACCCCCGGCGTGACAGGCCGGTATTCTAACCAACTGAACTACCGCTCCGTTTTCTGCTGTTACCCGGGAATCCCGGCTAACCGCTAGGCGTTTGATTACGCCTGGCTGTTTGGCGTCCCCTAGGGGATTCGAACCCCTGTACTCACCGTGAAAGGGTGATGTCCTAGGCCTCTAGACGAAGGGGACAGAAATCTGTTGCAAGCAACGTCTTCCGTCGTTTGCTGCGAAGTCCGGCATTCTACCAGATTTTTCGCAACTGGAAACAACTTTTTACTACGTCAGTTGCTTCCGAATTCTTGGTGGAGCTAAGCGGGATCGAACCGCTGACCTCTTGCATGCCATGCAAGCGCTCTCCCAGCTGAGCTATAGCCCCGAATATTTCCGGTACCACTTATAATCACAACGACTTGCGAGGCCGCGATTATATTTTGATTTTTCGAAGCTGACAACATTCGCTTCAGGTAAATCGAAAAGTGATTATCAGATAATCACCTCTCACCCAAATAAAAACCCGCTTGGTTTCACCCAAGCGGGCTCAGTCTGGCGGAGCGGACGGGGCTCGAACCCGCGACCCCCGGCGTGACAGGCCGGTATTCTAACCAACTGAACTACCGCTCCGTTTTTTGCGGTTGCTACCCGAAGCTTCGCTCCGGACAGCCAACTGGACGAATGATTACGTCCAACATCTGGCGTCCCCTAGGGGATTCGAACCCCTGTACTCACCGTGAAAGGGTGATGTCCTAGGCCTCTAGACGAAGGGGACAGAAACTTTGGTGGAGCTAAGCGGGATCGAACCGCTGACCTCTTGCATGCCATGCAAGCGCTCTCCCAGCTGAGCTATAGCCCCATAGTTACTGCCATTTACTACTGCTTGCCGCCAGATTTACTGCTTTCCGGCGAAGCGGCGATTATAAATCAATCACCATTTTTTGCAAGCCCCTTTTTCCGATTTTTCAACCGGGCCGCTTGACTTGCGTCGTGCAGCAGGGAGAACGAGATTATGCTGAAGTCTCGGCCTGAGCGCAAGCCCCTGCCGAGACATTTCTGCACATTTTTATGCAGCGGCCAGGCGGCGCAATACCGTGTCACGACCGAACAGCTCCAGCACCGCATCGATGCTCGGCGTCTGCAGTTGCCCCGCCACCAGCAGGCGCACCGGCATGGCCAGCTTGGGCATCTTCAGCCCGAACTCGGCCAGCACGGCCTTGAACGTGGCGTTGATGGCCTCGCGCTTCCACTCGGGCAACGCGGCCAGCTGGGTCGCCAGGGCCTGCACGGCAGGGCGGATCTCGTCGGTCAGGTGCTCGGTCTTCAGCGCCGCGTCGGCCTGCGGCTCGCCGCGATAGAACAGCATCGCGGTCTGCGCCACTTCCTTGAGCGTGTTGGCGCGGTCCTTGACCAGCGCGACCACACCCACCAGGTCCACGCCTTCCACCGTGCCGCCCAACGCCTCGATAAACGGGCGCGTCAGGTCGGCCAGGCGCGCGTTGTCGCCGGTCTTGATGTAGTGGTTGTTCAGCCAGGCCAGCTTTTCCGGGTTGTACTGTGCCGGCGACTTGCCCAGGTGGTCCAGATCGAACCACTCGACGAACTGCTCGCGCGTGAAGATCTCGGCATCGCCATGCGACCAGCCCAGGCGGGCCAGGTAGTTCAGCACGGCCTCGGGCAGGTAGCCTTCGTCGCGGTAGCCGGTCACGGGCATCGCGCCATGGCGCTTGCTCATCTTCTCGCCCTGCTCGTTCAGCACGGTCGGCAGGTGAGCGTAGACGGGCACTTCGCCACCCAGCGCGCCGATGATGTTGATCTGGCGCGGCGTGTTGTTGACGTGGTCGTCGCCACGGATCACGTGCGTGATCTTCATGTCGAGGTCATCGATCACCACGCAGAAGTTGTACGTCGGGGTGCCGTCCGGACGGGCAATCACCAGGTCGTCGAGTTCCTCGTTCGAAATCTCGATGCGACCCTTCACGGCGTCGTCCCATACCACGCTACCGCCTAGCGGATTCTTGAAACGCACCACGGGCTGCACGCCAGCCGGCGGCTCGGGCAGTACCTTGCCCGGCTCCGGACGCCAGAAGCCGTTGTAGCGCGGCTTTTCACCGGCCGCGCGCTGGGCCTCGCGCAGGGCGTCGAGCTCCTCGGTGCTCATGTAGCAGTGGTAGGCCATGCCGTTGTCCAGCATCTCGCGCACGACCTCGCGATACCGGTCCATGCGCTGCATCTGGTAGAACGGGCCCTCGTCGATGTCGAGGTCAAGCCAGGCCATGCTTTCCAGGATCACGTCGACCGCTTCCTCGGAAGAGCGCTCGACGTCGGTATCCTCGATACGCAGGATGAAGTCGCCCTTCATGCGGCGGGCAAACGCCCACGGATAAAGCGCGGAGCGGATGTTGCCAAGGTGGATGAAGCCGGTCGGGCTCGGCGCGAAGCGGGTGCGGACGCGTTGTGTCATGGTCGGGGAGAAACAAAAAAGCCCACGCACGGGTGCGCGCAGGCCGGATTTCGCTGAACTTTCGTTGGACGCTGCATTATACGCCCTGCCCGATTCCAGTCTGGCCACGGAATCATTTATGCTTGCCACCGGTCTGAATCCAGGCCGCGCGCATCCGTTGCCGCGATGCGCGGCCTGCCGATGCCCGGCACATCACATCCGCATTAGATTTCCACCTTCGATGCAACGACGACATTTCCTTGGCGCCTCGGCAGCCATGCTGCTGGCAGCCTGCTCGTTCGGCCCGAAGCCGACCACCCCGGCCCCCACGCCGACAACGGCCGCCGTACCGCCAGTCGCCACGCCGCCCCGGCCGATCCGGATTGGCCTGGCGCTCGGTGGCGGCGCCGCGCGCGGCTTTGCGCATATCGGCGTCATCAAGGCGCTGGAGGCCCAGGGCATTCATGCCGACATCGTCACCGGCACCAGCGCTGGGTCGGTGGTGGCTGCGCTCTACGCCACCGGCATGGACGGCTTCCAGCTCAACAAGCTGGCGCTGACCATGGACGAAGCCGCCATTGCCGACTGGGCCCTGCCCTTCGGCACCAAGTTTGGCGGCTGGCTAAAGGGCGAGGCGCTGCAGAACTATGTGAACCGGCTGGTCAAGAACCGCCCGATCGAGGCCATGAAGCTGCCGCTGGGCATCGTCGCCACCGACCTGAAGACCGGCGAGCGCATCGTATTCCGGCGCGGCAATACCGGGCAGGCCGTGCGCGCATCGAGCAGCGTGCCGGGCGTTTTCCAGCCGGTGTCGATTGCGGGCCACGATTACGTTGACGGTGGCCTGGTCGAACCGGTGCCGGTGGACGCGGCGCGCGAGATGGGCGCCGAGTTCGTGATCGCCGTGAATATCTCCGCCGATCCGTCGAGCCAGAAGAACAATGGGCAGAGCGGCGTGCTGCTGCAGACCACCGCCATCATGGGCCAGTCGATCAACCGCATGGCGCTGTCCCGCGCCGACATCGTGATCCGCCCCGACCTGCCCGACATGGGCGGCAGCGACTTTGCGTCGCGCAACCGGGCCATCCTGGCCGGCGAGCAGGCCACCTCGGCCGTGATCGGCGCCCTGCGCGAGAAACTGGCGGCGGCGCGACTGCGCCCCGCACCGGCCGGCACGATCGCCGTCCAATAGGACACCAAAGACATCGAGGGAGACGCCGCTCCTTCGTTGTCACATGTCTTGTCATCGCGTCAGCCGGGCCTGACAGGAACTGTCACCCCGATGACACAGGGTGTCACCCGTTAGTGGGGTATTTGTATTGATACAGGAAGGCAGCGGGCAACAAAAAAGGACTGCCGGAGCAGTCCTTTCTTGTTTGCGCGAACGATGCGTCAACCACCAAACATCGTACGGCCCTGGGCGTTCGGATCGAAGCGCTTGAGCGTCTCGATCATGCTACCCGTGTTTTCGACGGAGCCACGGGCGGAATCGTCGATCCGGCGGGCGCCGTTGTAGCGCGTGACCCAGTACGACGCACGCATGTCGTCAACGCGGATCTTGCTGCCGGTCGACGGCGCATGCACGAACTTGTTGTCGCCGATATAGATGCCAACGTGCGAGAACGTATGGCGCATCGTGTTGAAGAACACGAGATCGCCCGGACGCAGCTCGTTGACCGCCACTGTGGTGCCCACCTGGCTCATTTCTACGGAACGGCGCGGCAACATGAAGCCGAAGGTGTCGTTGAACACGTAGCGGACGAAGCCGCTGCAGTCCAGACCCGATTCGGGGCTGTTACCGCCGAAGCGGTAACGCACGCCAATCAGGCCCAGCGCGTTCATGACCAGGTCGCCAGCCTTGCTGGCAACGTTGCTGGTGGAGTTCATCACCGACGACAGCAAGCCGCGCTTGCCTTCCGGATGCGCGTCCGCGTCAACGCGGGCCTCGATCCGGGCGTCCGGGTCCTTGAACACCGTATCCGCCAGCACTCCATTCGACACAGTCGCACCGCAGGCAATGGCAATTCCGATAGCGGCGCGCGCCAGGGAATGAAGTACCGTCTGCATTGGTTCTCCTGATGATCGGACAAATCTGACCGGCAAATCAGACAAAGCCGGACAGCGTGAAAACATCAGGGCGGAACGTACGCAAGAAGTACGCCAGCACGACTGCACCTGCCGCGTGCAACATCGACCTTCCCCAAGGCCTGCATGCGGCGGACGAACCACCCCCGACAAAACTTATCGCGGGATAGTAAAGTACCCACCCTTGACGTGTCAAAGATGGTTACAACTTTCCCGCAAAGCGCCAGCAAATCAATGAATTAGCGCTAAAAACGTATTCTGTTTCTCGGAATCGTTATAAAGATTCCGTGTTACTTCGGCGTGACAAAGCGTGCTGCAATGCACATCATTCAGGCCGCACCCAACTGGGCTGCGGCCATCAGCTTTCTTGTATACGGATGCTGCGGCGCGCCGAGTACGGTTTCCGTCTCGCCTGCTTCCACCACTTCACCGTTTTTCATGACGATGACACGGTGCGCCATCGCACGAATCACAGCCAGATCGTGGCTGATGAACAGATAGCTGAGGTTGTACTTGTGTTGCAGCTGGGACAGCAGCGCCAATACCTGCTGCTGGATCGACACATCAAGTGCAGAAGTCGGCTCATCCAGCACCAGCACCTGGGGCTTCAGGATCAGTACCCGGGCGATGGCGATGCGCTGGCGCTGCCCACCCGAGAACTCGTGCGGATAGCGGCCCAGCGCCGTGCGGTCCAGCCCCACCTCCCGCAGCGCCTCGATCACGCGTTCGCGCATGGCGTCTTTCGACAGGCCCGGCTGATGCAGGGCCAGCCCCTCGCCCACGATCTGCTCGATCGTCATGCGCGGCGACAGCGAGCCGAACGGGTCCTGGAATACCACCTGCATGCGCTTGCGCAGCGCGCTGCGTTCCTTCTGCGAACACGCATCGAAACTGCGGCCCAGGAACTGGATCGCCCCGCCGCTCTTGCGCTGCAGCGCCAGCACCGCGTGCGCCAGCGTGGTCTTGCCGGATCCCGATTCGCCGACGATACCCACGGTCTCGCCCTCGCGCAGTTGCAGCGTGACGTCCTTGACCGCGGCAAACGCCTCCTTGCCGAACCAGCCGGCAATCCCGGCGCGCTTCTTCTGGTAGTTGACGCACAGCCCGTCGGTTTCCAGCAGCACCGGCGCCAGCGGCACCAGCGGCAATACCTCGCGCTTCGGCCGGCTGTCGATCAGCTTGCGTGTGTACGGATGATGCGGATTGGCAAAGACCTCGGCGGTTACGCCGGTTTCCACCAGCACGCCCTTTTCCATCACGCCCACGCGCTGTGCGAACGCGCGCACCATGTTCAGGTCGTGCGTGATCAGCATCACGGCCATGCCGAATTCGGCCTGCAGACTGCGCAGCAGGTCCAGGATCTGCGCGCGGATCGTGACGTCGAGCGCGGTCGTCGGCTCGTCCGCCAGCAGCAGCTTGGGGCGGCAGGCCAGCGCCATGGCGATCATTGCCCGCTGGCGCTGGCCGCCCGACAACTGGTGCGGAAAACTGTTGAAGCGGTTGGCCGCGTCGCTGATGCCGGTGCGTTCCAGCAGCGCAATGGCGCGGTCGCGTGCGGTGCGCCGATCCAGGCCCTCGTGCAGCGCCAGCGTCTCCACAATCTGGTTGCCAATCGTGTAGAGCGGGTTCAGCGCCGTCATCGGTTCCTGGAAGATCATGGCGATCTCCGATCCGCGGATGCCGCGCATCTCGCGATCGGATACCTGCAGCAGGTCCTTGCCCTCGAAGCGGATGGCGCCCTGATAACGGGCATCTTCCACCAGCCGCAGCATGGCCAGCGCCGTCACGGTCTTGCCGGAGCCTGACTCGCCCACCAGCGCGTAGCGCTCGCCGGCCCGCAGGTCGAAACTGACATCGCGCACCGCGCGCGTGGCGTGCTCGCCGTCGCCGAAGGTCACCGACAGGCGATCCACGCACATCAGCTTGGTACCGGGCTCGGGAATGTCCACCGGGTCCGGAAATACCGGATTCACCGCCATGGCGGGATTTGCGGAGTTCATGAGGTGGCCTCCGCCGCCGTGCCGCCGGCCGGCACCTTCGGTTCCACCCGGCCGCGCAACTGGGCCAGCCCCAGCCGGGTGTCGAATGCATCACGCAGTGCATCGCCCATGAACGTCAGCAGCAACAGTGTCACCACCAGCACGGCGAACGTCGACAGCGAAATCCACCACGCATCGAGATTGGCCTTGCCCTGGGCCAGCAGTTCGCCCAGGCTCGGCGTGGTCGGTGGCACGCCCAGGCCCAGGAAATCCAGGCTGGTCAGCGCCAGGATGGCCGCGCTCATGCGGAACGGCAGGAACGTGATCACCGGCGTCAGGCTGTTCGGCAGGATATGACGCCACATGATCTGCACGTTCGACAGCCCCAGGGCCCGTGCGGCCTTGACGTAGTCCAGCGACCGGTTGCGATAGAACTCGGCACGCACGTAGTCGGACAGGCCCATCCAGCCAAACAGCGACAGCAGGATGATCAGCAGTGCCAGGCTCGGCTCGAAGATCGACGCGAAGATGATCAGCAGGTAAAGCTCGGGCATCGAGCTCCAGATCTCGATGGCGCGTTGCGAAAACAGGTCGAAACGGCCGCCGAAGAAGCCCATCAGCGCCCCCGTCAGCGTGCCGATCAGCACACCGATGACGGTCAGGGCCATGCCGAACAGCACCGACACCCGGAAGCCGTACAGCAGGCGCGCCAGCACGTCGCGGCCGCGGTCGTCAGTGCCCAGCCAGTTGTCGGCCGACGGCGGCGCCGGGTTCGGTTCCTTGGCGAAGTAGTTGATCGAATCGTAGGAATAACGATTCGGCGGATAGATGGCGAAATTGCCATTCGACGTGATCCGGTCGCGGATAAACGGGTCCAGGTAGTCGGCCCGCGTCGGGAAGTCGCCGTCGAATGCGGTTTCGGGGTACGTCTTGACGATCGGGAAGTAGTACTCGCCCTTGTAGCGCACCACCAGCGGCCGGTCGCTCGACAACAGTTCGGCCCCCATGCTGAAGACGAACATGATCACGAACAGGACCAGGCTCCAGTAGCCCAGCCGGTTGCGGCGAAAGCGCTGCCAGGCCCGCTGGCGAGGCGACAGCGAATGCGGCAGACCGTTCTTGGCAGCAGCTTTCATCGGTGCATTCCCTCGAAATGAATCCGCGGATCCACCATGACATAGCAGACGTCCGAGATCAGGCGCGTCACCAGCCCGATCAGCGTGAACAGGTACAGCGTGCCAAGCACCACCGGATAATCGCGGCGCAGCACGGCCTCATAGGACAGCAGGCCCAGGCCGTCGAGCGAGAACAGCGTCTCGATCAGCAGCGACCCCGTGAAGAACGCGCCGATGAAGGCGGCCGGGAAGCCCGTGACCAGCGGGATCAGGGCGTTGCGGAACACATGCTTCCACAGCACGCGGCGCTCAGACAAACCCTTGGCGCGCGCGGTCAGCACATATTGCTTGCGGATTTCCTCCAGGAAGGCGTTCTTGGTCAGCATCGTCACCACGGCGAAGCTGCCCACCACCGACGCCGTGATCGGCAGCACCAGGTGCCACAGGTAGTCCATGACCTTGCCCATCAGCGACAGCTGGTCCCAGTCGTCGGAAGTCAGCCCGCGCAGCGGGAACCACTGCACGAAGGTGCCGCCACCGAACAGCACCAGCAGCAGCACGCCCAGCACGAAGCCCGGGATGGCGTAGCCCACCAGCACGATCATGCTGCTGATGACGTCGAACCTGCTGCCCGCCCGGATCGCCTTGGAGATGCCGAGCGGCACCGATATCAGATAGGTCAGAAAAAATGTCCAGAGCCCCAGGCTGATCGATACGGGCATCTTCGACTTGACCAGTTCCCAGACGCTGCGGTGCTGGAAGTAGCTCTGGCCCAGGTCGAACTGGGCAAAGCGCTTGAGCATCATCAGGTAGCGCTCAAGCGGCGGCTTGTCGAAGCCGTACAGCGCCTGGATTTCCTTGATCTTGTCGGGGTCCACGCCGCGCCGGCCACGGTATTCCGCGCCGCCGCCGCTGGCCTCCCCCCCGGCGCCACGCCCCTTCATCTCGAGCATCATCTGCTCGACCGGGCCACCTGGCACGAACTGGATCACGACAAAGGTGAGCGTCACCACCCCGACCAGCGTCGGGATCATCAGCAGGATGCGCTTCAGCAGATAGGCAAGCATTGGCCGTCCGAGTGGGGATGACTGGAAGACTGGGTTACTGGGTCTTCGGCGCCAGGTCCTTGCGCCACCAGCTCGAAAGAATCCAGCCTTCCGCGGTGTAGTAGTACGGCAGGCGGGTCGGATACCCCAGTTCCTTGCGGTACGACACACGGTGGAAAGCACTGTACCAGTTCGGCACGATGTAGTAGCCGTGCATCAGCACGCGGTCCAGCGCGCGCCCGGCCGTGACCAGTTCCTCGCGGGTTTCGGCGTGCAGCACCGCGTCCACGAGCTTGTCCACGGCGGGCGACTTCAGGCCGAACAGGTTGTCCGATCCGGGCATGCCGGCGGCCTCGGCCGAGAAACGGTCGCGCAGCTCGTTGCCGGGGCTCTGCGAATCCGGGAAGCGGATCGACACCATGTCGAAGTCGAAATCCTCCAGCCGCTTCTGGTACAGGGCAAAGTCGGTGGTGCGCTGGTGCACCTGGATGCCCAGCTTTTCCAGGTTGCGCACGTAGGCCGTGATGACGCGGCTCATGGCGCCGCCGTCGTCCAGGAATTCGAACACCATCGGCTCGCCCTTGGCGTTGCGCAGCGCACCATCCTCGTAGGTCCAGCCGGCCTGGGCCAGCAGGCGCCGCGCGTCGCGCAGGTTGTCGCGCAGCGACCGGGGCGCGGCGGTGGTCGGCTGCACCACATCGGCGCCAAACACTTCGGCCGGCAACTGGGCACGCAGCGGCTCCAGCAGCTTCAGCTCCCCTGCCCCGGGCCTGCCGTCGAAGGTGGTACTGGCGGCCAGTTCGCTATTGGAAAACCAGCTATCGAGCCGCTTGTAGGCCCCGTAGAACAACTGGCGATTCAGCCATTCGAAGTCCAGTGCCAGGATCAGGGCCTGGCGCACGCGCACGTCCTGGAACATCGGCTTGCGCATGTTCATGACGAAACCCTGCATGCCGGCGCCGTTGCGGTGCGGGAATTCGGTCTTGATCAGGCTGCTGTCGCGGAACTTGGTGCCGACATAGCTCTTGGCCCAGTTCTTCGAGCGGTATTCGACGATGGCATCGAATTCGCCGGCCTTGAAGGCTTCCAGCTTGGCGGTCTCGTCCTTGTAGAGCCGGTACACCACGCGGTTGAAGTTGAACGTGCCGCGCCGCACGTTCAGGTTCTTGCCCCAGTAGTTCGAATCTCGCTGGAATACGATGCCGCGACCGGCGTCGTAGCGCTCGATCTTGTACGGGCCGCTGGTGATCGGTTCCTCGAACGTGAGCTTCTCGAACGGCACCTTGGCGGTCCACTTCTTCGAGAACACGGGCAGCTGGCCGACGATCAGCGGCAATTCGGCGTTGCGCTGCTTGAAGTCGAAGCGGATCGAGCGTTCGCCGGTCACCACCACTGCCTTCACGTCGGTGCACATGCTGCGATAGCCCGGGCTGGCGGACTTGCTCATCAGCATGTCGTAGGAATACTTGACGTCGGCGGCCAGTACCGGATCGCCGTTGACGAATCGGGCCTCGGGGCGGATATGGAACGTGACCGACAGCTGGTCGGGGGCCACCGTCACATCGTCGGCCAGCAGGCCGTAGGCGCTGGCCGTCTCGTCGGCGCTGCTGATCAGCAGCGTCTCGAACATCAGCGAACTCAGGCCCGGCGCGGAGGTGCCCTTCAGCGTGAACGGGTTGAACTTGTCGAAACTGGTTCGGCGGTCGGGATTGGCCAGCGTCAGCGTGCCGCCCTGCGGCGCGTCCGCGTTGACATAGTCAAACTGGCCAAAATTTGGCGGATACTTGAGATCGCCATGGAGTGCAAAGCCGTGCGCGGCATGGCCCGATGCGGGAAAACCCGAACCCACCACGGTCAACAGTGCCAGCGCCCATTGCACTACCGCGCGTCGACGAAAGCACTGCCCTGCCGCCAGACGCGGCCAACGTGCATGAATCAGCATCCGGTTGCAGACCTCCACAATGCCCGAGACGGCCCGACGGCTTGTGGCCGGGCGAAGTTGTGCGACAATTTTACATGCGTTCGGGTGGCGCCCAACCATCCGGACATTCCCTCTACGCGGCGCAACAAACTGCGGGGATTTGCCTCCCTGCCGTGCACCGGACACGGGCCAGTGCATGAAGCATGCCCGTCCCCCACAAACAATCTGGAGAATTTATGGGATTTCTGGCAGGTAAGCGGATCCTGATCACGGGCTTGCTTTCGAACCGTTCCATCGCCTACGGCATTGCGTCGGCCTGCAAGCGCGAAGGCGCCGAGCTGGCTTTCACCTATGTCGGCGAGCGTTTCAAGGATCGCATCACGGACTTCGCCAAGGAATTCGGCTCCGACATGATCTATGACTGCGACGTCGGCAGCGATGAACAGATCGCCGCCACGTTCGCCGCTTTGGGGCAGCGCTGGGAAAAATTCGACGGTCTGGTGCATTCGATCGGTTTTGCACCGCGCGAAGCCATTGCCGGCGATTTCCTCGAAGGCCTGTCGCGCGAAGGCTTCCGCATTGCGCACGACATCTCGGCCTACAGTTTCCCGGCACTGGCCAAGGCCGCACTGCCGCTGCTGAACGACAAGGCTTCGCTGCTGACGCTGACGTACCTGGGCGCCGAGCGCGTGGTGCCGAACTACAACACGATGGGCCTGGCAAAGGCATCGCTGGAAGCCAGCGTGCGCTACCTGGCATCGGCCGTGGGCCCGAAGGGCATTCGTGCCAACGGCATCTCGGCCGGCCCGATCAAGACGCTGGCCGCGTCGGGCATCAAGGACTTCGGCAAGCTGCTCAAGCATTTCGAGGACGTGGCCCCGATGCGCCGCAACGTGACGATCGAGGAAGTGGGCAATGTGGCCGCCTTCCTGCTGTCGGACCTGTCCAGCGGCGTGACCGGTGAAATCACCTACGTCGACGGCGGCTACAACATCGTCGGCACGGCTGTCGAAGAGTAACCAGCCAGATTGCCCCCCCGCTGGCGGCAAATCTGTCCGCCACACCGAAAAGCGCCCTTCGGGGCGCTTTTTGTTTGCCCTGCCCCTTTTCAGGCCCGTGCGACCGCCTCGATCACGGCCACGGCCCGCTCGGCCGCCGGCGACAGCGTCCGCTGCGCCAGCCGCACGATTGCAAACTGCATCGTGATTTCGGGCAGCTCCGGGATATCCAGCGCCACCAGCCGGCCGGCCTCGACCAGTTCGTCGCGCACCGCCCGCGCCGGCGCCAGCAGCAGCGCGTCGGCGTGGCGCACCAGGTGCGTGAGTGCGCGGAAATCGTTGCTCTCCACCTGGAACGGCAGGTCCTCGCCGGGCTTGCAACGCAGCACCTTGCGCAGCCGTTCATGGGTCTCTGGCGGAAATACCACCGACACCAGCGCCGATTCACGCAACGTGGCCAGGCTCACCGGCCCCGCCGCCAGTGGGTGGCCGGCCCGGGCGTAGACGCCGCCCGGGCCACCGGGCAGCCGAATCACTTCGAGTTCGGCGGCGGTCGGCACGGTGCTGTGTTCGACCACCACGAAATCCACCTGCTCGGCGTGCAGGGCATCCAGCAAGGCGGCCGGATGGCTGACCTCCGTGGTGATCCGCAGCTTCGGCCATTGCCGGTGCAGCTGGCAAAGCAGTTCCGGCAGCAGGATGGCCGCCGGAAAGGCGCCCAGCCCAATCTGCACGCTGCCAATCTCGTGCTGCCGCACCAGCGCCAGGTCGCGCGCCAGGCAGCCCGATTCGAACAGGATGCGGCGGGCGCGCTCGGTCACCATGCGGCCCACCGTGGTCAGCGTCACGCCCCGTGCGCCGCGGTCGAACAGCACGGCGCCGGCCTCTTCCTCCAGCGCCTGGATGCTGCGCGTCAGCGCCGGCTGGCTCAGATGCACCCGCCGCGCCGCCGCGGCCAGCGAGCCTTCTTCCGCCACCGCCACCAGATGTTCGAGCCGCTTCAGATTCATATATGCACCCTGCGCATTGCTGCGATACAAAATTTGCAATTGAATTATAGGTGCGACGCGCTTTCAATGGATGCCTTGCCCAACCGAGGAGTCGATTTCCCATGCGCCTTGCCCGCACTGCCATGCTGGCTGCAGCCGTCCTGACCGTGCCCGCCGCACCGGTCGCACTGGCTGGCCCGAACGCCGCCACGCCGCTGACCGAGCAATCGAATGCCGAATGGCTGCGCCGCCTGCCGTTCTCGGATCGCGCCGACTTCGAAGATGCCCGGCGCGGGCTGGTCGCACGCTTTTCCGAACCGGTCATCAAGACGGCGGATGGCAAGCCGGTGTGGGATTTCAATGCCTACGCGTTCGAATCGGCGGCAGACGCCCCGAAAACGGTCAATCCCAGCTTGTGGCGGCTGGCGCAGCTGAACAACGAAGCGGGGCTGTTCAAGGTCACGGATCGCGTGTACCAGGTGCGCGGCGCCGATCTCGCCAACATGAACATCATCGAGGGCGATACCGGGCTGATCGTCATCGACACGCTGCTGACGGCCGAAACCGCCCGCGCCGCGCTGGATCTGTACTACGCCCATCGCCCCCGCAAGCCGGTAGTGGCCGTGATCTACACCCACAGCCACGTCGACCACTTTGGCGGCGTGCGCGGCATCGTCAACGAAGCCGATGTAAAGAGCGGCAAGGTGGATATCCTGGCGCCCAGCGGCTTCATGGACGAAGCGGTCAGCGAGAACGTGCTGGCCGGCAGCGCCATGAGCCGCCGCGCGCAGTACATGTACGGCACGCAACTGCCGAAAAGCGCCACGGGCCAGGTCGACACCGGCCTGGGCAAGGCCACCGCGCGCGGCACCATGACGCTGCTGGCGCCCACATCGTCGATTACCAAGCCGATAGAAACCCGGCGCATCGACGGCGTCGACTTCGAATTCCAGCTGACGCCCGGCACCGAGGCGCCAGCGGAAATGAACGTCTACCTGCCGCAGTTCCGCACCCTGTGCATCGCCGAGAACGCGGTGCGCACCCAGCACAACCTGCTGACGCTGCGCGGCGCACAGGTGCGCGACGCCAAGGGCTGGTCGTACTTCCTGGGGCAGTCGCTGCTGCGCTACGGCGAGCGCACCGACATCCTGATCGGCCAGCACCACTGGCCTACCTGGGGCCGCGAGCGCATCGTCGAAATGCTATCCGACCAGCGCGACATGTACGCATACCTGAACGACCAGGCGCTACGCCTGATGAACCAGGGCTACACGCCGCTGGAGATCGCCGATCAGCTAAAAACCCTGCCTCAGCCGCTGGCCAGCAAATGGTATGCGCGCGACTACTACGGATCGGTCAGCCACAACGTTCGCGCCGTGTACCAGCGCTACCTGGGCTTCTATGACGGCAACCCGGCCCACCTGAACCCGCTGCCGCCCGAACAGGCCGCCCGGAAGACGATCGAATGGATGGGCGGTCCCGACGCGGTGCTGGCCCGCCTGCGCGACGCCTATGCGCGCGGCGAGTACCGCTGGGTCAGCCAGATCGGCAACGAACTGGTGTTTGCCGATCCGTCGAACGCGGCCGCCCGCGCGCTGCAGGCCGACGCGCTGGAACAGCTGGGCTACCAGAGCGAGAACGCCACCTGGCGCAATATCTACCTGACGGGCGCGCAGGAATTGCGCGATGGCGTGGCCCGGCCGTCCAGCAGCGCCACCAGTTCGTCGGATCTGGTGCGCGCGCTGAGCGTGCCGAACTTCTTCGACTTCCTGGCCGTCCGGCTGAACGCCGACAAGGCCGCCGGCAAGACCCTGACGCTGAACTGGCAGTTCACCGACCTGAAGCAGCGTTATGCGATGACGCTGCGCAACAGCGCGCTGACCTACGTGGCCGAAGCCCAGCACGCGCAGCCCACCGCCACGGTCACGCTGACCAAGGCCACGCTGGACCAGATCAGCCTGAAACAGCTGACGCTGCCGCAGGCCATGCAGTCCGGCGCAGTCCGGATAGACGGCAATCCGCAAGCCGTGGCAGGCTTGTTCGGCATGCTCGACACGTTCGACCCGAACTTCAATATCGTGACGCCGCACGGCTTCCAGAAATAAGCACGACACCAGAACAACGCCGAGGAGACAGCATTCATGGGCGATAGCAGCTTCGACTACATCATCGTGGGCGCCGGCTCGGCCGGCTGCGCGCTGGCCGGACGGCTGGCAGACCAGCCGGGCGTCACCGTGGCCCTGCTCGAATCCGGGCCGGACGATCATCACCCCAGCGTCTGGACCCCGCTGGCTATCGCAAGGACGGTGCCCCAGGCCGGCCCGCGCAACTACGGCTTCCGTACCGTGCCGCAGGCCGGCCTGAACGGCCGCGAGTCGTACCAGCCGCGCGGGCGCGGGCTGGGCGGCAGTTCGTCGATCAACGCCATGCTCTATGTGCGCGGCCATCGCAGCGACTACGACCGCTGGGCCGAACTGGGCTGCGAGGGCTGGGACTACGAAACCGTGCTGCCCTACTTCCGCCGCAGCGAGTGCAACCAGCGCAATGCCGGGCGCGACGACGCCTGGCACGGCGGCAGCGGCCCGCTGCATGTCAGCGACCTGCGCACGCCGAACCCGTTCTCGCGCCGCTTCGTACAGGCGGCGGCGCAAGCCGGCCTGCCGCTGAATCAGGACTTCAACGGCGCCGAGCAGGAAGGCGTGGGGCTGTACCAGGCCACCCAGTTCAATGGCGAGCGCTGGAACGCGGCACGCGCCTACCTGCATCGCGGCAATCGTGCCGATGCGGGTCACAACGGCGGCCGCCAGAACCTTTGCGTGATGACCGGCACGCAGGCGCTGCGCATCGTGTTCGAAGGCAAGCGTGCCGTGGGCGTGGAAGTGGTACGCGACGGCCAGACCCAGACGCTGCAGGCCCGGCGCGAGGTGATCGTCAGCGGCGGCGCGTTCCATTCGCCGCAGCTGCTGCTGGCATCGGGCGTCGGCCCGGCCGATCACCTGCGCAGCCTGGGCGTGGCGGTGGTCCACGACCTGCCCGGCGTGGGGCAGAACCTGCAGGACCACCTCGACGTCATCATCGGCAAACCGGTCACATCGTGGCATCTCTACGGCTACTCGCTGCGCGGCGTGGCGCGCATGGCCGGCGAGGTCATGCGCTACCGCTGGCGGCGCACCGGCATGCTGGCATCCCCGGTGGCCGAGGCCGGCGCGTTCGTCAAGACACGGCCGGGCCTGGACGCACCCGATCTGCAACTGCACTTCGCGCCCGCGCTGCTGGGCAATTCCAATGTGCTGCGCAATGGGCGGCCCGGCCATGGCTATTCCTGCCATGCCTGCGTGCTGCGCCCGGAAAGCCGCGGCACGGTGGCGCTGGCATCACCAGACATGCGCGAGGCACCGCGGATCGATCCGCGCTTCCTCTCGGCCCCGTCCGACCTCGACGGCATGGTGGCCGGCGTAAAGCTGATGCGGCGGATCTTCGCCCAGTCGGCGCTGACGGAAGCTGGCGGCAGCGATCCGCTGAGCGCGCTGCTCGGACCCGGCGAGGGCGACGATTCGGCAATCCGCGATTTCGTGCGCGCCCATGCCGACACCATCTACCATCCGGTGGGCACCTGCAAGATGGGCGTCGACGCGATGGCCGTGGTGGACCCGCAACTGCGCGTGCACGGCGTGGAAGGCCTGCGCGTGGTGGATGCCTCGATCATGCCAACGCTGATTGGCGGCAACACCAACGCGCCCACCATCATGATTGCGGAGCGCGCCGCCGACCTGCTGCGCGCGGCTGCCTGACCGGCCAGGCTGCGGCAGCCTGGAGCAGGCCGGATCAGCCTGCCCCGATGTCACCGGTTCTCCACCCCAAAACGCGTGGCATGGCAGGGACGAACCACTGACGCGATGGCGGGCCGATGCAGTTTGTCGGTGTAGGCCATACCGCCGGTGGCAAGAAATGCGTCCGCTCCGGGGGCGCTCCCGCCGCCTAGCTGTGAAGCGTCAAGACGTTATTTCCTGACGCTGGAAGTCGGGACATGGGCGCAAGGCCGCCAATACCGCTATGTGGTCG
>NZ_BBQI01000024.1 GCF_001652915.1 Cupriavidus sp. D384
GCTCATGCGACCGGGTCGTTAAGTCCCGCCCTTCACGCTATCCCGTTCGATTCCTCAATCGAGACCTTAACTGAACGGCATTACGGCTTCGGCCGGGTTTTTTCATGGCGCCACGCGTTGGTCCACACCCCGGTAGAATCCGCCCCACAACCGGACTTCTACCCGGGACATTCCCATGCAACTCGGCATTTTCTACGCCCTGCTGGCGTACATCGTCTGGGGCCTGCTGCCCCTCTACATCAAGTCCCTGCACGGCGTGGCGCCGCTGGAAATCCTGCTGCACCGCATGGTGTGGTCGCTGGTATTCCTGGGCGCAATATTGCTGTGGCGCCGGCACTTCGGCTGGCTGCGCGAAGTGGCGGCAAATCCGCGCCTGATCCTGAACTTCGCGGCCAGTGCCGGGCTGCTGTGCTGCAACTGGTTCCTCTATATCTGGGCGGTGTCGGCCGACCGCGTGGTGGATGCCAGCCTTGGATACTTCATCAACCCGCTGTTCAGCGTGCTGCTGGGCGTACTGCTGCTGCACGAGCGGCTGCGTCCGGTGCAGTGGCTGTCGATCGCCATTGCGGCCGCTGGCGTGCTCTGGCTGACATGGTCGGCGGGACAACTGCCGTGGATCGCGCTGGGGCTGGCGGCATCGTTTGGTGGCTATGGCCTGCTGCGCAAGACCGGTGCGCTAGGCGCGCTGGAAGGCCTGTCGCTGGAAACGTTGATCCTGTTCCCGCTGGCAGCGGCGGCCCTGGGTTTCCTGGTACTGACCGGGCACGACACCACACGCAGCGCAGCGACGGGTACGCAGATCCTGCTGCTGCTGGCCGGTCCTGTCACGGCGGTGCCGCTGCTGTTCTTTGCCGCCGGCGCCCGCCGCATTCCGCTGTCGCTGCTTGGCCTGCTGCAGTATGCGGGGCCGACGATCCAGCTGGGGCTGGGCATCTGGCTCTACCACGAACCGTTTCCGGCGCAGAAGCAGATTGGCTATGCGCTGATCTGGATCTCGCTGGCGATCTACGCGAGCGAGGGTCTGCTGGTCAGCCGGTTCACCAGCAAGAGATCCATCGATACGAAAAATGAGCCTGCATAAAAATATGCAGCAATCATCTGTCATGTGAATAACTGTGGTGGCCGGCCCCTATTCCGGAAACAAGGTCGCCACACTATACTGTACGTTTATACAGTATCGATTCCCTTTCCTCAGCCATGCCCCCGAACGCCTCCCGGCGCATTGCCCATCTCGATATGGACGCGTTCTACGCTTCGGTGGAACTGCTGCGCTATCCGGACCTGCGCGGGCAGGCAGTGGTGATCGGCGGCGGCCGCAATGCGGTGCCGGAGGTGCTGCCAGACGGATCGCGCCGCTATGCGCGCCTGCGCGACTATGTGGGCCGGGGCGTGGTCACCACATCCACCTACGAGGCCCGTGCCCTGGGCGTTTTTTCGGCCATGGGCATGATGAAGGCCGCGAAGCTGGCACCCGACGCGATTCTGTTGCCCACAGACTTCGACGCCTACCGTCGCTACTCCGGACTGTTCAAGGCGGCAGTCAGAGCATTCACCGGACAAATAGAAGATCGCGGAATCGATGAGATATATATCGATCTGACTGATATAGAAGGCGCGCCGCACGACGTGGCCGGCCGTATCAAGGCCGCCGTTCACGACGCCACGGGTTTGACCTGCTCGATCTGCGTGGCACCGAACAAGCTGCTGGCCAAGATCGGCTCCGAACTCGACAAGCCCGACGGGCTGACCATCCTGACGCCTGCCGATATCCCCACGCGCATCTGGCCGCTGGCCGCGCGCAAGGTCAACGGCATCGGGCCCAAGGCGGCCGAGAAGCTGCAGGGCCTCGGCATCGACACGGTGGGAGACCTGGCCGAAGCCGATCTCGCGCTGCTGCAGGCCCATTTCGGCCGCAACTACGCAGGCTGGCTGGTGGAAGTGGCCCATGGCCGCGACGATCGCCAGGTGGTGGTCAGTTCCGAGCCCAAGTCGATGAGCCGCGAAACCACGTTCGAACGTGACCTGCATCCCCGTACCGACCGCCCCGTGCTGTCGGAACAGTTCACCAGGCTGTGCATGCGGGTGGCCGACGACCTGCGGCGCAAGGGATATGTGGGGCGCACGGTGGGCATCAAGCTGCGCTTTGACGATTTCCACACCGTCACGCGCGACCTGACGATGACAGCCCACACTGCCGATGGCGCGATGATCCGGCGCGGTGCCACCGAGTGCCTGAAGCGCATTCCGCTGGAGCGACGCATCCGGCTGCTGGGCGTGCGCGTCAGCGCCCTGCTGCCGGCCGCCGAGCAGGGCGACGATCCGGCTCCGGTGCAGGAAGAATTCCGCTTCGACGACGAGGCGGAGGGCTGAGCGGCACGCTGCCGCCCAAAGCCCCCACGTCATACGGCCCTATCTATCTCCCGGTAGAATCGGCGGCTTCGACGGGCGCAGGGAGAGTGCCCCTCAGCTCTTCGCCCTGCTTCCGCCCCAGATTTGCCACACGCGCGCCCCATGAGCACATCCGCCGCCACCGCCCAACGTACCGCCGCCCCTGCCGCCTGGATCACGCCCTTGCTGGCCGTGGCCTGCGGCATGATCGTCGCCAACCTGTACTACGCGCAGCCGCTGGTCGGGCCGATTGCGCGCGCGCTGCAGCTGTCGCCGGAAATCGCCGGCCTGATCGTGACGCTGATCCAGATCGGCTACTGCGTTGGCCTGCTGCTGCTGGTGCCGCTGGGCGATATCGTCGAGAACCGCAAGCTTGTGCTGACGCTGGTGGGCGGCTGCGCGGTGGCCCTGCTGGCGGCTGCGCTGGCCACGCATGCTGGCGTGTTCCTGGTGGCGGGCTGCGCGATCGGGCTGTGCTCGGTGGCGGTGCAGGTGCTGGTGCCGTTTGCGGCGCACCTGGCACCCGAACATGCGCGCGGCCGGGCGGTCGGCAATGTCACCAGCGGACTGCTGATGGGCATCATGCTGGCGCGTCCGGTATCGAGCCTGGTGTCGGACCTGTTCGGCTGGCACACGATCTTCGCGGCGTCGGCCGTGGCGATGGTGCTGCTTGGCATCGTGCTGGCGCGCAAGCTGCCGCAGCGCCAGCCTGCGCCGGGCGTCAACTACATCCAGATGCTTGGCTCGATGCGCCATCTGCTGCGTACCCAGCCGGTGCTGCGCCGCCGCGCCGCCTACCAGGCCGCCATGTTCGGCGTGTTCAGCCTGTTCTGGACCACCACGCCGCTGTACCTGGCCGGGCCAGCCTTCCACATGTCGCAAACCGGCATCGCCATCTTTGCGCTGGTGGGCGTGGCCGGGGCGATTGCCGCGCCCATGGCGGGCCGCTACGCCGACCGTGGCCACAGCCGGCAGATGACCGCGCTGGCGCTTGCGCTGGGTGCGGGATCGTTCCTGCTGAGCCGGGTCGGTGCGGAAGGCTCGCTACTGTCGTTGCTGTCGCTGACGGTGGCCGCCGTGCTGCTCGACTTCGCGGTGTCGACCAACCTGGTGATCGGCCAGCGCGCAATTTTTTCGCTGTCCGACGAACATCGCAGCCGCCTGAATGGCCTCTACATGGCCATCTTCTTCGTGGGCGGTGCCATCGGCTCGTCGGTGGGCGCCTGGGCCTATGCGCGCGCGGGCTGGCCGCTGGCAAGCTGGATTGGCTTTGCCCTGCCCGCCGCCGCGCTGCTGTACTTCCGTACGGAACGTCGTTGATCGGCCAATTCTGACGGCCTGGCCTGGCCTGCCTGTCGCGGCCGCAAAGATTGAAGTTTCGGCTATGACGCTACCGCGCGGCGCAATGCCGCGCGCGCCAGCAGGCGCGTGGAGTCGAGCGTCGGCAATGACGAATTGCCATCGTCAATGATCAGTGGAATCTCGGTGCAGCCCAGCACCACTGCGTCGCAACCGCTGTCGCGCAGGCCGTCGATCACGCGCTGGAACGTGGCTACCCCTTCCGGCGTGGCGATACCAGGCACCAGCTGGTTCATGATCACGTGGTCGATCACCGCGCGGTCTTCCACCGGGGGCCGCACCGCTGCAAGCCCGCGTTCGGCCAGCGCCGCCGGATAGACCTCGCTGTCCACCAGCCATCGCGTGCCGGTGATGCCCAGCCGATGGAAGCCGCGTTCCAGGGCGGCGTCGGCCACCACGTCGGCGATGGAAAGCCATGGCAGCGGCGACGTCGGCAGCACCAGGCCCATCGCCGCATGGATCGTGTTGTCGGGGCAGATCACGAAATCGGCGCCGGCTGCCGCCAGCTTGTACGCCGAGCGCAGCATCAGGTTCGCCACGCCCTGGAGGTCGCCACGATCGAGGCATGCCACATAGGCGGAAAGCGACGGCGTATGCATCGTAATTTCCGGATGTCCGTGCGCGCCGAGGTGGCCGGCGCCTTCCATGCAGATCGTGCGATAGCACAGTGCCGCCCCTTCGGCGGAACAGGCCGCGATGCCGATGTGCTGTGGCATGAGAACGCTCCTTGATGATTGGCAGGCTTTCATGATGGCACGCGCCACGCGGCTGCACTACACTGAGCCGGCGCGCCACACCGTGGCGTGTCCCGCCGTCGATATTGCAGGCGAAAGTCGCCGTTTCACTACCCGCCTCTGGGCGGGCCTTGCCGGGGAGACGTTCGATGTCATGGCGCAAACTGCTGCCGCGGCCGCGCTGGCTGCCGCGCGCGGCGCTGATGCACCCGCAGCGCGTGGTGATCGTCGGCTTCGGCCTGGCGATGCTGCTGATGCTGATCGTCGGCGCGCGCGACCTGTACCTGTTGCGCGACCGTGTCCTGTCATCGCGCCAGCACGACCTGACATTGCGCGCACTGGGGGGCGAAGCGGTATTTGCCGCCGAACGCTCCAAGCTGGTCTTTGTGCGCGACTACGCGCAGCAATTGATCACCCTCTACGACAGTGGCGTGGCACCGACCGATCCGGCCGTGGAGCGCGCCTTTGCCCAGCGCAATGACCCCGTCTGGCAAATGGAGGTGCCGCTCGGCGATGCACCGGTGGTCGGTGCGGCGCCAGCGCTGCTCGACGAACTTGAAGGTTTCGATCGCCGCGATGCCGATCTGCGCGCCGACCTCTACGCCGCGCGGCAACTGAGCCATGTGCTCGGCCTGAGCCTGCGCCTGCGCGATGGCAAGGATGCCGACGGCACGGTGAGCTATATCTCCAGCAACGGGCTTTACGTCACCTATCCCCCGCTCCCGCCGGACAAGGCGCCGGCACTCTTCAGGCGGTTCAGCGATATCTCGTATTACCGCGACGTGCTGCCCGAGCGCGACAGCTCCCGCGAGATTCGCTGGACGCGTGTGTACACGCAGTTCGAAAGCACGCAACTGCGCACCACGCTGAGCATTCCGGTCTACGTGGCCGACCGCTTTCGCGGCGTGGTAGCCGTCGACGTGGAACTTTGGCGCCTGCGCGATCTTATCGGCGTGCCGGACGACGCCGGCACCACGCGGTATCTGATGGACTATCGCGGCGGCATCATCGCGTCGAGCCAGCACACCGTCCGCATCGATATGCGCTGGCCCGATGATGTGGACCCCGCCTGGCGCAGCCTTCCAGTGCAGGAACTGTTTGGCACAGGGGCCGGTATCCGGCACGTGGATGGACAATATCTGATCTATCAGCCGGTGGGGCAGCGCGGTACGTGGCTGCTGGTGGAGTCTTTCAGCGACGGCGATGTGTGGCGCGCGGTCCTGCAACGTACCAGCGCGCCGCTGTTGTCTATCTGGCTGGCCCTGCCGCTTCTGATGTTTGTAACGCTGCGGGTGGTGACCCTGCTTTTCCGGCATTACGTGGAGGCCGGCGAGATGCTGCAGCGGCTCGCCGAGACCGACCCGCTCACCGGGCTGGCGAATCGCCGGCACTTCGGCGAGGCGTTCGGCAGGGAATCGGCACGGCGACGGCGCGAGTCGGGGTCAGGCGGGGGGAACGGCGACGGAGCCATTGGCGACCCCAATGCCGCCCCGCCGGATGCCTCTTCAGGCGCGCCGTTTTCGATGCTGATGCTCGACATCGATTACTTCAAGCGCGTCAACGACCGATGGGGCCATGCCAGCGGCGACAACGTGCTGGTGGCGGTGGCCGGCGTGCTGCGCCGGAACCTGCGCGAGGCAGACCTGCCCGCCCGCCTTGGCGGCGAGGAATTCGCGGTGCTAATGCCGCAGACCACGCTGGCCGATGCCGTGGCAACGGCCGAACGGCTGCGTGCCGCCGTGCAGGACACGCCGGTGGCACCGGCACCCGATGCGCCGCCGTCTGGCGAGGGCGACGGACGCATTCACTTCACTGTATCGATTGGCGTCGCAGAAGCCGTGAGCGACGATTGCCAGACACTCGATGCCATGTTGGCGATGGCCGACCGCCGTCTATATGCCGCCAAGCAGGCGGGCCGTAACCAGGTATGCGCGGCTGATGCGCCGGCCGGCAATACTGTGGCGCAAACTGTCCAGGGATAAGGCAGTTCATGGACGTCTCCTCCGATGACGCGGTCAGCGCAACAGGAAAGCGATGTCGTCGGCCGTGATGACCGACACTGGAATGCCTTTGCGACGCTGGAACAGGATGTGCTGCTGCACACGGCTGCGCTGCTCGGCGAATGTGGCGGGGTCGATCGGCGTGCCGGCACGCGCGTAGTGTTGCACCAGCAGTTTGTAGGCGCGATGCCGGATCTGCAGCGTCTCGTTGTCGGCGCGCAGGCGCTGCCATTCGGCAGGGCTCAGGTCCAGTGTGTGATTGAGTTCGTCGACAGTACGCGCATGCAGGTCGCGATACATGTCGCGCTCGGCCTCGGCGCGATGCAGTTCGTCGCGCAGCGCCATGATCTTGTGTTGCAGCTTGAGCGTCTGCCCTACGGCCGCCTGCATCCCCTTGGCGGCTTCCAGCGCCTGGTTGGCGGCGGCAACCGTGCTTTTCCACAGGCCGCGATCGGCGCCCGCGTCGAGTTCCGGCGGCCAGGCGTCGGCCGCCTTGATCGTTGTATCCATGATTGACCCCTGAGACTTCTTTTTTGTCACTTCACCCGAAAACCGAAAAAAAACCGGATATCCCGAATCGGCCAGCGCCTCGTTGTGCGCGGGTCCATGTCATCTGTTCTTCATTGTTTCTGGCTGCCGTGCCGCGGCTGCTGCGCGAAGCTGTCAGTGCGGCAGGCAACTGAATCAAATCGTAGTGAGATGTCCGACCTGAGCCAAGTCAAAGATGTGCAGATCTGATCTGGCAGATGCAACGATGCCAAAAAACGACAGGCGAGGCGCTCGGGCGGGCCATAAGACAACGCAGACAAAGCAGACAACACCACGTAAACCCCGAGCTTCAGGCAGACGTTTTGACAGGGTTTTGACAGTTTCCCGCTTCTAGAATTCGGGCCATGGCTACTGCTCTGTCTTCAAGGGACTGCAGTCAATGGCCAGACACTTAAAAGCACAACCAACATTCCAATAAGACAGGAGACACGCGATGCCTCGCACGCTTGCCCGCTTTACCCATGTCTTCGCCGCATCGGCCGCGCTGGCTGCTGCCGTGGTGGCCGCTCCGGCCTATGCCGTCGACAACCTCAAGGTGATGATCGGCGCCAACCCCGGCGGCGGCTACGACCAGACCGGCCGCTCGATCGGCGCGGCCATGGTGGCAGCTGGTACGGCCAAGTCGGCTTCGTATGACAACAAGGGCGGCGCGGGCGGCACCATCGGCCTGACGCAGTTTGTGAACAGCGACAAGGGCAACCCGAACGCGCTGGTCGTGACGGGCGCCGTGATGGTTGGTGCCATCGAGACCAATCACCCGCCGGTAACGCTCAAGAACGCCACGCCGATCGCGCGCCTGTTCGCCGATACCATGGTGATCACGGTGCCGGCCAGCTCGCCGATCAAGTCCATGAAGGACCTGACCACGCAGCTCAAGGCCAATCCGGGCAGCGTCAGCTGGGGCGGCGGCTCGAAAGGTTCGATCGACCACATCCTGGCCGGCCTGATCGCCAAGGATATCGGCGTCGATCCGAAGAAGATCAACTACGTGCCGTTCCAGGGCGGTGGCGAGGCCTCGGCGTCGATCCTGGGTGGTCACGTGACCGTGGGCATTGCCGGCGTGTCGGAATTCCTGCCGTTCATCAAGACGGGCAAGATGCGCGCGCTGGCCGTGACGTCGAAGGACCGCACCGCCGATATCCCGACCCTGAAGGAACAGGGCGTGAACGTCGAGATCTACAACTGGCGCGGTGTGTACGGCGCGCCCGGCATCAGTGCCGAGCAGCGCAAGGCCCTGATCGACGCCGTGGTGAAGGGCACCGAGAACCAGGTCTGGAAGGACGCGCTGCAGAAGAATGACTGGACGCCGTTCCTGCTGACCGGCGACGAGTTCGGCAAGTTCGTGGAAGCCGAATCCACGCGCCTGGGCGCCACGCTGCGTGAACTGGGCGTAGCCAAGTAAGACGCCGCCAGGGACCGGGCGCAGGCCACGCCGTATATCGGCCATGCAGCGCCGGTCCCGCCTTTCGGCAGCCGGTGGTAGTCGCCGCCGATGCAGTGGAAGAATTAGTAGAAGTACGAGAGCGTAGTACGAGACAGCAGTACGGAAAGTCGTAACCCGAGTCGCGGAAGTTTGCTTCACCCTGTCGTTCCCGCCCGGCTGCCGATCCATGATCGGCGCGCACGGAGGACGGCGCGGGGCCCCGGTGCCGCCATCACCTGCGCAACACCGAAAACGAGACCAATAACGTCACCGGGCCCCGTGACCGCGCGGGTGGCAGGACCATCCGAGAGCCCCACCATGAAACCATCCCACGTATCGATCGGCGTCGCCATCCTGGCGTTGTCCGTGTTCTTCTTCGCCGGCATACCGGGCATTTCCGGCGACGAGGGCTATGCCGGCCTGTCGCCGCGCTTCGTGCCCACGCTGGTGGCCATCGGCCTGGCTGTCTGCGGCGTGCTGCTGCTGTGGCAGGGCGTGCGCGGCGGCTTCAGGAACATGCCCGAGGAGGATGCCGAGCTGCCGTCGGCACCGCACAACTTCAAGGGCTTCCTGTGGGTGGCCGCCGGCCTGGTTGCCAATATGGCGCTGATCGGCACGCTGGGCTTCGTGTTCTCGTCCACGCTGATGATGGTGTGCGTGGCGCGCGGCTACGGCAGCCGCCGCATCGTGCGCGATGCGCTGATCGGCCTGGCGCTGACGCTGCCGATGTGGGCGCTGTTCGATTTCCTGCTCGGCATCAACCTGCCGCTGCTGCCCGTCGCGGGCTTCTGATCCACGCCCTACGGGAGAGACACTGACATGGATACCCTGAACCAGCTGATGCACGGCTTTGCCGTTGCCATCACGCCGCTGAACCTGATGTGGGCCCTCGTGGGCTGCTTCCTGGGCACCGCCATCGGCGTGCTGCCCGGTATCGGCCCGGCCCTGACCGTGGCGATGCTGTTGCCGCTGACGGCCAAGGTGGAACCCACCGCCGCGCTGATCATGTTCGCCGGCATCTACTATGGCGCCATGTACGGCGGGTCGACCACGTCGATCCTGATGAATACGCCGGGCGAATCGTCGACGATGGTTACCGCGATGGAAGGCAACCTGATGGCCAAGAATGGCCGTGCGGGCCCCGCGCTGGCAACCGCCGCGATTGGCTCGTTCGTGGCCGGCACGATCGCCACGGTGCTGCTGTCGATGTTCGCCCCGGTGGCGGCCGACGTCGCGCTGCAGTTCGGGCCGGGCGAGTACTTCATGATCATGCTGCTGGCCTTCACCACGGTGTCGGCCGTGCTGGGTTCGTCGCTGCTGCGCGGCATGACCAGCCTGTTCCTGGGCCTGGGCATCGGCCTGATCGGCATGGACTCGCTGTCGGGCCAGACGCGCTATTCGATGAACATCCAGGAGCTGTACGACGGCGTGGATATCGTCGTGGTGGCCGTGGGCCTGTTCGCGGTGGGCGAGGCGCTGTTCAACGCGTTCTTCCCCCAGCCGGAGGGCTCGTTCAACAAGCTCAGCTCGGTGCACATGAACAAGTCGGACTGGAAGCGGTCGGTGCCGGCGTGGATTCGCGGCACGGTCATCGGCTTTCCGTTCGGGCTGATCCCGGCCGGCGGCGCCGAGATCCCGACGTTCCTGTCATATGCCACCGAGAAGAAGTTCTCGAACCACAAGGAAGAATTCGGCAAGGTGGGTGCCATCGAAGGCGTGGCCGGCCCCGAAGCCGCCAACAACGCGGCCGTGACCGCCACGCTGGCCCCGCTGCTGACGCTGGGCATCCCCACGTCGAACACCACGGCCATCCTGCTGGCGGCGTTCCAGAACTACAACCTGCAGCCGGGCCCGATGCTGTTCCAGACCTCGGGCGACCTGGTGTGGGGCCTGCTTGCGTCGCTGTACATCGGCAACGTGATGCTGCTGGTGCTGAACCTGCCGGCCATCGGCCTGTGGGTGCGCATGCTGCGCGTGCCCACCCCGCTGCTGTACGGCGGCATCCTGATCTTCGCGGGCCTGGGTGCGTACGGCATCCGCCAGTCGTGGTTCGACCTGCTCCTGCTGTTCGTGATCGGCTTGCTGGGCATGGCGATGCGCCGTTTTGACTTCCCGACCGCGCCGGTGATCGTTGGCCTGATCCTGGGGCCGATGGCCGAGAAGCAGCTGCGCAACGCGCTGTCGATTGGACAGGGCGACTGGAGCCTGTTCATCAAGCAACCGATCTCGGCCACGATCCTGGCCATGACGGTGGCCGTGGTGGTGGTGCCGCGCGTGCTGCGCTGGCACGCCAACCGATCGACGGCACGCGCCGAGGCGGACAACGCGGCATAAGGCCATGGCTGGCTTCTCCCCTCGCCCACTTCCTGGGAGAGGGGAGCCACATCTCCCGGCCCCCTGTATCATTGGCGCAAACAACATGCCGCGCGCCGAGGAGACCGGGACGTGCCTGCCACTTTCACCATCGCGGATATCGATGCCACGCTCGAACGCGTGCTGGCGCCCTGGGTGCGCCAGCTTGGCCTGCGGGCCGAGGCCGTGGATGCCTCGGGCGTGACGCTGCGCCTGCCCTTCCAGCCAGCGTTTCGCCATGCAGGCGGTGTGGTCTGCGGACAGGTGCTGATGTCCGCTGCCGATACCGCGATGATCGTCGCCATCTCCGCCGCCCTGGGCGAATTCCGCCCGATGACCACAGTCACACTGACCACCAACTTCATGCGCCCCGTGATCGACGGCGATGTGCTGGTGCGCGCCAATGTGCTGCGCCTGGGAAAGACCGTGGTCTTCGGCGAGATCGAACTGGCCGGCCAGGACGGCAGGCTCGCGGTGCAGGCCACCACTACCTACGCACTGCTTTGAAATCCGCGACCACGATGCCGGCGTCCCATCCCCAACCGTTCGACCAGATCGTCTTTGCCGGCGGCGGCAACCGCTGCTGGTGGCAGGCCGGATGGTGGGACACCGTGGCGCCAGAACTGCACCTGCGCCCGCGCATCATTGCCGGCATCTCGGCAGGCGCCGCCACGGCGTGCATGGTCTACGCGCACGATTCGCACCAGACCATGGCCTACTACCGCGACGTGCTGGCGAACAATTCACGCAACGCGTACTGGGGCAACCTGCTGCGGCGTGAACGCGTGTTTCCGCACTACGGCATCTATCGCAACGCCCTGCTCTCGCTGTTTGGCGATAACCGCCTGCACCGGCTGCAGCAGGCGCCCGAGATCCGTATCGGCGTGGCCCATATCCCGCGCTGGACCGGCCCGCGCCTGGCCGTGGCGGCGGGCTTGCTGGCGTACAACATCGACAAGCACCTGCTGAAGACGCTGCATCCGCGGTTGGGCCGCAAGCTGGGCTTCCATCCCGAATTCGTGCTGGCGCAGGACTGCGGATCGCCCGAGGATCTGGCCGATCTGCTATTGCAATCGGCGTCGACGCCGCCCTTTACGCCGGTGTTGCGCCGCAATGGTCACGCGGTGCTCGACGGCGGCCTGGTCGACAACGTGCCGGTCGACGCGCTCGATACCACGCCGGGCAATGTTCTGGTGCTGGTGACGCGGCTATATCCGCGGCCGCGCCGCTTCATCATTGATACGGGCGGCCAGCGCCGCCTGTATCTGCAACCGTCACAACGCGTGCCGATTTCGAGCTGGGACTACACCAAGCCCGAGGCCATGACGCATGCGTACGACCTGGGCCGGCGCGACGCGGAGCAATTCCTGCGCGACTGGCCCGCGATCCAGCAGGACCTGTTGCCGGCGTCATAGCAAAAGCGCCACGCGGCGCCGGTCGATTGTTTGGCATGCGGCGATATTGCCGCGCAGGCAAGGAGGATTGAATGACAAAGCGTCAGGCATCAACCGAGACCGCGACCCAGGCAAGGACCGTGAAGACACGGCGGCGCGCCAGCGAGGCCAGCGCCGAACCCGTTGTCGAGCGCGTGCCGCGCAAGCGTGATGTGCGGCCCAAGGCGCGCGAAGTCGACTTCGTGGTGATTGGCGCGGGCTCGGGTGGCGTGGCTGCCGCGCGCCGTGCCGCGTCACACGGCGCCCGCGTGATCCTGGTGGAGCGCGATGCCATTGGCGGCACCTGTGTCAATCGCGGTTGCGTGCCCAAGAAAATGCTGTCGTATGGCGCAGGATGGGCGTCGATCCTTTCCACGTGCCTGTCGCACACGGGCGGCAAGGAAGACTGGCGCGATGCCATCGTGCGCGTGAATGCCGAGGTGGCGCGGCTCAATGCGTCGTACAAGCAGCGGCTCAACGAGGCCGGCGTGGAAATCTGGCACGGCGAGGCGCAATTCAACGAGCGCGGCGATGTCGTCGTGGGCAATGAAGTCATTCGCGCCGGCAAGACGCTGATCGCCACGGGCGCCAGCCCCATCGACCTGCCGGTACCGGGCGGCGAACTGGTCAGTTCTTCGGACGACGTGTTCACGTGGCAGACCTTGCCCGCTTCGATTGTGGTGATCGGCGGCGGCTATATCGCCGTGGAGATGGCGTCGATCCTGTCACGTTATGGCGTAAAGGTGGATCTGCTGGTGCGCGAAGACCGGCTGCTGCCGAAATTCGACCACGATATCGCCGGCGCGCTTGCTCAAGCGCTGATTGCCAAGGGTATACGCATACATTTCCGCACAGAGGTCACAATGGTGTCGCAGTCGAATGGAGCGTTCGACGTTTGCTACACGCAGGAAGACAATCGTGGCCGCACGCAGACCGTGCGCACGCAGGCGGTGCTGGCGGCAATCGGCCGCAAGCCGAATGTCGATGGACTGGGTCTTGATGAACTTGGCGTAAAGCGCGACGACAAGGGCGGCATCAAGGTGGACAGGCAGTTCCGCAGCAACGTGCGATCGATTCACGCCATCGGCGATTGCATGGCCGACAACGTACACCTGACGCCGGTAGCCATTGCACAAGGCCGCTGGCTGGCCGATCGGCTATTCGGCAGGCGCGGGGACATGGCGGACTTCGATTTCCTGCCCACGGCTGTGTTCTGCGAGCCCGCAATTGGCGCGGTGGGACTGACCGAGGCCCAGGCCGTCGAGGAAGCCGGCGGCAAGGCCGACCGCATCCGCACCGAGATCAAACGCTTTGTCTCGCTGGAAAGCCGCTTCGGCGGCGTGCCGCAGCAGTCGGTGTTCAAACTCGTGTTCAACGCACGCAGCGGCCGCGTGCTTGGCGTGCATCTGATGGATGGGGCGGCACCGGAAATCGTCCAGACGATGGCTCTGGCGCTGCGCCTCGGTGCGAAGGCATCGCACCTGAAGACCACCATGCCGTTGCATCCAACCGTGGCCGAGGAGTTGTTCGGCTGACTAGAGGACGCAGGTGGGTGGCCACCTTCTCGCGTGACGCCTTGCGCAGCGTCGCGCGGTCCTCCTGTTGCGCATACGCGGATTGCGAAATGCCCAGCCGTTCCGCCATGGCGGCCTGCGTCAGGCCAAGATGCTCGCGCCAGGCGCGTACCGGCGGATGCGGGATGCCTGGAAGGCAGTGGTCGCTGGCAGCATGCGTGCTGCAGCTTTTGAGGGGAGATGACGGCGGAAGGCGAGCATGCCGAAAACCGGCGCCAGAAAGCAAAAACGGACGCAGAAGCGTCCGTTTTCTTGAATCTGGTGGCCTGGGACGGAATCGAACCGCCGACACAAGGATTTTCAATCCTCTGCTCTACCGACTGAGCTACCGGGCCAAAGAAGCGAAACTATAACTGGGGGATTGGCCCTCGTCAAGCGTTTTCTGTGCCACTGCTTACTGTTCGGTCGGTTCCGGCTTGTTGCGGCCCAGTTCCACGCCCAGCTGCTTGAGCTTGCGATACAGGTGGGTACGCTCCAGGCCGGTCTTTTCCGCCACGCGGGTCATGCTGCCGTGCTCGCGCACCAGGTGGTACTCGAAATACGCGCGTTCGAACAGGTCGCGCGCCTCGCGCAGCGGCATGTCGAACGAGAACTGCATTTCGCCCTCGGGTACGCCGCGCGACGGATTGCCATTGGTGGCAGCCTCGGCCGGTGCCTCGGCCGGAGCAACAGTCGCGGTGGCCGCTTCGGGTGTGCCTGCGGCGGTCAGCGGCGCGGCCGTGGCGGGCGCGGAGCGTGGGCGCTCGATGCCGCGGGCCAGGCCGGCTTCCACGGCAGACAGCAGCTTCTGCAGCGCGATAGGCTTTTCAAGGAAATTCAGCGCGCCGATCTTCGTGGCTTCCACGGCGGTATCGATCGTGGCGTGCCCCGACATCATGATGACCGGCATCGTCAGATAGCCCTGCGCGGACCATTCCTTGAGCAGCGTTACGCCATCGGTATCCGGCATCCAGATATCGAGCAGCACCAGGTCAGGCGTGGCGTTCGCACGGAAATCACGCGCCTTCTGGGCGTTTTCCGCAAGTTCGACCACATGTCCTTCGTCACTGAGAATTTCCGAGAGCAGTTCCCGGATTCCCATTTCGTCATCGACTACGAGGATGGTTGCCATACTTCCCCTCTTAACCCCACCGCAGCGCTAACCGGAGGCGCCGGCGCGCAAGATTTAAGCCAGTTTAACGAACAGGATCGAGATCTGTGCTCCCGTGATCTCGGTACCGTTCATGCGATTGCGCAATTCAATGCGCGCGCCATGTTCGTCAATGATCTTCTTCACCATCGCAAGCCCGAGACCCGTACCCTTGGCTTTCGTGGTCACATACGGTTCGAACGCACGACTCAGGATGCGTGGCGCGAATCCAGGACCATTGTCCGTAATGGACAACTTGACGGCTTGCCGGTCTTCGCCGGCGGAATCTTTGTATTCTACAGTCTCGGTGTGCAGAGTGATATGGGGCGCCGCCCTACCGGCCGCCACGTTGTCTGCCGCCGCATCCTGCGCATTCTGCAGGAGGTTGTGGATCACCTGACGCAACTGTGTCGGATCGCCCTTTATTTCAGGCAGATCCGCGCCCAGCGCCGCATGAATCACCGGGTGTTCATGCACGGCCGGATCGTCGATGCCGTACAGATGCAGGACTTCGGCCGCCAGGGCGTTCAGCGCCAGTGACTGCATCACCGCCGGCGGCGTACGCGCATAGTCGCGGAAGTCGTCCACCATGCGTTTCATTGCCGCTACCTGGTTAACGATCGTAGTGGCCCCGCGCTTTAGCACTTCGGCGTCGGCATGTTCCAGCTTGGGCGACAACTTCATCTGCAGGCGCTCGGCCGAAAGCTGGATCGGCGTCAGCGGATTCTTGATTTCATGCGCCAGCCGGCGCGCGACCTCGCCCCACGCCACCGAGCGCTGGGCCGAGATCACGTCGGAAATATCGTCGAATACCACCACGTAGCCGGGCTCGTCACGGCTGCCGCCCGGCAGGTGCGCGCCACGCACCAGCAAGGTGAGCGGCTGTTCTTCGTCGCCCTGGGGCAGCTCGATCTGCTTCTGCCAGTGCTGCGAGCCGCCCAGCACCTCGCGCGTGGTCTGCTCGGAGAATGCCTGGCGCACGATGTCGGCAAAGTCGCCCATGCCCGGAATCTGCTCCACGGGCTGGCCCAGCACCCCCGCGAAGGGCTGACGGAAGATCCGTTCGGCGCCGGGATTGGCCGTGATCAGCGTGAAGCGGCGGTCGAACACCAGTACGCCGGCGGTCAGATTCTGCAGCACGCTTTCCAGATAGGCCTTCGATTGCTCCAGCGCCACGCGGTTGTCTTCCACCGCGATGCGCGCTTCGGACAGCTGGCGCGTCATCTGGTTGAACTGCTGCGTCAGCTGGCCCAGTTCGTCGCGGCTCTTCAGTTCGCGCTTGGGCGAGAGGTCGCCTTCGGCCACTTCCTTCGTGCCCTGCAGCAGCATCAGCAGCGGCCTGGCAAGCTGGCCGCCCAGCAACAGCGCGAGCATCACGGCGATGAACACGGCCAGGAACAGCGTCAGCGTCAGCGTGCCGATGTACATCTTGCGCAGGCCCGTGCGTCCGAGCGCCTTTTCCTGGTACTCCTGGTAGGCGCGCTGCACTTCGTCGGCATTGCGGGCCAGCACTGCCGGCACGGGGTGCAGCACCTGCAGGTAGCGTTCCTCGCGCACGGTGTCGCCGACCAGCCCGAAACCGGTGGCCGGGGCATCCTCGGGGCGACGCTCGATGGATAGCCCGGAACCGGCCCACCGGCTGCCCGGCGGCGCCAGCCGCGTGCGGGCCCGTGCTGCTGCGGCGGCGGCCGCCGCGCTGGCGCTGACGGGTGCCTGTGCCGTTTCGTCGGCCGTGGTCTGGGTGGGCGCAGGGCCCAGCGGAATGATGACGCGGATCCGGTACAGATGGCTGCTGTCGAGGTTGACTGGCGCCTTGTCGCTGCCGCTGGGATCGGAGCCGCCTTCCACGGCCGCATATCCACCCGCCATGCGGGCCTGCTCGGCGAGCACGCCCGAAGGAATATCGGGTACCAGCGTGGCGTAGCTGCTCGACGCCGTGGCCAGCACGCGCCCGCTGCCGGTGAAGATCGCCGCTTCCTGAATGCCGTACTGCTCGCGCAGCCGGTTCAGCTGCAACGACGTAGCCATGCTCGACGCGCCCGTGAGCTGGTCGGCCATGAGCCGCGCCTTGCCCTGCAGATCGGCCAGCTGGCTGTCGATGGTGGAGCGGCCCAGGTTCAGCCCCGCCTCCAGCGCATTTTCCACGCGCACGTCGAACCACGATTCGATGCTGCGGGAGACGAACTGCAGCGACACCAGGTAGATCAGCACCCCCGGCAGCACACCCACCACACCGAAGAACACGGCCAGCTTGCTCATCAGCCGCGTACCGAACTTGCCCCGCCGGTATCGCACCCACAGCGTGAACGCGAGCGCGCCTACGGTCAAAACCAGCAACACCCCGACTACGAGGTTGATCTTGAAGAGCAGCGTGAAATAGCGATCGAAGAATTCGGTATTGGCCGATGCCCCGGCCAGCAGGCCCACCAGCACCAGCGCCAGGAAGACGATGATGCCAACCACCACGCGGTAGAGCACGCGGCGGAAACGGCTATCCCACGGATTGCCGTTCATGGCTGGCTGGCCGGCTGGACCAGTTGGTTGGGCGACAGCACGTTCGACACGGTTTGCGCGAACGGCGCGCGCAACTCTGCGGAGGGTGCCGATGCGGCGGGTGGCGCGGACCCCGGCATGGCCGGCGGCGCGGGCGGTGCCACCGGTGGTGGCGGGGGCGGAGGCGGCGGCGGTGCGTCAAGGTTGGTCGGCACCGTGTAGTTGAACCGCTTCCACTCCGAAGACAGGTTCCATTCGCGCGTGTTCACCGCGTTGATCTGGAACGGCTTGGGCAATTGCGACAGATCCAGCCGCATGCGCGTCTCGGCGTGATACGTCTCGCCGGCCTTCACATCCCGGCGTTCGAACACGCGCCAGCCCCGCACCTGCTGGATGAACTGCAGCGCGCTCTTCAGGCGATTGAACGGCAGCTGCAGGCCGCCGGTCGACACGCGATATTGGCGCGTCAGCGGCTGGTACGACAGGCGCACCGATCGCATGGCGTTGACAGGCTTCTCGTCGAACCAGTACCAGCGCGAGCGCGACAGCTGGAAGTCGACAACGAAATAGAGCGAGATGCCCTTGTGCAGGGCGTCTTCGAGCGCGGGCGGCAGATCGAAGTCGAACGATGCGCCCAGCTCGAAGCCGCCGTCCTGGTAGTCGATGCGCGCTTCGGTGGTTTCAATCAGCTGTGCGCCAGCATGGGGCACGTACACCAGCAGCGCCAGCAGCAGCAACGCGGTTGCGTACCACGTGCGCAGGATGCCGGCCAGCGGTGCTGCCGGCCATTCGCGCACCGCGCGGCCGGGGGCACGTAGGACAAGCAGGCGCTGCAGGTTCGGCATTGGTGGAAATATCAGGCGCGTTTCTGGAAGCGGGCGTAGTAGAAGCCATCGTGATCCGATGGCAGGCTTGCCTTGCCGGCGGTCCCGCTGCCGGTTGTCTCAGGCGCCTTGATGCCGGGCAGCAGTTGCCCCGGCGCCTGCAATCGTATCGCATCTGGAAGCTGCGCACCAAACCAGAGCGCCTGCTCCTCGCCTTCCGTTGGGAAAATAGAACAGGTCACATAGACCAGGATGCCGCCAGGTTTCAGCAGCGGCCACAGCTGCGAAACGATGCGGCGCTGCTCGGTCATCAGCCTGGCCACGTCGGACTCTCGACGCAGCCAGCGGATATCGGGATGGCGCCGCACGATGCCCGACGCGGAACATGGCACATCGGCCAGGATGCGGTCGAACTGCTGGCCGTCCCACCAGTCCTTGGGGCGGCTTGCGTCGCCCACGATCACTTCTGCGCGTTGTCCCAGGCGGGCCAGGTTGTCATGGATGCGCGCGGCGCGCTGCGCGTCGCTTTCCACGGCTGTCACGTGGATGTCGGCAAGCTCCAGCAGGTGGCCGGTCTTGCCGCCGGGAGCCGCACAGGCGTCCAGCACGCGCATGCCGTCGGAAACTTCGCATAGCGGCGCGGCCAGTTGCGCGCCGGCGTCCTGCACCGAAACGTCGCCTTCGGCAAAACCGGGAATCTGCGATACCGGAAAGGCCCGAGCCAGGCGCACGGCCTGGTCGCCCACCGCCGTACCGGCCAGCCCGGCGTTGGCCAGATCCCGAAGATACTCCTGCACCGAAATGCGCTTCGGATTGACGCGCAATGTCATTGGCGGCCGTTCGTTGACACTCTCGGCCAGCGCCATCCACTGGTCCGGGTAGGCCAGGCGCAGTTGCGCGAGCCACCACGACGGCAGGTTCCAGCGCGCCTCCTCGTCCTGCATGATCTTCGGCATCAGCGCCTTGTGCTCGCGCAGGAACCGGCGCAGGACGGCATTCACCAGGCCGCGCGCGTGCGCGGTCTTGGGCTCGGAGGCCGCCGCGCTGACGGCCTGGTCCACCACGGTGAATGCGGAATAGCCGCCGCGCCCCACCTTGCTGCCATCGCCTTCCTCGCCCTCGATCAGCAGGGCCAGCGCCACGGCCAGCAGGGAATCGACCAGCGCGCCAGGCGGCCGCGTCACCAGTTGCGTGACCAGGGCGCGCGTGGTGCCGAACAGGCGGACCGAGCGATAGGCCAGGTCCTGGATGGCGCCGCGCGTGGCGGCGTCGCGCACGCGGTCCAGCCGCAGGTGGGTGGCAACGTCTTCGATGGCCTGCGGCAGGGCCGTGCCTTCATGCACGCCGCGAACAGCCGCGGCGGCACCGAGCATCTGGAAGGCAAGGGATTCGTGAGGCAGGCGCATACGGAAAAATCAGACAGACAACGTGGAAAAGAGTGACGCAATGGGCGTCGGGACATGGCGGATACAAGAATGCCCGCCGGTCCCATGGGGACACAGCGGGCAGTTTACCTGTTGTCGCGGGCTGGCCGGTCAAACTGGCCAAATCGCGTGGCGGGCGCCGGCATCAGGCCGGATAGCTGCCCGTCTGCGCCATGTGCATCAGCCGCGAGATGCGCTCCTCGGTGGCCGGGTGCGTCGAGAACAGGTTGGCGATGCCGCCACCCGACAGCGGGTTCATGATCATCATCTGCGCGGTGGCCGGATGTTCCTCGGCCGCCTGGAACGGAATGCCCTGCGCAAAGCGATGGATCTTGTCCAGCGCGCTGGCCAGTGCCTGCGGGTCGCCGCTGATCTCGGCGCCGCCCCGGTCCGCTTCGAACTCGCGTGCACGCGAGATCGCCATCTGGATCAGCGATGCCGCCAGCGGGGCCAGGATGGCCACGGCAATCGCGGCGATCGGGTTGGTACGGTTGCCGTTCTCGTCGCGGCCGCCAAAGAACATTGCCATGTTGGCCAGGGCCGAAATCGCACCAGCCATGGTGGCGGCGATGGTCGACGTCAGGATGTCGCGGTGCTTCACGTGCGCCAGTTCGTGCGCCATCACGCCGCGCAACTCGCGGTCTGACAGCACACGCAGGATGCCGGTGGTGGCGGCCACGGCCGCGTGCTCGGGATTGCGGCCCGTGGCAAAGGCGTTCGGGGCGTCCTCGTTGATCAGGTACACGCGCGGCATCGGCAGGCCGGCACGCTGGGACAGCTCCTGCACCATGTTGTAGAACTGCGGCGCGGTGCTGGCATCCACTTCCTGCGCGTTGTACATGCGCAGGACCATCTTGTCCGAGAACCAGTAGGAGAAGAAGTTCATGCCCAGCGCGATCAGCAGCGCGAACATCATGCCGCTTCGGCCACCGATCATGCCGCCGATGACGATGAACAGCGCCGTGATGGCGGCCATCAGCATGAAGGTCTTGACCCAGTTGAACATGGTTTGGTCTCCAGAGAGATCGATCAGGGCGCGTACCCGCCCTTGCGGGACGCGATGTTCGTTAGATAGGGCCAGGACCGCAGGAATTCAATGCGGTTAACGGGGTTTTACGATGTCGAATGACGCAAACGCCACGTCGGCGCTCCCCCACCACTTACGCTGCCGTATCGCCGACCACGCACCGCGTGCCGGGCGGCAGCGGCATGCCCTGCAGGAACTGCTGCGCCGGCTGGCGGCGGCCGCCAGGCTTCTGCAGTTCGGTCACCTGCAGCGCGCTGCCGTTGCCACAGGCGATGATCACGCCGGCGGCGTCCGATGCCAGCACGGTGCCCGGCGGATGGGGAAGGCTCGTGGCGGCCGCCAGCGGCAGGGCCTGCCAGCACTTGATGACGGTGTCGCCCACCTGGATCGTGGCCCCCGGGAACGGGTTGAAGGCACGCACCTGGCTTGCCAGCGCGGCGGCCGGACGGGTCAGGTCGAGCGGCGCTTCGTCCTTGGCGATCTTCTCGGCATAGGTGATGCCGGCTTCGGGCTGGGGCGTGGCCGGTAGCGGCTTGCCGGCGGCCAGCTGGCGCAGGGCATCGACGATCATGCGGCCGCCCAGTGCGGCCAGCGTGTCGTGCAGGCTGCCGGTGCTATCCAGCGGCCCGATCGCCACCGATTCGCGCGACAGCATCGCGCCCGTATCGAGCCCTTCGTCCATCTGCATCAGCGTGATGCCCGTTTCGGCGTCGCCGGCCTCGATGGCGCGATGGATCGGCGCCGCGCCGCGCCAGCGCGGCAGCAGCGAGGCGTGGATGTTCAGGCACCCATGGCGCGGCAGATCGAGAACCTCGGCCGGCAGGATCAGGCCGTAGGCGGCCACCACCATGACATCGGGGGCGATTTGCGCCAGTGTGTCCACGGCGGCGCCGGCTTCCTCGGGATACTTGCCATGGCGGCGCAACGAGCGCGGCTGCAGCACGGGGCCCAGCCCGGCTTCCAGGGCGAACTGCTTGACCGGGCTGGCCTGCAGCTGCATGCCGCGGCCTGCGGGCCGGTCAGGCTGGGTCAGGACGGCCACCACCGGAAAACCGGCGGCGTGGATGGCCTCAAGGGCAACGCGCGCGAATTCGGGAGTGCCGGCAAACGCGACGCGCAGTGGCTGGGCTTGAGTCATGACAGAAATCCGCGGGTAGAAACGACACCGGCCGCATAGCGGCCGGTACGTGATGTGTCTTGGAAGTTGTAACGATAGCAGACGCCACCCGCGTGGCACGCCGCTGTTACATCCTCACATGCGCGAGCGGACGCGCTTCTGGAGCTTGCTCTTGATGCGGTTGAGCTTGAGCGGGGACAGGTATTCGACGAATACCTTGCCGTTCAGATGGTCGATCTCGTGCTGTATACATACGGCCAGCAGGTCGTCGGCATCGAGTTCGAACGTCTCGCCCTTTTCGTTGAGGGCGCGCACCTTGACGCGGTCGGGGCGCTCCACGCGGTCATAGACTTCCGGCACCGACAGGCAGCCCTCTTCCCAGACCTTGCGGTTGTCGCTGGACCAGACGATTTCCGGGTTGATGAACACCATCAGTTCGTCGCGCGTTTCCGAAATGTCGATCGTGATCACGCGCTCGTGCACGTCCACCTGCGTGGCGGCCAGGCCGATGCCGGGCGCGTCGTACATGGTTTCGGCCATGTCGACGACGAGCTGGCGGATGCGGTCGTCCACCACCGCCACGGGCTTGGCCACGGTATGCAGGCGAGGATCGGGGTAGGTGAGGATGTCGAGTTTGGCCATGATGCTCGGGCGCAACGCCGTGTGCTGTCCACTGCCCGACCGCCGTTGCGGCGTGCGGGGTTTCCATGCAGAATCGGGGCGCTAGTACAAAAATTCAAGGCGCGCCGCAGCAGGCACGCTCTACCTAGGGTCAATCCGGTCGTTCTCCCGACCGGCTCAGGAAAATGCGCGATCTTACCAAAGAACAGGCGGCGTCGGGCCGCAGGCTGCACGCGTTCACCCTCGCCATGCTATGTGTCGCCGGCATCACAGCCGGGGCCGGCATGGCCGTTCAGGCGGCCGATCTGAACGTCTCGGCGGCACAGCTCGCCCAGGCCGACGCGACCGCCCAGCAGGGTATCCCCGTTTCCGAACTGGCGCCGAATGCGCCAGCCCAGTACACCGTGCGCTCGGGCGACACGCTGTGGGGCATTTCGGGCCAGTACCTGCGCCAGCCGTGGCGCTGGCCGGCGCTGTGGGGCATGAACCGCCAGCAGGTTCGCAATCCGCACCTGATCTACCCTGGCCAGATCCTTTACCTGGTGCAGCGCGATGGCCGCGCGTACCTGTCGACCACGGCGCCGGGGGGCGCCAATGGCGATGCCCGCCTGTCGCCGCGCGTGCGCGGCGAGGGTTCGGACGGCGAAGCCATCCTGAGCATCCCGGCGTCCGATATCGAGCCGTTCCTGACGCGTCCGCTGGTTGTGGAAAAGAATGCGATCGACACGTCGGCCCGTATCGTGGCGTTGTCCGATGCCCGCGTCTACATGGGGCGTGGCGATACCGGCTTCGTGCGCGGCCTTGCCTCGACCGATGCAGCGGTCGGCAGCGACTGGCAGGCGTTCAAGCCGGCCTTGCCGGTGCATGACCCGGTCAGCAACGATGTGATCGGCTTCGAAGCCCAGTACCAGGGCAGCGTACGCGTGATGCGCGGCCCGGAAGGCCCGGACGCGGTCACCACGGTCCAGGCCACCCAGTCGCCGCAGGAAATGGGCACGGGCTCGCTGCTGCTGCCCCAACCGGCCCGCGAGCTGGTGCGCTATGTGCCGCATGCCCCTGACAACAACGTCCAGGCCCGTATCGCGGCCGTGTATGGCGGGGTGCAATTCGGCGGCGCCAAACAGGTGGTGGTGCTGAACCTGGGTTCGAATGCCGGCCTGGAGCCGGGGCACGTGCTCGCGCTGTCGCGCCTGGGCGGCATGGTCCAGGATCCGACCGACGGCAACCGCAGCATCACGCTGCCGGACGACCGCTATGGCCTGGCCTACGTCTATCGCGTCTTCCCGGGTATCGCCTACGCGCTGGTCACCGATGCCAGCAACGTGATGAAGGTGGGCGACCTCGCCACCACCCCGCAATAACTGGCCGGCGCGTGCGCAAGCACGCGCTGCCGCGTTGTTCGATGACCGATTCGACTCGCGACCCGGCCGAAGTGGCTGCCTGGGTGCGGCTGACGGCAACACCGGGTGTTTCCGCCCAGGCCGGCCGGCGCCTGCTGGCAGCCTTCGGCCTGCCTCAGGCCGTGCTGGCCCTCGACCCTGCAAGGCTGCGCGATGCCGCGGAGCCGGCGGTGGCGCGTGCGCTCGCCGCGCCGCCCGATGCGGAGGTGTCCGCCCGGATCGATCGCACGCTGCGCTGGCTCGATGCCCCCGGCCATCATCTGGTCACGATGGCGGATGCCGCTTACCCGGCACGGCTGCTCGACCTCGCTGATCCGCCGCTGGTGCTATACGTCAATGGCCGCGCAGAACGCCTGCAGGCGCCGTCGCTGGGCATTGTCGGCGCGCGCCATGCCACGGCGCAGGGCGCGCGCAATGCACAGACATTCGCTTCAGCGTTTTCCGATGCCGGGCTGACCGTGGTGTCGGGGCTGGCCCTTGGCATCGATGCCGCGGCGCATGCGGCCGCGCTGGAGGGGCCCGGCGGCACGGTGGCCGTTGTCGGCACTGGCATCGATATCGTCTATCCGGCGCGGCACCACAAGCTGGCGCACCAGATCGTGGATGCCGGCGGCGCTATTGCGAGCGAATTCCCGCTGGGTACCCCGGGCCTGCCGAACCATTTTCCGCGTCGCAACCGCATCATTGCGGCGCTGGCGCGCGGCGTGCTGGTGGTGGAGGCGGCCGAGCGGTCGGGTTCGCTGATCACCGCACGGCTGGCATCGGAGATCGGGCGCGAGGTGTTTGCGATTCCCGGCTCGATCCACGCCGAGCTATCGCGAGGCTGCCACAAGCTGATTCGCCAGGGCGCCAAGCTGGTGGAGTCGGCGGCTGATGTGTTCGAGGAGTTTGCCGATCTGACGCCCGCGGCACCATCGACGGCGGCCGGAACTGCCACCGGGGCAGCGGCTGGTGCGAAGGCAGGCCAGGCAGCAGCCCCCCTGGCGTCGCCGGTTGGCGACGCGCTCGGGGCGGTGCTGGCCTATGATCCTGTCACGCTCGATGCGTTGTGCGACGGCACGGGGATGGCGGCTGAGGCGGTGTCCGCCGCGCTGCTGCAACTGGAGCTGGCCGGCGCGGCCGAGCGCCTGCCAGGCAACCGTTTCCGGCGTCTGGCATGATCCGCGGTATCGCCTTTGCCTCACTTTTCGACTTCAATGGCCGTTTACTTCCCCGAGCAGGATGCCGCCGCCCTGCGCCAGGCGCTCCGTGCCCGTCCGCAGGGACGGCTGGTGGCATGCCTTTGCGCCGCGTGGTGTGGGACGTGCAAGGAATATTTGCCTGGTTTTGCGGCGTTGGCGGCACGTTATCCGGACGATTGTTTCGTCTGGATCGATGTCGAAACCCACTCTGACTATCTCGGAGAGGACATCGACATCGAAAACTTTCCTACTGTATTGATTCAGCCCATTGCTGGCGGCGCAGCGCAGTTTTACGGAACCGTGCTGCCCCACGTCGATGTGCTGGAGCGGATGCTGATGCGCGCAGGTACCATGGCCGGCGCGGCACCAGACATTCCAGAAGTGCTGCCCTGGTTGCTTGCCGGGGGTGCTGGTAACGATTGAGCATGGTCAGGGTGGGCGACGGCGTTTGCTTGCAAGCCCGTCGGAACCGCGCTTATTATTGGCGCCTCAAAGCCCAGGCGTGCTGTTTACATAGTTTGCTGTGAATTTCAAGAGGCGCAAACTGCCCATCCGGCAGTGGCGCCGCAAGGACCCGTTGAATGTCAAAAGCCCTCATCATCGCGGAAAAGCCATCGGTCGCCGCCGATATTGCGCGCGCCCTCGGGGGCTTTGCCAAGCACGACGAGTACTTCGAGAGCGACGACTACGTGCTGTCCTCGGCCGTTGGCCATCTGGTGGAAATCGCCGCGCCCGACGACTACGAAGTCAAGCGGGGCAAGTGGAGCTTCACCAATCTGCCGGTGATCCCCCCGCATTTCGACCTGCGCCCGATCGCCAAGACCGAATCGCGCCTGAAAGTGCTCAACCGCCTCATCAAGCGCAAGGATGTGACCGCGCTGATCAACGCCTGTGACGCGGGGCGCGAAGGCGAGCTGATTTTCCGGCTGATCGCCCAGCAGGCCAAGGCCAAGCAGCCTGTTCGCCGGCTGTGGCTGCAGTCGATGACGCCGCAGGCGATCCGCGACGGGTTTGCCGCGCTGCGCGAAGACGAGGAAATGATGCCGCTGGCCGATGCGGCCCGATGCCGCTCCGAAGCCGACTGGCTGGTCGGCATCAACGGCACGCGCGCCATGACGGCCTTCAACAGCAAGGGCGGCGGCTTCTTCCTGACCACCGTGGGCCGGGTGCAGACCCCGACGCTGTCGATCGTTGTGGAGCGCGAAGAGAAGATCAAGCACTTCGTGCCGCGCGACTACTGGGAAGTGCGCGCCGAGTTCATCGCGGCCGCCGGCCTGTACGAGGGCCGCTGGTTCGATCCGAAGTTCAAGAAGAACGAGTTCGATGCCGAGGCGCGCGAGTCGCGCCTGTGGAGCGAGGCCGAGGCCAAGAGCATTGTGGCGGCCTGCCGCGACAAGCCGGGCACGGTCACCGAGGAATCGAAGCCGTCCACGCAGCAGTCCCCCGCCCTGTTCGACCTGACCACGCTGCAGCGCGAGGCCAACTCGCGTTTTGGCTTTTCGGCCAAGAACACGCTGGGTCTGGCGCAGGCGCTGTATGAAAAGCACAAGGTGCTGACGTACCCGCGTACCGATGCCCGCGCGCTGCCCGAGGACTACCTGGACACGGTCAAGCAGACCATGGACATGCTGGCCGACAGCTCGCCGAACTACCTGACGCATGCCAAGAAGATCCTGTCGCAAGGCTGGGTGAAGCCGAACAAGAAGATCTTCGACAACAGCAAGATCAGCGATCACTTCGCCATCATCCCGACGCTGCAGGCGCCGAAGAACCTGTCAGAGCCCGAGCAGAAGCTGTACGACCTGGTCGTGCGCCGTTTCCTGGCCGTGTTCTTCCCGGCGGCCGAGTTCCAGGTGACCACGCGGATCACCGAGGTGGCCGGCCATCACTTCAAGACCGAAGGCAAGGTGCTGGTCAATCCGGGTTGGCTGGTGATCTACGGCCGCGAAGCCCAGGGCAAGGACGACAAGGACGCGAACCTGGTGCCCGTGCAGAAGGACGAGCGCGTCAAGACCGACAAGGTCGAGTCGGTCGGCCTGTCCACGCGCCCGCCGGCCCGCTACAACGAAGCCACGCTGCTGTCGGCCATGGAAGGCGCCGGCAAGCTCGTGGACGACGACGCGCTGCGCGAGGCCATGGCCGGCAAGGGCCTGGGCACGCCTGCCACGCGCGCGGCCATCATCGAAGGCCTGCTGACCGAAAAGTACCTGGTGCGCGAGGGCCGCGAACTGATTCCGACCGCCAAGGCGTTCCAGCTGATGACGCTGCTGCGCGGCCTGGGCGTGCTGGAACTGACGCAGGCCGAGCTGACGGGCGAATGGGAACACAAGCTGTCGCAGATCGAGCGCGGCCGCCTGAAGCGTGACGAATTCATGCGCGAGATCGCGCAGATGACGCAGCAGATCGTCAAGCGTGCCAAGGAATACGACAGCGATACGATCCCCGGCGACTACGCCACGCTGGACACCCCGTGCCCGCAGTGCGGCGGCCAGGTCAAGGAAAACTACCGGCGCTTTGCCTGCACGGCTTGCGAATTCTCGATCAGCAAGATTCCGGGCGGACGCCAGTTCGAGATCGACGAAGTCGAGGAACTGCTGCTGAAGAAGGAAATTGGTCCGCTGCAGGGCTTCCGTAGCAAGATGGGCCGTCCGTTTGCGGCGATCCTGAAGCTGGCCAAGGATGACGAAGGCCACTGGAAGATGGAGTTCGACTTCGGGCAGAACGACGAGGAAGACGACGAGCCGGTGGACTTCAGCGAGCAGACACCGGTGGGCCATTGCCCGAAGTGCAATGGCTCGGTCTACGAGCACGGCATGAAGTACGTGTGCGAGAACGCCGTGGGCAGCGAGAAGACCTGCGACTTCACGACCGGCAAGATCATCCTGCAGCAGGAAATCTCGCGCGAGCAGATCGGCAAGCTGCTGACTGCGGGCAAGACGGACCTGCTGACCGGCTTCAAGTCGTCGCGTACCGGCCGTAACTTCAAGGCATTCCTGGTCAAGCAGCCGGACGGCAAGATCGGCTTCGAATTCGAGGCACGCGAGCCCAAGGCGGGCGCCAAGCCGGCGGCCAAGTCCGCGGCGGCGAAGTCGGCCGCCAAGGGCGAGGAAGCGCAAGCCGCGCCGGCCAAGACCGCCGCCAAAAAGGCCCCGGCCAAGAAGGCTGCGGCCAAGACCGCTCCGGCCAGGAAGGTGGCGACGAAGACGGCTGCAAAGACTGCCACTAAAACTGCTGCGGCGAAGAAGGCGAAGCAGACTGCGGAAGCTGAAGAGTAAGCACTCGCAAGCTGTCCCGGCGCCAAACGAAATGGCGAGGCATCTGCCTCGCCATTTTTATTTGCTGGCGATCTTGATGAGGTTCTCGCCGGCCCGCTGCTTGCCTTCGTCGAGCAGGAAGTCGATGAAGGCGCGCACCTTGGTGGGCAGGAACTTGCGGCTTGGGTAGACCACGCTGACATCGCGGCGCGGCAGCTGGTACTGCGGCAGGATGTGCATCAGGCGGCCGGCTTCGATATTGGGCCGGGCCAGGTACGAGGACAGCATCGCGATGCCCATGTCGGCCAGCGCGGCCTGGTGCGCCAGTTCGGCATTGCTGCAGAGCAGGCCCGGGCGAATCGGCACGGTCACCTCCCCTTCCGGGCCGGACAGCGTCCATTCGTGCTCGGCCGTTGGCAGGCGCATGGCGATGGCGCGGTGGTGGGACAGATCGTGCGCGGTGCGCAGCGGCGGATGCTCGCGCAGATAGCCCGGAGAGGCACACAGGATGATTTCGGCGGAGATCAGCGGCCGGGCCACCAGGTGCGAACCGAGGCCCAGGTCCGACAGCATCACGCCGACGTCGCGCCCTTCCTCGACGATGTCGATCACGCGGTCGGACAACTGCACGTCGAATACCACGTCCGGATAGCGCTGGTGAAACCGTTCCAGCGTCTTTGGCAGCAGGTGCAGGCCGAACATGACCGGCGCCACGAGCCGTAGCGTGCCGGACAGCGACTGGCTGCGGGCGGTGACGATCGATTCCGCTTCCTCGACGTCTTCAAGAATCTGCGCGCAGCGCTGCAGGTAGGTTTCGCCGGCATCGGTCAGCGACAGGCTGCGCGTGGTGCGATTCAGCAGCCGGGTGCCGAGGTGGCTTTCCAGATCGGCCACGTAGCGCGTGACCACGGCGTTGGACATTTCCAGTTGCTGCGCCGCACGGGCGAAGCTGCCAAGTTCGACCACCTTGGCGAAGACGCGCATCGATTGCAGCCGATCCATGACATAGTCTCCCGCTTCCGCCGTGAACTTTTACACGGTACGGGTAGTTTATTGTTGAAACCACAATCAATCATTGTGGAGGCGGATATTTATTCATATCAGGGGAATGCCTAATATCCCACTAACCGATGCCGCGACGCAGCAATATCCAGAATGGCGGCATCACCCGAACAAAGTGAAGGATTCGCCATGAAGCGCCAAATCGCCCTGATCGCTGCAGCCGTTGTTGCCTTGTCCGCTGCCCCTGCCTTTGCCAAGGCCGGCAAGTTCGACCCCTACACCGATGGCGCCAAGGCTACCCGCTTCGACCCGTACACCGACGGCGCGAAGGCCGGCAAGTTTGACACGTTCACGGATGGCGCCAAGGCTGGCAAGTTCGATACGTTCACCGATGGCGCCAAGTCGTTCGACGTGTACTCGGACGGCGCCAAGATCTGATTCGCCAGTAATCCGCAAAAAGCCCGTACCAACCGGTACGGGCTTTTTGCATGGGCGTTCGGGACGGAAATCCGCCTGATTGCCCAAAAGAAAACGGGCCATCTGGCCCGTTTCTGGTTTTCCGCCCCGACTCAGTCGTGGTGGTGGTGGCGGCGATGCTTGCTGCGCTTGTAGTAGCGGCGGTCATCGTCATACGAGTTGCTGCGCGACACGTTGCCGCCCAGTGCGGCACCTGCAGCACCACCCAGGCCGGCGCCAACCAGGCCGCCCGTACGGCCGCCCATGGCGTTGCCGGCTGCGGTACCCGCGCCGCCACCCAGGGCGCCGCCGATGATGGCACCAGTGCGTTCGCGGCGATTCGACGTCAGGGCGCCGCCGGCGCCCCCGCCGACTGCACCGCCGATGATCGATCCGGTGCTGCCGCCCAGCGCACCACCTACAGCGGCACCTGCCACGCCACCCAGGCCACCGCCGAGCGCGTTGTTCAGATCACCTCCTGCAAACGCCGGCAGCGTAGCCGCCGAGAGGGCAAGAGCCAGAGTCAGGTTGCGGAGAGGATGGCGAGACATCGTATTTTCCTTATGTGGTGTGTATCTGGAAACGGAGTGTAGAGAAGCAGCCCTACCCTTGCTGTAACCAGTTGTGAGGTGCTGTAACCCGCTGCAGAAACGGTATCCAACCGTTAAAAAGCGATGCTCCGGCGCAACAGCGCGCAATGATACGTCACAAAGCCCGGCTGGCGAACGGGCATGAAAAAGCGGCCCCGCGGGGCCGCTTTCCAGTTTCGGTGGGACGAGGCTGCCGTCAGCAGCACTTGCCCTGCCCGCCTCCGTACCGGGCCTCCTGGCGTTCGCGGAAGAATTCCTCGTACGTCATGGGTGCGCGGTCAGGATGGGTGCTTTCCATGTGGGCCACGTAGGTCTGGTAGTCGGGCAGGCCCACCATCAGCCGCAGCGACTGGCCCAGGTAACGTCCCATGTTTCCGATCTGATCCAGCATGTGTGGCTCCTATCCGGTTAGTTCGAGGCGGCCGACGCCTGGGCCGGCAGCGGTTCGAACGGCGTTTCGCTGTCGGTGCGCTTGCCCTGGTTGCGGGCCGACATGGCGGTCTTGAAGCCGTAGAAGACAATCGACAGCACCACGAACATGAACAGCGCGCACAAGCCGGCGTCCAGGTAGTCGTTGAAGACGATGCGGTGCATCTGCTCCATGGTCTTGGCCGGTGCCAGCACCTTGCCTTCGGCGATCGCGGCGCTGAACTTCGACGCGTGCGTCAGGAAGCTCACCTTCGGGTCGGCGTCGAACAGCTTCTGCCAGCCGGCGGTCAGCGTGCAGATCAGCAGCCAGCAGGTGGGCAGCAGCGTCACCCAGGCGTACTGCCCGCGCTTCATCTTCACCAGCACGCAGGTGCCCAGCACCAGCGCCACGGCGGCCAGCATCTGGTTCGAGATACCGAACAGCGGCCACAGCGTGTTGATGCCGCCCAGCGGATCGACCACGCCCTGGTACAGGAAGTAGCCCCAGGCCGCCACGGTCAGCGCGGTGGCGATCAGGTTGGCCGGCAGCGATTCCGTACGCTTCAGGGACGGCACGAAGCTGCCCAGCAGGTCTTGCAGCATGAAGCGGCCGGCGCGCGTGCCAGCGTCGACGGCGGTCAGGATGAACAGCGCCTCGAACAGGATGGCGAAGTGGTACCAGAAGGCCATCATGGCTTGGCCACCCACCACCTGGTGCAGGATGTGCGCGATACCCACCGCCAGCGTCGGAGCGCCACCAGCACGCGAGATGATCGTATTTTCGCCAACGTCCTTGGCGGTCTGGATCAGCACGTCCGGCGTGATCACGAAGCCCCAGGTGGACACCACGTGCGCCACGGCCTCGGGCGAGGTGCCGATCACGGCGGCCGGGCTGTTCATCGCGAAGTACACACCCGGCTCGATCACCGACGCGGCCACCAGGGCCATGATGGCGACGAACGACTCGGCCAGCATCGCGCCATAGCCGATGAAGCGCGCGTGCGATTCATTTTCCAGCAGCTTGGGCGTGGTGCCCGACGAGATCAGCGCGTGGAAACCCGACACCGCGCCGCAGGCGATGGTGATGAAGAGGAACGGGAACAGGTTGCCCGACCACACCGGGCCACCGCCCTGGGCGAACTGCGTGAAGGCCGGCATTTTCAGTTCCGGCGCCACGATCAGGATGCCGATGGCCAGCGCGATGATGGTGCCGATCTTCAGGAACGTCGACAGGTAGTCACGCGGTGCCAGCAGCAGCCACACGGGCAGCACGGCGGCGATGAAGCCGTAGATGATCAGCATCCACGTCAGCGCCTTGCCGTCGTAGGTGAACAGCGGCGCCAGCACGGCGCTTTCATGCACGTACTGGCCGCCGATGATGGCCAGCATCAGCAGCACGAAGCCGATCACCGACACCTCGCCAATGCGGCCCGGCCGGATGTAGCGCGTGTAGATGCCCATGAAGACGGCGATGGGGATGGTCACCGCCACGGTGAAGGTGCCCCACGGCGAGCCGGCCAGCGCCTTCACCACGATCAGCGCCAGCACCGCCAGGATGATGATCATGATCATGAAGCAGCCGAACAGCGCGATCAGGCCGGGCACGGTGCCCATTTCGGACTTCACCAGGTCGCCCAGCGAACGGCCGTCGCGGCGCGTGGAGATGAACAGGATCATGAAGTCCTGCACCGCGCCGGCAAACACCACGCCGGCCAGGATCCACAGCATGCCGGGCATGTAGCCCATCTGCGCGGCCAGCACGGGGCCCACCAGCGGCCCGGCGCCGGCAATCGCGGCAAAGTGGTGGCCGAACAGCACCGCCTTGTTGGTCGGCACGTAGTCCAGGCCGTCGTTGTGGCGCCACGCGGGCGTCATGCGTTTGGGGTCGAGCTGCATCACCTTGTCGGCGATGAAGCGACTGTAGTAGCGGTAGGCGATCAGGTAGATGCAGAGCGCGGCAACCACGATCCACAGTGCGCTGACGGCTTCACCGCGCGACAGCGCGACAGTGGCAAAGGCAAATGCGCCGAGTACGGCGACGGCCAGCCACAACAGGTGTTGTCCGATGCGATTCATGTTGAAGGGTCTCCTCAGACCGGCTGAAAGAACCTGCGGCGACAGGGAGCCCGGGCAGCGGGGGCGGTGCCGGATGGCGCCACCGACGATCGCGTGGAAAGGGAGTCTCCTGGATGTCTGCGGCGTCCGGTCTGTTCTCGTCTGGACCCGGATCTTGTCGTGCAGGCAGGCAGTGCTTCCAGGGGGCGGGATCGCCTGGGCCAGGGAGCACCTGCTGCGTCGGATTTGCGCAGCGGGCAGGCCCGGGCGCAATCCGGCGTGTAGTATTGACACCCGCCCATGTCGGCACAAGCGCGAAACTACGCAACACCCTTGCGTAGTAGTACGTAGACCGACGAAGTCTAGCGGCCTTCCCGGCATCGGTGTTTACCCCCGGTTCAGATGAAACTCCGTCAAAAGATACTTTTGCTTGCCGTGGCGCCCCTGGCTGTCGCGATGCTGGGCATTGCGTTGGCCGTGCGCTTCCAGGCCACCGCGTTGGCCCGCCACGAGCGCGCGCTGGTGGAGGCCGCCTACCTGCAGAGCAAGGAAACCGAGCTGCGCCACTATGTGGACCTGGCCCAGAGCGCCATCGCGCCGATGGTGCAGTCGGGCCGCACCGACGCCGCCACGCGCCAGGCTGCCATGGAGGCGCTTGCCAGGCTCGACTACGGCCCGGACGGCTACTTCTTCCTCTATGACCTGCAAGGTCGGAATCTGATGCATCCGCGCCAGCCGGAACTGGTGGGCCAGGATTTGTGGCTGATGCGTGACCCGCAAGGGGCGCTGACGATCCAGAAACTGGTGGCGGCCGCCAGATCCGGAGGCGGCTCGGTGCGCTACATGTGGCAGAAGCCGTCGTCGAAACAGACCGTGCCCAAGCTTGGCTACGTGGTGGCCGTGCCAGGCTGGGACTGGATGCTGGGCACCGGCATATACCTGGACGATGTCGAGCAGACGCTGCGCCAGCTCGATGCTCGCGCCGAGACCGATATCCGCGAGACCATGGCCTGGATTGGCGTGATTGCCGCCATCAGCATCCTGCTGGTGGCCGCCAGCGGGCTCGCGCTCAATATCAGCGAACACCGCGAGGCAGACGCCAAGCTGCGCCAGCTGGCCCAGCGCGTGGTGCAGTCGCAGGAAGAAGAGCGCGCCCGGTTGTCGCGCGAGCTGCACGATGGCATCGGCCAGCTGCTGGTGTCGGTCAAGCTGGTGCTGGAAGCCGCCACCAACCGCATCCGCCTGGCGCCGTCCGAAGGTGCGTCGGTGGCGCCCATCCTGGGCATGACGCTGAACCGGCTCGATTCCGCTTTCAATGAAGTACGACGCGTTTCGCGCAACCTGCGGCCCGCCCTGCTCGACGACCTGGGCTTGTACGCGGCCCTGCAGCATCTGGCGCGCGAGATGCAGGCCGGCAGCACGCTGCAGGTGGGCGTCACGCAGACCGGTCAGCCCCACCCACTGGCCGACGAACAGGCAACGGCGCTGTTCCGCATCGCGCAGGAAGCACTGACCAATGTCGAACGCCATGCGCGTGCCTCGCGCGTGGACGTCGAACTCGAATTTTCTCCATCGGCCACCCGCCTGACCGTGCGCGACAATGGCACCGGTTTCGACGTGGCACGCATGCAGCACGACCCGCAGCGCGGCATCGGCCTGCGCAACCTGCGCGAACGCATGGCGGCGCTGGGCGGCCAGTTCGACATCATGTCGATGCCGTCGGGCACGCGGCTCGTGGCGATGTTGCCGGTGGTCAACCCTCCTTCCGATATTCCGCTGTCATGACCAATATGACCGTTGCGCACGACGACGATCCCGTCCGTCCTCCTTCCAATGCCCCGGCCAGGGTCCTGCTGATCGACGACCATGCGCTGGTGCGCGATGGCATGCGCATGCACCTGACGCTGCAGCCTGGCCTGGAGGTGGTGGGCGAAGCCGACGATGGCGAAGCCGCGCTGGCGTGGCTGGCCGGCGCCGGTCCCGCAAACCTGCCCGAGCTGGTGATCACCGACATCGGCATGCGCGGCATGGGGGGCATCGCGCTGGCCGGGGCGCTGCACGACACCTACCCCGAAGTGGCAGTGCTGATCGTGTCGATGCACGACAACCTGGAGTACGTGCGCCAGGCCATCCGGGCGGGCGCACGCGGCTACGTGCTCAAGGACGCGCCGGCCGACGAACTGATGGCCGCCATCCAGACCGTGCTGGCCGGACGCGTGTTCTACAGCGCCCGCATCGCCCGCGGCATGGCCGATCATGCCATCAGCCCGCTCGACGCCCTGACGCCACGCGAACGCGACATCCTCCACGGCATCGGCCGCGGCCAGTCCAACAAGGACATCGCATCGCGCCTTGGCGTATCGGTGCGCACCGTGGAAACCCACCGCCTCAACCTGAAGCGCAAGCTCGGCATCGAAGGCCGCGCGGAACTGGTCAAGTACGCGGTCCAGCAGCTGGGTATCGAGAACGATCCGGTGTAGTTGCTTAACGCAGGGGCCGCCTCCCCCGCGCCTGCCCCACTGACTTGCCCCGGCACGGCAAACAAAAAAGCCGACCGGCAAGGCCGGTCGGCTTTCGATGCAGCGTGCGCTTGCCGGGGCGGGGCGATCAGCCCAGGCGCTTTGCCAGTGCCGACTTGGTGTCCACCAGGGCTTGCGGCAGGTTGTGCTTGAGCTGGGTGAACAGTTCGTCGTGCAGGGCCAGTTCCTTCTGCCAGGCGTCCTGGTCGATCGAGGTGACCAGGTCGAACTGCTCGGTCGTGAACGACAGGCCGTCCCAGTTCAGGTCGGCGTAGCGCGGCGACGTGCCGAAGACGTGGTCCACGCCCTCGCCCCGGCCTTCCACGCGGTCGATCATCCACGACAGCACGCGCATGTTTTCACCGAAGCCCGGCCACACGAAGTTGCCGTCGGCGTCCTTGCGGAACCAGTTCACGCAGTAGAACTTCGGCAGCCTGGCGCCCGAGGCTTCCAGCTTCTTGCCCAGCGCGAGCCAGTGGCCGAAGTAGTCGCTCATGTTGTAGCCGCAGAACGGCAGCATTGCGAACGGATCGCGGCGTACCACGCCTTGCTGACCAGCGGCAGCGGCGGTGGTTTCCGAACCCATCGTGGCGGCCATGTACACGCCTTCGGTCCAGTTGCGGGCCTCGGTCACCAGCGGCACCGTGGTGCTGCGGCGGCCGCCGAAGATGAAGGCATCGATCGCCACGCCAGCCGGGTTGTCCCAGTTGTCGTCGATCGACGGGCACTGCGAAGCCGGTGCGGTGAAGCGGGCGTTCGGGTGGGCGGCCTTGGCGCCGGTTTCCTTTGCGATGGCAGGCGTCCAGTCCTTGCCTTGCCAGTCGATCAGGTGCGCCGGGGCTTCCTTGGTCATGCCTTCCCACCACACGTCGCCGTCGTCGGTCAGCGCCACGTTGGTGAAGATGACGTTTTCCTTCAGGGTCGCCATCGCGTTGTAGTTGGTCTTCTCGCTTGTGCCCGGGGCCACGCCAAAGTAGCCGGCTTCGGGGTTGATCGCGTACAGGCGGCCGTCCTGGCCCGGCTTGATCCAGGCGATGTCGTCGCCGATGGTGGTGATCTTCCAGCCGTCGAAGCCCTTGGGCGGGATCAGCATGGCGAAGTTGGTCTTGCCGCAGGCCGACGGGAACGCGGCGGCCACGTGGTACTTTCTGCCCTCGGGCGAGGTCACGCCCAGGATCAGCATGTGCTCGGCCAGCCAGCCTTCGTCACGACCCATCGTCGAAGCAATGCGCAGTGCGAAGCACTTCTTGCCCAGCAGTGCGTTGCCGCCGTAGCCCGAGCCGAACGACCAGATTTCGCGCGATTCCGGGAAGTGAACGATGTACTTCGTCGGGTTGCACGGCCAGGCCACGTCCTTCTCGCCAGCGGCCAGCGGCTTGCCCACGGTGTGGACGCAGGGCACGAACTCGCCGTCGGCGCCCAGCACGTCGTACACGGCGCGGCCCATGCGCGTCATGATGCGCATGTTCACGGCCACATACGGCGAATCGGACAGTTCCACGCCGATGTGGGCGATCGGCGAACCCAGCGGGCCCATCGAGAACGGCACCACGTACATGGTGCGGCCGCGCATGCAGCCGTCGAACAGGCCGCTCAGCGTGGTGCGCATTTCGGCCGGGGCGGTCCAGTTGTTGGTCGGGCCTGCGTCTTCCTTCTTCTCGGAGCAGATGAAGGTACGGTCTTCCACGCGCGCCACGTCGGACGGATCGGACAGGGCCAGGAACGAGTTCTTGCGCTTGGCCGGGTTCAGGCGGCGCATCGTGCCCGCGGCCACCATCAGCTCGCACAGGCGGTCGTATTCTTCCTGCGAGCCGTCGCACCAGTAGATCTGGTCAGGTTTGGTGAGAGAGGCGATTTCTGCAACCCAGGCGACCAGTTTCTGGTTCTTTACCCAGGTCGGCACGTTCAGTGCCGGGGTGCCTTGCATGGTGGGGTGGTTCATCTGACTGCTCCAAAGCAAAAGGGAAATCTGTCATGTCCGACCAGGGCGTTGCCGGTGTTTCGGGGGAAGGCGGGCGCCGGCGCGGCATGCCGCGTTGGGCATGGCGCACTCGCTGGATGACCGTCACATCCCGTTACAACTCGGCGACGACCGATTCCGCGCAAATGGTCGCGGGGGCCCCTGCGGCTGCGCTACAGTTGCGCTTTGCCCGCTTTTGGCGGGCGGCAGGGTCCGGTCGGGCATTGTCCGGCGGCGAACAGGGGGCGGGAGCTTGGCTCGACCGCACTGTTGCGCCGCGGAGGCGGGCAAGAATACCACTGTACGGACACCCTGTTTTTTGCTGCGCAGCATTGTCTCCCCTGCCGGAATGCCAGAATCGACCCGCGCAACCTGGCCGCGCGGGGGTGGCCCGCCGGGACTGTCATCTGTCAATGTTGCGTCAGGGAAGTCAACAATACTGTCGGTCGCGCGCTGATTCTGTGGCCGCGCGCACCAAGCCCCCTAGGTCAAAGAGTCATCCATGAAGATTGCCGTTCTCGACGATTACCAGGACGCCGTACGCAAGCTGCCGTGTTTTTCCCTGCTGGAAGGACACGACGTCAAGGTCTTCAACAACACCGTCAAGGGCGTGGGCCAGCTTGCCGCGCGGCTTTCCGACGTGGAAGCGCTGGTCCTGATCCGCGAACGCACGCGGGTGACGCGTCAGTTGCTTGAAAAGCTGCCCAAGCTCAAGATCATCAGCCAGACCGGCCGGGCCGGCAGCCATGTGGACCTGGAAGCCTGTACCGACCGTGGCGTGGTGGTGTTGCAGGGCGTGGGTTCGCCCGTGGCGCCGGCCGAACTGACCTGGGCGCTGATCATGGCCGCCCAGCGGCGCATTCCGCAGTACGTGGCCAGCCTCAAGCACGGCGCCTGGCAGCAGTCGGGCCTGAAGTCGACCACCATGCCGCCGAATTTCGGCGTGGGCCAGGTGTTGCGTGGCCAGACGCTGGGCATCTGGGGCTACGGCAAGATTGGCCGCCTGCTGGCCGGCTACGGCCGCGCCTTCGGCATGAACGTGCTGGTCTGGGGCCGCGAGGCATCGCAACAGGGCGCCCGCGAGGATGGCCTGAACGTGGCCGAATCGGTCGATCAGCTTTTTGCCGACAGCGATGTGCTGTCGCTGCACCTGCGCCTGAACGACGAGACGCGCGGCATCGTGAAGCTGGCCGACCTGCAGCGCATGAAGCCCACGGCCCTGTTCGTCAACACCAGCCGCGCGGAGCTGATCGAGGAAAACGCGCTGGTGGCGGCGCTGAACCGGGGCCGTCCGGGCATGGCGGCCATCGATGTGTTCGAATCGGAGCCGATCCTGCAGGGCCACGCGCTGCTGCGCATGGAAAACTGCATCTGCACGCCGCATCTGGGCTATGTCGAGCGCGACAGCTACGAGCTGTACTTCCGCACGGCCTTCCAGAACATCCTCGACGTGCTGGGCGGCAAGCACGACAGCATCGTCAACCCGAAGGCGCTCACGCCCGCGTTGTCGCGCTGAATGCGGCCGGGGGCTTCCCCGGCGCCATCCACCCAAAGCAGCCACCCCGACGCACGCCAGGCCGACGTGCGTCTGTTTCCCCACATTCCCCCCCCTCAAACAAGCGGACGAGCCGGTACACTCGGTTCAAAACGTCAGCGCGCGGCCATGCGTACCGGAGCCTGCGCGCAGGCCCCGCAAACGCAAGGAGGGCGTCCCGTGGCCGAATCCGATCCGCGTCCCAATCCCGCAGGCGCTGGTGGCACGGCCGTCGGCCGCGTACTGGCGATCAATGTTGGCGTGGCCTTGCCGCTGGTAGTGGCCGGGGCCGGCACCGAGGCCGTGGTCTTGTCGGCCATCCGCAAGCATCCGCTGAGTACCCTGCATCACCCGATTGCCGTGGGCGTGCATCGCCTGGGCCTGGCCGGCGACGAGCAGGTCGACCGCACCATTCACGGCGGTGTGGGCCGGGCCGTGTATGCCTATCCGATCGAACACTACACATGGTGGAATTCGCGCCGCCGCGAGGCCGGCGTGGAAGAGGCCGAACGGCCGCTGGCCTTTGGCGCGATGGGCGAGAACCTGACCATCCAGGGGCTGCTCGAAGCCGCGCTGTGGGTGGGCGACCGCCTGCGCGTGGGCGAGGTCGAACTTGTGGTGGAATCGCCACGTCGGCCCTGTTACAAGTTCAACGCCGTGATGGGGTACGCGCAGGCTGTGCGGGACATGACGCAAAGCGGTTTCTCGGGTGTGTACCTGAGCGTGGCGCAGCCGGGCGTGATCCGCGCCGGGGACAACATGCTGCTGACGCCGGGTCCGCGCCAGATCCCGATGTCATGCCTGAACCCGCGTCACGGGGCATGAAGCGCCACCTGTGGCCCGCATCGCCCCCGGGCCCGCGTTAGTCCCAAGTTGAGTCGTCACGCTTTTCTGATAATGTTTTGCTTCTGATACAAGCAATTCGGCCGACCCTTCCCCGCTGGTCCAGACATCCTCCCCTGTTGGTGCTGTAATGGCTTGTAATACATCGCACTTTGCCTAGAAAGGGCAATGCGGTACTAGTAGTGATTTGCGCGGGCACGACCGGATCCAAGAAGCCGGGGCCATTGGGGGAGCGCGCCATGCGGCATTTGAGGGTCCTCACATGAAAACAGACGGGATCGACCAGCCGAAAGGCTTCGTCGATGGCAACTGGAGCGCGTCCACTTCGACTGGTCGCGGCCGCATATCGCCCTGGGTGGCCATTGCAGGGCTGGTAGTACTGGCACTGGCAGGCTGGTTTGGCTGGAAAACGTGGCTGGCACCGAAGCCGGCGGCCAAGGGACCGGCCGTTACCACGGTGAGCACCGCCGTGGTCAGGCAGTCCGACGTGCCGGTGGAGGTGAACGCCAACGGCACCGTGACGGCCATGCAGACCGTGGATGTGCGTCCGCAGGTTTCCAGCACCGTGCGTACCGTTCATATCAAGGAAGGCCAGTCCGTGAAGCCGGGCGACCTGCTGTTCACGCTGGACACGCGCATGGACGAGGCCAATCTTGCCAAGGCACGCGCCCAGCTGATGCGCGACCAGGCCGACCTGTCCGATGCACGCCGTACGCTGGCCCGCAGCCAGGAGCTGCTGCAGCGCAATTTCATCTCGCGCAGCGCGGTGGATACCGCCCAGGCCAAGGTCGACGGCTTTGAAGCCACGATCCGGGCCGACCAGGCCGCCATCGAGGCCAGCCAGGTTGCCACCAGCTATGGCCAGATCCGCGCCACCATCGGCGGGCGCACCGGCGTGATCAACGTGTTCCCGGGCTCGCTGGTGACGCCGGCCAACACCACGACCACCCCTGCGATGGTGACGATCGCCCAGATTGCACCGATCACGGTCATGTTCACGCTGCCCGAGCGCCAGCTGGCCGCGCTGCGCGAAGCGCTGCAGGCGGGTCCGGTCACGGTGTCGGCTCAGCCGAACGACGGCAACCCGGCCCCGGTCAGCGGCAAGATCACGTTTGTCGACAACACGGTGGACCCGCAGTACGGCAGCATCCGCGTCAAGGCGATGTTCCCCAACGACGAGCACCGGCTCTGGCCTGGCACCTATGCCAATGTGAACGCGACCGTGCAGGTGCTGAAGAACGCGCTGAGCGTGCCGCCGCAGGCCGTGGTGACGGGGCCTGAAGGCCGCTTCGTCTATACCCTGCAGCCCGACAGCAAGGTGGCGCGCGTGCCGGTGAAGGTGGTGGTGACCACCGCCGCCGCCGCCGTGGTGGAAGGCCTGCAACCGGGCGCCCGCGTGGTGACCGAGGGCGCGCAGAACCTGCGCCCGGGCACGCTGGTGCGAGAGGCTGCGCCGCGCGGGGCTTCGGCGCCCGCCGCCGCGGCACCGGCATCGGCCAATGGCGGACATTAAGACCATGTCGCTGTCCGAGCTCTGTATCCGCCGGCCCGTGATGACGGTGCTGCTGTGCCTGGCCGTCATCGTCACGGGCATCGTGCTGTACCCGACCATCCCGATCGCGGCCCTGCCCAGCTTCAACTCGCCCGTGATCCAGGTCACGGCCACGCTGCCCGGCGCCAGCCCCGAGACCATGGCCGCGTCGGTGGCGACGCAACTGGAGAAGCAGTTCGCGACGATCCCGGGCGTGACGGTGATCAGTTCGTCGAATACGCTTGGCAATTCGAGCATCACGATCGAATTCAACAGCGACCGCAATATCGACGACGCGGCCGTGGACGTGCAGGCCGCGCTGTTCCGCGCGCAACGGTCGCTGCCGATCGAAATGACGGTGCCGCCGTCGTACCGCAAGGTGAATCCGGCCGATGCGCCGGTGATCCTGCTCGCCATCAACTCGCCGTCGATGAGCCTGGGCGATCTGAACGCGTTCGGCGACAACCTGATCTCGCCCACGCTGGCCACCCTGCCCGGCGTGGCACAGGTGCAGATCTTCGGCCAGAAACGCTTCTCGGTGCGCGTGCGCGCCCATCCCGATGCGCTGGCCGCCCGGGGCATGACGCTTGACGAACTGGCTACGGCGCTCAACCGCGCCAACGCCAACACGCCGGTGGGTACGCTCGATGGTGCGCGTCAGACGCTGACCATCCAGGCCAACCGCCAGATGACCAACGCCGACGCGTTCCGCAACATCATCGTCGCCAGCCAGCCCAGCGGCGCCGTGGTGCGGCTGTCCGACGTGGCCGACGTGGAGGACAGCGTCGAGACGATCAAGACCGGTAGCTGGCTCAACAACGAGCGGTCGATCGTGCTGGCCGTGCTGCGCCAGCCCGACGCCAACACGGTGGCCGTGGTCGATGCCATCAAGGGCGCCCTGCCGCGCCTGGTGCAGCAGATGCCGGGCTCGGTCAACGTGAGCGTGGTGAACGACCGCTCGAACTCGATCCGCGAGTCGATCCATGATGTGCAGTTCACGCTGGCGCTGACCGTGGCGCTGGTGGTGATGGTGATCTTCCTGTTCCTGCGCCGCGCGGCCGCCACGCTGATCCCCACCGTATCGCTGCCGATTTCGCTGATCGGCACCGTGGCGCTGATGAAGGCGTTCGGCTACAGCCTGGACAACGTGTCGCTGCTGGCCATCACGCTGGCCGTGGGCCTGGTGGTGGACGACGCCATCGTGATGCTGGAGAACATCGTGCGGCACATCGAGGAAGGCGTGCCGCCGCTCAAGGCCGCGCTGGTGGGGTCGCGCGAGATGGGCTTCACGATCCTGTCGATCTCGATCTCGCTGGTGGCGGTGTTTATCCCGATCTTCTTCATGCCGGGCGTGATCGGCCTGCTGTTCCACGAATTCGCCGCCGTGGTGTCGCTGTCGATCCTGGTGTCGGCGCTGGTGTCGCTGACGCTGATCCCGATGCTGTGCGCGCGCTTCCTGTCGGCCGAGAACGTGCCGATCGATGAGTCGCAACACACGTATGGCGATCACGCGCCCGGCGCGCCGGCACATCATGTGCAGCAGAAGCAGACCATTGGCCTGCGTGCCACGCAGTGGTTCGAAGACCTGTTCGAGTGGACGCTGCACAAGTACGCGCACGGCCTGGACTGGTGCCTGGCGCATCGGCGCGTGGTGCTGGTGGCCGCGGGTTTGACGTTTGTGCTGACCGCCGTGCTGTTCGTGAAGATCCCCAAGGGCTTCTTCCCCGAGGAAGACATCGGCCAGATCCAGGTCAATGCCGAAGGCCCGCAGGACATTTCGTTCGAGGCAATGTCCGAGCGCCTGCGCGACGCGGCCGAGCGCATCCGTGCCAATCCGGCGGTGAAGAGCGTGGTGGCGTCAATTGGCGGCGGGCCGTCGCCGGCCATCAACACGGGCCGCATGTTCGTCGAGCTGAAGCCGCTGGGCCAGCGCCCGAAGATGCCGCAGGTGGTGGAATCGCTGCGCAAGGATGTGTCGGGCGTGCCCGGCCTGCAGGTCTATTTCTCGCCGGTGCAGAACCTGCGCCTGGGCGGCCGCCAGAGCAAGAGCCGCTACCAGTACACGCTGCAGAGCGTGAAACCGGGGCAACTGCAGGAGTTCAGCGACAAGCTGATGGCGAAGATGCGCGCCGAGCCGGTGTTCCGCGATGTGACCAGCGATTCGCAGCAGTCGGGCCTGGAGGCACAGCTGACCATCGACCGCGACAAGGCCAACGCGATGGGCGTGCAGATGCAGGACGTGCGCGCCGCGCTGTACACGGCGTTCGGCGAGCGCCAGGTGTCGACGATCTACACCCCCATCGACAACTACTACGTGATCCTGACCGCCGCCGACGTCGATCGCGTGGACGAGACCGCGTTCTCCAAGCTCTACGTGCGCAGCAAGACCGGGCAGATGGTGCCGGTGTCGGCGTTCGCCACGACCGAGCGCCGGGTGGGTCCGATTGCGGTCAACCACCAGGGCCAGCTGCCGTCGGTGACGGTGTCGTTCAACCTGGCCCCGGGCGCGGCGCTGGGCGATGCCTCGAAGCTGATCGACCGCTTCAGCCGCGACATCGAGATGCCGTCGTCGATCTTCACCAGCTGGGGTGGCGACGCGGCCGTGTTCCAGTCGTCGCAGGCCACGCAGGTGGTGTTGCTGGTGGCGGCCATTGCGGTCATCTACACGCTGCTGGGCGTGCTCTATGAGAGCTACATCCACCCGCTGACGATCCTGGCCGGCCTGCCCTCGGCGGCCATCGGCGCGCTGCTGACGCTGTTTATCTTCAACGTCGAACTGTCGCTGATTGCAACAATCGGCGTGCTGATGCTGATCGGCATCGTCAAGAAGAACGCGATCATGATGATCGACTTCGCGCTGGCGGCCCAGCGCGAGCAGGGGATGGCGCCAGGCAAGGCGATCCGCCAGGCGTGCCTGCTGCGGTTCCGCCCGATCATGATGACCACGTTTGCCGCCGTGATGGGTGCCCTGCCGCTGGCCCTGGGGCTGGGCGCTGGCGCCGAACTGCGCCAGCCGCTGGGCCTGGCCGTGGTGGGCGGCCTGCTGTTCTCGCAGGTCATCACGCTGTTCATCACGCCGGTGATCTACCTGGCGCTGGACCGCTACTCGGGCACCGGCCCGCTGCAGATCGACTCGGAAGGCAATCCGCTGGAAGAGAAGCAACCCCAGGCAGTTGCGCACTGACTGACCTGCCAGTGCATCCCCCTCCCGCGCGCGGGAGGGGCGCCCGCTCCAGTGCCGGGTTTCCCCCTTCGCGCACCTCCTTTCCCGCCTTCCCCGGCGTCCTCCGCGAAACACCACAGGCCCCGACAGCCGTTGGTAGTGACGTGCCGGTGATATCTTGGCGGGCTCGGCGGCATTGCCCTGGCGGCGAAACGTCAAAGAATTTATGGAAAGAATGTTCATGGCGAGAAAGGCCCATCAAACATTCATCGTATCGATATAAGTAACTGCGTTCGACCATGACCCCTACCCTGCTCGAAACCCTGATGTATGACGTCGGCCAGCTGTTCCTGTATCCGACGCTGGTGCTGATCGGCCTGCTGTTTCTTTACGCCTTCTGGGCACTTGGCGATTTTGCGATGCAGGCCTGGCTGCGCGGTCGCAACAGCATCGAATCGGGGCGCGGCTATCCGCTGGTAGCCTGGGCGCGACGCAACAAGGTCAGCCACCCCGACGCGCTCGACGTCGCGGCCCACCGGCTGCTGGAGCGTCCGCGCATCGCCACCCGCGTGGCGCCGATGCTGGGCCTGGTGGCTACGATGATCCCGATGGGACCGGCGCTCAAGGGGCTGTCCGGTGGCAATCTGGCGGATGTGGGCGAGAACCTGACCATCGCGTTTTCGGCCGTGATCCTGGCGCTGATCGCGGCCAGCATCACGTTCTGGGTGGTCAATGTGCGGCGCCGCTGGCTGGCCGAGGAACTGGTCTGGCTGGGCCAGTCGCACCCGCAATGGGAGCCCGAGGCATGAAGTTCCTGGAGGAAAGCGAGGCCGACGATCCGATCCTGTCGGTCGTCAACCTGATCGATGTGTTCCTGGTGGTGATTGCCGCGTTGCTGGTGACCATCGCGCAGAACCCGCTCAATCCGTTCACGCACCAGGATGTGACCATCATCTCGAATCCGGGCAAGCCGAACATGGAAATCGTGTCGCGCCAGGGCGAGAAGATCGTGCGTTACCAGGCCAGCGGCCAGATGGGGTCCGGCGACGGCATCAAGGCCGGCGTGGCGTATCGCATGAAGGATGGATCGATGGTCTACGTACCCGAGACGCCGGCCGCCGCAAACGGCGCCGCCCTCACCGGGGCCACCCAGGCCCAGACGCAACCGGAGCCCGCCAGGCCATGATGCGCACACCCTTTTCCTTGCTTGCTGTCATGGCGGCCGTGACGCTTGCCACCGGCTGCGCATCGACCACGCCCAACGCAACCCCGGCGGCGATCAGCCAGAAGTTCCCGGACAAGTCATACGTGCTGCTGGGCGAAGTCCATGACAGCGCGCCCGCCCAGCAGCAGCGCCTGCAGGCGCTGACGCGTGCAGTGGAAGCGGGCTGGCGTCCGGCCATTGCCATGGAACAGTTCGACCGCGAACGTCAGGCCGATATCGACCGGGCGCGGCGCGAACGGCCGCACGATGCCGACTATCTGATCGAGCAGGCGGCTGGCAGCAAGAGCGGGTGGGACTGGGCGCTGTACAAGCCCGTGGTGGCGCTGGCGCTGCAGTACAACCTGCCCTTGCGCGCCGCCAACCTGTCGCGTGCCGATGCGGCAAGGATCGTGCGCGGCGGCTATGGCGATGTGTTTGCGAAGGACCAGCAGGCCGCACTGGGGCTTGATGGCGCGTTACCGGCCGATATCGTGGCCGCGCAGACCGCCGCGCTCGACGCCGGCCACTGCGGCCATTTCCCGCAGGCCATGTTGCCGGGCATGCTGAACGCGCAGGCCGCGCGCGACGCCGTGATGGCGCAGACGCTGCAGCCGTACGCCCGCCAGGGTGCGGTGCTGATCGCGGGCAACGGTCATGTGCGGCGCGATATTGGCGTGCCGCGCTGGCTGCCCGGGCAGGGCGAGCGTGTGCTCAGCGTCGGCTACATCGAATCGGATTCGCCCGGCAAGGGCTTCGACGTCGTGGTGCGCGTACCGGCCATGGAGCGCGAGGACCCATGCAAGGGGGCGGTGATAGGCAAACCGATGAAGCAGTGAGCGCCTGGCCGCATTGTCCCCCGGTCTGAACAAATGGGCGCGGGGCAAGGCAGCGCTAGGTATCCGCCAGCGCGAAACTCAGCTCCGCGCGCAGTCCCCTGCCCTGCGTGGCATCGCGCAGCGTCACCTTGCCGCCAAACCTGGCCGCCATCTCGCGCGTGATCGCCAGTCCGAGCCCGGACCCGGGTTCGGTGTTCTCCACGCGCCGGTAGAAGCGGGCGAACACCTTTTCGCGTTCGTTCTCCGGAATGCCGGGGCCGTCGTCTTCCACCACCAGCAGTGCGCGGCCGTCGCGTTGCGCGGCGGACAGCGTGATCCGGCTGCCGCGTCCCGAATACTGGATCGCGTTGTGTACCAGGTTTGCCAGCGCCTCGCGCAGCAGCGCGGCGTCCGCGCGTACCGGCAGCGTCAGCGCGGCAGGGCGCTCCCATCCAAAATCCTGCTGCTTGCCGCGCGCCAGGGGCAGGTAGTCCAGCGCGACGTGCTCGGCCACCGTGACGGCGTCGATGACGCCGGCTTCGTCGTCCTGCGCGGCGCCATCGCGCCCCGGCTGCCGTACGCGGGCCAGCGCCAGCAACTGGTTCGTCAGGCGCGCTGCCTGTTCCAGTTGTGTGACGATGCCGCCCACGGCTTCGGCGGCGGCTTCGCGGGCCGGTTCGTCATGACGCATCTGCAGCTGGCGCTGCGCGAATTCCGCCTGCGTCTTGAGAATCGCCAGCGGTGTGCGCAGCTGGTGCGCGGCGTCGGCAATGAACTGCGCCTGCGATTGCGCCATGGCTTCCGAGCGCGATACGTGCAGGTTGACCGCGTCGACCAGCGGCCGAACCTCCACGGGCACCACGTCGAAGGCCAGCGGCGCGAGATCGTCGGGCGAGCGCGCACGGACATCGTCGCGTACCCGCTGCAGCGGCTTTAGCACGTAGGTGATGCCGCCGACCAGGATCACGGCCGACAGCACGATCAGCGCGATATCACGCAGCAGCGCGCTGCGCCAGACATTGCCGATCAGCGCGGCGCGCGGCTCGGCGGTTTCGGCCACCTGGATGATGACGCGCATGTTCGCGTCGGGGCGGTAGATGGGACGCGCCATCGTGGCGACGCGCACCGGATCGCCGTGGTAGACGGCGTCGTTGAAGCGCGGCACGTTGTTGACCAGCGCGCCCTTCGGCAGCGGCAGGTCGTCGTAGCCGGTCACGGTCTCGATGCTGCCGCCGCGCTCCATCGACACGCGATAGAACACATGGGTCTGCGCGGCTGTCTCGAACATCTCCATTGCCGCATCGGGCAGCGTGAGCTGCACGCTTTCGCCGGCCATGCCGATGGCGTTGTCGATGGTGCGGATCGAGCCATAGAGCGAGCGGTCGTACGCCGTGTTGGCGGCATCGCGCAGGGTCCCGTAGGTGAACCAGGTGTCCACGCCCATCATCAGCGCAAGTGCCGGCACCAGCAGGATCAGCAGCTGGCGGCGCAGGCTGCCGCGCAGCCACAGCCGCACCGGCAGGCGCGCGCGCTGGCGCAGGTGGCGGCGCCACATGTCAGGCTCCGGCCTTGGGCGGTTCCGTGGCTTCGGGTTCCAGCAGATAGCCGAAGCCGCGCAGCGTGACGATGGTGACGCCGTGGCCGCTCAGCTTCTTGCGCAGGCGGTAGACCAGCACCTCGATGGCATCGGGGCTTACGTCGGCATCGAGCGAGAACACCTTGTCCAGCAGCTGCGCCTTGGTCAGCGGCTGGCCGCTGCGGGCCAGCAGCGCGCCGAGCAGCGTCGATTCGCGCGGCGTCAGCGACAGCGGGGCACCGCCCAGCGTGAAGCTGCGGGTCTCGCCATCGAATACCAGCGTGCCGCATTGCAGGCGCGGATGCGCGCGGCCGCGGCTGCGGCGGATCAGGGCCAGGATGCGGGCTTCGAGTTCGGCGATGGCGAACGGCTTGGGCAGGTAGTCGTCGGCGCCCAGGTTCAGGCCGCGCACGCGTTCGTCGAGCGTGTCCTGGGCGGTCAGGATCAGCACCGGTGTGCGGTCGTCCCGGCCGCGCATGGACTTGAGCACGGCCAGGCCGTCCTTGCCGGGCAGGCGCAGGTCCAGCACCACGGCGTCGTACTCCTCGGCCATCAGGCGCGCATCGGCCTGCAGGCCATCGGCGACGTGCTCGATGACGAAGCCGCCCTGCTCCAGTGCGCGTGCCACCCAGCGGGCCAGTTCCACTTCATCTTCCACCAGCAGGATGCGCATGCCGGACCTCCTCTGCCCGCTCTTGTCGTGTGTCTCGCGGGCCGCCCGTGCGTGCCGCGGGCGCCTATAATACCCCCGCCCTGCCCGCAGGTGTCTGCTGGCTGCCGTCCCATCGTCCGCACACCATCTTCCTGTCCGCCGTGCCTTCCGCGCCTTCCGTGCCTGCCGCACCCGTGTCCCTGCCGGAACCGTCCAGCGCCATGCGCCGCCAGCTGCTGCTGGCAGGCGGGGCCATGGCCGTGGGGATGCCGGCGCTGGCGCAGCCCGCGCCGCGTGTGCCGGACGGTTATCCGGGCGATTACGCCGACGTCATTGCACGCGCGCAGCGCGAGGGCGGCGTGACGATCTATGCGTCGACCGACCTGGAAGTGGTGCAGCCGCTGATCCGGGGCTTCGAGACGCGCTATCCCGGCGTGCGCGTGCGCTACCAGGACCTCAACACGCTGGAACTGCACGACCGCTTCCTGGCCGAGACCGCGAGCCTGGGCCCGGCCCAGCCGAGCCGCGATGCCCCCTGTGCCGACGTGCTGTGGAGCACGGCCATGGATCTGCAGATCAAGCTCGTCAACGACGGGCATGCCCAGCGCTACGACTCGCCCGAACGCCCGGGCCTGCCCAGCTGGGCCGTGTGGCGCGACGAGGCCTGGGGTACCACGTTCGAGCCGGCCGTCATCGTCTATAACCGCAAGCATTTTGCGACGGCGCATGTGCCCGGCAGCCGCAGCGGGTTGGCGCGTCTGCTGCAGGAGCATGCGCCGAAGTGGCGCGGCAAGGTGGTCACATACGATGTGGAGCGCTCGGGCGTGGGATACCTGCTGGCGCAGCAGGACGCGCGCATGGGCAGCGAATTCTGGTATCTGGCGCAGGCGCTCGGGCGTGCCCAGGTGCAGCTGTCGGCATCGACGGCCGACATGATCGAGCGTATTGCCAAGGGGGAACTGGTGCTCGGCTACAACCTGCTGGGCTCGTACGCGCTGTCGCTGATGGAGCGCGGCGCCGGCATCGGTGTGATCGCGCCGCGCGACTACACGCTGGTGATGTCTCGCGTGGCGTTCATCGCGCGCCGGGCGCCTCGGCCGAATGCGGCGCGGCTGTGGCTGGATTACCTGCTGTCGCGCGAAGGCCAGGCGCTGCTGGGGCAGTCCACGTCGCAGCTCTATACCATCCGTACCGATACCGACAGCGCACACACCGCCAATGCGCTGGCTGAGCGGCTTGGCTATGCGCTCAAGCCGATCAGCGTGGGGCCGGGGCTGCTGGCCGCGCAGGACGCCCTGCGCAAGAAGGCCTTCCTCGCGCGCTGGCGCCAGGCGCTCAAGGGCTGAGTCGGGCTGAGCTGGCGGGAGACTATTCGGCGACTGCCTGCGGCTGGCGCTCGCACAGTGCCGCCATTTCCTGGTCCAGTGGCGCCATCGGGCGCGGCACATAGCCCACGCGCAATGCCGGAGACAGGCGCAGCGTGTCGATGAAGGTGTCCGCCAGGCGCTCGGCCTCGCGGCTCAGGTCGAAATCGGTCGGGGAAAACAGCCAGTGGGCCAGTACGCCGCCAATTGCGGCGTGGAATGCCATCACGGCCAGGTCGAGGTCCAGGTCCGCCGGCAACTGGCCGCGTTCCATCGCCAGGCGCAGGTGCTCGCGCATCTTGACCGTGCCGTCCTGGTGCGACGCGCGCTGGCGTTCGAAGATGGCGCCGTTGTCCTCCACCATCTCGCACTTGTGGAAGATGATCTCGAACACGCGGCGCCACTGGGGATTGGTGACGGTCTGACGGAACACGAAGGCGCAGATATCGCGGATGCCGCCGAGCGGGTCTTCCTGCAGCGCCAGCCGCTCCGGCGCGCACAGCGCTTCCACGGGCAGGTTGACGCGGTCGGCCATGGCGGCGAACACGTCGCTCTTGTTCTTGAAGTGCCAGTAGATCGCGCCGCGCGTGACACCTGCCGCCTCGGCAATATCCGCCAGCGACGGGCGTGCCACGCCTCGGGCGTGAAACACGGCTTCCGCCGCATCCAGAATCCGGTTGCGCGTCTCGAGCGCTTCTTCCTTGGTACGTCTGACCATTTCCTCTTTCCCCGGGGCCAGTGGGTGGCCGCCCGGGTCTCCTGATCCCGACGCGCAAATGCGCCGAAGGGCTTCTCTTTCAAAATTGCTCAATCGCACCGGCGGCCGCATCGTACCTTGAATGGAACAATCGTGCTCACAGGGGCGGAACATTCCAATGCACACAACAGGTGCCATGTGTTGCGAACAGCGCTAAATTCGTAACCGGGACTTACATACATGCGCGAATGTATCTATACTACTCGCCTGTCCGGACTTCGGCCAAGCCGTTTTTTGCGCGGCTGCGGTGACCCGTCACCCGCTCGCCCTGGGTCCGTCTGACTCAAGCACCACTTTTTTAGCCGCCGCGCCCCGCCCCCGGGGCGCGCCTGCTTCCAGCCCAACGTTGGGGGCGGTGCGGCAGATCTCAAATTTTCATCATGGGGTTATCGATGAGGAAGTCCCAACGTATCCGTTGCGCAGCCGTTGCCGCCGCCGTTACCGCTGCGGCGCTGGCGCTGTCCGCCTGTGGCCAGAAAGCCGCCCAGGGCGGCGCGATGCCGCCGCCGGAAGTGGGTGTGGTCACCGTCACGCCGTCCGCCGTTGCCGTTGTCAATGAACTGCCGGGCCGCCTCGAAGGCGTACGCACGGCCGAAGTGCGCGCCCGCGTCGAAGGCATCGTCCTGTCGCGCAATTACACCGAAGGCGGCGAGGTCAAGGCCGGCCAGGTGTTGTTCCGCATCGATCCGGCCCCGTACCAGGCGCAACTGGCCTCGGCCAAGGCGCAGCTGGAGCGAGCCGAAGCCAACGCGGTGTCCGCGCGCCAGAAGGCCGAGCGCTACAAGCCGCTGGTGGCCGTGAACGCGGTCAGCAAGCAGGAATATGACGAAGCCGTGGCCGCCGCCGGCCAGGCCAATGCCGACATCGCCGCCGCCAAGGCCGCCGTGACCACGGCCCAGATCAACCTGGGCTACACCACGGTGACGTCGCCGATCTCGGGCCGCGTGGGCCGGGCGCTGGTGACGGAAGGCGCGCTGGTCGGCAAGGGAGAAGCCACCAAGCTGACCACGGTCGAGCAGGTCGATCCGATCTGGGTGACGTTCACCCAGCCGGCTTCGGAAGTGGCGCGCCTGCGTGCCGCCATGGAATCGGGCAAGGTCAAGGGCGTGAACGGTGGTGCCAAGGTGCATCTGTATCCGGAAGCGGGCGACAAGGAATACGCCGCCACGGGCAAGCTGCTGTTTTCGGACATGACCGTGGACCCGACCACCGGCGCCATCACGCTGCGGGCGGAATTCCCGAACCCGAAGCGTGAACTTCTGTCGGGCACCTTCGTGCGCGTGAAGATCGAGCAGGGTATCGACGAGAACGCACTGACCGTGCCGCAACGCGCGCTGATCCGTAGCGCCCAGGGCGCCAGTGTGCTGGTGGTGGGCGCCGACGGCAACGTGGCCGCGCTGCCGGTCAAGGCGCCGCAGGCCGTTGGCGACCGCTGGGTCGTGACCGAAGGCCTGAAGGGTGGCGAAAAGGTGATCGTGGAAGGCCTGCAGAAGGTGCGCCCGGGCGCACCGGCCAAGGCCGTGCCATTCCAGGCACCGAAGACGGCCGATGCCCCGGCATCGGCGCCGGCCGCCACCGCGCAGGGCGGCAAGCCCGCCGCGGACGGCAAGGATGCCAAGGCCGACGACAAGTCGGCCGCCAAGCAGGGCTGATCGGGCCCTCGACCAAAGCCATAAAAGGGAGCCAGTTTCATGGCGAAGTTTTTTATCGACCGGCCGGTGTTCGCGTGGGTGCTCGCGCTGATCATCGCGCTGGGCGGTCTGTTGTCGATCGTGCAGCTGCCGATTGCGCAGTACCCCAATATCGCCCCGCCGATCATCACGGTGACCACCACCTACCCCGGTGCGTCGGCCAAGACGATCGAGGACTCGGTGATCACGCCGATCGAGCAGGAGCTCAACGGCGCACCCAACCTGCTCTATTACGAATCGCAAAGCGAATCGTCGGGGCTGGCCACGATCAACATCTCGTTCGCGCCGGGCTCGAACGCCGACCTGAACTCCGTGGAAGTGCAGAACCGCCTGAAGCGCGTGGAAGCGCGTCTGCCGGCGGAAGTGCGCCAACAGGGCGTGCGGGTCGACAAGGCCGGCAACAACTACATGATGTTCATCACGGTCTCGTCGAAATCGGGTAAATCCGATGCGATCGAGCTGGGCAACTTCGTGTCGGCGCAGGTGGTGGATTCGATCCGCCGCGTGCCCGGCGTGGGTGCCGCCGACCTGTTCGGCACCGAGTACGCCATGCGGATCTGGCTGGATCCGGCCAAGCTGACGGGCTACAACCTGACGCCGCTGGATGTGACCGCCGCCGTATCGGAGCAGAACATCCAGGTGGCCGTGGGCGAACTCGGCGGTACGCCGTCGCCGCGCGGCACCGAGCTGAATGCCACGGTCAACACCGAAAGCCGGCTGACCACGCCCGAACAGTTCGCCAACATCCTGCTGCGCGTGAATCCGGACGGCTCGTCGGTGCGCATCAAGGACGTGGGCCGCGTGGAGCTGGGCGGTGCCGACTATTCGACGCTGGCCCGCATCAACGGCAAGCCGGCATCGGCCATCGCCATCAAGCTGTCGCCCACGGGCAATGCACTGGCTACCGCCACCGCGGTGCGCGCCAAGATGGAAGAGTTGCAGCGCTTCTTCCCGCCCGACTACGAATTCAGCGTTCCCTACGACACGTCCGCGTTCGTGAAGATCTCGATCGAGGAAGTGGTCAAGACGCTGCTGGAAGCCGTGGTGCTGGTGTTCCTGGTGATGTACCTGTTCCTGCAGAACTTCCGGGCCACGCTGATTCCCACGCTGGTGGTGCCGGTGGCGCTGCTCGGTACGTTCGGCGCGATGCTGGCGTTCGGCTTCTCGATCAACGTGCTGACCATGTTCGGCATGGTGCTGGCCATCGGTATCCTGGTGGACGACGCGATCGTGGTGGTCGAGAACGTCGAGCGGATCATGAGCGAGGAAGGTCTCTCGCCGCGCGAAGCCACCCGCAAGGCCATGAGCCAGATCACGGGCGCCATCGTCGGCATCACGCTGGTACTGACCGCCGTGTTCATCCCGATGGCGTTCTTCTCGGGTTCGGTCGGCAACATCTACCGCCAGTTCTCGCTGTCGCTGATCTCGTCGATGGTGTTCTCGGCCATCCTGGCGCTGACGCTGACGCCGGCCCTGTGCGCGACGCTGCTCAAGCCGGTGGAAGCGGGTCATCACCACGAGCGGAAGGGCTTCTTCGGCTGGTTCAACCGGACGTTTGCCACGGCATCGACCGGCTACCAGGGCATCGTGGCGCGCATTCTCAAGCGCTCGGGCCGCTACCTGATCGTCTACGCGGTGATCATCGCCGGTGTGGTGCTGCTGTTCCAGCGCCTGCCGTCGTCGTTCCTGCCTGACGAAGACCAGGGCTACATGATCACGGTGGTGCAGCTGCCCACGGGCGCCACGCAAGAGCGCACGATCGGCGTGCTCAAGCAGATCGAGGACTACTACCTGCAGAAGGAATCGAAGGTGGTGGACCAGATGATCACGGTGGCCGGCTTCTCGTTCTTCGGCCGCGGCCAGAACGGCGGTATCGCGTTCGTGCGCCTGAAGGACTGGAAGGAGCGTCCGGGTGCGGACCAGACCGCGCAGGCGCTGGTGGGCCGTGCGTTCGGCGCGCTGTCGTTCATCAAGGACGCGATCATCTTCCCGCTGAACCCGCCGGCCATCTCCGAGCTGGGCAATTCGTCGGGCTTCGACTTCCGTCTGCAGGACCGCACAGGCCAGGGCCACGCCAAGCTGATGGAAGCGCGCAACATGATGCTCGGCATGGCCGCGAAGTCGCCGGCACTGGTGGGCGTGCGTCCGGAAGGCCAGGAAGACGCGCCGCAGCTGCGTATCGACATCGACCGCGAGAAAGCGCGCGCGCTGGGCGTGGCGGTGGCCGACATCAACCAGACGCTGTCGATCTCGTTTGGCTCGTCGTACGTGAATGACTTCATCTACGAAGGCCGCGTGCGCCGCGTGATCGTGCAGGCGCAGGGTTCGGATCGCCTGCTGCCTGACGACCTGGGCAAGCTGCGCGTGCGCAACGCGAACGGCGACATGGTGGCGTTCTCGGCGTTCTCGACGTCGCAGTGGATCATGGGCTCGCCGCGCCTGGAGCGCTACAACGGCATGCCGGCGGTGAAGCTGGCGGGCCAGGCCGCGCCGGGCAAGTCCACTGGCGAGGCGATGCGGGTGATGGAGGAGAACTTCGCCAAGCTGCCGCCGGGCTTCGGTTTCGAGTGGTCGGGCCAGTCGTATGAAGAACGCCTGGCCGGCTCGCAGGAACCGATCCTGTACACGCTGTCGCTGATCATCGTGTTCCTGTGCCTGGCCGCCCTCTACGAGAGCTGGTCGATCCCGGTCTCGGTGCTGCTGGTGGTGCCGCTGGGCGTGATCGGCGCGCTGCTGGGCGTGACGCTGCGCGGCATGCCCAACGACGTGTACTTCAAGGTGGGCCTGATCGCCACGATCGGTCTGTCGGCGAAGAACGCCATCCTGATCGTGGAATTCGCCAAGGACCTGCAGGCGCAGGGCCGCAGCCTGGTCGACGCCACGCTTGAAGCGGTGCACCTGCGGTTCCGCCCGATCCTGATGACGTCGATGGCGTTTATCCTGGGCGTGCTGCCGCTGGCCATCTCCACTGGCGCGGGCTCGGGCAGCCAGCGCGCCATCGGTACCGGCGTGATGGGCGGCATGATCACGGCAACGGTACTGGCGATTTTCCTGGTGCCGGTATTCTTCGTGGTGGTTCGCAGCCGGTTCAAGGGCAGCAAGGCCCAGCACGAACGTGAGCAGGCACGTCTGGAAAGCAGCCAGAAGGAAATCTGACAATGACCAAGACTTTGACCACATTGCTGCTGGTGGCCGGGGTGATGAGCGGCTGCACGCTGGCGCCGCACTATGACCGTCCCGCCGCCCCCGTGGCAGGCAGCTATCCGGCCGCGCCGGAAGGCTACGCCACGGCCGAGGTGAAGAGCGGTGAAACGCGCAAGGCCACCGATATCGGCTGGCGCGAGTTCTTCACCGATCCGCGCCTGCAGACGCTGATTGCCACGTCGCTGGAAAACAACCGCGACCTGCGCACGGCCGCGCTGCGTATCGAGGAAGCGCGTGCGCAGTACCAGATCCAGCGGGCCGACCTGCTGCCGACCGTGAACGGCAACGCCAGCTTCCAGCGCGGCCGCTTCTCGGGGGCCACATCGGGCGTCTCCCAGTCGTTCACCGGCAACATCTATCAGGTGGGCCTGTCGGTGACGCAGTGGGAGCTGGACTTCTTCGGCCGCGTACGCAGCCTGTCGAATGCCGCGCTGGCGCAGTACTTCTCCACCGAGGAGGCACATCGCGCCGCGTATATCTCGCTGGTCTCCGAAGTTGCCAAGGCCTACCTGGCCGAGCGCGCCGCCGCCGAGCAGTACGACCTGGCGCGCGAGACGCTGGAGGCGCGCCAAAGCACGTACGAGTTGTCGAAGAAGCGTTTCGATGCCGGCGCCACCTCGGCGCTGGACCTGCGCGACAATGAATCGCTGGTGGCGCAGGCACGCGTGTCTGCCGCGCAGCTGGCACGCCAGCGTGCCCAGGCGCAGAACGCGCTCGAAGTGCTGGTAGGCAAGCCGATCGCCGAGATCCCGAACCTGCCGGCGCCGATGCGCCTGTCGGACGAACGCATCATCAGCGACATTCCCGAGGGCCTGCCTTCGGAACTGCTGACGCAGCGTCCGGATATCCGCCAGGCCGAACAGGCGCTGCTGTCCGCCAACGCGAACATCGGGGCCGCCCGCGCGGCCTTCTTCCCGCGGATCACGATGACGGCCAACGCCGGCAACATCAGCACGTCGTTCACCAACCTGTTCGATCACGGTGCCGGGGTATGGTCGTTCTCGCCGCAACTGACACTGCCGATCTTCGACTACGGACGCAACCTGTCGAACCTGGACCTGGCCAACGTGCGCAAGAACATCCAGATCGCCAACTACGAGAAGACGATCCAGACCGCGTTTTCCGAAGTGGCCGATGCGCTGGTGGCGCGCGGCACGCTCGAAGAGCAGGTGGCGGGCCAGGAGCAGCAACGCAATGCGGAAGCCGCGCGCTACGAGCTGTCGCGCCTGCGTTTCCGCAGCGGCGTGGCGAGCTACCTCGACGAGCTTGATGCGCAGCGCCAGCTGTTCTCGGCCGAGCAGGCGCTGGTGCAGGCGCGCCAGCTGCGTCTGACCAACGCGATCGACCTGTATCGCGCGCTGGGTGGCGGGCTGAACGAAACCGGGGCGGTGGCGCAGGCGGCGCCGCAACCGGCGGCGCAGACCACGCAGTAACGCACCGCCGCAAGCGGAAGCAAAAAGGGCGAGGCCGTGATGGCCCCGCCCTTTTTTATGGTGCGCGCGATGCGGTGTTCAGAACTTGTATGTCGCCGCCAGGAAGAACACCAGCGGATTGGGCCGCAGTGTGGTCTTTGACGTCGACAGCACGGTGCCGTCCGAAGCCTTGATCGTCATCGTCGATTCCGACTTCAGCGGAATGTACGTCACGGCGCCGGTGACGCCCCAGTGCTCGTTGAAGTTGTAGGTGCCGCCGATATTGAACACCGGCGCCCACGACGACGAGGCATCGGCGCTGACCGATGTCTGCCCCGGGATACCGGCGCCCGCAGCCAGGATGGCGCCAAGGTTGTTGTTGACCGACTGGGCGAACGCCGGGTTCACCTTGATATCGGTGAAAAAGTTGTACGACACGCCGACGCCCACAAACGGCCGGAACGTCACGCCTGGCGAGCGGAAGTGATACTGCACCATGGCCGCCGGGCTCCATTGCCGTGCCTGGGTGATGATCGGATTCAGCGACGGATCGCCCAGGCTCTGGCGGCCCAGCGCACCGGCCGGCCCGGGCGGGATCAGCTCGCCGTGGCCGTAGATCTTGAACGTGGGCGGAATGCCGCCCACGGCGGTGATGGCGATGTGGTCAGTCACGAAATGGCTGAACGTCAGGCCCAGTGTGTCGGCATTCGACGACGACAGGCCGCTGCCCGGCGCCGAGAACGACGAAGGCAGGCCCAGCGGGTAGTTGATCGGCACATCCACGACATTGGTGGTCAGCGGCCCGCTGGTGCCGAACGTCTGGATGTGGAACCAGCCGGCCGACACCACGTTGTCGCCCGCCTTCTGGGCGTGCGCGGGCGCGGCAAGGCACGCGGCAACGGTGGTTGCCGCGGCCAGAAGATGTTTCAGGGCAAGTCGCTTGTTCTGCATTGTCTGTCTCCCCGTTTCTTGTTATTCGACGAACGCGCCGATCGTGAAGTACGGGCTGCCGTTGCGGTCCTCCAGGAATCCGAATACGCCGCCCGTGAACATCAGCTTGCCGGTGATGCCGGGCGTGCCTTCCTTGCGCGTGGTGGTGATCACGCCTGCCGTGGTCTGCGAGAAGTCGAGCTTCAGCGCAATGGCGCGCGTGGCGTCCGATGCATGGAACGGGTCGAGCATGGCGGCGTCTGCGCCAACCAGCGCCGTGGTCTTGTAGTCGAAGTTGCTGTCGACGCCCACGTACTCGCCGTTGATGGCGCCCTGCGTGGCGGACACGGCCGGTGCCATCATGCCGATGCCGATCTCGTCGTCGGCACCCAGCGGCAGCTTGTCGGCGCTGGCGTAGCCGACGCGGATCATCACCGGCACAAGTTGTCCGCGCAGCTTGCCGACAATCAGGTAGGCGCGCCCCATCACATTGCCCAGCGTCGGCGCCTGTTCGCCCTCATAGTTGGTCGACAGCAGCGTGCCATTCGATTGCGCCGCGAACTTGTTGCCCTTCTGCTTGCAGGTGCCCCCGGCCTTGTTGTCGCAGACCGTGTACGAGCCGTCGGCCGCCAGCGACATCCTGTAATCCTGCGCCACCTGCGCGAAGTTCTTTGACGGAATCTCGTGGAAGCCCGAGCCGTTGTAGAGGCCGGCGATCTTGCCGAGGTCGGTCTCGGTCTGTGCGAAGCCAATGAACTGGAAGTACGGGAACGTGGTGTCGGGCACCGCGCCCGCGCCCAGCAGGCCGTTGAACTGGATGCGGGCGCCGGGGATGGTGCCGCCCATCACGCCCTCGCCCAGGAACAGCTTGGCCGGCCGGGCCGGGTCCAGGCTGGCGCCCTGCAGCACGAACGCACACTGGTTCAGCTTCTGTGTCGGCAGGCCGGTTTCCTGTACCAGCGTGCCGGTCATCACGTTCTTGCCGTCGGTGGGGTCCGAGCGCGTGGGCGACACCGTGCCGGCGCTGCGCGGCACCGACGAATCGAGGAACGTCACGGCCCATGTCTTCTGAGTGGTGTCGATCTGCACCTTGACCAGTTCGCCGGAGCCCGTGCCGCCGATATATGGCGTCGAGTAGTCAACCGATGCGGGGCACAGGCGCGGGGTCACCGCGGCGGGCGTGCTGCTGCCGCCGCCGTCGCCGCCACCGCCGCCGCACGCGGCCAGCAAGGCGGTGGTGACAAGGGCCAGCGCCAGGCGCGGTACCCAGGGCCGCTGCGTGGTGGCGCCGGCGGCGTACGGACGAAGCGATTGCGGCAGCTGCATGATGAAGTCTCCTTGGTGCTTTCTTATGGTGTGAGGCAGGGATCCGGGCGCGCGTCGTCCGCTAGCGGTTTGCCACCGCGCTGACGCGGAAGGTCGGGCTGGCGGCGTTGCCGAACAGGTGGGCGTACACGGGGCCGGTGGTGATCAGCGCGCCGGTCTGGCCGCTGTTGTCGACGGTGGTCACCACGCCGGGCCGCGTGGCCTGCGTGAGATCCATCTGGAAGCCACCGATCGGCGTGAGCGACGGGTCTTGTGGATCGAGCCAGGCCCCGACGTTGTCATGCAGCGACGACGCGACGTACCTGAAGTCGCTGCCCGAGCCGACGTAGCCGCCCTTGAGTGCGGTGGCGGTAGTGGCGGTGGTTGGCGACAGCAGCGCGATGCCGGATTCGTCGTCGACGCTGAGGATGATGTTGGTAAGGTCCGAGAAGTCGACGCGCGCGTAGCCCACGCGCACCAGCAACGGCACCAGCTTGCCTTCGAGCTTGCCCACGATCAGCACACCCTTGGCCAGCGTCTGGTTGCCGGCCGCGAACGTCTGGGTGAAGAAGAACGGATACGGTTTCAGGCCGCTGGAGTCGAAGCTCTCGAAAGCGCCGTCGGTGCCTGCGCGCAGCTTCCAGGCCTTGCCGGTGGTCACGCAGTTGCCCGAAGCCACCGTGCAGGTGCCGTCGGCGTTGATGGTTTCCACCTTGTTGGCGACCGTGGGCACGAAATGGTCCGTCGAGACCGGATCTCCACCCGACGGAATCAGGTGGTAGCCCAGCACGTTGTAGCTGCCGGCCACCTTGCTGAAGTCGGTCTCGGTTTCGGCGAAGGCCAGCACCGGATACATCGCGAAGGTCGTGGCCGGAATGGCGCCAAAGCCGGGGACGGCGTCGGTGCCGCCGAGGCCGTTGTACTTGATCGTGGCACCCGGGATGCCGCCGCCGGCAACGCCATTGCCGACAAACAGGATCGGGGGATTGGCCGGATCGATGAGCGCTTGCGACTTGCCGTCGGATGCCGTCGCGGTCTTCAGTTCGTATGCGCAGTTGTTCTGGGCTTCGGTGGGCAACGGCCGGGTGGGATGCGACATCGTGCCGGTGACGGTGACGCCGGCGCGCGTGGGGTAGATATCGGCAGTGGTCTGCGGGACCGGCGATTCCAGGAACTGGATGCGATACGTGCCCTTCGTGCTGTCGAGCTGGATCTTTACGAACTCGCCCGCGCCCGACCCGCCGGTGTACGTGGTGTTGAAGTCCAGCACGCTGGGGCAGATCGCGGCCACCGGCTGGTTGACCGTGGGGCCCGACGGCGTGCACGTTCCATTGGTGGCGCATTGCTGCGCGGCGGCTTGCGGCGTGGTACCGCCAGGGTCGCCGTCGCCACCGCCGCAGGCGGAGAGCGCGATCGTCAGGCTTACCCCAGCCAAGGCAAAAGCGGTGCGTCGAAAGTTCGACTGTTTCATGGTGGTCTCCTCGTTCTTATGACGGGCGCACCGGCACTGGCCGAGGTGTCGCACGGTGGTCGGAATCTCGCGTTTCAAGCGCCTTGGCGCAATAGAGCGCTCGTTCCAAACATTGCCGCTGTGCCGTCTGCCGTTGTCCGCCAAGCGCCTCGCGCTGCTGTTCAAACCGCGTGCGCGGCCCGTTGTGCGCACATTCAAACGGGGGTGGCGCCTGGCGCCGGCTGCATCAGAACTTGTATTCGCTGTTGGCGGGGTCGAATGCCGACGCATCGAACGTCTTCTTCACGGCCTTCTCGAAGACGATCTTCTCGGTCATGTTGCCGTCGGTATCCCATGCCGTTTCGGTGCGCGGCCATGGATGCCTGAGGTCGAATGTCAGTTGCACCTTTTTGGCGTAGTACTTCGGCGCGCCTTCCGGCAGATCCCAGGTCAGCGCCACCATGCGTGTGCCCTGTTCCTGCACGATCTCTGCGCGCGTGTATTTCTCTGACAGGCCCGCGGCGCGCAGCGTCCTGGCGTCGCGCTCCAGCATCGACAGCACGAACTGGAAGCCGAGATCGCGCACGGTATGGTTCGATTGCGATTTCGCCAGCGTGCCGTCGATGGCGGTCCAGATCGACGTGAAGCCCATGATGCCGCCCAGATGGCCGTACATCTCTTCCTTGCGGCGGGTCTCGTCGTAGATGATTTCCTGGCCGGCCTGCACGCCGTTGGGCAGCCACTTCGCGTAGAGCTGGCGCGGCAGATGGCGGTAGCGGATCATCATGCGTGCGGGCTTGTCCTGCCACTGGCCATTAAGGCGCTCCTGGCGTGTCATCCAGTATTCGTATTCGGGATAGCGGTTGATTTCCTGCCGCGCCCACGTCAGCAACGCCTCGGGCTGCAGGGCGTCGAACACGGCCAGCACCTGCGTGTCGGACATCGACGCCAGTTCGCCGCTGGCAATCTGCCTGGCGAACAGTGCGGTCTGTTGCGAAGTCGGCAGGCCGTCGTAAGGCGTGGGCGCGCGCGCGGGCTGTGCGGCCGGTGCGCCCTGGGCGTGAGCTTCGAACAGGCTGCCGGGCGGCGTGGCGAGGAATCCGAGGATGCCGCCAAACGCGGCGATCACGAACATCTGCTTCATTGCGAGTCTCCAGTGTGTTTTGCATTTCTTCGGGCAAGACGGGGCCCTTCCGGCCGTGTGGGACACGGCAGGCTGGATGCGCACCGGAACCGCGGCGCGCAGCGGGTCACACCTCGCGGTTGGCGTGGTGGATCGACAGGGTGGGGATGAAGGCGACGGTTACCGTCGCGGCTCGCCGCAGCGCGCGTCGCGGTCCCGGTGGAGACCGCGACGGCGTGCCGCTATGTCCTGGGGCGGGTACGCATCCAGTCGTCGAGCGGATTGCTGGGGAAGGTGGCGCAGTGCTCGCGGCGCACCGCCATGCTGGCGGTTGGCGGACGCGTCGTGGTTTCGTTGCGTGCGGCACGCGCGCTGCGCCGCGCACGGCCCATTGCCGCGGCCGTGGCGGCGGCAAGCTCCTGGGCTTCGCTTTCGGCCGTGGCGGCCATCGCCGCGATGCTGGCCTGTTCGTCGGCGTGCTGGGCCTCGCCGATTTCGAAAACCTCCTGCAGGGCGCCCAGCTCCTGCACCGCTGGCGACGGTGCCTTGAGGGCAGCCACCACCATCGACGTCAGTTGCGCCAGTACCTGCGCGTCGCTCATTCGCTTGCCCTGCGTGAACGCCGGCATCAGGTTGCCGAGTTCGTCGCCGGCCAGCACGCCCGCCAGCGCCTTGAGGGCGAAGTGCAGGCGCCAGCCCAGTTCCTGCCGTGGCACGTCGGGCAGCGCCCGTGCAAATGCCTCGAAGAAGCGTCCGAACACCGGTGCGTAATGCCCCATCAGCCAGGACTGAATGAACGGTGAGGTATCGGAATACACGCGCCCAAGCAGGCGCAGGAACGACGGGCCGCCAATATCGGGCTCGCGCGCCATCTGCAGCGCGGGCACGAACAAGGCCCCCATCACGTGTTCGCAACGGATGGCGTTGCCGGGCCAGCGTGCCTCGCAGGCATCCAGCAACGCAAGCCGCCGCGTGTTGAGCGGATCCAGCCGGCGGCTCAGCACCGACTGCATCATGATTTCCTTGCTGCGGAAGTGATAGTTGACGGCGGCCAGATTGACGATCGCTCGGGACGTTACCTGCCTGAGCGAAGTCGCTTCATAGCCAACCTCAATGAACAACTTCTCGGTCGCATCGAGGATGCGAGCCTTGGTATCTCCTGCCGTGGTTTTCCCGGTCTTCATGGGGGCGTCTCTCGCTGAAATACCGCTGTGGACCCCTGCAAAAAAAACTACAAATCCACGACCGTCCGCTCCTTGCTCTGATGGCATACGGATGCTTCAAACGGTTGTAGGGAGCCTATCCAGCGCTCCGAGCGTTTCACAAGACCATTTTTCGAAGACTTGCTCTAAATTGCAAGCCCCTGCCGCGCACCGCGTTGCCTGGCAGGAATCCGGTCACGTCATGATGGTCTTGCGCATCGCAGAGGCATTCTGCGCCGTCAATGCGAACACTGACAACTGGGGATTGGCACCAATGCTTGTCGGAAATGCCGAACCATCGAACACGTACAGATTCTGCAGATGATGATGGCGTCCGGCACTGTTCACCACACCGCGCGCAGGGTCTTCGCTCATCGCGCAGCCGCCCATCAGGTGGGCGCTGAACAGCAGCACGCGGAATTTCTTCAGGGGCAGATGGCCGATGGCCTCGCGCGCCTGCGCCCAGGTCGTGTAGGAATTGCCATCGAGATGGGCTGGTCTCACGCGCCGGGCGCCGGCCGCAAACTGGGCCTCGGCCATGCTCAGGTAGGCACGCCGCACGCCATCCCATACGTAGTCGCTCACTTCATAGTCCAGCACGGGGCTGCCGTCGTCTGCAATTTTTACGCGTCCGCCCGGACTGTCCGACACGAAACCATCGCGCAGCAGGGCCAGCATGGCGTTGGTATACGGCAACGCGGCCATCTCGCGTTGCAGTGCCTGGCCCAGGCCATTGAAAACGCCGGCACTGATGCCCGGGAACATCGGCGGTACTTCGAGCTTGTACCCCATCGGGCCTGTCGCACCGTCGCGCCACTGGAAATGGTCCGAAGCCACCGATTGCGGCGCTCCATAATATGGATCAATTTTCTCCGGCATTTCGGCGATGCTTAAATTCACCGGATGAATAAACGTGCGCTGGCCGATCCGCTCATGCGGATCGGGGATGCGCGACCGCAGCAGCAGTGCGGGCGTGTTGATGGCCCCGCCGGCGGCAATCACGTACCTGGCCCGAACACTGACGCTGACGCCGGTCGGCGTGTAGCCGTCCTGTCCCAGGGCATCGCCGGTCAGGCCGCGCACGGCCTTGCCGTCATGGTCGATGGTGCGCACGCGCAGCCGGTGCACCAGCGTGGCGCCGCGCGCCAGCGCGTTTGGAATGGTCGACACCAGCATCGACTGCTTGGCGTTGACCGGGCAGCCCAGCCCGCAATAGCCGGAATTCCAGCAGCCCTTCACGTTGCGCGGAATCACGTGCCATTCCCAGCCCAGCCTTTCACAGCCACGCCGCAGCACCGCGTTGTTGGGATTCGGGTCCATCGCCCATGGCGCCATGCCCAGGCGTTCCTCGATCTGCGCGAACCACGGGGCCATGTCCGCCTCGCCGTGGCCAGTGACTGCGTGTTCGGCGGCCCAGTGCGCCAGGGTCTGCGGCGGCGTGCGGAAGCTCGATGACCAGTTCACCGTGGTGCTGCCGCCCACGGCGCGGCCCTGCAGGATGGAGATGGCGCCATCCGACGTGGCGCGTGCAGCGGCCTCCTGGTACAGATCGCGATAGGCGCGCGCTTCGTCCATGTCCCGGAAGCTGTCGGACGTATGCAGCCCGCCCTCTTCCAGCAGCAGCACCGTGAGCCCTGCGTCGCTGAGCACCTCGGCCGCGATACCACCGCCTGCGCCGGTGCCGACGATGGCGACATCGGCTTCGAGCGTGCGGGGCGCGGTGAACGTGGCGGCGTCGAGCACCTTCCAGCCGGACGCGATGCCGGCGCTGTAGATATCGTTGATCGGCATGTGGAATTCCGCTGCGGGCCTAGCTGTGAAGGGCGCGGTAGACCGCGGGATTGGGGCCGGGATAGCCGCTGGCCGCCCAGGTGTCAGGCAGTACGAAGTAGGCCACGCTGGTCAGCTTTACCAGCACCACGCCGCCGGCATTCAGCGTGGCAAAGCGGCTGCCGCGCCAGCGCGCCAGGAAGGCGGTCACCTGTTCGGGCGTGGCCTGGTCCCACGAAGCCCGTACGCCAGCCAGGGCCCAGCGCAGCGGCGTGCTGGCAAGCAGGTCCAGCAGCTTGCGAAGTTCGTGCTGGCCGTTCTGGCCCATGGCGGCAATCGTGCTGTCGACGTTCCTGATGGCAGCGTCGATGCGCTGGCGACGCGCGGTGGTGTCCAGTGTCTGGAGGTCGATCGCCACGGCCGGCAGCAGCGCGGCAAACAGCGCGACATCGGCGGGCCGCAGGAAGGCCATGCCGGATTGCGGCGGTGTGTCCGCCGGCGAGCAGCCGGTCAGCGCGGGCAACAGCGCCGAGCAGGCAATGGCCGCCGAGAAGCCCGCGCCCACTTTCAGGAACAGGCGGCGCGACGGATCAGGCGATGGATGCGGCTCGGGCGGTGCGGCAGCGTGGGCAGGCGTGGGCATGGTGTCTCCGTGACGGGTTTTTCGGTGCGGCTCTGGCGGCCGATGGCGTGGCCGCGCAGCGCCGGGTACGTCCCCAGCGTGGCGGCGTTGCGATTCTGCCGAAACGCCCAAAACTATTTCGCACTGGCGCATGGGTTTCAAACGCACGACTGACCACCGCGCCCGCTGCCGGTCTTTCGGCACGAACGCCGTTTAATGTGCCGTATACGACACTGGAAATGCGCCAAAAATAGAGCAATCCTTCAAACCGTCGCATTGACCGGCCAGATACCGGTGCCTACGATGACATCGTTCAATGTCACGATCAACGGTGTCAATGAGATAGTCGTGGAACGACGATGACTCGTTGCCCCGCACTGGAAAGCGGCCCCATGAATGCATCCCCGGACCTGCAGGCTCATCTTCCGACCGAAGCGGAGCAGGCATGCGATATCGCCATCATCGGCAGCGGATTTGCCGGGCTCGGCATGGGTATCCGCCTGAAGCAGTCCGGCGTCGATGACTTCCTGATCTTCGAGAAGGCCGATGCGGTGGGCGGCACCTGGCGCGACAACCACTACCCGGGGTGCGCCTGCGACGTGCAATCGCATCTCTATTCGTTCTCGTTCGCGCCCAACCCCGACTGGTCGCGCATGTTCTCGACCCAGCCCGAGATCCGCCTCTACCTGGAACACTGCACCGACCGCTTTGGCCTGCGTCCGCACCTGCGGCTGGGCCATGAACTGGCGCACGCCGAATGGGACGCGCCCGCCGCGCTCTGGCGCCTGCAGATGCGCGATGGGCGCCGCGTGCGCGCCCGTGTGCTGGTCGCGGGCATGGGCGGCCTGAGCCGGCCGTCGATTCCCGATATCCCCGGGCTCGATCGCTTCGCCGGCACCGTGTTTCATTCGCAGCAATGGCGCCATGACTATCCGCTGGCCGGCAAGCGCGTGGCCGTGATCGGCACTGGTGCCAGCGCCATCCAGTTCGTCCCGCAGATCGCACCGCAGGTGGCGCAGCTCGACCTGTATCAGCGCACGCCGCCGTGGATCATGCCCAAGCCCGACCGTGAAGTGACGGGCACGGAGCGCTGGCTGTTCCGCCATCTGCCCTTCACGCAGGCGCTGATGCGCACCAGCCTGTACTGGATGCTCGAATCGCGCGTACTTGGCTTCGTGGTGCATCCGAAGCTCATGAAGGCCGTGGAACGCGTGGCGCGCCGCCATCTGAAAAAGCAGGTGCGCGACCCAGCGTTGCGCCGGACGCTGACGCCGAACTACACGATCGGCTGCAAGCGCGTGCTGATCTCGAACGACTACTATCCAGCGCTCTTGCGCAGCAATGTCGATGTGGTGACCACCGGCATCGATCACGTCGAGGCCGATGCCGTGGTGCTGCGCGACGGCACGCGCCGGGCCGCCGACGCGATCATCCTTGGCACCGGCTTCCACGCCACCGATCCGCTGCCGCGCGGCGTGATCGTCGGCCGCGATGGCCGCGACCTGCTCGATGCCTGGCGCGATGGCGCCGAGGCGTACCTGGGCACCACGGTGGCCGGCTTCCCGAACCTGTTCCTGATCGTCGGCCCCAACACGGGACTGGGCCACAGCTCGATGGTGTTCATGATCGAGTCGCAGGTGCGCTACGTGCTCGATGCGCTGCGCCAGATGCGCCAAGAGCGCGTGCAGGCCGTGGACGTGCGCCCGCCGGTGCAGGCGGCGTTCAATCGCGGCATCCAGCAGAAGCTCGGGCACGCGATCTGGGCCGCTGGCGGCTGCGCAAGCTGGTACATCGATCCGCGCAGCAACAAGAACACCACGCTGTGGCCGGGCTTTACGTTCCAGTTCCGCCGCGCCACGCAGTCGTTCCGCATGAGCGACTACGAACGCTGGCCCGTGCGCCACACCAGCGTCGAACCGCTGGCGGACGCCGCGCATGCCGGGCCGATCCGCGCCTGAAGCCAGCCGTTGTCCGCTCCCACCCCGCAAGTCACCAGACGCAAGACGCAAGACGCAAGACGCAAGACGCAAGACGCAAGACACAAGACACAAGACCAGAGGAGACACGCATGAAGGATTTCCGCAACAGGGTTGCCGCGATCACGGGCGCCGGCTCGGGCATGGGCCGCTGCCTGGCGACGCAGCTCGCGCAGGCGGGCTGCCACGTGGCGCTGTCCGATTGCAACGAAGCCGGGCTGGCGCAGACGCTGGCCGACGTACAGCGCCTGGCGCCGGACGTGCGCGCCACCATCGCCACGGTCGACGTGGCCGATCGTGCGGCAGTCTATGCCTGGGCCGATGCCGTGGTGCGCGACCACGGCCATGTGAACCTGATCTTCAACAACGCCGGCGTGGCGTTGTCGAGCACGGTCGAGGGCATGAGCTACGACGACCTTGAATGGATCATCGGCATCAACTTCTGGGGCGTGGTGTACGGCACCAAGGCCTTCCTGCCGCACCTGAAGGCCAGCGGCGAGGGCCACGTGATCAATACGTCCAGCGTGTTCGGCCTGTTCGCGCAGCCGGGCATGGGCGCCTACAACGCCAGCAAGTACGCGGTGCGCGGCTTCACCGAAGCGCTGCGCCAGGAACTGGACCTGATGGACTGCGGCGTGTCGGCCACCACCGTTCACCCGGGCGGCATCAAGACCAATATCGCGCGGGCCAGCCGGGTATCGCCCAGCGTCAACGGCCTGCTGGTGCGTGACGCCCAGCAGGGACGCGAGGAATTCGAGAAGTTCTTCATCACCACGGCCGACAAGGCTGCGCGCGTGATCCTGGACGGCGTGCGCGCCAACAAGCGTCGCGTCCTGATCGGGCCCGATGCTGTGGCCGCCGATGCGATGGCGCGCCTGCTGCCGGCTGCCTACCAGTCGCTGGTGGTGCGCGAGACGCGACGCAAGCGCAAGCAGCTTGTACCGGATGCCGCCACGGCACCGGCACGCGGCGGAGAGCGCGCATGACGCGCGCCGCGCTGTCGCGCGAGGCCGCGTTGCAGTCGCCGCCGGGCACGTTCACGCGCTGGTTCGGCCAGGGCCGTGTGGGCCTGGTCAGCCTGTCGCGCGACACGCTGGCGCGCCGCCATGCGCTGCCTGCGTCGCGCTGGATCCAGGTGATGGGCGCGCTCGTGCATTACACCGAGGAAGGGGTGCCCGAGGGCGAGCCGCTGGTGCTGATCCATGGTTTCGGCGCATCGCTGCACACATGGGAAGGGCTGATGCCCGCGCTGCGCCAGCGCTATCGCGTGATTCGCCTGGATCTCGCGCCGTTTGGTCTGACGGGGCCGCTGCATGATGCGCGCGGCCGCATCGCGACGATGGATATCGACGCCTACCGCAGCTTTATCGACGGCTTCCTGGCCGCATTGAACCTGTCGCGTGCCACGTTCATCGGCAACTCGCTGGGCGGACTGATCGCATGGGATCTCGCCGCGCGCCGCCCGGCCATGGTGAACCGGCTGGTGCTGATCGACGCGGCGGGCTTTCCGATGAAGCTGCCGATCTATATCGACCTGTTCCGCCACGCGGCGGTGCGCTGGTCGGCGCCGTGGCTGCTGCCCGAGTGGATCATCCGCGCGGCCACGCGCGATGTGTATGGCGATGCGACGCGCGTGCCCGAGGCCACGTTTCGCCGCTACGTCGATTTCTTTTACGCAGCAGGCAGCCGCGAAGCGGTGGGCCGCATGGTGCCGAAGCTCGATTTCGATCAGCTCGACACGGAGCGGCTGCGCGGCGTGCGTCAACCCACGCTGGTGCTGTGGGGAGACCGCGACCGCTGGATCCCGCCCGCGCATGCCGCGGAGTTCGCGGCGCGTATCCCCGACGTGACGCTGCACCGCTATGCGGGTCTTGGCCATGTGCCGATGGAAGAAGACCCGCAGCGCGTGGCGGCCGACCTGCTGCGTTTTCTGGACGGTGCCCGCGTGGTGCCAACCCCCCAGCCTCAGGAGTCCACATCATGATGCCAGTCCGCCGAGACGTGCATCCCCACCTCCCGCCGGAACGCATCTGCGACTGGCACGAGCGCGGGCAGCACGTGACCCATTTCATCAACGCCCTGTCGATCTTCTTTCCGGCCGGCGAACGCTTCTTCATGGACAGCGTGCGCAACTACCGCGACCGCGTGACCGACCCCGAACTCAGGCAGGCCGTGGCCGGCTTTATCGGGCAGGAAGCCATGCACACGCGCGAGCACATCCTCTACAACCGGCTGCTGGACGATGCGGGGCTGCCCGCGTCAAAACTCGACAATGCGGTGGCGAAGCTGCTGAACCTGCTACGCAGGATCCTGCCAAAGTCGTGGCAGCTGGCCCACACCATCGCGCTCGAACACTACACGGCGATGCTGGCCGGCGGCATGCTGTCCGACCCGCGCCACATGGGCGAGTCCGCGCCCGGCTACCGGCAGGTGTGGACGTGGCACGCGCTGGAGGAAACCGAACACAAGGCCGTGGCCTACGACGTCTGGAACACGGTGATGAAGCCGGGGCCGTATCGATATTTCCTGCGTACGTTCACGATGCTGACCACCACCGTCACGTTCTGGGCAATGGTGTTCGTGTTCCACGTGCGGCTGGTGATGGCCGACAGGACGTGCCGCAACAAGCTGTTGGGCTTCGGCCGCGTGGTGAACTTCCTGTGGGGATCACCCGGCGTGCTGCGCAAGATGATTCCGGAATGGTTCGATTACTTCCGCCCGGGCTTCCATCCGTGGGACGAGGACAACCGTGCCGAACTGAACCGCATCATGCCGTTGATCGCCGAAATTGAAGATACGGCTATTCGCGCAGGAGCGAGTACGCGCGCGCCGTCGATTCGCAGTGCCGTGTAACTGACGATTGCCGAGGGGGATTGGCCTCTCCCGTGCGCGGGAGGGGCATGTCGTCATCGGGCTGCGGTTATTCGGCAGGCTTGTCGTTCAGGTGTTCGAGAATCGCCGCCACCCGATCACCCAGGTACTTGTTCGCCGAAATTTCCAGCGACCGCATCATCTCGGTCTCCAGCGCCACCAGTGCCAGCGGGCGAATGCGCCAGAGCACGTCGACGATGCGCGGCACTTCCGACGGCGGTGGCAGCTGCCCTTCCCCGAACTTGTCGAGTTCGCGCACCACCATGCCGACGATGCGATCCGACACGGCCTGGAAGTGGCCGCGTGCATGGTCGATGATGTCCAGCACGTCTTCGAGCGGAAAACCGGCGCGGGCCATCTCCGCGCCAGCCGCCAGGGCGCGCGGGCTGCGCGCCAGATAGCCAAAGCCGTCAGGCTCCAGCAATCCCAGCGAGATGGCCTTTGCCAGCGCCGGGCGGGAAATGGCGCGGCCGAACAGCCGGGCCAGTGCCAGGTACGAATAGTGGCGTGGCGCCTCGCTGGTCCACGGGCTGCTGATCGCGGTCTCCAGGCCCAGGATCGAGCGCAGGTCGTGGCCTTCGACAATGGCCTTCAGCAGCTCCATGATGTTGGCCAGCGTATAGCCGCGTGCCAGCAGATGATGGATCAGCCGCAGCCGCCCAAGATGGGTCTGGGTGTAGATGCCCACGCGCCCGCGCCGCTCGGGCGGATCGATCAGGCCGCGGTCCTGGTACGAGCGGATATTGCGTACCGTGGTGCCGGCCGCGCGCGCCAGTTCGTCGATCGTGTATTCGGGAAAGGCGGCGCGGTCCGATGGCGTTGCATCGGACGGGCCGGCAGCGGAGGAGGATGGGCTGGCGCCGCGCTTGGGGGAAGACATGGCGAAAATTCTAACCGAGGCGGCGCAGCGGCATGGGCTTGGAGCAGGTCGCCGCAGCGCATCGTGACAGCGACGTTACAATGCGCCAACAACGTTCCCGGTCCTCATGCATATCCGTTGGCTCGAAGATTTCGTCTGTCTGGCCCAGGCTGGCAGCCTTGCGCGTGCCGCGGAGCTGCGCAATGTCACGCCGCCGGCGTTCGGACGTCGCATGCAGGCGCTGGAAGTGTGGGCCGGCGCACCGCTGATCGATCGCAGCGTGTTTCCCGTGCGGCTCACGCACGAGGGCCGGCAGTTCCTGGAGGCCGCCCAGACCGCGCTGCGCACCCTCGACGACACGCGCGTGGCGCTGCGTGCCGCGCACCGGGCCGATGCCAGCACCATCACCATTGCCACGGGCAAGACCCTGGCCCGTTCGATGGTGCCCGCGTGGCTGGCCGGGCTGCGCGATGCATTGCGTGACGATCCGGTTGGTGCGGGCTTCCGGACGCGGCTGTCCACGCACGCCACGCACGACGCGCTGGAGATGTTCACCGAAGGCGACGCCGACTTCCTGCTCTGCTACAGCCCGCACGACCTGCCGATCATGCTCGACGATGCGCACTACCGTTTCCACGCCGTGGGTGTCGAGCGGCTGGTCTGCGTATCGGCTGCCACGGCGCGCGGCGCGCCCGAATTCCGGCTCCAGAAGCCGAAGGCCGGTGCGCGTCCGGTGCCGGTGCCGATGATCGCCTACGCCGAGACGCTGACCATGGGCCGCATGGTCAACCAGGAAATTGCACGCCGCAAGCTGGCAAGCTGGCTTGATGTGATTGCGGTCAGCGACTTCGCGGAGTCGGTCCACGAGATGGTGCGCCAGCGCATGGGCCTGGCCTGGCTGCCCGCGCGGCTGATCGCCGACGACCTGCACGGGGGCCGGCTGGTGCGGGCCGACCTGCACGGTGGCGACAGCGCCGACCTGGCGCTGGACATCCGCCTGTACCGGCCGCGTGCGCCGATGCGGGCGCTGGCCGAAGCGTTCTGGCAGGCCGCCTCAAAGTAGTGCGTGTGCGCCCTCGCGCACCATTCCCGACCATTGCCGAAACGGCAACCGCTATTGCCAAAGCCGCATGCCGCAGCAGTGCGCGCTCTCTACCATCGCCGGAAAACATTCACAGACCTGCCCGGAGAAATCATGAACCCGATGCTGCGCGCGCTTGCCGCCGTTTCCCTTGCCAGTAGTGCCCTCGTTTCGGCCAGCGCCCTGGCGGCCGGTGGCTATCCGGCCAAGCCGATCACGCTGGTGGTGGGCTACACCGCGGGCGGCAGCGTCGACCTGGTGGCGCGCACCGTGGCGCCCGAACTGGGCAAGCGCCTGGGCCAGAGCGTGGTGATCGAGAACCTGGGTGGCGCAGGCGGCACCATCGGCGCGCAGAAGGTGGTCAAGGCCGAGGCCGACGGCTACACGCTGCTGATGGGTTCGGGCAGCGAGGTGTCGATTGCCCGCCTGACCAATCCGGCCGTGCGCTACGACGGCGAGAAAGACCTGGCGCCGATCACCTTTGTCGGCACCCAGCCGATGGTGCTGGTCGGCAAGCTGCAACTGCCGGCCAAGGACGCCAGCGAACTGATGGCGCTGGCAAAGGCCAAGCCGGGCACGCTGTCGTACGCGTCGTCGGGCGTGGGTACGCCGCTGAACCTGGCTGGCGAACTGATCAAGCAGCAGGGCAAGGTCAATATCACGCACGTGCCGTACAAGGGCGCATCGGCCATGGCCACCGATCTGCTGGGTGGCCAGATCGACCTCGCGGTGATGGTGCTGTCGTCGGCGCTGCCCCATATCCAGGCCGGCCGCGTGCGCGCCTACGGCGTGACGGAGGCCAGGCGCGCCAGCGTGGCGCCCAACGTGCCCGCCCTGGCAGAGACCCCGGCGCTGAAGGGTGTGGATATGGGAGTATGGTTTGGATTGATGGCGCCTGGTGCTACACCGAAGCCAGTTATCGATCGGCTGAATACTGAAATGCAGGCCGTGCTGGCACTGCCGGACGTGCGCAAGAAGCTGGCCGAGGCTGGTGTCGAGGTGCAACCGGCCAATCCGGCCCAGTTTGGCAGCTTCGTGAAGCGCGAAACGGCCAAGTACAAGACGATCGTGCAAGCAGCCGATATCAAGGAATAAAGGCGAGGAATGATGGCTGCGTATTTTCACCATCATTGATAGACGCCAACTATAGTTGCCTCGTCAGGGGCAGCCAAGGAAGTCCAGATGACACAGAGTGCCCCCGCCTTCGACGCCTATCCGGTTGAAGTCGAGTTTCCCGATATCCGCCCCTATGCCGAAGGCAACACGGGCATCGCCTACGTGCATACGTTCGACAGCGGCCTGCCGGGTCCGCATGTGATGATCAATGCGCTGACGCACGGCAACGAGGTGTGCGGCGCAATTACGGTGGCGGGTCTGCTCGATCACGGCCTGCGCCCCCGGCGCGGCCAACTGACGCTGGCGTTTGCCAACGTCGATGCCTATGCCACGTTCGACGCGGCCAGGCCTGACGCGTCGCGCTTTGTCGACCAGGACTTCAACCGCGTGTGGACGGCCGCTGTGCTCGACGACCCGTCGCGCGATTCCTCCGAACTGCGCCGCGCCCGGGCCATGCGCCCGGTCATCGACACCGTTGACCTGCTGCTCGACCTGCATTCGATGCACGAGAAAAGCCGTCCGCTGATCGTATCGGGCCCGCTGGACAAGGGCATCGCGCTGTCGCGCGCCGTGGGGGCGCCGGCAGACATCATCGTCGACGAGGGCCATCCCGAAGGCCGCCGGATGCGCGACTACGCCGGTTTTGGCGATGCCGCCAGCCCGCGCAACGCACTGCTGATCGAATGCGGCCAGCACTGGGAAGCCGGTGCCGTGGACGTGGCACGCGACAGCACCGCGCGTTTCCTGCTCAATGCCGGAATCATCGACCAAGCGGACCTGCCGGCCGGGTGGCTGCGGCCGTTGCCCGCCGCCCAGCGCGTGGTGCGCGTGACCGATCCCGTGGTGGCCAGCAGCATGGACTTCCGCTTTGCGGGCCCCTACACGGGACTGGAAACGTTTGCCGACGCCGGCACCGTGATCGGCTGGCGCGATGGCGAGCCCGTGACCACGCCGTACGCCAACTGCGTGCTGGTGATGCCGTCGCTGCGCCAGCTGCGGCCCGGCGTGACGGTGGTGCGCCTGGGCCAGCTTGAAAGCTGAGTCGCAGCGCGCACAACGAAAGACAACAACAAAAACACTGAAACTGGTTGCAGAGGGGTGTTTCAGCGGCAAGCACCGGCAAGCGGCCCCCACAAGAGGTTGCGTCCGGTGCCCGTTTTTCCTGTCATGCCGTGATATATGTCGGCGATAGCTAGATTAAGCATTTCTTTAATTCAAGGGCGTTGTCGCGTCATCCGATAACTGCGATGTGACGATCTGCCGTCAGAGCAGACGTTGCCCGTGCGTCACAACGGCGCATGGCGTTATTCACGGAGCGCCCCTTGTCTTCTACCTCTTCCCTTACCCTGCCCCAGCAGGCAGCGGCGGGCCGCGTGCGCGCGCTCGCCGGCAGCTGGAGCATCGGCACGCGCATTGCGCTGGTTGTGCTGGCTGTTCAGATCATTGCCTTCTGCGCGTTCTCGCTGGCGCTGTCGCTCAGCAGCATGAACCAGCTCGAATCACAGGCCCGCGACGCCATCAGTGCCGAAAGCCAGACCCTGCGCGAACTGGTGGCCCAGCTCGATGACACCATGCTGCAGGAGGCCGACCGCTTCCTGCTGAACTTTGCATCGGTGCTGCCCGGCCCGTACGCGGTGGACCCGTCCCAGTCCATCGAAGTGGCCGGCAAGCCCACGCCGGCCTTTCGCAGCGGCGACCTGCTGCTGAACAACAGTTTCGAAGTGCCGGATCGCTTTTTCGCCAATACCGGCGGCGTCGTGGCAACCGTGTTCGCGCGTACCGGCGATGACTATATCCGCGTGACCACGTCGCTCAAGAAGCAGGACGGACAGCGCGCGGTGGGTACGCTGCTGGACCGCTCCAGCCCGGCCTACGCGGCGGTGGCGTCGGGCAAGTCGTACCGGTCGCTGGCCTGGCTGTTCGGCAAGCCCTATATGAGCAAGTACGAGCCGGTGCGCGATGCCGGCGGCAAGATCGTTGGCGCGCTGTATGTGGGCGTGAACGTCGAGGCCGAACTGGCCGCACTGAAGAATCGCATCCGTCGCAAGACGATCGGGGCCGATGGTCAGTTCATCGTCATCGACGCCAAGGCTGGCGCCGACCAGGGCAAGGTCATGGTGGACCGCTCGGGCTCCGAAGGCACGGTGCAGATCGACGCGAAGGATGCCGACGGCAAGCCGTGGATTCGCGACATGATTGCCGCCAGGGACGGTGCCGTGGTCGGCACGGTAGCCATCGGCAACAGCGCTCCCGCCGAGCGGCTGACCGCGTTCGTGACCTATCCCGACTGGCAATGGCTGATCGCGGGCACGGTGCCGATGGCTTCGCTGCGCGATGAACTCGTCGCCAGCCGCAACCGCTTTCTGGCGTTCGGCCTGCTGGTCGCGCTGGCGGTGTCGGCCGCGTTCTGGTGGCTGCTGCGCCGGATGGTCAGCCATCCGCTGGGCGAGGCCGCCGACGCGGCAGGGCGCCTGGCCTCGGGCGACCTGACCACGCGGCTGGATACCCGCCGCAACGACGAGATCGGCCAGCTGATGCGCGCCATCGACGGCGTGGGCCAGGGCCTGACCGGCATCGTCGACAAGGTACGCGGCAGCATTGGCGCCATTGCGGGCAGCACCAGCCAGATTGCCAGCGGCAACGCCGACCTGTCCGCGCGCACGGCGTCGCAGGCCGGCAGCCTGGAGCGTACCGTTGCCAGCATCGAGCAACTGTCCGCCGCGGTGAAGCAGAACGCCGACAATGCGCACGACGCCAACGCGGCCGTGGCCAGCGCCGCCGATGCAGCGCGTTCGGGCGGCAGCACCGTGGGTCGCGTGGTCGGCACGATGGCCGATATCCATCGCAATGCGCAGCAGGTGGTGGACATCATCGGCATGATCGACGGCATTGCCTTCCAGACCAACATCCTGGCGCTCAACGCCGCCGTGGAAGCGGCCCGCGCGGGCGAGCACGGGCGCGGCTTTGCCGTGGTGGCGGGCGAGGTGCGCAGCCTGGCGCAGCGCAGCGCCAATGCGGCGGGCGAGATCAAGCAGCTGATCGAACGGACCGTGGCCGATCTGAAGAGTGGCAACGAGGCCGTGCAGCAGGCCGGCACGGCCATCGACGATGTGGTGCGCCGCGTGGAAGGCATTGCGGCGCTGATGGGCGACATCAGCGTGGCGTCGCGCGAGCAGTCACAAGGGCTGGCCCAGGTCAGCGGCGCGGTGGCCGAGATGGACGGTGTCACGCAGCAAAACGCGGCCCTGGTGGAAGAAGCGGCCGCAGCGGCCGAGAGCCTGCATCACCAGGCGCAGGAACTGCGCCAGGCGGTGGAGGTATTCCGGCTGGCCTGACCAGCCCTGCCGGAGTCGACCCTGCGGCCGTCAGGCCGCGGGGGCTGCGGCCGGTGCCGGGGCGGGCGACGCCTGTGCCGGCGCCGGCTGGGGCTTCAGACCCGGGAACAGCCGGTCGACCAGTTCGTCGATCTTGGCATCGGGCTGGATCAGGTGGCTCAGGTTGATGCCGCCCGCGCTGCGGTTGGCGTTGAACACGGCCTTGCCCACGCGTTCGCCGTTGCGGAACACGGTGATGTCGGCCGACACCAGGAACGGCGTGACGAAGGTCTGGCGCTGGGCCGTGTAGACGGCCGTCATCGGGCACGATGCCACCGACGAATGCGGCGGCAGCATCTTGACCTCGAAGTTGCGCGCCCGCAGCGAATTGGCAAAGTCGTCGATATAGGCGTTGCCATTGACCTGGTGGGTGATCACGCAGAACAGTGCGCCATCGGCGCCCACTACGCGGTTGCCGTCCACGCGGAACTGCGCCGGGCCGCCATAGGCTCCGTTCTGGTAGCCGGCGATCGGGTCGACCTGGTCTGCGCGGTCGACCGGCGTCACGCTCTGGTAGGTGGAACAGCCCGTGGCCAGCAGGGCCAGCGTGGCGGCTATCGTTGCTCTCTTCATCTTGGATCCTGGATGCGCGTCGGCGAGGGTGCCGGCCGTCCGGATCCGCTTCGGGCCAGGAGCTTCGAGAGGCGGGTCAGGGACGCATTGCCGGCAGCATGCCTGCGTAATGTAGGCGTGCCGGCGGGCAGTCAATGCGTGGAACAGCGGGGGACAGATGCCGCAAATCGCGAAAGTGATTGATGAAGCATCTGCGCGGTATCCGCTGGCCGATCTGCCAGATCAGTTGGCGCCGCCCCGGATCAGGCACTCGGACAGCAGCGGCGTGCCGCCTTCGGCCTGCCCGGCGCCTGTGCATTCCACGGCCACCTTCTGGCCGCGCCGGACCATCGTGGCACGCGCTTCCACTTCGCAGGCGCGGGTGCCCGGGCCGCAGATCTGCTGGCGCAGCAGCGCCGCGCGGACCACTTCGCCGGGATTGTCGGTGCGGATTTCCAGCATCAGGTTGTCGCCGTCGCGGCGCACGCCGCTGGCTATGCCTTCGACGATGAAGTAGCGGCCGCGATAGCGGTCGTCTGCTGCCACCGCGTCGTTGCGATAGTCGTCTGCCAGGCCTTCGGCCTGATACTGGGGGAGCCGGTCGGCGGGACGGTTCGGATCGATGCTGATCGGGTCGAGCGTGCCGTTGCGCGGGATGCCGCGCGGCAAGCTGGCGGGTTCGTCGGGGGCGGCGACGGTGGCAACCGGCGCCACGTCGTGCTTGTCATTGCCAACGAACCACAGCAGGAAAAGGACGACGACGGCAACAACGGCGATAAGGGTTTGTCTGGTGCGGCTCAACATCGGGCGGGCTTCTGGGGCGACTGGATCTTCAGGGACTTCGCAAGGGACTGCTGGACGGCGAAGTCCGCCAGTGTAGCGCGCCTGACGCCGCGTCAGCCTTCCGGGAGCAGCCGGGCCCGCGTGGCGGCCAGAATTTCGTTCGAGAGCGGCGTGCCTTGCGTGGCCCGCGACAGGATCAACGCGCCGGCCAGCGTAGCCATCTGCGCCAGGGCGGCACTGCGGCGCGCGTCGGCAGCGGCGTCGGGCTGCACGTCGGTCAGGATGTCGACCAGCGCTTCCAGCCCTTGGTGGAAGGCGGCACGCACCGGCTTGTCGTCGGACTCGCGCGCCACATCGTTGGCCAGCGCCGCCACCGGGCAGCCGGCACCGGCATTGTTGCGATTGCGGGCGGACAGGTAGCCATCGATCAGCGACGACAGTGCGGTGGCATGGTCAGGCGCCTCGCCGACACGCTTGCGCCAGCGCGCCTCGGACTCTTCGAATGCCCGGGTGCAGGCGATGGCCGCAAGCGCATCCTTCGATTCGAAATGGCCGTAGAAGCCGCCATGCGTGAGCCCCGCGGCGCCCATCAGGTCGGCCACGCTGATGCCGTGGAAGCCCTGCTCGCGAAACAGCCGCGAGGACACCTGCTCAATGATGGCGCGGTTCTTCTCCGCTTCCGCTTTCGATACGCGCGGCATGATCTGCTCCAGATGGCGATGTGGCCGATGGTCCGCCACATCGTCATGCAAGTCAACGCGCGGGCATGGAGGCTTCCTTCGCTTGCGATGCCGTCGACGCATCACACGATGGTCGGCCCCTGGCTGCCAAGCGCAGCAAGATACTGCGTCGCGCTGTACGGCGTGGGCTGTCCACGCTGTGCGAGGAAGTAGTGGCGCACGATCTCGCCCTGCTGTTCGAGCTTGTACTGTCCGAGCGCCTTGCCCGGTTCCAGCCGGTACCGGTACTGGTTGAAACCGCAGAAGTGCCGGACCTGCTCCAGCCCACCACGCAGCAGCACGTTGATGCCTTGCTGGTGCTGCCAGACATGTGTCATCTCGTGGATAAACAGTCCCTGCAACGCCAGGCCAGCCACACTGAAGTCATCCAGCCCGCGCAGCTTCCGGCCCAGGTAGATATGGCCATTGGGCGTGATGATGTAGTTGTCACCCTGCCAGAAGACGTAGTTGCGATGGTGCACGCGGACGGCGGCGTAGTCGATGGTATCGGCGAAGACCGAGCGGGCGATCGATTGCTCGCCGGGAGTGAGGGGGCGCCCGGCAAGCGCCCCCGGAGGCTGCAGGCCGCTCACTTGCCGATACAGAACCGCGTAAAGATTGTCCCCAGCAGGTCGTCGCTGGTGAATTCGCCCGTGATGCTGTTCAGGTGGTCCTGTGCAAGTCGGAGTTCTTCGGCGAACAGATCCAGGGCCTGGGCGTTCTGTTCGGCGCGTTCCACGGCGCAGTCCAGGTGCGATTGGGCGTTGCGCAACGCGGTGAGATGGCGCTCGCGTGCCAGGAACGTGCCCTCGTTGCCAGACTGCCAGCCGATCAGGCGCAGCAGTTCCCGGCGCATCAGGTCGATGCCGGCGCCGGTGCGCGCCGAAATCCAGATTTCGGTGGGGTTGGGGCCGTTGGCCGCCACCACGTGCGGGCGGTTGCCGCCGAAGCCCATTTCGCCAGCCGATGGCGCCATGTCGATCTTGTTGACCACGCGCACGATTGGCGACCCGGGCGGGAGCTGGCCGCTCAGGCGATCGTCGATGTGATCGTCGATTTCCGAGATGCCGTGTTCGAGGTAGTCGGCCGCGTCCACCAGATGCAGCACGATGTCCGCGCGCCGGATTGCGTCCCAGGTGCGTTCGATGCCGATGCGCTCCACCTCGTCGGCAGCGTCGTCGCGCAGGCCGGCGGTGTCGATGATATGGAGCGGGATGCCGTCGATCTGGATGGTCTCGCGCACGCGGTCGCGGGTGGTGCCGGCGATCGGCGTGACGATGGCCAGTTCCGCGCCCGCCAGCGCATTGAGCAGCGACGACTTGCCAACATTCGGTTGCCCGGCCAGCACGACCGACAACCCTTCGCGCAGCAGCGATCCCTGGCGCGCCTGCTTGAGCACGCCGGCCAGGCTTGCGCGAATGCGCGTGAGCTGGCCGCGGGCGTCGGACGCTTCCAGGAAGTCGATTTCCTCCTCGGGGAAGTCGAGCGTGGCTTCCACCAGCATGCGCAGGTGGATGACCTGCTCGACCAGCGCGTGGATGGCCCGCGAGAACTCGCCTTCCATCGAGCGCGCGGCCGAACGTGCGGCGGCCTCGGTGCTGGCTTCGATCAGGTCGGCCACGGCTTCGGCCTGGGCCAGGTCGAGCTTGTCGTTCAGAAAGGCGCGGCGCGTGAATTCGCCGGGCTCCGCCACGCGCAGGCCGATATCCTTGCCGGCTTCCAGGCACCGCGCCAGCAGCATCTGCATGACCACCGGGCCACCGTGGCCCTGCAGTTCGAGCACTTCTTCGCCGGTGTAGGAATTGGGTGCCGGAAAGTACAGCGCCAGGCCGTGGTCGATGACCTTGCCGTGGCCGTCCAGGAACGGCAGGTAGGTGGCATGGCGCGGCTGCAGCGCGCGGCCGCAGACAGCGCGCATGACGCTGCCGACATCGGGGCCCGATACGCGTACGACGCCGATGCCGCCGCGGCCCGGGGCGGTGGCGATGGCGGCAATGGGAAGCTGGGTTGCAGTCATGTGCAGTATTGTCGCAGATCGCCCTGCGGGCCGGATTGGCTGCGGCTCATGCCGGCGCGTCGCCGGGTGGTTCGACGGACAGGCACTCGCACATCAGCCGGCGCGCCACGGCGCCGTCGATCACGGCGCCCAGTTCCGACTGCCGCGCCACCAGCTTCTTGCGCAGGCGCTTGCGATAGCGGCCAGGCAGGACATCGGACAGTGCCTCGATGGCATAGCGCAGGCGCTTGTTGCCGATGCGCAGCTTGTGGACATGCTCGGTCTTCCCGTCGCGGGCAATGCGGGCCCGCTCGCGAACCTTGTCGCGGGCCTTGCGGATGCGCTTCGGTGCGAAGTTTTCGAGCCGGCCGCTGGCGTCCTGTGCGGCAAGATGCAGCAGGTCGCGTTTCAACGTGGGCAGCGGTGCCTGCCGGTAGCGTGACAATCTTGTCATCATCTCGGCGTGGGCAATCGTGCGCCGGGCCTGGGCGGTCTCGATCAGTCCAACCAGCAGCGCGTCTTCGGGCTGCTTCACCAGCGCCGGGGCCAGGGTCTCGGCGATGAAGACGTCCCAGTCGCGCACATCGCCAGCGGCGTCGGCCACATCGTGCAGGGCCTGCTTCCACCGCGCCTTTACCTGGCGGGACAGCACCGGGCCGAACGCCCACGCCACCGCGCGCAGATGGCGGACGGCAACGCGCAACTCATGGACATCCTCCACCTCGTCGCGATGCTGGAGTGCGTCCAGGCGATCGCGAACCGCCTCCAGGCCCGATTCGCCCAAGGCAACGAACGCGGTGGCGGGACGCATCTTCCGGTGCAGCACGGGCTGACGGCTCATTGCGATGTTTCCGAAGTGGAAAGAGAGTAACTGCGCAACGTCCGTCTAGTGTAGGCGATGGCGCACGCGGCCGCCGTCCGCCGCCGTCTGATTCCTAACGCGTAGCCACGATGAACACGCGCGGGAACGGCAGCAGCACGGTGCCGTCGGCCATCGCCGGAAACACCTTGGCCAGCCTGGCCTCGTACTGCCGCAGGTACTCGGCCTTCTCGGCGTCGTCCAGCGGTGCCAGGAAGGGCCGCAGGCCGCTGCCCTTGAACCATTCGACGATGGCGGCCGGGCCACCCTTGAGCGGATGCTGGTAGATCGTGCGCCAGATATCCACACGCGAGCAGTGCGGCTTGAGCAGTTCGTAATACCAGCGTTCCGATGCCAGCGCGGTGCGGGCATCGGCGGCGGCGGCGAGCTTGGGGGCCCAGGGGCCTTCCAGCGCCGTTTCGCGCATCAGCAGGTGCGGCGGCTCGTTGAGGTTGTCGGGCATCTGCACCGCCAGGCTGCCGCCCGGCGCGAGCTTGCCGATCAGCGACGGGAACAGCCTGGCGTGATCGGGCACCCACTGGAACACGGCGTTGGCCAGGATCACGTCCCAGGGCCCGCCATCGGCCCATTGGGTGACGTCGGCGATATCGAAATGCAGGTTCGGCAGGCGCTTGCGCGCGGCGGCGATCATGTCGGCGTCGCTGTCCAGGCCGGTTACCTCCGCGCTGGCGTACCGGGCGGCCAGCACTTCGGTGGAATTGCCCGGCCCGCAGCCGATGTCGACCACCCGCGTGGCGCTGACGGTGGGGATGGCCCCGACCAGATCCCGCACCGGGCGGGTCCGTTCATCCTCGAATTGCACGTACTGGCTGGCCGACCATGTCATGGCGTATCCCCTTGTCCTGTTAATGAGCTTAAGTCTTATATAAGACATAAGACTGCAAGGATACGCCGAAAAAGAAAAACCCGGCTGGCAGCCGGGTTTTTCGGGGGTCGGGTTTGCAACCGGGAGGTCAGCTCTTGGCTACCACCGCGGCCTTGCCCTTGCCGAGCATGCGGTTGATCTGCCACTGCTGGGCGATCGACAGGATGTTGTTCACAACCCAGTACAGCACCAGGCCGGCCGGGAAGAAGAAGAACATGAACGAGAACACCAGCGGCATGATCATCATGACCTTGGCCTGGACGGGGTCCGGCGGGGTCGGGTTCAGTCTGGTCTGCACGAACATCGACACGGCCATCACGATCGGCAGGATGTAGAACGGATCCGGCACCGACAGGTCATGGATCCAGCCCAGCCACGGCGCACCGCGCATTTCCACCGACGACAGCAGCACCCAGTACAGCGCAATGAACACCGGAATCTGGATCACGATGGGCAGGCAGCCACCGAGCGGATTGACCTTCTCGGTGCGGTACAGCGCCATCATTTCCTGGTTCATCTTCTGCGGGTCGCCCTTGTAGCGCTCGCGGACGGCCGTCATGCGCGGCTGCAGGTCCTTCATCTTGCCCATCGACTTGTAGCTGGCAGCCGACAGCGGGAAGAACACCAGCTTGATCAGCACGGTCAGCGCGATGATCGACCAGCCCCAGTTGTTCAGGAAGCCGTGCAGCTTTTCCAGCAGCCAGAACAGCGGCTTGGCCAGGATGGTCAGCCAGCCGTAGTCCTTCACCAGTTCCAGGCCCGGCGTGATTTGCTCGAGCATGCGCTCTTCCTGCGGGCCGGCGAACAGGCGGGCATCGGTGCTCACCGTGGCGCCCGGAGCCAGCTGGCCGAGCGGCTGCTGGATACCCACGCGGTACAGGTTCGGATCGATCTGCTCGGCGTAGAAGCTGTGCTGCTTGCCGTTCTGCGGAATCCAGGCCGAAGCGAAGTAGTGCTGCACCATCGCCACCCAGCCATTGTCGGTGGCGGCCGGCACGGAGGCCTTGCCCTTGGCGATGTCGTCGAACGTGATCTTGTGGTACTTGTCGGCGTTCGTGTAGATGGCCGGACCCGTGAACGTGCTGTAGAACTGCGACTGTTCCACCTTGGTGCCGTCACGTGCCAGTTCCAGGTACAGCGTCGGCGAAACCGGCGCGGTGCCGGCGTTCGTCACGTCGAAGCGTGCGTCGACCACATAGCTGCCCTTGCGGAACGTATAGGTCTTCACGAACTTCACGCCGCCCTTTTCGGCGGTCAGCACGACGTCGAGCTTGTCCTGGCCCGGTGCCAGCGCACGGGCGCCCGGAGCGGCCGTGAACACCGTGGTGTGGTTCGGCAGGTCGCCGCCGATCAGGCCCGAACGGGCCAGATAGGTGCGCTGTGCGTCACGTTCGAACAGAACAACCGGCTTGCCGTCCTTCTCGTGCTCGTTGAGCAGTTCCAGGCGCGACAGGATGCCGCCGGCGGTGTCGATCTCGGCACGCACTTCGTCAGTGGTGACGATGACCTTCTCGCCAGTGGGCTGGGCAGCTGCCTGCGGCGCGCCCGGCACGGCGCCCGGTGCCGACGCGCCAGTGGCGTTGGCCTTGGGCACGTCACCCTGCGCCGTGGCGCCGCTGGCGCCACCAGCCGGGGCGGCCTGCTGTTGCGTGTTGGCGCTCGGGAAGAACATCGACGCGTGGCCGTTGGCGCGCTGCCAGTTGTCGTAGAGCAGCACGAGGGACATCGAGAAGATGACCCACAGGATGGTGCGTTTGATATCCATGTCTCGCTATGGTCTGGGGGAATCAGGGTCTGGGGAGCCGGACCGAGATGGACGGGCGGCCGGATGCGGTGGCTGCGGGAGGCACCGCGGAGGCCTTTCCGTGTACTACAGGCTCGGGCACGGGATCATACCCGCCCTTTGCGAAAGGATGGCAACGGCAGAGTCTGCACGCGGTCATCCACGTGCCACGCGCGGGGCCATGGCTGATGATGGCGTCGCGGGCATAGTCGGAACAAGTGGGCAGGAAGCGGCACTGCGAGCCCAGGTAAGGACTCAGGGCGATCTTGTAGATGCGCAGCAGGGCAAGCAGGATTCGCTTCATGATGATGGTCAGGCTGGCGCGGGCGGCGCGGCAGGTGGGGCCGATGCAGGCGGCTCGCCGTTTGCCGGGACGGTCGGCGCAGGTGGCAGTGGCCTGGCGGCCACATCCAGCAAGCTGCCGAGTTCGGCCTGGCAGGCACGCCGTATGGCCGACCGGCTGGCAAAGTCCGCACGCGGAAACTTTGCCTGCAACCGCAACAGGATATCGCGGCCCGCGAATTGGTCCTGCCGGCTGCGAAACAGTTCCCGCACCATGCGCTTCACGAGGTTGCGCTCGGCGGCGCGGGGCGCGAACTTCTTGCCCACGACGATGCCGAGCCTCGCCTGCGGCTGGCCATTGGCCCGTACGTACAGCACGAAATGCGTGCTGCGACGCCGGGGCCGCAATGCAAAAACGGATGAAAATTCATCCGTCTTTGTCAGCCTCGCGGCTTTGGGGAAGGCATGGGTCGACACGCTGTTCAAAGCTAGCGGACAAGCCGGGCTTCGGCGGCGGCGGTCCTGGCCATCCTGAGTGCGAGGCGCTGGGCCGGACGGCAGCAGCAACGCGGACGGCGAACCGTCACGCTGCCTGCCTTCCGGGCCGGTCGCCCGGCCCTCAGATTGCCAGGCGCTTGCGGCCCTTGGCGCGGCGAGCGTTGATCACGGCACGGCCGCCGCGGGTCTTCATGCGCACGCGGAAACCATGGGTACGCTTGCGGCGGGTAACGGAAGGTTGGTAGGTACGTTTCATGTTGCACTCTCTGGTTGATCCGGGCTTTCCGGGCGCCGGCCGATGCCGGGGCGCCTTGGCCGCCGCGTATGGTTCGCATGGGGCTGCCGCAATGCGGACGCTCGGTATCCACCGAGGTTGCTGCGGCCATGCCGACGATTCTGGTTCTGTCTTGCTGCCGGCCGCCGCTGGCTCAGGCCGAGTGGGCCGGAAGCACTGGCGGGGATCAGGCCGCTTGCCTGATGCCGCACATGTTTACATGTAGCGGTACGGGCCAGACCCGGCGATGCGCATACGTGATCCCCTGCCGCATCGCAGAACCCGCCATTTAACCGATTTTCGTCGCAAGTGTCAAGGCGCCGGATGGCCACTTCCGGCATGCGCGCCACATGTGAAGCGCAAGCCGCCATGAACGCCGGTGCACCATTGTCCACAACAATCGGTGGGTAACTCTGTGGGTATTCCCGGTCACCTATCGGCGGTACCTCCGGGGGTCAAGTCCTTGTTTCCGATGGATTATCGGGTCGCCAAGCCCCTTGTCTGGCGCGGCTTCCGCTCCGGTTGTGCACACAAATCCACTGAATTTTCACAACTTGTCCACAGGGTTATCCTTTGTGGATAACTTGGACCGGGGGGTACAATCCGGGTCCAAACACTACACGGGCCGCGTGGCGCACGCACAACCCGGGACTGCCTGCCTCGGTATACCGCGATGTATACCCATTTGAAACGCCGTTGCGATGCACTGCATTCGTGGACGGTGTATTGCCTTTCGCGTTTGGAAAATGACGCGCAAGGCATGTGCAGGGTCCCGGAACGCAAGCGCCGCGTCTACCCGTGACGTGCCATCGGCGCGATGGCACGGTCACTCAGAAGAACACATGCAAGATTTCTGGCAGGCAGCAGCCGCGCAACTCGAGCGCGAACTGACGCCCCAACAATTCAAAACCTGGATCAAGCCGTTGGCGCCTGTCGCCTTCGACGAGGAAGCGCATGCGCTGCGGATTGCCGCGCCCAACCGCTTCAAGCTCGACTGGGTCAAGAGCCAGTTTTCGGGGCGGATCACCGCGCTTGCGTGCGAATACTGGGAAACACAGGTTAGCGTTCACTTCGTCCTGGACCCCGCGGCCTCGGGCCGTGCGGCCACTTATACGCAACAGGCCATGCAGCAGGGCGGCCACGATGGCATGACGCCCGCTGCAATGGGTACGGGCGGCGCGGGCTATCCCGGCGCATCGGCGGGCATGCCGGGCGGCATGGCCGGCCAGGGGTATGGGCATGCTCCGGCCCCCCATCCGCAACCGCTCCAGGCGGGCGGCTATCACGAGCATGCCGGCCAGCCGAACGGCGGCCAGCCCGGCTACGGCGCGCCATCCAGTCAAATGCCCTACCCGGCCGGCCCGGGTGCCATGCCGCATCGCGGCGCGGCGCCGACCGGGCATCCGCTGCAGGCCGGCGCCAATGTGCCGATGCAGGACATGGGCGACATCGATGTGGCCCAGATGGATGCGTCCGAAGCCAGCGCCCGTTCCTACCGCGTGCCGGTCCAGCAGCCGGCCGTGGCAGGCGCGCAGCCGACCGACACGGTGCACGAGCGTTCGCGCCTGAACCCGATCCTGACGTTCGACAACTTCGTGACCGGCAAGGCCAACCAGCTGGCCCGCGCCGCGGCCATCCAGGTGGCGAACAATCCGGGCAAGTCGTACAACCCGCTGTACCTTTATGGCGGCGTCGGCCTGGGCAAGACCCACCTGATTCACGCCATCGGCAACTTCATGCTGATGGAGAACCCGCGCGCACGCATCCGCTACATCCATGCCGAACAGTATGTGTCGGACGTGGTGAAGGCCTATCAGCGGAAGGCGTTCGACGAGTTCAAGCGGTACTACCATTCGCTGGACCTGCTGCTGATCGACGATATCCAGTTCTTCTCGGGCAAGAACCGCACGCAGGAAGAGTTCTTCTACGCGTTCGAGGCGCTGATCGCCAACCGCGCGCAGGTGATCATCACCAGCGATACCTATCCGAAGGAAATCACCGGCATCGACGACCGGCTGATCTCGCGCTTCGACTCCGGCCTGACCGTGGCGATCGAGCCGCCCGAGCTGGAAATGCGCGTCGCCATCCTGATGAAGAAGGCCGCCGCCGAAAACGTGAGCGTGCCGGAAGAGGTGGCGTTCTTCGTTGCGAAGCACCTGCGTTCCAACGTGCGGGAGCTGGAAGGCGCGCTGCGCAAGATCCTGGCGTTCTCGAACTTCCACGGCAAGGACATCACGATCGAGGTTACGCGCGAGGCGCTCAAGGACCTGCTGACCGTGCAGAACCGCCAGATCTCCGTGGAGAACATCCAGAAGACCTGCGCCGACTTCTACAACATCAAGGTCGCGGACATGTATTCGAAGAAGCGGCCCGCCAACATCGCGCGGCCGCGCCAGATTGCGATGTACCTGGCAAAGGAACTGACGCAGAAGAGCCTGCCGGAAATCGGCGAGCTGTTCGGCGGACGCGACCACACCACGGTGCTGCACGCCGTGCGCAAGATCGCCGACGAGCGTGGCAAGGACGCGCAGTTGAACCACGAGCTGCACGTGCTGGAACAGACGCTCAAGGGCTGATTCGCGGGTTTTGAAGGGCGGCCTTGCCGGGCTGGCATACTACTGGGTGCGCGTCCGGCGGCAAGCGGGCGCCAAAGCAACGGTTGCATCGCGGGAAACCGGCCTCAGATAAGGCTTTGCGGTGAGTCGGGACGAATTGGCGGACGTAGACGCCCGGAGCGTGGCATTTTGTGCACAGCCCGGCGCCCCGCCGGATTCGCCCCGCTTCACCGCAGCGGCTTATCCTTGGTACAATCCGGCATTAACTCTTTGATTCCAAAGTGGAAATTGGATATGGGAGTTTTACCTGATTCCGCGGTCGCCGACGACAAACGACGAAGGATAAATTCAATGCAATTGGTCAAAACCTCGCGAGACAATCTGCTGCGTCCGCTGCAAATCGTGAGCGGCATCGTGGAGCGCCGCCACACCCTCCCGATCCTGGCCAACCTGCTGATTCGCAAGTCCGGCTCGAACGTATCCTTCCTCTCGACCGACATCGAGATCCAGATCACCACGCATGCCGAATGCGGCGTGGGCAGCGACGACGTAGCCACCACCGTGGCCGCGCGCAAGCTGCTGGACATCCTGCGCGCGATGCCCGACGGCGACGTGGCACTGTCGCTCAACGACAAGCGCATGACCGTGCAATCGGGCAAGAGCCGCTTTGCACTGCAGACGCTGGCCGCGGAGGAATTCCCGACCGTTGCCGAAGCCGCCGAATTCAACGCGAGCGTGAGCCTGCCGCAGAAGACGTTCAAGCATCTGCTGGCGATGGTGCATTTCGCGATGGCCCAGCAGGACATTCGCTACTACCTGAACGGCATGCTGCTGGTGGTGGACGGCAAGAAGGTCATGGCCGTCGCCACGGACGGCCACCGCCTGGCGTACTGCGGCGTGGAGCTGGAAAACGAAGCTGCCGGCGTGGGTTCGCGCCAGGAAGTGATCATCCCGCGCAAGACCATCCTGGAACTGCAGCGCCTGCTGGAAGACACCGACGATCCCGTCCAGGTGCAGCTGGCCGCGAACCAGGTCAAGTTCTCGTTTGCCAACGTGGAGCTGATCAGCAAGCTGGTGGAAGGCAAGTTCCCTGACTTCCAGCGCGTGATCCCCAAGGGCTACAAGAACGCGTTCGCGATCGACCGCGTGCAGCTGCAACAGGCGCTGCAGCGTACCGCGATCCTGACCACCGACAAGTTCAAGGGCGTGCGTTGCATTCTGGATACGCACGTGCTGAAGATCAGCTCGACCAACGCCGACCAGGAAGAGGCGCAGGAAGAACTGGAGCTCGACTATTCGGGCGACGCGCTCGATATCGGCTTTAACGTGACCTACCTGCTCGACGTACTCGGCAACCTGAAGAGCGAACAGGTGCAGGTCAGCCTCGGCGACTCCAATTCGAGTGCGCTGATTACCGTGCCGGAAGACGACAACTTCAAGTACGTCGTGATGCCGATGCGCATTTGATGGCCAGCACCGAGTCGCCATCCATACACAATCGGGCGCACACCGCAGCAGGGGCCGGGTCCACGGGATCCGCCCCTTTTGCCGTTTTTAAGTAACCCGCAACTGCGGACGTTCCGCACCCGCCGCCGCCCGGCGCAGGTTCGGATTTCTCCGCATTTGCCGTGAGTATCGTGAGTAGGAAAACATGACCGATCAGCAGAAACCGCAGCAGGAAAACACTTACGGCGCCTCTTCGATCCAGATCCTGGAAGGCCTGGAAGCGGTGCGCAAGCGTCCCGGCATGTATATCGGCGATACGTCGGATGGCACCGGCCTGCACCACCTGGTGTTCGAGGTGCTCGACAACTCGATCGACGAAGCCCTGGCCGGCTACTGCACCGAGATCCAGGTCACGATCCATACCGACAACTCGATCTCGATCGTCGACAACGGCCGCGGCATTCCGCCTGCCGTCAAGTTCGACGACAAGCACGAGCCGAAGCGCAGCGCGGCCGAAATCGCCATGACCGAGCTGCACGCCGGCGGCAAGTTCAACCAGAACAGCTACAAGGTGTCTGGCGGCCTGCACGGCGTGGGTGTGTCGTGCGTGAACGCACTGTCGAAGTGGCTGCGCCTGACCGTGCGCCGTGACGGCCAGGTCAACCTGATCGAATTCGCCAAGGGCGAGGTGCAGAACCGCATCATCGAGACCGTGGCAGGCCCGGACGGGCAGCCCGTGGAAGTCTCGCCGATGAAGATCGTTGGCGCCACCGACAAGCGCGGCACCGAAGTGCACTTCCTGGCTGACGAGGAAATCTTCACGAACGTCGAGTTCCACTACGAGGTGCTGTCCAAGCGCATCCGCGAACTCTCGTTCCTGAACAACGGCGTCCATATCAAGCTGCTGGATCAGCGTACCGGCAAGGAAGAGGATTTCGCGTTCTCGGGCGGCGTGAAGGGCTTCGTGGAGTACATCAACCGCGCCAAGACCACGCTGCATCCGAACATCTTCTATGCGAACGCAGAGAAGGACGGCATTTCCGTGGAAGTGGCCATGCAGTGGAACGATGGCTACAACGAGCAGGTGCTCTGCTTCACGAACAACATTCCGCAGCGCGACGGCGGTACCCACCTGACCGGCCTGCGCGCGGCGATGACGCGTGTCATCAACAAGTACATCGAAGAAAACGAGATCGCCAAGAAGGCCAAGATCGAAACCAGCGGCGACGACATGCGCGAAGGCCTGGCCTGCGTGCTGTCGGTGAAGGTGCCCGAGCCGAAGTTCAGCTCGCAGACCAAGGACAAGCTGGTCTCGTCCGAAGTGCGCCTGCCCGTGGAAGAACTGGTCGGCAAGGCGCTGACGGACTTCCTGCTGGAAACGCCGAACGACGCCAAGATCATCTGCGGCAAGATCGTTGACGCCGCGCGTGCCCGTGAAGCTGCCCGCAAGGCGCGTGAAATGACGCGCCGCAAGGGTGTGATGGACGGCATGGGCCTGCCGGGCAAGCTGGCCGACTGCCAGGAGAAGGACCCGGCGCAGTCCGAACTGTTCCTGGTGGAGGGCGACTCCGCAGGCGGCTCGGCCAAGCAGGGCCGCGACCGCAAGTTCCAGGCGATCCTGCCGCTGAAGGGCAAGATCCTGAACGTGGAGCGTGCGCGTTTCGACAAGATGCTGTCCAGCCAGGAAGTGCTGACGCTGATCACTGCGCTGGGCACGGGCATCGGCAAGGAAGACTACAACCTCGAAAAGCTGCGCTACCACCGCATCATCATCATGACCGATGCGGACGTGGACGGCTCGCACATCCGCACGCTGCTGCTGACGTTCTTCTATCGCCAGATGCCGGACATCATCGAGCGCGGCTATGTCTACATCGCGCAGCCGCCGCTGTACAAGATCAAGCACGGCAAGGAAGAGCGGTACATCAAGGACGATACCGAGCTGAACGCGTACATGCTGAAGCTGGCGATGGAAAAGGCCGGCCTGGTGCGTCCGGACGGCAGCGAGATCAATGGCGATGCGCTGAGCGAACTGGCCCGCCAGTACCAGCTGACCGAAGGCGTGATCGGCCGCTTGTCGCGCATCGTCGATGCCGAGGCACTGCGCGCGATCGCCGACGGCGTGGCGCTGGATCTGGACAGTGCTGCCGCTGCCGAGGCATCGGCTGTGGCGCTCAAGGCCAAGCTTGCCGAAATGCACGCCAAGACGCTGATCGGTGCCGCCGTGAACGATGACGGCACGGCCGACGTCTACGCGCAATTCGACGAGAAGACCGACAAGCACCGCCTGATGATCGCCCGCCGCCACCACGGCAACGTGCGCCTGTCGCACCTGGATGCGGACTTCGTGCACGGCGCCGACTACGCGGCGCTGTCGCGCGCGGCCACCACGTTCCAGGGCCTGATCCCGGACGGCACCAAGGTCAAGCGCGGCGAAGGCGAAAAGCAGCGCGAGCAGACCGTGGCGGATTTCCACCAGGCCATGCAGTGGCTGCTGACCGAAGCCGAACGCGGCGTTTCGCGCCAGCGCTACAAGGGTCTGGGCGAAATGAACCCCGAGCAGCTGTTCGAAACCACGCTCGACGTGACGCAACGCCGCCTGCTGAAGGTACAGATCGAAGACGCCATCGCAGCAGACCAGATCTTCACGACGCTGATGGGCGACGAAGTGGAACCGCGCCGCAACTTCATCGAGAGCAACGCGCTGGTGGCGCGGAATATCGACGTTTGAGTGGTTGGCAGACGCATAAAGAATCCCGGCTCCGGCCGGGATTTTTTTGGCGCTTCTACGATGCCCTTCTGGGGTGGCCCGCGCTGATCAAACGATGTCTAGCGCGCGTACGAACTTCCGGTCGCGCCGGCTGCCTTCACCACACTCCTGGCAACATCCGCCAGGTCCGCGCGCAATAGCGCGCGTATTCGTCACCGAACTGCTCATGCAGCAGTGTCTCCTCGGCCCGGATGCGCGCGACCAGGGGCCATAGCATCAGCACTGTCAGCAGCACGCCCAGCACTGACCGGAACACCAGCACCCACCCCAGGGAACTGACCACGAATCCCAGGTAGCTCGGATTCCGGATCACACCGTAGATGCCGGTCGTCACGAGCGTGTGTCCGGGCTGGATGGCAACCAGCCCGCTGAACCGGTTGCCGAGAACGAATACCGGCCAAAGTCGCAACGTCCCGCCGATGACGAACAGGGCCAGGCCGATCCAGCGCACCGCTTCATCACCGATTGTCCAGAAGTTGAGCCGATCAGTCAGCGCCGGCACGTAGCCCGCCAGCAGTCCGAGCACGCCAAAGGCGATGAGTACCCAGCGGTTGCCGCGATCCTCGCGCTCCCCGGTGCTGAGGTTGCCGCCGGAGAAGATCGCGATAACGGCCATGCCCATGGTGGCAATGGCGGCGGCGGTGCGGGCGGGGTTGGCGAAGTAGGCGCCGACGCCGCCCCAGCCGGCGATGGGCAGCGCCAGGTACGCGAGCGAACCCGCAATGGTGAGGAACGCCGGGCCGGGAGTGGGTCGCATAGGGCCTCCGTCTGCAGTGGGCTTCACCTGGCAGGGTATGCCTGACGCCATGCCAGTGTCGAGCGCGTGACGCGGCGGCGATCAATGGGACAATGCCGCCTGAACCGAATTCGCACCAGACAGACCATGGCTCTTATCGATCTCAAGAACCTCCAGCAAGCCGCCCTTGCCTTTGGCGAGGCGCGCGGCTGGGGCAAGTATCACAGCCCGAAAAACCTGTCGATGGCGCTCAGCGTGGAAGTGGCCGAGCTGGTGGAAATCTTCCAGTGGCAGACCGAGGAAGAGTCGCGCGACATCATGTCGACGACCGAGCGTGCACACGTGGAGCAGGAACTGGCCGATATCACGATCTACCTGACGCAGCTGGTGACGGCGCTTGGCGTTGACCTTGATGCGGCCGTGCGCGCCAAGATGGAGATGAACGCGCGCAAGTATCCGGCGCCGGACGAAGGAAAGTAGGCAGCGGCGCGATACAGCAGGCCGCGCGCGAATCACGTGTCCGCATCCTGACAGCCGCGTGCAGCAAATACGGCTAGACTTGCTCCATCGTCTCTCGCGGAGATCGGAGCCATGGCAGCGCGCAAGCAGGGCAAGTCGTCAGGCAATGTCCACATCGGTATCGGGGGCTGGAATTTTGCGCCATGGCGCGACAATTTTTACCCGGCGGGCCTGCCGCAGGCGCGCGAGCTGGAATATGCAAGCCGTCACCTGACCGCGATCGAGATCAACAGCACCTATCACGGCACGCAGAAGCGCACGTCGTTTGCGAACTGGCGCGATGCCACGCCCGATGACTTCGTGTTCGCCGTCAAGGCGTCGCGTTTTGCCACCAACCGGCGCATCCTGGCCGAGGGCGCCGATTCGATCCACCGCTTTATCGATAGCGGCATCGCCGAGTTGCGTCACAAGCTTGGCCCCATCGTCTGGCAGTTCGCGCCGACCAAGCAGTTCGTGGCCGACGATTTCGAGGCGTTCCTGAACCTGTTGCCGGACGCGGTGGAAGGCGTGTCGCTACGCCACGTGCTGGAGGTGCGCCACGCCAGTTTCATGTGCGACGAATACCTGAAGCTGGCGCGCAAGTTCAAGGCGGCCACGGTATTCACCGATTCGCCAAAATTCCCATCGTTTGCCGATCTGACCGCCGACTTCGTCTACGCGCGCCTGATGAATGCACAGGAAAAGCTGGCGACTGGCTACGCGCCGAAGGATCTGGATCAGTGGGCCGGACGCGTGGCAAGCTGGGCCGAAGGCAAGGCGCCCGACGACCTGCCCGCTGTGGAAGCCAAACCGGGGGCAAAGCTCAAGCCGAAGGCGGTCTATCTGTTCTTTATCAACGGTGCCAAGGAGCGCGCGCCTTCTGCGGCCGGCGCGTTGCTGGATCGGCTGGGCTGGACACCGACCGAGGCGCTTCCCGTGAAGGTGGCGGTGTCGAAGGCGGCGGGCGCTGAAACATCGGCGAAGGTACCGGCAAAGAAGGCCGCGGCAAAAAAGACGCCCGCAAAGACTGCACCGGCGAAGTCCGCATCGACGAAGGCAGCCACGGCCAAGAAGGCCACAGCAAAGACGGCCACGGCGAAAAAAGCCACCAAAAAGGCCACCGCAGCCGCCACCACGCCAAAGCCTCCTGCGAAAACCGCCAACGCCAGGAAGGTAGCTGCGAAGAGATCCGCCAGTCGCGCCGCTGCGTGACGCCATGCGTGCCAGCCAGCCCCCATCCCCCGCCATAGCGCCACGGCGCGACCCGTTTTCGGCGCTGCCGCTGGAACCGATGTGGCTCGACGCGCTCGCGCAATCGGGCCACGTTGCGATGACGCCGCTGCAGTCTGCCGCCCTGCCCTTGGCGCTGGCCGGACACGACCTCATCGTGCAGGTTCGCCAGGGCGGCGGCAGTGCCACGACGCTGGCGATCGCCCTGCTCCACCGGCTTGATCCGCAGCGCTTCGACGTGCAGGCCCTGGTGCTGTGTCCCACGCGCGACCGCGCCGAGGTGGTGGCACGACGCATCCGCCAACTCGCGCGGGTGGCTGGGCAGGTCAAGGTGGCACTGCTCTGCACCGGCATGCCGATTCGATCACAAATCGATAGCCTGATCCATGGCGCGCATATTGTTGTGGGCACACCGGGGCGCATGCTTGACCATATCGATGCGGCCAGCCTGGACCTGCGCGCGGTGAACACGGTTGTTTTCGAAGCCGCCGATACGATGCTCGACATGGGGTTTGCCGACGACATCGCCTTCGTGGCCAGCCGGTGTCCGAAGTCGCGCCAGACGCTGCTGTTCCATGCGTCGCCCGATGCCGATCCGCCGCCCGACATCGCACGCCTGGCACGGCAATGGCAGCGCAAGCCGCGCGCCATCCGGTTGGCGGCGATTCAGGGACCCGCGGCGTGATGCCATGCGGCCATCCCAAAGCGGGCAACCAAGATTCGTGAAAGTCACCCTGTAAGGCGGCGCTTTCCTTTGCTAATCTGGTTAGACGCAGCAGACCCCGGGGGGCGCGGGCTTTTGCGCAGCACCGGATATCGATCGCGTCTGGGTAGCGACTGTTTCCAAAACGGCAACAAGGAGTCGGTGACATGAAGACCGCACGGCAGGTTCTGGAAAACAAGGCAAATCACGCCATTTTCAGCATTCCACCCACGGCGACGGTGTACGCGGCACTGCAGCTGATGGCCGACAAGGGCATCGGCGCGCTGCTGGTGATGGAGCACGACAAGATCGTCGGCATCCTGAGCGAACGGGATTACGCGCGCAAAGTGATCCTGATGCAACGCACGTCGCGCGAGACGCTGGTCAAGGAGATCATGACCACGGCCGTGATCTATGTGCGTGCCAACCAAGGTACCGACGACTGCATGGCGCTGATGACCAGGCATCGCCTGCGTCACCTGCCGGTGATGGAAGGCGACGCGTTGCTGGGCATGCTGTCGATCGGTGACCTGGTCAACGACATCATCAGCGAGCAGCGCTTCACCATCGAACAGCTGGAACACTACATCACGGGCGGCTCCCGCTAGCCAGCGCATCCTCGGCCCCGTATCCACCTTTCATCCCCCGGACATGTGAACGGACGTGTCCGGGGCGTCGCTTGGCCTGTCGTTTTTGTCCCATTGCCCCGATCCGGCGGGCAAACTGCCCCAGCGCAAAAATACTAAGCATGCATATAATTATGCGGTTACTGAATAAGGCCGCCTCGATGTCATGCGGCCAGATTTTTTTGTGGTCTTCGCGGCACCCAAGGCGCCGCCCGTCCCTCGTCCGCACCCATTCGCATGTCATCGCCCTCGCCTTCACAGTCCGCCGCGCTGGACGCTGCTCCGGTCATCCACGATCACGCCGCGATCATGCGCGTGATTGGCGGCATCGTGCTCTGTATCCTGCTGGCCGCCCTCGACCAGACCGTGGTGATTCCGGCCGTGCCGGCCATCGCCAATGATCTGAACGGCTTCGGCCACCTGTCGTGGATCGTCACCGCCTACCTGATCGTTTCGACGGTCACCACGCCGCTGTACGGCAAGCTGTCCGACAGTTTTGGCCGACGGCGCCTGCTGATGCTGGCGATTTCCCTATTTATTGCCGCATCGGTGGCCTGCGCGCTGGCGCAGACACTGACCCAGCTGATCCTGTTCCGCGCGCTGCAGGGCGTGGGCGGCGGCGGGCTGATGTCGCTGGCACAGGCGGCCATCGCCGATGTGGTGGCACCGCGCCAGCGCGGCCGCTACCAGGGCTATCTGGCGACGGTGTGGGCCGTCTCGTCGATTGCAGGGCCGCTGGTGGGCGGCTGGGTGTCCGATCACATGTCGTGGCGCTGGCTGTTCTGGATCAACGTGCCGCTGGGTCTGTTGGCGATGGCGATGTGCTATCGCGGCCTGGCGCACCTGCGTGCGCGTGGCGGGCGGCCGCAGGTGGACTGGCTGGGCGCGAGCCTGCTGGCGGTTGCCATCGTCGCCTTCCTGCTGGCGATGAGCTGGGCGGGCGAGGCGTTCGACTGGATCTCGCTGGAAATGGGCGGCCTGCTGCTGCTGACGCTCCTGGCCGTGGCGCTGCTGGCCTGGCAGGAGCGCCGCGCCGCAGATCCGATGCTGCCGCCGCGCCTGTTCCGCAACCGCGCCTACGTGATGGGGGTGGGCGCGTCGGCGCTGGCCGCGCTCAATATCTTCCTGTGCATCTTCGCGCTGCCCCTGCAATTCCAGCTGGTACGCGATGCCGATGCATCGACGTCGGGCCTGCTCGTGGTGCCGTTCCTGCTGTCCACGGTGGCCGGCAATTTCGTGGTGGCGTGGCTGGCGCCGCGCCTGGGCCGCATGCGCGAAATCCTGACCGGGGGCTATGTGGCCGCTGCCGTGGGGCTGGTGTCGATGGCAACGATCACGGCCGCCGTGCCCACCGCGCTGGTGCTGGTGGCGATGACGATTGCCGGTATCGGACTGGGCATGTCGATGGTGGGTACGCTGATCTCCGTGCAGAACGCATTGGAGCGCCGCGACATGGGTGCCGGCACCGGCGCGCTGCTGGTGATCCGCTCACTGGGCAGTGCCCTGGGCGGCGCGCTGGCGGGCACGCTGCTGGCGATGGAATTCCGCGATGCGCTGGCGCGTTCGGGCGTCACCCAGGCGCTGGACCTGGGTTCGCTGCGCCATGGCAGCGAGGCCATGACCCATCTGTCGCCGGCCGTACGCCAGGTGCTGGCGGGCGGCGTGGAATCGGGGTTCCACCTGATCTTCGCGGCGGGTGCGGTGGCGGCCATCATTGCGCTGGTCATCGTGCGGCGCATGCCGGACCTGGAACTGCGCAGCAGCGTGACCGAACACGCGGCCAAGATTCATATGGACTGAAGCGATGCCCGGGCCAGCGGGCGGCCGCCGCTGCCGCCCCGCGTCATGACGTGAATCGCCCGAACGCGTAGACTTTGCGGCATCAACCGAAACCGGAGCCCGTACCCATGTCTCGCGAACGCACCCTGGCAACTGCAGTCCACGTGGATCGGATGCGGCAACACCTTCAGCGCACGGCCCTGCTGGGCGCGCTGGGCCTGGCCGCCGCGGCCGCCACGCTGCCGCATCCTGCCCGCGCCGCTGACAAGCCTGCCACGGTAGCGGCGCAGCCGGCCGGCAACTGCCCGGCTTCGCTGAATTTCCGGTTCCCGCGTCTGCAGGACGAATCGCCCCAGAACCTCTGCCAGTACGCCGGCAAGGTCGTGCTGGTGGTCAACACCGCCAGCTATTGCGGGTTCACACCGCAGTACGAAGGCCTGGAGGCGCTGTACGCCAAGTACCGCGAGCGCGGTCTGGTGGTGCTGGGCTTCCCGTCGAACGACTTCTCGCAGGAACCCGGCTCGGCCAAGGAAATCTCGGACTTCTGCTACAACACCTACGGCGTCAAGTTCCCGATGCTCGGCAAGTCCCACGTGCGCGGCGGCGAAGCCAATCCGATGTACGTGATGCTGTCGAAGGAAACCGGCACCGCGCCGAAGTGGAATTTCTACAAATACCTGATCGACCGCAAGGGCCAGGTCGTGGGCAGCTACAACAGCATGGTCAAGCCCGACGACAAGCAGTTCGTCGCCAAGATCGAAGAGCTGCTGTCCACGCGCTGAGGCGCGTTTGGCCGGGCGTGCGTCCGGCCAGTTCCAGGCGCTTTAAAGGATTCTTGATTCACATCAATTGAAAACACCGCGCAACTGAGTACTTTCGCCGCTTAAAAATAACCACAAGCGGAAGAGGGAGTCATGAGCAAGGTGCTTTACGAATCCAACGGGCATGTCTGCCTGGCATTTACGGACCTGGTCGACGACACGCACGGAGCGGCGGTGCAAAGCAACCAGTTTCTGGTGGTCGACCACGGCCATGCGGCGCTGATCGATCCGGGCGGGCAGATGACGTATAGCGAGCTATACATGACCATCAGCCGCTATTTCCCGCCCAAGCAGCTCGATTACGTGCTGGCGTCGCACGCCGATCCGGACATCGTGGCGTCGGTGGGGCGCTGGCTGACGGCATCCGACAGCCGCGTGCTGATTTCCGAGGTCTGGGCCCGCTTCCTGCCGCATTTCTGCCAGAGCGGCAAGACGGCCGGGCGCATCGTCCCGATTCCCGATACGGGCGTGGTGGTGCCGCTGGGCAAGTCGTCGATCACGGCGGTGCCGGCCCATTTCCTGCATTCCGAGGGCAACTTCCAGTTCTACGATCCGGTCAGCAAGATTCTGTTCTCGGGCGATCTGGGGGCGTCGATGACGTCTTCGGACGAAGCCGGCGGGGAGGTGACCGACTTCGACGCCCACGCGGCACGCATGCTGGGCTTCCATCGCCGCTACATGAGCGGAAACCGCGCGTGCCGGCTCTGGGCCGCCATGGCGCGCACGCTCGATATCCAGTGGATCGTGCCGCAGCACGGGCCGTCGTTCCGGGGCCGCGAGATGGTGGCGCGGTTCATCAACTGGGTCGACCAGCTCCAGTGCGGGCTGGACCTGATCGACGCCAGCCACTATCGCGTACCCACGCAGGTCCTGGGCTGACGGCCCCGGGGGACCGACCTCAGTCGCGCACCAGGCCTTCGGCCCGCATCGCTGCCTGCACGGCCGGGCGGGCGGCCACGCGCGACAGGTATTCCTGCAGCCTGGGGTACGCGTCGAGCGACAGGTGCAGCAGCCGGGCCCATCCGACGATCGTGAAGCAGTACGCATCGGCCACGCTGAACTGGTTGCCCAGCAGGTAGTCGCGCGACGCCAGGTGGCCGTCCAGTTCGGCAAAGCGCTTGTGCAGCTTTGCCTTGCAGGCTTCGACGGCGCTGGCGTCGGTTTCCTTGTGCCACAGCCACGGGCTGAACACCTTGTGCAATTCGGTCGAGATCAGGGTCAGCCAGCCCACGGCCTCGAGCCGGGCCTGCGTGCCGGGTGCGGGCAGCAGGTGGCGCTCGGGCACCTGGTCGGCGATGAACTGGAGCAGGGCGGATGCCTCGCTGTGGCGCGATCCGTCATCGAGCTGCAGCAGTGGCACGTAGCCGCGCGGGTGGATGGCGTAGTAGTCGTTGGTGCCGTTCTCGGGCTCGGCCAGCGTGTGATGGATCAGGTCGACGCGGGCCAGCGTGACGGGCAGGCCGGCTTCGCGCAAGGCGATATGGACAGCCATCGAGCAGGCGGCGGGCGAGTAGTAGAGCTTCATGGAATTCCTTGGGGGATGGGCACGCCGCGGGCTGCGGCGTGCTGTGAGGGCAGTCTAGGCAGCAGGCCGGCTCCCCACAATGCGTGGCGATGCACAGCGGGTATGCAAAGATGCATGGCCTGCATGACGTGGCCGGCGGAGGACGGGCACGCTGCGGCTGCACGTCCGCCTCTGGCTTGCGATATGCTCGCGAGGCTGACCTGACCACCCGAGGAGAGGAGACAAGATGAAGCTAGTTCGCGTAGGAAACCCCGGTACCGAGCGTCCGGGCCTGGTTGATCGTGACGGCCGCGTGCGCGACCTGTCCGGCGTGATCGGCAATATCGGCCCCGGCGAGCTGGCGCCGGCGGCGCTGGCCCGGCTGGCGGCGATCGACCCGGCAACGCTGCCCGTGGTGGAGGGGCAGCGCCATGGCGTGCCCTGGACCGGCATCGGCAAGATCATCGCCATCGGCCTGAACTACGCGGACCATGCCGCAGAAGCCGGCATGCCCCTGCCCGCCGAACCCATCGTGTTCCTGAAGGCGAATACGTCGCTGAACGGCCCCAACGACGCCGTGATGCTGCCATTCGAGTCGCAGAAGTCGGACTGGGAGGTGGAACTGGGCGTGGTCATCGGCACCACGGCGCGCAATGTGGCGAAGGCTCATGCGCTGGAGCATGTGGCGGGGTACTGCGTGGTGAACGATGTGTCCGAGCGCGAATTCCAGCTGGAGCGCGGTGGCACGTGGGACAAGGGCAAGGGCTGCGACACGTTCTGCCCGGTGGGACCGTGGCTGGTCACCCGCGACGAGGTGCCCAATGCCCAGAAACTGGGCATGTGGCTGGACGTCAACGACGAGCGCATGCAAAAGGGCAGCACCGCGACGATGGTCTTCGATGTGGCTACCGTGGTCAGCTACGTGAGCCGTTTCATGACGCTGGAACCCGGCGACCTGATCGCCACCGGCACGCCGCCCGGCGTGGGCATGGGGTTCAAGCCGCCGCGCTACCTGAAGGCCGGGGATGTGATGCGCGTGGGCATCGAGGGCCTGGGCGAACAGCGCCAGGAAGTCGTGGCGTACGGCGAACGCTAGATTCTGCGATGTGAAAAATGCGGGGCGAACTCGTGGCTTCGCGAGGTTCCCCGCTGAAACATCGTCTTGCAAAGCGTCGCGTTTTCAAACAAAGCGTCCGTTAAGGGCAACAGTTTTAAGGCCATTTGGGGCGCTTTCGCACGAAATCGGCATTCAGGGTTTTACCTCTGCGGGGTGCGTGAAATACTGTTCCTACATGATGTCTGCCAAATAAGAGCAATGCCATGTCTGAACACGCCCCCGAAATCGAGTCGATATTGAAGACCGTCTCGGTCAGCCTCGCCAGGAACGGTCCCACCCGCACCTTCTGCACCCTGCATGACACGCTCGACTCGCGTGACGAACTGCAGGACATCCGCCGCAGCATCCACCAGCATCCCGAACTCGCCTTCAACGAAGTCCGCACCGCGGAGCTTGTCGCCAGCAAGCTCGAAGGGTGGGGCTACGCCGTGACACGCGGCGTGGGCGGCACCGGTGTGGTGGCCACGCTGCGCTCGGGCAGCGGCAAGCGCAGTGTCGGCATCCGTGCCGACATGGACGCGCTGCCGATCCACGAACGCACGAACCTGCCATACGCCAGCGTGCATGAAGGCAAGATGCACGCCTGCGGGCACGACGGCCACACCACCGTGCTGCTGGGCGCGGCGCGCCAGCTTGCCCGCACGCGCCACTTCAACGGCACCGTCAACCTGATCTTCCAGCCTGCCGAGGAGATTGGTGCGGGCGGCGGAGCCGAGCGCATGCTGGCCGATGGCCTGTTCGAACGGTTTCCGTGCGACGCCATCTTTGGCCTGCATAACCACCCTGGCGTGGAAGCCGGCACGTTCATGTTCCGCGCCGGGCCGTTCATGGCCGCGTGCGACACGGTGACGATCACCATTCGCGGCAAGGGCGGCCACGCGGCGCGCCCGCACCAGTCGATCGACCCGATCCTGGTGGCTGGCAGCCTGGTGATGGCGCTGCAGTCGATCGTGGCGCGCAACGTCGACCCGAACGAGACCGCCGTGGTCACCATCGGCACGCTGCACGCGGGCCACGCACCAAACGTGATCCCGGACAGCGCGCGCATGGAAATCAGCGTGCGGTCGTTTAGCGCCGAGGTGCGCGCGTCGATGGAAGCGCGTATCCGCCAGCTGGTCACCGCGCATGCCGAAGGCTATGGCGCCACGGCCGAGATCGACTACGTGCGCGGCTATCCGGTGCTGGTCAACAGCGAGGCGGAGACCGAATTCGCCCGGCAGGTGGCCGAGGAACTGGTGGGTCCGGAGCGTGCGATCGGCAATTTCCATCGCATCGCGGGCAGCGAGGACTTCGCGTACTTCCTGCAGCAGCGTCCGGGCTGCTTCGTGCGGATGGGCAACGGCGCCAACCAGCCGCTGCTGCACAACGCCGGCTACGACTTCAATGACGACAACCTGACCGTGGGTGCGGCGTACTGGACGCGTCTGGTGGAACGCTATCTGGCGGAATAAGCGTCGATCTGTGCGATCGACAAGCCGCCAGGGCAGGGCGGGTCACTTGAAAAAGGCGCTCGGCGGCACGCCAAACTGCCGCCGGAACATCGTCGCAAACGCGCTCGGGCTGTCGTAGCCCATGTCCAGCGCCACATCCACCACCTTGTCGCCGGCCGCCAGGCGTTCCAGCGCCGCCAGCAGCCGCGCCTGCTGGCGCCACTGGCCGAACGTCATTCCTGTTTCGCGGGCAAAGCGCCGCTGGATCGTCTTGGGATCCACGCCCAGGCGCGTGCCCCAGTCGGCCAGGGTCAGGTCGGTGTCGGGCTCGCCCACGATCTGGTCGCAGATCGTGCGCAGGTCCGCATCGGTGGGGCGCGGCAGGTGTAGCGGCAGCGTGGGCACCAGCTTCACCTCGTCGAGCAACAGCCGCATCAGGCGGCCATCCCGCGAATCCATGGTGTAGAGCGGCGGCACGTCGATAGCCGCCAGGATCAGTTCGCGCAGCAGCGGAGAAATGCCCAGAACGGTACATTGGGTGGGCAGGTCGGGTGCGGCATCGGGACGGATATAGGCGGTGCGCATCTGCACGCGGCCCACCATGCGGATCCAGTGCGTGGTGCCGCCCGGCATCCACATGCCGCGCGTGGGCGGCACGGTCCATTGCCCTTCGGCCGTCGAGACCACCATCACACCATGCATGGCATGGATCAGTTGGGCATGCGGGTGCTGGTGGGGCTTGGTGACATGCCCGGGCACGTAGTCGGCGGCCATGGCCGCGACCGGCATCGGGCTGCGGTCGTACTGGATATAGGCCGGGCGCTCGGCATAGGTGTCGGCGCGGGCGTCCATGGCGGGGTCGCGCGGCGCGTCGGCGGGCAGGGGTTTGCTGCCCGGGGTGCCGCGGTCGACCCATGCAATGCGAGCGGCGGGGGACTTCGGTGATTCGGACGGCTTGCGGCGTTGCGGCGGTCGCTGGGTACCCGGCATGTCCTTTTCTCCAAGGTTGCGGCCTCATTCTCGCAGGACAGGCGCGGATTTGCCAATTAGCATCGTCACTCCTCCCCAATCCCGTCGAAACGGGCAGCGGGAAGATTCCAGAGAAGAGAACCGGCCAATGCGCCCCCGACCATGAGCACAACCGTCAATTCCGCCGCCGCTGCGGCGCCCCGCGAGGAGGGCACGCGCTTCCGCGTGCTGTACGCGATCAGTTTCGCGCACTTCCTCAACGACATGATCCAGTCGCTGATCCTTGCCATCTATCCGATGCTAAAGGGCGGCTTCAACCTGAGCTTCACGCAGATTGGCCTGCTGACGCTGACGTACCAGATCACTGCGTCGCTGCTCCAGCCGATCGTGGGCCTGTACACGGACAAGCATCCCAAGCCCCATTCGCTGGCGATCGGCATGGGCTTCACGCTGGGCGGTCTGCTGCTGCTGTCGGTGGCGCCAAGCTACGGCGTGCTGCTGGTGGCGGCGGCCCTGGTGGGTACCGGCTCGTCGATCTTCCATCCGGAGTCGTCGCGCGTGGCGCGCCTGGCGTCGGGCGGCCAGCACGGGCTGGCACAGTCGATCTTCCAGGTGGGCGGTAATGGCGGAAGTGCCATGGGTCCGCTGCTGGCGGCGTGGATCGTCCATACGCAGGGCAGCGTGGCGTGGTTCTCGCTGGCGGCGCTGCTGGCCATTGCGGTGCTGTGGCAGATCGGCGGCTGGTACGGCCGGCATCTGGCCGAGCGCGCCGCGAAGAAGAAGGCCGCTCCCGGTGCGGTCAGCAAGCTGCCGACGTCGACCGTCGTGCGCGCCATGACGGTGCTGCTGCTGCTGATCTTTTCGAAGTATTTCTATATGGCGAGCCTGAACACGTACTACACGTTCTACCTGATGGAGAAGTTCGGGCTGACGCGCCAGACATCGCAGGTCTACCTGTTCCTGTTCCTGTTCGCGGTGGCGGCGGGCACCATCCTGGGCGGCCCGATCGGTGACCGCATCGGCCGCAAGCGCGTGATCTGGGCGTCGATCCTGGGCGTGGCGCCGTTCACGCTGATGCTGCCGCACGCCAACCTGTTCTGGACGGCCGTGCTGACGGTTGTCATCGGCTTTATCCTGGCGTCGGCGTTCTCGGCCATCCTGGTGTTCGCCCAGGAGCTGATTCCGGGCAAGGTGGGCATGGTGTCGGGCCTGTTCTTCGGCTTTGCGTTCGGCATGGGCGGCATTGGCGCCGCCGTGCTGGGCAAGCTGGCCGACGCGCATGGCATCGAATCGGTCTACCAGTTCTGCGCCTACCTGCCGCTGCTGGGCCTGCTGGCGGTGTTCCTGCCGGACCTGCGGGCGCGGGCCAAGGCAGCCTGACTGCCCATGACCGTTTTGCCCTCTCCCGCCGTGCGGGAGAGGGGGGCAAAGGTGCCGGCGCTTCTTACTTCCCGGCCTTGTCCTGCGACACGTCCATGATCATGCGTGTCAGCAGGTACAGGCGCGGCGTCACCGAGTTCAGATCCACGTATTCGGCGTCGTTCGAATGCGCGCCGAAGCCGCGCAGGCCGAAGCGCTCGATCACCGGGGCCTTGGTGGCTGCCGCGGCAAACGCGGCGTCGGTGCCACCGCCTTCGGCCGTGTCGTAGACCGCCAGCTTTTCACCGATTTCCGCATAGATGCCCTGGGCGTGGGCGGCCAGGGCACGGGCGGCCGGCGTGACCTCCAGCGGCGGCCGGCGGCGCTCGAACTTGACCGCGACCCTGGTGTCGGGGATCAGCGTCTTGCGAGTGCGCTCCTGCAGCGTTTTCTCAAGGCCCTCGTAGTCGGCGGTGCGCAGCACGCGCACGTCGGCCTGTGCGGTAGCCACGGCGGGAATCACGTTGCGGTTGGTTCCAGCCTGCGACAGCGTCCAGTTGACCTTCAGCCCGGTGTCCGGATTCGACAGGTCGCGCATCTGCAGGATCTGGTGCGACATCTCATACAGCGCGTTCCGGCCGAGTTCCGGCGAGCTGCCCGCGTGCGACGACTTGCCTTCCACCTTGAGCGCGATGGCGCCGATGCCGCTGGTCGCCAGCGACAGGCGGTCGCCGGTCACGCGCGTGGCCTCGCAAGAGAACACCGCGTCCTGCTCCGAGCCCAGTTTGGTCATCATCGCGCGGGCACCCGGCGAGCTGATTTCCTCGTCGCCGTTGATCAGCACGGTCAGCGTGCCGTAATCCTTGAAATTCAGCTTCTGCAGGATCGCCACGGTGTGCAGGATCACGGCCACGCCGTTCTTGTCGTCGGCAATGCCCAGGCCGTAAGCCTTGTCGCCTTCGACGCGGAACGGCTGCTGCGCCAGCATGCCGCGCAGGTACACGGTGTCCATGTGGGCGATCAGCATGATCTTGCGCTTGCCCGTGCCCTTGAATGTGGCATGCACCATCTTGCCCACCTTCTCGGGCGTGTCCTCCATGCGGTAGACCTCGGTGGGCTCCACCAGCTTCGCGTCGCCACCCATGGCGGCCAGCCGGTCGCGGATCAGGTTGGCAATGCGGTCCAGGCCTTCGATGTCCTTGCTGCCGGACTCGATCGACACCAGGTCCTTCATGGTGCTGATCAGCGCGGGCTTCTCCTGCTGGGCAAGCTGATAGACGGGCTCGACCGGCGCGGCTGCCGCGGTACCGGCGAACAGCGCGGCGGCCAGCGCAACCGACGACAGGGTGACAAGACGATGACGAAACACGGGGTGGGGGGCAGACACGAAACGACTCCTCTTTTCTTTCTGGTGGTGTGAAGCCCACATGTTGCGCGCGCAACGCACACCGGTCCAGTACCCTGGCATCGGTTTTGCGGCATCATCTCGGTCATGAAGTCAGCCGTGCCCCCGTCCTCCGCATTGCCCGCCATGTCTGCCCGCCCCGCCTGCGCCCACTGCCTTGCCCTGGCCGAAGATCCGCGCCGCCGCGAGCCGCACCCGTGCCTGACGCTGCGCAACACCGCGCCGCTGGTCAGCCAGAGCGCCGCCGGCGTGCCCTTCAGCATGATGTCGTTCACCTGCCGCGAATGCGGCACGGCTTGGCGGCTCTATGACCGGGCCAATGAGCTTTTCGTGTCGTGGGTGCCCGAGCACCCGCTGGTGCGATAGCCATTGCGGCGCCCGCCGGTGCGATAGCCGCCCGCCCGGCATGGGCGACGTAGCCGATCAGCTAAAATAGCGCTTGGCTGGACTTCGCCGACGCATGCCGTCCGGCTGCCAGACGCTGTTCCCTACGCGCCGCACAGGCGCCCATCCCACGTATTTCCCGCTTCCGAAGCCCGATCATGGCCGTTTTCCGCCTTTTGCCGCTGCGCGCCGCCTGCCTCGCCATCACGCTGATGGCCTCCGCTGCTGCCCCCACCCTTGCCGCCGACAACTATCCGAGCCGGCCGATCCGCATGATCGTGGCCTATCCCACCGGCGGCATCAGTGATGCCGTGGCGCGCGCACTGGGCGAGAAGCTCTCGGTGCAGATGGGTACGTCGGTGGTGGTGGAAAACAAGGCCGGCGCCGGTGGCAGCATTGGCATTGACGCCGTCGCCAAGGCCGCGCCCGATGGCTACACGCTTGGTTTCGCGTCGACCAGCCCGCTGACGCTGAACCCGCACGTGGGCCGCGTCAACTATGACCCGCAGCGCGATGTGGCGCCGGTCATGAGCGTGATGTACTCGCCCGTGCTGGTAATCGCCACGCCGAGCTTTACCGGCAAGACGTTCCAGGACCTGATCGCGCAGTCGAAGGCCAAGCCGGGCTCGGTGCGCTGGGCCACGTCCGGCCTGGGTACGGTGGGCCACGTGATGCTGGAGCAGGTCCGCTCGAAGTCCAGGGCCGATATCACGCTGATTCCGTACAAGGGCGCGGGCCAGCAGATGAACGACGCGCTGGGCGGCCAGTTCGAGGTGATGAGCACCAACGCCAGCCCGATGCTGACGCAGCATATGCAGGCTGGCCGCCTGCGGGCCATCGCCGTGGGCGCGCCCAAGCGGCTCGACAGCCTGCCCAATGTGCCAACCTTCGACGAACTGGGCTATCCGAAGGCCAACCTGACGTCGACGTTCGGCATCTTCGCGCCGGGCAAGACGCCGGCGGCCATCATCGACAAGCTCAACGCCGAACTGAACAAGGCGCTGGCCGAGCCCGAGGTGCGGGACCGGCTGATGCGCGGCGGCGAGGTGCCCACCGGCGGCTCGGCGGCGCAGTTTGCCAAGGCCATCCACGCCGAATCGCAAGAGAACGCCCGCATCGTCAAGGAAGCGGGCATCAAGGCGGACTAAGCCGGCTGAGTGGATTGACCGGGCTTGGGGCAGGGCGCACGGTCCTGTCGCCGCCTTGTCGAACCCTCGGCACCTTCTTCATCATATTTTCTTCAAGCCACGTCGAGCCGGCTGCCCAGCCGGTAGACCGTGCGCAGCATCACGCCATTGAAGGGCCATAGCGCCAGCTTGGTCCGGATGCGCGACAGATGGCTGTCGATGGTGCGCGACTGTTCGTCCATGTCGGCACCGCGCCAGACCTTGTCGATCATGGTCCGGCGCGCCACCAGCGTGCCCAGATGCCGGAACAGCAGCAGCGCCAGCGCGTACTCCTTGGGCGACAGCGTTACCAGCACGCCTTTCACCCAGACCTGCCGTTCGGCCACGGCGAAACGGTATTCGCCGCAGACCAGCTGGTCGGGGCCGTTTTCCAGCACGCCGGCCGGCGCAGTGGCCGGCCGCACCGGCTGCGCAGCGGCGCGCCGGGCCAGTGCCTCGATGCGCGCGAGCAGTTCGCCGTCACGCACGGGCTGTGGCACATAGGCATCGGCGCCGGCCATCAGGCAGCGTGCCACATCCGATTCGGCATCGCTGGCGCCAAACATCATCACCGGCAGGCCGTGTCCGAGCGTGCGTCTTACCCAGTCCAGCAATTCCTCGGCATCGGCGTCCGCCACGTCCCGGTCCAGCAGCAGCATGTCGAAGGGCTCGGCATGGATGGCGTCCACCAGTGGCGGCCCGCAGCGAAAGCGTGCCAGATGGTGCCCGCCCCGATGCAGGGCACGCTCCAGCACCATGATGCGGGCCGGATTGTCTTCAAGCGCGGCGATCTTCACGTTGGGGATTCCTTGCAGGTCCTTGCCAGTCATTTACTGCGGCCCATGGTAGGTCGCTGCCCGTTGAGGACGAAGTAAACATTTGTGGCGGACACAAAAATGAGCATCGTCTTATAGGGTTTGTGCGCAACTCCGCATCTAATGGCCGTTGGAATCATTCAATGGCGCTCCGGAGCGGGGGCGCGACGACGCATGACGAAGACAGGACTGAGGGTGGCCTCGCTGGAGAACGACAGTGCCCAGGCGGCGATGATCCGCGCCATTGTGAGCGGGGCGGGCCATGAATGCGTGACCTTTACCGATGGTCGCCGCATGTTGCTGACCTTGCGCAAGGTGACGTTCGACCTGTTGCTGCTGGACTGGGATGTGCCGCACGTGTCCGGGCTCGAAGTGCTGCACTGGGTGCGCACGCACCTGGACCCGCGGCTGCCGGTGATGTTCGTGGCGCGGCGGCCGGCCGAGGCCGATATCGCAGCTGCGCTGGCCGCCGGCGCCGACGACTACATGGTCAAGCCGATCCGGTCGGTGGAATTGTCCGCGCGCGTCCAGGCACTGCTGCGGCGGGTCTATCCGGATACGCGCCAGCGCGACGACGACCGCCTGACCTGGGGCCGCTACGCGTTCGACATCGTCACGCACCAGGCCACGCGCGACGGTGCGGTGGTGCCGCTCACGCCCAAGGAATTCGAACTGGCGCTGCTGATGTTCCGCAATGCCAACCGCGTGGTGCCGCGCGACCACATGGTGACGGCGGTCTGGGGCCGCGAGTTCTCGCCGATGTCGCGCACCATCGACACGCATATCTCGCGCGTGCGCAACAAGCTCGGGCTGTGGGACGAAAACGGCGTGCGCGTGGTGCCGGTCTACACCTACGGCTACCGGCTGGAACTGCTGGACGCGCAGGCGGCCGGAGATGCCATGGCGCAACGGCGCGGGAGCGCCAGCCAGGCGCCGGACGAAAAAAAAGGCACCCGAAGGTGCCTTTCCCAAAACAGTTGACCGAGTGACCGATCAGAAAATGTGGCGCATGCCCACGCCGAAGCTGGTCTGGTTGCCACGACCCGGCAGTTCGGTTTCGGTAGCGCCCGAAACCTTGTTCCAGTCGGCGGCACCGTAGACCTGGGTGCGCTTCGACAGCGAGTACTCGGCGATGAACGCGGCGGTGTAGCGACGACCGTTGTTGTCGTTGATGCCGTTCTTGTTCTCGACGTAGTCGCCGTAGAAGGCGCCGGTCAGGGCCAGGGCCGGCGTGACGTTGTACGTCACACCTGCGTAACCCAGCGTGTCCTTGCGCGGGTTAGCCGGAGCCAGGCCAGCCAGTTGAGCGCCGGTCGGGTTGTTCCAGCGGGTGGTCGTCACGACCAGGGCGTTGTTCAGCGTGTTGTCGATCACGCCCGTCTTGTCCTTGCCACCGATGTAGCCCAGGAAGAACTTGGCCGGACCGAACGTGTACTTACCGGCGGCGCCCCACATTTGCTGCTTGTTGCCGTTGCTGTCACGGATTTCCTGGTACACACCGCCCACGCCCAGGGGACCCCAGTTGTAGGCCACACGTGCGCCGAAGTACGGCGAGTTCGTGCCGGCGCCCGAACCGCTGGCCTTCGTGAAGCTGCCCGGGGTTTCGCCGAAGCCGTAGCTCAGGCCAACGTCCAGACCGCTGAACGAGCCGCTGTAGCTGATCACGTTGTTACGGCGCAGCTGCGTGAGGCTGTAGTACATCCACGAGTTGCCGTTGTAGTTGCCGATGGTCAGCGGATCGTAGTCGCCGAAGAAGTTAAACCCTTCGGTGTACTGACGGCCCAGCTTGACCGCGCCGAAGTCGCCGGCCAGGCCAACGTAGGCTTGACGGTTGAAGATCTGGCCCGACGAGCTCATCGTGCCGTTGTCGAGGTTGAAGCCGTTTTCCAGCTGGAAGATGGCCTTCAGGTTGTTGCCCAGGGCTTCCGAGCCCTTCAGGCCCCAACGGCTCTGGGTGATCGCGCCGTTGTCCACTGCCACTTGGCTGTGGTTTTGGGCGTCGGCGTTGTTGGTGTAGTGAACGCTTGCGTCAACGATGCCGTACAGCGTGACCGACGTTTGCGCGAATGCGCTGCCTGCGCACAGCGAACCAACGGCGAGGGCCAGTAGCGATTTCTTCATGGTGCTCCTTTTCTGTCTTGTGGTCGGATCGCCCCGGATCACGGCGCGTCCGTCTTTGTGGATAACGTTTGCACTAAACGCCGCGAAAATTTAACAAAAGGCGGATCTTTCGGACATAAAACCGAAGCGAAGCCGCGTTCCAAGGAGACATTTGGTGCAATTCCGTTGGTTTGCCGCTACACAATGTCGGAAGGCTCGCGAAATGGTGCAAGGCACCATGCGCCAGGGCGGTGCAAGGCAGGCGGGAAGCGGGAAAGCAGGCGGAAGGCAGCACGCGACACAACCGCCACGCCGGGCGGTTGCTGCGCTGCAATATCCCCAACGAACGTGGGGAAGGGTTATCCCTCGGAAGGGTCAGGCCCCGGCTCGCATCGACGAGCCGGCAAAGCTCAGGCCTGCGGAATCTCGATCTTGACCTCGAGCACTTCCAGGTTGTCCTGGCGCTCCAGGCTGACGCGCAGATCCTGGTCGCTGATCTTCACGTACTTCGAGATAACGGCCACCAGCTCGCGCTGCAAGGCCGGCAGGTAATCGGCCGGCGCCGAATGGCCGGACCGTTCGTGGGCGAGAATGATCTGCAGCCGCTCTTTCGCGACCGATGCGGACTTCTTCTTCTCCCCGAGCAGGAAGGACAGGATCGACATATGGATGAGCCCTCCTTTTACTTGTTGCCGAAGATGCGCGAGAGCAGGCCCGGCTTCTGGTAGTCAGTGAAACGCAGCGGCTTTTCCTTGCCCAGGAAGCGGTCCACCACGTCGCCATAGGCGTCGGCCACGTCGGTGCCTTCCAGATGGATGGCCGGCGTGCCCTGGTTGGAAGCATGCAGCACGGCTTCCGATTCCGGTACCACGCCGATCAACTTGATGCGCAGGATTTCCTGGATATCGGTCAGCGACAGCATTTCGCCGCCGTGCACGCGCTTGGGGTTGTAGCGCGTGATCAGCAGGTGTTCCTTGATCGTCTCGCCTTCGCTGGCGCGCTTGGTCTTCGAGGCCAGGATGCCGAGAATGCGGTCCGAGTCACGTACCGACGAGACTTCGGGGTTGGTCACGATCAGTGCCTCGTCGGCAAAGTACATGGCCATCAGCGCGCCGGTCTCGATGCCAGCCGGGGAATCGCAGACGATGAACTCGAAGTCCATGGCCTTCAGGTCGTTGATGACCTTTTCCACGCCTTCGCGCGTCAGCGCGTCCTTGTCGCGCGTCTGCGAGGCCGGCAGGATGAACAGGTTCTCGCACTTCTTGTCCTTGATCAGTGCCTGGTGCAGGTTGGCTTCGCCCTGCACCACGTTGATCAGGTCATACACCACGCGGCGCTCGCAACCCATGATCAGGTCGAGGTTGCGCAGGCCGACGTCGAAATCGATCACGACAGTCTTGTGGCCACGCAGGGCCAGGCCGGCGGCGAAGCTCGCGCTGGTGGTGGTCTTGCCGACGCCTCCCTTGCCGGAGGTCACTACGATGATTTTTGCCATGGCTCTTGGTCCGGTATGAAAGTTGTTCGTCGTGATGGGCGCGGCGGTGGTTACTTCATCCGCAGCGGTTCAAGAATCAGTTTTTCGTCGGCCAGCCGTACCTGGGCCGATTTGCCGAGCACATCGGCCGGGAGCGTCTGCTCGGCGGTCCGGTAGATGCCGGCGATGGAAATCAGTTCGGGCTCCAGGCACGTGCAGAAGATGCGTGCGTCCGGGTTGCCCTTGACGCCCGCCAGCGCACGGCCGCGCAGCGGGGCGTAGATATGGATGTTGCCTTCGGCGATGACCTCGGCGCCGTAGCTGACCAGGTCCAGGATCACCACGTCGCCTTGCGCATACACCTGCTGGCCGGAGCGCAGCGGCTTGTCGATCAGCAGTGTGGGAATGGCGCGCGGCGTGGCGGCTGCGGCGTTGGCTGCGGCCATGATTTCGGCGATTTCCGATGCCTTGCCGTTGGCCGTACCCGCTTCGGCGCCAGTCGCCGGAGTCGGGTCGGTGTCTGCGGGGGCGTTGTCGGCGGCCTTGTCGGTGCCTTTTTCGGCGTCCGGCTTGTCCCTGGCGGCCTCGTCGCGGCCGCCGCGCCGGCTCTGGCTGTCCAGCAGCGGCAAACCGAAGCCGCCCGCCCAGCCGCGCTGGTCGGGGCGCGCCACCACGCCGATGGCGCGGGCGTTCAGGGTGGAAAGGGTGTCGATCACGCGGTCCAGCGCCAGCGCGCTGTCACCGTCCAGGCGGCGCAGGTCCAGCGCCACCACATCGTCGGAGAAGAAATCGGGGGTTGATTCGAAGCGGGAGAGAAGGTCATCCCGCAGCGCGTCCATGTCCGCAGTCTGCAGGGCGAGAAGGAGGGCGTCGACATTGCCACTGCGCAGCTCGAAACGTGGCGATTTCTTCTGAGACATAGCCGGGTGACCGTGGAAATGGGACATTCTAACGTCGGATTTCTCGGGAACTGTAACAAATCTTGGCCCGCCCACCGGGGGTGGACGATGCGGACCATATGCCCCGCACAGGGGCGCGCGCATGTGGCGGGCGGGGCGGTGCGTACATCGACCGCGCCCCGGATCGCAGGCGAATACGGGTACACCCTGATGTCAGCGCAACGCCTATCGCGCGCTTATGCCGAGCTTGTTACGATTGCGCATCTCGAAAGCGGAGGAGCCATGGGCGCCATCGTCAACTGTGCGGCCTATCGCCATGGCAAGAAGCTTGGCAAGGTGGATTTCGCCGATATCGGCCAGGTGCTGACGGAGCCGGGCACGTTCGTCTGGCTGGGCCTGCACGAGCCGGACCTGACGCTGCTGCGCCGGGTGCAGCAGGCCTTCGGGCTGCATGACCTGGCCGTGGAAGACGCGCTGGACGCCCATCAGCGCCCCAAGCTCGAAACGTACGGCGATTCGGTGTTCGTGGTGCTCAACACCGCGCAGCTGGTGGGCGAGGATGTGGTGGTGGGCGAAACCCACCTGTTCGTCGGCCCGAACTACGTGGTGTCGGTGCGCCATGGGGCCAGTTCCACCTATGCGCCCGTGCGCGAACGATGCGAGGAAGATCCGCAGGGGCTGGCGAACGGCCCCGGCTACGTGCTGTACGCGCTGATGGACTTCGTGGTTGACCACTACCTGCCCATCGTCACGCGGCTGGAGGACGCCTTCGAGGAACTGGAGCGCGGCATTTTTCGCGACGAGTTCGACCGCGACGCCATCCAGCGGCTGTACCACGTCAAGCATCAGGTGCTGCGGCTGCGCAATGCCGTGTATCCGGTGGAGGACATCTGCAGCCAGCTGATCCGGCTGCATGACGACCTGGTGCCCAAGGAATTGCGCGCCTACTTCCGCGATATCGAGGACCACTGCAGCCGCATCGTGCGATCGCTCGACGTGGTGCGCGAGATGCTGACCACGGCGGTCCAGGTCAATCTGGCGCTGGTGACCGTGACCCAGAACGAGGTGGTGAAGCGGCTGGCCGGCTGGGGCGCCATCCTGGCGGTGCCGACCGTGGTGTTCTCGCTATACGGCATGAATTTCAGCTTCATGCCGGAGCTGCAGTGGCACTACGCGTATCCGGTGGTGATCGGCTTTACCGCCACGGCCTGCGGGCTGCTCTGGCGCAAGCTGCACCGGGCCGGCTGGATCTGAGCCCGACGGCAGTCGTTATGGGCACCCCTTGCGCGCGCGGGAGAGGGGAGCCAGCCGATCCACGCCGGGGGCATTCGGCCATTTTTATATGTCGTTTACACGGCGTCTCCGCCTCTCTACCCCGTTTTTACCCTTCGATCCCTAACCTCGTATCCGTGAATCACTCTGCAGGCGCATCGCCTGCACACACATCATGGACGGGATCTATTTCCTCATACTGCTGGCCTTTGGCGCGTTGACGGGCGCGCTGCTGGCCCTGTGCGCCGCGCTGGGCGCGAACCTGCCCACCGGGCGCGGCGGTGCCGACGACACCGGGGCGCTGTCCGGCCAACCGAAGCATTCGGCATCCGACCGGAGGCTGTGATGGACTGGACCGACCTCCTTAGCGGCGGCCTGGCCGTCGTCATCTTCATCTACCTGCTCGTTGCCCTGTTCCGGCCGGAGAAATTCTGATGCCCACGTCAACCTTCTCCCCGGGCTTTGCCCAGTTCCTGGGGCTGCTCGCCCTGTTCCTCGCCGTGCTGTTCGTGGCGGGCCCGTTCCTGGGCCGCTACATGCGCCGCGCCATCGAAGAGGGCAACTATGGGCTGACGGCATGGGGCCGTCCGCTCGAACGCTTGCTGTACCGCCTGGCCGGCGTGCGCGCCGATGCCGAAATGGGCTGGAAGCAGTACGCCATCGCCGTGATCGTGTTCAACGTGATCGGCGTGATTGCCGTGTATGCCATCCAGCGCCTGCAAGGCATGCTGCCGCTGAACCCGCAGGGCTTTGGCGCGGTGTCGCCGGACTCGTCGTTCAACACCGCCGTCAGCTTCGTGGCCAACACCAACTGGCAGGGGTATGCCGGTGAATCCACGATGAGCTACCTGACGCAGATGCTGGCGCTCACCGTACAGAACTTCGTCTCGGCGGCCACCGGCATTGCCGTGGTGTTCGCGCTGATTCGCGGCTTTGCCCGCCACAGCGCGCAGACCATCGGCAACTTCTGGGTCGATCTCGTGCGCACCACGCTGTATGTGCTGCTGCCGCTGTCGATCGTGACCGCCGTGGCGCTGGTCGGCCAGGGCGTGATCCAGAACTTCGACAGCTACAAGGATGTGTCGCTGGTGTCGGCCGTGGAATACACGCAGCCGAAGGTCGACGCGGCCGGGCAGCCCGTGATGGACAAGGACGGCAAGCCTGTGACGGAAGACGCAAGGACCGGCACGCAGACGCTTGCCATGGGGCCGGTGGCGTCGCAGGAAGCGATCAAGATGCTGGGCACCAACGGCGGCGGCTTCTTCAACGCCAACTCGGCGCACCCGTTCGAGAACCCCACGCCGCTTTCCAACCTGATCGAAATGCTGGCGATCTTCCTGATCCCGGCCGCGCTGTGCTTCACCTTTGGCGAGATGGTCAGGGACCGGCGCCAGGGCGTGGCCGTGCTGGCGTCGATGACCGTGATCTTCGTGGTCATGGCACTGGCGGCCATGGCGTCGGAGCAGCAGGTCAACGCGGCGCTGTCGGCGCTGCCGATCGATCATGCCGCATCGGCACTGCAGGCCGGCGGCAACATGGAAGGCAAGGAGGTGCGCTTCGGCATCTCGGCCAGCGCGCTGTTCGCGACGATCACCACAGCGGCGTCGTGCGGTGCGGTGAACGCCATGCATGACTCGTTCACGGCCATCGGCGGGCTGGTGCCGATGCTGCTCATGCAACTCGGCGAAGTGGTCTTCGGCGGCGTGGGATCGGGCCTGTACGGCATGCTGGTCTACGCGGTGCTGGCGGTCTTTATCGCCGGCCTGATGATCGGCCGCACGCCCGAGTACCTGGGCAAGAAGATCGAGGCCTACGAGATGAAGATGACCGCCGTGGCGATCCTGGTCACGCCGCTGCTGGTGCTGGTCGGCACGGCCATCGCGGTAATGGCCGAACCGGGCCGCGCCGGGGTGTTCAACCCGGGCACGCACGGCTTCTCGGAAATCCTGTACGCGCTGTCGTCGGCGGCCAACAACAACGGCAGCGCCTTTGCCGGGTTGTCCGCCAACACGCCGTTCTACAACGTGCTGCTGGCTGCGGCGATGTGGTTCGGCCGGTTCTGGATCATCGTGCCGGTGCTGGCGATGGCCGGATCGCTGGCCGCCAAGCGCCGCACGCCGGCCACGTCCGGCACGATGCCCACGCATGGCCCGCTGTTCGTCGTGCTGCTGGTGGGCTCGGTCCTGCTGGTTGGCGCACTGACCTATGTGCCCGCGCTGGCGCTGGGCCCGGTCGCAGAGCAACTGCAGCCCGCCGCAGTCACGGCGGCTGCCAAGTAATTCGCGGAGATCCACATGCAACAACAATCCCCGGCGACGCGTAATAACACCCCCGCCGCGCCGTCACGTTCCACGGGTCCGACAGGCACCGCTGCCACCACGGCAGTCAGCGTGCCACATCACCCGCGTCCCGCGCGAGGCATGTTCGCGCCCGAGCTGGTCAAGCCGGCCATCGTCGATGCGTTGCGCAAGCTCACGCCGCGTGCGCAGCTGCGCAACCCCGTGATGTTCGTGGTCTACGCGGGCAGCATCCTGACGACGATCCTGTTCCTGCGTGCCTGGCTGGCGCCCACGCAGGGTGGCGAGTCCGCCGGCTTTATCCTGGCCGTCGCGGTCTGGCTGTGGTTCACGGTGCTGTTTGCCAACTTTGCCGAAGCGCTGGCCGAAGGCCGCAGCAAACAGCAGGCCGCCGCGCTGCGCGGGCTCAAGACCACCACCATGGCGCGCGTGGTGCGCCCCGGCCGCGGCGATGCGCGCGCCGCTGGCGCCACCGAGCCGCGCGTCGCCACGGATCTGCGCCGCGGCGACATCGTGCTGGTGGAAGCCGGTGAGATGATCCCCGGCGACGGCGACGTCATCGAAGGCGTGGCGTCGGTCGACGAGAGCGCCATCACGGGCGAATCTGCGCCGGTGATCCGCGAATCGGGCGGCGACTTCTCGTCGGTCACGGGTGGCACGCGCGTGCTGTCCGACTGGATCGTGGTGCGCATCACCACCAATCCCGGCGAAAGCTTTATCGACCGCATGATCAGCATGGTCGAAGGCGCCAAGCGCCAGAAGACGCCGAACGAACTGGCGCTGACGATCCTGCTGGTGGGCCTGACGCTGGTGCTGCTGCTTGCCACGGCCACGCTGCAGCCGTATTCGCTCTACGCGGTGCTGGTGACCAAGGCTGGCGTGCCGGTATCGGTGACGGTGCTGGTGGCGCTGCTCGTGTGCCTGATCCCGACGACGATTGGCGGCCTGCTGTCGGCCATCGGCGTGGCTGGCATGAGCCGCATGATGGAGGCGAACGTGATCGCCACGTCGGGCCGCGCGGTGGAAGCTGCCGGCGACGTCGACGTGCTGCTGCTGGACAAGACCGGCACGATCACGCACGGCAATCGCCAGGCTGCGCGTTTTATCTGCGCCCCGGGCGTGAACGAACGGCAACTGGCCGAAGCCGCCTGGCTGTCGTCGCTGGCCGATGAGACGCCCGAAGGCCGCAGCATCGTCGCGCTGGCGCGCCAGCAGCCCGGCGTGGCCGCGCCGGAAATGGGCGCACGCGGGCTGGCCGCTCCGGTCTTCGTGCCTTTCACGGCGCAGACGCGCATGAGCGGTGTCGACGTGGCGCAAGGCAATGTCGTGCGCAGCGTGCGCAAGGGTGCGGCCGACGCAGTGCGCCGCTACGTGACCGAGCGCGCCGGCAAGTTCCCCGAAGCGGTCATGCAGGCCGTCGACGACGTGGCCCGCGCCGGCAGTACGCCGCTGGTGGTGGCGGAGGCCCTGGCCGAAGGCACCGAGGACAGCGTGCGCGTGCTGGGCGTGATCGAACTCAAGGACATCGTCAAGGCCGGCATCCGCGAGCGCTTTGGCGAGCTGCGCAAGATGGGCATCCGCACCGTGATGATCACCGGTGACAACCGCCTGACCGCGGCATCGATCGCGGCCGAGGCAGGCGTGGACGACTTCCTGGCCGAAGCCACGCCCGAGGCCAAGCTGGCGCTGATCCGCGAATACCAGGGGCAGGGCCGGCTGGTGGCGATGACCGGCGACGGCACCAACGACGCCCCCGCGCTGGCGCAGGCCGACGTGGCGGTGGCGATGAACAGCGGCACCCAGGCCGCGCGCGAGGCCGGCAACATGGTCGACCTGGACAGCAATCCGACCAAGCTGATCGAGATCGTCGAGATCGGCAAGCAGATGCTGATGACGCGCGGGTCGCTGACCACCTTCAGTGTCGCCAACGACGTGGCGAAGTACTTCGCGATCATTCCGGCCGCTTTTGCCACCACGTATCCGCAGCTGAACCTGCTGAACGTGATGCACCTGTCCACGCCGGGGTCCGCCATCATGTCGGCCGTGATCTTCAACGCGCTGATCATCGTGGCGCTGATTCCCCTGGCGCTGCGCGGTGTGGTGTATCGCCCGCTGGGCGCTGCCATCCTGCTGCGCCGCAATCTGCTGATCTACGGGCTGGGCGGCATCCTGGTGCCGTTTGCCGGCATCAAGCTGATCGACATGTTCCTGACGATGTTTGGCTGGATCTGAGTACGGAGAACCGCAATGCCTACGCAAGCCCATATCAATATGCCCGCAGAACCGGTTCGCCAGACCGGCATGCTGCGCCCCGCGCTGACGGTGTTCGTCGGCCTGTCCATCGTCACCGGCCTGCTCTATCCGGGCGTGGTCACCGGCATCGCGCGCACGCTGTTTCCGCACCAGGCTGCCGGGTCGCTGATCGTGCAGAACGGCAGGACGATCGGCTCCGAACTGATCGGCCAGCCGTTCTCGGACCCGAAGTATTTCTGGGGCCGCCTGTCGGCCACGGCGCCGATGCCATACTACGGCGCGGCTTCGGTGGGATCAAATCTGGGGCCGGCCAATCCGGCGCTGACGGATGCCGCGAAAGCGCGTATCGATGCGCTGCGTGCAGCCGATCCCGATAACCAGGCGCCGGTGCCGGTGGACCTGGTCACGGCGTCGGGCAGCGGCCTCGATCCGCAAATCAGCCCGGCGGCGGCCCGCTACCAGGCGGCGCGCGTGGCGCGGGTGCGTGGTCTGCCGGTGGAGCGCGTCGAGTCGTTGATCGCGGCCAATACCGAAGCGCCTGCGCTGGGCGTGCTTGGCGAGCCCGGTGTCAATGTGCTGAAGCTGAATCTGGCGCTCGATGCTGCGAAGTAGGCTTGTGGTCTTTGATCGGCCTGCCCTCTCCCCCGCCCCTCTCCCGCAGGCGGGAGAGGGGAGCACACCGAGGGCATTGGAGCGCGCGCTGCCTGTCTCCCCTCTCCCGCGCGCCACACCAAGAGCATCGGAAACCCCGCTGCCTGTCTCCCCTCTCCCGCGCGCGGGAGAGGGGCCGGGGGAGAGGGCAGGCGTCTCCAGCCACGAGACACGCCTGCGTGGCACAATCCCCGCACGATGACTGACACCGCCCGCCCGGACCCCGACGCCCTGCTGCAACGCATGCAGGCGGAGGGCGCGCGCGCCGCACGCGGCAAGCTGCGGGTCTACTTTGGTGCCTCGGCCGGCGTGGGCAAGACCTTTGCCATGCTGGCGGCGGCGCGGGCCTTGCGCGGGCAGGGCGTGGACGTGGTGATCGGCGTGGTCGAAACCCACGGCCGTGCCGAAACCGAATCGCTGCTCGATGGCCTGGAGCGCCTGCCGCTGCGCGATGTGCCCTATCGGGACCGCGTGCTGCAGGAGTTCGATCTCGATGGTGCGCTGGCGCGGCGTCCGGCGCTGGTGCTGGTCGACGAACTCGCGCATTCCAACGCGGCGGGCAGCCGTCATCCCAAGCGCTGGCAGGACATCCAGGAACTGCAGGCCGCCGGTATCGATGTCTGGACCACGGTCAACGTCCAGCACCTGGACAGCCTGAACCAGGCCGTGGGCGGTATTACCGGTGTGCGCGTCTGGGAAACGGTGCCGGACGCCGTGTTCGACGGCGCCGACGACGTGGTCCTGGTCGACCTGCCCGCCGACGAACTGCTGCGCCGGCTGCGCGAGGGCAAGGTCTACCTGCCCGACCAGGCGCGCCACGCGGCCCGCCATTTCTTCCGCAAGGGCAATCTGATCGCGCTGCGCGAACTGGCGCTGCGGCGCACGGCCGATCGTGTCGATGACGACGTGCGCGCCTACCGCCATGCCGAGGCGATCCAGCCGGTCTGGCGCACGCGCGAGGCGGTGCTGGCGTGCATTGGAACCGGCGACGATGCCGAGCAGGTGGTGCGCAGCGCGCGGCGCCTGGCCAGCCAGCTCGATTGCGACTGGCATGTGGTCACCATCGCCACCCCACGGCTGATGCCGCTGGCCGACCCCGTGCGCGTGCGCGTACGTGCGGCCATGCAACTGGCCGAGGAGCTGGGTGCCCGCACCGAGACACTGGCCGGGCATGACATGGTCAAGGCGGTGGCGGGCTATGTGCGCCGCCACAACCTCACCAAGGTGCTGGTGGGGCGCGCCCGTAATGACTGGCGTGCCGAGGGCACGCTGATCGATCAGGCGCGCATGTGGCTGGCGCGTGCCTTGTCGCCGGTGGTGGGCGCGGGCAACCGGTTGATCGGCAGGCAGACGTTTGCCGATGCGCTGGCGGCGGGGTGTCCCGAGATCGATGTGATCCGGGTGGCCGCCGACACCACGCGTGCCGACCTGCGGCCGCGCGCGGCGCAGATCGTCGAGCCGCGTCACGACGCCGACGCGCAGGCTGCGCTGGAGGCCAGGGCGGAACTGGCGCACATGCGCCGGCGCGACTACGCGTTTGCCGTGGTGTGGTGCGCCGGTGCCACGGTGCTGTCGATGCTGGCCCGGCCGTGGTTCGATCTGGTCAATATCGCCATGCTGTTCCTGGCCGGCGTGGTTGGTGTGGCGCTGCGCCACGGGCGGGGGCCGGCGGCGTTCGCATCGGTGCTGGCGGTGGCCGCGTTCGACTTCTTCTTCGTGCCGCCCCGCATGTCGTTTGCCGTCAGCGATGTGCAATACCTGCTGACGTTTTTCGTATTGCTGACGGTTGGCCTTGTCATCGGGCAGCTGACGGCCGGCCTGCGCGAGCAGGCGCAGGTGGCCGTGCGGCGCGAAACCGATGCACGCACGCTTTACGAACTGGCGCGCGAGCTGTCCGCCGCGCTGACCACCGAGCAGGTGGTCGAAATCGGCAGCCGCTTCATGCGTGCCGCGTTCGATGCGCACGTGACGTTCTTCCTGATGTCCGAACAGGGGCGGCTGGTGCCGGTGGCCGGCGGCACCCCGGGCGGGAAGACAGACAAGGGCGAAGCCATCGACACGGTGCTGGCGCAGTGGGTGTTCGATCACGGCCAGCCGGCCGGTACCGGCACCCATACCCTGCCCGGCAGCACCGTGCTGTACCTGCCGCTCAAGGCGCCGATGCAGACGCGTGGCGTGCTGGCCGTGGAGCCGCGCGCGTGGCATGCGCTGGCCGAGCCCGAACTGCGGCGCCAGGCCGATGTATTCGCCACGCTGATCGCCATCGGGATCGAGCGGCTGCACTACGTGGAAGTGGCGCAGCGCGCGCTGGTGTCGATCGAATCGGAACGGCTGCGCAGTTCGCTGCTGGCCGCCGTGTCGCACGACCTGCGCACGCCGCTGACCGGGCTGATCGGCATGGCCGAGACCTTGCAGCGTGCCACGCCCCCGCTGGCTGGCGACGTGGCGGAGACCGTGGACGCCATGCGCGGCCAGGCGCTGCGCATGCGCACCATGGTGGTGAACCTGCTCGACATGGCCCGGCTGCAGCAGCACGACGTGGCGCTGCAGCGCGGCTGGCAGTCGCTCGAAGAACTGGTGGGCGCGGCGCTGGCGTCGATGCGCGAGGCGCTGAAGGCGCATCGCGTGCAGGTGGCCGACCTGTCCGCGCTGCCGCTGGTGGAATGCGACGGCGTGCTGATGGAGCGCGTGCTGTGCAACCTGCTGGAGAACGCGGCCAAGTACACCGCGCCCGGCACCGTCGTGCGTATTCGTGGCGAACTGCTCGACGACGAAGTGCATCTGATTGTCGAGGACGAAGGCCCCGGCGTGGCGCCGGGCCAGGAACGCCACATTTTCGAAAAATTCACGCGCGGCCAGCGCGAATCGGCCACCGCCGGCGTGGGCCTGGGGCTGGCCGTGTGCGACGCCATCATGCAGGCCCACGGCGGCCGCATCTGGGTGGCGCCGGCCGGGCCCGGCGCGCGCTTCACGCTGGCGCTGCCGCGCGGCAATCCTCCCGCGATCGAGCCGGAACCGCTCGACGCCATCCTTCCTGATCCGCACTGAAATGCCATTCGATTATTCGCCGACCGTGCTGCTGGTCGAGGACGAACCCCATATCCGCCGCTTCGTGCGCGAATCGCTGCAGGCCGAAGGCTGCACCGTGCACGAGGCCGATACGCTCAAGCGCGGCCTGATCGACGCCGGCACGCGCCAGCCGGACATCGTGATCCTGGACCTGGGCCTGCCCGATGGCGACGGCATGACGCTGATCCGCGAAATGCGCACGTGGACCGAAGTGCCGGTGCTGGTGCTGTCGGCGCGCACCGACGAGGCCGACAAGATTGCTGCGCTCGATGCCGGTGCCGACGACTACCTGACCAAGCCGTTCGGCGTGGGCGAACTGGTGGCGCGCGTGCGCGTGCTGTTGCGCCGCCATGCCAAGGCGAACCCGCAGGGCACGCCGCAGGTGGCGTTCGGCGATGTCCGTGTGGACCTGGCGAACCGGCTGGTCACGCGCGGCGACGCGCAGGTGCATCTGACGCCCATCGAATACCGGCTGCTGGCGGTGCTGATCGCCCATCGCGGCAAGGTCATGACCCACCGTGAACTGCTGCGCGAGGTCTGGGGCCCCGCCCACTCTGAAAGCAGCCACTACCTGCGCGTCTATATGGGCCATCTGCGCCACAAGCTCGAAACCGATCCGGCGCAACCGGCGCACCTGCTGACCGAGGTGGGTGTCGGATACCGGTTTGCAGGATAGACGGCGCGGACGCGCCATCACAGGTGGCAGGGGTGCGCCATGGATACGTCCTGGCCCACCTGATTCCATGTACCTGTGCGTCGCAGTTTGAAAGGATTGGATCGCCACCGTGGCAGCCAGTGCATGCATGCCGGCTGACGGCAAGGCAATCCGAAACCGACATCTGGAGCGACGCAATGACACAGCAAGCAAACACGGCCGCCGCACTCGCGGCAGGCGTTCCCTATTTCCGTGCCAACAGCACCGGGCCCGACGCAACCGCCACCGGCGGCAATGCGATTGCCATTGGGCAATCGGCTGCGGCAACGGTGGGCGATTCGATTGCCATCGGCAATTCGGCGGTGGCCGATGGCGACCACAATTCGCTGGCGATTGGCACCGGTGCCCATGCCGGCAAGGGCTATACCGCGGCGGTAGGCCGGGAGGCAAACGCCGCGGCCGCATGGTCGACGGCGCTGGGCGCCCGGGGTGCCGCCACCGGCGACAACGGCACGGCGTTGGGCAGTTCCACCGTGGCTTCGGCGCCCAACGCGACGGCCGCGGGCTTCAAGGCCGCGGCTGCGGGCGAAAGTGCGTCGGCCTTCGGGCACCTGGCCAATGCATCGGCGCCCTATAGCGTTGCCATTGGCGCGGCCAGCGTCGCCAGCGCGAGCGATGCCATTGCCATCGGCACGAAAGCGGGCGCGTCGGCGGCCAACACGATAGCGTTGGGCCTGGCCGTGGCATCGGCCGTGCGCGGCATCGCCATTGGTGACCAATGTCAAGTCAGCGCATCGCAAGCCGTGGCGATTGGATCGAGCGCCATCGCCAGCGCATTGTTTGCCGATGCGATCGGGGCGAATTCGCAGGCCACGCAGGGAGGCGCCATTGCCCTGGGAGCCAGCTCGACGGCCGCGGCGAACTTCGGCCTTGCCCTGGGCGGCCACGCAAAAGTCAGTGCGGAGTTCGGCGTGGCGCTTGGCGCGGAATCGCTCTGCGATCGTCCGATGACCGTTTCGGTTGGCCGCGAAGGCTTCGGTAACCGGCAGATCGTCAAGGTGGCCGCGGGCACGGAAGGTACCGACGCGGTGAATCTCGACCAACTTCGCCAGGAACTGGTCGGCGTCGGGCGGCAGATCGCCGCCCTGGCGACGCGCATCACGGCCCTGGAAAACGCTGGCTGATCCCCCGCCTGCGTGCTGGCATCCCGGCGTCCTGTCGGCGGGGCGCCAGCCCGTTGGCCCGGCGTTTAGTATTCATAATATGAATTTATATTTCTGATATTTGCTACATGACATCGTTCAGGAGAATAGGCGCGTCGATGGATCGCCAACTACACTGAATTCATCGCCCTCGCTTTCCAGCCTGCCCTGCCGGCCTTCGGAGTTCACCATGCCTGCAACCGTCGCCTCGAAGATCCGTCTGGTCGTGCTGGCTCTCGCTGCGGCGGCCGGGTTACACGCCCAGGCGGCCACCGAGCCTCCCGCACCCGCCCAATCCCAGACCCGCGAAGCCGTTGCCGCCTATGAAGCCGGCCATTTCGATGCCGCGATCAAGGGCTTTGCCGAGGCGGCCCAGAAGGGCAACCGGCTGGCCCAGTTCAACTACGCGATGATGCTGCTGCGTGGCGAAGGCACGACAGCCAGGCCGCAAGAGGCGCTGGTCTGGCTGCGGCGCGCCGCCGACAACCAGATGACACATGCGCAGTACACATTCGGGGATCTGTACGAGCGCGGCGAGCTGGTGCCGAAGTCTCTGGAGGAGGCCAACCGCTGGTATGAGCGGGCGGCGCAGGGTGGCCATATCCAGGCGCAGATGGCGCTGGCGACCAACTACTTCACGGGGCGCGGCGTGCCGCTGGACTACGGCCGCGCCTTCACGTGGTACTCCAAGGCCGCCGCCGCCGGAGACGGCGGGGCGCAGTACATCGTGGGCAGCTACTACGAGCGGGGCTATCCGGGCATCGTGGACAAGGACATCGAGCAGGCCAAGATCTGGTACGCCCGGGCGGCCTCGCACGGCGATCCCGGCGCGCTGGCAAAGCTGCGGTCGTTGCTGGAAGAAGGCCTGCGCGCAAAGAACCAGATGTAGGCCGGCGCGGTTGCCGGACGCCTCCCGTCCGCAGGAACGGGCAGGCGGTACAACTCTTGCTAAGCCTGACGCTACACACAACCCCGGGGGTCGCCAGTGGTCACGCACGTCGCGCTGAGTCATGTCACACACTACCGCTATGACCGTCCGGTGCAGTTGTCGCCGCAGGTCGTACGCCTGCGACCGGCACCGCATTGCCGCACGCCGATCCTGTCCTACTCGCTGCGCATCGAACCGGTGCAGCATTTCGTCAACTGGCAGCAGGACCCGTTCTCGAATTACCTGGCCCGCCTGGTGATTCCGGAGAAAACCACGGAGTTTCGCGTCACGGTGGACCTGATCGCCGAGATGGCGGTCTACAACCCGTTCGATTTCTTCCTGGAGCCGTCCGCCGAGAAGATTCCGTTTGCGTACGATGCCGGGCTGGCGCATGACCTGGCGCCCTACCTGGCGAAAGACCCGCTGACGCCGCGCCTTGCCGCCTTTGTCGACAGCATCGACCGCGCGCCGCGCGCCACGCTTGATTTCCTGGTGGACCTGAACCAGCGGCTGCAGCGCGAAATCCGCTACCTGATCCGCATGGAACCGGGCGTGCAGTCGCCCGAGACCACGCTGGAGAATGCATCGGGATCGTGCCGCGACACCGGTTGGCTGCTTGTGCAGACGTTGCGGCATCTGGGCCTGGCCGCCCGCTTCGTGTCCGGATACCTGCTGCAACTGACGCCCGATGTGAAGGCCGTGGATGGGCCGGTGGGCGCCGAAGCCGATTTCACCGACCTGCATGCCTGGTGCGAGGTCTACCTGCCCGGCGCGGGCTGGATCGGGCTCGATCCCACATCGGGGCTGCTGGCCGGCGAGGGCCATATCCCGCTGGCCTGCACGCCCGAGCCCGGCAGCGCAGCACCGGTCAGCGGCGCGGTGGACGAATGCGAAGTGACGTTCGAGCACCATATGTCGATCTCGCGGATCTACGAATCGCCGCGCGTGACCAAGCCCTATACCGATGCGCAGTGGACCGCCATCGACGCCGCCGGGCTGGCCGTGGACCGCCAGCTCCAGACGCTCGACGTACGGCTGACGATGGGCGGCGAGCCCACTTTCGTCGCGGCGCGCGACCGCGACGGCGCGGAATGGAATACCGATGCGCTGGGCCCCACCAAGCGCGGCCTGGCTACCGAACTGGTGCACAAGCTGCGTGCGCGGTACGGCGAGGGCGGCTTCCTGCATTTCGGCCAGGGCAAGTGGTATCCCGGCGAACAATTGCCGCGCTGGGCGCTGTCGATCTGCTGGCGTGCCGACGGGCAGCCTTGCTGGCAGGACCCGTCGCTGTTTGCCGACGAACGCGAGCCCCACCACTACACGTCGGCCGATGCCCAGCGCTTTCTCGAAACCCTGACGCGCCGGCTCGGGCTCGACGCCGGCACCGTCACGCCCGGCTACGAGGATGTCTGGTACTACCTGTGGCGTGAGCGCCGGCTGCCCGTCAACGTCGATCCGTTCGAGGCGAAGCTCGACGACGAACTGGAGCGCACGCGGCTGCGGCGGGTGTTCGACGCCGGCCTGTCCAGCGTCACCGGCTACGTGCTGCCGCTGGCGCGCGACGATCAGGGCGGCTGGCTGACCGGCCGCTGGTTCGTGCGCGACGAACGCATGTACCTGCTGCCCGGCGATTCGCCAATGGGCTACCGGCTGCCACTCGATTCGCTGCCATGGGTGTCGAAGGCCGACTATCCGTGGCAGTTCGAACAGGACCCCTTCGCACCCCGCGCGCCGCTGCCGGCGGCGGTACCGCTGCGCGCGCAGTCGCCGGCCGCCGCCTACAGCCCGGCGGCAATGGCCGCACGCCGGTCCGAGGCACGGGGCCAGGCGCGCCCGGGTGGCAAGGCCGCCGCGCAGGCCGTGGCGCCCGCGCGCGGAGAATCGGCCCGCGACACCATCCGCACGGCGGTCTGCGTGGAGGTTCGCCACCCGAGCCGCGCCGCCGGTCCGGCTGTCGAGCTGAAATCGATGGAAGACAGGCGCGGCATTCTCTATGTGTTCATGCCGCCCCTGACCGTGCTGGAGGATTACCTGGCGCTGCTGTCCGAGGTGGAAGCCACCGCCGCCGAACTGGGCTTCAGGATCGTGCTCGAAGGCTATCCGCCGCCGCGCGATCCGCGCCTGAAGCTGCTGCAGGTGACGCCCGACCCGGGCGTGATCGAGGTGAACATCCATCCCGCCGCCAACTGGCCGGAACTGGTGGACCACACCGACTACCTGTACCAGGCCGCGCACGAAACGCACCTGTCCACCGAGAAGTTCATGCTCGACGGGCGCCACACGGGCACCGGTGGCGGCAACCACTTCGTGCTGGGCGGTGCCACGGCGGCCGACAGCCCGTTCCTGCGCCGGCCCGACGTGCTGGCGAGCCTGATCGCGTACTGGCACAACCATCCGTCGCTGTCGTACCTGTTCTCGGGGCTGTTTATCGGCCCGACCAGCCAGGCGCCGCGCGTGGACGAGGCGCGCAACGACCAGGTCTACGAACTGGATATCGCGTTCGCCGAACTGCGCCGCCAGCTTGACCTGTGCGAAGTGGTGGGCAATGGTCTGGTGCCGCCGTGGCTGATCGACCGCATCCTGCGCAACCTGCTGGTCGACGTGACGGGCAACACGCACCGCTCCGAGTTCTGCATCGACAAGCTCTACTCGCCCGATGGTCCCACGGGCCGGCTGGGCCTGCTGGAACTCCGGGCGTTCGAGATGCCGCCGCATGCGCGCATGAGCCTGGTGCAGCAACTGCTGCTGCGCGCGCTGGTGGCACGCTTCTGGCGCACGCCGTACACGGCCAGGCTGACGCGCTGGGGCACGGCGCTGCACGACCGCTTCATGCTCGGCACCTTCGTGCAGATGGATTTCGACGATGTGCTGGCCGAAATGCGCGCTGCCGGCTTTGTGTTCGAGTCGAGCTGGTTCGCCCCGCACTTCGAGTTCCGCTTCCCGCGCGTGGGCGAAGTCGACGTGGCGGGGCTGTCGCTGACGCTGCGCACGGCGCTGGAGCCGTGGCATGTGATGGGCGAGGAGGGCGCGTCCGGCGGCACGGTGCGCTATGTGGATTCATCGGTGGAGCGCATCGAGGTCAGCGTGCTGGGCATGAACGACAACCGGCATGTGATCACGGTCAACGGCCAGACCATCCCGCTGCAGTCCACCGGACGGGCCGGAGAATTCGTGGCGGGGGTGCGATATCGCGCCTGGGCGCCGCCGTCGTCGCTGCACCCGACCATTCCGTCGCACGCGCCGCTGACATTCGACGTGGTGGATACGTGGATGGACCGCAGCCTGGGCGGCTGTCAGTATCATGTTTCGCACCCGGGCGGCCGTAATTACCAGACATTCCCGGTCAATGCGTACGAGGCGGAAAGCCGGCGCCTGGCGCGGTTTTTCGCGATCGGGCATACACCGGGACGGTCGGTGGCGCCGCCGCCACGCCGCAGCCTGGAATTTCCGTTCACGCTGGACCTGCGAGACATTGCCTAGCGCATTTCGCGTGCCCGGTGTGTCCGGCGTGCCCACCCCACAGGAGAACCGTCAGCCGTGCCGCTGCAGTCGTCGCTGCCTTTCGATGGACCGGACCTTGCCGACGCGCCGGCCGCCCTGGCGGGCCGGTTGGCGCTGCCCGTGCCCGACGGCCATCGCGACGAACTGCGGCTGCCCGATGGCACGCTGCGCGAGCCGTGGGCGCGCTTCTTCCGCATCCTGGACGACCTGCGCCCCGCCGCGCTGAACGCCCATGCGGCGGCCGTCTCGCGCCGGATTCGCGACAACGGCGTGACGTACAACGTCTACGCCGACCAGGGCGGCGGCGCGCGGGCCTGGCAGCTCGAGGTGTTTCCGTTCCTGGTGTCGGAGTCCGACTGGGCCGTGATCGAGGCCGGCGTGACCCAGCGCGCCACGCTGGCGAATGCCGTGCTGGCCGATATCTACGGCCCGCAGACGCTGCTCAGGCGCGGGCTGCTGCCGCCGGGGCTGGTCTACGGGCATCCCGGCTACCTGCGCCCGCTCAAGGGCTACCAGCCACCGGGCGGCAGCTTTCTGCAGACCATGGCGGTGGACCTGGTGCATACCGACAATGGCTGGACGGTCATCGCGCATCGCACCGAAACGCCTTCGGGCATGGGTTACGCGCTGGAGAACCGGCTCATCATCTCGGGCCAGTACGCCGAAGCGTTTCGCGAACTGCGCGTGCGGCGCCTGCCGCCGGCCTTTGCGCAGCTGATCTCGACGCTTGCGCACGCGGCGCCGGCCGTGCCGGTGGGTGCGGCGGAGGAGGGCGCCGGCGCAGGCATGGGTACGGGGGCAGGGACCGGCACGGGGCGGCAGATCGTGCTGCTGTCGCCGGGCCCGTTCAACGAGACCTATTTCGAACACACGTTCCTGGCCCGCTATCTGGGTATCACGCTGGTCGAGGGCAAGGACCTGACCGTGCGCAACGATGTGGTGTACCTGAAGACGTTTGGCGGGCTGGAGCGCGTGGACGTGATCCTGCGCCGGCTCGACGATGTGTTCTGCGATCCGCTGGAGCTGCGCAGCGATTCCATGCTTGGCGTGCCGGGGCTGCTCGAAGCGATGCGCGCGGGCAACGTGGTGGTGTCGAACGTGCCCGGATCGGGCTTCCTGGAGTCGCCGGCCATCCATGGCTTCCTGCCCGGCATCGCGCAGGCATTGCTTGACGAACCGCTGGTGCTGCCATCGGTCATGAGCTGGTGGTGCGGCGAGGCCGCCGCACAGGAAGAAGCGCTGCGTCTGCTTGATGAAGCATTCGTGATGCCCACCTATCCGCGCACCCCGGCCGATGGCTCGCTGGGCATGGAAAAGGGTTTGCAGCGGCTGGACGCATGGCGCGACCGCATCGCCGAAACGCCAGATCGTTATACGCTGCAGGCACCGTTGCCGCTCTCGCATACGCCATGCTGGGAACCCGATACCAACGGCGGTGGACGGATCGGTTCGCGGGCGGCCATGCTGCGCGTGTTTGCGGTGGCCGATGGCAATGGCGGCTGGCAGGTGATGCCGGGCGGTTTCACGCGATTGGCACCGCCCCATCTGGAAGCCGTATCGATGCAGCTTGGCGGCACCAGTGCCGACACCTGGGTGCTGTCGAACCAGCCCGCGCAGGGGCTGATGCCCGCGCCGTCCAGCCATGCGCGCCCGGGGGCGGGATCGCCCTCGCCCCGTACGGCGCTGCCGTCGCTGAGCACGGCGGCGGTGACGCGGCCGCTGGCCGTATCGAGCCGTGCGGCCGAGAACCTTTACTGGGCCGGCCGCTATGCCGAACGCGCGGAGAACGTGGTGCGCGTGTGCCGCCAGATCCTGGGATCGATCGAATCGAATGACGAGACCGACGACGGCACGCTGAACATGCTGGGCCTGCTGGCGCAGTGGTTCGGGCTGGTGGCGCCGCACACGCCGTCGCCGCAGGCGTCGCTGCGCGTGTTCGAACGCAGCCTGGTTTCCACGCTGGCCGATCCGAACGCGGTGACGGGGCTGATGCCAACGCTAGCCAGCCACGCGCGCGCCGCCAACGAGATCCGCAACCGGCTGTCCAACGATCATTGGCGCACCATACTGGCCGCGCGCAATGACTTCCAGGATGCCATGGCCGATGCCGCGTGCCCGGCCGTCGCGGCTGGCCACGGCGAGGGCGCCTACGACCGTTCCAGGGTGCTGGCCGCGCTGGAGCATCTGTCGATGCAGCTCGGCGCGATCAGCGGCGCGCAAGGCGACCGCATGACACGCGACGAAGCGTGGCGCCTGGTGTTTATCGGCCGACATATCGAGCGGCTCGGCACGCTGGCGCTATTCCTGGAACTGGCGGAGGGCAGTGGCGCGCTGGCATCGCGCAGCGGCTTCGACATGCTGCTGCACCTGTTCGACAGCACGCTGACCTACCGGTCGCTGTTTCCGGGCCGTAGCGACGTGGCCGCGCTGGTCGACCTGCTGGTGCTGGAGCCGACCAATCCGCGCGGCCTCTACGGCGTGCTCGATCGCCTGCGCGACAAGCTCGCGCAACTGCCCACGGGCGCCACCGGCCAAACGCGCGTGCCGCTGGCCGAACTGTTGCCGCCGGCCAGCGCGCTGCCGTCGCGCTCGCTGCTGTGCGAACGCGACAAGGATCGCTATCCGAAGCTGGCAGCGCTATGCGACCAGCTTGGCGCGCGCATGGCGAAGCTGTCCGACGAAATCGGCGGCCGCTACTTCAGCCATGCCGGCGTGGCACCGGAGACTGACCTGCCATGAGCACCCAGCCGGACGATCCACCGGCCGAAGCCCGGCAGCCCGCACTGCCCGAGCCGCCAGCGCCAGCGCCAGTCACGCCGCCCGGCGCGCCCACCACGCTGGACGTGCACCACGTCACCACCTACCAGTACGCATGGCCGGTGGAGCACGCGCAGCAGCGTGCCGTGGTGACGCCGCCGCCATACCCGTGGCAGGCGGTTGGCGCGCACCGTACCGATGTGGAGCCGGCCCCGTCGCACCAGCACATGCGCACCGATGCATTCGGCAACAATGTGCTGCACTTCATGCTGGACGTGCCGCACGAGACGATGCGCCTGATCACCAGCAGCACGGTTACGCTGACGCCGCGCTGGGCCGCGTTCGATGCAGCGCAGGGCACGCCGTGGGAAGAGGCGGCACAGCAGCTGCGCTACCGCGCCGGCCAGCCGTTTCATCCCGAGACGGAGTTCGCCTATGCCTCGCCGAACGTGGCGCTGCACGCCACCCTGCGCGACTACGCGCTGCAGAGCTTCACCCCGGGCGTGACGGTGGCCGCCGGCGCCATCGACCTGATGCACCGCATCCACGCCGATTTCGAGTATCACGGCGAGACCACAGAAGTGCATACGCCTGCGCTGGAGGCCTTTGCGCTGCGCAGCGGCGTGTGCCAGGACTTTGCGCAGGTGATGATCGGCTGCCTGCGCTCCATCGGCCTGGCCGCGCGCTATGTCAGCGGCTATCTATGCACCGACCCGCCGCCGGGCGAGCCGCGCCTGCTGGGCGCCGATGCCTCGCACGCCTGGGCTGGCGTATGGTGCCCCGCCAACGGCTGGATCGACCTCGATCCCACCAACGACGTACTGGCCGACACGCGCCACGTCACGCTTGCCATCGCGCGCGACTACAGCGACGTGCCATTGCTGCACGGCGTGATCGTCGGCGGCGGCGAGCATACGGTGGAGGTGGAGGTCAGTGTCGTGCCGGTTGCCGGGGTGGTCTAGCGCGTTGTCGCACAACATTTGCGGCCCACTGATCGGATAAAAAAAACGGCCACGCGCGAACGTGGCCGTTTCTTTAAAGTGGGATCGGAACCAGCGATCTCAGCCCAGCTTCTTCTTCAGCAGTTCATTGACCTGGGCCGGGTTGGCCTTGCCCTTGGTGGCCTTCATTGCCTGGCCCACCAGTGCGTTGAACGCCTTTTCCTTGCCGGCGCGGAATTCCTCGACCGACTTGGCGTTGGCGGCCAGCACGTCGTCGATGATCTTTTCCAGCTCGCCCGTGTCCGACATCTGCTTCAGGCCCTTGGCGGCGATGATCGCGTCGGCGTCGCCGTCGGACTCGCCGGCCCACATTGCCGGGAACACATCCTTCTTGGCCGTGTTGTTCGACACCGTGCCGTCGGCAATGCGAGATAGCAGTTTCGCCAGTTGAGCCGGGCTCACCGGTGCGGCGTCAATCGCGATGCCGTCGCGGTTCAGTTGCGACGCCACGTCGCCCATCAGCCAGTTGGCGGCCGGCTTGGCACTGGCGGTGCCCACTTCCTTGACCACGGCCTCGAAGTAGCTGGCCAGGGCCTTGGTTGCGGTGATGGTGCTCGCGTCATAGGCCGACAGGCCATATTGCGAGACAAAGCGCGCCTGCATGGCGGCCGGCAGTTCGGGCAGCGCGTCCTTCACGCGATCGATCCAGGCGGCGTCGATCTCCAGCGGCATCAGGTCCGGATCGGGGAAGTAGCGGTAGTCATGCGCGTCTTCCTTGGTACGCATGGCGCGCGTCTCGCCGGTGTCCGGGTCGAACAGCACCGTGGCCTGGACAATGTCGCGGCCATCCTCGATTTCGGCGATCTGCCATTGCACTTCGTAGTCGATGGCCTGCTGCAGGAAGCGGAACGAGTTCAGGTTCTTGATCTCGCGGCGCGTGCCGAACTTCTCCTGGCCCACCGGGCGCACGGACACGTTGGCGTCGCAGCGGAAGCTGCCTTCCTGCATGTTGCCGTCGCAGATGCCCAGCCACACCACCAGCGAATGCAGCGCCTTGGCGTAGGCCACGGCCTCGGCGGAACTGCGCATGTCGGGCTCGGTCACGATTTCCAGCAGCGGCGTACCGGCACGGTTCAGGTCGATGCCGGTCATGCCCGCGAAGTCCTCGTGCAACGACTTGCCGGCATCTTCCTCCAGGTGGGCGCGCGTCAGGTTGATGGTCTTCTCGTAGACGCCCTGCTTGCCTTCCACCTGCACGGTGATCTGGCCGCCCTGCACCACGGGGATCTCGTACTGGCTGATCTGGTAGCCCTTCGGCAGGTCGGGGTAGAAGTAATTCTTGCGCGCGAAGATGCTGCGCGGCGCGATCCTGGCGTCGATCGACAGGCCGAACTGGATGGCGCGCTCGACGGCGCCGCGGTTCAGCACCGGCAGCACGCCCGGCAGCGCCAGGTCCACGGGCGAAGCCTGCGTATTGGGTTCGGCCCCGAACGCGGTGGAGGTGCCGGAGAAAATCTTGGAGGCCGTGGAGAGCTGCGCGTGCGTCTCCAGGCCGATCACCACTTCCCATTGCATGGCGGTTTTCCTAATCTAAGTGCTTTTCTGAGTATGTTGGTTCGGTTGCCGAATTCCAGGCCCTGCGGTGTCTGTGTCGTCAGGGATCGGAACTCGCCAGCCATGAATCGAGTTGGGCCAGCGCGGCCACGCGCGCCACGGCGTCGCCGCCGACGGTGACCCCGGAGCCATGGCGCGCAGCGATGTCGCGCCGCACATGCAGCTCGCTGGTGCCATCGAAGCCATGGTACGCGCCCGGATAGATCTCCAGGCGGAAGCGGGCCTTGGGCTGCCGGCTTTGCACCGCATTCTGCAGCATTGCGCAGCGCGTGGCCGGCGTCCAGTCGTCGGCGCCGCCGATCATCAGCAGCAGCGGCGAACGCAGTCTGAAATCGTGCTGCTGCACGGCGCGCTTGCAACCTGGATAAAACGCCACGGCACGGTCGACGTTCGGCGCATCGGTCGGCCAGGGGCGGCTGGCGTCGATGGTGGCCAGCACCGCCTGCGCGCCGTTGGACCAGCCCAGCAGCACGATGCGGCGGGTGTCCACGCCGGGCTGCTTCGCCACCCAGCGCAGCGCGGCGATGGCGTCGGCACGGCGCGTCTTGTCGTCGATGGACCGCGCGTCGAGCGATTCCGTGCAGATGCCTTGCGCCTTGCCGCGCGGGCTGAAGCTGTCGGGCATCAGCACCGCGTAGCCACGCTCGGTCAGCCAGTGCGCGTATTCGCGGTAGCGGCTTTGCAGGCCGGCTGCCGGGTCGATGACTTCCTCGATCGTGCCGGCGCGTCTGGCCGCCACTTTCATGTCCACCAGGCCGCCGCAGCCGTGCAACGCCACCACCACGGGCAGCAGCTGGCTGCGGGCGACGGTGCCTTCGCGCGGCATGAACCAGTAGGCGGTCAGTGCCGGCGAGCCGGGGTCGGCCGGCAGCCGTACCCGCGCCGTGGCGGGCTCGGTCGCGGTGGCCGGCGCCGCCACGGCGGCTGCGCTGGCCGGTGGCACGGGCGCTGTCAGAGGCGCTGTCAGGGGCGACGGCGGCGACAGAGGCGCCATCGACACCGCCGGCTGTGCCGGTGCGGCGGGCATCAGCGCTGCCACCATCGCCACGCCGGCCAGCGTCCCGCGCAGCCAGCGTCCCACCGTGGTCGGAACCAGCGGCGAGGCGTTTGGCGGCAAGGTGGGCGGGAGCAGGCGCGGCATGGTCGATCGACGAATTCAGCCGGAGGTCAGCGCGTGCGCGCGCATTCGCCGGTGCCCGGTTCGAACATCACGGGCCACGCCTCTTCGTAGATGCCGGGCGTGCAGTGCGCCTGGCAGCTTGCGTGACGCGGCGCGGGTCCTGCCAGACCATCAGCTTGCAGGCGCTGCCGTCGTTGGCGCGCAGCTCGATGTGTGGCGTCTTGCGCACCTGTCGGAAGTCGGCCAGGTTGAAGCTGCACGAGCCGCGCTTGCCCACCCACAGCTTCCACTGCAGCTGCTGCACGGTGTTGTCGGCCACGCGCAGCTGCGCGTCCTCGCGGAAGCCGTCTTCCTCGGTGCGCTGGCAGTTGCCCGCCAGGTCGATGTCGCGCGCCGCGATGGGCGTGGAGCGGCCAACGAACGGTATCTGGCAGCCGGCCAGCGTCACGGCCACCGCCAGGGCGGCGGCCAGTCTCAGCGGGATGCGGGGCAGGGCGTGCATGCGCATGGTGGCTCGGCGGTTGGCGTGCGGGCGGTCAGGCCGGGCGGCGCAGATGCCAGTCGGTGGCCTGCTGGAAGGCATGGGCCACCTGCAGCAGGCGCGCTTCGTCGAAGTAGTTGCCGATGATCTGCAGGCCCACGGGCATGTTGCCTTCGCCAAAGCCGGCCGGCACGCTCATGCCGGGCAGGCCGGCCAGGCTGGTGGACAGCGTGAAGATGTCGGCCAGGTACATCTGCACCGGGTCGGCGGTCTTCTCGCCCAGCTTCCAGGCCACGCTCGGCGCCACCGGCCCCATGATCACGTCGCACCCGGCGAACGCGCGCTGGAAGTCGTCGGCGATGATGCGGCGGATCTTCTGCGCCTGCAGGTAGTACGCATCGTAATAGCCGTGCGACAGCACGTACGTGCCCACCATGATGCGGCGCTTCACTTCCGTGCCGAAGCCTTCGGCGCGGCTCTTCTTGTACATGTCGAGCAGGTCGCGGTACTCGGCGGCGCGGTGGCCGTAGCGCACGCCGTCGAAGCGCGACAGGTTCGACGAAGCCTCGGCCGGCGCGATGATGTAGTACACCGGGATCGACAGCTCGGTCTTGGGCAGCGACACGTCCACCAGCGTGGCGCCAAGCTTTTCATACTCGGCCAGCGCCGCGCGCACGGTCTTTTCCACGTCGGCGGCCAGGCCCTTGCCGAAGTACTCGCGCGGCAGGCCGATGCGCAGGCCGGCCAGCGGCTTGGCGGCGCTGGCGCCAGCGCGCGGCTGGCCCAGCAGGCGCGTGAAGTCCTCGTCCACGCCGCCCAGTTCCGGGGTCAGGCTGGTGGAATCCTTCGGGTCGAAACCGGCCATGCCATTGAGCAGCATCGCGCAGTCTTCGGCCGTATGGGCCATCGGGCCGCCCTGGTCCAGCGACGACGCGAACGCGATCATGCCGTAGCGCGACACACGGCCATACGTCGGCTTGATGCCGGTGATGCCCGAGAACGACGCCGGCTGGCGGATCGAGCCGCCGGTGTCGGTGCCGGTGGCGGCCGGCGCCAGGCCCGCGGCCACGGCAGCGGCCGAACCGCCCGACGAGCCGCCCGGCACGCGGTTGGTGTCCCACGGGTTGCGCACGGCACCCTGGTACGAATTCTCGTTGGACGAACCCATCGCGAATTCGTCCATGTTGGTCTTGCCCAGCGTGACCATGCCGGCCGCGCCCAGGCGTTCCACCACGGTGGCGTCGAACGGGCTTTCGTAGCTGGCCAGCATCTTCGAGCCGGCGGTGGACTTCCAGCCGCGCGTCACGAAGACGTCCTTGTGGGCGATCGGCACGCCGGTCAGCGGCGTGGCCTGGCCGTTGGTGCGGCGCTCGTCGGCGGCGCGGGCCTGGGCCAGCGTCAGGTCGGGGTTGACGTCCACAAAGGCGTTGAGGCCCTTGGCGGCGTCGATGCGGGCCAGGTAGTCGCGGGCGAGTTCCTCGGCGGACACGGAACGGGCGGCCAGCGCATCGGCAATCTGGCGCAGCGAGGTCTGTTGATCAGCGGAAAAGGTCATATCGGGTCGGATGGCGTCTGGATGGGCGACAGGGCAGGGCAGCGCGCTGCCGTCACTCGATGACCTTGGGCACCAGGTACAGGCCGTTCTCGGTGGCCGGGGCGGGGCGCTGGTAGTCCGTGCGGCGGTCGGACTCGGTCACGGCGTCGTCGCGCAGGCGCTGGGCGATGTCGCGCACGGCTGACAGCGGGTGGGCCAGCGGCTCGATGCCGGTGGTGTCCACCGCCTGCATCTGTTCCACCAGGGAGAAAAAATTGTTCAGCTGCACAAGCGTTTGCTCGGCCTCGGCATCGCTGGTTTCGATGCGGGCCAGGTGCGCGATGCGCTTGACGTCGGAAAGTTCGAGAGCCATGGCGTGGTGCGGCGCTTCTCGCCGGATTCAGTCCTGTGGACTGGAGATGTTGCGGCCGGGGAAGACGGGGTGGATGCCGGTTCGCAGCCGGCGTCCACCCAACCGTCGTCGGGTGGCCGTCGGGGTGCCCGGAAGGACGCCATGGGCCCGGCAACTGGCGGGGTGGCCAAGGCGTGCCGGACTGGTGCGCCCGGGGGGCACCCCAGGATCGTCGAAGTTACAAGTTTTTCAGGGCCCAAACGCCCCGAAACAGCGGGAATTATAAGGTATCATTACGCGCTGCAGTCTTCCCGCAACGCGCGCTCCACTTGGGTCGCGGCAAAGCGGGCAGGCGGTGATGCCGTCGGCACAGTTGCAACATCCAGATTCGGTAACCGGGTGGAATTGCCAGGTCGCCAATGTGCTGGATCGGGCGGCATACCGGGGCTGGCGTCGCAACCATGCAACAGTAATGTGCCAGCATCATGGCAATGCCGCGAATTAGCGGCCCGTTTTCATCGTATTTTCAGTCGTTAGAAACTGGTTCCTCCGATTAGGCTACTGCCATTGTCAGGCGTGTTCCCGTCCTGTCCCGCGCATCTGTCCGCGAACTTTCGCGCAGAGTCTAATCAAAGGTTCCCGTAGGTCCGGCGTGCAGGCATGCGCCGGCGAAGCGGATTCCCGCTGGCGCACCGGGGCTTGTCCGCGCCAGGGGTACCGGGCGAGCCGGCTGGTGCCGGCGTCAGCCGCACGCACCGGGGGAGCCGTGAACCATCACCCTTGCAAACGTATTCGTGGCCGGGCCGCTACAGGCACCGGCCGCTTCGCATACCCGCGAACCAACAGAAGACAGGATTCCTGATGTTCGGATTTCTCCGCAGCTATTTCTCCAACGACCTGGCCATCGACCTGGGCACCGCCAACACCCTGATCTACATGCGCGACAAGGGCATCGTCCTGGACGAGCCGTCGGTCGTGGCCATCCGTCAGGAAGGCGGTCCCAACGCCAAGAAAACGATTACAGCGGTGGGCAAGGAAGCCAAGCAGATGCTGGGCAAGGTGCCTGGCAACATCGAGGCCATCCGCCCGATGAAGGACGGCGTGATCGCCGACTTCACCGTGACCGAGCAGATGCTCAAGCAGTTCATCAAGATGGTGCATGACACCAAGCTGCTGCGTCCGAGCCCGCGCATCATCATCTGCGTGCCGTGCGGTTCCACCCAGGTGGAACGCCGCGCCATCCGCGAATCGGCGCTGGGCGCCGGTGCCAGCCAGGTGTACCTGATCGAGGAGCCGATGTCGGCCGCGATCGGCGCCGGCCTGCCGGTGTCGGAGCCGTCGGGCTCGATGGTCGTGGACATCGGCGGTGGCACCACCGAGGTGGGCATCATCTCGCTGGGCGGCATGGTCTACAAGGGTTCGGTGCGCGTGGGCGGCGACAAGTTCGACGAAGCGATCGTCAACTACATCCGCCGCAACTACGGCATGCTGATCGGCGAACAGACCGCCGAAGCGATCAAGAAGGAAATCGGCTCGGCCTTCCCGGGCTCCGAAGTCCGCGAAATGGAAGTGAAGGGCCGCAACCTGTCCGAAGGTATCCCGCGCGCCTTCACCGTGTCGTCCAACGAAATCCTCGAAGCCCTGACCGATCCGCTGAACCAGATCGTGTCGGCCGTGAAGATCGCGCTGGAACAGACGCCGCCCGAACTGGGTGCCGACATTGCCGAACGCGGCATGATGCTGACCGGCGGCGGCGCACTGCTGCGCGACCTGGACCGCCTGCTGGCCGAGGAAACCGGCCTGCCGGTGCTGGTGGCCGAAGATCCGCTGACCTGCGTGGTGCGCGGCTCGGGCATGGCGCTGGAGCGCATGGACAAGCTCGGCAGCATCTTCTCCTACGAGTAATACGAGGCAGGGACCGTGGTGACCCGCGTCGCCCCGTCCCCGCGCCCTTTGATGTCTTCCCCCGCCAGCCCGGACCGCCATGCCCCCAAACGGGCGAGCGGACGCGCTGGCGGAATGGTTTCGCCTGCGCACCGGTAAATGGATTACTCTCCACCGCCGCTCTTCAAGCAAGGCACGTCTGCCGTTGCACGCCTGGTCGTGTTCGTGGCGATCGCGCTGGCACTGCTGATTGTCGATGCGCGCTTCGACGCCATGCGCGTCGCGCGCCAGGTGGCCGCCACCGTCCTGATGCCCGTGGAACGCCTGGTGCTGGTGCCGCGCGACGCACTGCGCGGTGTCTTTGACTACGCCCAGTCGTCGGTCACGCTGGCCAATGAAAACCGCGAACTGCGCCGCAGTGCCGTGGAGCAGGCCAACGCATCCGTACGCCAGGCCCAGCTCGAGGCCGAGAACAACCAGCTGCGCAAGCTGCTGAACCTGCAGCAGCAGTCGGCCACGCCGGTCACGGCGGCCGAGATCCTCTACGATGCCCGCGACCCCTACAGCCAGCGTATCGTCATCGACCACGGCAGCGCGCAGGGCCTGCGCGCCGGCTATCCGGTGATCGACGAGCGCGGCGTGATCGGCCAGGTCACGCGCGTGTCGCCGTTCCAGTCCGAAGTGACGCTGCTGACCGACAAGGACCAGGCCATTCCCGTGCAGGTGGTGCGCAACGGCCTGCGCAGCGTGGCGTTTGGCGGCTCGCGCGCGGGGCTGCTGGATCTGCGCTTCATGGCCGCGTCGGCCGACCTGCAGCAGGGCGACCTGCTGGTGACGTCCGGCCTGGACGGCACCTATCCGCCGGGCCTGCCCGTGGCGAAGATCGTCCAGATCGAGCGCAAGGCCGACACCGCATTCTCGCGCGTGTACTGCGAACCCGTGGCCGGCGTGCGCTCGCATCGCCAGCTGCTGGTGGTGCGCTACGAGTCCGGACTTGGCCCGCGCCCGCAGGAAGAGTCTGCCCCGACCAAGGCCGAGAAGGGCGCCCGTTCGGCGGCCGCGCGTGCCGGTGCCGAGCAGAAGGCGGCTGACAAGGCGGCTGACAAGGCAGGCGACAAGCCCGCCGAGAAGGCCACCGACAAGCCCGCCGACAAGCAGAAATCCCCGGAGCGTTCCCAGTGACGACATCCCAATACCTGCTGCGGCCGGTCAATCCCGCGTTTATCGCGCTGACCTTCGTGCTGGCCTTCCTGTGGAACCTGATGCCCTGGGGCACCACGCTGTGGATCCCCGACATGGTGGCCCTGGTGCTGGTGTTCTGGAACATCCACCAGCCGCGCAAGGTGGGCATGGGCGTGGCGTTTCTGCTAGGCCTGTTGATGGATGTGCACGATGCGCGCCTGCTGGGCGAGCATGCGCTGGCCTATACGCTGCTGGCGTACTTTGCGATCACGATCCACCGCCGCGTGCTGTGGTTCTCGGTCTATACGCAGGCGCTGCATGTGATGCCGCTGCTGTTCATCACCCATGCCGTGCCGGTGGTGATCCGCCTGGCGATGGGTGCGCCGCTGCCCGGCTGGCAACTTCTGGTGGCGCCGGTGATCGAAGCCGTGCTCTGGCCGATGGCCACCGCGTTGCTGCTGGCGCCGCAGCGCCGATCGGCCGACGTCGACGAGACGCGCCCGATCTAGCCCATCCCATTCCCTGATACCGCCACGCCGCCCGCAGTACCGCCATGACCGAAATCCGCAACGTCGAACTGGAAATCGGCCGCTTCCGCATCCGCGTGGCGGCGGCCGCCCTGTTCACGGTCATCTGCTTTGGCCTGCTGCTCTCCCGCTTCCTGTGGCTGCAGTGGTACAAGCACGACCAGTACTCGGCCAAGGCCGAGGACAACCGCATCTCCGTGGCGCCGATCGAGCCGAACCGCGGCATCATCATGGACCGCAACGGGGTGATCCTGGCGCGGAATTTTTCGGCGTACACGCTTGAAGTCACGCCGTCCAAGCTGACCGACACACTCGACAACACCATCGACGAACTGGCCCGGCTGGTCGATATCCAGCCGCGTGACCGCCGCCGTTTCAAACGCCTGCTGGAAGAATCGCGCAGCTTCGAAAGCCTGCCGATCCGCAGCCAGCTGACCGACGAGGAAGTCGCCAAGTTTTCGGCGCAGCGCTTCCGTTTTCCCGGGGTGGACGTCCGTGCGCGCCTGTTCCGCCAGTACCCGCTGGGCGAATCGGCCAGCCACGTGGTGGGCTACCTGGGCCGCATCTCGCAGCGCGATCAGGAACGGATCGACGCGATGGACGAGGCCAACGACGCCGATCCCGCCAAGTACGACCCGCGCCGCGACGCCGACAACTACAAGGGCACCAGCTACATCGGCAAGATTGGCCTGGAGCAAAGCTACGAGACCGAACTGCACGGGCTGACCGGCTTCGAGGAAGTGGAAGTCAGCGCTGGCGGCCGTCCGATTCGTACTTTGTCCACGTCGCCGGCGACACCGGGCAACAACCTGATCCTGTCGCTGGACATCCGGCTGCAGCAACTGGCCGAACAGCTATTTGGCGACCGCCGTGGCGCGCTGGTGGCGATCGAACCGGAAACCGGCGACATCCTGGCCTTCGTCTCGAAGCCGACCTTCGACCCGAACCTGTTTGTCGAAGGCATCGACTCCAAGACCTGGGACGAGCTGAACGGATCGCCCGACAAGCCGCTGCTGAACCGCCCCCTGCGGGGCACCTATCCGCCGGGCTCCACGTACAAGCCGTTCATGGCGCTGGCCGCGCTGACCACGGGCAAGCGCACGGCGGCCTGGGGCATGCACGATCCGGGCTTCTTCACGCTGGGCAACCACACGTTCCGCGACGACAAGCCGGGCGGCCATGGCTGGGTGGACATGCAGGCGTCGATCGTGCAGTCGTGCGATACCTATTACTACGCGCTGGCGCGCGACATGGGTGTCAATGCAATCCACGATTTCATGAAGCCGCTGGGCTTTGGCCAGATCACGGGTATCGACATCGAGGGCGAAAGCCGCGGCATCCTGCCGTCCACGGATTGGAAGCGCAAGGCCTACCGCAAGCCCGAGCAGCAGAAGTGGTATGACGGCGAGACCATTTCGCTGGGCATCGGCCAGGGCTACAACAGCTTCACGATCCTGCAGCTTGCCAACGCCGTGTCGATCCTGGTCAACGACGGTGTGGCGATGAAGCCTCACCTGGTGAAGGCCGTCGAGGATTCGGTGTCGCGCAAGCGGTCGCTGACCGTGCCCAAGGAAAGCTACCGGCTGCCGTTCAAGCAAGCCGATATCGACGTGATCAAGCGCGCCATGGTGGCCGTGACCCACAACGGCACGGCGGCGCGGGTGTTTGCCGGCGCGGCGTACGAGTCGGCGGGCAAGACCGGCACGGCCCAGACCTATACGCTGGGCAAGAACGAGAAATACAACCACCACGCCATCGACGAACGCAAGCGCGACCACTCGCTGTACACGGCATTCGCGCCGGCCGACCATCCGAAGATCGCGCTGGCGCTGATCGTGGAGAACGCCGGCTTTGGTGCCGCCGTGGCCGCCCCGATCGCGCGCAAGGTGATGGACTACTACCTGCTGCGCAAGTGGCCCGAGGAGCTCCAGGCCACCGCGCCGCCGCCCGAGGAAGCGCTGCGCGCCGGTAACCGGCCGCCGGTGGATACGCCGAGCGTGTTCACCACGGGCGATACGGCGAATGCGGCCACGGCGACGGTGATGCAGACCGCACCGGCGCCCGTGGCAGCCGCCTCGGGCGCCGCGGCCGCTGCCAGCGCGCCGGGCGCCAGTGCCGTGGCTGCGGCATCCGTGCCGGTGCCGGCGGCCAGGGCGACCGGTGCGTCCGAGTCGATCGCCGCGCAGCTCGATCCGGCTGCCATCGCGCCAGCCTCCGCCGTGACCACGCTCGACGACCGCATGCTGCAGGCGCTGGGCCACAGCAAGCTGCCGGCGTCGGCGCCCAAGGCACCGCCGCCGCGCGTCACGCCGGCGTCCGCACCGGCCCCGGCGCCGCGTACGCGCCCGGCCAAGACCGCCAACCTTGCCCAGGCCGATGCGGCCGGCAAACAAGTTTCAGAGTAAAAGGAGACGCGCCATGGATAAACGCCGCGTCGCATCGACGATCAAGACGGCCCTGACCGGCTTCGACAAGCCGCTGGCCCTGATCGTCTTCCTGCTGTTCGCCACGGGCATCGTGGCGCTGTATTCGGCCGCCATCGACATGCCGGGCCGCGTCGAGGACCAGCTGCGCAACATCCTGCTGTCCTACGTCGTGATGATAGTGATTGCCTACATGCCAACCCAGCTGCTGATGCGGATCGCCGTCCCGCTCTACACAGTGGGGGTGGCACTGCTGATCGCCGTGGCGATGTTCGGCCTGATCCGCAAGGGCGCACGGCGGTGGCTCAACGTGGGCATGGTGATCCAGCCATCGGAGATCATGAAGATCTCGATGCCGCTGATGCTGGCGTGGTACTTCCAGAAGCGGGAAGGGGTGATCAGATGGTTCGACTTCGTGGTGGCGCTGATCATCCTGGGCGTGCCCGTGGGCCTGATCGCCAAGCAACCCGACCTGGGCACCGGCCTGCTGGTGCTGGCCGCCGGCCTGTACGTGATCTATTTCGCCGGGCTGTCCTGGAAGATCATCCTGCCGCTGCTGGGCCTGGGCATCGTGGCGATCACGCTGCTGATCAGCTATGAAAGCCAGATCTGCGCGCCGGGCGTGAACTGGCCGATCCTGCACGATTACCAGCAGCACCGCGTGTGCACGCTGCTGGACCCCACCACCGACCCGCTGGGCAAGGGCTTCCACACGATCCAGTCGATCATCGCGATCGGCTCGGGCGGCGTGACCGGCAAGGGCTGGCTCAAGGGCACGCAGACCCACCTTGAGTTCATCCCCGAAAAGCACACCGACTTCATTTTCGCGGTGTTCTCGGAGGAATTCGGCCTGATCGGCAATGCCGTGCTGCTGGTGCTGTACCTGCTGCTGATCTTCCGCGGACTTTATATTGCGGCCAACGCGCCGACATTGTTCTCGCGGCTGCTGGCCGGCTCGATCACGCTGATCTTCTTCACTTACGCCTTTGTGAACATGGGCATGGTGAGCGGGATCCTGCCCGTGGTGGGCGTGCCGCTGCCGCTGTTGAGTTATGGTGGTACGGCATTGGTGACGCTGGGCATGGGGATTGGCATCCTGATGAGCATTTCGCGGCAGAAGCGGCTCATCCAGACCTGATCGGCCCGCGCCAACGTCACTTTGCTACACTGCCAACCGAAAAAATCTTATCGGTAGAAGCTTATGAACGCCCAGGACGTCGCCGCCTATCTGCAGAGCAACCCGCAGTTCTTTGAGGACCATGCCGAACTGCTGGCCACGGTGCAACTGACCAGCCCGCACAGCCACCGCGCCGTGTCGCTGCAGGAGCGCCAGATGGAAATCCTGCGCGAGAAGAACAAGGGTCTGGAACTGAAGCTGGCCGACCTGGTTCGCCACGGCCACGAGAACGACCGCACGCAGCAGCGCATGCATGCCTGGCAACTGCGCCTGCTGGCCGAAGCCGATTCGCACGCGCTGCCTTATGCGGTGCAGGACGGCCTGCAGCAGGTGTTCGACGTGCCAGCCGTGGCGCTGCGCCTGTGGAACGTGGGCGAGGCGTTCGCGCATATCGAAGTGGCGCAGGGCGCCAGCGACGATCTGCGCCTGTTTGCCGAAGGCCTGCGCGTGCCGTATTGCGGTGCCAACAGCGGCTTCGAGGCTGCCAGCCTGCTGGAGCGCGACGACATCGCGTCGCTGGCCATGGTGACGCTGCGCGTGCCGGCCCGCCCCGGCGACGATGGCCCGGGTGCCGCGTTCGGCCTGCTGGTGCTGGGTTCGTCAGAGCTGCGCCGCTTCCACGAAGGCATGGGCACCGCGTATCTGGCGCAGATCGGCGAAGTGGCCGGCGCCGCCCTGAACCGCCTGCGCGACTGAATCGCACCCTTCCGCCATGCGCAAGCGCCAGCCGGGCAAGGATGAGGCCGCAGCCACCACGGATACCGCCGCGGCGCCAAAGCCGGCTCCCGATCCGCTGGTGCTGCGCTACCTGGACTGGCTGGCGACCAACCGAAAGCTCGCTGACCACACCCTGACCAGCTACGCGCACGATCTGTCCGTGTTGCAGGAATCGGCCACCCGCTTTGCCGCGGGCGTGCCGCTGCTGTCGCTGGAAACCCGCCATATCCGATCCTTCGCCGCCCGTCTGCACGGCAGCGGCCTGTCGGCGCGCACCATCGCGCGCACGCTGTCCGGCTGGCGCGGCTTCTTTCTGTGGGCGGCGCGGCACGGCCATGGCGTGACCGCCAATCCGGTTGACGGGGTGCGGGCGCCCAAGCGCGGGCAGCCGCTGCCCAAGGCGTTATCGGTGGAACACGCCGTGGCGCTGGTGGCGCACAGGCGCGGCGACACGACCGAAGCCATCCGCGACCAGGCCGTATTCGAACTGTTCTATTCCAGTGGTTTGCGGCTGTCGGAACTGATCCAGCTCGACGTGCGCTATACCGAGGACGGCGAGTACCGGTCGGCGGGCTGGCTCGACCTGAAGGGCGCCGAGGTGACCGTGATTGGCAAGGGGTCGCGCCGCCGGACGGTGCCCGTGGGCAGCAAGGCGCTGGTGGCGCTGAAGGCGTGGCTGGCGGTGCGCGAGACGCTGCTGCGGCCCGGGGCCCTGCCCGAGGACCTGCACGCGCTGTTCCTGGGCACGCGCGGCAGGCGGCTGTCGGGCAGCACGGTGCAGACACGCATCAAGCAACAGGCGCTGGCCGCCGGGGTGCCGTCCAACGTGCATCCGCACATGTTGCGGCATTCCTTCGCCACGCACGTGCTGCAATCGTCGGGCGACCTGCGCGCGGTGCAGGAGATGCTGGGCCACGTGAGTATCACCACCACGCAGGTCTATACGTCGCTCGACTTCCAGCACCTTGCCAAGGTCTACGATCAGGCCCATCCCCGCGCTGGGCGTGCGAAAAAAACCGTACCCGGATCAGCGCCGGGGCGGCCCGATGGGGGCGATGGGGCCGATGAAGCCGATGCGACCGGCGCGCCTGGCGCCGGAGAGGGCGGCAGCGCCGGCGCCGAAGGCTAGGTCCACTGCGAAAGGATGTTCCGGAAACGCTCCATTTCCGGCAGCAGCCATTGCCGGAACGCCTGCACCTTCGGCGTGGCCAGGCTGGCGTGGGTGCAGACGAAATGCAGCAGCCACGGACACGGGATGCTGACCTCGAACAGCCGCACCACGCGGCCCGACAGCAGGTCGTTATAGGCCAGCGACGACCGGATCAGCGCAATGCCCTGGCCTTCGGCCGCGGCCTGCAGCAGCAGCGACGAATCCTGCATCATCAGGCCCTTGGTCGGTTCCGGCCAGGCCAGTCCGGCCGCCTCGAACCACGGTTTCCACGGATCGCCCTCTCCACGCAGCAGCGGCATGCCGGCCATGTGCGCGGGCTGCTCGGGCAGGCGTCCGCCGTTGAAGCCGGGGCTGCAGACGGGGAAGAACACATCGTCCAGCAGGCGTTCGACATAGAGGCCCGGATACTGGCCGCCGCCCATGCGCAGCGCCACGTCCACCTCCTCGCTGGCAAAGTCCACAAGCGAGTTCGACGACAGCAGTTCCACATCGAATTCCGGATGCTGCTCGATGAAGCTGCCGATGCGCGGCGTGAGCCAGCGCGCCGCAAACGACGGCATGGTGCTGATGGTCAGCCGCTTCTCGCGGTTGCCGGCCTGCAGGGCACGCGTGGCGTCGGCGATCTGCAGCAGTGCGTCGCGCACCCGTTCGGCATAGAGCCGGCCGTTTGCCGTCAGCATCACGCGCTTGCCGCGCCGCTCGAACAGCGGCTGGCCCAGTTCTTCCTCCAGGGCGCGGATCTGGTGGCTGACCGCGCCGTGGGTGACGAACAGCTCCGCCGCGGCACGCGAAAAGCTCTCGTGACGTGCGGCCGCCTCGAACGTACGCAGGGCGGCCAGCGCCGGCAGGCGCGGAAATTCGCGTTTCCAGCTACGGGGATCGTCCGGGTTCCAGGTACCGCTCCAGACCATGATGGGCCTCGTCTATGTGAGTTGAGCTAACAAGACACAAGAATATATATCGTTTTGCCAGCGCCGGGGTCATCACTAGAATTCACTCACCGGACCCCGCCAGACAACGCCCTCAACTGTTCTGGTCCAACGACCAAGCCAGTTTCGGCCACTCCGACAACACAGCGGGACCCCGGACTCACGGAGAAGCCATCATGAAAGCCCTACTCACAACGACCGTCTTTACGCTGAACCCCGGCGAAGTTGCGCCGCTGTCGGTGCATGCCGCCCAGCGCCTGTTTGTGGAAGATGCCAAGGGTGTCGATGTATGGGTGACCCGCGAGAACGATTCCGAGGATTACTGGCTGCGCTGCGGCGGCAGCCTGCTGTTGCGGCGCGGCGACGAGATCGTGCTCAGCGTCGACACGCGCGCCAGCGGCCCGGTGCGGCTGGCGCTGATCGCCGAGGCACGGCGCCCGGCCCTGACCCTGGCCGATCTGCCGCACCTGGTGTTCCGCGCCGCGCGCCGGCTGGTTCGAGGCACGGAATGGACGCCGGGGCAGGACAAGATCCACGCCTCATGATGCCGGGGCGCGGCGGCCGAGGCTTGTATGGCCGCCGCCCGACGGCAAATGACCCGGAATGACCCAGGTCAGGGCCGGTCTGTCCCAGCGCAGGCCGGCCCTTTTCGTTACACTCTCGGGCATGCATCCGATCCAAGTCATCGATCAGGGCCGCCAGCCGTACGAGCCCTGTTTCGACGCGATGCGGGCATTCACCGCCGCCCGCACGCCCGAGACGCCCGACCAGATCTGGCTGGTCGAGCACCCGCCGGTCTATACGCTCGGGCAGGCCGGAGACCCCGCACACCTGCTGGTCCCCGACGACGCGATTCCGGTCGTGAAGATCGACCGTGGCGGCCAAATCACTTATCACGGACCCGGCCAGGTCGTGGCCTATCTGCTGCTCGATTTGCGGCGCCGGCACCTCATGGTGCGCGAGCTTGTGAACGATATCGAGCAGGCGGTACTGGACACGCTCGCGGCGTATAATCTCGCAGCCGAACGCAAGCCCGGCGCCCCCGGCATTTATCTGTCCGATGGTCCGCACCAGGGCGCCAAGATTGCCGCGCTCGGCCTCAAGATCCGCAACGGCTGCAGCTACCACGGTGTCAGCCTGAACGTGCAGATGGACCTGGACCCGTTCCTGCGCATCAACCCCTGCGGCTATGCCGGACTGGAAACGGTCGACATGGCCACCGCGGGCGCCACCTTCGTGGCGGCGCACGATGCCGGCCCGCTGCCTGTCACCGCGGCACAACAACCCGCAATCGCACAACGCCTGGCGGCGGCCCTGTGCGAGGTCCTGACCGCACGCGAGGCGAGCGCCCAGGCCCACGGGAATGCCGCCGCCGAGGCTGCCTGAACCCGTGGCACGCCCGGCCCCGAATCAACGCCAAACATGCACGCGGCTGCGCGTGCGGAGAACAGTATGAGCGACGCACTGATCGCCACGTCCAGCGAAGCCCCGCAAACGCCCGAATACGACGCTACCAAGAAGCAGAAGTCGGCCGAGAAGACCGCACGCATCCCCATCAAGATCGTGCCGGCCGAAAAGCTCAAGAAGCCGGACTGGATCCGCGTCAAGGCCGCCACCGGCAACTCGCGGTTCTACGAGATCAAGGACATCCTGCGCGCCAACAACCTGGTCACCGTGTGCGAGGAAGCCAGCTGCCCGAACATCGGCGAATGCTTCGGCAAGGGCACGGCCACGTTCATGATCATGGGCGACAAGTGCACGCGCCGCTGCCCGTTCTGCGACGTGGGCCACGGCCGTCCGGACCCGCTGGACGTCAACGAGCCCGGCAACCTGGCACGCACCATCGCCCAGCTCAAGCTGAACTACGTGGTGATCACCAGCGTGGACCGCGACGACCTGCGCGACGGCGGCGCCCAGCATTACGTGGACTGCATCTCGCAGACGCGCGAACTGTCGCCCAACACCCGCATCGAAGTGCTGGTGCCCGACTTCCGTGGCCGCCTGGACAAGGCGCTGGACATCCTGCTGACGGCACCGCCGGACGTGATGAACCACAACATGGAAACGGTGCCGCGCCTGTACAAGCAGGCTCGCCCGGGCGCGGACTACGCGCACTCGCTGAAGCTGCTGCAGGAATTCAAGCGCCGCAACCCGGACGTGGCGACCAAGTCGGGCCTGATGGTGGGCCTGGGCGAGACCGACGAGGAAATCCTGGAAGTCATGCGCGACATGCGTGCGCATGACATCGACATGCTGACCATCGGCCAGTACCTGGCCCCGTCGAACCACCACCTGCCGGTGATGCGCTACGTGCATCCGGACACCTTCAAGATGTTCGAGGAAGAGGCCTACAAGATGGGCTTCACCCACGCCGCCGTCGGCGCCATGGTCCGCAGCTCGTACCACGCCGACCAGCAGGCGCATCAGGCGGGGTTTGCGTAATCCCCCAGGACGTCTCTCTCACAAGAAACCGGCCAGGCATCCCCTGGCCGGTTTTTTTTGCGCCGGATGTCTGCAACGCGCCTTTCAGTTCCCTTTCGTGCGTAGTCTGGTAATCGCCACTTAATCACCCTTGTGGCGCCAACTTCCGCCAAATGGTGCATAACTACCTAGGGTCTACCCCGAGTGCCGGGCGTTGCCATGTTTCGATATGATGAATTTATCGATAAATCGTTGATGAAATTCGATTGAGTCACATCGGGTTCATCGGCGAGACATGTCGCGGTCCCTGTGGCGCCTACACTGCATGGATCGAAGCCCCGCCCCCAACCAGCGAGCCCTCCATGCCCCAATGCACCGTTCACCGTCTGGCCGAGCAGGCGCTGCTCTATAGCGTCGCGCCACCAGCCTCGCTGGATGTTCAGCGCCGCATCTGGGCCATGGCCGAGCGTGCTGCCGACTGGCGTGGCGTGGTGGATGTGGTGCCGGGCATGAACAATCTCACGCTGACCTTTGACGACACCGCCGACGTGGCGGCGCTGGAACGCAACCTGAAGCTTGCGTGGGCGTCGGGCGAGACGCGCAACACCACGGGCAAGCTGGTGGAGATTCCGGTGCGCTACGGCGGCGAGTTCGGTCCCGATATTGCCGATGTGGCCGCGCATACCGGCCTGACGCCGCAGGAAGTGGTGCGCCGCCACGCCGCTGGCGAATACGTGGTCTATTTCCTGGGCTTCCAGCCTGGCTTTGCCTATATGGGCGGCCTGGCGCCCGAACTTGCCACGCCGCGCCGCCGCGAGCCGCGCCTGGCCGTGCCGGCCGGTGCCGTGGGCATTGGTGGCGAGCAGACCGGCATCTATCCGGCCGTGCTGCCCGGTGGCTGGCAACTGATCGGCCGCACCGAGGCACAGCTGTTCGTGGCTGACCGCGATCCGCCATCGCTGTTCGCACCCGGCGACACCGTGCGATTCGTTGCCGAGGAGGTGTTGCTGTGATCGAGATCCTTCGACCTGGCGCGCAGGCGTCGGTACAAGACCTGGGCCGTACGGGATTCCGCCGCTTTGGCGTGGGCCGCTCGGGCGCCGCCGACGGGCTGGCGCTGAAGGTGGGCAATCGCCTGCTGGGCAACGATCCGAACGCGGCCGCCATCGAATTTACGCTGGGCCGCGCGGCGCTGCGCTTCGAGGCCGACATGCGCGTGGCGCTGACCGGTGCCGAGTGCAGCGCGAATGTCGATGGCGTGCCGGTCTGGTCGTGGCATGCGTTCGACGTCCGCCGTGGCGAAACGCTGACGCTGCCCGCGCCGCGCGGTGGCTCGCGCACCTATCTCTGCGTGGCTGGCGGTATCGACGTGCCGCTGGTCATGCAATCCCGCAGCACCGATCTCAAGTCCGGCTTCGGCGGCTTCGAAGGCCGCGTGCTGAAGGAAGGCGACCACCTGCCCGTGGGCCGCCCCGGCATCGATGCCGGGCAGGACTGGGTTGGCGTGGCCGCGCCGGGCTGGGCGCTGCCGCTGCGGCGCGAGGGCAATGCGCTGGTGATCCGCATGCTGGCCGGCCCCGAATATCCCGATTTCGAGCCCGAATCGCAGGCCGCGTTGTGGTCGTCGGACTGGTCGATCACGCCGCAAAGCAACCGCATGGGCCTGCGCCTGCAGGGGCCTGCGCTGGCGCGCCGCGCCGACCGCTCGGGCGACCTGTTGTCGCATGGCGTGGTGCCGGGCGTGATGCAGGTGCCGCCCAACGGGCAGCCGATTGCGCTGATGAGCGACGCGCAGACCACGGGTGGCTATCCGAAGATCGGCACCGTGATCGGCGCCGACCTGTGGCGTCTGGCCCAGGTGCCGCTGGGCGCCACGGTGCGCTTCCAGCAGGTGTCGGTCGAAGAGGCCGCCGCCGCCGCGCAGGCCGAGGTGGACCGCTACCTGCGCCAGATCGACCAGGCGCTGCGTTGGCAGGGCGCCGGCATGCTGATTGCCGCGCGCCGCCGCACCACAACACGGTTCGTCGCATAACTCTTAAATCGCCCCACACATCCGGAGAACGTCCCCATGCAAATCGACCTGAATGCCGACCTTGGCGAAGGCTGCGGCAATGACGAAGCCCTGATCCAGCTGATCAGTTCCGCCAACGTGGCCTGCGGCTGGCACGCGGGCGATGCGGCGACGATGCTGCAGACCGTGAAGTGGGCGCTGGACAACAACGTGGCCATCGGCGCGCATCCGAGCTTTCCGGATCGCGAGAACTTCGGCCGTACCGAAATGCAGCGCGACCCCGAAGCGGTCTACGCCGACGTGCTGTACCAGATTGGCGCGCTCGACGCCATGGTGCGCGCGCAGGGCGGCCAGCTGGCCCACGTGAAGCCGCACGGCGCGCTGTACAACATGGCCGTGCGCGATGCAAAGCTGTGCGACGCGATTATCCGCGCCGTGCGCGACTACGATTCCGATCTTGTCTTCTTCGGCCTGGCCAACAGCCAGATGATCACCATGGCGCGCGACGCGGGCCTGCGCGTGAAGGAAGAAGTGTTCGCCGACCGCGGTTACAACCCTGACGGCACGCTGGTCAAGCGCGGCACGCCCGGCGCGCTGCATGACGACGAAGACGTGGCCCTGAACCAGACGCTGTCGATGATCCGCGACAAGCAGGTGCGCGCGATCGACGGCACCTGGGTACCGATTCGCGCCGAAACCGTGTGTCTGCACGGCGATGGCGCCCACGCGCTTGCCTTTGCGCGCCGCATCCGGGAACGGCTCGGCGCGGAAGGCATCGCCATCCGGGCCGGCAACTGACGGGTCCCCCCGGCAGGCGCAGGCTTTGCTCCACTTGTAATCAGGTGTTTCCCATGGAATCGGCTGTCAATCTTTGGCCCCTGCTCGGGGTCGGCGTCATCATCCTCGGCTTCGTCCTGCGGTTCAATCCCATGATGGTGGTGGCGGCAGCCGCCATTGTCACGGGGCTGGCCGCGTCGATGCCGGTCGTGCAAATCTTTACTGCCATCGGCACGGCCTTCGTCAAGGCACGCAATCTGCCGCTGATCATCCTGCTGCCGCTGGCGGTGATCGGCCTGCTGGAACGCCACGGGCTGCGCGAGCATGCGCAGGCGTGGATTTCGCGGATCGCTTCGGCCACGGTCGGCCGTCTGCTGATCGTCTACCTGGCCGTGCGCGAGCTGACCGCCGCCGTGGGCCTGACCAGCCTGGGCGGCCATCCGCAGATGGTGCGTCCGCTGCTGGCCCCGATGGCCGAAGGCGCGGCGGAAACGCGCTTCGGCCACCTGCCCGAGCCGGTGCGCCAGCGCGTGCTGGCATTCTGCGCGGCCACCGACAACGTGGGCCTGTTCTTCGGCGAAGACATCTTCGTGGCATTCGGTGCCATTGCGCTGATGCACACGTTCCTGCTGTCGTCGAATATCGATGTCGAGCCGCTGCACATTGCCGTGTGGGGTATTCCCACCGCGATCTGCGCCTTCCTGATCCACGCCGTGCGCCTGAGGCGCCTGGATGGCTGGCTGGCCCGCGAACTCGGCGGCAAGCAACCGGCCGGCACGCCGGCCACCGCCGCTGCCGCAGCCAAAGGGGAGTAAGCGATGATTATCTCGATCGAATATCTCTACTGGCTGGCCGGCTTTGTCCTGCTGATCACCGCGCTGATGACGTTCACGGACAAGACGCATCCGCGCCGGCTGACCACGGGCCTGTTCTGGCTGCTCTACGCCATCATCTTCCTGATCGGCGACAAGATCCCGCCGGCCATCGTCGGCGTGGGTGCCGTGGTAATGGCGCTGATCGCCGGGTTTGGCGGCGTGGGCCATGGCAAGCACGGCACGTTGTCCGAAGAGAAGCGCCGCGCCAGCGCCAGGCGCCTGGGTAACAAGCTGTTCATCCCTGCGCTGCTGATTCCGCTGATCACGGTGCTGGGAACGGTGCTGTTCAAGGACGTCAAGATTGCCGGGCTGCCGCTGCTGGATCCGAAGAACGTCACGTTCGTGTCGCTGGGTGTGGGCTGCCTGGTGTCGCTGTTCGTGGTCTGCTGGCTGACGCGCGACACGCCCGCGCAGAGCATGCGCGAATCGCGCCGCCTGATCGAGGCGCTGGGCTGGGCGCTGGTGCTGCCGCAGATGCTGGCGATGCTGGGCCTGGTGTTTGCCGATGCCGGCGTGGGCAAGGCCGTGGCGCACCTGACCACGTCGTATATCAACATGGACTTCAAGTTCGTGGCGGTGACGGTCTACTGCGTGGGCATGGCGCTGTTCACAGTCATCATGGGTAACGGCTTTGCCGCGTTCCCGGTGATGACGGGTGGCGTCGGCGTGCCGATCCTGGTGGGCGTATTCCACGGGAACCCGGCCGTGATGGCGGCCATCGGCATGTTCTCGGGCTACTGCGGCACGCTGATGACGCCGATGGCGGCCAACTTCAATATCGTGCCGGCCGCGCTGCTGGAACTGGAAGACAAGAACGCCGTGATCCGCGCGCAGTTGCCCACCGCGTTCGGCATCCTGATCGCCAACATCTTCCTGCTTTACTTCCTGATGTAAGGAAACTGCCATGTCCGTCCGTACCGTCCTGCTGACCGGCTTCGAGCCGTTTGAACAAGAGCCGATCAATCCCTCGTGGGAGGCGGTGCGGGCGCTCGATGGCGAGCGCGTGGGCGATGCGGTGATCGTCGCGCGCCAGTTGCCGTGCGTATTCGGCAATGCCATCGATGCGATGGCGGCACTCGTAGAAACACTAAAACCGGATGTGGTGATTGCCGTGGGCCAGGCCGGCGGCCGCACCGAGATGTCGATCGAGCGCGTGGCGATCAATGTGGACGATGCCCGCATTGCCGACAACGCCGGGGCCCAGCCCATCGACAACACCATCGCGCCGGATGGCCCCGCCGCGTACTTCTCGACGCTGCCGATCAAGGCCATCGTGCGCGACATGCGCGCCGCCGGCGTGCCGGCGATGGTGTCGCAGACTGCTGGCACCTTTGTCTGCAACCACGTGTTCTACGGGCTGATGCACGCGCTGGCGCAACGCCAGACCACGGCGGCCACGCGCGGCGGCTTCATCCACATTCCCTATCTGCCCGAGCAGGCCGCACGGCATCCCGGCGCGCCAAGCCTGGCGCTCGACACGCTGATCGCCGGCCTGCGCGTGGCCGTTGCCACGTCGCTGGCGACCGATACCGATATCCGCGAGCAGGGCGGCCAGCTGCACTGATTGCTGCCGGCGGGCAGTCGATGACTGGCCGTCGGTCCTATTTCGATTCCTGCCGGGTTTGCGTCGCCGCAGCCACAGCCCGCGCCGTGGCACGCCGCTGGGCGCGTCTCTGCAGGCGCCGCCGCAGCGTGATCTGCTCGAGGCGCCAGACCACATAGAAGAAGGCCAGGAACGGCCATAGCCAGCCCAGCCATTGCGCCAGGCTGTTGAAGTGGACGAAGCGGCCCATGCGCCAGCCTTGCTCCGAAATCCACGCGTAGGGGTTTGGCGGCAGGATATTGGTCAGCACCACGAGCCCGATCAGCGATACCACCGCCAGCACCGCGCGCAGCCAGCGCGGCAGGCGCAGCAGCAGGACCAGCACCAGCGAACTGGTCAGCAGGGCGAAGCGCCCGCCCTCGGACAGCCAGTTGAACGCGTTGTCGTCGGGGAACTGCAGCTCCGCGACGCTGGCCTTGATGATCAGCGCGGCGGTCAGCAGCCCGGCCAGGATGCGCAGCATCGGCGCGGTGCGCCGCATGGCGAGCGACGCAAACAGCCCGGTGCCGATCCAGCTCGATGCCGTCACCATGGTTTCCAGCAGCAACTGGTTCTGCAGGTCGTCGGGCCGCAGGTTGATGCTGTCCTGCCACGCAATCAGCGCCGGGAAATAGGCCTGCACCCACACCATCGGCCATGAGTCGGGATCGGTCAGCCATTCGCGCACGATGCCGCCCATGCCGAACAGGTGCTCCTGCGGAAACACCTGGGCGAACGGCCACAGTACGATCAGCACGATCGCAAAGCTGGCATGGGGTTCGAACCATGCCATGCGCACGCGGGTCAGGTTGCCGCGGTCGATCAGCGCGCTTGTGAACGGTGCCACCACGGCGGCGCCCAGCAGTGCGCCCAGCGCGTTGGTGATCAGGTCGATGTTCGACGATATCCGGGTAGGCAGCCACGTCTGCAGCGCTTCCATGACCGAAGACAGCAGCGCGCCGGCCACCAGCGCGATCAGCGTGGCGCGTGCGCCCGATACGCGCGGATGCAGCGACAGCACCACGAGCGCGCCAAAGGGGCAGTAGCCCAGTACATTGGTGAGCAGGTCGAATTCGGTGATGTAGCGCGGCTTGGGGGCGGTCAGGAATGCGAACGGCGAGATGCCGTTGCTTATCCAGCCCGAGAACGGATACAGGCTGGCGTAGACCACCAGAAGCGTGAAGCAGATCAGCCCCACACGCGCCAGCGGCGAATGTCGGGGCATCCAGCCCTCCAGCTCCGGTTGCGGCGGAGCCTGCGGGGGCGTCGGGGGCGAAGGGGGCAGGGGCGTATCCGGTGCCATTGACTGCGTAGAACCTTACGGCCTGATTCGCACTATAGGCGCTTCGGGCCTCATTGGCGCGGTGGGGTGGGCTTGGGTGTCTCTTCGGGCGGCAGCGGCACCGCGTTGCGCCCCGGCGGGTTCACGCGCGGCAACTGCGCTGGGCCGGCAGCGGCGGCGGCCTCCAGCGGCAGCGTGGCGGTCCAGTCGAGGATCGCGGCGATGACCGCGTCGCTGCTGGCCGACAGCGCCTTCACGCCGCCCGCACCGTCGGCGCTGGGCGCCGGCAGCTCGGCCACAAAGGTCTTTTGTCCGATCAGTCCCTTGTGGAAGACCGTGGCCCGCGCGCGCACCACGCCGCGGCTGCTGGTGGCCGAGTCGAAGACCTGCTCGAAACCGAGCAGGTCCACCTTGATCGCCGGTACGGTGGTATCGCCGTACCAGGTCAGTTCGCCGCGCGTGGACACGGCGTCGCGCAGTCGGTCGTCGAAGAGCCGCGTCGGGGCGTCTACCCAGCGCTGCGTGGCGTATGCCTGCAGCCGTTGGGCCTGGGTGTACTGCAGCCGGTAGTAGATGCCCCGGCCGTCCATCCATGTCGGGCCATCGGTCTCGGCCACGCGCAGCTTGGGCAGGCGGGCGGGCGGCTGCGACGGCGCGGCGGCCAGGGGACCCAGGTCGTAGGTGGTGCTGGGCTTGGCGGGCGACAGCACGCTGCAGCCGGACAGGGCCGTCAGCGCCGTCAGCATGACCAGCGAGGCAAGGGCGGAAGCGGTTCTCATGGTGGATTCCCGACGGTGGATCTGACGCATGGCGCGGCGATGGTTCAGGGCGCGTGGAAGCCCGGCTCGCCGGGTCCGGGCGCCGCGGACGAGCCGCCGAACAGCACGCTGCTGGGCTGGTCGTTGAACTGGCCGGCTGCGCGGTCGATGCTGCGCGTGGCCTGGCGGGCATCGCGCGCCAGCCCGTTGATCTGCGGCAGCGTTTCCTGCGTGAAGATGCCGGCCGCCTGCTGCACCGAATCGGCGGCGCCCTGCATGTTCTCGCCCACGCGGTTCACGGTGCTCATCACCGTGCCGTGCGGGTTGGCCAGGTCATCGGCCAGCCGGCGCGTGGAGGCCAGCGTGGCGTTCAGGTTGTCCACGGCCTGCGGCAGGCGGGCGGCTGCAGGCTGCAGCGACGCGGCCAGCTTCGAATAGTCGTCGGCGGTCTTGTGTACCGATTTGATGGCGGCCATCAGCTCATCCCGATTGGTGGTCTGGAACATCTCGTTGAGCGATGACATCAGCGTCTCGGTCTGGGTCAGCAGCGAGTCGCCGCGCTTTTCCAGTTCCTCGAAGAAGCCGGGACGCATCACGATGCGCGCGGGCTCGCGTGCCGACGTGTGCAGCGGCGGCGAGCTGGTGCTGGCGCCGTCCTCGCGCGCGGTGTCGTCCAGCTGCACATAGGCGATGCCGGTCACGCCCTGGAAGCCCAGCGTGGCATAGGTGGTGCGCGTGATCGGCGTGTCCTGGTTGACGCTGATGCGCACGATGATCTGGCCCGGCACCTGCGGATCGAACTTGATCGACAACACCTTGCCGACATCGAGGCCGCGATACTTCACGTCGGCCTGGGGACCCAGCCCGTTGACCGTCGACCGGGTGATCAGGTCGTACGGTACGCGCACGGCGTGGTCGCTGCTGAACCAGAACAGCGAGAACAGCACCAGGATCGCCAGTCCGATGGTGAACACGCCTGCCAGGAAGGCGTTTGACTTGTTTTCCATCAGGTGTCTCCAGTATTTCCAGTTGGCGCGGCCGCGCTGCCCGGGCCCTTGAGGGCGGGCAGCGCCTGCAGCGCGCGCTGGGCGCGGTCGCCCAGAAAGTATTCGCGAATGAACGGATGATCGACCTTGATCACCTCGGCAATGGGCGCGGCGGCCAGCACCCTGCGGTCGGCCAGCACGGCCACGCGGTCGGACAGCGCCACGAGCGTGTCCAGGTCGTGCGTGATCATGACCACCGTCAGGCCCAGCTCGCGGCGCAGTTCGCGGATCAGGGCCACGTAGTCGTCGGACGCCATCGGATCCAGGCCGGCAGTAGGTTCGTCCAGAAAAACCAGCTCGGGTTCCAGCGCCAGTGCGCGCGCCAGCGCCACACGCTTGATCATGCCGCCCGACAGGTCCGATGGCATCTTGTCGGCGTCCTTGGCCGACAGGCCCACCAGCTGCAGCTTCAGCAGCGACGCCTGGCAGATCAGGTTGTCGGGCAGCGCGCGCATTTCGCGCAGCGGCAGCGCGATATTGTCGATGACCGACAGCGCCGAAAACAGCGCGCCGCGCTGGAATTGCAGGCCCCAGCGGTTGCGCAGCGTCTGCAGCTGCGCGGCGTTCAGGCCGGCGGGGTTCTCGCCGAAGACCTTGATCGTGCCCGAGGTCGGCCGCTCCAGGCCCACGATCTGGCGCAGCAGCACGGTCTTGCCCGTGCCCGAGCCGCCCACGATCGACAGCACCTCGCCGCGATAGACGTCGAGGTTCAGGTTGTCGTGCACGACATTGTCGCCATAGCGCTTGACGAGGTTGTGCACCTCGATGATTTTCTCGCGCGGGGTGTCGGGGCCGACTTCCGGCGTGGCGATGGTATTCATAGGCCCACGTTCTTGAACAGGATGGCGAAGACCGCGTCGGCCAGGATGACCACGGTGATCGACGTCACCACCGATGCCGTGGTGCCCTGGCCCAGGCTCTGCGTGTTGGGCTTGATGCGCAGCCCGAAGTGGCAGGCGGTCAGCGCGATCAGCATGCCGAACGCCACGCCCTTGCCCAGGCCCAGCCACAGGTTGGCCACCGGCACCGCGTCGGGCAACTGGCGCAGGAAGAACGCGTAGCTGATGTCGAGCTGGTAGCGCGCGGCCACCATGCCGCCGGCCAGCGCCATCACGTCGGTCCACGCCACCAGCAGCGGCATCGAGATGGCCAGCGCGATCACGCGCGGCATGATCAGCCGGAAGCCGTGCGAGATGCCCATCACGCTCATCGCGTCGAGTTCCTCGGTCACGCGCATCACGCCGATCTGGGCGGTGATGGCCGAACCGGAGCGGCCGGCAATCAGGATGGCGGCCAGCACGGGCCCCAGCTCGCGGATCACGGCCATGCCCAGGATGTTGACGATAAAGGTGCTGGCGCCGAATGTGCGCAGCTGGTTGGCCGACAGGTAGGACAGCACGATGCCGATCAGGAATCCGACCAGCGCCGTGATCCCCAGTGCCTTGTAGCCCACGTTGTAGACGTTGGCGGAGATCTCGCGCCACGGGCCGCGATGCGGCGCGCGCGCAAAACGCAGCAGGTCGAACGCAAGCTGGCCCAGCATGGTGATGCCGACGCCCAGCTGGGCGAAGAACGACAGCAGCCTGGCGCCCAGCAGGGTCACCGGATTGAAACGGTCGACCATGGTCTTGCGCCAGCCGTCGGTGCGCAGGTTCTGGATACGCTCGAACACCCGGCGCTGGCCGTCGTTCAGGTCCACGCGCTCGGGCATGCGGCCGTTCCAGGCCTGCCAGATCAGCTGCGCGCCGATGTGGTCGAGCCGGGTCACGCCGGCCAGCGACCATTCGGCGTGCTGGGGCGCCTCGGTCAGTTCGTGCAGCTGGGCGCGCAGGCCGCGTGCCTCGTGGCAGCCGGCAAGCGCAAGAGCAGTCCAGTCCCCTTGCAGTTGTATGCTGCAGGCTCCGTCCTGGCGAGAGATATCAATGGCGGGCGTCGGCTGGCGATCCAAAAGCGATGATCATGTGATGGCTGAGTCTCGATTCTATGCTACCAACCGGGGTCACGCGACCGGACATCCGCTGACACGGCCACGGCTACAATCTCGCCAGACTCCGCGCCATATGCCGCCCCGCCGGATTGATTCCTGATTCTTGCCGTCCCCATGCCAGACATTTCCGATTCCTCTGCCGCCCACCGTGCTGTCGATGCTGCCGCCCTGCCGGCATGGCGGATCGACACCGACACCCTGCGCCAGGCGCTCGACGGCGGCCCCGCGCGGTCCTGGCAGGTCGAGGTCGTGGAGGAAACCGGCTCGACCAATGCAGACCTGACGCAGGCCAGCCGCACGGCACCGTGGGCCGATGACGCTGCCCGCGTGCGCGTGGCCTACCGCCAGACTGCCGGGCGTGGCCGGCAGGGGCGCCCCTGGCAAGGAGCCGGGCTGATGTTCTCGGTGACGATGCCGCTGGCGCTGGCGCCGGCGCGCCTTAGCGGCCTGAGCCTGGCAGTCGGGCTGGCCGTGGCCCAGGCGCTGGAAGACTGCGATGCCGCCTGCGGGACGCGCGTGGGCCTGAAGTGGCCCAATGACCTGCAGATCGACGGCCGCAAGCTGGCCGGCATCCTGATCGAATCGGTACCGGCCGGGCCGCAGCGGCTGTGGGCGGTGATCGGCATCGGGCTGAACCTGATGCGCGATCCGGACATGGAAGCGGCGCTGGGCCGTGAACTGGCGGGCGTGGCCGAGGCCATGGCGTCGTTCGACGCGCAGCGCGACCCTACGCGCATCCTGGCGGCGGTGCTGAACCGGCTGGCGGCCATGCGGGCGACGTTCCTGGCGCAGGGCTTTGCGCCGCTGGCCCCGGCATGGTCGGCCCGCGATGCCTTCCGCAACGAACCGGTGCGGCTGCTGCATGACGGCCAGGTGCTGGCCGAAGGGCTGGCGCGGGGCGTGGATAGCGACGGCCACCTGCTGCTGGAAACGGCCGAAGGCCTGCAACGGATTGCCAGCGGCGAGGTGTCGCTGCGCGGAGCCAGCACATGAGCACGCTGCTGATCGATATCGGCAATACGCGGCTCAAATGGGCCTGGTGCGACGATGACGCGCCCGCGCAGGCACCCGTGGCCGGTGCGCTGCCCACGCCCTGGCAGCACGCCGGCGCAGCCACGCACACCGCACCCGCCGAGCGGGCTGCGCTGCTGGGCACGTGGCAGCGGCTGGCCGGCGGCCGCGCACCGGCGGTGTGGATCGCCAACGTGGCCGGGCCAACGCTGGCGGGCAAGGTCGATGCGTTACTGGTGGACGCCTTCGGCAGCAACGCCCCGCTGACATGGGTACGCACCACGGCGGCTTGTGGCGGGCTGGTCAACGGCTATCGCGAGCCGACGCAGCTGGGGGTGGATCGCTGGGTCGGCAGTATCGGCGCGCATCGCTGGCTGCCGGACCAGACGTTGCTGATTGTCACGGCAGGCACGGCCACGACGCTGGACATCGTCACCCCTACGCCCGGCGGCGCGCGATTCGACGGCGGCCTGATCCTTCCCGGCCTGCAGCTGATGCTGGGCACGCTGGCGCGCAACACCGCGCAGTTGCCCGAACTGGACGTGCTCGATACCGGCGCCGGTGCCATGCGCGCGGTGCGGGCGTTGGGCGCAGACAACACTCACGATGCCATTGCGGCGGGCTGCCTGGCCGCGCAGGCCGGTGCCATCGAGCGCACATGGCGTGCACTGGCCGAACGCGGCGCGGTGCGCTGCCTGCTGTCGGGCGGCGCGCGTCACGCGGTGGCCGGGGCGCTCGCGATGCCGTTCGAGATGCACGATAATCTTGTGCTGCTTGGGTTGCATGCGATGGCGCTGCCCGCCTGAGCCGTTGCCATCATCGTTGGCTATCTTTTGCTGTTCACACTCATTCGATCGACTCGCGCCAAATGTCCCGGAGAGGCCTGACCGTCCTGCTGCTGATCCTGCTGATCGCCAATCTGCTGATGCTGGCCGCCGTGCTGGGCGTGTTTGGGCCGCATCCGCTTGGCGGCACGCTGGAGAGCCCGCGCGAGCCGCAACGCGTGGATCAGCAGGTGCGCCGCGAACGGATGGAAGTGCTGCCCCAGCCAGCCGAAGCATCGGCGCCCGTGCCGCGCAGCGAGATTCCGGACGGCGCCGCACCGGCTGGCAAGATGGCGCCCGGCAGCGTGACGCTGGCCGCTGCCGCACCGGCCGATGCCTGCCTGGAAATGGGCGGCTTCACGACGCAGACCGTGCAACGCGCCCGGGAAGACCTGGCCGCCATCGCAGCTGGCTCGCCGCTGGTCGTGGACCAGTTCGAACGCAGCGAACAGGTGCGGTGGTGGGTGCACCTGCCGGCCCAGCCCACGCGCGAGAATGCCGACCGCAAGCTGGCCGAACTGCGTCGTCGCAAGGTGACCGATGTGTCGGTGGTGAGTGCCGATGACCCCGAGTCGTACACGGTGTCGCTGGGCCTGTTCCGCGAGCGCGAACGGGCCGACAAATTCCTGGAAACGCTGCGGGCAATGGGAGTGCGCACCGCGCTGGTCAGCGACGCGCCGCGTGCCCTCTCGCGCCAGTGGCTGCGCGTGGCGCACGCCGACGAGGCAGTGCGGACCCGCATGGATGAAGTGCGCCTGCGGTATGGCGCGGAGCTGCTGCAATCCTGCAAGGGGATGACGCAGGCGCGCGGCGAGGGCAGTGCCGCGCGGGCCGGGTAGGGGAAGGTTTTTTCCTCTCTCGCACCAGCGGGAGAGGGGGCCGTATGTCAGCCGTGCTGGCGCACCTTCGTCAGCAGCTTGGTGGTGGAGCGGTCGTGCAGGAACGGGATGGCGTAGGCCTGGCCGCCCCAGCTGCGCACCAGGCGGGTTTCCTCCAGCGTGTCGATATCGTAGTCGCCGCCCTTCACGTAGATGTCCGGACGCACCAGGCGGATCAGTTCCACCGGCGTCTGCTCGCGGAACATCGCCACCAGGTCCACCGATCCCAGCGCGGCCAGCAGGGCCATGCGGTCGGCTTCATGATTGAGCGGGCGGTCGTCGCCCTTGCCCAGCATCTTCACCGACGCATCGCTGTTCACGCCCACCACCATGCTGGCGCCCAGTTCGCGCGCCTGCGCCAGGTAGGTGGCGTGACCGCGATGGAGGATGTCGAACACGCCATTGGTAAAGACCAGCGGGCGCGGCAGCGCGGCCACGGCGGCGTGCAGCGCGGCGATGTCGTCGGCGGGTACCAGCTTGGATTCAAAGGCGGGTGCGGTCATGAGTCGGGTCTGGAAAGGGCGGCGGCGCCCCAAATGAAAAACCCCATCGTAGCCGATGGGGTCTTGTCGCAACGGCTGGAACCGGAAATCCTCAGGCCTGGGCGGCCTGCAGGTTCGCGTTCAGTTCCTTGCGGTAGCGGTTCAGGTCCTGCACCGATTCGAACGTGCGCTCGAACAGCAGCGACATGTTGTGCAGGATCCGCTCGATCACCTTCTTTTCCCAGACCTCGTCGAAACGGATCTGCTCGTCGAGCCAGTGCTCGAGCCAGTCAGGGTCTGGCAGGCGCGACTGCACGGTGTCGTTCGGGAACAGTGCCTTGTTCACGTGCAGGTTGGTCGGGTGCAGCGGCTTTTCCGTGCGACGGGCCGATGCCATCAGCACGCCGATCTTGGCGAACGCGGCGCGCGCCGAATCGCCAAACTGGGCCAGGTACTTCTTCATGTAGCGCAGGTAGGCGCCGCCGTGGCGGGCTTCGTCCTGCGAAAGCGTGCGGTAGATGTGCTTGATGACCGGTTCCGAGTGCCATTCGGCGGCACGGCGGTACCAGTGGTTCAGGCGGATCTCGCCGCAGAAGTGCAGCATCAGCGTTTCCAGCGGCGGGGCCGGGTCGAACTCGAAGCGCACGGCGTGCAGTTCTTCCTCGGTCGGCACCAGGTCCGGACGGAAGCGGCGCAGGTACTCCATCAGCACCAGCGAATGCTTCTGCTCTTCGAAGAACCAGATGCTCATGAAGGCCGAAAAGTCGGAATCGTGGCGGTTGTCGCGCAGGAACATCTCCGTGGCGGGCAGGGCCGACCACTCGGTGATCGCATTCATGCGGATGGTCTTCGCCTGGTCGTCGGTGAGCAGGCTCGGGTCGAAGGTATCCCAGGGGATGTCCTTGTCCATGTGCCAGCGGACCGCTTCCAACGATTTGAACAGTTCGGGGTAGAGCATGCTAAGCCTTTGAAATTACGGGCGGATTCTACCAGACAAGAATCATTCTCGAATGTTTTCTCTACTCCGTTTTAGCCCTGATGCGATGGATTGCAACAAGTGGAGTGCCTGGCAGGCATCGAAAGTGGCGCTACTACGACACTTCTGACATTTCTTGTGCCGTGGGCTTGGTTTCCGGTACGACACCGTACAGGAAGGCGGCGATCTCGTCGGCCTGGGCGGCCGCATCCCGTTCGCCCAGCGCCAGCAGCGCCTGCGTGAACTCGGGTTCGAACAGCAGGTAGCTGGCAAATGCGGCCCCGCGCGCCTCGGTGCCCCCAAGCGGCGACAGCAGCGCGCGCACGGTGCGCGGCAGCCGGTGCAGGTGCTCGGCGGCAACGGCCTCGATGGGCTCGCTGGGCGAGATTGTCATCACCTGCACGGGGCGCCAGCCTTCGGCATCGTTGGCCATCTCGGGCATGCGCGACAGCAGCCGGTTGATATGCATGAGCCGTTCGATGTCGGCCTGCAGGCCGTCCAGGAAGATGCTTGCCAGGGCCTGGCCGCCCACCTGCGCCAGCGACGGATAGCCGCCCGAAGGCACCGTGTCGAACCAGCCCGCGCGCTGGCGCGAGGCCGCGCCGATCGCCAGGATGCGCGAGGCGCCCAGGTGGATGGCTGGCGACAGCGGCGACATCTGGCGCATCGTGCCGTCGCCGAACCACTCGTGATGGCCCTCGATCTCAAGCGGCATGGCCGGGAACAGGAACGGGATCGACGACGATGCCAGCAGGTGGTCCACGCCGATGGCGGCCTCCACGGCCAGGCGCTGGCTGCGCTGCCACGGGTGGATGCGCCGGTGCGACTGGTAGAACGTGATGTGGCGTCCGGTGCTGTACGACAGCGCCGTCACGGCGAACGCATGCAGCGCGCCGCTGTCCAGGCTGGCCTGCACGCGTCCGGGCTCGAACAGTTCGGTCAGGAAGCTGCCCAGCGGCGCGTTGTCGAACAGCGCGCGCGGCGCACGGCGCGTGATCCAGCCCAAGGCCAGCGACGACAGCCAGCGCGCGCCCGACACGCCCATCTGGACCACGTCGGTCCGGTAGACATCGTCGGCATGCAGGCTGTGCCAGAGCGCCGCCAGCGTATCGGCAGCGGTGCGGAAATCGGCAGCGCCGGTGGCGAGGCCGGCGCCATTGATGGCCCCTGCCGAAGTGCCGGCGATGATGCCGAACGGCAAGGGGCAATGATCCAGCCCGTGGCGCGCGGCGATCCTGGCAATGCCGGACAGCACGCCGGCCTGGTACGCGGCGCGGGCGCCGCCACCCATCATCACCAGCGCCGTGCTCTGGCGCTGGTTGGCACGGGCAAAGGCGGTGGCGGGCGTGGCCGTGGTCACTCGAAGCTGTCCTCGGCCGTGCCCGGTGCGGGCGGCCTGCCGGGCTCGGGCCTGGCGGCAGCCTTGGCCGGGGACTTTCCGGCGGCGCCCTTCGCCGTACCCGTTGCAGCGGTTTTCTTTGCGGTGGCTTTGGTTGCAGGCTTCTTGGCGGCCGGTTTCTTCGCGGCGGCCTTGCGTGCTGCAGGCCTGGCGTTGCCATTGGGGGCCGGCTTGCGCTGCGCCGGCGGATCACCCTTCACGCCCGGCTCCACGCCTTCGGCACCGGGAGCTGCCGCCGGGCCGAAGCCCGCCATGCCGCCGAACGGCGAGGCTCCGGCTGCCGCCGCACTGGCCGCCGCGGCGCTGCTGGCGATCTGCGAGAACTGCTGTTGCAGCAGGTTCCACCACAGGGATGCGTTGGGCGGCAGCGGCGCTGCGCCGGGCTGGGCCGCTGCGGCATCGGCGCCGCCGTCGGCCTGGGCTGCGGCCTCGGTGCCGTCGGGAGGCGCGTCATCGTCGTCGGGTTCGTCGTTCTCGGCGTCGGCCTGGGCTTCGGAAACGGTCTGGCTGGCGCCGAACGGCTGGTGATGCTGGGGCGGATGGGCGCTGGGTGCGTTGGCCGCGCGCGCGACGTTTTCCATCGCGTTCTGCATGGCCTCCGGAGACAGCGCGTTGCCGAACGTCTGCAGCGCCACCAGCGTGGCGCGCTGCACCTCGAGGCCCTGGATCGTGGTGCGCAGCAGATTGGTGTTCAGCTGCAGCCAGCTTTCCACGGCCTTGAGGTCGTGGATGCGCTTGTCCACCTCATCGAGATCCATGGGTGGCGTCATCGCGCCCAGGCCCGGCATCAGGCCACTGGGCATGCCGCTGCCGGTGGCCCAGAGTTTGCGCAGGAATTCGAAGCTGTTGGAGAAATCGGGGATCTGTCCGAACATGGTCGCGGCACTCCATCTGTCGGGGCCGCCCGATGCCAGGCGTGGCGGCCGGTTACTGGAATTCGGGCGGCCGCTTCTGACGCAGGCTCGCCATGCCTTCGTGCACGTCGGGGCCGGCAAAGCCCATGAATTCGAGCGCCAGCGAGGTATCGAACGCGGGACCGGCCATGCGCAGCCAGTTGTTCAGCGCGTACTTGGTCCAGCGGATGGCGGTCTGCGATCCCGCGGCGAGCCGGTTGGCCACCTCGAACGCCTTGGCCACCAGTTCGTCTTCCTCCACCGCCAGCGATACCAGGCCGATCCGCTCGGCTTCCTCGCCGCTGACCGACTCGCACAGCATCAGATAGTACTTGGCCTTTGCCATTCCGCACAGCAGGGGCCACACGATGGCGGCATGATCGCCCGCCGCCACGCCCAGCCGGGTATGGCCGTCGACGATGCGCGCGGTCTTCGACGCGATCGAGATATCGGCCAGCAGCCCGGCCACCAGCCCCGCGCCCACGGCCGGGCCGTGCATGGCCGAGACGATCGGCTTGTCGCAGTTGATGACGTTGTAGACCAGGTCGCGCGCCTCGTGCCAGACACGCGTGCGGGTTTCGAAGTCGTTGGCCATGTCCTCGACCAGCGCCAGGTCGCCGCCGGCCGAAAAGCCCTTGCCTTCGCCCCGGATCAGGGCCACCCGGATGTCCGGGTCGGCCGAGATGTCGCGCCAGATCTCGGCCAGCTCGCGGTGCATGCTGGCGTCGGCCGTGGCCAGCTTCTGGTTGGCCGACTGCGCGGCGCCCATGATGACTTCGAGCACCGGGCCATGGCGGCGCAGCGTCAGGGCCTGGTAGCGGGCCAGGCGGGGGGAAAGCGTGTTGGCGTCGGCGGTCATGGGGGCGGATTCCGGCAGTTGGCGCGCGGGGGCGCCAGGCAAGGCAATGGTCCGGCCGATTTCCCGACCGGGTGGTCGGGAAATTATAGGCGCAACCGCCCAGTGGGCCGCAAGCCGGGGTTTGGCCCGATGCGGCCGCCTGGCGTACCGGATCGCCGCACCGGTCAGCGGGCGGCCACCACCTGGTCGATGGCGCCGAAGATCGACTTGCCGTCGGCATCGAACATCTCGATGCGCACGGCGTCGCCGAACTTCATGAACCCGGTCTCGGGCTTGCCCTTTTCGATGGTCTCGATCATGCGCTTTTCGGCGATGCAGGCGTACCCCTTGCTGCGGTCGACGTTCGAGATGGTGCCCGAGCCCACGATGCTGCCGGCGCGCACGTTGCGGGTCTTGCAGATGTGGGCGATCAGCTGGCCGAAGTCGAACACCATGTCGGTGCCGCAGTCGGGCGCGCCCACCTTGCGGCTGTTCCAGTGGACCACCATGGGCCGATGCACCTTGCGGTCCTGCCAGGCGTCGCCCAGTTCGTCGGGCGTGACCGCCACGGGCGAGAACGCGGTGGCCGGCTTGCTCTGGAAGAAGCCGAAGCCCTTGCCCAGTTCGGCCGGAATCAGGTTGCGCAGCGACACGTCATTGGCCAGCACCACCAGGCGGATGGCGTCGGCGGCCTGCTCGGGCGTGGCGCCCATGCGCACGTCGCCGGTAATCACGGCCACCTCGGCCTCGAAGTCGATGCCGAATGCCTCGTTCGGGCAGACGATGTCGTCCTGCGGGCCGATGAAGTCATCGGACCCGCCCTGGTACATCAGCGGATCGGTCCAGAACTCGGGCGGCATCTCGGCGCCGCGCGCCTTGCGTACCAGCTCCACGTGATTCACATAGGCGGAGCCGTCGGCCCACTGGTAGGCGCGCGGCAGCGGGGCCATGCAGTCCTGCGGCTGGAACGGGAACGGGTGGCGCGCGCGCCCGGCGTTCAGTGCGTCGTACAGGTCCTGCAACTGGGGCGCGTAGAAATGCCAGTCGTCCAGCGCGGTCTGCAGCTTGCCTGCAATATCGGTGGCAAAGTGCGCGGTCTTCAGATCACGCGAGACAACGACGAGCTGGCCGTCACGCGAACCGTCCTTCAGGGTGGCGAGTTTCATGCGAAATCGAACATTGGCAGGAATGAATGGCCGGTAGTCTACCGGAGCGGCCCGGGGCGCCCGCCGGCCGCGTATAGAATGGCCGGCATCACATTCCTGTTTCCCGACTCACGCATGACTGCTGTGGACGACGACGATTCCCGCGAAGACCAGGCACACGACGACGCCCGTGACGACGCCCGCGAGGACGCCAAACGCGCCGGCATCCAGTCCATCGAGGTGGGATTCCGGCTGCTGCAGGCGCTGGCCGCGTCGCCCCGCGCGATGATGCTGCGCGACCTGGCCGCCGCCGCCGACATGAGCCCGGCCAAGGCCCACCGCTACCTGGTCAGTTTCCAGCGCCTGGGCGCGGTGACGCAGGACGCCGTGAGCCAGCGCTATGACCTGGGCCCGTTCGCGCTGCAGCTTGGCCTGGCGGGCCTGAACCGGCTGGACCCGGTGCGCAAGGCCCGGCCGATCCTGTCGCAACTGCGCGACGAGATCGACCAGACCGCCGGCATCGCCGTGTGGGGCAACCACGGGCCCACCATCGTCCACTGGGAAGAGTCCAGCCATCCGGTCAGCGTAAGCCTGCGGCTGGGCGATGTGATGCCGCTGCTCAACTCCGCCACCGGCCGGCTCTACGGCGCGTACCTGTCGCGGCGCCAGACGCTGCCGCTGATCGAGCGTGAACTGTCCACCCGCGGCGATGTCGCACTGCCTGACATGCCCGCATCGCTGGCTGAATACGATGCGATCTGCGCCGACGTGCGCAAGCGCGGCGCGGCGCGCACGCGCGGCGGCGTGCTGCCGGGCATCAACGCGATCTCGACGCCGGTATTCGATGCCAACGGGCATTTGTCGATGGCGCTGATCGTGCTGGGCGCCCAGAGCGTATTCGATGCAGAATGGGGCGGAGCAGTAGACCGCCGTGTGCGCGATATCGCGCGACAGATTTCGTCGGAACTTGGTTATCTTGGCGACAGCCAGCCGTCCGGAAGGGACGGACACCCCTCGTAAGCGTCCCCGGCGTCTGCGCCGGTGGATGGTGGTGATCGCACTGGTGGCGGTCGCGCACGCGCTGTTGCTGTTTGGCCTGGTGCGCGTGCCGATCCCGTCATTGCCCGACGCGGGCGAGACGCCGCCCATCGAGGCGGTGCTGCTGCCCCCGCCCGCGCCACCCGCGCCGCCAGCACGGCCCCACCCCGCGCCCAGGCAGGCGCCGCAGGCTCAAACACCCGTTCCAGCCCCGGAGCCCGCTGAAGCGCCATCCGCACCCGCGCTGGCAACGGCCGAGAGCGGCGACACGACCGCCACCACCGGCGCCGGCGGCACGGGCACCGCCAGCGCGCCATCGCCGCCGGCCGAGACAGCCGCGCCACCCACGCCACCCGGGCCGCGTTATGCGGCCCCCCCTTCGGTCACGCTGCGCTACGCGAGCTTCGTCAACGGCGTGCAGAACCCCGACGGCATCATCCGATGGGAACAGGACGGCAAACACTACCGGCTTGCCGTTGAAACACGCGTGCTGTGGTTCCGCTTTGCGTTCCAGAGCGCCGGCGACATGACCGATCGCGGGCTGTCCCCCACGCGCTACGAGGAGGCCCGGCGCAGCAAGGTGGAGGTGGCACGCTTCGACCGCGCAGCCAATACCGTCGTGTTTGAAACGCGTGGCGGCCAGGTGCCAATGCCTACCGCCTTCCAGGACCGCTTCAGCATCTTCCTGCAACTGGTGGGCTGGGTGCGCGGCGACCCGCAGCGCTATGCCACGCCCGGCGTGGTCGAGTCGTTCAACGTGGCCGACACCCGCGAGGTAGAGCCGATGCAGATCCAGTACGTGGGCGACGAGGATATCGACATCGGCACCGACGTGGTACGGGCGCGACACTTCATGCGGCTTCCGCGTCACCCCAACGACAAGCGGCGCGTGGAAATCTGGCTGGCGCCCTCGCTGAACTGGATGCCCGCGCGCCTTCGTCAGACGGAGCCCGATGGCACTCAGATCGATCTGGTCTATCGTAGTAGTGAAGGGCGGTGATGCCGATGCCGCGGTGACACGTGTTGACCACGCGGGAGACTGAAACATGCCTGACACATTGGCGCAGCGAATACGGGCTGGCGACGTCCAGCTGCAGGCTCGCATCGATGGCCGCGAAGGGCCATGGGTGGTCCTGATCCATGCGCTCGGTGCGAATCTGACGCTGTGGGACGACACCGCGCGTCATCTGTCCGGTCGATATCGGGTCTTGCGTTTCGACTTGCGCGGGCATGGCGGCAGCGATGCCCCGGTGGGCGCCTATACGATGGCCCGGCTGGCCGACGACGCCGTGGCGCTGATGGACGCCTTCGACATTGGGCAGGCCCACGTGTGCGGCGTCTCGGTGGGTGGCATGGTGGCCCAGACCCTGGGCGTGCGGCACGCCGACCGGCTGCTGTCGCTGACCCTGGTGGACACCATCGACCACACCCCGATGGAAGCCCATCCGATGTGGGCCAACCGGATCGGCCAGGCCGAGGCGCACGGCATGGCGGGCATGGTGCCGACGACGATGGAACGCTGGCTGACGGCGTCTTTCCGCGCGCAGCATCCCGACGAGGTCGAACGCATCAGCCGCATGCTGCTGGCCACGCCGGTGCAGGGGTACGTGGGGGTGGCGCAGGCCATCGTGGCCTTCGACCTGGCAGACGCGATCGGCCGTATCCATTGTCCTGCCCTGGTTGTGACGGGCGACAAGGACGAAGGCGCGCCGGTATCGATGGCCCAATCCATTGCGCAAAAAATCCACGGTGCGAAGCTGGAGGTGCTGCCCGATGCAGCGCACCTGTCGTTTATCGAACAACCGGAACGCTTCCATGCGATCTTCGACGCGTTCCTGGGGCATGCGGCATGTGGCGGGCAGTGTGATATTCCGTAACGCCATTGGGAAGATCGCAACACAGTAGTGCTCGGCGCTCAAGAAACTTGTAGCAGGCGCCGATGCCCAAAGGTAAGAGGGCAGAAGTGGCACGCAAAGGCTCGTCCGGGTAGTACAACTTGAATTCCGGACGACTACCCTCAGCTTGGAGAGGAAATCGCGTCATCCCGGCAGGCTTGGGACCGGCGCCAACCATACGCCAGGAGGTAGTGCGATGCAAATGATCTACAACAGCGACAATTACTGCATTGTCGAGTTTGGAGCAGATGTCGAGCATGCGACCCTTGCCTCGGGCGGCTACGAAATCGTCGACAAGAACCTGAAACGCGAAATTTTCCTCGGCGGTCATATGGCCGAGACCTTCCGCGCCGACGTGACGCGTCTGATTGAAAGCGAGCCATCCGTGGAGGAAGTCGACGAGTTTCTAGGCAAGTTCGACACCGTCATGAACAACCCGCTGGTGATGCACTGAGCATTGCCGGCACGGCCCAGACGAAAACGCCCGCTTTCGAGCGGGCGTTTTTCATTGGCGCGGCCGGGGCGTCAGTACTGCTCCCAGGGCAGCCCTTCGTGCCGCCAGCCGTTGACGGTATTGCGATGGCGGTGGGCGTCAAGGTCGCCCTCGAAGCCATGCAGCACGTTGTAGACCGTGGTGAATCCGGCGCCCTCCAGCGCCCGCGCGGCGGCCGACGACCGGTTGCCGCTGCGGCAGATCAGCACCACGGGCCGGGCGGAGACCTGGCCGGCCAGCTTCTTCACTGCCTGGACGAAGTGCGGGTTGACTTCCCAGTCCGGGCCGTCGTTCCAGGGCACGTTGTGCGCGCCTTGCGGATGGCCGACGAACAGGTATTCCATCTCGCTGCGGCAGTCGATGAAGAGCGCGTCGGGCTCGGTGCCGAGCAGCGTCAGGGCGTCGTTGGGGCTCAAGTGTTGCATGGAAACTGACGAAAACTGGTCGAAAGCGAATGATGGCGCACGCAGGCGAACGAAGGCGAACGCCGTTCGTGGCGAATACGTCTCCCAGTGTAGGCGCGGCGTCTGCCGCTGACAACCGCGCGCAACGCCGCGGGCCGGAGCCAGGTGCCCGCCCGCAATCCCTTGATCTACCTGATAAAATCGTCCTCTTGCCCAAATTTGCGCATTCGGCCTGCCGGTCGGGCGCGCGCATCACATCCAGGCCCCACCATGAGCGCTGTCCAATCCGCCCCCCGCCCTTATACCCGGGCCGCCAGCCTGCCCCGGCTGCTGCGTGAACGTATCCTGATTCTCGACGGCGCGATGGGCACGATGATCCAGCGCTACAAGCTGGGCGAGGCCGAGTACCGCGGCACGCGTTTCGCCGACCATCCGATCGACGTGAAGGGCAACAACGAACTGCTGCTGCTGACGCGTCCGCAGGTCATCAGCGAGATCCACGAGCAGTACCTGGCCGCTGGCGCGGACCTGATCGAGACCAACACGTTCGGTGCCACGGGCGTGGCGCAGGAAGACTACAAGATGGCCAGCCTGGCCTACGAGATGAACGTCGAGGCCGCCCGCCTGGCGCGCGCCGCCTGCGACAAGTACAGCACGCCCGAGAAGCCGCGCTTCGTGGCCGGTGCCTTCGGCCCGACGCCGAAGACGGCCAGCATCAGCCCCGACGTCAACGACCCCGGCGCGCGCAATGTCACCTTCGAGGAACTGCGCGATTCGTACTACGAACAGGGCAAGGGCCTGCTCGAAGGCGGCGCCGACGTGTTCCTGGTCGAAACGATCTTCGACACGCTGAACGCCAAGGCCGCGCTGTTCGCCATCGACCAGCTGTTCGAGGACACCGGCGAGCGCGTGCCCGTGATGATCTCGGGCACCGTGACCGATGCATCGGGCCGCATTCTGTCGGGCCAGACCGTGGAAGCGTTCTGGAACAGCCTGCGCCACGCCAAGCCGGTCACGTTCGGCCTGAACTGCGCGCTGGGCGCCACGCTGATGCGCCCGTATATCGCCGAACTGGCAAAGGTGTGCGACGCCGCGGTGTCGTGCTATCCCAACGCCGGCCTGCCGAATCCGATGAGCGACACGGGCTTCGACGAAACGCCCGAGGTCACGTCGGCGCTGGTGGAGGAATTCGCCGCGTCGGGCCTGGTGAACCTGGTGGGCGGCTGCTGCGGCACCACGCCCGACCACATTGCCGCCATCGCCAAGCGCGTGGCCGACAAGACGCCGCGTGCCTGGCCGGGCCAGTACCGTGAAGACGCCGAACAGGCCGCCTGAAACATCGCACGCACCGAGCATTAGAGAAGAGACATCATGAGCCAGAGTAAGCTGCCCCCGCGTCCGATGCGCCTGTCCGGCCTGGAGCCGTTCCTGATCGACGACGACACGCTGTTCGTCAACGTCGGCGAACGCACCAACGTCACCGGTTCCAAGGCCTTTGCCCGCATGATCCTGAACGGCCAGTTCGACGAGGCGCTGGCCGTGGCCCGCCAGCAGGTGGAGAACGGCGCGCAGATCATCGACATCAACATGGACGAGGCGATGCTCGATTCGAAGGCGGCGATGGTGCGCTTCCTGAATCTGATTGCATCGGAGCCGGACATCGCCCGCGTGCCGATCATGATCGACTCGTCGAAGTGGGACGTCATCGAGGCCGGCCTGCAGTGCGTGCAGGGCAAGGCCGTGGTGAACTCGATCTCGCTCAAGGAAGGCGAGGAGCAGTTCCGCCACCATGCCGCGCTGATCCGCCGCTATGGCGCCGCCAGCGTGGTGATGGCCTTCGACGAGAAGGGCCAGGCCGACACGTTCGAGCGCAAGACCGAGATTTGCAAGCGCAGCTACGATGTGCTGGTCAACGAGGTGGGATTCGCGCCCGAAGACATCATCTTCGACCCGAACATCTTCGCGGTTGCCACGGGTATCGAGGAGCACAACAACTACGCGGTGGACTTCATCGAGGCCACGCGCTGGATCAAGCAGAACCTGCCGTACGCGAAGGTGAGCGGCGGGGTGTCGAACGTGTCGTTCTCGTTCCGTGGCAACGACACGGTGCGCGAGGCCATCCACACCGTGTTCCTGTACCACGCCATCGAGGCGGGCATGGACATGGGCATCGTCAACGCCGGCCAGCTCGGCGTGTATGACCAGCTCGACGCCGAACTGCGCGAGCGCGTGGAAGACGTGGTGCTGAACCGCCGCGACGACGCCACCGACCGTCTGCTGGAGATTGCCGACCGTTTCAAGGGCGGCGGCCAGAAGAAGGAAGAAAACCTGGCCTGGCGTGGCACGCCCGAGGCACCGGTTCCGGTGGGCGACCGGCTGGCCCACGCGCTGGTGCATGGCATCACCACGTTCATCGTCGAGGACACCGAGGAAGTGCGCCAGCAGGTGGAAGCGCGCGGCGGCCGTCCGATCGAGGTGATCGAGGGCCCGCTGATGGACGGCATGAACATCGTCGGCGACCTGTTCGGCGCGGGCAAGATGTTCCTGCCGCAGGTGGTCAAGAGCGCCCGCGTGATGAAGCAGGCCGTGGCGCATCTGCTGCCGTACATCGAGGAAGAGAAGCGCCTGCTGGCCGAAGCGGGCGGCGACGTGCGCGCACGCGGCAAGATCGTGATCGCCACCGTGAAGGGCGATGTGCACGACATCGGCAAGAACATCGTGTCGGTGGTGCTCCAGTGCAACAACTTCGAAGTCGTGAACATGGGCGTGATGGTGCCGTGCAACGAGATCCTGGCGCGCGCCAAGGTCGAGGGCGCCGACATCGTGGGCCTGTCGGGCCTGATCACGCCGTCGCTCGAGGAAATGGCCTACGTGGCATCGGAGATGCAGCGCGACGACTACTTCCGGGTGAAGAAGATCCCGCTGCTGATCGGCGGCGCCACCACGTCGCGCGTGCACACGGCGGTCAAGATCGCGCCGAACTACGAAGGCCCGGTGGTCTACGTGCCCGATGCCTCGCGCTCGGTCAGCGTGGCTTCGAGCCTGCTGTCCGACGAGGGCGCCGCAAAGTACCTGGACGACCTGAAGACCGACTACGATCGCATCCGCGCCCAGCACGCCAACAAGAAGGCCACGCCGATGGTGTCGCTGGCCGAGGCGCGCGCCAACAAGACGCCGCTGGACTGGAGCCAGTACGTGCCGCCGAAGCCGAAATTCATCGGCCGGCGCGTGTTCCGCAACTACGACCTGTCGGAGCTGGCGAATTTCATCGACTGGGGCCCGTTCTTCCAGACCTGGGACCTGGCAGGCAAATTCCCGGACATCCTCAACGACGAGATCGTCGGGGAGTCGGCGCGCCGCGTGTATTCCGACGGCAAGAGCATGCTGGCCCGCCTGATCCAGGGCCGCTGGCTGACCGCCAACGGCGTGATGGCGCTGCTGCCGGCCAACACGGTCAACGACGACGATATCGAGATCTACACCGACGAGTCGCGCAGCAAGGTGGCGCTGACCTGGCACAACCTGCGCCAGCAGAGCGAGCGTCCGGTGGTTGATGGCGTGAAGCGTCCGAACCGCTGCCTGGCCGACTTCGTTGCCCCGAAGGCAAGCGGCGTGGCCGACTATATCGGCGTGTTCGCGGTCACGGCCGGCATCGGCGTGGACAAGAAGGAAGCGCAGTTCGAAGCCGACCACGACGACTACAGCGCGATCATGCTCAAGGCGCTGGCCGACCGCCTGGCCGAGGCGTTTGCCGAATGCCTGCACCAGCGCGTGCGGACCGACCTGTGGGGCTATGACGCCGCCGAGACGCTGGACAACGACCAGCTGATCGCCGAGGCGTACCGTGGCATCCGTCCGGCGCCGGGCTATCCGGCCTGCCCGGAGCACACGGTCAAGGGCCCGATGTTCGAATTCCTGGACGCCGCCGAGATCGGCATGGGCATTACCGAGGCGCTGGCGATGACGCCTGCCGCGTCGGTGAGCGGCTTCTACCTGTCGCATCCGCACTCCACGTACTTCAGCGTGGGCAAGATCGGCCAGGACCAGCTTGACGATATGGTGGCGCGTCGCGGTGAAGACCGCACGGCGCTGGAGCGCGCACTGGCGCCTAACCTGTAAGCGGCTTCGCTGCAGCTGTAAGCAGTTGCAATGACCGGGGCGCCGCGCGACAGCGGCGCCCCGGTTTTTTTATGGCCCGCCCGCTGCCGGGACCGTTGCCACCGCCGTTGAAACGTAAGGGAAATACGACGAATCCGTTATCCGGCGCGGCCTGTGGGACGCCGGCCGACAATGTTCGCAATGTCTTCACGACTGCTTACAGAACCTGACAAGTGCTCACAGACCGGCATGGATCGGCTCCATAGACTGGAACCCAGTTCACGTGACACCGCGTGAATGCCGCAGCGAATGTTTCGCTGCGGAGCATTCAGTAAAGGAGTCTCTCCCATGAAGAAGCTGCTGATCTCCCTGTCCGCCCTGTCGATTGCCGCCGCCTCGTCCTTCGCGATGGCCCAAGGCACCGGTGCCACGGTTGGCACCCAAGCGGGCGTCGGCGCCTCCGTGAACGCACCCTCGCAGAATGCCAGCCCGAATGCCGGTGTGAACGCCGGCGGCGCGGCCGGTGGCGCGGTGACCCCGGCCAGCCCGAGTTCGGCGGATCCGGGCAGCAAGGCCAGCCTGGGCGGAAAGGCGGGCGCCGACACCTCGATGTCGTCGACGCCCACCGAGAAGGAAAACAAGGGCAAGCACACCGGCCATGCCAAGGCCAAGTCGAAGAAGGGTGACCTGGGCGCCAACGCCGGGGCCGGCGCCGATGCCGGTACCAAGATCCAGTAGCCGCAGGACGGGATGACGGGGCGGGCCCTCCAGACCGCCCCCATCCCGGCAGCAGGCAAATGGACTGACGGACGCCTTCGGGCGTCCGTCTTGCGTTTGGGCGCGCCGCTCCCGGGGTGCGCCGCACTGCAGCATTTTCCATTCCCCTGCGCCCGCGCGCGGCGCTTGTCGGCCCGCCCTGCGGGTGTCGCCGTGGCGCGTCATGTCAGCCTGACACCGACATATTCGGCGTCGCGTCGGCACTACAATGCAGGAAACCGGCCCGGGCCGTGCTTCGGCAGGCGGGCCACCCCCTCACCGTGGAGACACCGATGATCCGCGTCTTGATCGCCGACGATCATGAGATCGTGCGCGCTGGTCTGCGCCAGTTCATTTCAGAGGAACCCGACATCAAGGTGACGGGCGAAGCCGCCAGCGGCGACGAAGTGATGGCGCAGTTGCGCGACAGCGAGTTCGACGTACTCGTACTCGATATTTCCATGCCGGATCGCAACGGCATCGATGTGCTGAAGCTGATCCGGCAGCGTTTGCCCAACCTGCCGGTGCTGATCCTGTCCACCTATCCCGAAGACCAGTACGCGATCAATCTGATCCGTGCCGGCGCCTCGGGCTACCTGACCAAGGAATCCGCGCCGGACGACCTGGTCAAGGCCATCCGCACGGTGGCCCAGGGCCGCCGCTACGTGAGCCCCACCGTGGCAGACCTGCTGATCGGCGGGCTCGACAAGCCGACCGAACAGCCGGTGCACCAGACCCTTTCCGAGCGCGAGTTCCAGATCTTCTGCAAGCTCTCGCGCGGACAGTCGGTGTCGGTGATTGCCGACGAACTATTCCTGAGCGTGAAGACCGTGAGCACCTACCGCTCCCGCATCCTGGAGAAGATGGGCATGAAGACCAATGCCGACCTGACCTACTACGCCATCAAGAATGGGCTCGTGGAATAGGCCGGACTTTGGAAGCCTCGTGCCAGAACCGTTAATCGTTCATCTCTTCGCCTGACAGTTGCCAAGCGCCATGCCGGAGCAAGCCACGGCCTCCTCGAACCGTTCGCTGCGGGTCCTCCTGATCGAGGACTCCGAAGTATTGCGAGGCATGCTGCTGGAATACCTGACGGCCTTCCCGTTCGTCGAGTCGGTGGACTGGGCCGACACCGAAAGCGGCGCGGTGAAGCTGGCCACCCACGGCCAGTACGATGTGTCGATCGTCGACCTGCAGCTGCGCCAGGGCAACGGCATCAACGTGCTGCGTGAAATGCAGAAGGCCGGGCTGTCGGGCATCCGCATCGTCTACACCAACCATGCGCAGGTATCGATGTACCGGCGCCAGTGCGCCGAGGCCGGCGCCGACTATTTCTTCGACAAGTCGCTCGAACTGGAACAGGTGTTCCGCGTGATCGAGGACTACGCGACCTCCGCCTCCTGATACCCGTCTGAAGAAGCTCGGGCGTGGCCTGGCCGTCGCCATCGGCCCCGGATGGGTCCCGCCGCGTGCGGGCTCAGACTTCGGTGGTTTCCTCGGGCGGCGCCAGCACAGATGTGGTCAGTGGCACCTCGACGCGGATCGAAACGCCTTGGCCCGGCACCGAATCCACGTGCATCGTCCCGCCCAGTGCCAGCACCCGCTGCTCCATGCCCAGCAGGCCATGATGGCCGCCGGTGCTGCCGGCGTCGAAATCGGGCGGCAGGCCGCGGCCGTCGTCCCGGATTGCCAGCGTGAGCTGTTGCGCGGTGCAGGCCAGCGATACGGAAATGTGCTGCGCCTCGGCGTACTTGCTGGCGTTGTTCAGCGATTCCTGCACGATCCGGTACAGCGCGATGGCCGCGTTGTCGCGCAGCGGCGGCAGCGATTCGGGCAGGTCGACCTGGGTTTCCCACTGGTTGCGGGCGCCCACGTCTTCCACCTGCTGCACGATGGCCTCGCGCAGCCCCAGGTTCAGCAGCACCGTGGGGCGCAGGTCCTCGATCAGCCGGCGCTTGATCTGGATGGCCTGGTCGGCATGCTGCATCACGCGCGTGATCTTGTCGCGCGCCTCGGGGTGCGTCTGTTGCACCCGCATCTTTACCCAGTGCAGGTCGAGCTTGATGGCGGTCAGGATGGCGCCCAGTTCGTCGTGCAGTTCGCGCGACAGGCGCGTCTTTTCGTCCTCGGTCACGCGCTGCAGGTGGGCCGCCAGTGCCGACAACTGCCGCGTGCGCGCGCGGACCTTGCGATCCAGCCGGGCGCTTTCCTCTTCGAGCTGTTCGCGCGCCGCCTCGGCCATCGTCATGCGTCGCTGATGGCCCATGCCCACGGCCACGAGCAGCAGGATGTTGATCGCGGTCAGCAGCCCGATGCCGTAGCGGGACAGCTGCAGGTCGTGCTCGGCTGCCTCCAGGTTGTGGGTGACCGTGCCCGATTCGCGCACCTGCAGGTGTTCCAGTCCGCGCCGGGCGCTTTCCATGGTCTGCTTGCCGAAGTCGGTGCGGATCATGTCCAGCGCCACGTCGACGTCGCGCTTGCCGTAGACCAGCGTCAGCGCCATCTCGTTGAGCTTGCGCGTGACGAACTGCGAGGCCTCGCCGAACTGGCGCAGCCCTTCGGGATCATTGGCGTAGTGCTGGCGGATGCGCGACATCAGCTCGCTGATATGGGGCAGCGCCTTGTAGTACGGGTCCAGGTAGCTTTCCTTGCCGGTCAGCAGGAAACCGCGCTGGCCGGCTTCGGCGTTGACCAGCTCGGCGATCAGCTCGCCCAGGTCGCTTTGCAGCTGCTGCGAGCGGATGGCTTCGGTATAGCCCTCGCGCAGGCGCAGGTTTCCGGTCTCAGATGCGATCAGAACGGCCAGTGTCAGCACGATGCCGCCGGCAAGCAGCAGGGTGTTTCTCAGGAGTAGGGAATGCTTGGCCATCTGAAGTCACTGGTTGATGCGCTGCCGCGGCAGGGCGGAAGAGCGGCCATGGAATCACATCGTCATGTAGCGGTCAATCGTACCGGGCCGCCGCGCGTATCGCATCCGGCGCGAAGCGGCGCCCGCTGTAGGACTTGGCTGACATCTGAATCGGTCTGGTTTCGGTGTGCGGTCAAAGGGTGGAACCCTACGATGAGGCTATGAGCTTGCGCACCGTGGCGCAAGCCGAACGCACCACCAGCCGTCAGGCCGGTTGCGCTCGCTAACCTCGGGAGACTGGTCATGCTGTACTACGCACTCGTCTTTTTCATTGTCGCCCTGGTGGCGGCCATTTTCGGCTTCGGTGGTATTGCAGCCGGCGCGGTGGAAATCGCGAAGATCCTGTTCTTTATCTTCCTGGTCGTGGCGCTGGTGGCGGCCGTGATGGGGCTGGTGCGCCGACGGTAAGCGCAGCAGCACGCGTTGCCTGACCGGGGGACCGGCAGGCAACTCCGCCAGGGACTGGACAAAGGAGTATCCATGCTCACGCAGAATCCAAAGATCCGCAAGGAAATCAATCATCTGCAAGACAGCGCCGATTCGGCCGTACGCCAGCTCCGGCATGCCGCCCGTGATACCCGCGATGCGGTGGGGCCGGTGTCGGACGAGGTGAAGGCGCTGATCGCGCAACTCCAGCAAACCATCGACGTACTGGCGCACGAAGGCTCCGCCGAAGGCATGGCCGCGGGCCGCCGCCTGCGGGCCCGGGCCCACGAACTGTCCGACCGCATGCGCGAGCGTGGCCGCGACGGCGTGCACTGGGCGCGCGACCAGATGGACGTGGCCGTCGACAATGGCCGCCAGCGCGTGGTGGAGTCGCCGCTCAAGGCGGTAGGCGTGGCCGCGCTGATCGGCGCGTGTATCGGGCTGATGCTGGCCGGCCGGCGCAACGGCGACTAGCGCGATTCAGGGCGATTCAGGGCGATTCAGGGCGATTCAGGGCGATTCAGGGCGCAGGTGGCGCCCAGGTCGCCAGCGCCACAGGACGCACACAGATACGCAGGTTGGCAGGACGAATTCCAGGGTCTCTCCCCTTACCCCTGCAGCAACCCCCTTTCCGGATATATCCCTGATCCGGGACGCCCGGGCACCAAGCGGTGTCCGGGTTCTTTTTTGCGCGCCACGCATGCATGGCCGCAACCTTGCAATTGGCTTTCCAGGGGTGGGCGAATCAAGGCGGGCGGCCCGGACAGGCCGCCGTTCAGAGGGGGCACCGGCGCTGTGACGTGGCGCGCCGGCGGGTAACGATCAGGCCGGGGGCCGGCGATGCAGGCTCAGACGCCCCACATCACGTCGGCGCCTTCCTTCTGCGACAGGCGCAGCATGTCCAGGAACGGGTAGGCTCGCTGCCCCAGGTGCAGCGGCTCTTCTTCCCGCTCGTCTTCCGGGCCCGGGTGGACCGTGGTATCGGCGGGATGCACCTTCCTGGCGTCCTGCACGGCCGCTTCCAGCTTGCGGATTGCCGCCGGCATTTCCTCGGTCGTGATCACCCCGCGTTCGCCCAGATGCTTGCCAATGATGCCAAGCAGCGTGATGGCAAGGTCCTTCATCATGATCAGGTCCTGCGCCGCGTGGGATTTGAAGGTGATCAGCATGATGTTTCCTTTCACGAGTGGCGACATGACTGGCGCGGGGCGCACAGGTCGTCGCATGATGTCAGCATAGCACCTGATAAAATTCCGCGTTTCCCGATTTCCACTGCCGGTGCACGCGGCGGGGCCTTCACTTTCCAGCCCCTCCGAGCCCGGACGCATTCCAGCTTTCCAAGGCCCAGATATCCATGCTGCCTGTTCAGACCTCCCAACTCGCCGCCGCGTTCACCGATGCCGTGCGCGCGCTTGCCCCGGCCGACGCCGCCCTGCCCGCGGTCACGTTCGAGCGCCCCAAGCAGGCCGCTCACGGCGATCTGGCCTGCAACATCGCCATGCAGGTGGCAAAGGCGCTGAAGACCAACCCGCGCGAACTGGCGCAGAAGGTGGTTGACGCGGTCAAGGCAGATCCGCGCGCATCGGCGCTGGTGGCGGCCCTGGAGATCGCCGGCCCCGGCTTTATCAACCTGCGCCTGAGCCCGGCGGCCCGCGCCGAGGTGCTGCGCGCGGTGCTGGGTGACGGCGACCGCTACGGCGCGCGCCCGGCCGGCGAGCATGGCCAGGTGCTGGTGGAGTTTGTGTCGGCCAACCCGACCGGTCCGCTGCACGTCGGCCACGGCCGCCAGGCCGCGCTGGGCGACGCGCTGGCGAACCTGCTGGCCTGGCAAGGCTGGGCCGTGCATCGCGAGTTCTACTACAACGACGCCGGGGTGCAGATCCACACGCTGGCCGTGTCGGTCCAGGCACGTGCACGCGGCCTGAAGCCGGGCGACGCCGGCTGGCCCGAATCGGCCTACAACGGCGACTACATTGCCGATATCGCCGCCGACTTCCTGGCCGGCAGGACGGTCTCGGCCTCGGACGGCGAGCCGGTGACGGCCTCGGGCAACGTCGAGGACCTGGAGTCGATCCGCAAGTTCGCCGTGACCTACCTGCGCAACGAGCAGGACATCGACTTGCAGGCGTTTGGCGTGAAGTTCGACCGCTACTACCTGGAATCGTCGCTGTACAGCGACGGCCGCGTGGATGCCGCCGTGCAGTCGCTGGTCGGCAAGGGCAAGACCTACGAGAGCGAAGGCGCGCTGTGGCTGCGCACCACTGACGACGGCGACGACAAGGACCGCGTCATGAAGAAGAGCGACGGCACGTACACGTACTTCGTGCCGGACGTGGCCTACCACACCACCAAGTGGGAGCGCGGCTTCGCCAAGGTCATCAACGTGCAGGGCAGCGACCACCACGGCACCATCGCCCGCGTGCGCGCCGGCCTGCAGGGCCTGGACATCGGCATTCCGCAGGGCTACCCCGACTACGTGCTGCACAAGATGGTCACCGTGATGAAGAACGGCGAGGAGGTGAAGATCTCCAAGCGCGCCGGCTCGTACGTGACCGTGCGCGACCTGATCGAGTGGAGCAACGGCGGCGACGAGACCATCCGCGGCTGCCTGGAAGCCGGTGTGGCCGACTGGCCGGCGCACTTCACGCGCGGCCGCGACGCCGTGCGCTTCTTCCTGCTGTCGCGCAAGGCCGACACCGAGTTCGTGTTCGACGTGGACCTGGCGCTGAAGCAGAACGACGAGAACCCGGTGTACTACGTGCAGTATGCCCACGCGCGCATCTGCTCGATCTTCGAAGCCTGGGGCGGCGCCGACTGGCAGCAACGCCTGCCGGAGCTGGCAAGCGTGGATCTGGCGGCCGTGACCGCCGCCGACGTCAGCCCGCAGGCCATCGCGCTGGGCCGCCGCCTGGCCGAGTTCCCGGACATGCTGGCCGCCGCCGCCGGCGAACTGGCGCCGCACGCCGTGGCGTTCTACCTGCGCGACCTGGCCGGCGACTTCCATGCGTTCTACAACGCCGACCGCGTGCTGGTGGACGACGAGACGGTCAAGCGGGCCCGTCTGGCGCTGCTGGCCGCCACCCGGCAGGTGCTCAAGAACGGCCTGGCGGTGATCGGCGTCTCGGCGCCGCAACGGATGGACCGTGCTCCGGAGCAGGAAACGCCTGCCGCCTGAACTTCGCGTCATCGGACTGGCTCTATAATCCCCGGCAACACCGAAGAGGACTACATGCAACACAATGCAAAGCGCGCCTTGCGCGCCGTCCGCCATCGCCAGACGCAGCGTGGCGGCACGTTCCTGGGCCTGGTGCTCGGGCTGATCGTCGGCCTGGCCATTGCCGTGGTCATCGCGCTGTACATCACCAAGTCGCCGGCGCCGTTCAAGGGCAATGGCAACAACAGCCCGGCGCCGCGTCCGACCGAGCCGGGCAACGTCGCCAGCGCGCTGCCCAACCCGACCCAGCAGGCGCAGCAGGCCCAGCCGGGCGCGGAGCCGGCCGATCCGAACAAGCCGCTGTGGAGCAAGACGCCCGCCAAGCCGGTGGGCCAGCCCGAACAGCCGGCTGCGCAGCCGCCCGTGGCGACCAGCCGTCCGGCCGAGATGCCGGCCAGCACCGGCTCGGTGGCCAGCAAGCCGGCCGAAAAACCGGCGGAAAAGCCGGCCGCGCGTCCGGCCGAGAAGCCGGTGGCCGATCCCATCGCCGAGATTGCCCAGGCCGATGCCAACAAGGTGGGCTACCTGCTGCAGGTAGGCGCGTTCCGCTCGCAGGACGACGCCGACCGCCAGAAGGCCAACCTGGCGATGCAGGGCTTCGAGGCCAAGGTGACCGATCGCGATGTCAACGGCGTCAAGATGTACCGCGTCCGCCTGGGGCCGTTCAACCGGATCGAGGACATGAACCGGGCGCGCGACCGCCTGCAGTCGGCCGGTTTCGATGCCTCGGTGATCCGTTTCACGAAACAGTAATCCAGCGAAATATTCTGACCGGGGGGGCGGGTGCGAACCATGTGCCGCCGTCCCGGTCTTAGACGCTATCCAATCGCTCGTCGAGCACGTTCAACCCGTAAGGCCCTTCTGACATGAAGAAAATCGCCGCACTGATCGCCACCGCTGCCGCCGTAGGCGGCCTGCTGATGTCCGCGCCCGCCGCCATGGCCGCGCCGACGGAAGGCAAGGACTACACGGTTCTGAAAGCCCCGCAGCCGGTGCCGGCCGGCAAGATCGAGGTGACCGAGTTCTTCTGGTACGGTTGCCCGCACTGCTACGACTTCGAGCCCGAGCTTGAAGCGTGGATCAAGAAGCAGGGCAAGGACGTGGTGTTCAAGCGCGTGCCGGTGGCCTTCCGTGACGACCTGCTGCCGCATACGAAGATCTTCTACGCGCTGGAATCGCTGGGCAAGCTCGACGCCATGCACACCAAGGTGTTCGACGCCATCCACAAGCAGCGCAAGCGCATGGTCGACACCAACGAGATTGCCGATTTCATGGCCGCCAACGGCATCGACCGCAAGCAGTGGCTGGACACCTACAACTCGTTCTCGGTGACCACCAACGCGCAGCGCGCCAACAAGATCGCCGACGCCTACAAGATCGATGGCGTGCCGACCGTGGTGGTGCAAGGCAAGTACGAGACCTCGCCGTCGATCGCCGGCACCAAGTCCGCTGCCATCCAGGCCATGGACTTCCTGGTCACGGGCGTGCGCGACAAGAAGCTCTGATCGACCGCCGTCCCGGCCGGATCGACTCCAACAGCCCGGTGCAGCCGCTGCACCGGGCTGTTTTGCTTTGGGCGCGTGTGCCAATCTGCGACAAATTGCCGCGCCGGTCCCTGCCCTTGCTCCCAGCCCGGGCGGCCACCCGCGCTATATTCCCACCCATGAACCCCCAGAAAATCTTCCTGACCGGCGCGTCCAGCGGCATTGGACAGGCCCTGGCCCGAGCCTATGCCGCGCAGGGCGCAACACTTGGCCTGGTGGGCCGACGTGAGGACGCGCTTCGCGCCTTTGCCGCCAGCCTGCCCAATCCCGCCGCCGTGCGGGTCTACGCCGTCGATGTCCGCGACGCGGATGCCATGCATGCGGCGGCGGCCGACTTTCTGGCGAACGTGGGATGTCCCGATGTGGTCGTCGCCAACGCGGGCGTATCGGTGGGTACCGTCGCAAGCGAGCGCGAGGACCTGGAAGTCTTCCGCACGGTGATGGATACCAACTGGTTTGGCACGCTGACCACATTCCAGCCATTTCTGGAGCCCATGCGCGCGCAGCCGCCCGGCCCGGACGGCTGGCGCGGCACGCTGGTCGGCATCGCCAGTGTGGCCGGGGTGCGCGGCCTGCCCGGCGGCGGGGCGTACAGCGCGTCGAAGTCGGCCGTGATCAAGCTGCTGGAGAGTCTGCGGCTGGAACAGTCGCACGAGCGGATTCGCGTGGTGACGATCGCACCGGGCTATATCCGTACACCGATGACCGCCCACAATCCGTACAAGATGCCGTTCCTGATGGACGCCGATGTGTTCGCCCGCAAGGCCGTGCGCAAGATTGGCGCGGGTGCGCGTTTTGCGGTGATTCCGTGGCAGATGGGCGTTGTGGCGTCGCTGCTGCATGTGATGCCGCGCTGGCTCTACGATGCGCTGTTCCGGCGCGCGCCGCGCAAGCCGCGCCAGTCGCGGAGCGCATGATGTGGACCGATGCGGTGGGACACGTGCATGGTACGGCCGAGGGCACGGTGCGCATCGCGTCGCTGGTGCCGTCGATCACGGAACTGCTGTTCGACCTGGGGCTGGCTGACCGGATCGTGGCGCGCACCGGCTTCTGCATCCATCCGGAGCCGGCTGTACGCGCCGTGGCAAAGGTGGGCGGTACCAAGGACGTCAAGCTCGACCGCCTGCGCGCGCTGGCGCCGACGCATGTGATCGTCAATATCGACGAGAACCGGCGCGAGACCGTGGAGGAGATCCGACGCTTCGTGCCGCACGTGATCGTCACGCATCCGTGCGGGCCAGAGGACAATTTCGCGCTCTATGCCCTGCTGGGCGGCATCTTCGGGCGGCAGGCCGAGGCCGAACCGCTGGCGGCCGGGCTGCGGGGCGCGCTCGACGCGTTGCGCGCCAGGTCGTGGCCCGCCCGCCGCGTGCTCTATGCGATCTGGCAGGACCCGTGGATGACGGTGTCGCGCGACACCTATATCAGCCAGATGCTTGCACTGGTGAACTGGGCCACGTGGCCCGATACGGCGCCGCAGGCGTGCGTCGATGGCGATTGCAGCCGCCCGAACGCGGCTGGCGAGCGTTATCCGACCTTCCGCTGGAGCGATGCCCTGGTGCGTGACCTGGATGCCGTGCTGTTGTCCACCGAGCCGTACCGCTTTACCGAAGACCATGCCGACGCGCTGGAGCGGCAGATCGGCAAGCCGGTGCTGCTGGTGGATGGCGAGATGCTGTCGTGGTACGGCAGCCGCGCCATGGCCGGCGCGCGCTACCTCAAGACACTGGCTGAGGGCTTCTAGCGCTCAGCCAGCCAAGGCCGCTTAGGCCTTGGTAAAGCGGACGACGCCGTCGTCGCCCACCTGCCGCGCCAGTTCGCCGCGATGCCACAGCGCGTGCAGGTGCGCCAGCGCCTCGCCCATCGCGAAGGTCAGCTGGTGGATGTCGAACTGGCGGCGGAAGATCACCCTGACGATATCGTGCGCGTTGCACGGCTTTTCGGCGCACGCGGCCAGCGTTTCGGCCAGGCGGTCGACATGGTGCTCCCGTAGCTGCAGGATCCGCGTATGGAGATTGCGGAATGGCCGGCCGTGCGACGGCAGGATCAGCACGTCGCCGGGCAGGTCGTCGTACTTGCCCAGCGAATCGAGATAGAGCTGCAGCGGATTGGCTTCGGGCTCCATGTCGAACACGCTCACATTCGTCGAAATGCGAGGCAGCACCATGTCGCCGGAGATCAGCACGTTGGTGGCTGCGTTGTACAGCGCCACGTGTTCGGGGGCGTGTCCGTAGCCGGTGATGACGCGCCACGAAGCCGTGGCCGGGTCGGCGTCGATCTGCACGGTGTCGCCGTCCATCAGGCGGCGGTACTGGGTGGGCAGGCCGGGCACCAGCGACGGGTAGTAGCTCTTGCGGGCCCGCAGCTTTTCGAGATTGTCGGGGTCGGTCAGGCCATGGCGCGCGAAGTGGCTGGCCGCGAAGTCGCCGCCGGCATTGGAGCCGACGCCCGAGCCGCCCGCCATCACGCGGGCCGACATGTAGTCGCCCAGGCTCATCCACAGCCGTACGTCCCAGCGCTTGCAGATCCAGTGCGCCAGGCCCACGTGGTCGGGGTGGCAATGCGTGACCAGCACGCGCAGCACGGGCAGGCCTTCCAGCTCGTTGGCGAAAATGGTCTCCCAATGGGCCTGGATGGTGTCGTTGGTGATGCCGCAATCGACGATGGTCCAGCCATCGCGGCCGTCGATACGGTCGCGCAGCAGCCACAGGTTGATATGGTCCAGCGCAAAGGGCAGCGGCATGCGCAGCCAGTACACGCCCGGCGCCACTTCCTGACGCGTGCCCGGTTCGGGCATGGTGTCGCCAAACGGATATTGGAGCTGATGTTCGAGTGCGTTCATGGGGTTTGTCTCGTCAATAACGGCGTGCTCGGGGGCACGCTCTTGTCCGGATTGTCACGCGCAGCAGTTGACGCTAACGTTAACGTCAATTCGCAAACCATGCACGGTCATCTTAGACGAAAAAGTTGATCATGCAACGAATCCGCGAACGATCGTTCATTTTTTAGCAGGACGCCATATGTCGGCCCAGCCATCTTCCGCCACCTACACGATTACCGATCTTGCACGCGAATTCGAAGTAACGCCGCGCGCGATCCGCTTCTACGAGGACCAGGGCCTGCTGTCGCCTGACCGGGAGGGGCCCAGCGGCCGCAAGCGCGTCTACAACGGCCGCGAACGCACGCGGCTGAAGCTGACGCTGCGCGGCAAAAGGTTAGGGCTTACTCTCAATGAAATCCGCGAAATTCTGGATCTCTACGAGTCGCCACGCGATACGGCGCCGCAGCTGGAGCGCTTCCTGCACTTGCTGGCCCAGCACCGCGGCACGCTGGAGCGGCAGATGGAAGACCTGCAGGCCCAGCTGGCTGAAATCGACCAGCATGAACGCCAGTGCAAGGCGCTGCTCGCGACACACCATGACGCCGGCCACACCCGCACGGCCTGATCCTGCCGCGAAGTCGACACTTCGTGGCAACTCCAATTGACGTTTACGTAAACGTCAATAAAATAGCTCCGACACATCCAATACCGAACCCTGCGCGATCCACGGCAGATCCAGCGACAGAACCAGGAGACAACACCATGACCGAACTTCCCGGCCTCAAATTCGACCTTGGCGAAGACATCGAGATGCTGCGCGAATCGGTGCGCAGCTGGGCCCAGGCCGAACTGGCGCCGCGCGCCGGCGAGATCGACCGCACCGACCAGTTCCCGATGGACGCCTGGAAGAAGATGGGCGACCTGGGCGTGCTGGGCATCACGGTGGCCGAGGAGTACGGCGGTGCCAACATGGGCTACCTGGCCCACATGATCGCAATGGAGGAAATCAGCCGCGCGTCGGCGTCGGTGGGTCTGTCGTATGGCGCCCATTCGAACCTGTGCGTGAACCAGATCCACCGCAATGGCACGGCCGCGCAGAAGGCGAAGTACCTGCCGAAGCTGGTATCTGGCGAATGGATTGGCGCGCTGGCGATGAGCGAGCCGAACGCCGGGTCGGACGTGGTCAGCATGAAGCTGCGTGCCGATTTCAAGGGCGACCGCTTTGTGCTGAACGGCACCAAGATGTGGATCACCAACGGCCCCGACTGCGACGTGCTGGTGGTCTACGCCAAGACCGAGCCCGACCTGGGCGCGCGCGGCATGACCGCCTTTATCGTCGAAAAGGGCATGAAGGGGTTCTCGGTGGCGCAGAAGCTGGACAAGCTCGGCATGCGCGGCTCGCACACGGGCGAACTGGTGTTCCAGGACGTGGAGGTGCCGGTGGAGAACATCCTCGGGGCCGAAAACGGCGGCGCCAAGGTGCTGATGAGCGGGCTGGACTACGAACGCGCGGTGCTTTCCGGGGGCCCGGTCGGCATCATGCAGGCGTGCATGGACGTGGTGACGCCGTATATCCACGACCGCAAGCAGTTCGGCCAGAGCATCGGCGAATTCCAGTTGATCCAGGGCAAGGTGGCCGACATGTACACGACGCTGCAGGCGGCCCGCAGCTATCTGTACACGGTGGGCAAGAACTTGGACGCGCTGGGCACCGACCACGTGCGACAGGTGCGCAAGGACTGCGCCGCGGTGATCCTGTACACCGCCGAAAAGGCCACGTGGATGGCTGGCGAGTCGGTGCAGATCCTGGGCGGCAACGGCTATATCAACGAATACCCGGTGGGGCGCCTGTGGCGTGATGCCAAGCTGTACGAGATTGGTGCGGGCACCTCGGAAATCCGCCGCATGCTGATTGGCCGCGAGCTGTTCGCGGAAACGATGTAAGCCCGGAAAGTGATCCCGGAGGCGTTCGTGGCTTACCCGAGGGTAAGTACCGAACGCCATTACAATTTCGACTGCCAGCCGTTCTCCCGATTGTCCGGAACTCTCGAGTCATGTCCCCCTTTCCCAAGCTGCTCGCCTCGCAGATTGCCTACGATGTGGCGCGGACCATGCTGGACGGATTCGACAAGCACTACCGGCTGTTCCGCGAGGCCGGCGTCACGGCCAAGGCGCGCTTCGAGGCCTGCGACTGGCATGGCCTGCAGGCGCTGCAGCGCGACCGCATCGCGTTCTACAACGACCGGGTGCGCGAGGCCGTGGAGACGCTGCAGGACGAATACGACGCCGAGCGTATCGACGACGATATCTGGCAGCAGATCAAGCTCCACTACATTGGCCTGCTGACCAACCACCACCAGCCCGAACTGGCCGAGACTTTCTTCAACTCGGTCTGCACGCGCATCCTGCATCGCTCGTACTTCAACAACGACTTCATCTTCGTGCGCCCGGCCGTCTCGACCGAGTACATCGAGAACGAGGAATCGCCCACCCGGCCCACCTATCGGGCCTATTACCCGGGCAGCCGCGAAGGCATGGCCGCCTGCTTCGAGCGGATCGTCCACAACTTCCAGCTCGACGTGCCGTTCGAGGACCTGAAGCGCGACGTCGGCTACGTGCTGCGCGCGCTCGACGAGCACGCCGGGGAATTCCGCGTGGCCGCGAATTTCCAGGTGCATACGCTGTCGTCGCTGTTCTTCCGCAACAAGACGGCGTTCATCATCGGCCGGGTGCTGAACGGCGACCAGACGTATCCGATGGCGATTCCGGTGGTGCACGGGCCGTCCGGCAAGCTGGTGCTCGACACGGTGCTGCTGCGCCCCGAACAGCTGCTGGTGCTGTTCTCGTTCGCACATGCCTATTTCCTGGTCGACATGGAGATCCCGTCGGCGTACGTGACCTTTCTGCGCGACCTGCTGCCGCGCAAGTCGCGGGCGGAGATCTACACCTCGCTGGGGCTGCAGAAGCAGGGCAAGAACCTGTTCTATCGCGACTTCCTGCACCATCTGCAGCATTCGTCGGACAAGTTCGTGGTGGCGCCCGGCATCAAGGGGCTGGTGATGCTGGTGTTCACGCTGCCGTCGTTCCCCTATGTTTTCAAGGTGATCCGCGACGAATTCCCGGCGCCCAAGGAAACCACGCGCGCGCTGGTGAAATCGAAGTACCAGCTCGTGAAGCAGCACGACCGCGTGGGCCGCATGGCCGATACGCTGGAATATTCGGACGTTGCCTTTCCGCTGTCGCGTTTCGACGACGCGCTGCTGCGCGAACTGACCCGGCATGTGCCGTCGATGCTCGAATACCAGCGCAGCAGCGACGGCAGCGACGAGATCGTGGTGCGCCACCTGTATATCGAGCGGCGCATGACCCCGCTGAACATCTGGCTGCAGGAAGGCACCGACGCCCAGGTGGACCACGGCATCCAGGAATATGGCGATGCCATCAAGGAGCTGATTGCTGCGAACATTTTCCCCGGCGACATGCTTTACAAGAATTTCGGCGTCACGCGGCACGGCCGCGTGGTGTTCTACGACTACGACGAAATCGAGTACCTGACCGACTGCAATATCCGGCGCGTGCCCGAGCCGCGCAACGAGGAAGAGGAAATGTCCGGCGAGGTGTGGTACACCGTACATCCGCACGACATCTTCCCGGAGACCTATCGCACGTTCCTGCTCGGGGATCCGCGCGTGCGGGCCGCGTTCCTGCGGCACCATTCCGATTTCTTTGACGCCGCCATGTGGCAGCAACACAAGGACCGGCTGCTGGCCGGCCATGTACATGACTTTTTTGCCTATCCACAACAAGAACGCTTCATTCACCGCTACGGCGCAGCAACAATCGACCACGCAAGGAGGGCAGCATGACTGATGCCATCGCCCAACTGTTCCGCAACAATCGCGAGTGGGTAGATCGCGTCAACGCGGAAGACCCGACATTCTTCACCCGCCTGGCCAACCAGCAGGCGCCCGAATACCTGTGGATCGGCTGCTCGGATTCGCGCGTGCCCGCCAACCAGATCCTGGGCCTGGCACCGGGCGAGGTGTTCGTCCATCGCAATATCGCCAATGTGATCTCGCACAGCGACCTCAACGCGCTGTCGGTGATCCAGTTCGCCGTGGAAGTGCTGAAGGTGCGCCACATCACCGTGGTGGGCCACTACGGCTGCGGCGGCGTGAAAGTGGCGCTCAAGCGCGAGCGCGTGGGCCTGTGCGACAACTGGCTGCGCCACGTGCAGGACGTGGCCGACAAGCATTCGGCCTACCTGGGCACCGTGCTGCGCGAAGACGACGCCCATACGCGCCTGTGCGAGCTGAACGTGATCGAGCAGGTCAACAACATCTGCCAGACCACCGTGCTGCAGGACGCCTGGGACCGTGGGCAGCAGGTGACCGTGCACGGCTGGATCTACGGCGTGTCCGACGGCCTGCTGCGCGACCTGGGCATGGCCGCCAGCAGCAACGACGAATTGCAGGCGCAGATTGCGGCCGCCCTGCAGCAATACGGCGATCCGCCACAAGCATCGATTCGCTGATCGACTACGACTGAAGCCCACCTGCTTCGAGGAGACACAGACATGCAAAATCCGAACGACCCGATCGTCATCGTTTCCGCCGCACGCACCCCGATGGGTGCGTTCCAGAGCGAACTGAGCAGTCTGACGGCGCCGCAGCTTGGCGCCGCCGCCATCCGCGCCGCCGTGGAGCGTGCCGGTATCAAGCCGGAGCAGGTGCAGGAAGTGGTATTCGGCTGCGTGCTGCCTGCCGGACAGGGCCAGGCGCCAGCGCGGCAGGCCGCGCTGGGCGCGGGGCTGCCGCTGGACGTGGCCTGTACCACGGTCAACAAGATGTGCGGCTCGGGCATGCGGGCGGCCATGTCGGTCTACGACGGCCTGCTGGCCGGCTCGTTCGATATCGCCGTGGCGGGCGGCATGGAAAGCATGACGAACGCGCCGTACCTGATTCCGAAGGGCCGTGGCGGCTACCGTATCGGCCACGGCATGATCTACGACCACATGATGCTGGATGGCCTGGAGGATGCCTACGACAAGGGCCGCGCCATGGGCACGTTCGGCGAGGACTGTGCCGCCAAATACCAGTTCACGCGCGAGCAGCAGGATGCCTTTGCGATGGAGTCGGTGCGCCGCGCCCAGCACGCCACGGAGGCCGGCGATTTCCGCTGGGAGATCACGCCGGTCACGGTGTCGGGCAAGGGCGGCGACACGGTCATCGACACCGACGAAGGTCCGCGCCGCATCAAGGTGGACAAGATCCCGTCGCTGAAGCCGGCCTTTGCCAAAGACGGCACGATCACCGCCGCATCGTCTTCGTCGATCAACGACGGCGCCGCCGCGCTGGTGATGATGCGCGAATCCACCGCGAAGCAACTGGGCCTGGTGCCGATCGCGCGCATGCTGGGCCATACGTCGTACGCACAGGCGCCGGGCTGGTTCACGACCGCGCCGGTCGAGGCCATCGCCAGGCTGTACCGCAAGCTGGACTGGACCACCGACAGCGTGGACCTGTTCGAGATCAACGAAGCGTTCGCCGTCGTACCGATGGCCGCCATGCACGACCTCAAGATTCCGCATGACAAGGTCAACATCCATGGCGGCGCTTGCGCGCTGGGCCATCCGATCGGGGCGTCGGGCGCGCGCATCATGACCACGCTGATCGGCGCGCTGCGCAAGACGGGCGGCAAGCGTGGCGTCGCCAGCCTCTGCATCGGCGGGGGCGAAGCCACCGCTGTCGGGATCGAGATCGTCTGATCGGCACTGACCACCACACACGACAACAAGCAGGAGTTTCGCCATGCCTACCGCGCTCGTTCTTGGTGCTTCCCGAGGTCTGGGCCTTGAATTCGTCCGGCAGTACCGCGCCGACGGCTGGCGCGTGGTAGCCGCCGCGCGCAGCGCCGAAGGCGTGGAGGCGCTCAAGGCGCTGGGCGCCGAAGCCCACCAGATCGACCTGACCGACGCCGGTGCGGTGGCGGGCCTGGGCTGGAAGCTCGATGGCGAGTCGTTCGACGTGGCGATCTACAACGCCGGCGTGATCGGGCCGCGTACCGAAGGCGCGCAGCCCATCGCGCAGCAGGACTTCGACGCCGTGATGCACACCAATGTGCTGGGGCCGATGATGGCCCTGCCACTGGTGCTGCCGTTCGTCGAGACCGGCAATCACGGCCGCGGCGGCGTGCTGGCCGTACTGTCATCGAAGATGGGCAGTATCGGCGGGATGGACAGCAACGGCGCATGGATGTATCGCATCAGCAAGGCGGCGGCCAACGCGGTGCTCAAGAGCGTGTCGCTGGACGCGCGCCATGCGATCTGCGTGGCGCTGCATCCGGGCTGGGTGCAGACCGACATGGGCGGCCCGAACGCCGACCTGACGCCGCAGCAGAGCGTGACCGGCATGCGCCGCACGCTGGCCGGCCTGACGCACAACGACAACGGCAGCTTCCACAACTACGATGGCACGGCTATCCCCTGGTAAGGACCGACGCTCATGCTGCTGACCCCCGAGCAGGAAATGATCCGTGACGCCGTGCGCCAGTTTGCGCAGGACGTCATTGCGCCGCAGGCCGCGCAGTGGGACCGTGACAAGACCTTCCCCAAGGACGTGCACAAGGAACTGGCACGCCTGGGCGCCTACGGCGTGGCCGTGCCCGAGGAACTGGGCGGCGCCGGGCTCGACTACCTGTCGTTGGCCCTGATCCTGGAAGAGATCGCGGCAGGCGACGGCGGCACGTCCACCGTCATCAGCGTCAACAACTGCCCGGTCTGCAGCATGCTGATGGCCTTTGCCAGCGACGCGCAGAAGCAGCGCTGGCTGGTGCCGCTGGCCCGTGGCGAGATGCTTGGCGCGTTCTGCCTGACCGAGCCGCATGTCGGTTCCGACGCCTCGGCGCTGCGCACCACGGCCACCCGCGATGGCGACCACTACGTGCTGAACGGCGTGAAGCAGTTCATCACCAGCGGCAAGCATGCCGATGTGGCGATCGTGATGGCGGTGACCGACAAGGCAGCCGGCAAGCGCGGCATCAGCGCCTTCGTGGTGCCGACGTCCACGCCCGGCTATATCGTGGCCCGCCTGGAAGACAAGCTCGGGCAGCATTCGTCGGACACCGCCCAGATCGTGTTCGAGGACTGCCGTATCCCTGCCGACTGCCTGCTGGGCGAGGAAGGGGCGGGCTACAAGATGGCACTGTCGGGGCTCGAAGGCGGCCGTATCGGCATTGCGTCGCAGAGCATCGGCATGGCGCGCGCCGCATTCGAGGCTGCGCTGGCCTATGCCAAGGAGCGCGAAAGCTTCGGCCAGCCGCTGTTCCAGCACCAGGCCGTGCAGTTCCGCCTGGCCGACATGGCGACGCAGATCGACGTGGCGCGGCAGATGGTCTGGCACGCCGCCTCGCTCAAGGACGCCGGCCGGCCCTGCCTCAAGGAGGCCGCCATGGCCAAGCTGTTCGCCAGCGAAATGGCCGAGCGCGTATGCTCGGACGCGATCCAGGTGTTCGGCGGTTACGGCTATGTGAACGATTTCCCGGTCGAACGGATCTATCGGGATGTGCGCGTGTGCCAGATCTACGAAGGTACCAGCGACATCCAGAAGATCCTGATCGCCCGCGCGCTTGGATGACAGACCAGACGTTCCCCTGAAACCGTCGCACCCGAACCGGAGTCCCTCGCGATGACCGCACCGATCGATTTCTACTTCGACTTTTCCTCGCCCTACGGCTACTTTGCCAGCACCCGCATCGACGAGCTGGCCCAGAAGTACGGCCGCGGCGTGATGTGGCATCCGGTGCTGCTGGGCGTGGTGTTCAAGACCACCGGCTCGTCGCCGCTGCCGTCGATCCCGCTCAAGGGCGAGTATTGCTGGCGCGATTTCGAGCGCACCGCGCAGTTCCACGGCATCGACTACAAGCGCCCGACGCACTTCCCGCTGCCGACGCAGCACGCCGCCCGCGCCATGCTGTGGCTGCAGAACCATCACGGCGCCGACCTGGCCGCCGCGTTCGCCAAGGCCGTGTACCGCGCGCTGTTCGTCGACGACCTGAACATCGCCGAGCCGGCCGAGCTGGCGAAGCTGGCCGAGGCCCTGGGCGTCGACCCGGTGGCAATGAACGAGGGCGCCACGAGCTACCAGATCAAGGACCAGCTGAAGGCCGAGATCGACGTGGCGATGGCCAAGGGCGTCTTTGGCTCGCCGTTCGTGATCATCGACGGCGAACCGTTCTGGGGCTTCGACCGCTTCGAGCAGATCGAGGCCCACCTGAAGAGCCGGCGGCAGACCGAACTGCGCGCCGTCGGCGGCAACGAACTCAACAAGGAAAAGAAACCCGCATGACCGCAGCAAACCAGGCCGCACGCTTCGATTGCGTGATCTTCGACTGTGACGGGGTTCTCGTCGACAGCGAGCCGATCGTCCATCGCGTGCTGAACCGCGTGCTCAACGAGCTTGGCATCGAGATCACGCTCGAGGAATCCATGAAGTGGTTCCTCGGCCGTGCGGTGCGCGACGAACTGGGCAATATCGAGGCGCGTCTCGGCAAGCCGCTGCCGCGCAACTTCCTGTCCGAATGGTTCGTGCGGCGCGACGCCGCGCTGATCGAGGAACTGGAAGCCGTGCCGCATATCCGCCAGACCATCGAAGCGATCAAGGCGCGTGGCCTGCCGGTGTGCGTGGCATCGGGCGCGGACCGTATCAAGGTCAAGCTGCAGCTGACGCATACCGACCTGCTGGGGCTGTTCGTCGACCCGCAAGACCAGCGCGAGCATATCTTCTCGGCCACCGAGGTCGAGCACAGCAAGCCCGCACCGGACGTCTACCTGCTGGCCGCGCGCACGATGGGCGTGGAGCCGTCGCGCTGCGCCGTGGTGGAAGACAGCCCCACCGGCGCCACCGCCGGCGTGGCCGCGGGCATGACCGTGTTTGGCTATGCCGCGCGCACCGATGCCGACGAACTGCGTGCGGTGGGCGTCAAGACCCTCTTCACCGACATGCGCAACCTGCCGGAGCTGATCGGATGACCAGAAAGCGCCAGTCCGGTGCCAGCGCGGAACCTTGCCCCTGCGGCAATGGCCCCTATGCCACGTGCTGCGGCCGCTTTCACCGTGGCGAGGCGGTGCCGGCCACGGCCGAGGCGCTGATGCGTTCGCGCTACAGCGCCTATGTGCTGGGCGACGAAGGCTGGCTGCGGCAGACCTGGCATGTGTCGACGTGTCCGCAGGACCTGTCGGCCGATGCCGGTACGCGGTGGCTCGGGCTGACGGTGAAGTCCCACGTGCAACAGGACGACACACACGCCACGGTGGCCTTCGTGGCGCGCTACAAGGTGGGCGGGCGCGCCCACCGGCTGGAAGAGCTGAGCCGCTTTGTCTTCGAGCCGCGCGAGCCTGGCACGCCGGCCCGCTGGCTCTACGTGGATGGCGACCTGAAGGAACAGGAAGGACAGGAATGACGTGCGGCGCCCGCGCGGCGCACGATCCCGGCTGAATTGGCACGACAAGCAAGAGAACACAGGAAGAGACATGCCCACGCTGGAAACCAAACTGAACGCACGCTCGGAATCGTTCAAGGCCAATGCCGAGACCATGCAGGCGCTGGTGGCCGACCTCAGGCAGAAGATCGCGAAGCTGGCCGAAGGCGGCGGCGAGGATGCCCGAGCCAAGCACCTGGGCCGCGGCAAGCTGCTGCCGCGCGACCGCGTGCAGCAGCTGCTTGATCCGGGCACGCCGTTCCTGGAACTGTCGCAACTGGCCGCGTACGACATGTACGACAATGCGGCCCCCGGCGCTGGCGTCATCACCGGCATCGGCCGTGTGGCCGGCCAGGAGTGCGTGATCGTCTGCAACGACGCCACGGTCAAGGGCGGTACCTACTACCCGATGACAGTCAAGAAGCATGTGCGCGCGCAGGAGATCGCCGAGCAGAACAACCTGCCGTGCATCTACCTGGTGGACTCCGGCGGCGCCAATCTGCCGAACCAGGACGACGTGTTCCCGGATCGCGATCATTTCGGCCGCATTTTCTACAACCAGGCCAACCTGTCGGCCAAGGGCATTCCGCAGATCGCCGTGGTGATGGGCTCGTGCACGGCCGGCGGCGCCTATGTGCCGGCGATGAGCGACGAGTCGATCATCGTCAAGAACCAGGGCACGATTTTCCTGGGCGGCCCGCCGCTGGTGAAGGCGGCCACGGGCGAGGAAGTCAGCGCCGAGGACCTGGGCGGAGCCGACGTGCATACGCGGCTGTCTGGCGTGGCCGACTACTTCGCGCAGAACGACCATCATGCGCTGAGCCTGGCCCGCAATATCGTGCAGCACCTGAATCGCCGCAAGCCGGACCAGATCCGCCTGCACGAACCGCAGGAGCCGCTGTATCCGGTGGAAGAGCTTTATGGCGTGATTCCTACCGACACGCGCAAGCCGTATGACGTGCGCGAGGTCATCGCCCGCATCGTCGACGGATCGGAATTCGACGAATTCAAGGCGCGCTACGGCACCACGCTGGTCTGCGGCTTTGCGCGGATCTGGGGCTACCCGGTGGGCATCATCGCCAACAACGGCATCCTGTTCTCGGAGTCGGCGTTGAAGGGCGCGCACTTCATCGAGCTGTGTTGCCAGCGCAAGATCCCGCTGGTGTTCCTGCAGAACATCACCGGCTTCATGGTGGGCCGCAAGTACGAGAACGAAGGCATCGCGCGCAACGGCGCCAAGATGGTGACGGCCGTGGCCACCGCCCAGGTGCCCAAGTTCACGGTGATCATCGGCGGGTCGTTCGGCGCCGGCAACTACGGCATGTGCGGCCGCGCCTATTCGCCCCGATTCCTGTGGATGTGGCCGAACGCGCGCATCTCGGTGATGGGGGGCGAGCAGGCGGCCAGCGTGCTCGCCACGGTGCGCCGCGACGGCATCGAGTCGAAGGGCGGCCAATGGGGCGCCGACGAGGAAGAAGCATTCAAGGCCCCGATCCGCGACCAGTACGAGCGCCAGGGGCATCCGTACTACGCCAGCGCGCGGCTCTGGGACGATGGTGTCATCGACCCGGCGCAGACCCGCACGGTGCTGGGCCTCGGTCTTTCCGCCAGCCTCAATGCGCCGATCGGCGACATGAAGTTCGGCGTATTCCGCATGTAGTTTTTTCTTGTTTGATTGTTTTTTCTGGAAGGTTGGTTGTTGTCATGTCCCGTGTTGTTCCCACCACCTGCCGCGCAGTGGTTGCGCTGGCCGCGTTGGCCTGCATCGTGTGGTGCGGGCCGGCCATCGCGCAGGTGGCGATGCCGGCGCAGTCGGTCGAGCAGGTGGTAATGGTGCCGAAGGTGGGGATGGAAACCACCGTCGACCTGGAAACCACGATCTTCCGGCCGGCCGGCGAAGGGCCGTTCCCGATGGTGGTGATCAACCACGGCAAGTCGCCGGGCAAGCCCGCGTTCCAGGGCCGTGCGCGATTTGCCGCGCAGACGGCCGAGTTCGTGCGGCGCGGCTATGTGGTGGCGCTGCCGATGCGGCAGGGGTTTTCCAAGTCGGGCGGGCAGTACGTGGGCGGCAGCTGCGACGTGCGCGGCAACGGCATGATGCAGGCCGAAGACGTGGTGGCGGTGCTGGACTACCTGGTGCAGCAGCCCTATGTCGATGCCACGCGCATCGTCGTCATCGGCCAGTCGCATGGCGGCCTGTCGACCATGGCGTTGTCGGCCATCGGCTACCCCGGTGTGGTGGGTGTGGTCAATTTCGCGGGCGGCCTGCGCAACGACAACTGCGTGGGCTGGGAGAACAACCTGATCGACGCATTCGGTGACTACGGGCGCGGGGCGCGCTATCCGTCGCTGTGGGTCTACGGCGACAACGACAGCTACTGGCCGTGGCCGCTGCCCGAGCGCATGTTCAACAGCTACAAGGCCAACGCCAGCGGAGCGGCAAAGGATGCGCGCTTCGTCGACGTGGGCGAATTCGACGGCGATTCGCACCGCCTGTTCAGCAACCGCGCCGGCGTGGCCGTGTGGCTGCCAGAGGTGGACGTGTTCTTCCGGCACCTGGGCTTGCCGTTCGACGAGGTCCCCGAACGGACCCAGCCCGCCAGAGCGAAGACCGCCGGCCAGACATCCTGACAATCCAGGAACCAGGAGGAGACATGCAATTCACCACGCTTTCAGTGACCGCCGAGCGCCATATCGCCACGGTCACGCTGAACCGGCCCGATGTGCGCAATGCGTTCAACGAGACGGTCATCGCCGAACTGACCGGCGCCTTCCGGGCGCTGGGTGACACGCCCGAGGTGCGGGCCATCGTGCTGACCGGCAATGGCCCCGCGTTCTGCGCGGGCGCCGACCTGAACTGGATGAAGAAGATGGCCGGCTACTCGGACGACGAGAACCGTGCCGATGCGCTGACGCTGGCGCAGATGCTCCACACGGTCTGGGTCTGCCCCAAGCCCGTGATCGCGCGGGTCCAGGGCGATACCTACGCCGGCGGCATGGGGCTGGTGGCGGCCTGCGATATCGCGGTGGCGTCGGCCACGGCCAACTTCTGCCTGTCCGAGGCAAAGCTGGGCCTGCTGCCCGCCACGATCAGCCCCTATGTGATCCGCGCGATGGGCGAGCAGGCGGCGCGCCGCTATTTCATTACCGCCGAGCGGTTCGATGCCGCCGAGGCGCTGCGCGTGGGATTCCTGCACGCGGTGGTGCCGCCGCAGGACCTGGATGAAAAGGTGGCCGAGATCGCCGCCACGCTGGCGGGCAACAGCCCCAATGCCGTGCGCGAGAGCAAGCGGCTGGTGCAGGATGTGGCAGGCCGCGAGATCGACAGCGACCTGCTGGCCGATACCGCCAACCGGATCGCAGCGATCCGCGCGTCTGACGAAGGGCGCGAGGGCGTGCGGTCGTTCCTGGAAAAGCGCGCGCCATCGTGGAAACCGCAGTAGCGCGGGATGCTGGAGATCTGCGCCCCTCTCCCACTCGCGGGAGAGGGGCGCAACCAGAAGCTTGCAAAGACGGCGGCCGCCACACAATTTTTAGCAGACATTTGCCAGACGTTACCCGCGAGAAGCGCGACTCCAGGTGCCATGCGCGGCACGGCAGCCGGCAACATCGCGCTATTTCGCTCAATCTGATGCTAACGCGCTGACGGCGCCCGGTTTGCCAAGACAAGACGGACCTTCCTAACATGAGCCTCCCCAATCCGCCCGCAGCCCCAGCGCGTCCCGGCCTTGCCGTGACTGGCGCCGGCATGGGCGGACCTGGCAATCAAAGGAGGGTCCCCTTGACACATCCTGTCCCCAATCCCGCCGGCGCCGCCGTCGATGACATGACGCTTGCGGCACGCAGCCAGCAGGCCGTCTGGCATCCGTGCACGCGCCTGCGCCCTGACGCGGCCGACAACGAGCCGCCGCTGGCTATCGCCCGTGGCGAAGGGCCGTGGCTGATCGATACCGATGGCCGCCGCTATTTCGACGCCATCAGCTCGTGGTGGGTCAACCTGTTCGGCCATGCCAACCCGGCGATCAACGCCGCGCTGGTCGCGCAACTGAACACGCTCGAGCACGTGATGCTGGCCGGCTGCACCCACGCGCCGGCCGTGGAACTGGCCGAGCGGCTCGAAGCGCTGACCGGCGGCGTGCTGGGCAATGCGTTCTATGCGTCTGACGGCGCGTCGGCAGTGGAAATCGCGCTCAAGATGAGCTTCCACTACTGGCGCAACACGGGCCTGTCGGCCAAGCGCGAGTTCGTGTGCCTGCGCCACGGCTACCACGGCGAAACCGTGGGCGCGCTGGCCGTGACCGACGTGGAGATCTTCCGCGATGCCTACGACCCGCTGACGCGCCGCGCCCATGTGGTGATGTCGCCCGATGCGCGCCAGGCCGGTCGCGGCGAGTCAGCCGCCGGTGTGGCAACCCGCGCGCTGGCCGAACTCGAAGCGCTGCTGCGCGAGCGCGCGGGCCAGATCGCCGCGCTGATCGTCGAGCCGCTGGTGCAGGGCGCCGCCGGCATGGCAATGTACGACCCGTCCTATCTGGAAGGTGCCCGTGCGCTGTGCGACCGCTATCGCGTGCACCTGATCGCCGACGAGATCGCCGTGGGCTGCGGCCGCACCGGCACATTCTTCGCGTGGGAACAGGCGCGCGGCGGCGAGCCTGTCCCGGCGCATGCCTGGCCCGATTTCCTGTGCCTGTCGAAGGGCATCACGGGCGGCTACCTGCCGCTGTCGCTGGTGCTGTCGCGCCCGGAAATCCAGCGCGCCTTCGTGGCCGACGACATCGCGCGCAGCTTCCTGCATTCGCATTCGTACACGGGCAACCCGCTGGCCTGCCGTGCGGCACTGGCTACGCTGGACCTGTTCGCATCGGACGACGTGCTGGCCCGCAACCGCGAACGCGCCCAATGGCTGGCCCAAGCGATGGCCGGCATTGCCGCAGACCCCCGCGTAAGCCACGTGCGCCAGTGCGGCATGATCTGGGCTGCCGATATCGACCCCGAGGCCGCCGGCCCTGACTTTGCGGCGCGCTTCCACCTTGCCGCACGCGAGCGCGGCGTGCTGGCGCGGCCGATCGGCAACACGCTGTACGTGATGCCGCCCTATGTATTCGACGCCGCGCTGGCCAACTGGCTCGGCGAGCAATTGCTGGTCACGCTGCAGGCAGTACTGGCACCTGACGAGGAGGCACGCCATGCTGCTTGACCACCTGAAACGCGCCGCTGCGGCGCGTGAAACCGAGGCGCTGACGCGCCGCCGGCGCATCGCCCATACCGCCTGCGCCCCGCACCAGTCGGTCGGCGCCGTCGATGCCACGCCCACCCCGCTGCTGACCTTCTGCAGCAACGACTACCTGGGCCTGGCCAATCACGCGTCGATCGCCCACGCGCTGGCCGACGGCGCGCACCGCTACGGCGCCGGCAGTGGCGCGTCGCACCTGGTCAGCGGCCACTCGCTGGCCCATGCCCAGCTGGAGCACGAACTGGCACGCTGGATGGCGCCATATATCCCGCAGGCGCAGGCGCTGTACTTCTGCACGGGCTACATGGCGAACCTGGCGGTGCTGACATCGCTGGGCACGGCCGATGCGACGCTGTTCTGCGAGACGCTCAACCATGCATCGCTGATCGATGGCGCGCGTCTGGCGAAGGCCGACGTGCAGCGCTATCCGCATGGCGACACGCAGGTGCTGGATGCGCTGCTGCAGGCCAGCCAGGACAAGCTGAAGCTGATCGTCACCGACAGCGTGTTCAGCATGGACGGCGACCTGGCACCGCTGGCCGCGCTGCTGGCGCTGGCCGAGCGCCACGACGCATGGATCATCGTCGACGACGCGCACGGCTTTGGCGTGCTGGGCGGCAACGGCCATGGCGTGCTGGAGCACCTGGGCCTGCGCTCCGAACGGCTGGTCTATATCGGCACGCTGGGCAAGGCCGCCGGCGTGGCCGGTGCCTTCGTGGCGGCGCACGAGACGGTCATCGAACACCTGGTCAACACGGCGCGTCCGTATATCTATACGACGGCCGCGCCGCCGGCCGTGGCGCACGCGCTGCTGACCAGCCTGGAAATCATCGCTGGCGAGGAAGGGCACAGCCGGCGCGCCCATCTGGCCGATCTGATCGCGCAACTGCGCCAGGGCCTGGCGGCGCTGGCCGCGCAGGCGGGCTGGACGCTGGGCGACAGCGATACCGCGATCCAGCCGCTGATCGTGGGCGATAACGCGGCATCGCTGGCGCTGTCGGCGGCGCTGGAGGCCGACGGCATCCGCGTGGGCGCGATTCGTCCGCCCACGGTGCCGGCTGGCACGGCGCGCCTGCGCATCACGCTGTCGGCCTCGCATACGGCCGCCGACGTGGCGCGCCTGCTCGATGCCATCGCCCGCGCCATGCCGCGCCGGCACAAGGAGGCCGCATGATTGCCAACAAGCCGGAGCGCTTTGCCTGCTTCGTCACGGGAACCGACACCGGCGTGGGCAAGACCCACGCCACCGCCACGCTGCTGCACGCCCTGTACGGGGCCGGCTACAGCACGGTGGGCATGAAGCCCGTGGCAGCCGGCGGCGAGTGGCTCGATGACCGCTGGCAGAACGACGATGTCGACCAGCTGCGTGCGGCGGGTTCGGTGATCGTGCCGCAGGAAGAGATGTGCCCGTTCTTCTTCCGCACGCCGGCATCGCCGCACCTGGCCGCCGCGCTGGAAGGCGAGCGCATCACGCGCGGGCCGATCCGGGCCGCGTTCGACTCGCTGTGCACCAAGGCCGATGCCGTGGTGGTGGAGGGCGTGGGCGGCTTTGTCGTGCCGCTGGACGTGGGCGCGGTGCGGTGGAATACCGCCGACCTGGCCGCGATGCTGGACCTGCCCGTGATCATGGTGGTGGGCGTGCGGCTGGGCTGCCTGAGCCACGCGATGCTGACCGCCGAGGCGGTACGCGCACGCGGCCTGAGGCTGGCCGGCTGGATCGCCAACCGCATCGACCCGGACATGCTGCTGCCTGCCGAGAACATCGTCACGCTGCAGGACGCGCTGGACGCACCGATGCTGGGCGAACTGCCCTGGCAGGTGGCGCCAGCCGTTGCCGCCCAACACCTGGACCTTGCGCCGCTGCTGGCAAGCATGCCGCCGGTTGCAGCCTCCAACATTGCCGCGCCGCGTCACGCCTGACCCGCGCATCGTGAAACCGAATACGTATTCCCCGAACATGACTCAAATCGCTGAAACCCAGACCGTCGCCACCATCTCCGCCGAATCGCTGCGCCAGTCGGCCCGCAACATCGCCGCTGCCGCGCCCAAGGAGGGCGACGCCTGGCGCGTGGACGACGTGGCCGCGCTGTTTGCCCTGCCATTCAACGACCTGCTGTTCCGTGCGCAGCAGGTGCACCGCGAGAATTTCGACGCCAACACCGTGCAGCTGTCGACGCTGCTGTCGATCAAGACCGGCGGTTGCGAGGAAGATTGCGGCTACTGCCCGCAGAGCGCGCACCATGACGCGGGCGTGACGGCCGAGAAGCTGATGGACCTGGAAGCCGTGCTCGACGCCGCCAAGTCCGCCAAGGCAAACGGCGCCACGCGCTTCTGCATGGGCGCCGCATGGCGCAGCCCGAAGGACCGCCACCTGGAGCCGGTGATCGACATGGTGCGCGAGGTGAAGGCGATGGGCCTGGAAACCTGCGTGACGCTGGGCATGCTCAAGGCCGAACAGGCACAGCGCCTGAAGGACGCGGGCCTGGACTACTACAACCACAACCTCGATACGTCGCCCGAGTTCTACGGCAAGATCATCACCACGCGCACGTACCAGGACCGCCTGGACACCATCGGTCATGTGCGTGACGCCGGTATCAATGTCTGCTGCGGCGGCATCGTGGGCATGGGCGAGGCGCGCGAGGCGCGTGCCGGCCTGATCGCGCAGCTGGCCAACATGGACCCGTACCCCGAGTCGGTGCCCATCAACAACCTGGTGCAGGTGGAGGGCACGCCGCTGGCGGGCACCGAAGCGCTGGACCCGTTCGAGTTCGTACGCACCATCGCCGTGGCACGCATCACGATGCCGCGCGCGATGGTGCGCCTGTCCGCCGGCCGCGAGGCCATGGACGAAGCGTTGCAGGCGCTGTGCTTCATGGCCGGCGCCAATTCCATTTTCTATGGCGAGAAGCTGCTGACGACCGGCAATCCGCAAGCCGAGCGCGACCGCGCCCTGCTGGCACGTCTCGATATCCGCGCCGAAGGTTACGCGGGGTAAGCGACGTACAACCTGCCGATCTGAAGGAGCCTGGCTCGCCTTGACCCGGAGACAAAGGGAGGAGCCATGTTCAACAAGATCCTGATCGCCAACCGTGGCGAGATTGCCTGCCGTGTGGCGGCCACGTGCCGCCGGCTCGGCATCCGCACGGTGGCCGTCTATTCCGACGCCGACGCCGACGCGCGGCACGTCGCGTTCTGCGATGAAGCCGTGCATATCGGCGGTGCGGCCGCGCGCGACAGCTATCTGCGCGCCGACCACATCATCGAGATGGCAAAGGAAACCGGCGCCCAGGCCATCCACCCGGGCTACGGCTTCCTGTCCGAGAACGAGGACTTCGCGCGCGCCTGCGCCGAGGCCGGGCTGGTCTTTATCGGGCCGCCTGCCGATGCCATCCACGCAATGGGCAGCAAGAGCGCCGCCAAGCAGCTGATGGAAAAGGCCGCGGTGCCGCTGGTGCCCGGCTATCACGGCGAGGATCAGGATGCGGCGCTGCTGCGGCGCGAGGCCGACCGCATCGGCTATCCGGTGCTGCTCAAGGCCAGCGCCGGCGGCGGCGGCAAGGGCATGCGCGTGGTGGAGGCCGGCGACGGCTTCGAGGCGGCGCTGGCATCGGTCAAGCGCGAGGCGTCGGCCAGCTTCGGCGACGACAAGGTGCTGGTCGAGAAGTACCTGACGCGCCCGCGCCATATCGAAATCCAGGTGTTTGCCGATACGCACGGCAACTGCGTCTACCTGTTCGAGCGCGACTGCTCGGTGCAGCGCCGCCACCAGAAGGTGCTCGAAGAAGCGCCGGCGCCGGGCATGACCGAGGAACGACGCCGCGCGATGGGCGACGCCGCCGTGGCCGCCGCCCGGGCCGTGGGCTACGTCGGCGCCGGTACCGTGGAATTCATCGCCAACCAGGACGGTTCGTTCTACTTCATGGAAATGAACACGCGCCTGCAGGTGGAGCATCCGGTCACCGAGATGATCACCGGCCAGGACCTGGTCGAATGGCAACTGCGCGTGGCCGCCGGCGAGCCGCTGCCGCTGGCGCAGGACCAGCTCAAGATCGACGGCCATGCGCTGGAGGCACGCATCTACGCCGAGAATCCGGACAAGGGCTTCCTGCCGTCGACGGGCACGCTGCGCTTCCTGCGCACGCCGCCGGCTGTGCAGTTCATGCGTGGCGGTGACGCCCATGGCCCGGCCGGCGTGCGGATCGACGCCGGTGTGCGCGAGGGCGACACCATCAGCCCGTTCTATGACCCGATGATCGCCAAGCTGATCGTCTGGGGCCGCGACCGCGACGAAGCGCTGTCGCGCATGGCGCAGGCGCTGTCCCATTATCACGTGGTGGGCCTGTCGACCAACGTGGCGTTCCTGCAGCGGCTGGTCAGGTCCGAGGCATTCCGCACGGCGGATCTCGACACGGGCCTGATCGAGCGCAACCAGACCGTGCTGTTCCCGCCGCAGAAGTCGGTGGGTATCGAGGCCATCGCGCTGGCCGTGGCCGCGCTGCTGGAGCGCGAGACGCGCGAGCGCCGCGTGGACGAGGCCGACCGCCATTCGCCGTGGACCCACGCGGGCGGCTGGCGCCTGAACGCGCGCGACGTGCGCAAGCTGTACTTCGAGGGCGCCGGCCACAAGCTGGAAGTGGTGCTCAAGGGCGATGCACGCGCAATACCGGATCAGCGCCGCAGCACGCTGATCTACGCCGACCAGGCCGCGCCATTCGCCTACACCTTCAACGCCGACGACATCCGCGTGGACCTGGGCACCCGCCGCACGCACGGCCAGGTGCA
>NZ_BBQI01000025.1 GCF_001652915.1 Cupriavidus sp. D384
CGGAGAAGCCGAGGGCGAGGGCGGCAAGCTGACCGCGCCGATGCCGGGCAAGGTGATTGCGGTGATGGTCGAACCGGGCACACGCGTCACGCGCGGCACGCCGCTGCTGGTCATGGAGGCCATGAAGATGGAGCACACCATCGCGGCCCCGGCCGACGGCGTGGTCAGCGAGGTGCTCTACGGCGTGGGCGAGCAGGTGACCGAAGGCGCCCAGCTGCTGGCGTTTGCGCAGGCGGAAGAAGCGACTGCCTGACGGTTTGCTCCCTCTCCTGCCTGGCGGGAGAGGCGAGCAAAGCCGGGCCGCGCATCCTCCTGCCGGTAATCGCACAGCCGGGCAACGGCGCCCGGGAAAGCGCGCATAATCGTTGGCCTAACCCGTATAAGAATGGAGTCGAGATGAAGTTGCAGCTGTACGTGCCGGATGGCCGCTACGCGCCGTGGATCGAGGGCTTTGCCGAAGTGTTGCCCGAAGCGCAATGCCTGACCTGGGAAGAGAGCCAGGGCCAGGGCGTGGACTACGCCGTGGTGTGGCGTCCGCCCCTGGAAATGCTGCGCGGCCGCACGGACCTGAAAGCCGTCTTCAATCTCGGCGCCGGGGTGGACGGCATCCTGCGCCTGCGCGACAACGACCCCGATGCACTGCCGGCCGGCGTGCCGATCGTACGCCTGGACGACGCCGGCATGGCCGCCCAGATGAGCGAGTACGTGACCGCCGCCGTGCTGCGTTACTTCCGCAAGCTCGACGCCTATGACGTGCAGGAAAAGGCCGGCGCGTGGAAATTCCTGAAGCCGCATCGCCGCGCCGATTTCACGATCGGCGTGATGGGCATCGGCACGCTCGGGTCGCACATCGCGCGCACGCTGGCGAGCTTCGGCTTTCCGGTGCGCGGCTGGAGCCGTTCGGCCAAGACGGTCGAAGGCGTGCAGTCGTTCCACGGCTCGGATGGCCAGGAAACCTTCCTGAACGGCCTGAAGGTGCTGGTCAACGTGCTGCCGCTGACGCCCGACACCGAGGACATCATCGATACCAGCCTGCTCTACAAGCTGGGCAAGGGCGCCTACGTGATCAACGTGGCGCGCGGCCAGCACCTGGTGGAAGCCGACCTGCTGGCAGCCGTGCAGGACGGGCAGATTGCCGGCGCCACGCTGGACGTGTTCCGTATCGAACCGCTGCCGGCCGACCATCCGTACTGGCAGGAGCCGCGCATCACGATCACGCCGCATATTTCCGCACTGACGCTGCGCGAGGACAGCATCGCCCAGATCGCCGGCAAGATCCGCCTGCTGGCGGAGGGCAAGCCGATCGCCGGCGTGGTGGACCTGCAGCGCGGCTACTAGGCCACGACAGGCCAGCAAGGCCGCGACGTGGCCCGCACCAGGCTGACGAGAGGATCGAGGAGACAACCATGACCATCCCCCAATACGTGAAGATCGTCGAAGTGGGGCCGCGCGACGGCCTGCAGAACGAGAAAGCGATGGTGCCGGCCGACGTGAAGGTCGCGCTGATCAACAAGCTGACCGACGCCGGCTTCGTCAATATCGAGGCCGCGTCGTTCGTGTCGCCCAAGTGGGTGCCGCAGATGGCCGACGGCGCCGAGGTGATGGCCCGCATCGAACGCCGGCCCGGCACGCTGTACTCGGTGCTGACGCCGAACATGAAGGGCTTCGAGGGCGCCGTGGCGGCCAGTGCCGACGAAGTGGTGATCTTCGGCGCGGCCAGCGAGGCGTTCTCGCAGAAGAACATCAACTGCTCGATCGCCGAGTCGATCGCGCGCTTCGAGCCGGTGGCGGCGGCCGCCAAGGAAAAGGGTATCCGCCTGCGCGGCAGCATTTCGTGCGCGCTGGGCTGTCCGTACCAGGGCGAGGTGTCGGTGCATGCCGTGGTGGACGTGGTGCGCCGCATGCGCGAACTGGGCTGCGACGAGATCGATATCGCCGATACCATCGGCGTGGGCACGCCGCTCAAGGTACAGGAGGTGATGCGTGCCGCGTCGGCCGAATTTGCCATGGACCGGCTGTCGGGGCACTTCCACGACACCTATGGGCAGGCGCTGTCGAATATCCTGGCGAGCCTGGAAGTGGGCATCGCCATCTTCCACGCGTCGGTGGCGGGCCTGGGCGGCTGCCCCTATGCGAAGGGTGCCACCGGCAACGTGGCTACCGAAGACGTGCTGTACATGCTGCACGGCATGGGCCTGCACACCGGCATCGACCTGAAAGCCGTGGTACGGGCCGGCGACTATATCTCGCAGGCCATCGGCCGGGCCAACAGCTCGCGCGTGGGCAAGGCCTTGCTGACCAAGTGGGCGGCGGCGGCCGATGCCACGGTCTGTGTCTGAACCAGGAGAACAACAAGCATGAGCGAAAACCCGACGCTCCCCGAATCCGCGCAACGCGTGGCCGACCTGCTGGCCGGCATCGGCCATGACCGGCCGGTGGTGATGCTGCCGGCCACCGGCAAGACTTCGGCCGAGGCGGCCGCCGGCCTGGGATGCACCGTGGCCGAGATCGCCAAGTCGATCATCTTCCGCCGCGTGGAGGACGATGTGCCGGTGCTGGTCATCGCCAGCGGCAGCAATCGCGTGGACGAATCGAAGGTGGCCGCCCGCGTGGGCAGGCTGGGCAAGGCCGACGCGAAGTTCGTGCGCGAGAAGACCGGCTATGCGATTGGCGGCGTGTGCCCGATCGGCCATGCGGTGAAGCCGGTGATGCTGCTTGATGCGGACCTGTTCCAGTACGACAGCGTCTGGGCGGCCGCCGGCCATCCCCACGCGGTGTTCAACCTGACGCCCCAACAGCTGCAGGCCATGACCGGTGCCGAAGTGGCCGACGTGGCGCAGGCCCAGGCATGACGCCCGCCCGCCGCCGGCTGCTGGCCGATCTGGTGCGCGGTGCGGCCGCGGCGCAGATCGTGTCGCCGGTGCCGTCGCCGTGCCGCAGCATCTGCAAGATGGACAGCGACAGCGGCTTCTGCGAAGGCTGCCTGCGGACCATCGCGGAAATCGCGGCGTGGTCGGGCGCCGACGACGCAGAGCGCCGGCGCGTCTGGGCGCTGTTGCCGGCGCGCGTGCCCCGGCTGTGCGAAGGCAGCGCGGCATGAACGCCATGAGCGGAACCGGCGCGCCGGCGCTGCCCGCCACCATGCGCGTGTTCGAGCGCGGCTGGCTGTCCGCGAACAACGTGCTGTTTATCGACGATGCCACGCAGGACACCACGCTGGTCGACACCGGATATGTCACGCATGCCCCCCAGACCGTGGCGCTGGTGGAAGCCGCGCTCGACGGGCGGCCGCTGCGGCGCGTCATCAATACCCACCTGCATTCCGATCACTGCGGCGGCAACGCGGCGCTGCAGCAGCGCTGGCAGCCGCGCACGGCCATTCCCGCCGCCGAGGCCGCGGCGGTTTCGGCCTGGGATACCGATGCCCTGACCTTCGACGCCACGGGCCAGCAATGCGCGCGCTTTGCGTTCGACGACGTGCTGCACGACGGCGACGCGCTGCAGCTTGGCGGCATCGACTGGCGGGTCATTGCCGCGCCGGGCCACGACCCGCACGCGGTGATGCTGTTCGCGCCCGCGCAGCGCATCCTGATTTCGGGCGATGCGCTGTGGGAGAACGGCTTTGGCGTGATCTTTCCCGAGCTTGATGGCGAAAGCGGCTTTGCCGAGCAGGCCGCCATCCTGGCGCTGATCGACAAGCTCGACGTCCGGCTGGTGATTCCGGGCCATGGCCGTCTGTTCGGCGACGTGGCCGGTGCCGTGGCCCGTGCGCGCAGCCGGCTCGACTACCTGCAGGCCGATCCGCTGCGCAACGCCACGCACGCGATGCGCGTGCTTGCCAAGTTCAAGTTGCTGGAGGCCCAGGCGCTGCCGCGCGACGACCTGTTCGCGTGGTTCGCGGCCACGCCGCTGATGCAGCGCATGCATGCGCGCTTCACGCCCGGGCAGGCGCTGGATGCGGTGTTCGACCAGACCCTGCTGGCGCTGGAGAAAGTGGGCGCCCTGCAGCGCGACGGCAACCTGGTCGCCAACCGGGACTGACCATGCAGCCGCTGCGCAGCCAGGCATTCCAGCTCAGGCCGTTCCGCGCCAGCGACGAGGCCCAGTTTGTAATGGCCGTGCGCGAGTCGATGCCGACGGTGGGATTGTGGATGCCGTGGGCGCGACCGGACTACAGCGTCTACGACGCGCGCGAGTGGTTCGAGCGGTGCGCGACGATGATGGACGAGGGCGCGGCGTACGACATCGGCGTGTTTTCGCCCGATGGCCGCGAACTCTATGGCGGCGTTGCCATCAACCAGATCCGCCGCGAGGACAACACCGGCAACCTGGGGTACTGGATCCGGCAGAGCCAGCAGCACAAGGGCCTGGCGTCGGGCGCGGCGACGATGATGGCCTGCTACGGCTTTCACACGCTGGGGCTTACCCGGCTGGAGATCGTGGCAGTCGAGACCAACCTCGCAAGCCGCGCCGTCGCCGAGAAGATCGGTGCCGGCTTCGAGTGCATCGCCCGTAACCGCCTGATCCTGCGCGGGCGGCCCGTGCCGGCGGCGGTGTATTCGCTGGTGCCCGAGTCATTTTCGATGGGTCGGTAGCGCTTCAGGTTACGGCCTTCGCTGTCCCGTGGCACGGGCTTGCTCCCCTCTCCCGCGGCACGGGCTTGCTCCCCTCTCCCGCAAGGCGGGAGAGGGGCCGGGGGAGAGGGTGCGGCGCTTCAAATGTCGACAAGTCGGCAGGCAGAGCCTCTCTGCCCTCTCCCCCAACCCCTCTCCCACTGCGTGGGAGAGGGAAGCCAGCCAACGGGTAGCCCGCTCAGAACTGCGTGCGCATCCCGATCCGCACACTGCGGCCCGGCAGCGGCGCGATATCGCGCAGGATCGACGTGGCGCTGCGTGCCTCGGTGTTGGTCAGGTTGTCGCCGCGGAGGTAGAACAGCGTCTGGGTGCCCGACAGCTTCATCTTGTAGGTCAGGGCCACGCCCAGCATCGTGTAGGCGTCGGACGGCGTATCGCCGGTCGGCACGCGGGTCTGGCGCGCGTTCCAGTCCACGTTGACGCGTGCGCCCCACGGGCCGGCGGCGTAGACCAGCGATCCGCCCAGGCGCAGCGGCGACAGGCGCGGCAGCGGCTGGCCGTTGCTGCGGTTCTCGCCGTGGACATAGTCGGCACGTGCTTCGAAGTCCAGCGAGTCGCTGGTGGTCAGCATTTTCTGCAGCAGGCGCGTCTTGCCTTCGGCCTCGAAGCCGTACAGCGTGGCCGGCACCCCCATGTACTGAAGCTCGGGCAGCGCGCCGTCGCTGCCGGCGGCCACCACATTGCCTTCGGCGTCGCGATAGCCGCCCGTGTTCAGCAGCGCCAGGTAGTTCTGGAAGCGGCTGTAGTAACCCGACACGCTGCCGCTATGGTTGCCCTGCTTGAAGCGCATGCCCAGATCGATCGACGTGGCGCGTTCCTTGGCCGCGTTCGGGTCACCCACTTCGAACGATCCGGTCGCCAGATGCGGGCCGTTGGCATACAGCTCGTAGAACGTGGGTGCGCGCTCGGTGTACGACAGGTTCGACGTCACCGTCCACACCGGGTTGAGCTTGTAGAGCAGGCCGGCCGATGCGCTGCCGGCGTTGAAGCTGCGCTCGGCATCGCTGAAGCGGTCGTTGCCGTTGGCGCTGGCCTTCACCTTGCTGTGGTCCAGGCGGCCGCCGAAATTCAGCTTCAGGTCGCCCGACGAGATCAGCGGCAATTCCTCGAATACGAACAACGCGGCGTTGTCGGTGGCCGTGCTCGGCACGAACGCTTCTTCGCCCAGCGCCGAGAAATCGGTATGGCCGAACTGCGTGCCGATCACGCCGGTCATGTTGCCGATCTTGCCGTGCGTGGCTTCCAGTCGGGCGTCCCAGCCGTGGTTCTTGAAGGTCGTGCCGGTTTCGCCGCCCTCGATCTCGCGATGCTCGTAGTCGGTGTAGCTGAACTTGCCCTTGACCGATTCGAAGATGCCGTTGGTGGCGCCGGCCAGGTTGCGCGATTCGCCCTCCAGCGCAAAGCGGTCCTGGCGCATCTTGATGCGCGCGTCTGCCTCGGCCGGCGTGCCGTAGTCGTTGCGGTAGGTCGACCAGTTGGCGCCCACGAAGCCGTCGGCCCACGTGTACGAGCCGCCCATCGACCCGCCTTCCTGGTGGGCGTTGGTGTTCGGGATCTTGCCGTAGGCCTCGCTCTCGCCTTCGGGCAGCGGCTGGGTGGCGCGCTGCGTGCCGCTGCGGGCGTAGCCCGGAATGCGCAGGTCGCTGGTCTGGCGTACGAATGCATCGGCGTGCACCGCGAACTTGCCGTTGCCGGCTTCCAGCATGCCGCTGGCATTGCGGCCCTTGTCGCCGCCAATCGTGCCGCTGACATCGGCCGCGCCGCTCACGCCGGTGATCGGGTCGCGCGGAATACGGTTGTCGATCACGTTGACCACGCCGCCCACGGCATTGCCGCCGTACATCAGCGCGGCCGGGCCACGGACCACTTCGATCTTCTCGGCGACCAGCGGGTCGATGGGCACCGCGTGGTCATAGGACAGTGTGGACGCATCGAGCGTCGAGCCGCCGTTCTGCAGCACCTTGATGCGGTCGCCGTCCAGGCCGCGGATGGCCGGCCGGCTGGCATTCGGGCCGAAGTAGCTCGATGTGACCCCCGGCATGCTGTTCAGCGTTTCGCCGAGCGTGCTGGCCTGGCGCACGGCCAGTGCGTCGCCGCCCAGCGTGGAGACCGGGGCCACCATGTCGTTCAGGTCGCTGCCGAGCGGGTTGGCGGTGACCACCACCTCCTTCAGCGTCGGTGCGGTGGCTTGTGGTGCGGCGGCCGGAGCAGCGGCCGGGGCGGCCGGTGCGGCCTCGGGGGCGGCCGGCGTGGTGGCCTGGGCGATGGCGTGCGAGGACAGGCCTGCGGTGATCAATGCGGCAAGCGCCGCCAGCGGGGTGCGACGCACCACCAGAGTACGGTTGGAGTTCGAGTACATGGCTCGCGATTCGAATTCGGTATGGGCGGGCGCGGCCACGGCAATGCGCGGCGCGCCCGGTCAGGCGTGCGCGGGGGCGGGGGGTTT
>NZ_BBQI01000026.1 GCF_001652915.1 Cupriavidus sp. D384
CGCGGGAATGGAAGGCGCGTGCCGCCGGCAGGTCGGGCCAGCGCCAGGCCAGGTTGGCCGGCTTGACTGGCTTGCCGAAGGCAAGAGACGGCAGCACGAAGCTGCCAAAGTGGGTGTCGGCCAGCGTGGCGCCATCGAACAGCACGCACGAGTGCAGGCCAAGCTTCAGGGAAAACGGTTCGGCGTGGCCGGAGTCGGTGCCGGCAGCGCCCTCAGCAACATCGGCGGCGTTGTCGACATTGGTGGATGCGATCTGGGCGGCGGCCTGCGGGGTGTTCAGCAGTCCGCCGTGCACCACGCGGTGCACCAGGCCCACGTGCTGCGTCAGCAGCAGGCAGCAGATCAGGCACAGCGCCGGCCAGAAGCCGATGCCGCGCGCGCGCCAGCGGGAGAGGAGCGGGAAATCAGTGCCCATGCCCGCAGTCGCACGGCCCGTCGCCGTGATCGTGATCGTGACCATGGTCGTGGTCGTGGTCATGGTCGTCGTCGAACGCATCGCCCCAGTCCGGGAACGGATCGGGATACGCCGCCCAGGCCTCGGGGCCGGCCGTCATTTCGTCGTCGGTCAGCAGGCAGGAGTCAAGCCGGGCCTCCAGCGCAGGCACGTCGAGGTCGGCGCCGATCAGCACCAGTTCCTGGCGGCGGTCGCCATAGGCAGCGGGCAGCCCGTCTTCGAGCAGGTCGGCCTCGATGGCGGCACGGGCCAGGCCCTCGGCGGGCCATTCCCCGGCATCGATCGCGGCCCACCAGGCGCCTGCCGCGCCGGGGCGGCATACGCCGCCGGCCTGGCTCCAGTCGCCGGCAATATCCATGCGGCTGGCCAGCCAGAACAGGCCCTTGGAACGCAGCACGTCGCCATGCTCGCGCATCCATTCGGTGTGGATCAGGTCGGCAAACCGCTGCGGATGGAACGGGCGGCGACGGCGATAGACCAGCGTGGCGATGCCGGCGGCATCGGGCACGGCATCGTTCTGCAGCGCCGCCTGCCATCCGGCCGCGTTGGGCGTGGCTTCCATGTCGAAGCGGCCAGTGCCCAGCAACTGCGCGGCCGGCACGTTGCCATGGCTGGCATCGACGATGCTGGCGCGCGGGTTCAGCGCGCGCAGCACCACGTGCAGGCGGCCCAGCTGGCCGGCGTCGACGAGGTCGATCTTGTTGATGACGATGACATCGCAGACTTCGACCTGGTCGATCAGTACATCCACCACGGTGCGGTCGTCGTCATCGTGCGCGGCCAGGCCGCGCGCCGACAGGAAATCGGCGTCGTGATAGTCCGTCAGGAAGCGGCTGGCATCGACCACGGTCACCAGTGTGTCCAGATGCGCCACGCCGGGCGCCTGCTCGCCGTGCGCGTCCTCGAACGCGAAGCCTTCGGCGATACCCAGCGGCTCGTCGGTCGGATCGGCCTCGATCACGGCAAAGTCGTACTGGCCGGTCTGGGCCAGACGGTCCACTTCGGCCAGCAGGTCGGCACGGCTGTCCACCACGGCCAGGCGTATGCCGGGCTGCGACATCAGCTGATGCAGCACGGTGGTCTTGCCGGCGCCGGTGAATCCGGACAACACAGTGACGGGCAGGCGAGCGGCCATGACGGAAGGACGTTGTTATTGCAACAAAGTTGCGACTGTAACAGAAAGCCGGCTGCGGCAACAGGCTGGCGGTATTCCGCAATGGTAGTGCCGTAGCCGTGACGCCACAAAGGCAATCGCAATCGGGGCGATGCGGGCGCGCAATGCAAAACGGCCCGGAAGACCGGGCCGTTGGGCGTCGGAGCAGGTCAGCCGCGCGGGTGACCGCCGAAGACGATCAGTCGCCGAACAGCTTCTGGCGCAGTTCGCGGCGCTGCTGGGCTTCCAGCGACAGCGTCGCGGTCGGGCGGGCCAGCAGGCGCGGCACGCCGATCGGCTCGCCGGTTTCCTCGCACCAGCCGTAGTCGCCGGACTCGATGCGCTGCAGCGACTGTTCCACCTTCTTCAGCAGCTTGCGCTCGCGGTCGCGCGTGCGCAGTTCCAGCGCGTGCTCTTCCTCGATCGTCGCGCGGTCTGCCGGGTCCGGCACGATGACCGTCTCGCGCAGGTGTTCCGTGGTCTGGTCCGCATTCTTGAGGATCTCGTCGCGAAGCTGCTCAAGGCGATTCTTGAAGAAGGCGAGCTGCGCCTCGTTCATGTAATCCTTGTCGCTCATCTTCAGGATTTCAGCTTCAGTCAGAAGTTTGTTGCTGCTCATGGTTCCTGCTGATTCTCTTGTTGATGCGACCGGCGGCGTCTTCGTCCGCTCGGGTGCAGTGGCCGTCCGCTTGCGCGGGGCGGCTGTTTCACTCTGGCTGGCTGCAGTCTTGCTGCTTCGCGTGCCTCCCTTGGCCTCGCCCGCATCGGCGTGCGCCGTACTGCCGCGGGGAGCTGGCGTCGCCTTTTCGGGCTGCGCCTTGAGCGTCTCCGCCGCAGCGGTACCTGTCTTGCTGCGGCTTTCCTTGGTCTTTGTTGCGGCTGTCATGGGGACACCTCTCTCAACGCGTCGAAGAGTGACGGCGCACCGATCGTTGGTCCCCACGCGGAGGGCGGTCTCCGCACGAAGCCAACGACCGCGCCTGCTGGCGGCTGTGCCTCATGCTGACGACGACCGCCGCCCTGCAGATACCGGCCGCGCCCAGAGGTGCGCCGCCCGTATCAAATCCGGCCTATTGTACTTGAACAAATTTTTCGGAGATATGGGAGAAAGACCGACAAGAGACAGGAGTTTTCCCGATATTCCCACCCAAGGGGAGGGTAGCGGGCGCTGCCGGGGGTGGCTCCGCGCCCAGGCCGCCAAGCGGCGGCGGGCGCACCTGGCGGCGCGCCCGGGACAAAATCAGGCCAGGCAGGCGGCCAGGCCCTTCAGGATGGCGTCGCGCGGCAGGTCTACGCCGATGAACACCATCTTGGTGCCCGGGGTCTCGTCGTCCCATTTGGCACCCACGTCGCTGCCCATCAGCTGGTGCACGCCCTGGAACACCACCTTGCGGTCCACGCCTTCCATATAGAGCACGCCCTTGTAGCGCAGCAGCTTCTCGCCGTAGACCGACAGGATGCCCGACAGGAATTCCTCCAGCTTGCCGTAGTGGAACGGCTTGTCGCTGCGGAAGACGAACGACGCGATGCGGTCGGTGTGGTGGTGGTGATGATGGTGGTCGTGCGCGTGGCCGTGATCGTGACCATGGCCGTGGTCGTGATCGTGGTCGTGGCCGCAGTCGGTGGCGCAGTGTTCGCCATGCTCGTGCGCATGTTCGTGCTCGTCGGCGCGCAGGAAGTCGGGATCGATCTCCAGCTTCTCGTTCAGGTTGAAGCCGCGCAGGTCGAAAATCGTGTCGATCGGGGTTTCGCCGAAATTGGCGGTGCGGATCGGCGCGCGGGCGTTCATGTGCTGCAGGCGGTGGCGCAGGTCATCGACTTCGGGTGCCCCGACCAGATCGGACTTGGTGATGAAGATCGCGTCGGCAAAGCCCACCTGGCGCTGGGCCTCTTCCTGCTTGTCCAGCTGCAGGTTGCCGTGCTTGGCGTCGACCAGCGTGATCACCGCGTCCAGCAGGTAGCGCGAGGCGATTTCTTCATCCATGAAGAAGGTCTGCGCCACCGGGCCAGGGTTTGCCACGCCGGTGGTCTCGATCACCACGCGGTCGAAGTCGAACTTGCCTTCGTCGCGCTGGGTGACCAGGTCGGACAGCGCCTGCACCAGGTCGCCCCGGATCGTGCAGCAGATGCAGCCGTTGCTCATCTGCACGATCTGCTCGCGGCCGTCCTGCACCAGGATTTCGTTGTCGATGTTCTCCTCGCCGAACTCGTTTTCGATCACGGCGATCTTCATGCCGTGTTGCTCGTGGAGGATGCGCTTGAGCAGCGTGGTCTTGCCGCTGCCGAGGAAGCCGGTCAGGATCGTGACCGGAATCAGTTTGGACATATTGTTCTGCTCCGAGGAAAGCCGGGATAGTGAGATCGCCCGTATCTGTTCAGTGATCGGTGTGGCCGGCGGGCTGGCTGCCGGGCTCCGTGCGCACCTTGCCGCATTCCGCGCAGACCCCGTTGACCGTCAGTTCCACGTGCTCGACCGCGAATCCGCTTGGCACCCGGGGCGCCACGGACTTGCCGGCCGATTCCAGGCAGAACGTGCGGTCGCAGCGCGTGCAATGGAAGTGGCTGTGCTGGCGATGCACTTCGGCCCGTGCGGCTTCGTGTTCCAGCAGCGTGAAACGGAAAACGCGGTCGTTGCCGGCACGCTTCTGCGCCAGGCCCTGATCCACCAGCCAGTCCAGCACCCGGTACACGGTCACGCGGTCCACGTCGCCATCGGCCGGCAGGCGGTCGATGACTTCCTGATGCGTCAGCGGCGCCTGGGCGTCGATCAGGCACGCCAGGATGGCCACGCGCGGCTGCGTCACGCGCGCGCCAAGCTGGCGCAGGCGCGCCTGCGCCGCGTCAAGGCTGCCGGCCGCCGCGTCATCTGGAGCCGGCGAGGCGTGCGAATGGGGAGTGGGGCGGTTCATGCCGATGATTTAACCATAGGCCCCAGCGAGTTGCAATTCAGTTGCACAAACAGGGTTTTTGCGATGGCGCGTGGCGCCTGGGGGCGTCTGGGTGGTGCGAAAAACGCCTATGATCGGCAGGCAAGCCAGACGAAAACCGGAGACTTTGCCATGCAGAACGACGCCAGCGCGCTGCTGTTCCCCAACTTCGAGTGGTTTCGCCTGAAGGTGGGCGAGGTCGAGATTGGCGGCGTCCGGGGGGGCTCGGGGCCGCCGCTGCTGCTGCTGCACGGCTTCCCGCAGAGCCACCTGATCTGGCACAAGGTGGCGCCGGCACTGGCGGATCGCTTCACCGTCATCGCCACCGACCTGCGCGGCTACGGCAGCAGCAGCGCGCCGCCGGGCAGCGCCACGCATGATGTCTACAGCAAGCGCGCGATGGCGCAGGACCAGGTGGATGTGATGCGCCAGCTTGGCTACCGGCAATTCGCGCTGTGCGCCCATGACCGCGGCGCCCGCGTGGCGCATCGGCTCGCCATGGACCATCCTGATGCGGTCAGCCAGCTGATGCTGCTTGATATCGCACCGACGCTGGCCATGTACGAAGCCACAGACATGGCGTTTGCCGCTGCCTACTGGCACTGGTTCTTCCTGATCCAGCCCGCGCCGTTCCCCGAAACGCTGATCAACGCCGAACCCGAATTCCTGATCGAAAGGCTGCTGGGCCTGCGCCACCCGGGCACGGGTCCAAGCCCGTTCGTGCCCGACGCCATGGCGGCCTATGTGGCCGCGATGCGCGAACCGGCGCGCGTGCATGCCATGTGCGAGGACTATCGCGCCGCCGCCACCATCGACCTCGACCACGATCGCGCCGACCGCGAAGCCGGCCGCAAGCTGCAGATGCCGGTGCGCGTGCTGTGGGGCGAGCACGGCGTGGTGGCGCGTTGTTTCGAGCCACTGCAGCTCTGGCAGGAAGTGGGTACGAACGTCACGGGCGGCACGCTGCCGTGCGGTCATTACCTGCCTGAAGAAGCTCCGGACCCCCTTCTCGAAGAAATCCTCAGTTTCATTACATTCTCGTAAGAAACGCCACTTTCTCACGGGTTAGCCCCTATATCTGCTGCTTGTTCGCGATTGCTAACATCCACCTCCGGCTCCGCCTGTCGGCGGGGTTTGACGCTGCCTGGAATCCATACATCGTGCCGATGGTCACCGCGTTTTTCCGATATGGATCGACGCGATCGGGGTCGTGAACAACGACGAAACCCGGCGGCACCCACAGCGTTGGAACGGGAATCCCAGAGGGAACAGGAGAGACGTAATGAAACGAGTTGCATTGAATATTGCAGCCGCGCTGGCCGTTGCCGGCGTGGGTGCGAGCACGGGAGCGCAAGCGCAGGAATACCCAGGCAGCAAGCCGGTGCAGGCGGTGGTGCCGTTTGCCGCAGGCGGCCCGACCGACAAGGTGGCGCGCGAACTGACGATGATCATGTCCAAGCACCTGGGCACGACCATCGTGATCGAAAACCTGGGCGGTGCCGGCGGCACCATCGGTGCCAAGAAGGTGGCGCAGTCCAAGGGCGACGGCTACACGATCCTGATCCACCATATCGGCATGTCCACGGCCCCGGCGCTGTACCGCAACCTGGGCTTCGATCCGCTCAAGGACTTCGAGATGGTCGGTGAAGTGGCCGACGTGCCGATGGTGATGGTTGGCAACAAGCAACTGCCGCCTGCCACCTTCAAGGACCTGATCCCCTACATCAAGGCCAACGCCGGCAAGCTGTCGCTGGCCAACGCCGGTATCGGCTCGGCCTCGCACCTGTGCGGCCTGCTGTTCCAGAGCGCGATCCAGACCGAACTGACCACCGTGCCGTACAAGGGTACCGCCCCGGCGCTGACCGATATCCTCGGCGGCCAGGTCAACCTGATGTGCGACCAGACCACGAACATCGCCGGCCAGCTCAAGGCAGGCGCGCTGAAGCCGTACGCCGCGATGCAGTCGCGCCGCGTGGAAGCGTTCAAGGACATCCCGACCGCCGCCGAACAAGGCCTGCCGGGCGTGGAAGTGAAGATCTGGCACGCCATGTACGCGCCGAAGGGCACGCCGAAGCCGATCATCGACAAGCTGTCGGCCGCGCTGCAGAAGTCGGTGCAGGACCCGACCTTCCGCGCCAAGATGGCCGAACTGGGTGCCGAAGCCGTACCGGCGCAGCGCGCCACGCCGGATTCGCTGCGCACGTTCCTGACGTCGGAAATCAACAAGTGGACGCCGGTGATCAAGAAGGCCGGCGTGTACGCTGACTGATAACCCCATCTGCCGATGGGTTGCCGGGTAGCCCCGGTGCCGGAAAGGCCACGCCATGCGTGGCCTTTTTCCATTTGCGGCGGACCTGCCGCTGCGTGGAGTGATGCCGGGGCCAGTCGGACGTGTTCCGACGCCCGATTCGGCGATTTCCTATATTGGAAGACCGTCGCCGGCATAGCCGCCCCTTGAAAGCCGGTCATGTGGCGCCACCTACGCCGCTGAACACCTCTCACGCAAAGGCACCATGGAACAGTATCACGGCACCACCATCGTCAGCGTCCGCCGCGGCAATCAGGTCGCACTGGGCGGTGACGGCCAGGTCACGCTTGGCAATATCGTGATGAAGGGGACGGCCCGCAAGGTCCGGCGCATCTACAACGGCAAGGTGCTGGTCGGGTTTGCCGGCAGCACGGCCGACGCCTTCTCGCTGCTCGACCGCTTCGAGGCCAAACTGGAAAAGTACCAGGGCAACCTGACCCGCGCGGCGGTGGACTTGGCCAAGGACTGGCGTTCGGACCGCGCGCTGCGCCGCCTGGAAGCCATGCTGATCACGGCGGACAAGGACACCACGCTGGTCATCACCGGCAACGGCGACGTACTTGACCCCGAGGGCGGCATCGCGGCCATTGGCTCGGGCGGCGCGTACGCGCAGTCGGCGGCCAAGGCACTGGTCGAGAACACCGAGTTGTCGCCGAAGGACGTGGTCGAGAAGGCCCTGACCATCGCCGGCGAACTCTGCATCTACACGAACACCAACTTCGTCATCGAGACCATCGACTGACGCGCCCCCAACGGATTCCCATGTCGCAAACCATGACCCCGTCGGAAATCGTTTCCGAACTCGACAAGCACATCATCGGCCAGAACAAGGCCAAGAAGGCCGTGGCCGTGGCGCTGCGCAACCGCTGGCGCCGCCAGCAGGTGGACGAGCCGCTGCGCCAGGAAATCACGCCCAAGAACATCCTGATGATCGGGCCCACCGGCGTGGGCAAGACCGAGATCGCGCGCCGCCTGGCAAAGCTGGCCGATGCGCCGTTCATCAAGATCGAGGCCACCAAGTTCACCGAAGTGGGCTATGTGGGCCGCGACGTCGACACGATCGTGCGCGACCTGGCCGAGATGGCCGTCAAGCAGACGCGCGAATCGGAAATGAAGAAGGTGCGCACCAAGGCCGAGGACGCCGCCGAGGACCGCCTGCTCGACGTGCTGCTGCCGCCGCCGCGCGATATCGGCTTCCAGCAGCACGAGGACAAGGACTCGAACACGCGCCAGGTGTTCCGCAAGAAGCTGCGCCAGGGCGAGCTCGACGACAAGGACATCGAGCTTGAAGTGGCCGCCGGCATGCCGAACATGGACATCATGGGCCCGCCGGGCATGGAAGACATGACCGAACAGATCCGCACGATGTTCGCGGGCCTGGGCCAGGGCAAGAAGGCGCGCCGCAAGATGAAGGTCAAGGAAGCGTTCAAGCTGCTGATCGACGAAGAGGCCGCCAAGCTGCTGAACGAGGAAGAGCTCAAGCACAAGGCCATCGCCAACGTCGAGCAGAACGGCATCGTGTTCCTGGACGAGATCGACAAGATCGCCAGCCGCAGCGATGTGGGTGGCGGCGAGGTGTCGCGCCAGGGCGTGCAGCGCGACCTGCTGCCGCTGGTGGAAGGCACCACCGTCAACACGAAGTACGGGATGATCAAGACCGACCACATCCTGTTCATCGCGTCGGGCGCGTTCCACCTGTCCAAGCCGAGCGACCTGATCCCGGAACTGCAGGGCCGCTTCCCGATCCGCGTGGAACTGGAATCGCTGTCCGTGCAGGATTTCGAGGCCATCCTGACGCAGACCGACGCCAGCCTGACCAAGCAGTACCAGGCGTTGCTGAAGACCGAAGAGGTCGACCTGCAGTTCGCGCCGGACGGCATCCGCCGCCTGGCCGAGATCGCATTCTCGGTCAACGAGAAGGTCGAGAATATCGGCGCGCGCCGTCTCTACACGGTGATGGAGCGCCTGCTCGAAGACCTGTCGTTCCACGCGACGAAGTCGTCGGGCAATACCGTGACGATCGATGCCGCATATGTGGACGAACGCCTGGGCGACCTGGCGGGCAACGAGGATCTGTCGCGCTACGTGCTGTAACGGCGACGGCGTCACGGGCACATCCCGCCCTGACGCCAAAACGCCAAAGCAAAAGAGCCGGACAGTTCAAGCTGTCCGGCTCTTTTTTTGCCAGCGCGGGGGACGTCGCCCCGCCCGGTTCAGTGCGCGTGTCCGGCGTGGCCCGCGTGGCCGGCGTGGGCGTCCGCCGGGATGACCTCAAGCGCCGGCGCCGGCGACTTCAGTTCGCGCGGGTTCTGGCCTTCGGCCGGAATCTGGGTCCATTCCGACTTGCCGTTCTCGCACTCCTGCACCACCGGGAAGTACAGCTTGCCACCCTGTTCGGGCAGCTTCATCAGTAGGCGGAATTCGTCGAAATGCTGGTCTGCCAGCGTGTTGCCATACCAGCGGATCGTGCGCACGTCTTCCTCGACCGTCTTGCCATGCGAGGCATAGGGCTTGGCCAGCTTCGCGCGCTGCACGTCGAGCTGCCAGCCCGGTTTCGGTTGCGGATGCGCGCCCTGCACGCCATCGGGGATGGTTACCGTCACCGACTTCGTCGCGCTGCCATTGCAGCCGTGGCCCACCATCAGCACGCCCTTGAAGTAGCTGCCGGCGGGCGCCTGCTTCTGTTCGAAGACGATATGGGCAGAGGCCAGCGGCGCGGCGGCCAGCAGGGCAGCGGACAGGGCCGCGGGCAGGGCGGTACGAAGTAAGCGCGGGATCATGGAGCGGGCGTCGTCTGACTGTGTGACAAAGTGCATCAGTCTAACTTTGCGCACACGGCGCCGACGTGCGACGTGGTGCCGCAGCGCGGCCAGCGGCAACCCCAGCGCCACTACAAGTCAGCGGTGTTTCAAATGCGGCCAGCCCGTTGTCGCACCCGTAACCCTCGTAAGCATTGGTAAGCACACTGGCGCCGATCCTCAAGAAAATGCGACCCTTGCGCACCTTGTTGGTCACCTTGCTGGTCGATGGGACCGATGCGGGAGCCACCGCATCCTGCATAACCACCTAAACCCAAAGGGAGTCAGCCATGCGTACAACCTTCTTCAAGCGCAACCGGGTGCGCAAGCGCCGGGTGGCGATGGCCACCGCCAGCGTCGTGGCCGCCATTACCGCCGCCACCGTGTTCCTCTGCATCCGTCCCGGCGTGATGCCCAACGCCCACGCGGCGGCCGTGCCGTCCGGCAACGTGGCGAAGACCGCCGACCAGACCGAGCGCCGCGCCGTCGTGGCCGCCACGGCCATGGCCTCGGGTGCGCTCGTGACGCTGGCCGACCGCCACGCCAGCGATGCCGTGCGCATGGCCGATGCGTCGGACGACGACCTCGGCTGGGATTACGTGCAACTGCGCCTGTAACGCAGCCAGCCAGGCCGGAAACTCAGGATCAGCGCGATACCGGACGCTTGCCCAGCTTGCGCTGCAGCGTGCGGCGATGCATGTTCAGCGCCCGTGCGGTGGCCGAGATATTGCCGCCGTGTTCGGTGAGCACCCGCTGGATATGCTCCCACTCAAGCCGGGCCACCGATAGCGGCACCGGTTCTTCCAGCGCGGCCTCGGCCGCCTCTTCCGAAACGCCCGCCATCAGCGCGGTCAGGATCGAATCGACGTTGGCTGGCTTTGCCAGGTATTCGTCGGCCCCCTGTTTCACCGCCGCCACGGCCGTGGCGATACTGGCATAGCCGGTCAGCACCAGGATTCGTGCATCGGGCAGCGCCTGGCGCAGCGGCGCCACGAGATGCAGTCCCGATTCGGCCGGCGCGGTGCCGCTGGCCTCGGGGGGCGGACCCAGGTGCAGATCCAGCGTGACATAGGCAAACGGTGTTTTCGCGGCCAGGGCCAGCGCGCTGCCGCCGTTGTGGGCCACCTGCACGGCGTAGCCGCGGCGCGTCAGCGCGCGGGCCAGCGTGCCGGAGAACACTTCGTCGTCGTCGATCACGAGAAAGGGCGTGGCTTCGGGGGCGCCGGTTGCGGTGGATGCCGCGGCTACGTCGGCAGGTACGTCGGCAGGTGCGTCGGTCATTACGGTTGGAAATCGGATTGCAGTGAGATGGGTTGCGCGGCCGTGCCGGCCAGCGGCAGGCGCAGTTCGGTCACCGTGCCGCCGGCAGGGTTGTCGAGCCATGCCAGTCCGCCCCCGAGCTGGCGGGCGGCGCTTTGCGCCAGGTACAGCCCGATGCCCTGGCCGCCGTGCCCGCTGGCTACCGGTGCTTCGCCAAGCTGCGCGCGCAGCGCGGGCGCAATGCCGCTGCCGTGGTCGGTCACGCGCCAGACCAGCGCGTCGGCGTCCACGGACACGGCCAGCGACAGCGGCGGGGCCTGTCGGGTGGCGCTGCCCTCGCCGTACTGGCTGCGCGCGGCATTGTCCAGCACGATGGTCAGGATCTGGCTGACGCGCGCCGTGTCCACGGCTTGCGCGGCGGCATCGGGCAGCACGTCGGCCTGCAGGCTGGCTTGCGGATGGCGCAACTGCCAGCGTTCCACGAACGAGGCGATCCATGCGTCGATGCGCTGCGGGGCCAGCGTCTCGTGGTCTTCGCGCAGCCGCGCCAGGATCGAGCGGCATAGCTCCAGCTGCTGCTCCATCGTGCGCAGGTCAGGCAGGTAGCCGGCCACGGTGGTGGCGCCGCGCTGGGCGTCTTCGGCATCGGCGCGCAGTTCGCCGGCGATCACGGCCAGCGTTGCCAGCGGCGTGCCGATTTCATGCGCCACGGCGGCGGCCTGGTCGTTGAGCGCCTCGACACGCGCCTCGCGCAGCAGCAGTTCGCGCGCATGGTTCAGCTGGGCGTCGCGCTGGCGCAGCACGTTCGACAACCGCGCCACAAAGAACGCGATCATCACGGCGCTGGCCACGAAGTTGAGCCACATCCCGGCCAGGTGGTAGTTCACCGCGTTGTCGGGGTTGTGCAGGTGCAACGGCAGGTATTCGAGCAGCAGCAGCGAGTAGCAGGACAGCGCATAGACCGCCAGCACCATCACCAGGCGCCAGGGCAGGATGGCCGCCGCGATCGCCAGCCCGGGCAGGTAGAACGACACGAACGGGTTGGTGGCGCCCCCCGTATAGAACAGGATGGCCGACAGCGCGGTCAGGTCCACCATCATCTGCACCATCAGTTCGCCGTCGCCGGGCATGGTGCCGCGCGTGGCATGCCAGCGCAGCCGCGCCACCGAGTACAGGTTGAACGTGGTCTGGATCGTGAACAGGAACAGCAGCGGCTTGTAGGGCAGCATGATGCCGGCGACCGACTCGCACGACACCAGGAGCATGGCCTGGCCGGCCAGCAGCGCCCAGCGCAGCCAGCACAGGCGGCGCAGGCTGACCAGGCTATGGCGTTGCGCCGGCATGCCGAAAATGGCCGGCAGCGGGGTGGGGGACAGGTCGATCGAGGCGTGCATGGCGCGAGTGTAGCAATGCTGCGGCAGGTTGCCCGTCATGCGACACCGTGCCGCATTCTGGGGCGGGCACGGGGCTGCCAGACTGTCTGGCTACCGGGAGACGGACGGGCGGCGGGGACCGGGCGACGGGCAGTGTCCGGCCAGCCATGGTCTAATGATCGCCCTCAATCCTGTCGCCTTCGATCCGAATCGTGGAGATGTTCCCAATGCAAGCCAAAGTCCGCGCGGCGCGCGCCGCTTCCATCGTCACCCTTGGCCTGGCTGGCCTGCTGGTCAGCGCCCAGGCCCTGGCGCAGGTCGACGTCAGCGACGCCTGGGTGCGCGGCACGGTGCCGGCCCAGACCGCGTCCGGCGCGTTCATGACGCTGCACGCGCACGAAGCGGCGAAGCTGGTGGGCGTGTCGTCGCCGGTCGCCACGGCCGAACTGCATGAAATGAAGATGGACAACAACGTGATGCGGATGCGCCAGCTCCCGTCGCTGGACCTGCCGAAGATGCAGGACGTGCAGCTCAAGCCGGGCGGCTACCACGTGATGCTGATGGGCCTGAAGCAGCAGCTCAAGGCCGGCGATACGGTGCCCATCACGCTGAAGATCGAGCAGAACGGCAAGGTGACGGAGCAGACCGTCAAGGCCGAGGTGCGTGACGTCACCGCGCCCGCCCAGTCCGGCGGCCACGCCGGCCATATGGATCACAAGCACTGAACCGGCCCGGCCTGGCCTGATCCGGCACCGTGCAGGACCCGGCCAGGGCGGCCGGGGCAGGTGACGCCTAGCCGCGCAGGCTGATGGCGGCGGCTTCGGCGTCCGCGTCGGCTGCCGTGGCGGCCTCGCGCACGCGTTCACGCAGCCAGGTATGGCCGGGATCGGCATCGGCCTTTTCGGGCCAGATCATGCTGTAGCTGAAGCCGGGGATCGTAAACGGCGCCTCGAAGACGGCCAGACGGCCGTCGGCCAGCGCTTCCAGGCTGCGCCGGGCCGTGGTCAGGACCATGTTGGTGCCGACGATCAGCCCCGGCGCCACGCTCCAGTGCGGCACCGAGCAGGCAATCTTGCGTCGCCCGCCCAGCCGCGTCACGGCGGCGTCGATGGCCTCGGCACGCTCGGTGGCTGCCGTAACCAGCACATGCGAGCGCGCCAGGTAGGCCACGTGGTCGAGCCGGCCGGTGTCGCGCACCGTGGCCGCGTCCACCGCGCAGGCGAAATCGTCATCGAACAGCACCGCCGTACGCACGCCCTCGGGTTCGAACGAGAAGGCGGCCAGCGCCACGTCCAGTTCGCCATCGGCGATCTGGGCGGTCATCGTCTCGCGGCTGGACTGCGTCACCACCAGGTCGATATTGGGCGCCGCGCGGCGCAGGGCGCGCAGCAGCCGGGGCAGCACCACCAGCGCCCCGTAGTCGGACATCGCCAGGCGGAACGTGCGCCGCGCCGTGGCCGGCTGGAAGCCGCCCGGGCCCAGCAGGATGCGCACCTGCGCCAGCGCCTCGGCCAGCGGGCCGGTCAGCTCATGGGCGCGCGGCGTCAGCACCAGCCCGCCCTGGCCCCGCACCAGCAGCGGGTCGTCCAGCAACTGCCGCAGCCGCGCCAGCGAATGGCTCACGGCCGGCTGACTCAGCTGCAGCCGCAGCGCGGCGCGCGAGATATGGCGTTCGGCCAGCAGTGCTTCCAGCACCACCAGCAGGTTGAGGTCGATTCCGCGTAGGCTATTCATGTCGCGAATGTTAAACCGGACTGCGTCCGTTTTGTCATTCGCCGAACGCAGGAGCGAAAATTTTCACCGTGAATTGAGAGGTGTCTCAGCCTGACGACGTTTCAGGCAATCGGGACACAGGCAATGCCGGCCCGGCACGATCTGCCGCGCCGGCAGCAGCGGCAGGCTGGCGCACCAGCACTCGGGCAGGCCGGCGGCGTACCCGCAGACGAACGCGGCCCCGCAGGTGCTGCAATGCTCCACGGGGCGCAGCCGGCCGGTCTGGATCGTCGAGGGGTCGGTCATGGCGTGTATCCTTGTTGCATTGCCGCGATTGCAATGCCGCCGCCGGTTTCTTGTAGAATCGGCGCCTGCCCGCAATGCCGGCTCGCCCCGTACCGCCTTATCAGGCGGACGGTTCGTCATGATACCTGCTCCAGATCACACGGAATGTCCGAAGCCATGAACGCTGACAATCCTGGGCCTGCCACCACGTCGGTAGCGGCCATCGCCCCCTCCCTCAAGGCTGAAATCCTTGCAGAGGCACTCCCCTACATCCGCAAGTTCCACGGCAAGACCATTGTGGTCAAGTACGGCGGCAATGCGATGACCGAGGAAAAGCTCAAGCACGGCTTTGCGCGCGACGTGATCCTGCTGAAGCTCGTGGGCATGAACCCGGTGGTGGTCCACGGCGGCGGCCCGCAGATCGACGAGGCGCTGAAGAAGGTCGGCAAGGTCGGCACGTTCATCCAGGGCATGCGCGTCACCGACGAGGAAACCATGGAAGTGGTGGAATGGGTGCTCGGCGGCGAAGTCCAGCAGGACATCGTCATGCTGATCAACCAGTACGGCGGCCAGGCCGTGGGCCTGACCGGCAAGGACGGCGGCCTGATCCGCGCCAAGCGCCTGCAGATGCCGGATCGCGAGAACCCCGGCACGTTCATCGATATCGGCTACGTGGGCGATATCGAGGCCATCAACCCGGCCGTGGTGAAGGCGCTGCAGGATGACGCGTTCATCCCGGTGATCTCGCCGATCGGCTTCTCCGACGACGGCCAGGCGTACAACATCAACGCCGACGTCGTGGCCGGCAAGATGGCCGAGATCCTGAAGGCCGAGAAGCTCGTCATGATGACGAACATTCCGGGCGTGATGGACAAGAAGGGCAACCTGCTGACCGACCTGTCGGCGCGCGAGATCGAGGAACTGTTTGCCGACGGCACGATTTCCGGCGGCATGCTGCCGAAGATCTCGTCGGCGCTGGACGCCGCCAAGAGCGGCGTGCATTCGGTCCACATCATCGACGGCCGCATCGAGCACTCGCTGCTGCTGGAAATCCTGACCGAACAGGCCTTCGGCACGATGATCCGCTCGCACTGAGCGCGCCCGTCAGGGAGCCCGCCCGGCGCGGGTTCCCGGTCTTACTCTCCATTCAGGTTCACAATCCAGGCGTGTTCATCCGTCAGCCCACCCAGCGTCGCGGCAGGGATCGCGCACGCCGTCTTTCGTCCGGACAGGCATCCGCCCACCGTCCGCGCCGGCACCTGCTGCGCGGCGCGGTGGGGGATACGTCCGGCGATACGGTGTGGCTGTTCGACCTCGACAACACCCTGCACGATGCCTCGCACGCGATCTTTCCGGCCATCAACCGGCTGATGACCGCCTACGTGGCTCGGGTGCTGGGCAGCGACGAGGCCACCGCCAGCCGCGTGCGCGTGGACTACTGGCAGCGCTACGGCGCCACCCTGCTGGGCATGATCCGCCATCACCAGGTGGATCCCGCGGACTTCCTGCGCGCCGCGCACGACTTCCCCGAACTGGCCGACATGGTGCGCGTGCGCCGTGGACTGGTGGCCGGGCTGAGCCGGTTGCCGGGCCGCAAGATCCTGGTGACCAATGCGCCGCGCGACTACGCGCTGGCGGTGATGGCCGTGGCGGGCATCGACCGCTGCTTCGAGCGCGTGGTGGCCATCGAGGACATGTGGGTGCATGGTCACCTGCGGCCCAAGCCGGATCGGCGCATGCTGCGCCGCCTGCTGGCGCAGATCGGCGTGGCGCCGCACCGCGTGGTGCTGGTGGAGGACACCGTGTCGCACCTGAAGCACTATGCGGCCATGGGTATCCGTACCGCCTGGGTCACCGGCTTCCTGCGCACGCTGGCGCCGTCGCGGCCCCATGTGGTGCCGGCCCAGGCCGGTGCGGCGCGCGATGCGGCCACGCGGTCGATGCTGGCGGCCGAAGATCGCCAGCATGTGGGCCATACGGCCCAGGAACGCTCGGTGACGCTGGTCGCCGCGGAGAGCCAGGACCCCTCGGCGGTTCCGGTCAATGATGGGGCAGGCGGCGAGTCAAACGCCCACACTGCGGCAACGGCGCCACAGATGCAGCCGGATCACACCCCTAGAGTGCGGGCGCGCGTGGTGAATCGCCCGGGATATGTGGACATAAAAGTACAATTGATGCATCAACTCCTACGACAAAAGCGGAGAATCGGGTCATGACGCAAACCATCGCTCGCGAGGCAGAGGCTTTCATGCCAGTTGCCCCATCGGCCATCGAGCCGGAGACCCCGGCACGCAAGCGCCCGCGCCCGGGCGAACGCCGCATCCAGATCCTGCAGACGCTGGCCGGCATGCTCGAGCATCCGCGCGGGGAAAAGATCACCACGGCCGCGCTGGCCGCGAAGCTGTCGGTGTCCGAGGCGGCGCTGTACCGCCACTTCGCCAGCAAGGCGCAGATGTTCGAAGGCCTGATCGGCTTTATCGAGCAGACGGTGTTCGGCCTGATCAACCAGATCACCACGCAGGAAGAACATGGCCTGCGCCAGGTGCAGGCCATCGTGCGCATGCTGCTGACGTTTGCCGAGAAGAACCCCGGCATGACACGCGTGCTGACCGGCGAGGCGCTGGTGGGCGAGCACGAACGCCTGCAGGAACGCATGAACCAGATGGTGGACCGCATCGAGGCATCGCTGCGCCAGTGCCTGAAGGTGGCGGCCACGCAGGCCGCGTTTCCTTCCGATGCCGATATTCCGGGGCGCGTGGCGCTGATCATGGCCACGGTGCAGGGCCACTGGCACCGCTACGCCCGCAGCGGCTTCCGCAAGCTGCCAAGCGACAATATCGACGCGCAGCTGCGCGTGCTGCTGGGGTAAATACCTCGCGCCGGCAAGCGGTCATGCGTGCGGCCGGCGCTTTGCACTATAATGTGCGGGTCGCGCCGATTTGATGACTGGCTTGCGGGCGCGCGGCACCTGGGGAAGATTCTCCGGTTGCCAATATAAATGCGGCTAAAGAGGTTGGGTCGGTGCCTCGCGGATGGATCATCCACGCTCCAGCACCGACACGCGGGACCCCCGCGAAAAGCCCGACTTGGCTGCGAAACCTACGCATTGGCCGGTCGGGTTTTTTTTCGCCTGCTGATTTGACGCGGGCCTGCTCCATGACCGATGTCGCTCCTCCCGCTGGCGTACTCGACGTGCCGACCGATTCCGTCGGCGTCGTCACGCCCCAGCGCCTGCATTTCGCCGAGCCGCTGAAGCTGCGCAATGGCAGCCAGATCGCCGGCTACGACCTGATGGTCGAGACCTACGGCACGCTCAACGCGTCGCGCAGCAATGCCGTGCTGGTGTGCCACGCCCTGAACGCCTCGCACCACGTGGCCGGCATCGCCGCCGACAATCCGCGCGATATCGGCTGGTGGGACAACATGGTTGGCCCCGGCAAGCCGCTCGATACCAACCGGTTCTTCGTCATCGGCGTGAACAACCTGGGCTCGTGCTTCGGGTCCACGGGGCCGATGAGCGCCAACCCGGCCACGGGCACGCCCTACGGCGCGCTGTTCCCGGTGGTGACCGTGGAAGACTGGGTCAACGCGCAGGCGCGCGTGGCCGACCACTTTGGCATCGAGCAGTTCGCGGCGGTGATGGGCGGCAGCCTGGGCGGCATGCAGGCGCTGGCCTGGAGCCTGATGTACCCGGACCGCCTGCGCCACTGTATCGTGGTGGCCTCCACACCGAAGCTCTCGGCGCAGAACATCGCGTTCAACGAGGTGGCACGTAGCGCCATCCTGTCCGACCCCGATTTCCATGGCGGCAATTACTACGCGCATAACGTCAAGCCCAAGCGCGGGCTGCGCGTGGCGCGCATGATCGGCCATATCACGTACCTGTCCGACGAGGACATGGCCGAGAAATTCGGCCGTACGCTGAAGGCCGAGGACATCCAGTTCTCGTTCGACGTCGAGTTCCAGGTGGAAAGCTACCTGCGCTACCAGGGCGACAAGTTTGCCGAATACTTCGACGCCAACACGTACCTGCTGATCACGCGCGCGCTGGACTATTTCGACCCGGCGCTGGCCTTCCAGGGCGACCTGGCGAAGACGATGGCGCAGACGCACTCGAAATTCCTGGTGGTGAGTTTCAGCACCGACTGGCGTTTCGCGCCGAACCGCAGCCGCGAGATCGTCAAGGCGCTGCTCGACAACAAGCGGCAGGTGTCGTACGCCGAGATCGACGCGCCGCACGGCCACGACGCCTTCCTGCTGGAAGACCCGCGCTACCACAACCTGATGCGCGCCTACTACGAGCGCATTGCCGAGGAGATCGGTGCATGAACGCCGCCGCCAATCCCAATATCCTCGCCCTGCGTCCGGACTTTCGCGCGATTGCCCGCTGGGTGGAGCCGAATTCCACCGTGCTCGACGCCGGCTGTGGCGATGGCAGCCTGCTGCGCGTGCTGCAGGACGAGCTGGAGGTGAAGGCCTACGGCATCGAAATCCGAGACGAAGAGGTGCTGGCCTGCGCCCAGAAGGGGGTCAACGTCATCCAGCAGAACCTGGAAGGCGGCCTGGCGTTGTTCGAGGACAAGAGCTTCGACACGGTGATCCTGTCGCAGACCCTGCAGACCATCCACAACACGGCCCAGGTGCTGCGCGACACGCTGCGCGTGGGGCGCGAGTGCATCGTCTCGTTCCCGAACTTCGGCTACTGGCCGCACCGGCTTTCGGTGTTCCAGGGCCGCATGCCGGTGTCGGAATCGCTGCCGTACCAGTGGTACAACACGCCGAACGTGCGTGTGCTGACGATTCGTGACTTCGAGGAACTGGCGCCCAAGGTGGGCCTGCGCGTGCTGGACCGCGTGGTGATGCACGAAGGCGTGACCGTGAACTGGGGCGTCAACTGGCGCGGCAGCCTGGCGGTGTATCGGGTGGCGTCGACCTGACTTCGGCACCCCGGATTTCGTCCTGACGCGCTGCAGGGCGGAATCCGATTGTTCCTAGCTTGACGCAAGCCTCTGGCGCGCATACCGTACGCAAGTTACCGAACGACCGTACTTTTTTCCGCATCCAACGCCATGACGCAAGCGCCCCTGCATCCGCTCGATCACGCCCTGCAACTGGAACCGGCCGGCGAACACCGCTTCCGGGGACACACCAGCCAGGCCTACTGGAACATGATCGGACCTTTCGGCGGCGCCACGGCGGCTGCGATGCTGCGGGCGGCGCTGATCCACCCCGAACGGCTGGGCGATCCCAGCGCGCTGACCGTCAACTTTGCCGGCCCGATTGCGGAAGGCGCTTTCGAGATCGTCGCGCGGCCGTCGCGCACCAACCGGTCGACCCAGCACTGGCATCTGGAAGTGCTGCAGAACGGCGAAGTCACCACCACCGGCAGTGCCGTGTTCGCGGTGCGTCGCGAAACGTGGAATTGTGGCGAAGCGACGATGCCCCAAGTGCCCGCCGCCGGAGCGCTGCCGAAAATGGGCGGATTCGCGCCCGTGAAATGGATTAACAGCTACGACATGCGCGCGGTGCGGGGCGCCAAGCCCACGGCCGCGCCGGGCACCGAAAATCCGGACAGCCTGACCCAGTTCTGGATCCGCGACGAACCGGCGCGCACGCCCGACTATGCGGCCATTGCGGCCTGGTGCGACGCGTTCTATCCGCGCATCTTCCTCAAGCGCGCGGGCTTCGTGCCGGCCGGCACGGTATCGCTGACCACGTATTTCCACGCCGATGCGGCCACGCTGGCCGCGCTGGGCGACCGCCATGTGCTGGGCAGCGCCCAGGCGCGCGTGTTCCGGCAGGGCTTCTTCGATCAGACCGCCGAGATCTGGAGCCCCGACGGCGTGCTGCTGGCTACCTCGCACCAGATCGTTTACTACAAGGAATAGGGCGAGGGATCTGTTCGATCCGCCTTGGCCGGGCCTGTCTTACGCCCCTGTCTTGCGCCCCTGTCTCAGGCCGGCCGGGCCGCCCCGGCCTCCGCCGGTTCGCGTGCCTGCGCTTCGTAGCGGTGGACCGTGTTGCGCATCGCCCAGAGCAGCGCCACGCCGGGCACGGCCGCGATAACGGTGCCCAGGTAGAACGGCGCCCAGCCCCACGCCTCGACCATATAGCCCGATGTCGGGCCCACGTAGACGCGCCCAATCGACGCCAGCGCCGACAGCAGCGCGTACTGCGTGGCCGAGAACGAGCGGTTGCACAGCGTCATCAGCAGCGCCACGAAGGCCGCGGTGCCCATGCCGCCGCAGATGTTCTCCACGGCGATGGTGGCAGCCATGGTCCACAGATGCGGCGGCGTCACCGACAGGACCCAGTAACCCAGGTTCGACACCCCCTGCAGGATGCCGAACAGCATCAGCGACCGGTACAGCCCGAGCCGCACCATCAGCGATCCGCCAAACAGCGCGCCGATGATCGTGGCGGCCAGCCCCAGCGTCTTGTTGACGATACCGACCTCGCCCGGATCGAACCCCAGGCCGCGAATCAGGAAGGTGGTCGACAGGCTGCCCGCGAAGGCATCGCCAAGCTTGTACAGCACGATCAGCAGCAGCAGCCACCAGGCGCCCTGGCGGCCGAAGAAGTCGCGCAGCGGGCCAAGCACGGCCTCTTCCAGCGATCGGGGGGCGCGCGCCGGGGTGTCCGGCTCTGGCGCCCACATCAGCGTGAGCAGGCCCACACTCATCAGTGCGGCCATCAGCAGGTACATGTTCGACCAGCCCAGCACCCGGTCGGCAAGGTAAAGCGCCAGGCCGCCCGACACCAGCATCGCCAGCCGGTAGCCCAGCACCTTGACCGCGGCGCCGGCGCCGCGTTCGGCGGGGCGCAGCACATCGGTACTGTAGGCATCGAACACGATGTCCTGCGATGCGGACAGGAACGCCACCAGCGTCGCCAGCGCCGCCAGCGCCCACAGGGCCTGGTGTGGCGGGCAGAACGCCATCGCCGCGATGCCGCCCACCAGCGCGAGCTGGGTCACCAGCAGCCATCCGCGTCGCCGGCCCAGCATCGGGGGCGTGTAGCGGTCCATCAGCGGGGCCCACAGGAACTTGAAGATATAGGCCTGGCCCACCAGCGAGAAGAAGCCGATCGTCTTGATGTCGAGCCCTTCCACGGTCATCCAGGCTTGCAGCGTGCCGGAAGTCAGCGCCAGCGGCAGGCCGGAGGCAAAACCGAGTGTCAGCATGGCGCCGATGCGGCGGTTGCGGAAGATATCGAGATAGGTCTGGAAATTCATGATGGGGTGGCGCCAGGGCTGGCGTGTATTATTGCATCACCGTTCGCGCTGCCCGCGAACCTGTCACGACAAATTACGCATCGAGCCCCGCCGTGAATCCCATCGTGCCCGAGACCATGCGTCAATCCGGCCTGCGCTTCGCGCTGGCCGCTGCGGCCTTCGCGCTGGCACTACCCGTGCTGGCGCAGGAGGTGGCATTGGTGGCCGCCCCCGATGACGGCGTACGCGTGGAGCGGCGCTATTCGAAGGTGCGCGAGATCGTGCCGATGGAAGTCATCGACCAGCAGGCCGCCCGCGAGTACGAACAGGTCAAGCAGGAAGCCATCGCCAAACATACGCTGCTGGACGACGACGATCCGCAGGTGCAGCGCCTGCGCGAGATCGGCATCCGGCTGCTGCCGCAGACCGTGCTCTGGAACCCGCGCGCCGGCCGCTGGCCGTGGGAAATCAACGTGATCCGGGCCAAACAGATCAATGCGTTCTGCATGCCGGGCGGCAAGATGGCCGTCTACACCGGGCTGCTCGACGAACTGAAGCTGACTGATGACGAAGTGGCAGTGGTGATGGGCCACGAGATCGCCCACGCGCTGGAAGAGCACGCGCGCCAGCGCGCCGCGCAGGCCGAAATCTCGAACCTGGGCGCCAACGTGGTGTCGCAACTGACCGGCTTCGGCAACCTCGGCAACATGGATATCGGCTCCAACGCCAAGATGCTGTCGCTGCGGTTTTCCCGGCAGGAGGAAACCGAGGCCGACCTGATCGGCATGGATATCGCCGCCCGCGCCGGCTACGACCCGCGCGCCGCCGTCACGCTGTGGCAGAAGATGGGCAAGTTCCTGCAGGCGGGCGACGAATTCTCGTCGACCCATCCGTCGGGCCGCAGCCGTATCGCGGTGCTGGAGGCGCACATGAAAGAGGTGCTGCCGATCTACGCCCGAACCATGAACATGCCGATGGACAAGCTGGCGCCCCACCAGGCCAACATGGCCGGACTGGCCGGTGCGCCGGTGGATGCGGGCGACGAAGACCGGCTGCGCCCGCTGAAGTAGCCGCGCCCCGCGCCCCCGCACAGTCGCAGGCTGGCAGCCAATAAAAAACCGGCTCCTCGGAGCTAATGCCGTTCAGTTAAGGTCTCGATTGAGGAATCGAACGGGATAGCGTGAAGGGCGGGACTTAACGACCCGGTCGCATGAGC